>NZ_CP151800.1:0-1200000 GCF_038449125.1 Kosakonia sp. BYX6 | reverse complement strand
GAACGTCACCGCCGAGTTGCGGATGAATTGCTCCATCTGGCGACGCTCGCGAGGCAACGGTGTCACTTCGCGCTTGATGAGCTTGTCGAAATGCGGATGGTTGCCAATCGCCCGGCACAGTTCAACACTCGCGAAAGCCGCGTCCAGATCCTCCGGCTCACTGAGCACGTTAGGATCAATCAATAGCGGATCGTCAGGGTTCGGGCCTGACAGCCGCACACTTCCACGGCTTTTCGGTCGTGCCAGCCCGGCGAACATAGACCAACCATGCTCAGGCGGTTCAGTGCCCACTTCGGGCGGCGACGGCACCGCGAATTCAAGCTGGCACTGCAACAGATCCGGCGCGTCGAGGCGCGTATCGCTCTTCCAGTACAGCGTAGACTCGCAGCCGCCCGCGTTGACAGGTTGCGGCGTGCGGTATTCCCACGTGCAGCCAAAAGCGACATGATCCTGATGATTTTGCCCGACACCCGGAAGATCTTCGACGACGTTGATGCCATGCGCGCTCAGCGCTTGCTGCGGGCCAATCCCCGATTGCATCAACACTTTTGGCGTCTGAATCGCGCCCATCGACATAATCACTTCGCACAGTGCGCCGATGCGGCAGAGTTGGCCATTGATCACCGCTTCAACACCAATCACCTGTTTGCCTTCAAACAGCAATCGCGTGACCTGCGCATGGGTCACCACCGTTAGATTGGGTTGATACATACGCGGGTAGACATAAGAGCGATAGACCGACTGACGTCGGCCCGTGCGAATGCGCAAGTCGGCGAAGGCCACCCCGCCTGCGCCTTCCATCATCTTGCCGTTCGGGCTGTCAAAGCGTGGAATGCCTAACGCACTGGCCGCTTCAAGGGTGGCATGCGCCAAGGGTTGAGGATCAACGGGCGGCGCAACATACACCGGCCCACTGTTGCCGCGACGTAGCGGATCGGGTTCACCCTGCCAGTTCTCGATTCGCCGGTAATAGCTGAGAATCGACTCATATCCCCAACTCGCTTCACCCGTTTCCTCCGCGTAATAATCCCAGTCGGTTTTATGGCCGCGCGCCCAAACCATCACATTGATGCTTGAGCCCCCGCCCAGCCCCTTTCCCATATTTAAAGGTAGCCGCCGATCATTGAGATGGGGATTCGGTTCGCCGACGAAGTTCCAGTCGTATTTAGAACCCAAATTCAACGGCCAACTGCCAGGGTCGTAAATGGTTGGGCTGATATCATCGTCCCCCGCTTCAAGCAGCAAGACCTGAACATCCAACAACTCGGATAAACGTGCAGCAACCACACATCCGGCTGAGCCGGCACCGCACACAATGAAGTCATAGTTCGATTTCAACCCAAAGGTAAGCGAACCGGAAGTGCTTGTATCTCCTGTCTGGCTGTAAGAATCAACGCTCATTTTTAGTCCTCATAGATATTCACAGTAAGAGTTCTTCCAATCACAACTATTGCGATCGTGCTCCCTGACAACGTCTTTACTGCATACCTGTGCTGAGAAGGATCGTACATCGTTCAACTACCCGGTCCGTGCCAGCCAACGCGGCAGCATGAGGGAAGCATGAAAAGCAATGCTTTACGCTTTCGCCAATTTCCAAAGTATTTCAAATAGATACCCACCAGCGAATGCAAAATAAAACGATACCCAAAATCAACCTTGTTAAGCGCTTGTGATAATAACTACCAGAAACAATAAACAATGTGAATAGTACTATTTGTAAACAATACTGAGGATTATCTTATAAGTCGCAGGGTGTAAACCCAAGCAGGCAGGGTAAAAAGAGGGTTATTTGTAGCGTTGTTGTTAGGGAAATGGAGTTTGATGTGTGAGCCTGAGCGAACCGCCGATTTAAAAGCAGATAATCACCTGTAAATAATTACCCTTACGATTTATCTCATTATTATCCTGATAATGAGAATACATTACAAAATTAATCACCATCAGAATAAATTCAATAAGATAAGCGCGTTACGAGAAAGCGACGTTTTCTCATTTATTTCCGCCGAGTTATGTAATTAAAATTACGCTCACATTTAAACTTAACCTAAATCATTAAAAAACATCAAGATTTATAAAAAACCTAAAACCGGTCATACGAATAACCTGTTTTTTCCGCATTTACGTGATTGTTTGAATTAAGGCAGTTGTGTAAGCTTATTCGTGTCTTCAGGAACAACCTAAAGACAATTAAAGCGGGAAATAAAAATCTTCACCTGCAAAATAATAGAGTAAAGTTTGTTTTATTAATTAGTTTAACCTTATCGAAATAACGTGGTTGCTCGCATATTTATTTGTTAAATAATAGTAAAAGCTCGCATTAATTGCCAGTTTTTACGGGAGCAACTTGATGAACGAACACAATTTAGATGAACAAATGCAATCTATCCAGGATCTGAACCTGTCCTATTTATTATTGGCACAGCGTCTGATTCGCGAAGATAAAATTGCAGCCGGTTTCCGCTTGGGTTTGAATGAAACTACGCTGGAAACATTAAATCATTTATCACTGCCGCAGCTGATTAAACTCTCTTCTACAGGACAGCTGATTAGCCGCTTACGCATTGATGATGAGGTCGTGATCAATTGCCTGACGAAAGACTCGCGTATCGATGCGCTTCAGCGCTTGCACACCGGGATTATTCTGTCGAGCAATCTGCTTAATGCCATCAGTGACGATAGCAACGAGGCCGCATAATGGAAGACTCAATGTTGCACGAAAAAAGCATCATGTCTGAAATTAAAGACGCGCAAATTGCGATGGAACTGATTAATTTCGGCGCCAGGATGCAGGTACTGGAAAGTGAAACCAGCCTCAGCCGTCGAAAGCTATTAAAGCTTTATAAAGAGCTGAAAGGAAATTCGCCGCCGAAGGGAATGCTGCCTTTCTCTGCCGACTGGTATATGGCGTGGGAACAGAATATTCACTCGTCCATTTTTTATAATATTTATTGTTATTTGCAGAAAGTTGAAAAAGGGCGCCAGGTTGAGTTAATGCTCAAAGCGTACCGTATGTATCTGGAACACGATCTGGCAGATGCCGATTCAAAACCGGTGCTGGGGTTAACCCGTGCATGGACGCTGTTACGTTTTATCGACGGCGGAATGTTGAAACAGACGCAGTGCGATTGCTGTGGCGGTAGTTTTATCACCACACCAGAACATATGTTTAATGGCTTTACCTGTAGCCTGTGTGTACCGCCATCAAGAGCGATGAAAAAGAGCCCGATGCTGAATTTTGTGGCGGGTACGTCCACCCCGCTTCAGTAATGAAAAGCGTTGTCCGATCTCCGGGCAAATAACCCCTCGGGTAAATACGACAGCCTCGCTGGTCAATATCACGTGACCACGCGAGGCTGTCGTGTTTCTGCGCCCGGCAAACTGTTATGACAAACGCCCGGTAAAGACGCCACGATAATAACTCGGGCAGATATTCAGGCGCGTCAAAATATCACGTCGGTGAACATAGGCGGTTTTCAGGCTGATCCCCAATGTGGATGAAACCTCCTGTGCGCTGGAACCAGAAGCCAGCAAGCACAACACTTCGCGCTGGCGCTGCGTTAACAGTGGTAGCGCAGACAGCGCTTGCTGTTTTGCGCCCTTCTTCGACAGCAATCCCGTGACGGTTTCAAAAACCTGACGGATAGGTGAATTCAGCCCCAACGTGGGAACATCCGGTAACAGCGCAGGGAGAACCGGGTTGAGATCTTCGCACAGCACCAGGCATGGCAAGTCCTGGCACGTTCCGCGCAAATGTTGCATCGTCTGCATCAACGACATCAGATTGGTGGCCTGTGTCGCCACCGCCACCATAATCCGCACTTTGCCGCTTACCGCCAGGCTCGCTTCTTCAACGCTGCGAATATGGCTAACCCGCAAATTAGGCCGATAGAGCTTAATCAGGTTGATAAGCCCCCTGGCTGAGAAAATATCTTCGCTATATATCAGAACATTAGCTGTAGTGACGGAGGATTTTCCGCTCATAACCCCTTCCCTGGTGTACGTCACCTCCGGTGACACAATGTGGTAAACAGTGAAAAAAAACGACGTGCCCTTTCATGCGTTATCTGAACCCCGTCAAGATCACAAACAGGTAATCGAAGATCCCGCCCATCATGTTTTCAAAGAAAGGCGCAAGCGTGAACATGACCAGCGACATGGCAACCATGCCGACAGTCAATGAAATCGGGAAACCAATCACAAAGATGGACAGCTGTGGTGTCAGGCGGTTGAGCAAACCCATCGTCAAGTTAAGACAGAGCAGCAAGGTGATCACCGGCAGGCCGAGCATCAAGCCGTAACGGAAAATCATCGTCCCGGCCTGCACCATTGCAAGAAATCCGTCAGGCCCGAGCGGCACCGCGCTCACCGGGAATGCGACAAAGCTGTTTGCCAGCACTTCCAGCATATAAAGGTGGCCGTTGAAGGTCAGAAACAGCAGCGTGACGAACAGATTTAACAATCGGGCAATGACTGGCATGCTCGGGCCGCCGCTGGGGTCGTAGACCATGGCGAATGACAAGCCCATCTGCATGCCGATGATTTCGCCCGCGTGACGCACGGCGACAAAAATCAACTGAACCGAGAGCCCAATCGCAATGCCAATGATGAGTTGCTGACAGCAGGCCCAAAAGCCATCCAACGAGGCGATGGCAATGCCGCTGTCCGGTAATTGTGGGGCAATCAAGAACGCCGTTATCAACGCCAGCGCAACTTTGAAGCGCGAGCTCAACGGCTTTTCACTGAAGATAGGGGCCGCGCCAAACAGCGCGAGCATGCGCAGGCACGGCCAGAAAAACTGGTTTACGTGGTCATACAGGTGAACCAGTGAGAGCGTAAACATGCTTAACGAATAAGGTACGGAAGGCTGGTGAACAAACCACGCATATAATCCACAAGCGTAGTCAGCATCCACGGGCCGCAGGCGATCAGCACAACAACGAGCGTCAGGATCTTCGGAATAAACGATAAGGTCATTTCGTTGATTTGCGTCGAGGCCTGCAAAATGCTGACCAGCAGACCCGCCACCAGCGCAGCTATCAGTAACGGTGTGGCGATCATCAGCCCGACTTTGGTGGCCTGGAACCCCAGTTGCATAACACTTTCAGGCGTCATTCTCTGTTTCTCTAACTAAAAAAGCTTTGCGCCAGCGAGCCGATAACCAGTTGCCAGCCATCGACCAGCACAAACAGCATCAGCTTGAACGGCAGCGAAATCGTGGCCGGCGGCACCATCATCATCCCCAGCGCCATCAGGACGCTGGCTACCACCAGGTCGATGATCAAAAAGGGAATGAACATCGTAAAACCGATTTGAAAGCCGGTTTTTAACTCGCTGGTGACAAAAGCGGGCACCAGAATGCTCATCGGCACATCGGCGGCGGTGTCAAAATCACCTGCTTTGGCGATGCGGGAAAAGAGCGCCAGATCCCCTTCGCGGGTCTGCTTGAGCATGAAGGCGCGCAGCGGCTGTGAACCTTTCTCAATCGCCACTTCCATCGAGATCTTGTCCTGCGACAACGGAACCCAGGCTTCGTCGTAAATGCGGTTGAACACCGGCGACATCACAAAAAAGGTCAGAAATAACGCCAACCCGAGCAGCACCTGGTTAGGCGGCGTACTGGCTGTACCGAGGGCATTTCGCAGCAACCCCAGCACAATCACAATGCGGGTAAAACCTGTCATCATCAGCAAAATCGCCGGTAAAAAGGTCAGCGATGTCAGCAGAACAAGCGTTTGTATAGGTAATGACCAACTTTCACCATTCCCGGAATGTGAAAGCAGAATGTCATTGTTAGCAGCCAGGGCTTGGTGCGCGGGCAGCAAAATCCCGGCAACAATTAAACCTGTGCCAAGCACTGCCGTCAGCAGGCGAGCGTTGCGTTTCATTTTTTGCTCTCACCTTTGCGCTGGGCAATGCAGTTCACCAATGCCGTCTGAAAACTGGAGATAAACGGTGCCGGCTTCACGCTCTCAAGCTCCGCTTTTTTCTCCATCGTCATCAGGTTAGTGATGTTGTCTTGCGTCACCCCCAGCAACAGCCATTTGTCGTCCACTTCAACCACGACCAGGCGCTCGCGCGCACCGATTGACTGGGTGTGTTTAACAGAAAGAATGCTATTTCCCTTTACCATTCGTGTAGCAACACCAGTGCGGCGGAAAACCCACGCGACGGCCACAATCAACAACAGCACCAGCGCCAGCGCGCCAATAATATTGCCCATTGAGACTGGGGCCATCGCTGGCCCGCCGGATACTGGTTGAACAGTATTAAGCGAATGCGTATTCATTATCTGCTCAAGCGATGCATGCGTTCGGACGGCGTAATAATATCGGTGATACGAATGCCGAATTTATCGGAAACGACAACCACTTCGCCCTGCGCAATTAAATAACCGTTGATCAAAATATCGAGCGGTTCACCCGCCAGGCCATCAAGTGAAACAATGGAACCTGGGCTGAGTCTTAACAGCTCCTTGATCGTCATTTTGGTGCGGCCT
This sequence comes from Kosakonia sp. BYX6, assembly GCF_038449125.1. Taxonomy (NCBI): domain Bacteria; kingdom Pseudomonadati; phylum Pseudomonadota; class Gammaproteobacteria; order Enterobacterales; family Enterobacteriaceae; genus Kosakonia; species Kosakonia calanthes. The sequence goes on along the minus strand of NZ_CP151800.1, from coordinate 1,193,504 downwards.
AATTCCACGGTCATTTTGACCGGGATATCGAGCACCAGATTTAAATCTTCAGACAAATTAACCATTACATCTGCCGCCTCAGATTGCACGTCGGCATTACTTTCGTTGGACAACTGTTCACTCATTGCGTCGCCCCAAATGTCGCCGAGCGAAGACTTATTTGAGCCTGAATCTTGTTCCATATCGCTCATACGACCATTACTCCTTCTTTAAACCTAATAATGTTGAGTTCTTCAATTCATCAACCTGGATAGCATATTGATTATTCGCGCTGCCATATTTACCTTTCATCACAGGGACATCGTTGACAAAGCCACCGATCTCTTCAGGTTTATCAAGCGGAATAACATCATCCGGTTTCAAATTCATAATTTTGGACAAGCGGGTGGAAATCTCAGCAAATTTCACCACCAGTTCCAGTTCGGTATCACGCATTTGTGTCGCCAGCGAGTTGCGCCACTGATTATTTTCGTGCTGGGAGTTTTCCAGTGGCGGGTTCGTCAGAAGCTCACGAATCGGCTCAATAATGCTAAACGGAATACAGATCTGTAATTCACCGCTGTGCGATCCAATATCCACCTGAAAAGGGGTGGTGATCACAATGTCATTCGGTGACGAGGTGATATTGGTAAATTTCACCTGCAATTCAGAACGCACAAATTCCGTTTTGATTTTGAAAATCGTTTTCCAGGCGTAGTCGTAAGCTTCACGCGCCATCGCCAACATACGCTGGATAATGCGCTGTTCTGTCGGGGTAAACTCACGCCCATCGGCTTTGGTCGGGAACCGTCCATCGCCACCAAACAGGTTATCCACTGCGGTAAACACCAGGTTCGGCGAAAAAACAAACAACGCCGTCCCGCGCAGTGGGTTCATGTTGATCAGGTTAAGACTGGTCATCACCGGCAAATTGCGGGCAAATTCGTGATACGGCTGAATCTTTATATTCCCCGCCGTCACATCCGGGCTACGGCGCAAAATATTAAACAAGCCGATGCGAAACTGACGCGCGAAACGCTCGTTGATCATTTCTAACGAATATAAACGTTCACGGACAACTCGACGCTGCGTATTAGGATCATAAGGCTTAATATTATCTTCTGCCGAAACTGGCACTACGGCAGTTTCGGTTTTACTGCTGGAACCGCCGTTAAGAAGATTATCAATCTCATCCTGGGATAAAATGCTGTCCGACATTATGATTACCGTAAGATAAATGCATTAAACAGGACGTTTGTCACCATCGGTTTATGCTGTTCAGGAATTGATGCATTAACCGCATCTTTTACTTTTGTCGCGAGCATGGCTTTCGCTTGATCGCCAGTTAATTCCGCCGCTGTTTGTTGCGAGAACAGCACTAATAAACGGCTACGAACATCCGGAAGATGTTCTTCCAACAAAGTTTTCGTTTTCGCGTCGGTCACTTTCAAGGTCAGACCAATATAAAGAATGCGATCGCTGTCCTGAGCATCCGGTTTCAGGCTGACGGTAAACGTATCGAGATCCATATAAACCGGCACGACAGGAACAACCTCTTTGGCAACGGGTTTACCGGAATTCATATCCGTGACCTGATTCTTCAACTTGCTGATTTCCACATAGGCATACGCGCCAATTGCGCAGATACCCAGGATAATTAACAGGATGAGTAATATTAACAGCGGGCTTTTTTTCCCGCTTTGCGCTGCTGGTTTCTTCTTCGGCATTTGATGAATAACTCTGTAATAAAAAATAAATCAAGAATCATACGTTGGGCGGATGACCTGATGGGATGCCGTTATTTTAATACAGCACCCATCAAGTACAATTCATTGAAAAACTGAAATTACTGTCAGCACCTTGCCAGTTAGCACTTTAGCCTCAGGCGAAGGTATTGATTCCGCGAGAATAATGCATAACGCGGGTTAATACAGGACGCTCTTCTTCCGCCGAAATAGTGAGATCGCCTTGCGCGCTATCAGACTTTCCTTGTCCGGTACCGTTGCCAGACTGCGCATCACCCGCCGAAGAAGAGGTGTCAGCACCCACACTGCTCTGCCCTAACTCAATCCCGGACTCTTGCAGCATGGTACGTAAGTTCGGCAGTGCGGATTCCAACGCCGCACGGACCTGGTGGCTCTCGGCAACAAAGTGCACCTGCGCCTGATCGTTATTCACCTTCAGGCTGACCTGCAATGAACCGAGATCTTCCGGATGCAGGCGCAGTTCCGCATGGTGAACACCGTTACGGGTGAAGACCGCGATCTGCTGACCTAAAGATTGCTGCCACGCGGGTGTCCCCACTTCCGCCTGCAACGCGCCGGTTGCCACTGCCGTGGTCGATACGGCTGGCGTTGTTGCCGCAGCCGTTATCGGTGCGGCCTGTGCGACGGTGGTCGGCGTCAGCACCGGTTCCCCTGCTTTGAAGGCATGCAGCGCATTGGTCAGGCTTTCGCTAACCGGCGCGGCTTGCGTATTGGCCGTTAACGTACTGGCGTCGCTGGCCGGTAACTGCGACGGTGGCCGCGTCCCGTCAACGGTTTTGTCCGTTAACGGCGCGGTTGGCTTCGCGACCTGGGCTGCCGCCTGGAACTTCACGCCCTCCGACGCGCCCTCTTTGCCCGCTTTTGCCGCCGTCGCTTCTTTGTCGTTCAGCACGGCGGTGAAATTCACCGAAGTAAGAGGATCAGCCGTTTGCGCATCCACCGGTAATGCGGTAGTTGGCAGACCGCTCGCCGGAACAGCGGCGAGTGCCGGATCGGTCGCCTCTTGCGGCAGTGCCGCCAGATCGGCCAGCGAAGGCTGCGCAGTCTGCGCGCCCTGCGCCAACAGCGCATCCGCCGTGGTGACATCAATGGGCATCGCCAAGTTTTTGGCGGCGTCCGCCAGCGGATCGGCAGGTAACGGCGTTGCGGCAACCTGCGTGCTCGCGTCAGCCGGTGCCGCTTTCTTGTCAACATGCTTCTTGGTTTTGTCCTGCGGCGAACGTGGATCTTCCGATTTCTGCGTTTGTCCCGATGACATCTGCTTTTTCAGTTCGGAAGAAAACGGCCCCTCTTCCTGCGCAGACGACGTTGATGCCGTCTGGCGTCCAGCATCTGGCTGGGAAGCTGGGGTTGAATTTTTGATAATCATCTTATGTATTCCTTTGGCTGGCGCGACGGGCGAACTCATCCATCATTTTCTGTTCCAGCCGGTTCTCTTTTAACAATCGCTGTGCGTCGGCACGGTTTTTCAGTGCTTCGAAAGCATTCAGCCGCTGCTTATCTTTTCTCCATGCTTCCTGCACGTTATCCACCGTGTACTGACTGGCAGATACTCTCCTGACTTGTTGCTCTACGACGCCATCCAGCGAGGTCAGAAAATGCTGGTGCGTCTGTAGCGCCATAATGGATACGCCGTTGTCGACAATCGTCGACTGGAGCTGCTGGCGGTACTCTTGCGCGTAGACTCTGAGTTGATCGAGACGCGTGGTTTCGTGAGCATGCGTTTGCCGAGCCGAACCCAGTCGCGTTGTGGTGTCGTTCAGCTTTTTTTCTGCCAACTCGCGCAGCACATCCATCGGGTTTTGACTGGCCATCAACATGCCCTCACATTATGTTGCGTCGTTTTCCGGGAACAGCGCGGAAAGCCCGTCGTACGAGTCTTTATATTCACAGGACTCATGTATGCCCTGATGCAAATAACTTTCCATTTGCGGGTACAGCGCAATCGCCTGATCCAGCAACGGATCGCTGCCCGCCGCATACGCGCCCACGCTGACCAAATCGCGGTTACGCTGGAAGGAAGAGAGCATCTGCTTAAAGCGCTGCACCTTTTTGTAATGCTTCGGATCGATAAGCTCGGTCATCGCACGGCTGATCGATGCTTCAATATCAATCGCCGGATAGTGGCCCGATTCCGCCAGGCGACGGGAAAGCACCACGTGACCATCGAGGATCGCACGCGCCGAGTCGGCGATCGGATCCTGCTGATCGTCCCCTTCCGTCAACACGGTATAGAACGCGGTGATCGAACCGCCGCCTTTGATGCCGTTACCGGCACGCTCCACCAGCGCAGGCAGTTTGGCGAACACCGAAGGTGGGTAGCCTTTGGTCGCGGGCGGCTCGCCAATGGCGAGGGCGATTTCACGCTGCGCCATCGCGTAGCGGGTTAGCGAATCCATAATCAGCAGCACGTTCATGCCGCGATCGCGGAAGTCTTCCGCCAGACGCGTGGAATAAACCGCGCCCTGCATACGCAAAATCGGCGACACATCGGCCGGCGCGGCAATCACCACGGATCGCTTCAGGCCATCTTTGCCGAGGATGTTTTCGATAAAGTCTTTGACTTCGCGGCCACGCTCACCAATCAGCCCAACGACAATCACGTCCGCTTTGGTGAAACGCGCCATCATCCCCAGCAGCACGCTTTTGCCAACGCCGGAACCGGCGAACAGCCCCATACGTTGACCGCGCCCGACGGTCAGCAAACCGTTGATGGCGCGAACGCCGACATCGAGCACGTTTTTGATCGGATCGCGCTGCAACGGGTTAAACGGCGCCGTAAACAGCGGCCCACGGTCAGCGGTAACCGGCGGCGGCAGGCCGTCGAGCGGGCGCGCGCTGGCATCCAACACGCGGCCTAACAGTTCCGGTCCGAGCGGCAGTAATTTGCCTTTAATGTTATTGCCGAGCGCATACACGCGCGCACCTGGCAATACGCCTTCCACGTTCTCAAGGGGCATCAAGTAGAGGATTTCACCATTGAAACCCACCACTTCACTTTCGACCCGCTGAATGCCCTCTTCGCTTTCGCGCTCGACAATACAGAGCGTGCCGATGGGTAATTTCAGGCCAACAGCCTCCATCACCAGACCGGTTGCGCGCGTCAAGCGACCATAGCGGCGAAACAGCGGCAGCGTTGCGATTCGGCTCTCGCGCAGGGCAACACCATCAATCCACTTTTTTAAGCGGGCGGTCATAAAGAGAAGTCCTCACGACTCAGCGTGCACAGCTCGTTCCAGCGCGTTTCCGTGGTGGAGTCCAGTTCGCCACCGTCGGTGGTTAAGCGACAGCCGCCCGGCAGCATTTGATCGTCGGTACACAGTTCCCAACCACGGGAGTGCAACACTTCACCGAGTTGCTCCTGCACTGCGGCAGACTCTTCCGGGCTGACCCACAGTTTCACCTGATTCAAGTGCTTCGTGTCTTCCTGCAACAGCTGTTGAATGCGCGTCAGTAGCCAGGCGTTGGTGGTGGTTGACACCACACTTTCACCGAGCAAGCTGCGCGCCGCCATCAGGGCGACCTGCACCAGACGCGCAGGCATGACGCTATCGAGGTTATCAAGCGTGATTTTTACGTTATCAATCAGCTGCGCGAATTCATCGGACTGCTTCTGCTGTAACTGTTGGTACTCGGCTTTCCCTTTCTCGATACCCTCTTCGCGGCCTTCCTCGAAGCCTTGCGCGTAGCCGAGCTTTTTGCCCTCTTCTACGCCACGCGTTTGGCCCGCCGCAAAACCTTTTTGCTCGGCCTGTTGACGCAGGCGGGATAACTCAACCTGTAACGCGGCTTCGCTTGCCGGGTCGCTGGCCGGCATCGCAGCACGCAGTTCGCGCTCCTCACTAAAGGAATCATCAAGCAAATTTTCAGGCCGCCAGGACTGCCACCGGGAATTAGACGTAGGCATCGTCGCCTCCACCAATCACAATCTCGCCGGTTTCCGCCAGACGACGCACCACCAGCAAAATAGCTTTCTGTTCGTTTTCGACTTGCGACATACGTACAGGGCCACGAGAGTTCAAATCATCACGCATAATATCGGCCTGACGCTTGGACATATTGCGGAAGAACTTGTCGCGCAGCGCTTCGTCCACACCTTTCAGGGCGACGATCAACGACTCGTTGTCGATATCCTGCAAGATACGCTGGATGCTGCGGTCTTCCATTTCGACCAGGTTTTCGAACAGGAACATCTCGTCGATAATTTTCTGTGCCAGTTCCTGGTCGTATTCGCGTACCGCTTCGATAGCCGCGTCTTCCTGATGAGATTTCATCAGGTTGAGGATCTCGGCCGCAGGACGAACACCGCCCATCTTGTTGCGTTTGATGTTCTGGCCATGCAGCAAGTTGTTGAGCACTTCGGTCAGCTCCTGCAATGCAACCGGCTGAACACCGCCGAAAGTGGCGATACGCAGCATGATGTCGTTACGTTCACGCTCATCAAATTTCGCCAGCAGATCGGCCGCCTGGCTACGTTTCAGATGCACAAGAATGGTGGCGATAATCTGCGGATGCTCATCACGGATGAGATCGAAGACCATCTGCGGTTCCATAAAGTTGAGCGTCTCAATACCGTTGCGCTCATCGTTGGCATCCAGCAGGTCTTCCAGCAGATTATTGGCGCGCTCTTCACCCAACGCTTTCACCAGCACACTGCGCAGGTATTCGTTGGTGTTTACATCGAGCACCGCAAACTCACCGGAGTCCTTACGGAACTCCTTCATCACGATAGCGAGCTGATCGTGGGTGTAGGTGCCCATAGCGACCATCGCGCCACTGATCAGCGTTACTTCGTGCGTATTCAGGTGTTTAAAGACTTCGGCTGCACGCTCGTCACCGAGCGTCAGCATGACTATGGCGCTTTTCTCGGCGGCGTTCATGACGACTTCTGCTCCTTATTCAACCATTGGCGGATAACCAGAGCGATAACCTGCGGCTCCTGGTCAGCCATTTCACGCAGGTGCTGCGCCTCTTGCTCCGTCTCGACACGCTGCTGCGCTTTCGCAGTTTCAGCGCTCTGGCGTTTACGAACTTGTTCATCAAGCTCCGCCTGGCGAGCCTCTTTCTCCATCTCCAGACGCTGGATCAGCAGCTCCTGATGGCGAGTCCAGAACGGCTGCACCGCTTTACGCCACAAGATCCAGGCAATCAGCACAACGAGCAGATAGCGCGCGGCGGACATTCCCAGCTTGATAACTTCAGGCTGTTTCCACAGCGGAATTGGCGCTTCTTCTTCCTGGTCGGTAAACGGCGTGTTCACGACATTCAGCGTATCGCCGCGTTTGTCGGAATAGCCCATCACCTCTTTCACCAGCGCATTAATCTGATCAAGCTGAGCTTTGGTCAGCGCGGCAGTTTTGCCGTCTTTGCCAGGTACAAAATTCACCACCACCGCAACGGACAAGCGTTCGAGCGTGCCGGTATTGCGCTTAATGTGCGTCAGCGTTTTATCCACTTCGTAGTTCGTGGTTTCGTCGCTTTGCTTGTTGTACGGCGTCAATGTCGGTGCAGGCGTTTGCGCTGGTGCTGCATTCCGGTTTGCCGTGTTGTTCGCCGCGCCCTGCGCGTTCGCCTGTTGGGCTGCAGGGTTCTCAATCGGTGTGGCAACCGGCGCTGGCGGCTGGTTACTTAACGCACCCGGCACGCCACCCACCGCATTCTTACCGCCTTGCTCATTGTTGCTGCTCTGACGGCTACGGATCGCCATGTTTTCCGGGCGACTGTTCGGCTGATACTGCTCAGCCGTCTGCTCATGCTGGGTGAAATCAACCTGCGCGGTCACCTGCGTTCTGACGTTCTGCACACCGACAATCGGGGCCAGAATCGCCTGAATACGGCTCTGGTAATCGGCTTCCACCTTACGGACATATTGCAGCTGCGTGGTCTGCGTCGCCTGCGCGCCGTTTTGCGATATCAAATGACCGCTCTGATCGACGATAGTCACGCGATCGGCGCTCAATCCCGGCACTGCGCTGGAGATCATGTAAGAGATCGCGTTTACCTGACCGGAATCCAGCGTTCTGCCGTTGATCAAATTCAACGTCACGGACGCGGAAGGCTCTTTGCGATCCTGTAAAAAGAGCGACGGTTTCGGCATCGCCAGATGAACCCGCGCGGAGCGTACCGGGCCAAGCGTTTCGATGGTGCGCGACAGTTCACCTTCCAGCGCACGCTGGAAGTTCACCTGCTCATTGAACTGGCTGATACCAAACTTTTCCTGGTCCAGCAGTTCAAAGCCCACCGCGCCGCCTTTCGGCAGCCCTTGCTGGGCGAGTTTGAGGCGCACTTCATACACCTGCTCGGCAGGGATCTCGATAGCACCGTTATTCTCAGCAAAACGGTACGGGACCTGCATCTGCTGAAGCTGGGTGACAACGGCTCCGCCATCCTCTTCACTAATATTGCTGTACAGCACGCGATAATCCGGTTCTTTCGCCCAGAACAACAACGCGATGACAATGGAAATAGCTGCCGCAGCAGCGATGAAAAATATTATGCGGGGATTAACCCGAATATTTTCGAGCACTGCCTTTACATCGACAATGCCTTTCTTTTTACTACCGGTGTTTGTGGCAGTCATGCCAATGTCCTGTAAAAGTGAACGCCGCAATAAAGAGTGCAAGCTATTACGGCTCGGCTCATCTGGTAACGAATTAATAAACTCAAATGTATTTCTCAGGGAAATTCCCGGTTGCGTATTATCTACAGAAAGCCCGGTTTTCTAAGTGGTAATAAGGTGAAATTTGTGTCAGCTATTCACGTTATGCTGTTTTTCGCACCACATGTTAAGCTTGCGGCCAATAACTAGTAAGGTCATTTTTATGTCTATAAATACACTAGGCGGGGTATTGGATCAGATTCAATCCCAAGCCAGACAAGTCTCAGATGTGTCGTCGCTGAACCCTTTTGCCTCGACGCGTAAAACAGAAAGCAATTCACAATTCTCTAATATTTTGCTTAATAGCATTAACAATATTAGCGATATGCAAACACAGGCAAAAAGTCAGTCACAAGCGTATCTTTCAGGTGCGGAAGGCATTGGCTTAAATGATGTGATGGTTTCTATTCAAAAATCATCGGTAGCATTAAACCTTGGCGTACAAGTACGAAATAAATTAGTCAGTGCATATCAGGAAATCATGAGCATGCCGGTATAAGACCTAAGCATTATCTCATTACCGATTAAAGAAAAAATATCGCTGCTATCTTTCACGGCGTAATAAGTCGGGATGTTTTATTTTCGTTAATAAAATACCCGGCATTTCGCCGATGTTTCATTTCAGCATCACCTGCAATTTTCATTAATACCTGTAGGTTTAAGTCAATACTTATGACGAATAGCCAGAAAAATACGTTTTCAATTACCGAACAGTCTCAGAGCGCTCACGTTGCGCTAAACGGTAATGAATTAGAAAAAATCAGCGAGTTGATTTATCAGCGCGCGGGCATTGTGCTCACGCCGCAAAAACGGGACATGGTGTACAACCGCCTTTCCCGTCGCCTGCGTGACCTGAACATGCAGCGTTTTGATGAATACACCGCGATGCTGGTTAACAATCCGACCAGTAAAGAGTGGCAGGAGTTTATTAACGCCCTGACCACCAACCTGACCTCGTTTTTCCGCGAGGCGTACCACTTTCCGACGCTGGCGAAACATGCTCAGTCCCGTTCCGGCATGTACAACGTATGGTGCGCGGCGGCATCTACCGGTGAAGAACCGTGGTCGATTGCCATGACGCTGGAAGCGGCGTTAGGCCGCAGTATCACTGGCCCACGCGTGCTGGCGACTGATATCGACACCGATGTGCTGGAAAAAGCTACCCAGGGCGTTTATCGCCTGGGCGATATCGACAACCTGACCGAACAGCAAAAGAAAACCTGGTTTTTACGCGGTACGGGCGAGCAGTCAAAGATGGTGAAAATCAAAAGCGAGTTTCGCAACACCGTGCAGTTCCGCCAGCTGAATTTGATCGAAAACCAGTGGGACATTCCCGCCCCTTTCGATGCGATTTTCTGCCGTAACGTAATGATTTATTTCGATCAGAATACCCAAGAGAAGTTGTTACAGCGCTTCGCGAAAATGCTCAAGCCCGGTGGGCTGCTGTTCGTTGGTCACTCTGAACATTTTCAAAATATGAACAGTCCATTTCGTTTGCTCGGACAGTCTGTTTACCGCCTGGCGGAGTAAAAACGATGAAAAAGATTAAGGTGCTGTGCATTGATGACTCGTCGCTGATTCGCAAAATAATGACGGGCATTGTCAACGAACAACCCGATATGGAAATGGTGGCAACGGCCCTCGATCCCATCATCGCCCGTGATCTCATTAAGCAACACAACCCGGATGTATTGACCCTTGATGTCGAAATGCCGCGGATGGACGGGCTGGAGTTTTTAGATCGCCTGATGCGCCTGCGCCCAATGCCGGTGGTGATGCTCTCTTCGCTGACCAAGCGTGGTTCGGATATCACCCTTAGCGCGTTGGAACTCGGCGCGGTGGACTTTATCACCAAGCCCGAAACCGGCTTGCAGGATGGCATGGCGCATTACAGCGAAATGATTGTCGACAAAATCCGCATGGCGGCAAAAGCGCAAATTCGCCGTCGCGACAATAAGCCTGTGCCACCGCGCGTAGCCCATGCACCGCTGATCGGCAGTGAGAAAATTATTGCTATCGGTTCGTCCACCGGGGGAACCGAGGCGCTGCGCCACTTGCTGGTCCCGATGCCGGCCAGCAGTCCGGGCATCGTGATTGCGCAACATATGCCGCCAGGTTTTACAAAATCGTTCGCGAAACGGCTGGACGGTTTATGCCAGATGTCGGTGAAAGAAGCCGAAGAAGGCGATCGGGTTCTACCTGGTCATGTCTATATCGCGCCGGGCGGTTTTCATATGGAGCTGACGCGCAGCGGGGCGAATTATCACGTCACGTTGAGTGATGAGTCGCCCATTAACCGCCACCGTCCGTCAGTGGACGCCCTGCTTCATTCCGTCGCGCGCTGCGCGGGGAAAAACGCTGTCGGCGCCATTTTAACGGGCATGGGCAGTGACGGGGCCGCCGGATTACTGGCAATGCGTGAAGCCGGTGCCTGGACCATCGCGCAGAGTGAACGTACCTGCGTGGTCTTTGGTATGCCGCGTGAAGCGATTGCCCTCGGCGGCGCTTGTGAAACTGTCGATCTTGAGCACATTAGCCAGCACATGCTCAACCATTCTGCGGGTCATGCGCGCAGGATTTAAGCATTACCCCAATACACCGTTCCCATTTATTGATTCAGGAAATAACAATGGCCGACAAGAATTTACGTTTTTTAGTTGTTGATGACTTCGCCACCATGCGACGCATTGTGCGCAATCTGCTGAAGGATTTGGGCTTTAACCGCGTTGAAGAAGCCGAAGACGGTCAGGATGCGCTCGGCAAACTGCGTTCCGACACTTTTGATTTCGTTATCAGCGACTGGAACATGCCCAACATGGATGGCCTGCAACTGCTCACCGAGATCCGCAGCGATGAGAATTTGAAATCCATGCCGGTGCTGATGGTGACCGCCGAAGCGAAGAAAGAGAACATCATTGCCGCCGCGCAGGCCGGTGCCAGCGGCTATGTCGTGAAGCCGTTTACCGCCGCAACGCTTGAAGAAAAGCTGAACAAAATCTTTGAAAAAATCGGCTGGTAAACCATGACGACCCCGGAAAATACGCAACCTGAAGAAGACTTCAAAGGCATCTTTTCCCGAGTAGGGCAACTGACGCGTTTGTTGCGTGACAGCCTGGTCGACTTAGGGCTGGATCGCACCATCGTTGAAGCGGCAGATGCCATACCGGACACGCGCGAACGGTTGAACTACGTGGTGGCCAAAACCGCGCAGGCCGCCGAGCGCGTGCTCACCTGTGTGGAAGAAGCCCGTCCTCTTCAGGAAGCGATCATCACGAACGGCGACAGCTTAGCGGCCCGTTGGGATGCATGGTTCGCCGCGCCAGTTGAACTGGCCGATGCCCGCGAGTTGGTAACTGAAACCCGTCAATACCTGGCGCACACCCCGAAAATGGCGCGCACGACCGACGAACATCTGATGGAAATCATGATGGCGCAGGACTTCCAGGATCTGACCGGTCAGGTTATCCGCCGCATGATGTCGCTTATCGAAACGGTTGAGAAAGAGCTGATTCAGGTCTTGTTGGCCTATGTTCCCGACGAGCCTGAGGAACAGAAAGAAGCGGAAGTGTCGCTGGTCAACGGCCCGCAGGTTGATAGCACCAAAGCCGGTGTCGTGGCAACGCAAGATCAGGTCGACGACCTGCTCGACAGCCTGGGTTTCTAATGTGGCGCGCAATGCCGTACCGCCGAGCCAATCATGTCTGAAGAAAGTGATGTAGAGAAAACAGAAGAACCCACACCCCACCGAAAGCAAAAAGCACGTGAAGAGGGGCAAATCCCCCGCTCCAAAGAGCTGAGCTCAATGTTGATGCTGCTGGCCGGTTGGGCGCTGTTGCTCTCTGGCGGTAGCCAGTTCGCCCACAACCTGATGCAACTGCTGCAAACCGGGCTGGTGCTGAACCGGCTTTCGGTGATGGACCCGTACTCGATGTTCCATCAGGCGCGTTATCTGCTGGAGATGATGGGTTCAGCGGTGCTGCCCATTTTGCTCGGGTTGTTCGTGACAGGAATTGCCTCGCCCATGTTGCTGGGCGGCGTGAGTCTTAGCAGCAAGTCACTGAAAGTCGATCTGACGCGACTCTCGCTGATGCAGGGGCTGAAACGGCTGTTTTCCGCCCAGGTTTTATCAGAAATGCTCAAAGGCTGCCTGAAGGTAGCGTTAGTAGCGTGCGCGTTCGCACTCTACCTCTACAACAACAAAGCGCATTTCATTCAACTGGTTAACGAGTCGCTGCCGATGGCGATTGCCCACGCGGTAAGCATGATTTTTGACTGTCTGCTGATGGTCATCTTTTTCCTGCTGCCGGTTGTCAGCTACGACGTGTTCTACCAGATAACGAGTCACCTGAAAAAGCTGCGCATGAGCCGCCAGGAGATTCGTGATGAATTTAAACAACAAGAAGGCGATCCGCACATTAAAAACCGCATCAAGCAGATGCAACGTGCGGCGGCCCGCAGCCGGATGATGGCTGATATCCCGAAAGCGGATGTCATCGTCAACAACCCGACGCACTACTCCGTTGCCCTTTCTTATAAAGAAGGCGGCATGGGTGCGCCAACGGTGGTGGCGAAAGGAGCCGGCGATATCGCCTTGAAAATACGTGAGATGGGAACGTTACACCGCATTCCCATGCTCGAAGCACCTCCGCTTGCCCGTGCCCTTTATCGCCATTGCGATATTGGCGAACAGATCCCGGGCGAGCTTTATAGCGCTGTCGCAGAAGTTCTGGCCTGGGTTTATGGCCTGCGACGCTGGCGCAGTAGCGGCGGCGTTCCGCCTAAAAAGCCCACGGACCTCGCGGTTCCTGAGTCGATGGATTTCGTACATGAGAGTGCAAACTGATGGCTAATCTCGCCAGCAAACTACGCTTACCGGCGTTTAAAGATACACAGTGGCAAATTATGGCCGGCCCAGTGCTGATCATGCTGATTCTGGCAATGATGGTACTGCCGCTGCCGGCATTCCTGCTGGATACGCTGTTCACCTTCAATATCGTGCTGTCATTGATGATCTTGCTGGTGGCGATGTTCACGCAGAAAACCCTCGAGTTTTCCGCGTTCCCGACGGTGCTGCTGTTTTCTACCCTATTGCGACTGGCGCTGAACATCGCGTCGACGCGTATTATTTTGATGGAAGGCCACACCGGCGCCGCGGCGGCGGGTAAGGTGGTTGAAGCCTTCGGTCACTTCCTGGTGGGCGGCAACTTCGCGATTGGTATCGTGGTGTTCGCCATCCTCATCATCATCAACTTTATGGTTATCACCAAAGGTGCGGGGCGTATCGCCGAAGTGGGCGCTCGCTTTGTGCTGGACGGGATGCCCGGTAAGCAGATGGCGATCGATGCCGACTTAAACGCCGGGCTTATCGGTGAAGCCGAAGCTAAACGCCGCCGCAGCGAAGTCACCCAGGAGTCCGATTTTTACGGCTCGATGGACGGTGCCAGTAAATTCGTGCGTGGTGATGCCATGGCCGGGTTGATGATCATGGCGATTAACGTCATCGGCGGGCTGATCATTGGTGTGCTTCAGCACGGCCTGAGCGTGGCCGAAGCGGGTGAAACCTACACCCTGCTGACCATCGGTGATGGTCTGGTTGCGCAGATCCCTGCCCTGATTATCTCCACCGCCGCCGGTGTTATCGTTACCCGCGTGTCTAACGATGAAGACATTGGCGAGCAGATGGTTGGACAGTTGTTCAACAACCCCCGCGTGATGCTGCTTTCTGCTTTGGTTATTGGTCTGCTGGGGCTGATCCCTGGCATGCCAAACCTGGTGTTCCTGATGTTCACCGCCATTTTGCTGGGTCTTGCCTGGTGGATGCGCGGTCGCGAAATGAAAAAACCGGCCGGACGCAATGCCGCGCGGGATGATACAGACAGCGTGAGCGCGCAGGCGGCGAACGACCAGGCCTCGGCGGAAGCCTCCTGGGAAGATGTCGAAATGGAAGATGTGCTCGGCCTGGAAGTGGGCTACCGCTTGATTCCGCTGGTTGACAGCACCCAGGACGGCCAGCTTCTGGTGCGCGTGCGCGGTATCCGTAAGAAATTCGCGCAGGATATGGGCTTCTTGCCGCCGGCAATTCATATTCGTGACAACCTGGATCTGGCGCCCGGCCATTACCGCATTCTGCTGAAAGGCGTGGAAATCGGCAGCGGCGAAATCGAACCGGAACGCTGGATGGCGATCAACCCCGGCTACGCCGAGGGCGAACTGCCTGGCACGCCGTGCGTGGATCCGGCATTCGGTCTGCCGGCTTGCTGGATTGATGAAGTGTTGCGTGAACAGGCGCAGATTCAGGGCTTTACGGTGGTTGATCCGAGTTCGGTCATCGCCACCCACCTGAACCACCTGATCACCCTGCATACGGAAGAGTTGTTCAGCCGCCAGGAGACGCAGCAGCTTCTCGATCGCATCACCAAAGAGATGCCGAAGCTGGTGGAAGATCTGATTCCGGGCGTGATCTCCGTGACGCTGTTCCACAAAGTGTTGCAGAACCTGTTGTCGGAGCGCGTGTCGATCCGCGATATGCGCACCATCATCGATACGCTGGCGGAATATGCGCCGATCCAGAGCGATCCGGACGAGTTGACGTCGCAAGTGCGCGTGCGTCTGGGCCGTGCAATTACCGCGCAGTGGTTCCGCAATGATAAGGACATCAAAGTGATTGGCCTTGATAGCGCGCTGGAAAAACTGCTGATTCAGTCCCTGCAAAGCGGCAGCGCCATTGAGCCGGGAATTGCGGAAAACCTGATGCGCCAGGCCGATCGCGCCATTACCGAACAGCAGGCGCTGGGCGTTTCGCCGGTCGTCTTAGTGAACCCGGCGCTGCGTACCATGGTGTCTCGCTTCCTGCGCCGCGTTTTCCCGCAGCTTGGCGTGCTCTCGACCATGGAAATCACCGACAACAAAACGGTGCAAATGACCGCCGTCATCGGCACCAATTGATGAAACGCGCGTTGTTATTACTCTGCACGCTGCTGGTTCTGCCAGCAGCGGTTGCTGCTAAAGAAGGCGCCTGGAGCGCCACAAGCGCAGGCGGCAGTGTCAGTACGGGTAAACAGGTTCTGCGTTCCCGCCCGCTGTTCTCCCCCGACGATATTCCCTCTTCCGCGCGGCTTGCGCGTTTTTCCTGGCGCATTACGCTGCTCTCGCCTCCCCCGCCGGGGCTGCAAATCAAGCTTTGTCGCATCGACAAATGTCTTGTCCTGCCTTCTCTTACTGGCCAGCGGCGCGTGAATATTCCGCTCTCTGCTGTCGGTGAGTTTCGTTTTATTTATGTTGTTAATCGCATCGGTCAACTACAGCCCCCCCTGAACGTGGTGCGTAATCAATTAACCGTGAATTATCGTTGAGAAAATAAAAAAGGCTATGGGTCAGGAATGGACCGATAGCCTTTTTAATATCGTCAATGTAATGAAGGGGCTTGATGAAGAGTATAAAGTTGGCTGCACCGGGCACCACGATGGATAGAAGATAAATTCTGCTTTAACGTATCAAGACGCGCCCGTAAATTGCGGGTGATTTCAGCTTCATTATCGAGTAACTGTTTTAACAGTCCTTTCAGCTCCTCTTTTTCACTGGCCGAAAGCGCATCCGTACTGTTATTAAAGATGTCTTGTTTCTTAATGACATAACGTGATGCGACCTCGACAAAATCATCCCAACGCTCTTGTTTTGCCATGTCCAGAATTGTCAAATTCATTTCGTACAATTCGCGGTAGTAACGAAGAATAATTTCAGCCATAGCGCACCCGTTTTTGTACTGGTTCTATTTCCTTCCAGGTCGCAGCCAGTTTCAATAATAAGCTGTCGACATGTTTCAACGGCTCAGGATCGTTGCGTAAATTCGCTTCTAATAAAGTACGCGACATATATTCGTACATCTGTTCCAGATCGGCGGCAATGCCTTTGCCTCTTTCATGGTCAAGGGCGGCGCGCAAACCGTTATCGATAATGTTGATCGCTTTCGAAAGCATTTTCCCGCGCTTCGCGACGTTGCCATTTTCGAAATAGATAGCGGCCTGCAAAATGGCACTGTGCGCGCCATCAAACAGCATGGAGATTAACTGATGCGGCGTCGCGCCCGCGAGTTTGCTTTGCAGCGAAACCTGCGCATAGGCTTGAGGACCTTGTGAGGTATACATATACGGCTCCTGAAAGCAGGCCCGCGGGCCTGCTGAAATTTAAAAATTAGAGTGTGGACAGTAACGACGTCAGCTGCGAGCTCATGCTGTTCATGTTCGACATCATGGAGTCCAGGTTCTGGAACTGAACGCGGTAAATTTCAACCTGCGCATCAATCAATTTCTGGGTTTTGTCGATCTGCGTTTGCGCGATTTCGCTCTGCGTTTCAAGGCTTTCTGTCGCCGTGTCGATTATGCCGTCGGTCTTCGTTTTCGAGTCACCGAGGTAATTCGTCATGATCGTGCCGAGCGTCGTCGCCAGCCCTTCGTTATCGCCACGTCCGCTAAACATGGTGGCGATTTGCTCCGGGTTATCGGCAATTGCTTCATCCAGCGTGTCTTCATCCAGCGTCATCTGGCCGGTTGCGGCATCAACGGTGATCCCCAAATCTGCCAGTGAACCGTAAGTCGCATCCGCATCGCCATAAACACCGTTCACCGCAGAGCGAACTTCACTGACCAGCCCACGCAGGGTGGAATCGCCCATCAGCGAGCCGCTGCCGGAGTTTTCTGTCGCCACTTCTTCATCGCCAAGGCCTGACGTATCGGCCGCGACATACTTACTGGAAGAGGTGGTTTGCTTCAGCAATGCGTTGTATTGCTTAACAAAATCTTGCAGGCTGGTTTTGATCGCCGAGGTATCGTTAGTGAGCGTTAACTGCTCTGATTCGCCGTTTTCAGACACGGTTTTCAGGTTCAGCGTCACGCCATCAATGATGTCGGTGATGTTGTTGGATGAACGGGTGTAATCGGAACCGTCGACGCGCAGCTTGGCATCCTGAGCATCGGACACCGAGATCATGTTGTCGGTCTGGCCGGGGTCGTTAACCACCTGGCCCTGATCGTCAATATGCTGGCCGCCATTGGACGTATCCAGCACACCGGCCAGCGATGCATCGCCGTCTACCTTGACGCTCATTTCGCCATCCGAACCGGTGGTTTTCGAGCTCAGCACTAACTGGTAGCCATCATCGGTACGCTGTACCGAGGCGGTTACGCTGCCTTTCTCTTTATTGATCGCTTTCGCAATCTGGTTCAGCGACGTTTCATCATCTTCCAGCTCAACTTCCATCGTTTTGCCGTCGTTCTGCGTGATGGTGATGGTACGCGTTTTGCCAGACGTATCAGTCCCGAGCGCGGTATCGGCGCTGGCTTGCGCCTGCGTTTTCAACTTATGCGCCGCCGCCAACTGCGAAATGGTTACCGAGTGGCTGTCTGCCTGCGCGCCGCTGGTGGCGACCGCGGTAAACGCGTCGTTGGAGCTGACGTTCATTTTGCTAAATGCATCGCCGCCCATGGTGGTGATGCTTTTTTGCAACGTCGACATCAGGCTGGAGATTTTGCCCCAGTCTGAAATTTGCGACTGATATTTGCTTTTGAGGTTGGTGTAAGGCGTCAGTCGAGTTTGCTCGGCTGACTGAATTTGGTCCAGCATGGATGCTGTATCAATCCCGCCGGTACCGACGCCTAATGATGATATACCCATTTTTTCTCCTGTCGGAAATCTCTGTTTGCGGTGGTTCTCTATTAAGCTATCGGCGCAGGAAAATAAAAGATGAATTTTTTACCATTAGCTTACCACTGCGTATAAATATGATTTCAGCGACTTTTTATTGCCATTTGAAGCAATTAAAAACGTACTTATAAATGAAGAAATCATTCCCTTTAATTAGCATCAAAAATGACAGTAATTTATCGATTTGCATTGAGATAAATAATCTCTTCTATATAGAAAGAAGTAGCAGCGTAAATTTACTGCCAAATAAGCAATAACCGATAAAGCGATATAGTGACATTTCTGTCGGCAATTCAGTAAACAAACCCTGATTCTGCGCAAAATATCAACGAAATAGCCGCAAAACACCCTTTTTCATCAAAAAATAAGCGTCAGAGAGAAAAGTTTTTGCCGCAAAAAATTTTAGTCATTTTTTAAAAGGCCGATTTATTTAGTATGCGAACGAAATGACGCATAACCATACTCTGTATAGTAAATTGTGTATAAGGAAACCCCATGTCCCAGGTTATTAATACTAACGCCCTTAGCCTTGTAGCTCAGAACAACCTGAATAAATCTCAGGATTCTCTGGGTACCGCAATCGAACGTCTGTCTTCTGGTCTGCGTATTAATAGCGCAAAAGACGATGCTGCTGGTCAGGCGATCTCTAACCGTTTCACCGCAAACATCAACGGCCTGAGCCAGGCTTCCCGTAACGCCAACGACGGTATCTCCATTGCGCAGACCACTGAAGGCGCGTTGAACGAAATCAACGACAACCTGCAGAACATCCGTCGTCTGTCTGTACAGGCGCAGAACGGTACTAACTCTGATTCTGACCGTCAGTCCATCCAGGACGAAATCGACGCACGTCTGTCTGAAATCAACCGTATCTCTGAACAGACTGAGTTCAACGGCGTGAAAGTACTGAGCAAAGACCAGAGCCTGTCCATCCAGGTTGGTTCTAACGATGGCCAGACCATCGATATCGAACTCAACAAAATGGATTCTTCTACTCTGGGTATGGACGGCTTCTCCGTTGCTAACGGTGTTGATCCTTCAACCCTGACTGCAAGCACCGGTACAGTTAGCGTTGACAGTGGTTTCGATTACGATGCCGCTAACTTTACGGATGGTGGCACTACCCCAGTTACTAGCATTGACGACATCGTGAAAGACGATAATGGTGATGTCTATGCCAAAGTCGGTGCTGAAATGTATGCAGTAACGGAAGATCCGACTACCGGTAAGATCTCCTTTGACTCCGGTACCGATGTGGCTAGCTCTGTTGTGGGCACCCCGACCAGCGTTGTTGGTGAGAATATGATGGAAGACCAGGCTATTGACACGTCCGCCATCACCGGTGCGGGTGGTTCCTTAATGGAAGATGGCGAAGGCAACTACTATGTTGATGACGGTGCCGGTAACCTGACCAAAGCAACTATCGACGAGTCTAACTGGACTGCAACGGATTCTGGTAAAGCTGTATCTACTGATCCGGCAACCAGCGATCCGCTGACCAAAATCGACGAAGCACTGTCTCAGGTTGACGAAATGCGTTCCGGTCTGGGTGCGGTACAGAACCGTTTCGCTTCTGTCATCAGCAACCTGAACAACACAGTAAACAACCTGTCTGAATCTCGCTCTCGTATCCTGGATGCTGACTTCGCGTCTGAAGTTTCTGAAATGAGCCGCGCGAACATTCTGCAGTCTGCAGGTACTTCTGTACTGGCACAGGCTAACCAGGTTCCGCAGAACGTACTGTCTCTGCTGCGTTAATCTCTGCGCTCTGGCAGGTTTATACCTGCCATACCTTCCAACCGCCCACTTAGCAGGGCGGTTTTTTCGTTTCTGCGTTTTGTGCATTTCCTCCCTTTCCTTTTCCTTTCATCCACCACAACGCTGCCTACAGTATTGCGCAGCCTTGTAGGCCGGAATAAGGCGTTAACCGCCATCCGGCGAAACGCCCGGAGCACTGGTGCCTGATGGCGCTTCGCTTATCAGGCCTACGGACCGTTCAGCCACACGTCATTTATTTATGAGCACAAGCCTCACAGCGAGGGGGTTAAGTCCCCGCCGAAATCGGCGAACCGAAGCGTGAATGACAAGGTCTGGACGCCAGGGATGGCGGCCAGAGGCGAACCGAGCCAGGTACGGCGAGTCGAGCCGACCGCAGTCAGACACGCGGGAGGTGAGCGCAGTGCGAAGCACCGATTTCCCTGCGGGGCCGCGGGGATTGACAAGGGGAACGCGGTGTTCCCCTTGTCCCGTTCACCGTATGTCGCGTTTCTGAAACTACCGAACGACGGGTGAACGGAACCTTTCCACAACCGTTACAGACATGCCGGATGGCAGCTACGCCTCCCCACATCCAAACAACAGGCAACAAAAAAGGCCTTTCCCGTTGCCAGGAAAGGCCTTTTCACACTCAAGCGAGAAGCGGCTTAGAAAGAGGCTTCAGTCACGCGCTCGATCAATTCCATCTCTTCGCTGTTCAGCAGTTTCTCGATATCAACCAGAATCAGCATACGCTCATCCAGCGAACCGAGGCCGAGCAGATACTGCGTCGAGAGGGTAACGGTATATTCCGGTGCGGGTTTGATCTGCGCGGCATTAAGCGCCAGCACATCGGAAACGCCGTCAACCACGATACCAACCACGCGGCCGCTGTCGAGGCTCAGCACAATCACCACGGTGTTGTGATCAAACTCGGCAGAGCCCAGTATGAACTTCACGCGCAGGTCGACGATCGGCACAATCACGCCGCGCAGGTTGGTCACCCCGGCGATAAAATCGGGCGTATTCGCAATGCGCGTCACGCGATCGTAGCCACGGATCTCTTGTACTTTCAGGATCTCAATCCCGTACTCTTCTTTGCCCAGCGTGAAAACCAAGAATTCATTCCCGGTATTGTCACCGGATAACTGTTTGTTTGTGTCAGATAAGTTCATTTCATAACCTTTTCAAAAAACGCACTTCAGTCGTGCTGTCACTGGGCTTCCGCGTTTTTAGCCAATGTCGTTAACATAGCTACATCCAGAATCAGCGCCACACTGCCGTCGCCAAGGATTGTCGCCGCCGAAATACCGGGGATTTTGCGGTAATTCTGTTCGAGGTTTTTCACCACCACCTGGTGTTGACCAATCAGTTGATCAACCAGCAAGGCATAGCGGCTACCGGCGCTCTGTACGATCACGGCGATCCCTTCGCTGATGTCGTAATCCGCATCGTGAACACCAAACAGTTTGCCAAGCTCAACCAGCGGCAGATACTCTTCACGCACCTGCAACATGCGCTCGCCGCCGGTCATACGGTGCAGCGTATTTTCAGAGAGCATCAGAGATTCCATCATGCTGCCCAGCGGCAGAACATAGATTTCTGAGCCCACACGCACCGACATCCCGTCGAGGATCGCCAGCGTCAGCGGCAGAATAATGCGGATCTTCGAACCGCGCCCTTGCTCGGAATGCACCGTGACATGGCCGCCCATCTCCTGAATGTTGCGGCGCACAACGTCCATACCCACGCCGCGACCGGAGACATCGGTCACTTTTTCTGCGGTGGAGAAGCCTGCCGCGAAAATCAGCATCCAGACATCTTCATCACTCATGTTTTCGCTGATCGCCATGCCCTGCATTTGCGCACGGGCGAGGATCTTCTCGCGATTAAGGCCTGCGCCATCATCCGTCACTTCAATGATGATATTGCCGCCATGATGTTCAGCGGAAAGGACCAGGTTCCCTTTGTCGGCTTTACCGTTGGCGCGACGCACTTCAACCGGTTCAATCCCGTGATCGAGGCTATTTCGCACCAGGTGGGTCAGCGGGTCGACGATCTGTTCAATCAGACGTTTATCCAGCTCGGCGGAACCGCCAACCAGGGTCAATTCCACTTCTTTATTCAGCTTACCGGCAAGATCGTGCACCAGGCGCGGGAAGCGGCTGAAGACGTAATCCATTGGCATCATGCGAATGGACATCACCGATTCCTGCAAATCGCGGGCGTTACGTTCCAACTGGCCGATGGTGCTCAGCAACGTGTCGTGGCTGGCGGCATCCAGCACGCTGGAAAGCTGAGAGAGCATCGCCTGGGTGATGATCAGCTCACCGACCTGGTTGATTATCTGGTCAACCTTCTCCACCGCCACGCGAATACTGCTGGCTTCCGCCTGCTGCGGTTTCGCGCGCTGAGTTTCCGGGCGCGTCGCGCGGGTCGCGGGCGCTGCGGGCGATGCGGCGCTCGCCTGGGGCGCGGGTGCTGGTGCTGGCGCTTCAGGTTCACTGGCCGCGACCGGCGCTTCTTCAGCAGGCGCCGGAGAAATATCCACCTGGTCTGGCTCCAGAATGAAGCAAAGCACCGCGAGGATATCGTCAGCCGTTGCCGTCGTTGCCAGCGTCAATTGCAGGCGCTCTTTCTCAGTCTGCAAGCCGCTCACTACACCTAAATTGCCGAGTTCATCAACCAGCGGCTGTTGATCGTCTTCTTTAATATTGGTCAGCACGATGCGCAGGCGTTCGCCGTCCTGCTTCGCCGCCGCTACCGGCGTCGCGACAGGTTCCGCCATCACCGGAACAGCGGCAACCTCGGCGGGTAAACTCGCTTGTTCTGTGCTGTCGAGAGCAATCTGGCGCAATGCTTCGCAAATATAAAGGAAGGTTTCTTGATCGGGTTCCGCAGAGGCTTTATACGCGTCCAACTGGTCTTGCATAATATCTTTGCTCTCCAAAAACAGATCGCGGATCGGGTCGTTAATCTGCAATTTACCGCTACGCACATCGTCCAACAGGTTTTCCAGGATATGCATAGTTTGTTGTAAGACAGAAAAACCAAACGTACCCGCCCCGCCTTTGATGGAGTGCGCGGCACGAAATATTGCGTTCAGGACTTCTCTGTCCGGTGAGTCGAGATCCAGCTCCAGCAGATATTTTTCCATATCCGCCATCAGCTCATCCGCCTCATCGAAAAAGGCCTGGTAAAAATCACTTATATCCATTACTTGACCTCCTCAGGAGCGCTTGTGACGACGGGCGATTCAGCCACCACCGCGCCGCTTTTGGGCTGTGTCGCAGCGGTAGTTGAAGGCGTCTGATTGGCGGTTGGCGCAACCAGTGTGTCGCGTAAAAGCACGTCTTCTTGCATGATCTGTTTTTCTTTCTGCTGGCTTAACACCAGGATACTGATACGTCGGTTGATAGGATCGCCCGCGTCGGAGCCGGCCTGCATCATGGTGTCTGCCGTTCCTACCACCCGAATGAATTTCTTACTGGCAAGCCCGGCGCTGGCCAGAATGCGTCGTGACGCATTGGCGCGATCGGAAGAGAGCTCCCAGTTGCTGTAACCCTGTTCGCCATTGGCGTAAGGGAGAGAATCCGTATGCCCGGTCAGAATGATGCGGTTGGGCATATCGTTAAGTACCGGAACCAGCGCCTGCAGAATATTGACCATATAATTTTCAGGCGTCGGGCGACCGACCTTAAACATCGGCCTGTCGGCGCTATCGGTGATTTGCAGCAGCAAACCATCGTCGGTCAGGGAAAGTCGCAGGTTCGAGGTAAAGTTGTTCAGACGCGGGTCAATCTCGATCAGGTTCTCCAGTTTTTCTCTGGCCCGTTTCAGGTTGTTCTCGCTCTTCTTCGCATCCAGTTTCTGAAGCGTTTTCTTGAAGACTTCGCCATCTTGCTTGAGCGCATCATCTCCGCCACCGGGAACGATGCTGTCGCTCAGGCTGGCTTTCTCGCCGTGCGCCAGCGCATTTTTCAGCGGCACTTTAAAGTACTCGGCAATCTGCACACGCTGCTCCGGGCTGGAGGAAGAGAGCAACCACATCACCAGGAAGAACGCCATCATTGCGGTCATAAAGTCCGCATAGGCGATTTTCCAGGAGCCGCCGTGTGAACCATGCGCTTTTTTGATGGTCTTGCGAACGACGATGGTTTCGGCTTGCTTCTTTCTCATGCTGAATCACCCGAAGCCTGGGAGTTCGATGAGGTACGCACTTCACGCACATGTTCTTCCAGTTCCGCGAAACTTGGGCGTTCGGTGGAGAACAGCGTTTTACGCCCGAATTCCACCGCGATTTGCGGCGCGTAACCGTTGATACTGGAAAGCAGCGTGGTTTTGATGCACTCCATCATTTTCAGGTGTTCGGCGCTACGTTGACGCAATACGGTTGCCAGCGGCAGAACCATGCCGTACGCCAGCAGGATGCCGAGAAATGTTCCCACCATGGCGTGGGCAATCAATGCGCCCAGTTCGGCCGCAGGACGATCCGCCGCGGCCAGCGCGTTTACCACGCCCATTACCGCCGCCACGATACCAAACGCCGGCAGGCCATCGCCGACGGCGTTCAGGCTATGCGCCGGAACTTCGTGCTCGTGCTCGCAGGTCTCAATCTCTTCATCCATCAACGCTTCCATTTCGAACGCGTTCATGTTGCCGCTGACCATCAGACGCAGGTAATCGACGATAAAGTTCATGGCCTCAGAGTCGGCTAACAAGCGCGGATAAGCGGAAAAAATCGGGCTGTTTTGCGGATCTTCAATATCGTTTTCCAGTGCGACCAGCCCGCTCTGGCGGCTTTTTGCCAGTAACAGATAGAGCATCGCCAGCAAGTCCAGATAGAGCGCTTTGCTGAAATGCGAGCCTTTAAATAAAGAGGGTAAGGCTTTTAGTGTTGCGCGGATCGCTTTGCCGTTATTACCGACAATAAAAGCCCCTACCCCAGCACCACCGATAATCAATAATTCGGTAGGCTGAAATAAAGACGCGAGGTTACCGCCGCTAAGCGCAAAACCGCCGAATACAGTGGCGAAAACGACGATATAGCCAATTATGACTAACACTTCAACTCCTTAATAATTGAGAAAATCATCTCACCACGCTAAAAAAAATAAGCGCAGTACATGCCGAAGCCGGCTTACAGCCGGGGGTTCGTTAGCGTTCTTTCGGTGCCCGCGCGTTTAATTGCCCGTGAAGGCGGAAAACATAAACTGCAAGTAAATACGCCCTGGGTATTTTCTGGCGTAGTAATAAAGCGCCCGCCGCAGGAGCAACATTCCGTGTGTTTAATCATGCCGCAATCAATAAAGCGCAGCAGTGTCCAGGCACGGGTTAACCCTAATACCGGTTTTTTCACCGTACCATTCAGGCTATTTTCTAAATAGAGACGATAGCCTTTCAGCATAATCTCAACAGGGCGACCTATTTCCGTCTTTTGCAGATAACAATAGATGTTATAAAACATTGACGAGTGGATGTTTTGTTCCCACGCCATATACCAGTCTGTGGAAAACGGCAACATGCCTTTCGGCGGCGAACAGCCTTTGAGTTCTTTATACAGCTTTAATAATCTTCTGCGACTCAAACTTGTTTCGCTTTCCAGAACCTGCATCCTTGCGCCAAAAGAAATTAATTCCATGGCAATCTGCGCATCCCTGATTTCCGACATTATGCTTTTTTCACACATCATAAACTCCGCTTTCAGGTTGTCGAAGGCTCTTCCCCAGAAAGAGAATTAAGCAAATCAGTAGATAAGATGATTCCGGTATGGATGCTCTGCAAAGCATCAATACGGGAATCCTTGGTTAAACAATCAATGACCGTTTCATTATCAATACGTAACTGACAAATTAACTGGCCGGTCGATGAAAGTTTTATAAGCTGAGGAAACGTCAGTCCCTTCACGATATCAATCGTGGCTTCGCTTAATCCAAGTCGAAATTTTGCAGCAAATCGGTCTTCGAGAATCAATCGCTGCGCCAGCAGCAGATAAGAAAGATTCATATCCCGAATACACTGCATTGGCTCATCAAAATTCGTTACGTTCACTTTAACTGCCCCTTGTATTTTGTAACCAATACCGCAGTTACCGTCCTGAAATTCGTAACCAATGAGTAACAAATTTAATAGTGGATTTTATCGTTTATTATTCCCAGCCTCGGCCTTCCAGGCGCGCCCGCAACCGTTTAATTGTCTGGCTATGGAGCTGGCTCACGCGCGTTTCGGTGATCCCCAGCAGCGAACCGACCTCCTTCATATTCAACTCTTGTTGATAATATAAATTCAGCAACATCTGCTCACGTTCAGGTAGCTCTCTGATTTCTTTACTGACTTGCCTGGTTAAATCGCCAAGCATGGCATCGTTGAGCGGATCCAAATGGTCCTGCTCCAGTTCCGCCAGCTCAACGCCATCGGCCAATAATTCCTGCAATTCATCCAGTGAACAAAGCATGCTGGTATTGGTGTCCGCGAGGATTTGCTGATATTCCTGCACGGTCATGCCCAACTCTGCGGCAACATCGGATTCCGATGCCACACCACCGGAACGTTGCTCAACGCGCATAATGGCAGAGGAGACTTCGCGGGTTTTACGTCGAACACGCCGGGGAACCCAATCGTGTTCGCGTAATTCATCCATAAATGCCCAACGCAGACGTTGGGCGATATATACGCTGAGTTTGACCCCTTTTTTGGGGTCAAACTGTTCAACTGCGTCAAGAAGAGCAATCGCACCGGCTTGAATAAGATCATCAATTTCGACACTGGCTGATAATCTTGATTGCAATTTCAGCGCTTCGTAGCGAACTAAATAACCGTATTTGGTCCACAACTGCTCTTTTTGAATTGTCCCTTCAGGACTGTATAAACCATTCACTATTACAATTTCCGGGATGATAATAATTGAATGAAATTATTATTGATTATCGCCAAATCAAATAGCCTGATAAGAAACCGGAAAGTGAAACATATTGCGTCTTTATTCAGTACGCCATGCATCCTCAATTAAAATGTTTCCCAATCACTTTCGGATTTTTTAGCGGAAGCATATTCTTTGCGGGCGGATGAAATAACTGGACGCACAGTTTCAATACTGTGTTTCTCGCGAGCGACAGCGGAAACGTGGTGCTCGTTAACCACAAACTGCGCGACGATTTCGTCAAGTTCGCTGGCGTGCTGTTCAACGCTGGTGGCCGTTTTCGCGGCATTTTCCACCATCTGGGCGTTCTGCTGGGTCACCAGATCCATTTCGTTCACGGCCTGCGCAATCTGGTTGATACCGGTACTTTGTTCATCAGATGCAGAGGTGATTTCCGCCATGATGTCAGTCACCTGAATAACGGATTTCACGATTTCCTGCATTGAGGCGCCAGCCAGTTCCACTTCCTGAGAACCGGTGTTCATGTTGGCCACACACGTGTTGATCAACTGGCGAATCTCTTTCGCCGCATCGGCACTGCGTTTTGCCAGGTTACGTACTTCACCTGCCACCACCGCAAAACCACGACCTTGTTCACCGGCGCGCGCCGCTTCGACTGCTGCGTTCAGTGCCAGGATGTTGGTCTGGTTGGCGATGCTATCAATTACGCTGTTGATGTCTGCGATTTGACGGGAGTTCACCGTAATTTCTGTCATGATCTTGTCCAGATTGCTCATGACTTCGCCGCCTTTCTGCGCGCTTACGCTGGCGCTTTCTGCCAGTTGTTGTGCACTGTGGGCGTTGTCGGCGTTCTGGCGAACGGTGATTTTCAGCTCTTCCATGCTGGCTGCGGTTTGCTGCAGGGCAGAAGCCTGCTGCTCAGTACGGGAAGAGAGATCGTTGTTGCTGGAAGCGATGTCCTGCGCATTGATATAAATGTGCTTCACGCCGCTACGAATACCGAACACGGTGTCGGTCAGCGACTGACGCATGCCTTCCACTTCAACCAGCATTTTGCCGATTTCGTTCTGCGCGCCCGCCTCGATTTTGGTGCTCAGGTTCCCGCCAGATATAGACTGGAATGCAGCAATTGCCTGATCCAGACGATTGAAAATGGTGCGCTTGAGCCAAATACGGGAAACCACGGCACTGAGGATAGCGATAACCAATGCCAGAATGGCAAAGAGGGACATACGCTGCGTATAAGTATGTGATGCGTCGCCAAAGCTGCCGACGAGTTGTTCTGCGTAGGCCAGATATTCATCCGCACTGTCTCTTAACGCGATACGCTGTTTTGCTTCATCAACGACATCATTGGGATAGCTAGCTGGGTTAGCGATGTAATTGATCTTCTTCAGCGAAAACGCCAGCACACTTTCAAAACGTTTCTGAATAGTCTGAGCAGCAGCACGCTCTTCTTCAGTTTTAAATGGCGTGGCCATAAATTTGTCCATCTGCTTTTCCGCAGTGGCAAACATTTTTTTCGCATTATCAATATCGCCCTGATTAACCGGCTGGTTAATCATGGTCGCCAGCATGCCAGCATTCACCTGCGCCATTGCGCTGGTCAGGCCAAGAACAGCACTGTTTAAGGTATCAATATTGTTGTTGGTCAGAACGGCGTCATCAAAGTTATCCGACGATGATTTAGAACTGGTCAATGCATAGGTTGATACAACAA
Source organism: Kosakonia sp. BYX6 (assembly GCF_038449125.1). Classification (NCBI taxonomy): domain Bacteria; kingdom Pseudomonadati; phylum Pseudomonadota; class Gammaproteobacteria; order Enterobacterales; family Enterobacteriaceae; genus Kosakonia; species Kosakonia calanthes. Next base: position 1,165,047 of record NZ_CP151800.1, on the reverse strand, counting down.
TAATGCAAACAATTAACAAACCAAGCAGGAGATTAATTCCTGTGGATATTTTTAAGTCTTTAAACATAACTAAACCTGAGTAATAGGGAACACAATGAAATACCCGCCCGCGGGTATTTCATCTTCGTATGTACGTTTAATAACGTGCCCGTAATTGCTTACGAGGTTAAAAATCAGCAGCGGGAAATTTACCCAACAACTTTGAAAATTGAGAGCTGCTGCATTGACTGAAATACCGTCATAGATGAGTTAAGCGCGAATTCCGACATCTTTGATTGTGATAACAGCGTAATCATTGAGTCCCAATCCGAACCTAATGTCTCCTGCAAGCGGCTTTGCACATTGATACTCTGTGCTTCAGCGCTGAAGCCAAGAGATTCAATCTGCTGCATATTGGTGCCTACCGTGGCGCGAACCTTGCCGAGATTATCAATATTGTTTTTGATACTGACATTGGCATCGTCCAGCACAGCCTGTAGGGCATCGCGGTCGGCATCATCGGTCACCGGCTGTTTCAGCTGCGCAATGGCGCTGTCGAGCGCGGCGAACAGATCGTCCGACGAACCACTCATAAAGACATCATTACCGGTATGGCCGACCTGCATTTCGGTGCTGTCGGAAACCACTTGCGTCATCGGCGTGTCGCCGCCAACGTAAGTACCGTCATCAAGGAAAGGCGCGGTACCGGTTTTGTAACCGGCAAAAATGTAACGACCATCGCTGTTTTTGGTGTTTGCCAGATCCAGCAGATTATCGCGGATTCCCTGCAACTCTTGCGCCAGCGCCGCGCGGTCTTCGTCTGAGTACGCGCCGTTACCGCCGGCAACGATTTTCTGCGACAGGTTTTCCGACAGCAGGTTGGAGATAGAATCCAGCGAGTTGTCTTCCTGGCCCAGCGCATCTTGCGCGTAGGTACGCGCCGTGTCGTACTGGCTCATGCGCGATAACGCGTTTTGTAATGTCACCGCCTGTGAAGCGCCGGTCGGATCGTCAGAAGGCTTCAACAGAGTCTGGCCCGCAGAGAGGCGAGTCGACAGGTCGTTATAACCCGTCATCGCATCGCCGAGGCTGTCTATGCGGTTTTGAAATATATAACTTGTGCTAAGACGCATCGTCTATTCCTGCTCTTGAGTTAGGCGACCCGGTTAAACCGGGCGCGCTTAACGGATATTCAAAATGGTGTCGAAAAGGGTATTCGCGGTCTGAAGGACCTGCGCATTCGCCTGGTAGTACTGAGAGAACATCTGCAAATTGACGTACTCTTCCGTCATATCGACACCCGATACCGACTGCTGCTGAAGCGCCCACTGATCGTAAACATTCGCTGCGGTCGACATATCCGCTTTTAATGCACTCACTGAAGAACCGACGGAACTCACCAGGCTTGCATACGCGCCGGAGAGCGTTTTACCGTCAACCACTTCTTCGTCTTTGATGCCAATCAATTCGAGAATATTTTCGTTATCACTCTGGTCGTCCGGATCGGGGGATTTCGCCGCCGCAATCTGGTCGCCATCGGTAATGGCAACAGAAATGTTGTCTGCCGCGCCATCGGTCGGGTTAACAGTGAAGCTGTCGCCCGGAGCCGGTGTACCGCCAGGCGTAACAGAAATACCTTCGAACTCCAGCTCGCCATTGGTACCAATCGTTGGCGTAATGTTGCGGCCATCGCTGGTGGTAATTGACCAGTCGGTGTTGCCAGGCCCGTTATAAACCAGTTCGTAATCTTCAGATTTCACTGACGGGATGTCGGTGAAGTTGACATCCAGCGAGCCGGTACCGGTGTTGTTGATGTTGCCCACCGCTTCAGGATTCGCGATGTTGAAGATATCGCCACCGGCGTTACCGTCGAGATCGTAGCCCTGACCGTTGACTTCATTGAATTTGTTGGCCATCTGCAACGCCAGCTGGTTGAGCTGATCGCGCGCATTCACCAAATCTTCGTTACGGAATTTGAAATAACCGCCCAGCTCGCCGGTAGTCTTCTCTTCATCGAGCGGTAAGGCATTGCCGGACGCATCAACGTAAGCCACCACGGTGGTATTCGGATCGCTTTCCGACGCGCTCGCCTGCAAGTCGTAGGATTTGCCGCCGCTGACCAGCGCCATGCCGTTTTGCATGGAAACGCTCACCGCGCCGGTATCGCTATTTTCGTTAACTTTGATGCCGATCTTTTCGCTCAGTTGGCTTAACAACTGGTCGCGCTGATCCAGCAAGTCAGCCGGCATGCCGCCCGTCTGGCCGTGTACTTTCTCAATTTGCTCATTGAGGGTGGCCAGTTGTTTGGTATAGGAGTTGATATCATCAACGGTCTGGCTGATGTGCGTGTTAGTGCTTTTCTCCAGACCATTCAATGTCTTGCTGTTGCTGCGATATTGGTTCGCCAGCGCATTGAATTCCGCCAGCACACTCTGACGAGCGGCCGGGTCAACCGGATCTTTACTCACCGATTCCATGGCTTCAAATAAGCTGTCCATGGTCACGGAAATATTGTTGGTGCTGTCGCCGAGCATGTCGTCAATTTGGCTGACCTGCTCGTAACGGCTATTCAGGGTATAAAATTCTGTTGATGCGCCGCGCACCTGGTTTGTCATAAAACCATCATAAGCACGCTGAACATCACCGACTTTTACGCCATAGCCTAAAAAGCCGTAACTCGTGGATTTCCCACCTGCCTCGCCCAGAACAATATTCTGGCGGCTATAGCCTGCTGTCGTGGCATTTGACAAGTTGTTACCGACCACATTTAACGCGTTCTGCGCGGCGTTAAGCCCAGACTGGGCCAGATTGATTAAATTCATTTGTTATCGATCCTTACCAGAGGAGGAGGTGATAAAACGCCTCCGATAAATTACTACTCTCTATATTTATCGGCCCTGCAAAATTTCGCTAAAGTCCACAGCCTAAAATAATGACGAAAAATCCGAAGAATAAGCTTCCGTGGCTTCGCTCACCTTATTCCGCACCTGTTGAATGATATTGATCAATTTTTTCGCATATGCCGGATCGGTTGCATATCCAGCAGATTGCAACGCTTTTGCCCCTATTTCCGGCGATTGCGATTTCACAACATTTTTATAACGCGGATTACGACTAATTAACGACGTATAATCTTCCAGTGCTTCGGCATAGGAAGAATAAACTTTAAATTTGTCTTTTATTTTCTGCGCCACACCATTTTCATATTCGGTGGTGGTTATTTCCGTGGTTTCACCTTGCCAATCCGCCGTGGCTTTTACGCCAAATAAGTTATGGCTCGGTTTACCATCGTGCGTCAGAATTTCGCGTTTACCCCAACCGGATTCCAGCGCGGCCTGCGCAATAATTAATTGATGCGGGATGCCGCTTAAACGCGCAACCGCCATTGCCGGCGCCATCATGCGGGAAATAAAACCGCCGCCCGGAATAGCCGAAATTTCAGCTTGTTCAGCCTGGGCGTTTTGCGCTTGCTGTTCGTCCGGATCTGCCGGCTGCAAACGCAGAGGCACGCCAATAAAGCGTGCCGGGCTGATGTTGAGCGGAACTTCACGCGTTGCGGTGACATTTTCCGCCGCAGGCGCGCTTTTGCCGGTCATCTGTTTGACCATCAGATCGGCAAAGCCCATTTTTCCCTTTTCGGCGATGTTCTGTGAAATCTGCTGGTCGTACAGCGAGGTGAACATCTCCGACTGTTGCGTGTTGAATAAGCCATCTTTGAAGGAGGCCTGACGCATGCTTTTCAGCATCATCTGTACGAACAGGCCTTCCATCTGTTTGGCGACGGCTTTTAGCGCCTCGGGCGAATCATTGCGCGCCGCCAGTTTCAACTTATCCAGGCTGTGGGCGTCGAACGCCGCCCCTTGCGACAAATCGGTGCCAATCATCAGTTGATCTCCAGACGGGCATGCAAGCAGCCAGCGGTTTTCATCGACTGCAAAATCGCCATCAAATCATTCGGCGTCGCGCCGAGACTGTTAAGCGCACGCACCACGTTGTTCAAATCGGTACTGGTGTTAACACGTTGCAGCGAGCCATTTTGTTCACGCACGGAAAGCTGCGTGTTCTGCGTGACCACGGTTTGCCCGCCCGCCAGCGGCGTATTCGGCTGGTTCACCTGCTGGTTTTGCGCCACTTCTACCGTCAAATCGCCCTGCGCAACCGCACAGGTATCAAGGGAAACGTGACGGTTCATTACCACCGAACCGGTGCGTGAGTTAATGATGATGCGCGCATCGCCCGCATCCACGCGCAGCGGCAGATCCTGCACCGCAGAAAGGAAACGCACGCGCGAAGCGCTATCAGTAGGCGCACGCAGGCTAACGGTACGCGCATCTTCAGCGATGGCGGCACCGGCAAAACGGCGGTTAATCGCATCGCTAATCTGCTGGGCAACGGTGAAATCATCCTCATTGAGGGTTAATTTCAATGTGTTTTGCCCGGCGAAATTGGACGGCACTTCGCGTTCCACTGTCGCCCCGTCACTAATGCGCGCGCCGTTCAGTTGGTTTACCTGCACCCGGTTGCCGCCCGCCTGTGCGCCTGCGCCGGAAACCAATAGGTTCCCCTGCGCCAGGGCGTAAATCTGGCTGTCCGCGCCTTTCAGCGGCGTCATCAGCAGCGTGCCGCCGCGCAGGCTTTTCGCGTTACCCATCGAGGAAACGACGACGTCGATCTTTTCCCCCGCGCGGGCAAACGGCGGTAACTCCGCCGTCACCATCACCGCGGCGACGTTTTTAAGCTGCATGTTGACGCCCGCCGGTACAGTAATACCGAGCTGCGAGAGCATGTTATTCAGGCTCTGGGTGGTAAACGGCGTTTGCATGGTCTGGTCGCCGGTGCCATCAAGGCCGACCACCAAACCGTAGCCCATCACGGAGTTACCGCGAACGCCCGAAATGGACGTTAGATCCCGGATCCGCTCTGCGCTGGCTGTGCCGACAACGAGCGCGGACAGGCAGCAGAAAAGAGTCAGAAAGCGGGTTAAGGAAATCATTTTCATCATCAATCAAAAAGGAGAAAGGTTAAGGAACATGCGTTGCAACCAACCCATTTGCTGCGCTTCATTGATATAGCCGTTACCGACATATTCGATGCGTGCATCTGCCACTTGCGTTGAAACAACGGTGTTGCTGGCGCTGATCGTGCGCGGGTTCACAATGCCCGAGAAACGGATAAATTCCGTACCCTGGTTAATGGCAATCTGTTTTTCACCCACCACGGCCAGGTTGCCGTTTTCCAGCACCTGTTTCACCGTGACGGTGATGGTGCCGCTGAAGGTATTTTTCGCCGCCGCGCCGCCTTTGCCCGCAAAATCATTGTTGCCGCTGAGCGAGGCATCCGCTTTACCGCGACCGACCAGACCAGACAAGAAACCGGGAACCGCGCTCATGCTGACATCGGTGGAACCATCACGCGTGGCGGTAGCCGAAGAGCTTTTACTGGCGCTCACGTTTTCTTGCAGGGTAATGGTCAGCGTATCGCCCACGTTCCTTGGACGGCGGTCTTCAAACATCGGTTGATAACCATAATTCATCGCCTGCCCTGACTGAAAAATTGCGCCATTAACCGATGCGGCAGCGACCGGCGTAGGTGCGGCAGAGGTTTCCCCCCCTACCAGTGGTTTTTGTGGAATATAGGCACAGCCGGATACCACAGAGATCAGCATCAATGTCGTTGCCAAACGACGCAGCGTTGTTACAGAGCAAGGGTGATTAGTCATCTCATTCACTACAGGTAATGCAGCCGCGAGCAACGCCCGCGGCCAGGGATCAAAGTTGTGACAATCGTTGAAGCATCTGGTCAGAGGCAGAAACCGCTTTACTGTTAATTTCGTAGGCGCGCTGAGTCTGGATCATGTTCACCAGCTCTTCCGCCACGTTAACGTTGGAGGTTTCTACATAGCCTTGCTTCAGGGTGCCCGCGCCGTTCAAACCCGGCGTGGATTCATTCGGCGCACCCGAAGATTGCGTTTCGCGATACAAGTTCTCGCCAATGCTTTCCAGCCCAGATTCGTTGATAAACGAGCTTAAGGTGAGCTGACCCACCTGCTGCGGCGCCGTCTGGCCCGGCACGGTGACAGTCACAGTACCGTCGTTACCAATGGTCAGGCTCTGCGCATCCTGCGGAATAGTGATCGCCGGTTGAACCTGATAACCGCTGGAGGTCACCAGCTGGCCGTTCTGGTCAAACTGGAACGATCCATCGCGGGTGTAAGCGGTGGTGCCGTCCGGCAACAGAACCTGGAAGAAACCGCCGCCTTCAATCGCCACGTCCTTACTGTTGTTGGTTTGCGTCAGGCTGCCCTGGCTGTGAATACGCTCGGTGGCAACCGGGCGAACACCGGTACCCAACTGCAAACCAGACGGAATAGTGGTCTGTTCGGACGATTGCGCGCCCGGCTGGCGTAAGGTCTGATAAATCAGATCTTCAAACACAGCACGCTGGCGTTTAAAGCCGTTGGTGCTGACGTTCGCCAGGTTGTTGGAAATCACATCCATATTGGTTTGCTGGGCTTCGAGGCCCGTTTTCGCAATCCACAGAGAACGGATCATGTTGTTTTTCTCCTTACCTGGGCCTAGCCGGCACTCAGTAACTGGTTGGCTTTCTGTTCGTTGTCATCAACGGTGGTGATGACTTTCATGTTCATGTCAAAGCCGCGGGAGGTTGAGATCATCTCAACCATGGATTTCACCGGGCTGACGTTGCTGCCTTCCAGCATGCCTGGCATCAGTCGCAGATTGGCATCGGCGGGAAGCACAGCGGCAGCGGCCGGATTCGCGACGTGAAACAGACCATCGTCGCCATGTTTCAGCATGGCGGGCGCGGCGTTGACCATTTTCAGACGTCCGATCTGCGCCAGCGCCGAAGGTTCATCCCCGGCGCCAAGCGCGGAAATGGTGCCGTCGGCGGCAATGGTCAATTCTGACTGCGGCGGCACGGCAATCGGGCCGCCATCGCCGATCAGCGGCATACCGCGAACCCGCAACTGGCCTTCCGCGTCCACCTCGATGTTGCCATCTTTGGTGTAGCCTTCACTGCCGTCAGGCAGTTGCACCGCCAGCCAACCGTTTTGCGGCATCGCCACATCCAGGTTGCGTCCGGTGGCCTGCACCGCGCCCATCGTGTTGTCACTCCACGGCGTGGATTCCGTCACCATCGTGCGGGTTTGCACCGTCGGACCCTGCACCGGGATCGCGCGAAACGCCGCGATCTGTGCACGAAAGCCGGTGGTAGAAGCGTTCGCCAGGTTGTTAGACGTCACCGCCTGGCGGTTAAGCGCCGCGTTTGCGGCGCCCATTGCGGTATAAATCGCGTGATCCATGAGGCGCTACTCTTAACCCAGGTTAACCAGCGTTTGCAGAAGCTCAGACTGGGTCTTGATGGTCTGAGAGTTGGACTGGTAGTTACGCTGGTAAACAATCATGTTCACCATCTCTTTACTCAGATCCACGTTGGACGCTTCCAGCATGTTGCCGCGCAGCGAACCGAGGTTGCCGGTATCCGCGATACCAATCACCGGCTGACCGGATTCCGGGGTTTCAGTCCAGCAGTTGTTACCCGCCGACTGAAGACCGCCAGGGTTGGTGAAGTTGCTCAGTACCACCTGGCCCAGCAGCTGGCTTTCGCCGTTGCTGTACGAAGCGATGATCTGACCGTTATCACCCACGGTGTAACCGTTCATCAGTCCCGGCGGGTAACCGGTGGTGCTCGGGCTGTCCATGGTGTTTTCCGACGCCTGCTGGCTCAGATTGGACAGATCGAGGTTGAAGTTCAGCGCCGCGCCGCCCTGGTAAGCCGCACCCGAAACAGGCAGATCGGCCGGGTTGGTGGTGAGCTTGCCGGAGGTGTCAAACGTCAGGTTGACGGAACCCTGGGTGCCCGGAGAAGTGGAATCCACCGAGTAAGCCGTCCACTGGTTGTCCGCGGTTTTCACGTAATAAACGTTGATCGCGTGCTCGTTACCGAGGCTGTCGTAGGCATTCACCTGGGTGGAATAGGTGTAAGAATCACCATCCGCCGGGTCGAAAGGCGTCACAGAAACCACATCGTTGCCCGAATCCAGGTTACCGGAAATGGAACCGGCGTCGGACGCGCGCGCAGGCATCTGCCCGGTCGGGATCTGAATCTCGCCAACCGGCGCGCCCTGCTGAATCGCAGGCGGTGTACCCGTCGCCATATAACCGGTCAGGCGCATGCCCTGGTTATTCACGACATAGCCATTTTCGTCGGTCTGGAATTGACCATTACGGCTGTAAAACACGCGACCGGCTTCTGTCACCATGCGGAAGAAACCGTTGCCCTGGATACCCATATCCAGCGCGCTGCTGCCTGCGCCCAGAACGCCATCGCTGAAGTTCTGGTTCACACCGGCAACCTGTACACCCATACCGACCTGGGAGCCGGCAAACACGTCGGCGAACGCCACGGAACCGGATTTGAAACCGACCGTCTGGGAGTTCGCGATGTTGTTACCGACCACATCGAGTGCCTGCGAGGAGGCATTTAATCCACTAAGACCTTGAGAAAAACCCATTTGCTAAACGTCCTGTGCGCGTGTCGCGCAAATCTGAATGAAAAATTATTCAATAAGGTAAACTTCGCTGAGCGACGCGGTGCCGTTCGCGCCCAGTTGCAGCACAGCGCCGGAACTGGTGAAGGAAACGCTCTGCACTTTCGCGGGCTTCAGCGCGGTAATGGATGGCGTGCTGCCATCGGCATTGGTGGCGGAGAACGACACCGTGAAGCTGGTATCCGGCTGGGCACGCGGATCGCTCGGCTGGAAGTCTTCAAAATCATCCAGCGAGTACTGATGCACGCCCGCTTCCACATTTTTCAGCTTCGCGTTGTAGGCATTCCCGGCCGAATCCGTCAGCGTGACGGTGACTTCATCCGCATCGCTATCAAGAGAAAGTCCCACTTTCTGGTTGCCGTCCGTCGCGGTGGACACCTTCGGATCGCCTTCAACCATGATGTCGCGGCCCACCCAGTCAGCCGAGTTCATCTGCTGCATACTGGCGACCAGCGTCCCCATGCTGTTCATGGTGGTGTTGAGCTGCTCAACGCCCGCCGCCGTGTTGAACTGCGCCAACTGAGCGGTCAGCTGGTTGTTGTCCACCGGGTCGGTTGGATCCTGGTTTTGCATCTGCGCAACCAGCAGCGTCATAAAGCTATCCAGCAGCTCGTCGGCGGTGGAGCCAGTGCCGACGTTGCCTGAACTCGACGTTGAGTTCGTGTTGGACGTTGACGACGTGCTTTTTGTCGTTGCGTTCGTTGAGGCGCTTTGGGTCATTACAGGTGAAACTGCCATTTATTTATCCTTACTGGCCCAGAGTCAGCGTTTTCAGCATCATGCTTTTCGCCGAGTTCATCACTTCGACGTTGGCCTGATAGCTGCGGGATGCAGAAATGGTGTTGACCATTTCACCTACCACATCGACATTCGGCATATGCACATAACCCTGGCCGTCCGCCAGCGGGTTTTGCGGTTCATACACCAAACGATCCGGTGCCGTAGATTCAGTAACACCGCTCACTTTCACGCCGCCGATTTCCTGACCGGCTGCGTTATCGACATTGAATACTACCGAGCGGGCGCGATAAGGCTGGCCATCTGGCCCGGCAATACTGTCGGCGTTCGCCATATTACTGGCACTTACGTTAAGTCGTTTTGACTGGGCGGCCATTGCCGAACCTGAAATATCGAAAACACTAAACAGCGACATGAAAATTATTAACCTTGGTTAATGACGCTCATCAAACCTTTAATTTGGGCGCCGAGAATTGTTAAGCTCGTTTGATACTTAACGTTGTTGTCTGCAAAATTAACGCGTTCACGATCCATATCGACTGTATTTCCGTCGGCACTTGGCTGATCAGGAATACGATAAAGTAATTGTCGATTGTCCGTTTTAGGCGCCACACCGGGAATATGTTTTCCAGATGTTAGAGCTAATGTTAATGGATTATTGTTTCGCGTTTCCTCTTCCATGGCATTTTTCAATTGTTTTGAAAAATCAATGTCTCGCGCCTGATAACCCGGCGTGTCGGCATTCGCGATATTGGATGCTAAAATATCCTGCCGACGCGACATCAGGCTTAATGCCTGCTGCTGGAAACGCAATTCATTATCAAGTTTATCAAACATGAAATGACTCGCTTGGTTCGCAAATTGATTACGGGATATAGTCTAAGAGACAACCTAATAAATCTATACCTTAAACATCTGTCAGAAATAAGCGCATTTAGATACTTCATTCCTACAGACAATAACGAAACCGCCGGTTTGCACATATATAGAAACACCAAACCAGCAAATTACCGTCAAAAGTGCGCGCATTTATCTGATAAACAATTTGCCCGACTGAATTACAATTAAAGAAATCGCGATATCTGCATTCTTTTATCTTATTAATAAGGTCGTTTACGAAATGCCTCATTCCTTCTTTACGTCGCTGTGCCTGTTTTTCGCGCTCTGCTGCTCGCTGCTGTCGCAGGCACAGGCCGCAGACCAGCCAACGTCGCCGCTGCAATCCCGCATTGCCGACCTGCTGGCCGCCGGGAATGAAACGCAACCCAATCAACCAACATTAACCATCAAGATCCTCACGCCAGCGGCGAAGCTCGCCGCGTTATGCCCGCAGCCGGATTTACGCCTTTCTGGTCATCCGGTGCGCCTGACCGGGAATCGCAGCGTGATCGCTAAATGCGGCAATAAACAGCAATTTCTTCAGATCAAAGTGAGCGCCACGGGCCGCTACTGGATTGCCGCCAACACGCTCAAACCGGGGCAAATCCTTGGCGAAGGGGATATTCAGCCGGTAACCGGCGAACTGGACAGGCTTCCAGCCGGGTTACTGCTGGATGCCGGGAAAATTATTGGCAGCACGCCCACGCGCATTATTCGCCCCGGCCAGCCGCTGGCGGAAAATCAGATTCGCCGCAGTTGGGCGGTTCTGGCAAACCAGGACGTTGAGATTGTCGCGCCAGGCGAGGGTTTTTTGATTCACGCGAAGGGTAAGGCGCTGGATAACGCCGCGCAAAATGAACGCGTCAGAATACAGACGCGCACGGGCCATATCGTGGTTGCCACCGCGGTTGGACAAGGGACGGTAAGCATTAACCTCGACAACTGATTTCAGTTTTATTTTGCCTGGGCCGATATCTTTATTACAGAGCCACCGTAATGCAGATATCACCAGGACAACCATGAACATTGAACGCACAAGTCAGGCACGAGCTATTCAGTCGACCACCGCGCAGCCGCAGGGTGAGCCGAAGGCCAAAACTGATGAGATGGGCAACACCGTTAAAAAAGACGGTCAGCCAAACGGCACCCAGGTCAAGCTCAGCCAATTAACGCAGCAATTCAAAACTGACAGCAGCCGTGATATCGATACCGATCGTGTTGCTGAAATTAAGGCGAAGATGGACGCAGGCGAACTGACGCTGGACAGCGATAAAATCGCCAGCGCGCTGGTACGCGACATCTTTTTGTTCTCATAACCCAACCGAATAGTTAAAGATGGAAAATTTATCCGTAATTCTGAAAAAGCTTTATGGCTTGCTGGAAGAGCTTGAAAGCACGCTCGCTGAAGAGATCAGCCAGCTAAGTCGGGCGCAAATAAACCCGATTTCACTGCAAATTATCTCTGATAACAAAAGCCGTTTGCTGTCAGCGATTAATTTCTATGATGAGCAGCGCAAGCAGGAAGAGCGGCAGCAGCGTATCGCGTCGCCTTACTCACAAAAGCCGAAACTCGCGGCAATCTGGAACAACATCACCAGCGTAGTGAGAAAATCGGGCGAGCTGAACCAGAAGAGTTACCAGCTGATGGAAATGCACATGAAGAAGGTGAATGACGTTAAGCAAGTCGTCAGCCGGGCAACCTCTTCCGCACAGCTCTACGGGCAGAGCGGCAATCCCAGCAATGATGGTTCCGGTAATGTCTATCGCATCTCCGTGTAAACCGTTCGTCTTCTCATCGCTCCCGCAGTACCCCGCCTGCCAAAAACGGGAACCCGAGTAAGCCACGCCTTCTCGCGTTCCCGGTTCTCTTTTCCCAGTATTTTCCTCTGCGCAAGTTTTGTGCATTTTTCCTTTTCCGCAAATGCAACTCTTTTTTTCGCCAACCCGCGCCACGCCTCGCTTTTCGGCTAATCCCAAACTAAAATGTTTCCAAATATTTCCAAAAGGAGCACGCCGCGATTGTTACATTTCGCACGAAAACGCAAAACAGTCGATTTAGTTCCTTTTTTTCCGGTTAAAAAAACTGCACTGGTACGCTGATACCGACGAATAAATGCCACACAAATTACAATGAAATTACCCGATGAACTCTTTCTATAATTTTGACGAAACAAAACAAAAAATCCCTGTTTACGCGGGGCGAAGAAATGGACAAAATACGCTCAAGCAGTGCATCAGGAAGTTTTACCGGTAAAGACGAAATGATGTTTTGTGAAAATTCCCTCTCGATGAAAGGCATATTTTTTCAGTTGCCCGTGACGAGAAGGTCGGTGACTGAACTATATTACTGTGAACTCTAACAGTACGTTAGTTGTCATATGTGATGTAAAACCACTATTTCGATTGGCCACCTACGGGTGGCTTTTTTTTGCTTGTTTTTCAGCAAATTGAAAGAAAATCGAAGGTGATTATTTTATGAGTAAAATTAAAAATACAGGACAAATAATTGATTTAATAATGGGTCAAGAGAAATTGAGAGAAATAATTTACAACCATTCAGATGATTAAGCAGTAGTTAATGCGAACATCATCAGCGCCATAATTTCCCTGAAAAATAATTTAGAGATTTTTTAACTTTGCTCATTGAGATGAAACCAAAGACATTATTCTGAACTAAGCGTTGTTCCCCCCTCTTCCTGGCGCTCATCGGTCCAGATCCGCGTAAAATCCGGCCAGCTTTGTGGGAAACAAAAAACGTTATGAATACAAGAGGGCGTCACCAGCCGGTAACGCTGCGCAAACAGCGGAACTATCCAGCGGTGTGCGCTGACATAACGCATCATCCGTTTCATGCGCTGGCTGTAGCGGGTCACCGGGCCGGCATCAATGTGATCCAACAACCGTAACCCCCTCGCCCACGGCGCTTTGCCCCAGAACCAGGGCCACATCACGCTGTGGCGATAACGCTCTTCCAGGCTGAAGGTTTCGTGCTGTTCAAGCCGTAAAAACCCCAGGCAGAGATCCTGCTCTTCCCAGCTTTCGTCCGGCAGTAACCAGTGTGTGACGCTGATCGGCTTGGTATTTACTGTGCATCCGCGATAACGCAGGCTTTTTACCAGCTCATCCACCAGCTTTTTCATCTCCGTCGAACGGAAATAGGCAATGTTGAGCGTGCCAGGCAATAGCGCCTGCGTTGACGCCTCTTTTTCCGGCTGTAACCACGCCGGCAGCGGCATCAATGTCTCTTCCCGCTCGGCCAGCGCACGGCTTAGAGAAAGCGTGATCAGCCGGATGACCGACTGCTGGGCAAGACTTAACCGCCCGCGCAAATAGTTAAAAGAGACATAGTAAAAGGCATCGGCGTTGTCTCGGGTGGTCACCGGTTCGGGCATCAATAGCGATCGCGGCGTATCCAGCCGAACGGCGGCCGGAAGCGGCGCCACGTTGAGCGGCGTATTGTAGACAATTTCACTGGCCTGCGGCGTTTCACCGTACCAGCCAGGCGCGCGCGTTAACGTCATTTGCATATCGGAATGGCTGCTGACTTTAAACGGCCCAAGGCCGATGGAGCCGATCTGCGGGTGCGCCAGGCCATAAACCGGGCTGGCAAGCCGGTAGCGCAACATCACATCCGGCTGGCTGAGGTGCATGATCAACACATAGTCTTGCTGAATCACCTCAACCACATGCGGCAAACCCGGCCCACCTACATAGCGCCGCAACACTTCCTGCAACTGCGCGGGCTCCAGCGGTTCGCCGTTGTGCCAGACCAGCCCGCGGCGCAGCATAAAATGCCAGCTTAACCCGTCGTCACTGACGCGAATCGTATGCGCCAGACCCGGCACCGGTTCGACCTGTTCGGGAATATGCCGGGTTAACCCGGCATGCACCATTTGCAGAATATGCCGCCCGGCGCGGTCGGTGTGAATCGACGGCACCGGTGCCTGCAGCGGGCGATAAAAGGAGATGAAGTAGCGAAAGCCATCGCTGGAGTAGACATCCGTCGGCGCGCGTACGGGTTTCACCTCTGTTATAGGAGATGGGCTATCAAGCATATTCTCCAGCGCCGAGATGCTCATCCGGCATTGCAACATGCCCAGCGCGCCCCGCCCAGGCCGGGAACGCCAAATAAGCCAGCCCTCTTCTTGCATCTCTTGTAACAACGAGCGTGCATAGCGTGAGGAGCAAGCTAATGTATCGGCAATTTGCGCGAGGCCTAATTCATGTCGATGCGTACTGTATCTGGAAAGCAGCCGATTATATCGGCGCAGCAAGCTGCCTTTTTGTACGGCAGTGTAATAAGCCATTGATTTTTACCGTAATAAAGACGAATTCAGATAGAGAAAACACTGCGGCGAGAGAATATTAAATATAGCATATGAGAAAAATCCCATGATTATTCGCTACTGGCGTTTCGTGCTATTGATAATTTCGATGTTTTTTCTGCCAGGCCGAAACTTTTGCGCTCCCCGCAGCGAACTGTTTATGAGCGTGAATAATCTGACCCCAAACTGGAGCGCAACATGACCCCGATGAAAAAACTGTTTCTCAGCCTTTCTGCCGCCGCACTGCTGAATGTCGCCACCGCCCAGGCCGCGCTGCCTGCCGGTGCGTCCGCCCCGGATTTCCAACTGCAAGGCGCGCTGGCCGGTAAACCGCTGACCTTCAACTTAAAGGAAACGCTGCAAAAAGGCCCGGTGGTGCTGTACTTCTTCCCGGCGGCGTTCAGCAAAGGTTGTACGATTGAAGCCCATGCTTTTGCCGAAGCGACGGATGATTTCAAAAAACTGGGCGCGACGGTGGTTGGCGTCACCGCCGGGAATACCGAACAGGTGGATGAATTTTCAAAAGTGGAGTGCCGCGACAAATTCACCGTCACCGCCGATCCGGGTGCGAAAGTGGCCGCGAAATATGACAGCGTGATGCAGATGAACGGCAAAACCCTCTCCGATCGCACCTCTTACGTTATCGCGCCGGACGGCAAGATCCTGCTGAGCTACACTGACAGAAATCCGGAAACGCATATTCAAAAAACGATGGACGCGGTGAAACAGTATGCGAAATCGCATTCGTAATTAATCCTTTTTCCGTCAGAGAATCATTATGTTAACCGCTATGCTCGCCGCCTTCGCAGGCGGCATTATTCTCAATTTTATGCCGTGCGTGTTTCCGATAATTTCCCTGAAAGCGCTCGGATTGCTGCGCCACGCCGATAACACCGCGCAAACCCGCAAAGAGGGTCTCGGCTTTTTATTGGGTACCGTGGCGACCATGCTGGCGCTTGCGGGGATCCTGCTGGCGTTACGTGCCGGCGGAACGGCGGTTGGCTGGGGGTTCCAGCTACAGTCTCCGCTGGTTATCGCCTTTCTCGCGCTGGTTATCCTGGCGGCCGCGCTCAATTTGCTCGGCGTGTTTGAAGTGGGGCTGTCGATGCAGCGCGCCGGGGAAATTACCGTTGAGCGCGGGGCGTTTACCCGCGCCGCACTCACTGGCGCATTGTCGATAATCGTTGCCACGCCGTGTGCGGCACCTTTTATGGCAGGCGCTATCGGTTACGCGCTGGTGCAACCGCCCGCTGTGGCGCTGGCGATTTTCTTCGCCTTAGCGCTCGGTTTTGCCGCACCGTTTAGCCTGATTTCGCTCTTTCCGGCGCTCGGCAAATGGCTGCCGCGCCCCGGCGCGTGGATGAATACCCTAAAACGCGGGCTGGCATTCCCAATGTTTGGCGCCTTCGGCTGGCTGGTGTGGGTACTGGCGCAACAGGCGGGAACCACCGCGCTGGCGGCGATTCTTGCGGCGTCGGTCGTGTTGGGTTTCGCCGCCTGGCTGTACGGCATGGCGCAGCAGCGCCGCTTCGCCGGACGCGGGCATAAGGTGCTGTTTGCCGTCACCGCCGCGCTCATTATCGCCGCGATTGCGCCGCTGCCGTCAGTGGTGAAAAGCGGAGCCGCTCTGCCCTCAACGAGCGTTAGCGAGGTGAAATGGTCGCCGCAAACCGTGGCGGATAACCGTGGTCACGGCAAAGCCATTTTTGTGAATTTCACCGCCTCATGGTGCATCACTTGCCAGGTGAATGAACGGACGTCACTTTCCACAGAAGCGGTGAAAGAGGCGCTGGCGAAGACCGGCACGCTGTATATGATTGCCGATTCGACAAAGTTTAACACCGACATCGATGACACCATGAATGCACTGGGCCAGGGCAGTTTGCCGCTGTATGTGCTTTACCCGGCGGATGGCAGCGCGCCGAAAATTTTGCCGCAGGTCTTAACACCTTCAATTGTGGTGAATGCATTAACGCAGGCCAGCGGGAAAAAAACCTAAAGGCGGGATATGGAAAAAAGTGAGGCAGCGCGTGATGAATGGCCGCACCTGATGGCGCAAGCGCAAGCGGGCGACAGCCAGGCCTACACGCGGCTGCTCAAAGCGCTGGTGCCGGTTATTCGCTCGCTTGCGCGCAAACACATCGCCGATGACGTGCTGGTGGAAGATGTGATTCAGGATGTGCTGCTGACCGTACACCGGGTACGCCACACCTACGATCCCGCCTCGCCTTTCCTGCCGTGGTTAATGGCCATCGCCCATGCCCGCGCAGTGGACGCACTGCGTAAACGCGGGCGCCACCAGCAGCGGGAAGTGCAAAACAGCGAGCACGCGGATGAACCGGTGTTTGCCGCCAACATGGAACCGCCGTCGCACGATGAGTTATCGACGCTGCTTGACCAGCTTCCGGCACGCCAGCGGCAAGTTATCGAACATGTTCATCTGCGGGAAATGAGCCTTGCGGAAACCGCGACGCACAACAATTTGACGGTCTCTGCCGTTAAGTCGCTGCTGCATCGCGCATTAACGACACTTCGTCGGTTAGGAGCACATCATGGCCGATCATGACGTATTAATTGAAAAATTGAGCCGTTCTGCGGAGCCGGTCAAACGCCCGTGGCAGCCCGGCGTACGGGTCATCAGTTGGCTGGCGCTGGCGTTACCTTGCGGTATCGTCGCCAGCTTATTGCTTAACAGAACCCTGACCGACTGGTCGCAGACCGGCGCGCTGGCGGTGGTGTTACAACTGCTGCTGACCTTTGCCGCTGGCACGCTGGCGATTCGCAATGCGTTTTTGCTGAGCATTGCCGGGCGGCAACCGCTCGGCTGGAAATGGTTTGCGCCGCTGGTCAGCGTCTGGCTTGCCAGCACCCTGGCAAACCTGCATTTACATCACAGCGTCCCCACAACCGCCAGCGTCGACGGGCCAAACTGTTACCTGTTTATGCTGGTGGTCAGCATGCCAATGGCGGCGATTGTGGTCGGTTACTTGCGCCGCACCCGCACGCTGTTTCCCGCTCGCAGCCTTGCGGCGGCGGGCGCGGGCGTTGCTTGTATGGCGTTGACGCTGTTATCGCTGTGCCACCCGACACATATCAGCGCGGCGGATCTGTTAGGGCATCTCGCCGCTATTAGCACCATTGTGCTGCTGACCATGGCGCTGGGTTACCGCTGGGTTTCCCTGCCGTAACCCTCACTTTTTCGGGAAGATCCACAGTTGCTCGGCGGGTAACACCACGCGGTAGTGTTGCTCGCTTCGCTGCTGTGTGCCGTACACGCGCACCACGAAATCATCGCCCGCCGTGCGAAACAGGTATTCCCAGCGATCGCCAAGATACATGCTGGTCAGCATGGGCAGTTCCAGCGAGTTGTCCTGCGGGGCATCCGCCAGGCGCAGGCTTTCAACGCGGATCACCGCCGTCGCGTCCTGGCCGACACTCACGCCAGGACCGGCGATTCCCCATAATGCCCACGACGCCCCTTCAATACGCGCTTTGCCGTTGACCACTTCGCTCACCTTGCCATGCAGCCGATTATTGCTACCCATAAACTCAGCGGTAAACAGCGTCGACGGCGTGCTGTACATCTCCTGCGGCGTGCCCTGCTGTTCGATAACGCCGTTATTGAGCAGCAAGATGCGATCGGAAATCGCCATCGCTTCATTCTGATCGTGGGTGACCATCAGCGCCGATAAGCCGAGTTTGACAATCAGCTCGCGCAGGAACACCCGCGCCTCTTCGCGCAGCTTCGCATCAAGGTTGGAAAGCGGTTCATCCAATAAGATCACCGGCGGGTTATAGACCAGCGCCCGCCCGATCGCCACGCGCTGCTGCTGGCCGCCGGAAAGTTGGTGCGGATGGCGTTTGCCCAGCGTGCCAAGCCCGAGCTGGTCCAGCACGGTTTGCACGCGTTGGGTGATTTCCGAGGAGGAGACTTTGCGCAGTTTCAACGGGTAAGCGACATTCTCGAACACCGTTTTGTGCGGCCACAGCGCGTAGGATTGAAACACCAGCCCGAGGTTACGCTCTTCCGCCGGGACTTCGCTACGCGGCGTGCCGTCATAAACCACATTGTTGCCGATGGTGATTCGCCCCTGGGTCGGTTTTTCCAACCCGGCAACCGCGCGCAGGAGCGTGGTTTTGCCGCTGCCGGAGGGGCCAAGCAGCGAAACCACTTCGCCGCGTTTTAGCTCCATCGACACGCCTTTTAACACCGGGTTGTCGCCGTAGGTCAGGTGCAGGTTCTCTACCGATAGCTCAATCATGTAATTTCACTCCAAAGCGCAGGGCCACACCAAGACCAATGACCACCAGCAAAATATTAATAAACGAGAGCGCCGCGACAATGTCGATCGCGCCCGCCGCCCACAGCGACACCAGCATCGAACCGATGGTTTCGGTACCGGGCGAGAGCAGATACACGCCGGTGGAATACTCGCGCTCAAAAATCAGGAACATCAGCAGCCAGGAGCCGATCAGCCCATAGCGCGACAGCGGAACCGTGACGTGGCGCGTGACCTGCCCGCTGGTGGCGCCCGTGCTGCGCGCGGCTTCTTCCAGCTCCGGCCCGACCTGCAATAAAGTCGACGAAATCAGCCGCAGGCCGTAGGCCATCCACACCACGGTGTACGCCAGCCAGACGCTGAAAATGGTATTGCGCAGCGATCGCAGCCAGACAATCAGGTGCTCGCGCAGCCACTCCGCCACCGGTAAGCCCGACAGCCAACCGTTTTTCAGCGACTGATCGAGCCACATCGGTAAAAACAGGAACACCCATAAAAATGCCAGCCCCGCCAGCAACCCCGGTACCGCGCGGGGAACCAGCACACTGTAGTCAAGGAACCGTGTGACATTATCCTGTTTGCGGTGCATGGCAATGCCGACAAACAGATAGCAAACCACCGCCAGCGCGCCGCCGAACACGCCAATCGCCATCGAGTTGACGATAGCGCGCAGCAAATTGGGTTGCTGCCAGATATTGCGGAACGTATCCAGCGAGACTTCATCCCACAGGGAAACGCCCACACCCCAGTTGGAGATAAACGCCCGCAGCACCACGCCAATCAGCGGCACACCAATGGTGACCGTCAGCCAGGCCATCACCACCGCACCGGCCACCCAGCGCCATTTGCCCAGCGGCAGCGCGCGCGCCTGCGAGGCTTTGCCTTTCATGGTGACAAAGCGGTTGGCGGTGCGCATCAACCGGCGTTGCAGCATCACCAGCGGAATAGTGATGCAAATCAGCACCACCGCCACGGCGGCCATCAGGTGATAAGACGGCGTGCCGAGTTTGTTGGTGAGCTTATAGAGGTAGGTCGCCAGCACCATATTGCCTTCGGGATCGCCGAGCACCAGCATCAGGCCGAACACTTCCAGCCCGAGGAAAAAGAGCAGCACGCAGGCGTATAAAATCGACGGACGCACCATCGGCAGGCTGACCGCTGTCATCACCTGCAACGGCGAGGCACCTACCGTGCGAGCGGCTTCTTCCACATCCGACCCAACACTGCGTAGCGCCGAGGAGATATAGAGGTAAGCATGTGGCACGTGCGTTAACCCGGCAATCACCACAATGCTGAACATTGAATAGATATTCCACGGCACAACACCGATCAACTGCTGCGCCCACTGCGAGAGAAAACCGACCGGCCCGGCGGAGACCACATAGCCAAACGCGAGCACCATCGGCGACACGAAGATTGGCACAAGGATCAGCGGCTCAATAAAGCGGCGTCCGGGTAAGTCGGTACGCACCATTAAAAAGGCGAGAATGCCGCCGAGCGGAATGGCAATAAACACCAGACCAAAGGCCAGAATAAAGCCGGATTTGAGCGCCAGATAAAAATCCGGATCGGTAAAAATAAAGGCAAAGGATTCGAGGCTGAGCTCTTTAGCGCGGGAAAAGAACGGTGCGGAGAGAAAACTCTGCACCACGATAAATAGCAGCGGAACATAAATGACCAGCGCGGTAATTAAGACAATGACGCCACGCGGTAACCCCTGCCATTTTCTGCGCACGATATTCATAAAAAATCCCTGTGGTCAGGTGCATCTTACAAACCCGTTGAAGGCTAAAAAGGTTGCGTGTTTAAAACGGCTTAACACACAACCGGTACAGAGGTTATTTGGCAGCCGCGGCGCGCCATTGTTTTATAAATTCGAGACGTTTTTTCGGCTCCAGATATTCCAGCAGCGATTCATCAACCGGGATCGGTTTTAACGCATCACCGAGCAATTTGGTCATGCCGTCGATATCGTTGTTGCCTTCAATATCATTACGCAACGACGGAATATCCGCCTGGCTTGCCAGAATGCTCTGCCCTTTTTCCGACAGCACATAGTCAAACCACAATTTCGCCGCGTTGCTGTGTTCAGCTTCGGCGCTGATAAACGAGACGCGCGAGAGTACCAACACATAATCTTTCGGGTACGCAATGCCCAGCGCCTTATCACCTTTCGCCCGCGCTTCGGCGTAAGAGCCAAGTATGTTGTAACCCACCAGGTTTTCACCGGATGACACGCGCTCCATCATGGTGCCGGTGGATGATTGCACCGTCAGTCCGCCCTTCGCGATATCCGCCAGGTTTTTGAAATACGCTTTATCGTGTTTGCTGTCTTCAACGGCCAGCATAAAACCGAGCCCGGATTTTTCGATATCGTAGGTGGTGACTTTATTTTTGAATTTGTCGGCCTGACCGGCGATTAATTTCGCCAGCGCGGTGTGGGAGTCCGGCACATCACCTCCCGTGATCAGGCGTTTGTTATAGATAAAGACCACCGGCTCATACGTGGTGCCGTAGGCTTTATTCTGCCAAACCGCCCATTTCGGTAATTTACTTTGCTCCGGCGAAGCATATTCGTCGGCATATTCCGTCGCCAGTTTCAGCGCGGTGTCCATTGAAGAACTCCACACCACATCGCCGCTGCCGCCGCCGGAAGCCTGTTCGCTGAGATAACGGTTATACAGCTCGGTGCTGTTCATATCGTTATATTCAACTTTGATGCCCGGATATTGCGCTTCAAAACCTTTAATTAACGGGCCGGCGGCTTTGGTGTCGGTGGTGGAGTAGATGACAACTTTGCCTTCTTTGGTGCCGGCGTCGACGATTTTCTGATAATCCGCCGGATAGCCCTGAGGGACGGCACCCAGCGCAGCAGCGGAAAAGAGCGTCGCCAGCGCGGCTGCCAGAACTGTTATTTTCTTGTCCATGAACAAACCCCTTGGTTTCTTTTTTTAAACACAAATTTAACATATAGCGCGTCGGCCGCCCGATGCAACGCGGCGGGTTCTTTTTTGCGGGTTTTGTGAAGTTGGCGTGCTTTAAGCAAGGGATCCGGCAATTTCTCTATGAAATTGCTGAGATATATTCAACGTAAGGAATGGCCTGGCAAAAGGGAATAAATAAAACACGGCGGCGTTTATTTCCACCGCGTGATTAACAAATGGGAAAATATCAATCGCCTAAGGTCTACCCCAACGCTTCGCGTTCATTATTTGTTCGTCTTTTCGTCATAAAACGATCATCCCCGGTCCCCTTAATGGTCGCGAGTTTACTGAAAAATACCGGATGACTTATGAACAGCGCGTTAGCAGAGCTTTCTGAAGCCCCCTATTCGTCTCTGCCCCAATTAAACACCGTTCCGGCGCAAAAAGTGCTGAGCGTGAAGCACTTGCGCAAAGCCTACAACGAACACCAAACGGTGCTGCACGACATCAGTTTTGATCTGCATCGCGGCGAAATGGTTGGCGTGATTGGCCGTTCGGGCGCGGGGAAATCCACGCTGTTGCATGTGTTGAACGGTACCCACAGCGCGACGTCTGGCGAGATCTTAAGCTTCCCCGATGTCGGTACGCCGCACGATGTCGCGCACCTGAAAGGCCGCGCGCTCAACCAGTGGCGCAGCCAGTGCGGGATGATTTTCCAGGATTTCTGCCTGGTGCCGCGCCTCGATGTGCTGACCAACGTCCTGCTCGGCAGACTCAGCCAAACCTCGACGCTCAAATCCCTGTTTAACGTGTTCACCGATGAAGACCGCGCAAAGGCTATTGCGCTGCTGGAGTGGCTGAACATGTTGCCGCATGCCTTGCAGCGCGCGGAAACCCTCTCCGGCGGTCAAATGCAGCGCGTGGCGATTTGCCGGGCGTTGATCCAGAACCCTGCCCTGTTACTGGCGGATGAACCCGTCGCCTCGCTGGACCCGAAAAACACCTCGCGCATCATGGGTGTGCTGCGCGAAGTGAGCGAACAAGGCATCAGCGTGATGGTGAATTTGCACTCCGTTGAGCTGGTGAAGGAGTACTGCACGCGGGTTATCGGCGTTTCTCAAGGAGAGATTATTTTTGACGATCATCCTTCTCGCCTGACGCAGGACGTTCTGCAAGCGCTGTATGGCGATGAGATCGGTCAACTGCATTAACAATTCCTTCAAACAAGACGACACAGGCAATGACAATGAAAAAGCAACTTTCTGGTGCATTACGTTTATCTGCATTGATGACCGGTCTTCTGCTGACCGGGCAGGCCTTCGCCGCTGAGCAGCCGAAGGAGTTGAATTTGGGGATTTTGGGTGGGCAGAACGCGACCCAGCAAATTGGCGATAACCAGTGCGTAAAAACGTTCCTCGATAAAGAACTCAACGTGGATACCAAACTGCGCAACTCGTCTGATTATTCGGGCGTTATCCAGGGTTTGCTGGGTGGCAAAGTGGACGTGGTGCTGAGCATGTCACCCTCGTCTTACGCCTCGGTGTATATCAACAACCCGAAAGCGGTGGATATCGTGGGGATCGCGGTGGATGACAAAGACAAGTCGCGCGGTTACCACTCGGTGGTGATTGTGAAAGCCGACAGCCCGTACAAAAAACTGGAAGATCTGAAAGGCAAAGCCTTTGGTTTCGCCGACCCGGATTCCACCTCCGGCTTCCTGATCCCGAACTACGCCTTTAAACAGCAGTTCGGCGGCAATGCCGATAATAAATACAACAACACCTTTTCCAGCGTCACTTTCTCTGGCGGCCATGAGCAGGACATTCTTGGCGTGCTGAACGGCCAATTCGCCGGTGCGGTCACCTGGACCTCAATGGTCGGTGATTACGATACTGGTTACAGCGTTGGCGCGTTTAACCGCCTGATTCGTATGGATCACCCTGATCTGATGAAGCAGATCCGCATTATCTGGGAATCGCCGCTTATTCCGAACGGCCCGATTCTGGTGAGTAATAGCCTGCCGGCGGATTTCAAAGCCAAAGTGATTACGGCGGTGAAAAAACTGGATACCGACAACCACGCCTGTTTCGTGAAAGCGATGGGCGGCACCCAGCATATCGGCCCCGGCAGCGTGGATGACTTCAAACAGATTATCGAGATGAAACGCGAACTGGTAACGGCACGTTAATCAACGCGTTACCTTCATCACCCGGGCCTCTGGCGTCAAAACCAGAGGCTTTTATTCGATTGTCATACAGGACGCTTTTTTAACGCATGAACACGTCGAATACGCCATTTGAACAGTATTACCAACAGATCAGGCTGCGCCAGAAACGCGATACTGTCACCTGGTCTTTGGTGTTGCTGGCGCTCTATTTCACCGCCGGAAGCGCGGCTGAGTTTAACCTGTTTACGATTTGGCACTCGCTGCCCAACTTTCTCGATTACATGCTGGAAACCGTGCCGACGCTGCACTGGGCGCAGTTGTTCGCAGACAGCCACACCAAAGGTTCGCTGGCGTACTGGGGTTACCGTTTGCCGATCCAGCTCCCGCTGATTTGGGAAACCCTGCAACTGGCGCTGGCCGCCACGCTGGTCTCTTTTGCCGCGGCCACGGTGCTGGCTTTTCTGGCGGCGGGCAACACCTGGTCGCCGCCTGCGCTGCGCATTGCCATTCGCACACTGGTGGCGTTTTTACGCACCATGCCCGAGCTTGCCTGGGCGGTGATTTTTGTGATGGCCTTTGGCATCGGCGCGATCCCCGGTTTCCTGGCGCTGGCGCTGCACACCATCGGCAGCCTGACCAAGCTGTTTTATGAAGCGGTGGAGAGCGCGCAAGACAGGCCGGTGCGCGGGCTGGCCGCCTGCGGCGCCACGCATTTGCAACGCATTCGGTTTGCACTCTGGCCGCAAGTCAAACCAATTTTCCTCTCTTACGGCTTTATGCGCCTGGAGATTAACTTCCGTTCGTCCACCATTCTCGGCCTGGTGGGCGCGGGCGGCATCGGCCAGGAGCTGATGACCAATATCAAACTCGACCGCTACGATCAGGTCAGTATCACCTTGCTGCTGATCATTATTGTGGTGTCGCTGCTGGATACGCTGTCGGGTCGTTTGCGCCAGTGGGTGGTGGAGGGGAAAAAATGACGAACTGGCAAGCCGTACCGAATGTGGCGCTAAGCCGCAAGCTGAACAAACACCTGTTTCAGGCGCAGGGGCGCTATTTGCGCCGTCTTGGCCTGGTCGCGCTCGTCGTACTGCTCTATTACGTCTGGTTTTTTATGCAGTTCGGCATTCCCCTTGATCAGGCGCTCAGCGGCATGCAGCAAATTGGTCGTTACATTCTGCGCATGTTCGTCTGGCATGATTTTCTCAACTGGCCGTTTGGCTACTACTTCACGCAGATTGGCATCACGCTGGCAATTGTCTTTGCCGGAACAATGACCGCCACCGTGTTCGCGCTGCTGCTGTCGTTCTTTGCCGCGCGCAATATTATGCGCGGCGGGGTTCTCGGCACGATTGCGTTTTTCGTGCGCCGCCTGTTCGATATTCTGCGCGGCATTGATATGGCGATTTGGGGGTTGATTTTCGTGCGTGCCGTCGGCCTCGGGCCGCTCGCCGGGGTGTTAGCGATCATCATGCAGGACACCGGCCTGCTCGGCCGCCTGTACGCCGAAAGCCATGAAGCGGTGGATCGCTCACCGGGGCGCGGGTTAACCGCCGTTGGTGCAAGCAGCCTGCAAAAACACCGCTTCAGCACCTTTACGCAATCCTTCCCGACATTCCTGGCGCTCAGCCTGTACCAGATTGAGTCCAACACCCGCTCGGCGGCGGTGCTCGGTTTTGTCGGCGCGGGCGGGATTGGTCTTATCTACGCGGAAAACATGCGCCTGTGGAACTGGGATGTGGTGATGTTTATCACCGTGATTCTGGTGATGGTGGTGATGCTGATGGATACGGCGTCGGCCTGGTTGCGCCGACGCTATATCACGGGCAAAGCGGTTCCGCTGTTTGATGTCAGAGACCGTTAGTCCCGCTGCCACAGAGCACAACGGCAATTTTCTCATCCGGCTTCAGGGTGAAAAGCTGGCGCGTAACGGCGGCAACGGCGGTCGCCGCGCCCAGCTCAATCGCCAGTCCCGTTGCCGCCCACACTTCGCGCGCCGAAGCTTCAACCTGATCTTCCGGGACCAGTACAATCTCATCAACGTATTGCTCGACTAACGCAAAGTTGATCGCCTCGGTCGAGCGCGCCGCCAAAATTGGCACGATGGTTTTCACCGATTCGAGTTTGACGATCTGCTGCTGTTGGCGACAAGTCCACATCATCGGGCAGCCAGCCGCTTCAACACCGATAATGCGAATACCCGGTTTGAGCAGTTTCGCCGCCTGCGCGACACCGGCAATCAAACCACCGCCGCCGATCGACACCACCAGCGTCTCGACTTCCGGCCACTGTTCGAGGATCTCCAGCGCCATCGTGCCCTGGCCGATGATCACATCGCGATCGGCGTAAGGATGCAGCAGTGCGCCGCCGGTTTGCGCGATGCGCGCGCCTGCCGCGTCCCAACTTTGATCCCAGAAATCCCCTTCGACCGTCAGTTGTGCGCCGTAGCTTTCAATCCGCTGACGGGTCAGTTCCGTGCTGGTGTTCATCACAAAAATATCCGCTGGCAGCGCCAGTTGTTGGCCGACATAGGCCACGGCCGCGCCGA
The DNA here is from genome assembly GCF_038449125.1 of Kosakonia sp. BYX6. NCBI lineage: Bacteria > Pseudomonadati > Pseudomonadota > Gammaproteobacteria > Enterobacterales > Enterobacteriaceae > Kosakonia > Kosakonia calanthes. The sequence goes on along the minus strand of NZ_CP151800.1, from coordinate 1,138,638 downwards.
AGTTGCCGCCTGAAGCGGTCGCCAGCCCCTGCTCCCGTACATCGGTTGGCAGGTTCAACACGCGGTTAAACGCGCCGCGCGCTTTAAACGAACCGGTTACCTGGCAAGATTCGGCTTTCAGGCGCAGTTCGATACCGGCCACCGGCTGCCAGGGCGCCGCTTCAACCAACGGGGTTTTGCGCACCCACGGGCGAACCCGGTCTAACGCAGCGAGATAGTCATTGGCGGTGATGTCAGAACTCATGCTTTTTCCTCCACGGGTAAATCTTGCACCAGTACCGCCAGGCTGTTGCCCTGCGCGGTCGCGCCAAAGGTGCGTTGTGAGTAAATGCGCCCGCCAATAGCAAAGCGCACCGCCTGCGGCGCGGCTTCCGGCTCCGACAGGCGATGCAGCCATCCCGCCAGATCGCCCGCGTTCACCACATCGCCAATGTCCACGACCGATTCGAACCAGCCGTCGCCCGGCGACAGTAAATTCCCGCCTGGCGGAATAAACACCTGTTGCGACGCTTCTGCCGCCACGGGATCAGACTGGATCAGCCCCAGGTGGTTCAGTACGCGCTCGACCGCCGCACGGGTGCGTTTCACACCGCGCGGAGAAATGCTGCCATTCCAGCCCATTTCGGCGGCAATCGCCGGAATGCCGAGATTGGCGGCAGAGCCGCAACTGGTGCGCGGGTCGCCCATATTGTTGGTGACGACCGTCAGCGTAGCGCCGAACGCGCGCGCCATCGCTTCGCTCTGCTCGCGCACTTGCGGGCTGAGTTCTTCTGTCACCACGACTTGCGCGCTCTCTTCAATAAACAGCGAACTGCCGCCGCTGTGCAGATCGAGGTAAAAATCGCACAACGGGAAAAGGGCATCGTGGATCCAGGCGGCAATCTGCTCGGTCGGTGTTCCCCACGGGTTGCCGGGGAACACGCGCGCCAGGTTTTTATTGTCCAGCGGACTGACGCGCATCGACGCACGCAGCGCGGGCGTGTTGGCGCAGGGCAGCAGAATAATGCGCCCACGCACCTGCCCGGCGGTGAGCGTGCGGATCAGCTCATTGATAATGATCGGCCCTTCATACTCATCACCGTGGATCGCGCCGGTGATGAGCAACGTTGGCCCTTCGCCATTGGCGATCACCGCAACCGGCATGGCAATGGTTCCCCAGGCATCGTTATGAGCGGAGAGCGGCAGGTGGGCGAAGCCCACCTGTTTGCCGGGCTGGTTGAAATCAATATGGGTAAACACTGTCGACATTGTTACTGCTCCGTTGCCAGGTCGTTTTGTTCGTCGTTAAACCACTTCTGGCGCAGCGCGGGCAGCTCGCCATCTTTGGTGCTCTTGTCGATAAACTGGTTGATTGCCGCCATCAGTTCCGGCTGACCAGGGCGCACGGCGATATAGGCCGGGCTTTTACGCAGCAGGTATTTCAGTTCGATATGTTTTGCCGGATTTTCTTGCGACACCTTCTGCGCAATCAGGTTGTTTTCGGCAAACATCGGCGCTTGCCCGGAGAGAAACGCGCTCACCGCTGAAGCGGTATCTTCGAGGCGCAAATAGTTACCTTGCGGGTAAAGCTCGGTCAGCGTCAGATCCGGCGTGGAGCCTTTCGGCACCGCGATGGTGGCCTTGCCCAGTTCGCTCAGCTTGCCGACTTTTTTCACGCTGTCATTGCCATAAATGCCCAGATAAACCGCGGCATACGGTTTGGAGAATGACACCAGTTTGGCGCGTTCCGGGCTGGAGCCGAGGGCGGCAATCAGCACATCCACTTTGCGCGACATTAAATAAGGAATGCGGTTCGCGCCGGTCACCTGTTGCAGTTGCAGCTTCACGCCCATCTCTTGCGCCAGCTTTTGCGCTAACTCCACATCAAGCCCGGTCGCTTTGCCGGACGCGTCGGTGTAGCCCCAGGGCGCGGCATCCACCGTGGTCGCAACGCGCAATACGCCACGCGATTTGATGTCATCCAGCGAACTCGCCTGCGCCAGTAACGGCAGTGCGCAAAAGGCGATCAGTGCAATTTTCTTCATCATTTTCATGCCAAATCTCCGGTGTTATCAGGCTGGGGTTTGAATAAATCGTTGTAATTCCGCGGTGCGCGGCGCGCCGAAAATCTCCGCAGGTGGCCCGCTTTCCCAGACTTCGCCCTGGTGCATAAAGACGACATTGCTGGAAACTTTACGGGCGAAGGCCATTTCATGGGTGACGGCAATCATCGTCATGCCCTGCTTTGCCAAATCTTCCATTACGCGCAGGACTTCGCCGACCAGTTCCGGATCGAGCGCCGAGGTCGCTTCATCAAACAGCATCACTTCCGGCGACATCGCCAGCGCGCGGGCAATCGCCACACGTTGCTGTTGCCCGCCGGACAGGGAGGAGGGAAAGGCATCGCATTTCTGCCCGAGGCCAACCTGCTCCAGCAAACGTTTTGCCAGTGCCGGGGCTTCGGATTTGCTGATGCGCCGCGTCAAAATGGGCGCCAGCGTGACGTTTTCCGCCGCCGTCAGATGGGGAAACAAGTTGAAGCTCTGGAACACCATGCCGACGTTTTGCCGCAGTTTTTGCAATTCGGCGGGCGTTCCACCGACCTGCAAACCGCCCACGTGAATCGAGCCGCTATCGGGTTTTTCCAGCCCGTTAATGCAGCGCAGCAGCGTGCTTTTGCCGGAACCGCTCTTGCCGATAATCGACACAATGTCGCCGCGTTCGATGGTGGCGTTGATACCGCGCAGCACTTCGTTTTGACCAAAACTTTTCTTGAGGGAATTAATAACGACCAGCGCCATGGAATCGGGCCTCCAGTTGTAATGAGAGTCGAGCCAGCGGGAAACAGAGCGCGAAATAACAGAGCGCCACCAGCAGGTAGATAACCAACGGCTGCAAGGTTGAGCCACTGACGATTTGCCCGGAGCGCGTCAGCTCAACAAAGCCCACCAGCGCCGCCAGCGAGGTGTTTTTGATCAGTTGCACCGAGAAGCCCACCGTCGGCGGCAATGCCAGGCGAAATGCCTGCGGCCAAATGACGTTGCGCAGCATTTGCCCACGAGAAATGCCCAGCGACAGCGACGCTTCCCACTGCCCTTTTGGCACTGCGGCAATGCTGCCACGCCAGATTTCTCCAAGGAACGCGCCCGCAGAGAGGGAAAACGCCGTTAATGCGGCAATGAATGAACTTACTTCGATGCCGCTCAGCATCGGCACGCCGAAGAACAACAAAAACAGCAGACCAAGCAGCGGAATGCCCTGGATCAATTCGACATAGCACCAGGCGACGGTGCGCAGCCAGCGCTGATGGGAGGAGCGCGCGGTGGCAATCAACAGGCCAATGATTGCACCGCAGGCAAAGGTGCTGAGAGCGAGGATCAACGTCCAGCGCAGAGCGCTGATGATCATCCACAGATCGCTAAGAGAAATACCGCGCATGCTTACCTCCGTTCCTGAAAGCGGTACCAGACTAAGCGCAGCACGATTTTCATCAGGCTGACGGCAAAGAAATAGAGGCCACAAATCAACAGGTAGATTTCAAAACTGCGAAAGGTGCGTGACTCGACAAAGCTGCCGTTATGGAAAATCTCTTCCACGCCAATCTGCGAAATCAGGCTGGTGCCAATTAATGTCAGCACCATCTGGCTTGCCAGCGCCGGGAAGACATTCTGCATGGCGGGAAGCGTCAGCACATGCGTGATGATTTGCCGACGCGACAAGCCCAGCGCTTCGCCCGCCTCGCTCAAACCGCGCGGTAACGAGATCAGCCCGGCACGCAGAATTTCGGTCATATACGCCCCGCAATAGAGCGACAGCGCAATGGTGCCCGCCACCGGCGGCGAGAGATGCACACCGAGGCTCGGTAAACCGAAATAGATTAAAAACAGTTGCACCAGCGACGGCGTGTTACGAAAAAATTCGACGTAACAGCGCACGACGCGCTGCCAGCCTTTTGCGCCATACAGCAGCGTCAGGGCGCAGACCGCCCCCAGCGTCAGGCCAAACAGGATGGAGAGCACGGCATAAATCGCCGTGCCGAGCAGCCCTTCCAACACCACATCGGTGTAGGGCAGCAACGCGGAGAAATCAAAGAGGTAATCCATCTGAGTTGGCCTCCAGTTCGAGGATCGCCTCGATCTCTACCGTCTGGTTTTGCGGTAACGATCCGGCGCCAATCGCGGAACGGGCGCCGCGCCCGATCTGTTCGCCAAACACCTGCACGAACAGATCGGAACAGCCATTGATGACCTGCGGATGGTGTTTGAAGCTCTCATCGGCATTGACCCAGCCGAGCAACTTGACCACGCTTTTCACGCGCCCCAGGTCGCCGGTGGCCTGGCGAACAACCGCCAGCAGGTTCAAGCCAGTGATGCGCGCATGGTGGTAAGCATCTTCAATGGTCACTTCGCTTCCTACTTTGCCGGTATGCAAATGGCCGCTCGCTTCCAGCGGCCCTTGCCCGGAGAGGTAAAGCACGTTGCCGAAACGTCGCCAGGTGACAAAGTTCGCCACCGGCGCAGGGACCGGCGGCAACTCAATGCCCAGATGGTGCAGGTGATCCGCCAGTCGGCAATGGGCGGTGTGAGCTGGTGTTGGCATGGGCGTGTTCATTTTTTCCCCGTCGTCTCTTTTTTCGGCATTATGAACACGCTGGTTTTTATTGGTCAACCATAATGGTCAACCAATAAGAGATCTGTATGGCAAAGTTGCAAAAAAGTTAAAATCGGCGGATAACGCAGCTTATCAGCATATTGGTAACGTGTAAGGAATAAGTAAGCGCTCTGGAAAGAGTAATTTGCGTACAGCTTGCTGTAAACGACGCTCGCCGCCGTGATTTTCTCAGGATATAATTCACCACCGCGGGCCAGATTGGTCAGCCAATAAGGGATATTTCTGCGCACGGTATCAGGAGCCGCCAGATGAACAATAGTGATGACATCACCCAGCGAATTGTCGGACACGACAAGACCGCCGCCGTTAGCGTGTATCGCGCGATTATGCGCGCCATTAACGATGGCGATTTAAAAGCAGGCGATAAGTTGCCCAACGAGCGAGAGCTGGCGCGGCGCTTCGAGACCTCCCGCAGTACGATTCGTAACGTGCTGGCGATGATGTCCACGCAGGGGCTGGTCACACGCAAAGTGGGAAGTGGTTCTTACCTTTCTGACAATTTGCGACAGCATCTTGATGATACGGATCGCCCGGTCGCGGCCTGGCACAAAGAAGTGCCGACCTACAGCGAAATCCTCGAAGGCCGCCTGCTGTTCGAGCCGATGATGATGACGCTGGTTGCCAGCCGCGCCACCAGCGAAGATTTCGCCATCATGCGCCATCACCTGCAAGGGATCCGCGAGGCGCAAGAATGGCTGCTCTACAAAGAGCATATTTACGCCGTCCACCAGGCGATGTTCGCCGCCACCCGCAACCGCTTTCTGATCCAGATTTTCGATAATGTCATCGCCGATCGCCGGGCGGTGCAGTACGACGGCCAGCATTCCCTGCACTCTGCGGTCAGTGACATTGTGCGCGAACAGACCTTGCGCGAACTCACCCCGCTGGTCGATGCGCTGGAAGCCCGCGACGGCAAGCTGGCGCAAAAACGCGCGGATGACTATTTCACCCGCATTCTGGCGTCATTGAGCGTTTACGGTTAATCCTCTCTTCTGCGTCAGCCGTTAAACGGCACGCCTTTGGCGGGCTTTTGCGGTTTGCCTGGCGCGTGTAATGAACCGCAGCTGTTCGGCTGCGGGGCATTGTCCATCACTCCACGCACAAAGTTCAGTTCATCGTTAAACGCGACATTCACAATGCCGTTGTGCGTAATGCCGGGGTAGGTTTTCCATTCCACCGCATTGCCCCCGGCGCACAGCGCAGCGACAGCGGCATATTGGTGATGCGGCGCCAAAGTGTGATCGGCAAGGCCGGTGGCGGTGAACAACGGCGCCGGGAAACGGTTGACCGGCATATCGCTCACCGGCATCAACCCGGCTTCAACCTGCGGTGAACCGCCAATAAACGCGGTGCTGCCATCCACTTTTTCACGCTTTTCATAACTGCCCAGATCTTTAATACAGGAGGTTCGGGCGAGCTTTAGCATCTCCGCGCCTTTATCGGTCAGCCACTTTTCTGGCGCTGGCGCGCCGTCCGGTAACGAACCGCCGAGCAGGCGCAGCAACGTAAACCGCGCCGGGTCGCGATGGCCAGGACGCGCATGACCGGCGTTGACCGGGCCGTCCGGGAAGGTGGCGACCACGCCGGTAGCAAGGGTGGCGCGCAGGTTTAGCTCGGGTGCGTAATCGGGGGCGATCAGGCTGGCGCCGAGCGATGCGCCGGAACCTTGCGATTGCCCGCTAATCACCAATGTGTTGGCAATCAATGTGGGATAAGCCTGTCGCGCGGCGCGCACGCTGTCGAGCACCGAACGCCCTTCCGCTTCCCAGTTCAAATACGGGTGCGGCCCCGGCCCGCCCAGCCCTTGATAATCGGTCGCGACCACCGCAAACCCCTGTTTCAGCCACTGGTTGATATAGTGCGCATCGCGCGCGGTGGGGTTTGTCCACGACGGTGCACAACGGTCGGCAACGCCAAGCGTACCGTGCGCCCAGGCGATAATCGGCCAGCCACCGGCAGGCATTTTGCCTTTCGGGAACCACAGCAGGCCGCTGACCGGCACAATCCCTGCGTTCCAGCGTTTGTCCTGTGAGGTGTAGAGAATGCGCTGCATTTTGCTGGCATCCATGATTCCCGGCTGAGCTTGCACAGGTTCTTCGCGCAGCATCACGCCGGGTTTTTCCGGCAATGCGCCGTTCCAAATGTAGAACGGCGAAAGGGATTGATCGCCAACCGCCGGCCCGATGGGCAAGGCATTTGCACCGCAGCTAAACGCTGCCAGCACGCAGAGTGTAAACAGAACAGTGCGGCAAACCATGACGTTATTCTCCAGGTTATTACGGTTGTTTGTCATCGCCGTAAACGACGAGAGATTATCAGCCTGGAACGTTAACCACCGCGCCGTTGCAGACGCAGTGCATCTTGTGAAGGCGGTACGCCAAATAGCCGCGCATATTCGCGGCTAAACTGCGTGTGGCTTTGATAACCAACCGCAAAAGCGACGGTGGTGACATTACCTTTGCCGGTCGCCAGCAGTGAACGCGCCTGCATCAGCCGGATACGCTTTTGGTACTGTAACGGGCTTAGCGCGGTGATAGCGCGAAAGTGGCGATGGAAAGCCGATACGCTCAGCGCCGCCATCTCGGCCAGTACCTCCATGCGCACCGGTTGCATGTAGTTGGCTTTTAGCCAGCCGACAACGCTATAAATGCGCGCCAGATGCGTCTCTGGCGTCGCGATATCCCTCAGCATCCAGCCCAGCGGCCCTTGCAGCACACGAAATAAAATCTCGCGTTCGTAGGCCGGCGCCAGCGCCGCAATTTCCTCGGGACGTTTCATTAAGCGCAACAAACGCAGCCAGGCATCCAGCAGTTCCGGCGTGACGGGAGCAACGGCAAAAGCCGCCTGATCGCGCTCCGTAAACGTGCGTCCAGGTAGGCTGGAAAGCAGTTCTGCAATCAATTCAGGTTGCAAGGTGAGGCTTAACGCCAGGTAAGGCGCCGCGCTTTGCGTGTCGGCGTGTACACGCCCAATCGCCGGTAAATCCACCGACATGACAAAATAGGTCGCTGGATCGTAATGGTAACTGTGCTCGCCAACGCTCATGGTTTTCGAACCGGTGAGGACCAGGTTAATCATGGGTTCGTAAACGGCGGATAACCGGTGTTCTGGGATTTCACCCTGCACCATCGCTAACCGAGGGATGCCCGTGTCTGTTCGCTGATGACCGGCGCAGCTCGCCAGTTCGCGCAGTTCTTGCAGTTGTTGTTCCATTGGCGATTAGTAGCACGCGCGTTCGTGTGCAACAAGGGAAAAGCAGGATTAGGCAACTTTGCAGGCGGATCGCATCAGCAACATCGCCCGTAAAAAATTATGCTAAGGCAATCAGTTAGCCATCAGAGAGACCACCTATGCTCGACCATATTTTTTTGACCGTCAGTGATGTTGACCGTGCCATCACGTTTTACACCCAGGTATTGAAACCGCTTGGCATCCGCAATCGACTTACCTACGAAGGACGCAATGGGCCAGCCGGACACCCCGATCTGGAAGGTTTTGGCGCAAACGGGCGCATGTTCTTCTGGTTACGCCAGGGCGATGCTCTTCCCGGCGCGGTGCATGTGGGTTTTGTGGCGAATTCCTGCGAAATGGTCGACCGCGCGTATGCTGCCGCACTCGCGGCGGGCGCGACGGACATCCACGCGCCCGGCCCGCAACTGCACTACGATCCCGACTATTACGCCGCGCAAGTTCGCGATCTTGATGGCTACAGCCTTGAGTTTGTTTTTAAATCCTGGCAGCACTAAATACCGGCTCCGCGCGTCTGGCGTTTCTCCTCTGGGTCAAATGAGTGATATATTTCAGGGCGCAAACCCAAGGAGACGCCATGGCGGAATTTGATTCACTCGCGCAGGATCTGCTGGCAGAGGCAGAGACTGACCAGCGGCAGCAGCAGGATCGGGCATTACTGGACCAGGTACTGGAAATCTACGGTCAAAAGTACGTGGCGGAGCAGTTAAAAAAAGCGGGTAAATCCGAATGGAGCCGCGAATCGCTCAACCGCTGGGTGAACGGCAAAGGCGCGGCAAGAACCTTTACCGCCGCCGAAGAAGCGCTACTGCGCGGACTTCTGCCCTCCCCGCCTGCGCACCATCCTGATTATCGCTTTCGCTTTATCGATCTCTTCGCCGGTATTGGCGGCATTCGCCGCGGGTTTGAAGCGATTGGCGGGCAGTGTGTGTTTACCAGCGAATGGAATAAAAACGCGGTGCGCACCTACAAAGCCAACTGGTACAACGATAGCGCCGCGCACACCTTTAACCAGGATATCCGCGAAGTGACACTGAGCGGTAATCCGAGCATCTCTGAAGCGCAGGCTTACGCGCATATCGCCGAACAGATCCCCGAACACGATGTGCTGCTGGCGGGTTTTCCTTGCCAGCCGTTTAGCCTCGCCGGGGTCAGTAAAAAGAATGCACTGGGTCGCGCCCACGGTTTTGAATGCGAAGCCCAGGGCACGCTGTTTTTCGATGTGGCGCGCATTATCAAAGCCCGTCGTCCGGCGATTTTCGTGCTGGAAAACGTTAAGAACCTCAAAAGCCACGACAAAGGCAAAACCTTCAGTGTGATCATGAATACGCTGGATGAACTGGGTTACGACGTGGCCGATGCCGATGCGTCCGGCAAAGACGATCCGAAAATCATCGACGGGAAACACTTTTTACCGCAGCACCGCGAACGCATTGTGCTGGTCGGTTTTCGCCGCGATCTCGATCTCGCCGACGGGTTTACCCTGCGCGATATCGACCGCCTTTACCCGACACAGCGCCCGGCGTTTGGCGAGTTGCTAGAACCCACCGTTGACAGCAAATATGTGCTGTCGCACAAGCTGTGGGACTACCTTTATCGCTACGCGAAAAAGCATGCCGCCAAAGGCAACGGTTTTGGTTTCGGGCTGGTCGATCCCACTCGCGCCGAGAGCGTTGCGCGCACCCTTTCCGCCCGTTATCACAAAGACGGTTCCGAGATCCTTATCGATCGCGGCTGGGACAAAGCCCTGGGCGAAGCAGATTTCGGCGATGCGGAAAACCAGGCGCGCCGCCCACGTCGCCTGACGCCTCGCGAATGCGCGCGTTTGATGGGGTTTGAAACAGTGGGTGAAAAACCGTTTCGCATTCCGGTGTCCGACACCCAGGCCTATCGCCAGTTCGGCAACTCGGTGGTCGTACCGGTTTTTGCCGCCGTGGCAAAACTGCTGGAACCTCGCATCGCGCTGGCGGTTGCGCGGCGCAAAAAATAATAATTCCCTCTCCCGGTGTGTGCGGCATCGGGCACTTTTCTAAACATGAATAAAGTGTTTAAAAAGTGATCATAAAGTTAATTGCGGCCAGGTCGATAGTAATTGAGCAATCCCGACTCTCTCACGGACTATGGCCATGCTCAAAAACATACGTGTTATTACCGGCATCATCATCGCGCTTTCGGTATTTTGTCTTCTTCAACTGGTCACCGGGGGACTTTTCTACTCGGCGGTCAACAACGACAGAGTGAACTTTCAGAACACCGTTGTACTGAACGCACAGCAAGAAAACCTGGGCGACAGCGTAAACACGCTGATTAAAACGCGCGTCACCGTAAACCGTGTCGCCATCCGCTTTTTGAAAAACCAGCGCGATCCAGCGTCTCTCGCCAGCATTGAAAAACTGCTTACCGTCGCGACCGACTCCCTCGGCAAGTCCGAAGGCTATTTCAACAATTACAAAAACACCCCGCACGTTACCGGGCAGGACAACGCCTTAGCCGATGAAGTGGCGCAGAACGTCACCAAAATGCATGACGTTTTGCAGCAATCGATCGCCTTCCTGCGTGCCAATAATTACGAAGCCTATGGCAACCTCGATGCGCAGCAAGCGCAGGACGATATGGATGCCAGCTACGCGAAATGGCGCGCGGAAAACAACACCTTCCTGCAAGCCGCCGCGCAACAAAACCAGAGCAGCTTTACCAGCATGCAGTGGACACTGGGGAGCATTTTGCTGGTGGTTATCGCCGTGATGGTCATCATCTGGCTGGGCCTGCAACACCTGTTGCTCAAACCGCTGCATAGCGTGATGAGCCATATTCACGCGATCGCCGGGGGCGATCTCACGCAGTCGATTTCGGCGCAAGGCCGCAACGAGATGAGCCAACTGGCGGCGGGCCTGCACGAGATGCAGTCGTCACTGGTGAAAACCGTCAGCGCCGTGCGCAATAGCTCGGACTCGATTTACACCGGCGCGAGCGAAATCTCCACCGGCAACAACGATCTCTCTTCCCGTACCGAACAGCAGGCTGCGTCTTTGGAAGAGACGGCTGCCAGCATGGAGCAATTGACCGCCACGGTGAAACAGAACACCGACAACGCGCGTCAGGCATCGCAACTGGCGAAAAACGCCTCGGACACCGCCGCGCGCGGCGGCCAGGTGGTGAGCAATGTGGTGCGCACGATGAGTGAGATTTCTGATAGTTCGCAGCAAATCGCCCACATTACGAGCGTGATTGATGGCATTGCCTTCCAGACCAATATTTTGGCGCTGAACGCCGCGGTTGAAGCCGCGCGTGCCGGTGAACAGGGCCGTGGTTTTGCGGTGGTGGCCGGTGAAGTACGCACGCTGGCAAGCCGCAGCGCCCAGGCGGCGAAAGAGATCAAAACGCTGATTGATAACTCGGTGAACCGCGTGAACTCCGGTTCGACGCTGGTGGCGGAAGCGGGCGATACCATGAAAGAGATCGTCAACGCCGTGACCCGCGTGACGGACATTATGGGGGAAATCGCGTCCGCCTCTGATGAGCAGAGCAAAGGCATTGAGCAAGTAAGCCTCGCGGTTTCGCAGATGGACAGCGTGACGCAACAGAACGCCTCGCTGGTGCAGGAATCCGCCGCCGCGTCTGCCGCGCTGGAAGAGCAAGCCGAGCAACTGCGCCAGGCCGTCGCCGTATTTCGCGTGAACGGGCACAGCGCCCCCCTGAGCGCCAAAGCGGCTAAACCGCACGCCGCACCGCTGCGCCCGGTCGCCGCAACGACATCGGGCAAGAGCGACAGCAACTGGGAAACGTTCTAACGGTGAGACAACCCGCGCGATACATTGCCGTCGCGCGGGTGATTTGATGAGTGGGATCGTCCTTCTAAAACAGGGCTGCCCTGAAGGGGTTAATCGCGGGTTTGTACCCAAAAGGCATGAATTAAACCGGGGATGTAGCCCAACAAGGTGAGCAAAATGTTAATGATAAATGCCCAGCCGAAGCCTTTGCCAATCAATACGCCCAATGGCGGAAGAAGAATCGTAATAACAACACGCCAGAAACCCATATAGCCTCCTATGCAAGTAAATTCCAGGTGATTGAAAAAATGACACAATCTCTTAAAGCTTAGCCACTTTGCCTGCACCTGCCACTCTCACATAGCCTGTTTACCCTCTTTTACGCTGTACCGACTTCGGAGTTCAGGCTATGTTTACATTTACAAGCTCGTTACAAATAAGGAGAAAAGCATGTTTGCAATTGGCGATATCGTGCAGCCGCGCATTGGCGGCCCTAAATTGAAAGTCCTCGAAGTTCATGAAGATCAAATTGTCGCCGTGCCGGCCTACGACGAACAGGCCGATAAAATCACCCTCAAAGCGGAAGATGTTTCTTTGTATAAAGAAGACGGCGATTTCGGCGTTTGCTGATTGGCTGCGGTGAGAACTCTCTCACCGCTTCAAATATTCATGCAATAAAACCGCATAAATTCCCATCCCATTTCTCAGCACTTAATCCTGCAAAGTTGCCTTGCCCAGCATAAAAAATGCTGCTGCTTATTCTGTAAGCACAACGGGAGCACAGCACACTAAAATTCTCTCCGCTGTCTTTATCGCTAGCGTCGTATGCTTTCTCTCATTCAGATTAACCATTTGATATAAATAGCATTTATTTAAATCCCCAACAAAAATAATGAAAGGGTTAAGATTTAACCAATCGCAGAGCACTTTATCCAACAAAGAAAAGAAAATAAAAATTTATCGCTAGTTGTGAGTTTCAAACCAGATGGATAATCTATTCGCATAAATCTAGCCGATTCAAAACGCTAAATACTGTTCGTTAGCCTTTTATTATTTATCAAGGAGCACTCCCATGTTCTCTTCGCAGTCTCGCCTGCGTCACGCCGCTGCGGACACCTTTGCGATGGTTGTCTATTGTTCGGTAGTGAACATGTTGATTGAAATATTCCTCTCCGGAATGAGCTTCGAACAGTCACTTTCATCACGCCTTGTCGCTATCCCGGTCAACATTATTATTGCCTGGCCTTATGGGCTGTATCGCGATCTGTTTATGCGTTATGCGCGCCGCATTAGCCCGTCTGGCTGGATGAAAAACCTGGCAGATGTGCTGGCTTATGTGACCTTTCAGTCACCGGTTTATGTGGCGATTCTGTGGACGGTGGGTGCGGACTGGCACCAAATTGTTGCGGCGGTGAGTTCGAATATCGTGCTGTCAATGATGATGGGGGCGGTTTACGGCTATTTCCTTGATTACTGCCGTCGCCTGTTCCGGGTGAGCAGTTACCACCAGGCCAAAGCCTGATGGCGCGCGGGTGTTAGTGCTGTTCGCCAAATAATCCGCTCAAAAATCTTTCCAGTGCCATGCGTGAACTGAAGCCGTGCGGAATACCGTAATGCTCCTGCGCGTGGCCCCCTAAATAGAGGGGAAAGTTCTGATAGTGATCGCACATCTTGATGTCCGAGGCAGGTTCCGCAAGCGATGAACTGCGTTCTTTTAACGTAGGGTGAATGATCAGCGCTGTGCGTCCCATCCGCGCTTCGCGATTAACATAAACATAATTTTCACCGCGGCGATAACCATAGGTTTTCGGCGTGGCCACATCCATCGTAAATCCTACATTTTCCAGAACACGTGCCACTTCATCGGGTCGTAAGTACATAGATTTTCCTCGTCATCTCTCTACTGCTTCGCCACCTTACAGTACTGAGCATGGACATTGACTCAGAAAATTCCACAAACGGACGTGAAAGAGGTGATCGCCGTCTGGCCTTGAAAATTATGGTCTAAACTAAAATTCACATCGAAAAAAGGGAGACTCCTATGTTTAACAGACCGAATCGCCGTGATGTAGATGAAGGTGTTCAGGATATCAATAACGATGTCAGCCAATTAGCCGATAGCCTGGAAGAAGTGCTTAAATCCTGGGGTAGCGATGCGAAAGATGAAGCTGATAGCGCACGTCGTAAAGCGCAAGCGCTGCTGAAAGAGACCCGCGCACGTATGCATGGGCGTAACCGTGTTCAGCAAGCCGCGCGCGATGCTGTTGGCTGTGCAGATACCTTTGTGAAAGACAAACCCTGGTGCAGCGTGGGTGCTGCCGCTGCGGTCGGGGTGTTCCTCGGCGCGTTGCTCAGTTTGCGCCGTTAACCGGCAAAAATAATTCTGAACCCCTGCGCGTTTCGCGACGTGCAGGGGTTTTTCTTTGCCCCTCGCTCGCGTATCCCTGTATAAAATCTAGACAATTCGCCCTTACCCATTCTGTTTATCAACTGGGCATAGCTCATGTTATTTTCCTATATATTGTGTGGTTGCATCTTTTGATAACTACATCTAGTATTTCTTCCAGTAGCAACACACTAACTGACGCGATACCTCGCGCCGTTCTTTCATTTTAAACGGAAATACGAACTATGCGCATTACCATTTACACTCGAAATGATTGTGTTCAATGTCACGCCACCAAACGTGCAATGGAAAACCGTGGTTTTGAATTCGAAATGGTGAACGTTGACCATGTGCCAGAAGCTGCCGATGAGCTTCGCGCGATGGGCTTTCGTCAGTTACCGGTGGTTGTCGCCGGCGAAACAAAATGGTCCGGTTTCCGCCCGGATATGATCAACAGCCTGCACACTGCCCCCAGCGTCGCCAGCGCATGAGCAATCTCGTCTACTTTTCCAGCAGCTCGGAAAACACGCAGCGCTTTATGACGCGCCTCGGGTTGCCCGCTGTGCGCATTCCGCTTAACGAGCGCGAACGTATTCAGGTAGACGAACCTTATATTCTGGTGGTTCCCAGTTATGGCGGCGGCGGTACGGCAGGCGCTGTGCCGCGCCAGGTGATTCGCTTTTTAAACGATCCGCAAAACCGCGCGTTGATTCGCGGCGTTATCGCCGCCGGTAACCGCAACTTCGGCGACGCCTATGGGCGCGCAGGCGATGTGGTGTCGCAAAAATGCGGCGTGCCGTATCTGTATCGTTTTGAGCTAATGGGAACCCAGCAGGACATCGACAATGTGCGTAAAGGAGTGAGCGAATTTTGGCAACGACAACCGCAGAGCGCGTGATGCAAGCCACGCCTGATTTCCATGCGCTGAATGCCATGCTGAATCTTTATGATAAAGACGGCCGCATTCAGTTTGATAAAGACCACGAGGCGGTCGACGCCTTTATGGCTCACCACGTGCGCCCGAATACCGTGACATTCAATAGCCAGGACGAGCGGCTGAACTGGTTGGTGGCGGAAAATTATTACGACGAAAGCGTGCTGGCGCGTTACGACCGCGCTTTCGTGGTCGACCTGATTGCGCAGGCGCACGCCAGCGGTTTTCGTTTCCAAACCTTTCTTGGTGCCTGGAAGTTCTACACCAGTTACACGCTGAAAACCTTTGATGGCAAACGCTATCTTGAGCATTTTGAAGACCGCGCGTGCATGGTGGCGTTGACGCTGGCGCAGGGCGATAAAGCGCTGGCGCAACAATTGACCGATGAAATTCTCTCTGGCCGCTTCCAGCCTGCGACACCAACTTTCCTCAATTGCGGTAAACAGCAGCGCGGCGAACTGGTTTCCTGCTTCCTGCTGCGCATTGAAGACAATATGGAATCCATTGGTCGCGCGGTGAACTCGGCGTTACAGCTTTCAAAACGCGGCGGCGGCGTGGCCTTTCTGCTCTCTAACCTGCGCGAAGCCGGTGCGCCGATCAAACGCATTGAAAACCAGTCTTCCGGCGTGATCCCTGTGATGAAGATGCTGGAAGATGCGTTCTCTTACGCCAACCAACTCGGCGCTCGCCAGGGCGCGGGCGCGGTGTATCTGCATGCGCATCATCCGGACATTCTGCGTTTTCTCGACACCAAACGCGAAAACGCCGACGAAAAAATCCGTATCAAAACCCTGTCGCTCGGCGTGGTGATCCCGGATGTGACCTTCCGTCTGGCGAAAGAGAATGCGCAAATGGCGCTGTTCTCGCCGTACGACGTTGAGCGCCTGTACGGCAAACCGTTTGGTGATGTCGCGATTAGCGAAATGTACGATCAACTGCTCGCCGACGACCGTGTACGCAAAACCTATATTAATGCCCGCGATTTCTTCCAGACGCTGGCGGAAATTCAGTTCGAATCCGGTTATCCGTACATCATGTTTGAAGATACGGTGAACCGCGCGAACCCGATTGCCGGGCGCATTAATATGAGCAACCTGTGCTCGGAGATTTTGCAGGTTAACAGCGCTTCGACCTTCGATGAGAACCTCGATTATGCCGAAACCGGGCGCGATATCTCCTGTAACCTCGGTTCGCTGAATATTGCCCACACCATGGATTCCCCCGATTTTGGCCGCACGGTGGAAACCGCCATTCGCGGGTTAACCGCCGTGTCCGATATGAGCCATATTCGTTCGGTGCCGTCGGTGGAATCCGGCAATGCCGCGTCGCACGCCATTGGGCTTGGTCAGATGAACCTGCACGGTTATCTGGCGCGGGAAGGCATTGCTTACGGCAGCCCGGAAGGGTTGGATTTCACCAATTTTTATTTCTACACCATCACCTGGCATGCGCTGCATACCTCGATGATGATCGCCCGTGAGCGCGGGCAGCAATTCGCCGGTTTCCCGGCGTCGCGCTACGCCAGCGGGGAGTATTTCAACCAGTACCTGGAAGGCGACTGGCAACCCAAAACGGAGAAAGTCCGTACGCTGTTTGAACGTGCCGGCATCACCATTCCGACGCGCGCGATGTGGCAACAACTGCGCGAAGATGTGATGCGTTACGGCATCTATAACCAGAACTTGCAGGCGGTTCCGCCGACCGGCTCCATTTCCTATATCAACCATGCGACATCGAGTATTCACCCGATTGTCTCGAAAATTGAAATTCGCAAGGAAGGCAAAACCGGGCGCGTTTATTACCCGGCGCCCTTTATGACCAATGACAACCTGGCGCTGTACGAAGATGCGTATGAAATCGGGCCGGAGAAAATCATTGATACCTATGCCGAAGCCACGCGCCATGTCGATCAGGGCTTGTCGCTGACGCTGTTCTTTAAAGACACAGCGACCACCCGCGACATCAACAAAGCGCAAATTTACGCATGGAAAAAAGGCATCAAGTCGCTGTATTACATCCGCCTGCGCCAGCTTGCGCTGGAAGGCACCGAGATTCAGGGCTGCGTGTCCTGCGCGTTGTAAGGAGAAAAGGATGAGCCAACTATCACGCGTCAGCGCGGTGAACTGGAACAAAATCCAGGACGATAAAGATCTGGAAGTGTGGAACCGGCTGACCAGCAACTTCTGGTTGCCGGAAAAAGTGCCGCTGTCGAATGATATTCCCGCCTGGCAGACCTTAAGTCCGGCAGAGCAGCAACTGACCATTCGCGTATTTACTGGCCTGACGCTGCTCGACACCATTCAGAACACCGTTGGCGCACCGGCATTAATGGCGGATTCGCTAACGCCGCACGAAGAAGCGGTGTTGTCGAATGTCAGCTTTATGGAAGCGGTGCACGCGCGTTCGTACAGTTCGATTTTTTCGACGCTATGCCAAAGCAAAGATGTTGATGCTGCTTATACCTGGAGCGAAGAAAACGGCGCGTTGCAGCGTAAAGCACAGCTGGTTTTGCAGTATTACCGCGCCGATGATCCGCTGAAAAAGAAAATCGCCAGTGTTTTTTTAGAGTCGTTTTTGTTCTATTCCGGTTTCTGGCTACCGATGTACTGGTCAAGCCGTGGCAAGCTGACCAACACCGCCGATTTGATTCGCCTGATCATTCGCGATGAAGCGGTTCACGGTTACTACATTGGTTATAAGTATCAGAAAGGGCTGGAGAAAGTCAGTGCGGAAAAACGTGAAGAGTTGAAAAACTTCGCGCTGGATCTGCTGATGGATCTCTACGAAAACGAGCTGAGCTATACCGAAGATTTGTACGCGGGCAGCGGCTGGGCGGAAGATGTGAAAGCGTTTCTCTGCTACAACGCCAACAAAGCGATGATGAACCTCGGTTACGAAGCGCTGTTCCCGGCGGAAATGGCAGAAGTGAACCCGGCCATTCTGTCCGCGCTGTCGCCGAATGCCGATGAAAACCACGACTTCTTCTCGGGTTCTGGCTCTTCATATGTGATGGGTAAAGCCGTCGAAACCGAAGACGAAGACTGGAACTTCTGACCGCCCTCTCCTCTCCCGTTTCGGGAGAGGAATATTCCCGCGATTATTTAATTTAAAATAGCCCGCAGCAAAAAAAGGTCATTAGTTATTTATTAATATTGCGTAAATTCTCAACATAATATCTTCAGCAGTTCTACACTGTAATTTCCATGTCATTTCCATCTGAACCACCACAATTCAGATGCGATTTCCCGATGGATAAGAAAAATTTACCATCCGCCGTCAGCCCTTATCTCATGGGAAATAGAGACGATTCTGCACCTGTCAATTCTGCAAAGCCCGCCGATTGAGGGTTGTCTCAGATTCTCAGTATGGTAGGGTAATGCCAGTTAATTATTCTCATTGGGTAGCATATCGACATAATAAATAACAGGAACTCTATTATTGCATGGCAATTAAATTAGAAGTTAAAAATCTCTACAAAGTATTTGGTGAGCATCCGCAGCGAGCTTTCAAATATATTGAAAAAGGACTTTCGAAAGAAGAAATACTGGAAAAAACGGGTCTGTCGCTTGGCGTTAAAGACGCCAGTCTGGCCATTGAAGAAGGCGAGATATTTGTCATCATGGGATTATCCGGCTCGGGTAAATCCACTATGGTACGCCTTCTCAATCGCCTGATTGAACCCACCCGCGGACAGGTGCTGATTGACGGCGTAGATATCGCCAAAATATCAGACGCCGAGTTGCGCGAGGTGCGCAGGAAAAAGATTGCGATGGTCTTCCAGTCATTTGCGCTAATGCCCCATTTGACGGTATTGGATAATACCGCGTTTGGTATGGAGTTAGCGGGCATTCCGGCGCAAGCGCGCCAGGAAAAAGCGCTGGATGCGCTGCGCCAGGTAGGCCTGGAAAATTATGCCCATGCCTACCCCGATGAACTCTCTGGCGGTATGCGCCAACGTGTAGGTTTGGCCCGTGCATTAGCCATCAATCCCGATATTTTATTAATGGATGAAGCCTTCTCGGCGCTCGATCCCTTAATTCGTACGGAAATGCAGGATGAATTGGTGAAGCTGCAAGCGAAACACCAGCGTACCGTCGTGTTTATTTCCCACGATCTGGATGAAGCAATGCGTATTGGCGACCGCATCGCCATTATGCAAAACGGCGAAGTGGTACAGGTGGGTACGCCGGATGAGATTTTGAATAATCCGGCCAATGATTATGTGCGCACCTTCTTCCGCGGTGTGGATATTAGCCAGGTGTTCAGCGCGAAAGATATTGCGCGTCGTACGCCGGTCGGTTTGATCCGCAAAACGCCGGGCTTTGGCCCGCGCTCTGCGCTGAAGTTATTGCAGGATGAAGACCGTGAATACGGTTATGTGATTGAACGCGGCAATAAATTTGTCGGCATTGTCTCCATCGACTCCCTGAAAGAGGCGTTAGGCCAGAGTCAGGGTATCGATGCGGCGTTAATTGACTCCCCGCTCGCGGTGGACGCCGAAACGCCGCTTAGCGAGTTGCTCTCCCATGTCGGACAGGCGCCCTGTGCGGTGCCAGTCGTCGGTGAAGAACAACAGTACGTGGGCATCATTTCCAAACGGATGCTGCTTCAGGCTTTAGATCGCGAGGGGGCAAACAATGGCTGATCAAAATAATCCGTGGGATAGCGCACCGGCAACGGACAACGCTGCACAATCTGCTGATGCATGGGGCGGCGGCGGTTCTGCCGCGCCAGCCGATGGCGGCGGCGCAGACTGGCTGCACAGCGCGCCCGCACCGGCACCAGAACATTTCAATATTATGGATCCGTTCCATAAGACGCTGATCCCGCTTGATAGCTGGGTGACACAGGCGATCGACTGGGTTGTGATGCACTTCCGCCCGGTGTTTCAGGGGATTCGTGTCCCGGTGGATTATATTCTGAGCGGCTTCCAGCAGTTGCTGCTGGGCATGCCATCGCCGGTGGCGATTATTGTTTTCTCCCTGATCGCCTGGCAGATGAGCAGCGCCGGGATGGGCGTGGCAACCCTGGTGTCGTTGATTGCGATTGGCGCAATTGGTGCCTGGTCGCAGGCAATGGTGACGCTGGCGCTGGTTCTGACCGCACTGCTGTTCTGCGTGGTAATCGGCTTGCCGATGGGGATATGGCTGGCGCGTAGCCAGCGGGCGGCGAAAATTATTCGCCCGCTGCTGGATGCGATGCAGACCACTCCGGCATTTGTTTACCTGGTGCCGATTGTGATGCTGTTTGGTATCGGCAACGTACCGGGTGTGGTGGTGACGATTATCTTCGCCCTGCCGCCGGTCGTGCGCCTGACCATCCTCGGGATTAACCAGGTTCCGGCTGATTTGATTGAAGCTTCACGCTCATTTGGTGCCAGCCCGCGCCAGATGTTGTTCAAAGTACAGTTACCGCTGGCCATGCCGACCATTATGGCGGGAATTAACCAGACGTTGATGCTTGCCCTCTCCATGGTAGTGATCGCCTCGATGATCGCCGTTGGTGGGCTTGGCCAGATGGTACTGCGCGGAATTGGCCGTCTCGATATGGGGCTTGCCACCGTCGGCGGCGTGGGGATCGTTATCCTCGCCATCATTCTCGACCGCCTGACACAGGCTGTCGGTCGCGATTCCCGTAGCCGCGGTAATCGTCGCTGGTATCAAACCGGCCCGCTGGGTCTGCTGACCCGCCCATTCGCAAAATAAACCTCTTGCCCGGTGCACACCGTACCGGGCAACAGCGTCCCACCTGAAAAATAAGGAACAACGATGCGACATAGCGTACTTTTTGCCACAGCGTTTGCCACCCTTGTCTCTACCAGCACATTTGCTGCAGATGCAGATTTGCCCGGCAAAGGCATCACCGTAAAACCTTTCCAGAGCACCATTGCGGAAGAAGCCTTCCAGACTTTGCTGGTCAGCCGCGCGCTGGAGAAGCTCGGCTACACCGTCGATAAACCCGACGAAGTGGATTACAACGTCGGTTACACCTCACTGGCGGCGGGTGATGTCACCTTCACCGCCGTGAACTGGCAGCCGCTGCACGACGATATGTATGCTGCCGCGGGCGGCGCGAAAAAATTCTACCGCGAAGGCACCTTCGTGACTGGCGCAGCGCAGGGTTACCTGATCGACAAGAAAACCGCCGACAAGTACCACATCACCAATATTGAGCAGTTAAAAGACCCGAAAATCGCCAAACTGTTTGATGGCAACGGTGACGGCAAAGCCGACATGATGGGTTGCTCACCGGGCTGGGGCTGTGAAGCGGTAATTAACCACCAGCACCAGGCGTACGGTCTGGAAAACACGGTAACGGTTAACCACGGTAACTATTCCGCAATGATGGCCGACACCATCACTCGCTTCAAAGAAGGCAAACCGATTCTGTATTACACCTGGACGCCGTACTGGGTGAGCGACGTGCTGAAACCAGGTAAAGATGTGGTCTGGCTGCAGGTGCCGTTCTCTTCCCTGCCGGGCGAGCAGAAAGATATCGATACCAAACTGCCGAACGGCATGAACTATGGCTTCCCGGTGAACACCATGCATATCGTTGCCAACAAAGCCTGGGCCGAGAAAAACCCGGCGGCGGCGAAGCTGTTCTCGGTGATGAAACTGCCGCTGGCGGATATCAACGCGCAGAATGCCATGATGCATGAAGGCAAATCGTCTGAAGCGGATGTTCAGGGCCACGTTGATGGCTGGATCAAAGCGCACCAGCAGCTGTTTGACGGCTGGGTGAAAGAAGCGCTGGCCGCTCAGAAATAACGCGTTTCCCATCACAAACGCATTAGAGCGCCATCTGGATTTGTGCCAGATGGCGCTTTTGTTTATCTGGCTTGCGGATATGGTGTCGGTATTTCGCCGGATGGCGGCTTCGCCTTATCCGGCCTACGGGTGCGGAATCGGTTTGTAGGCCCGGTAAACGTTAGCGCCACCGGGCGTGTCATCTTATCTGGCATAGATATGCTGCACAGATGACAACACATAACCCCAATCAATTGGTTATGATAGATTTCCGGCTAAACCATTACCTGACTTATTATTCCCATGACGAAACCAAACCAGGGCCTGAGCCCGGCGCTGATTGCGCTGATGTCCGTTGCCACCGGCCTCGCCGTCGCCAGCAACTACTACCCGCAACCGCTGCTTGATACCATCGCCAACGCCTTTTCGCTCTCGCCTAACCAGGCTGGGTTTATTGTCACCGCGGCCCAGCTTGGCTACGCCGCCGGGCTGCTGTTTTTGGTGCCGCTGGGCGATATGTTTGAGCGTCGCACGCTGATCGTAGTGATGTCGTTACTCTCGGCGGGCGGCATGTTGATCACCGCCAGTAGCCCGTCGCTTAGTTTGATGATCCTCGGTACGTTGCTGACCGGCCTGTTTTCCGTGGTGGCGCAGATCCTCGTGCCGTTGGCGGCGACGCTCGCCTCGCCGGAAAAGCGCGGCAAAGTAGTTGGCACGATTATGAGCGGCCTGCTGCTCGGGATTTTGCTGGCGCGCACCGTGGCCGGGCTACTTGCCAGCCTCGGCGGCTGGCGCACTGTCTATTGGGTTGCCAGCGTATTAATGGTGTTGATGGCGCTGGCGCTGTGGCGCGGTTTGCCGAAACTCAAGCAGGAAAACCATCTCAATTATCCTCAACTGCTCGGCTCGGTATTCACGCTGTTCGCAGGCAATAAACTGTTGCGCACCCGCGCGATACTCGGCTGCCTGTGTTTTGCCAACTTCAGCATTCTATGGACGTCGATGGCGTTTCTGCTGGCCTCGCCGCCGTTTAACTACTCTGAAGCGGTGATTGGCCTGTTTGGTCTGGTAGGAGCGGCGGGTGCGCTGGGCGCTCGTCAGGCGGGCGGTCTGGCCGATAAAGGAAAATCGCACCTCACCACCACGTTCGGCCTGATTTTGCTGCTGCTCTCGTGGGTTGCCACCTGGCTGGGTCACAGTTCCGTGATCGCGCTGGTTATCGGCATTATCGTGCTGGATCTCACCGTGCAGGCCGTACACATTACCAACCAGACGATTATCTACCGCGTGAACCCGGATGCGCGTAACCGCCTGACCGCCGGGTATATGACCAGCTATTTTATTGGCGGCGCGGCGGGTTCGTTGATTTCCGCCTCCGCCTGGCAACACGCGGGCTGGACGGGCGTGTGCGTGGCGGGCTGCACGCTCGCAGTACTCAACCTGCTAGTGTGGTGGCGAGGATTCCAACGGCAGGAGGCATAACCGCGATTACCCCCACGTTTATTGGATTCGGTGAAACCCGGGGTGTTAAGGCGCCCCCCAGTCTGTTAAGGTTATGGGACTTGTTTATCCCGGTTATATTAACGTGGGTGATATATAACAAACATTATGGATATGGATAGTTCAACTACAGTAGCCGCCTCGTTCAAGGCGGCAACCTTACCGGAAGGGATCCGAAACAGTCTTGCCACCGTCTCAAGCAACGTCCCGGTTACGTTTGCCTTCGACATGTTTGCCACCCGGCTCGGTTTTACTTCCCTACACAGCATCTTTAACACGCCCATGCGGCGTCGCGTTCGCGCGCACGGAGTCGTTGGAAAATTCCAACGGATATATAGATAAAGCAAATTTATTAGTACAAATAATACATTTACTTTATTTGTCACTGTCGTTACTATATCGACTGCAATTAATGAGGTTATACCCAAATGGATAGTTCGTTTACGCCCATTGAACAAATGCTTAAGTTTCGCGCCAGCCGTTATGAAGATTTCCCGTTTCAGGAAATTTTGCTGACCCGCCTGTGTATGCACATGCAGGGCAAGCTGCTGGAAAACCGCAATAAGATGCTGAAAGCGCAGGGCATTAACGAGACGTTGTTTATGGCGTTGATTACGCTGGAATCTCAGGAAAACCACAGTATTCAGCCTTCTGAGCTTAGCAGCGCGCTGGGTTCATCGCGCACCAATGCGACGCGTATCGCCGATGAGCTGGAAAAGCGCGGCTGGATTGAGCGCCGCGAAAGCGATAACGATCGCCGCTGTTTGCACCTGCAACTGACTGATAAAGGTCACGAATTCCTGCGCCAAGTTCTGCCCCCGCAGCACAATTGCCTGCACCAACTCTGGTCTTCGTTGACGGTTGGCGAAAAAGACCAGCTCGAGCAAATCACCCGCAAACTCCTGTCACGTCTCGACCAGATGGATGAAGAAGATGTCATCCTTGAGGCGCTGCGCTAACGCGACTATCTGCTTGAATATCCAGGATATAAGAATATTGAAGGGCCGGCATTTCGCTGGCCTTTCTGACGAAAGGTCGGCCCTCGCCGAAATGAAAATATAAGATCGTGGAGAAAAACATGAGCGCTATTGCGGAGAGTCAACCCCCGCAGCAACCGGTCAAGAAGAAAGGGAAACGCAAAGGCCTGCTTCTTCTTTTGACCTTGCTCTTTATTGTTATTGCCGTGGCATATGGGATTTATTGGTTTTTGGTACTGCGTCATTTTCAAGAAACGGATGACGCATACGTGGCAGGGAACCAAGTTCAAATCATGTCGCAGGTATCCGGCAGCGTGACGAAAGTCTGGGCCGACAATACCGATTTAGTAAAACAAGGGGATGTGCTGGTCACGCTGGATGCCACCGACGCCCAGCAAGCGTTTGAAAAAGCGCAAACTGAGCTGGCGAGCAGCGTGCGACAAACCCGCCAGTCGATGATCAACAGCAAGCAGTTGCTGGCGAGCATTGAACTGAAAAAAACCGCACTGGCGCAGGCACAAAGCGATTTTAACCGCCGGGTGCCGCTGGGAAGCGCCAATTTGATTGGCCGCGAAGAACTGCAACACGCCCGTGATGCGGTCGCCAGCGCGCAAGCCGAACTGGATGTCGCCGTTCAGCAATACAACGCTAATCAGGCGATCATTCTTGATACTCGCCTTGAAAACCAACCTGCGGTAATGCAGGCCGCCACCGAAGTGCGGAATAGCTGGCTGGCGCTGCAACGTACCAAGATTGTAAGCCCCATCACCGGTTACGTGTCCCGCCGTGCCGTGCAGCCTGGCGCGCAGATTAGCTCCACAACGTCGTTGATGGCCGTGGTGCCGGCAACCCATTTGTGGGTGGACGCGAACTTCAAAGAGACGCAAGTCGCGCATATGCGCATCGGGCAAACTGCGACGGTCATCAGTGATATCTACGGCGATGAGGTGGAGTACAGCGGTAAAGTTGTCGGTCTCGATATGGGTACCGGGAGCGCCTTCTCGCTGCTGCCAGCGCAAAACGCCACCGGTAACTGGATCAAAGTGGTTCAGCGCCTGCCGGTGCGTATTGAGCTGGATGCGAAACAACTCGCCGATCATCCGCTGCGCATTGGCCTTTCGACACTGGTGAAAGTGGACACTTCTGCCCGTGACGGCCAAGTGCTGGCCAGCCAGGTGCGTACCCGCCCGGCATACGAAAGCAACGCCCGGGAAATCAACCTTGAGCCGGTCAACACGCTTATCGATAACATCGTCAAAGCCAACGCCGGTTAATTTGAGGTGAGTGCAATGCACAGGAAACCGCTGGAAGGCGCGCAACTGGTCATTATGACCATTGCGCTTTCGCTTGCGACCTTCATGCAGGTGCTGGATTCCACCATCGCCAACGTTGCGATTCCAACCATCGCCGGTAACCTTGGTTCCTCGTTGAGCCAGGGGACGTGGGTGATCACCTCGTTCGGCGTGGCGAATGCGATTTCGATTCCGATCACCGGCTGGCTGGCGAAACGCGTCGGCGAAGTGAAGCTGTTTCTCTGGTCGACCGTGGCGTTTGCCATCGCCTCCTGGGCGTGCGGTGTCTCCAATAGT
This sequence comes from Kosakonia sp. BYX6, assembly GCF_038449125.1. Lineage (NCBI taxonomy): Bacteria > Pseudomonadati > Pseudomonadota > Gammaproteobacteria > Enterobacterales > Enterobacteriaceae > Kosakonia > Kosakonia calanthes. The sequence goes on along the minus strand of NZ_CP151800.1, from coordinate 1,112,834 downwards.
CTGGGGATGCTGATTTTCTTTCGCGTCATCCAGGGGATTGTCGCCGGGCCGTTGATTCCGCTCTCGCAAAGCCTGCTGCTGAGTAACTACCCGCCTGCCAAACGCTCTATCGCGCTGGCGTTGTGGTCGATGACGGTGATTGTCGCGCCGATTTGTGGGCCGATCCTTGGCGGGTATATCAGCGATAACTACCACTGGGGTTGGATTTTCTTTATCAACGTGCCGATTGGCGCGCTGGTGGTGTTGCTGACGCTGCAAAGCTTGCGCGGTCGTGAAACACGTACCGAACAGCGGCGCATTGACGGCATTGGCCTGGCGCTGTTGGTGGTGGGCATCGGTAGCCTGCAAGTCATGCTCGACCAGGGTAAAGAGCTGGATTGGTTTAACTCCACAGAAATCATCGTGCTGACGATCGTCGCCGTGGTGTCGATAAGCTTCCTGGTGGTGTGGGAGTTGACCGATGACAACCCGATTGTCGACCTGTCGCTGTTTAAGTCGCGCAACTTTACCATTGGCTGTTTATGTATCAGCCTCGCTTATATGCTCTACTTCGGCGCGATTGTTTTGCTGCCGCAGTTGTTGCAGGAGGTGTATGGCTATACCGCGACCTGGGCGGGTCTGGCGTCTGCGCCTGTTGGGGTGATCCCGGTATTGCTATCGCCGATTATTGGCCGCTTCGCGCATAAGCTGGATATGCGCCGTCTGGTGACATTTAGCTTTATTATGTATGCGGTGTGCTTCTATTGGCGTGCGTATACTTTCGAGCCGGGAATGGATTTTGGCGCGTCGGCGTGGCCGCAGTTTATTCAGGGCTTCGCGGTGGCATGCTTCTTTATGCCACTGACCACCATAACCCTTTCCGGTTTGCCGCCTGAACGGTTGGCAGCGGCGTCCAGTTTATCGAACTTTACGCGAACGCTTGCCGGTTCCATCGGTACGTCGATTACCACGACACTATGGACCAACCGGGAGTCGTTGCACCACGCGCAATTGACGGAATCGGTTAATCCGTACAACCCGAACTCGCAAGCAATGTATGACCAACTGCAAGGGCTGGGCATGTCGCAGCAACAGTCATCAAGCTGGATTGCGCAGCAAATTACTAACCAGGGGCTGATTATCTCGGCTAACGAGATTTTCTGGTTCTCGGCGGGCGTGTTCTTGATCCTGCTTGGGCTGGTGTGGTTTGCGAGACCACCGTTTGGCGCAGGCGGCGGTGGCGGCGCGCATTAGTGATGAAAGCAAATCGCCTCCATTTAGGAGGCGATTTTTTATTTTTCGATGCTGAGAACTTCCAGTGTCATGGTCGAGGCTACACCGGCGGGCACCTTGCCGGGTATTCCCTCTTCACCATAAGCCAGTTCGACGGGGATATAAATTTTCACCCTGCCGCCAATAACCAGCTTTTCCACACCGACGCGCATCAATGGCGGAAGCTCGCTCACCCGGCCGGTATGAACCTCTCCCTGCGCCAGAACTTGCCCGGAGCTGATGGTTTCATCCACTTTGAAGCGGATGACATCGTTATTACTGATCGCTGCCCCTAGCCCGCGCTTCTCAACCAGATAGATGACGCCGTTTTCTCCCCGCACAGCACCTTTAAGCTTTGCCGCGCTGGCGAGAAGCGCCTGCGCCCGCTTCTTGTTTTGCGCCATATCGCGTTTTCGCGCATCATCCACTTGCTTGTTAAGGGTGTCCAGTGCCTTCTCGATATCGGCATTCTTCATCTGCAAGCTACCGGCGAATTTGTCCTGTAAACCTTGCACAAAAGCGGGAGGCATAAATTTCTGCCCGGTGCTTTTCAGCATTTCGCTTTCGAGTTGCACTTTTGCCGCAAACCAGACGCCCCAGGCATAGTTTGTCCTCGCCTGAGCTGATTTATTTGCGGCCAGCGAGTAAAGCGGCGCCGTGGTTTTCTCGGCCTCTTTTGCAGGCGCGTGGGTTGTTGCCAGCGCAGTGGTGAGCTGCTTCTCAACCGTCGCCTTCTCTTCAGCGCTCTGTTTCAATTTCTCTTCCAGCGCCGCGATACGCGCCGTTTGCTCGCTTATTTTCTTTGTGGCGACATCAAGCTGGCCCTTTATCTCATCATGCTTTTTATTCGCTTGCGTGAGCTGCTTAGCGTGATCCGCCGTTTTCGTTGCCGCGATTTGTAGCGTCGAGCTTTGTTCTGCACGCTGCTTTTTCTCTTCAGCCAACTGCTGTTGGCTGGTTTTGAGCTGCTGTTGCAGTTGCTTGTTCTCGTCGCTGACAGCCTGTAATTTCCCGGCATCCTGCGCGTGCTTTTTATTCGTTTCCGCAAGCTGCTGCAACTGCTGCTTCAACTGTTTGTTTTCCTGACTAACGGTATTGTTCTGCTCAACCGGGGCCTTTGCAGGTGCAGCTGCGGCTTGTTTTTTTCGCAATACTTGTACTTCACGCCGTGACGCCGCGAGCTTACTTTTCAGCTGCCTGATCTCTTTAGTGCTTGCCTCTTCTTTGGGCACATCGCGCTTTGGCGCAGGAGCCGGAGAGGCAGGCATGGCAACCTTGCTTGCAGAAGTACTGTCATTGGTGAAAGGGGATTTTGGCTCGACGGATATTATGTTCTCTTTGCTAAGGCGGTCGAGTAGCGCCGCAGGATCAGCACAGACCGCAGAGGTTGAAATAGCCGATAACAATACAGCTGATGAATATAATAGTTTTCTCATAACTGTTTCAGTGTATTTGCTCGTCTGGACATATCCGTGAATACCGCGCTGCGTACGCGAGAACAGACAACTTCAATTTTGTTGTCAATTTCAGATTTCATTATTTCCGACGAGTTGTTATCTATTATCGGCTGATTTTTCTTATAAACTTCGTAGGTTTGATTGATGGTGTTGAACTGTTGCTTATATGTTTCATAAGCTGAGTTATCTAAACCTTTTAATGCGGTGAGTAGCTCATAACACTGCTGTGTTTGCTGCTTTTGCGGCGCATCCTGCACTACTGTGGGCACTGTCGATTTGACGCAACCGGCTAATGTGAGCGGTAAAAAAATTGAGGTACATATGATAGAAAACTGTAAACGCCGCATAATATCCTCGTCATTCAGGCATCTTTTTCGCTGAAATTTGTTTATAAGGTAAATATATTGAAAGTAAACGTTCGTCTAATAACGACGAGGTGAGAAAACTATCATGGCAAGAATTAAATGACAACCAGAAGACATTTAGCTAAACAGGATATTACAGACACATTAATAATTAATATAAATTCAAAGCTTGAATATATTTCGTGAATAAAAATTATCTGATAGATACCAGCCAAATAATAATACCGCCTTCTGCTAACAGAAAGGCGGTATTAAAGACAACGACAAAAATGGCAGCTAGATGTGCAATTCCTGCAGCTTTTCTTTCGGCAGGGCCAGCTCTTCGTTGCTGTTGACGCGAACATCGCGATCGAGGATGTGGCGCGCGATTTCCTGCGCTTCGTCCAGCGAGTGCATCTGGTAAGTCCCGCACTGGTAAACGTTCAGTTCCGGGATTTGGTTCTGCTCTTTAACCTTCAGAACGTCGGCCATCGCCGCTTTCCAGGCGTCAGCGACACGCTGTTCATCCGGCGTACCGATCAGACTCATATAGAAGCCTGTGCGGCAGCCCATCGGGGAGATGTCGATAATCTCAACGCCATTGCCATTGAGGTGATTACGCATAAAACCCGCGAACAGATGCTCAAGCGTATGAATGCCTTTTTCCGGCATCACTTCTTTGTTCGGTACGCAGAAACGCAGGTCGAATACGGTGATGGTGTCGCCGTGCGGGGTGTCCATGGTCTTGGCAACACGGACTGCAGGCGCTTCCATACGGGTATGATCGACAGTGAAGCTATCCAATAACGGCATTTAGTCACCTCCGATAGTGATTTTTTTAAAAATAAAGTGAACTCTTTTTTCCCGTGCGAGTCTGAGTATGTGAAAGACGCGCATTTGTTATCATCATCCCTGATTTTCAGAGATGAAATTTTGGCCACAGCGATGTGGCCTTTTTCTTTTCTATCAGGCGTGACGTGCGAGCAACGCTTCAAATGACTCCGTATCCCCGGCTTCAACTTCAGCCTGACGCGCCAGCGATGCTTTGCATTCAGCGATAAAATCTTCTTCACGCAAGATTTCCAGCGGCTCTTCACGCAGCTGCGAACGGTACTGATCGCCCAGCGCCTTACCTGTACCGCCAATTCCATCATCAATCATTGAGCGCAGAATACGCGCAGAGAACGTCAATTCAGGATCGTCGAAACTGGCGACCAGCTGGTCACATACTTTTTCATACTCATTGCCACCGTACACGCCATCCAGCGTTTGTGCCACTCGTTTCAGATCGCCAAACAGATCCTTGCCGACTTGCGCCAATGGGAATTGCGCCGTTTCACAGCCTATACCCAGCGTTAAACCTGGCTTACGACCTTCCAGAATCACGCGGTTCCAGTTGGTGCGAGTACACAGCAATTCGTCGCTACTCATTTCCGGTGCGTCGGCCAGCACACACCAGACCATAAACAGATCGAGGAAGCGCACCTGCTGCTCGTCAACGCCAATCGCAGTGAACGGGTTGATATCCAGCGAGCGCACTTCGATGTATTCAATACCGCCGCGCAGCAGCGCATCCGACGGCGTTTCGCCGCTGCGGGTCACGCGCTTCGGGCGGATCGGCGCATACAGCTCGTTCTCTATCTGCAAAATATTGGTATTGATTTGCAGATACTTGCCATCTTTTTTCAAGCCGATTTTCGCGTATTCTTCTGAAGGCGTTTTGATGGCGCGCTTCAGGGCAACGACGTAATCATGCAGGTTGTTAAAGGTAATGCCCAAGTTGTTCTGCGATTTATTGGTGTAACCCAAATCGCTCATACGCAATGAGGTCGCATACGGCAGATAGTACATACCGTTTGGCGTTTTCTCGAACGGCAGTGTGGTCGGCTTTCCTTGCAGAAACGACGGGCAGATCGCCGGGGATGCACCGAACAGGTACGGGATTACCCAGCCAAAACGGTAATAGTTGCGGATCAGACGGAAATAGCCATCTGACACCGTTTCTTTATCCGTACTGCCGCTTTTGGCTTCCCAGAAAGCCATCGGTAGCGAAAAGTTGTAATGCACGCCAGAGATAACCTGCATCAACGCGCCGTAGCGGTTTTTCAGCCCTTCGCGATAAAGCGTTTTCAGGCGCCCGATATTAGAGGTGCCATATTGCGCCAACTCAATATCCTGCCCTTCTTTTATATAGCACGGCATGCTGAGCGGCCACAGGCGCTCATCGCCAATCTGGCGGGCAGTGTAGCGATGAACATCGCGCATCACCGTCAGCATATGGTCGATATCGCCATCAACCGGAGTGATAAACTCCAGCAGCGCTTCGGCGAAATCAGTGGTAATCCATTTATGGGTCAGTGCAGAACCAAGCGTTGCCGCATGACCCGTTGTTGCTAAAGAACCATCCGCATTGACGCGCAAAGTTTCACGTTCAAGACCGCGTTGGATCCCCTTGAGAGCCTGAGGATGTTTTTCCAGCCAGGACAACGCCTGTGATACGTCCGGGATCAAATTGACCTCCCGCCTGTAATAATCATTTTATTAAGCATAATTGTAATGGTTGACGATGAAAGGTCACTCACACAGTCCAATTAGTGCCACCACGTCATACCTTGCAACGTTACGAGGGCGAGAGCCACATAGCGCAACGCTTTGCCAAGGCATAAAAAAATCAGAACTGGCCCCCACGGGAGCCGCATCCATCCCGCAAGAAAGCACAGTAAATCGCCTATAACAGGCACCCAACTCAACAACAGCGCCGCAGCGCCGTAACGTCTGAGCCAGCCGGTCGCTTTTTCCTGCCAGCGCGATGCTTTGCGCTGCAAAACGAAACGCCCAAGAATAACGTTAGTCAGCCCTCCAAGGCTATTACCTATTATTGCTATTACAACAAGCAGCCAGGGCTGACTAACATGCGTGAGTAACATCGCAACCAGCACAACTTCAGAATTGCCGGGCAACAGCGTGGCACTGAGAAAACTGCTGGCAAACAATGAAAAAAGTGACAGAGCGTCACTCACAATACGCGAACATCCACAACGTCCATACCGGCAGCGTGCGCGGCCATCAAGCCGAAATCAGCATCTTCAAACACGACGCACTGCGATGGATCCACACCCATTTTTTGGGCGCAGAGCAGGAAAGTATCCGGTGCAGGTTTATGATTTTTAACGTGATCGGCGGCGATGACCGCAGTGAAGTATTGGCGTAAGCCAAGATGCGTCAGCAGAACTTCGGCAATTGCGCTTTCACTGCCTGTGCCAACGGACATTGGACGGCGACCATGCCACTCTTTCACCACGTCAATCAGCGGTAACGGGCGCACACAATCCAACAACATTGTTTTCACCGCTGCGGTTTTCTCATTAGCCAGTAAATGGGGATCGAAATCGGCCTGGTTTGCTTCGATGATCGCCTGCGCGATACGCCATGTGGGTGAGCCATTCAGCCCGACCATCGCCTGTTCATCAAAACGCATTCCGTAGTGCGCCAACACTTCATGCCAGGCCTTGCGGTGGGTCGGTTCAGTATCGAGGATGGTGCCATCCATATCGAAAATCAGACCAGCGTAACGTTCGTACATCGTGCTCTCGTAAACCAGATAACAAACATTTACTTTAACGTAAACAAGGCTTTTTGTCGCTGCCAGCGAACAATAAGCAGAGGGGTTTGTGCTTTGTTGGGAGGAATTTCGCAGAATATGGGGGACTTACAGAAGATGGTGCATCCGGGAGGATTCGAACCTCCGACCGCTCGGTTCGTAGCCGAGTACTCTATCCAGCTGAGCTACGGATGCATCGGGGAAACTTAATTTACAACGCAGATTCAGTGTTGCATTACATGCGAGACACTGAGCAAGATGGTGCATCCGGGAGGATTCGAACCTCCGACCGCTCGGTTCGTAGCCGAGTACTCTATCCAGCTGAGCTACGGATGCATCGGGAAAACTTGCTTTACAACGCTGATTCAGTGCTGCGTTACCTCGCCACACTGAGCAAGATGGTGCATCCGGGAGGATTCGAACCTCCGACCGCTCGGTTCGTAGCCGAGTACTCTATCCAGCTGAGCTACGGATGCAAAATGGCGGTGAGGCGGGGATTCGAACCCCGGATGCAGCTTTTGACCGCATACTCCCTTAGCAGGGGAGCGCCTTCAGCCTCTCGGCCACCTCACCACACGCCTCTTACGAGTGCTTCGAAGAACTTGTTGAGAGCTCATCGTCGCTGCGTGGCGCACATATTACTTTCTGGGACTTATAAGTCAAACAATTTTTCCCACCCCTGAATCGTTTGCACACTTCGCAGACAATTAGCCTGCAAAAAGGCCAAAAAGGATGTTTTATCAGCAGAATTTCCGCCGCTACGTTGGCAAAAAACACGAAGCTGAGGGCGACAAAAGCGCAGTCGTAGAGAAAGAAATACAGTGAATTTGAAATAAAAAGGAAACGTGCGCGAGGGAGAATCTGGAGGTGTGGTTGCGTCTCGCCGGACAGCCGCGAGACGCATAATGCATTAGTAATTGGACTGCTGGGATTTCTCAGCCTGGATACGCTGGTAGATCTCTTCACGGTGAACCGACACTTCTTTAGGGGCGTTTACGCCAATGCGTACCTGATTACCCTTCACCCCTAATACAGTCACAGTGACCTCATCCCCAATCATGAGGGTTTCACCAACTCGACGAGTCAGAATCAGCATTCTTTGCTCCTTGAAAGATTAAAAGAGTCGGGTCTCTCTGTATCCCGGCATTATCCGTCATACAACGCCAAAAAGTAAGCGATGACAAACTCGTAAAGTGTAAGCAGTCACGGCATTACATTCTGCTAGACGTAAGTTTAGCCGATATACACAACTTCAACCTGACTTTCTCGTTATCAATAGCGTAGTGGCAACAAGGCCATAACCGCAAGGTTATGGCCTGTGCATTCGCTTTGTAATTATGACAGTTTAGCGCTTACCCAATCTTTAACACTGGCGAGAGCCGCAGGAAGCGCGGCCGCATCCGTACCACCGGCTTGAGCCATATCCGGGCGTCCACCACCTTTGCCCCCAACTTGCTGGGCGACCATTCCTACCAGTTCCCCTGCTTTAACACGGTCAGTCACATCCTTTGAGACGCCCGCGATCAGAGAAACTTTTCCTTCCACTACAGTGGCAAGAACGATAACCGAAGCGCCGAGTTGGTTCTTCAGGTCGTCCACCATGGTACGCAACATCTTCGGCTCGACGTCTGCCAGTTCGCTAACCAACAGTTTCACGCCATTTATTTCGATAGCGTTACCGGACAGGTTTGCGCTTTCTTGCGCTGCCGCCTGCGCTTTAAGCTGCTGCAACTCTTTTTCCAGCTGACGAGTACGCTCAATAACGCTACGTACTTTGTCGCCGAGGTTCTGGCTGTCGCCTTTCAGCAACTGAGCAATATCGTGCAACTGATCGTTTTGCGCATGCAGGCTGGCAATTGCGCCTTCACCGGTAATCGCTTCGATACGGCGAACACCTGCCGCCGTGCCGGATTCAGACACAATGCGGAACAGGCCGATATCACCGGTACGCGAGGCATGCGTACCGCCGCACAGTTCCGTCGAGAAATCGCCCATGCTCAAAACACGCACGCGGTCGTCATATTTCTCGCCAAACAGCGCCATTGCGCCGTTCGCTTTTGCCGCTTCCAGATCCATGATGTTGGTTTCGATCGGCAGGTTACGGCGAATTTGCGCGTTAACCAGATCTTCCACCGCGCGGATTTCCGACGGTTTCATGGCTTCGAAATGAGAGAAGTCAAAACGCAGCGCCTTGTCGTTCACCAGAGAGCCTTTCTGCGCCACGTGCGTACCGAGCACACTACGCAGCGCAGCATGCATCAGATGCGTTGCTGAATGGTTCAGGCGAATACGAGCGCGACGCGCTTCGTCGACTTCTGCTTTCACGCCATCGCCGACTTTCAGCGAACCGGTGCTGAGCTTGCCGATATGACCAATTGCCTGGCCATATTTCTGCGTATCTTGCACGGCAAAGGTAAACCCGTTACCTTTCAGTTCGCCTTTGTCGCCAACCTGGCCGCCCGATTCAGCATAGAACGGCGTTTCGTCGAGAACGACAACCGCGTCCTGGCCCGCTGCAATCGCGTTAACCGGTTTGCCATCAACAAACAGTGCGGTCACTTTGCCATTCAGTTCAAGGTGGTCATAACCTTTGAATTCAGACGCACCGTCAACGCGGATCATCGCGTTGTAGTCTGCGCCAAAACCGCTGGATTCGCGCGCGCGACGGCGCTGCTCTTCCATGGCGGCTTCGAAGCCCACTTCGTCAACTTTCAGATTGCGCTCGCGGCAAACGTCAGCGGTCAGATCCACCGGGAAACCGTAAGTGTCATACAGGCGGAAAGCGGTTTCGCCATCCAGCGTATCGCCTTTCAATTTTGCCAGTTCTTCGTCCAACAGCGCCAAACCGCGCTCCAGCGTACGGGCAAACTGCTCTTCTTCAGTTTTCAGAACCTGTTCAACCTGCGCCTGTTGGCGTTGCAGATCTTCACCTGCTGAGCCCATCACGTCGATCAGCGGCCCAACCAGCTTATAAAAGAAGGTGTCCTTCGCGCCCAGCATATTGCCGTGACGGATAGCGCGACGAATAATGCGACGCAGCACATAGCCACGGTTTTCGTTCGACGGGATCACGCCATCAGCAATCAGGAATGCGCAAGAACGGATGTGGTCAGCGATAACGCGCAGAGATTTGTTACTCAAATCTGTCGCGCCAGTCACCTTCGCCACTGCCTGAATCAGCTTAGTGAACAGGTCGATTTCGTAGTTAGAGTTCACATGTTGCAGCACAGCCGCAACACGTTCCAGGCCCATGCCGGTATCAACGGACGGCTTCGGCAGCGGCTCCATTGTGCCATCGGCCTGGCGGTTGAACTGCATAAAGACGATATTCCAGATTTCGATATAGCGATCGCCGTCTTCTTCCGGGCTACCCGGCGGGCCGCCCCAGATATGATCGCCATGATCGTAGAAAATCTCGGTGCACGGGCCGCACGGACCGGTGTCACCCATCTGCCAGAAGTTGTCAGACGCATAGGCCGCGCCTTTGTTATCACCAATGCGGATAATACGCTCGCGCGGGATACCAACTTCTTTTTCCCAAATTTCGTAGGCTTCGTCGTCTGTTTCGTACACCGTCACCCACAGGCGTTCTTTCGGCAGGTTGAACCAGTTTTCGCCGGTCAGCAGTTCCCATGCGTACTGGATAGCATCATGTTTGAAGTAGTCGCCGAAGCTAAAGTTGCCCAGCATTTCAAAGAAGGTGTGATGACGTGCGGTGTAGCCGACGTTTTCCAGGTCGTTGTGTTTACCACCGGCACGAACGCAACGCTGTGCAGTAGTAGCGCGGGAATAATTACGCTTGTCGAGCCCAAGGAACACATCCTTGAACTGATTCATCCCGGCGTTGGTAAACAGCAGAGTCGGGTCGTTATTCGGTACCAGGGAGCTGCTGGCAACTACCTGATGTCCCTTGCTATGGAAAAAATCGAGAAACGCCTGACGGATCTCAGCGGTGCTCTTGCTCATAATTATCCTGAAATCAAGCTAACGAAATGTGGTAACAGGCCGCCGCCATTGCATGACAAACGCACCAGCTACTGGAAAAAGTGGGAATAAGATAAGTTTTCTTTAGTGCGAAGTAAAATCCCGTATGCGCTCAGTCTACAAAATTCCGCCATATTTCCTGAATATCTTCCTGCATAAAGCCGCGATAGAGCAAAAAGCGCTGCACTTTGACTTTCGCTGCAAACTCAGTCGGTAGCGGTTCACCATACTTCCGTAGCGCCTGTTCACGGGCATTCGCAACCCAGTCGATATCGCATTCGCGCATCGCACTTTCGCTGATGTCACGGCCAATACCTTTTTGATTCAGCTCCTGGCGGATACGAGCTGGGCCATAGCCTTTGCGCGCGCGGCTGGCGATAAACTGGCGGACAAAACGTGCATCGTCGAGAAAGTTATGCTCCAGGCACCATTCCACTACCTGATCGATCTCTTCCGGCGTGACGTCAATCTCCTCCAGGCCGTTTTTACTCATGACCGGCGCGGTCAGCTTACGACGAAACTCTTTTTCGCTGTGGTCGCGCATCGCCAGGATACGCATTGCTCGATCGCGTAAGCGGGCAACCGCAGAACGGCGAGAAGTGTTATCGGACATGGCAAATCCTGTGGCCATAGAAAAACAAAAAGGGCTGCATCAGCAGCCCTTGATTACGGTTTACGTTATCAGAAATCTTCGTTGGTTTCTTCAACGTCCGCGCCATTGCCATCAACCGTAAATTCCGCTGCGGAATTCTGGTTGCTGAGCAGGATTTCGCGCAGTTTTTTCTCGATTTCTTTCGCTGCCGCCGGGTTCTCTTTCAGCCAGGACGTGGCATTCGCTTTACCCTGGCCGATTTTGTCGCCGTTGTAGCTATACCAGGCACCAGCTTTTTCGATCAGCTTCTCTTTCACGCCAAGATCGACCAGCTCGCCGTGGAAGTTGATGCCTTCACCGTAGAGAATCTGGAATTCAGCCTGTTTGAACGGCGCCGCGATTTTGTTTTTCACCACTTTCACGCGGGTTTCGCTGCCGACCACGTTATCACCCTCTTTCACCGCGCCGATACGGCGGATATCCAGACGTACCGAAGCGTAGAATTTCAGCGCGTTACCACCGGTGGTGGTTTCCGGGTTACCGAACATCACACCGATTTTCATACGGATCTGGTTGATGAAGATAAGCAGCGTGTTGGACTGTTTCAGGTTACCGGCCAATTTACGCATCGCCTGGCTCATCATACGCGCCGCGAGGCCCATGTGAGAGTCGCCGATTTCGCCTTCGATTTCTGCTTTCGGCGTCAGTGCCGCAACGGAGTCGACAACCAGCACGTCAACCGCGCCGGAACGCGCCAGCGCATCACAGATTTCCAGCGCCTGCTCACCGGTGTCCGGCTGGGAACACAGCAGGTTGTCGATATCAACACCCAACTTACGCGCATAAACAGGGTCCAGCGCATGTTCCGCATCGATAAACGCACAGGTTTTACCTTCGCGCTGCGCAGCAGCAATGACTTGCAGAGTCAGCGTGGTTTTACCGGAAGATTCAGGTCCGTAGATTTCGACGATACGGCCCATTGGCAGACCGCCCGCGCCCAGCGCGATGTCCAGAGAGAGTGAGCCGGTAGAAATGGTTTCCACATCCATGGAGCGGTCTTCACCCAGACGCATGATGGAGCCTTTACCGAATTGCTTTTCGATCTGACCCAGTGCAGCTGCAAGCGCCTTTTGTTTGTTTTCGTCGATAGCCATGATTACTCCTGTCATGCAGAGTGAAGCGCATTACGCCCCGTGGTGAATAACTGTTCTGTTGCCGCGATTATACTGTATGGTCATACAGTATCAAGTATTTTGTAGAAAATGTTGCCACAGGGTTTGTAGCGCATAAGCCGTTGCCTGTCTGCGCACCGCTTCGCGGTCGCCCTGGAAGCATTCACGCCGTGTGATCCCTTCCCCACTGGCGCTGGCAATGCCGAACCAGACGGTGCCAACCGGTTTGCTTTCACTGCCACCATCCGGCCCGGCGATGCCGCTGATCGAAATGGCATAGTCGGCGCGCGCCGCTTTCAATGCGCCAATCGCCATTTCCACGACCACCGGTTCGCTCACTGCGCCATGCGCGTCGAGCGTTGCCGTCTGGACACCAATCATCTGCGCTTTTGCTTCATTACTGTAGGTAACAAACCCGCGTTCGAACCAGGCGGAACTGCCCGCAATATCGGTGATCACTTTGGCAACCCAGCCGCCTGTGCAGGATTCAGCTGTCGTCAGCGTCGCACCCCGCGCTTTCAGCGCCAGCCCGATGCGTTCACTTAGTTGCATTAATTCACTGTCCGTCATGATGGCTCCCCCGCGTCCAAAAACCGTGGCGGAAAAGATACCACTTTCCGGGCAAATAGGGGGATGGGATAACGGATTTACGAGGAGGCTTCAGAAAAATTCGATTTTCGCCGGATGGCGTCATGCACATCCGGCAATAAATAGCGAAATTACTTCATGCTGTTAACAATGGTATCCACATTATGACGAAACGCTTTCTGGTAAGTATCCGCCACGCCGCCTTTCGCGCTCAGTGCTTCCGGGTAAAGCTCACCGCCCGGCTGTGCGCCGGTGGCGCTGGCAATCTGTTTGACCAGTCGTGGGTCCAGCTGGTTTTCTATAAACCACACTTTCACGCCGTCAGCTTTAATTTGCTTAATCAGCTCAGCCACCTGCGCCGCGCTGGCTTCGCTCTCTGAAGAGAGCCCTTGCGGAGCCATAAATTCGACGCCATACGCACGGGCGAAATAGCCAAACGCATCGTGGCTGGTCAGCACTTTACGTTTTGCCTGAGGAACCGCGCTAAAGCGCTCTTTTGCCCAGCTATCAAGCTGTTTTAGCTGCGCAATATAACGCTGGCCAGACGCATTCAGCGCCGCGTCGTCCGCCGGATCGGCTTTCACCAGCGCAGTGAGAATGTTTTGCGCATATAACGCACCGTTGGCAGCGCTGTTCCAGGCGTGCGGGTCGGTCACCGTCGCACCGTCTTCTTCCAGCGTATGCGTTGCCACACCGTTGGAAGCCACCACTATCTGGCCTTTAAAACCGGACGCTTTCACCAGCCTGTCCAGCCAACCTTCCAGCCCCAGGCCATTAACCACCACCACATCGGCTTTGTTAAGCAACGCGCTGTCTTTCGCCGACGGCTCGAAAGTATGCGGGTCGCCATCCGGCCCCACCAGCGTGGTGACCTTGACATGATCGCCGCCGACCTGAGTTGCGATATCCCCCACAATCGAAAAACTGGCGACCACATTAATTGTTTTTGCCATCGCGCCGTGCGCCACCAAACCCAGCGCGAGCGCCAGAATCACCCCTGTACGTTTCATCATTTCCCCTTGCTAATTGAAAAGTGCGCGCAGGCTGTGTGCCAGTCCGCTACGCGTGCCGAAAAAAATGGAAAAAAAGAAGATCAGGCTGGCGGTCAGCACAATCGCCGGACCGGCAGGCAAACCCGCCATCCACGACAGGCTCAGCCCCAGCCAGGCGCACAGCGCGCCAATACCAGCCGCTAACAGCAATAAACCCGGTAATGTTCGCGCCCAGCAGCGCGCTGCCACGGCAGGCAGCATCATTACACCCACCGCCATCAATGTGCCGAGCACCTGGAACCCGGCCACCAGGTTGAGCACCAGCAGTGCCAGAAACAGCCCGTGCAGCAAGCCAGGCAAGCGCGGGGCATTAACCTGTAAAAACGCGCTGTCGAAGGCTTCGCTAACTAACCCGCGATAGCACAACGCCAGCACAATCAGCGTCAAACTGGCGACACCGGCAACAAACAGCGCAGCTTCGCGATCCACGGCCAGAATCGAGCCAAACAAAAGATGCAGCAGGTCAACACTGGAGCCACGCAACGACACCAGCGTGACGCCGAGCGCCAGCGAACCAAGATAGAAACCGGCAAAGCTGGCGTCTTCTTTGAGCGGTGTGCGACGGCTTACCCATCCCGCCACCAGCGCGACGCTTATCCCGGCAATAAACCCGCCGATGCTCATCGCCAGCAGCGACATGCCGCTCAGCAGGTAACCCACCGCCACGCCGGGCAGAATGGCGTGTGACAAAGCATCGCCCATCAGGCTCATGCGCCGCAGCAGCAAAAAGACGCCTAATGCCGTGGTGCTGATAGAGAGCGCGAGGCACACCACCAGCGCACGCCGCATAAAACCAAATTCGATAAACGGCTGGAAAAAGAGATGCCAGATCATGCGTGACACTTCTCCCTTACCTGTTGCTCCGTCGCGCCCCAATGCGCCACATTTTCGCCAAGGCGCAGGGTTTGTGGGAAATAGCGCGTTACCCGTTCGCTGTCGTGGAGCACCGCCAGCAGGGTTTGCCCCGCGCGGTGCATATCGACAATTTGCTCCATCAAGATTTGCGACGTGATTTCGTCAATGCCGGTAAAAGGTTCGTCGAGCATGACCAGTGGCGCGTTTTGCACCCAGACACGGGCGAACAACATGCGCTGAAATTGCCCGCCAGAAAGAGTGTCGATCGTCTCACGCGCCATAGCCGTCAACCCGACGCGCTCCAGCCCTTGCGCCACGCGTTTGCGGGCGTCGCGATTCAGGCCGCGAAACAATGAAACGCGCGGCCAGCAGCCCATGCTCACCACTTCTTGTACCGTCACCGGGAATTGCGATTCCAGCGCATGGCGTTGCGCCAGCCAACCGATTGTGGGTCGCGCCGGTTGCCAGTGCAGCACGCCGCTGACCGGCAGTAAAAATCCTGCCAGCGTTTTTAACAGTGTCGATTTTCCGCAGCCGTTCGCGCCGACAATCGCCGTCATGCTGCCGCGTTCCAGCGTGCCGCACAGCGCAGGCGTGATTGCCAGTCGGCCATAGCCCGCCACTAAATGGTCAAGTTCAATCATGGCAGCGCGACCGCCCAGCCAGTCAGTAGCCAAAGCACCAGCAATAGCCCCACAGCCAATAACAGGCGGGTGATGCCAGAAAGGGAAAACAGTGTTAGCGGAATCATTCACTCACTCCATATGTTATAACGTAACAATAAATGGTAGTGATAATGATGTAAACGGGAATACGTAACGGGAGTACGTCGAAATGTTTCAGTCCCCTCCCGCAGGAGGGGAAAGCATTATTGAATGTTGATGCGCGCCAGCGAAACCGCCTGGCCAAGCTGCCAGACCGCCATTGCGTAGTGCGTGCTGTGGTTGTAACGGGTGATGGTGTAGAAGTTCGGCAAGCCATACCAGTATTCATAACCGGTGCCGACATCAAGGCGCAGCAAGCTCGCCTGCTGATGATCGCCCAGCGGCTGCTGCGGTGTTAAGCCCGCGGCCGCCAGCTGTCCAACGCTGTAGTTGGTTTTAAAACCGTTTTCCAGGCCCGGTGCCTGGCCGTTAGCTGGCACAGCAACCAGGTCGCCTTTCACCCAGCCATGCTGTTTGAAGTAATTCGCCACGCTGCCAATCGCATCAACCGGGTCCCACAGATTGATGTGCCCGTCGCCGTTGAAATCTACCGCATATTGCTTATAGGACGACGGCATAAATTGACCGTACCCCATCGCACCGGCGAAAGAACCTTTCAGTTCGAGCGGATCGTCACTCTCATCACGCGCCATCAGCAAGAAGGTTTCCAGCTCGCTGGCGAAATAGTCCGCACGGCGCGGGTAAGCAAAGGCCAGCGTCGCCAGCCCATCGAGAATGCGGGTTTTACCCATCACGCGGCCCCAACGGGTTTCCACACCGATAATGCCGACAATAATTTCTGGCGGTACGCCGTACACCATCCAGGCACGGTCAAGGGCATCCTGATATTGGTTCCAGAACGCCACACCGTTTTGCACGTTATCTGGCGTGATGAACTGTTTGCGATAACGCAGCCAGGCGCCGTTTGGCCCAGTCGGCCCCGTGGTTGTCGGTGCCTGTCTATCCATCAGGCGCAGCACGTAATCCAGACGTTTGGCCTGCGAGAGAATTTCATGCAGTTGCTGACGATCAAAGCCGTGCTTGCTCACCATCGCGTCAATAAACCGCTCCGCCGCCGGGTTATTGGCGAAGTCGCCACCGCTCATCACCACATTGTGCTGTGGCTCCAGGAGAAAACCGCCGGACGGCGCGGGCGACACGGTCTGCGGGGCTTCAGCAAGCGGGGGTTTACTGCTACAGGAACAGAGCACAACAAACGCAGGCAGCAACGCTGCGTAACAACGCTTCAACATGGGACATCCATTTAAACGAATTCAGCCAGGAGCAAGTATGGTAAAGCATCTGGCTATCGACAAGGAAGCGCTGCAACACCTGCGTACTCACTCGCACTTCACTTTTCTTCGTTTCATTTATCGCTCATTTGAATTCGTACGCCCTCGCAAAATCTTTCAAAGTGATCATTTTATCTTTCATAATGAGATCCAAATAACACATTTAGACCTTTCATAATGATTATGATAGCGCACGGTTAAACAACAAAACGACACCCCTACAGGAGAGAACAATGGAAACCATTACGCATGGTGCCGAGTGGTTCATCGGGCTGTTTCAGAAAGGCGGCGAAGTCTTTACCGGCATGGTGACCGGTATTCTGCCGCTGCTGATAAGCCTGCTGGTCATCATGAATGCGCTGATTAATTTTATTGGCCAACACCGGATCGAAAAATTTGCCCAGCGCTGTGCGGGCAACCCGATTGCCCGTTATTTGCTGCTGCCATGCATCGGCACTTTTGTATTTTGTAACCCGATGACGCTGAGCCTCGGGCGCTTTATGCCAGAGAAGTACAAACCCAGTTACTACGCAGCGGCGTCATACAGTTGCCACTCCATGAACGGCCTGTTTCCGCACATTAATCCCGGCGAGCTGTTCGTCTACCTCGGCATTGCCAATGGCCTGACGACGCTTGGTCTACCCCTCGGCCCGCTGGCGGTGAGCTATCTGCTGGTCGGTCTGGTGACCAACTTCTTCCGCGGCTGGATAACCGACCTGACCACCGCGATCTTCGAGAAGAAAATGGGGATTCAACTTGCACAGAGTGTTCAACTCGCCGGAGCAACATCATGAGCCGTATCGTTATTGAAAAAGGCACCGGCGGCTGGGGCGGCCCGCTGGAACTCGACGCCAGCGTTGAGAAAAAAATCGTCTATATCACCGCCGGAACCCGCCCGACCATTGTCGACAAACTGGCGCAACTGACCGGCTGGCAGGCGGTGGACGGCTTCAAAGAGGGCGAGCCGCCAGAAGCGGAGATCGGTGTGGCAATTATTGACTGTGGCGGCACGCTGCGCTGCGGCATCTACCCGAAACGCCGCATTCCCACGGTGAACATTCACGCGACGGGTAAATCCGGGCCGCTGGCGCAGTACATCGTCGAAGATATCTATGTCTCGGGTGTTAAAGAGGAAAATATCTACCGCCAGGGCGAAGCTGCCCAGGCGGAACAGCCGCAGCAGCGAGATTACGACACCAGTAAAAAAATTACCGAACAGAGCGACGGGCTGCTGGCGAAAGTCGGCATGGGGATGGGCTCGGCGGTGGCAGTGCTGTTCCAGGCCGGGCGTGACACTATCGACACGGTATTGAAAACCATCCTGCCTTTTATGGCCTTCGTCTCGGCGCTGATCGGCATCATCATGGCCTCCGGTCTTGGCGATTGGATCGCCCACGGTCTTGCGCCGCTTGCCAGCCATCCGCTTGGGCTGGTGACGCTGGCACTGATCTGCTCTTTCCCCCTTCTGTCGCCGTTTCTCGGCCCTGGCGCGGTTATCGCGCAGGTGATTGGCGTGCTGATTGGCGTACAAATCGGCCAGGGGCATATTCCCCCGCACCTGGCCCTGCCCGCGCTGTTTGCTATTAACGCTCAGGCGGCCTGCGACTTTATTCCTGTTGGCCTGTCGCTGGCGGAAGCCCGCCAGGAGACAGTGCGCGTCGGCGTGCCTTCGGTGCTGGTCAGCCGCTTCTTAACCGGTGCGCCAACGGTGCTGATCGCCTGGTTTGTCTCCGGCTTCATTTATCAATAAGGGGGTGTCTTATGACTGTGATTTATCAAACCACCATTACCCGTATCGGTGAAAGCGCCCCGGACGCGCTCAGCGACAACATGCTGATTACTTTTCGTGAAGGCGCGCCAGCCGATGTCGCCGAGTTCTGTTTTATTCATAACCACGGCGCACTGAACGGTGCGCTGTTGCCGGGCGCGCAATTTGAGCTAGGCGAGAAGCACTACCCAGTGACCGCCGTCGGCGACGTTGCCGAACAGAATTTGCGCGAGTTGGGTCATATCACCCTGCGTTTCGACGGGCAAACGCAGGCGGAATATCCGGGAACGGTTCACGTCGCAGGCCCGGTGCCGGACGGTATCGCCCCCGGCTGCATTTTGAAATTTATCGCTTAAGTCGTAAGGAGAAGAGTATGAAACAGGTTGCCGTTGTCATTGGTGGAGGACAAACCCTTGGGGCGTTCCTTAGCCGTGGGCTTGCCGCAGAAGGTTACCGCGTGGCGGTAGTGGATATTCAGAGTGATAAAGCGGCCAATGTCGCGCAGGAGATCAATAGCGAGTTCGGTGAAGGAATGGCATACGGCTTCGGTGCCGATGCCACCAGTGAGCACAGCGTGCTGGCGCTGGCGCGCGGGGTCGATGAGATTTTTGGCCGCGCGGATTTACTGGTGTACAGCGCCGGGATCGCCAAAGCGGCGTTTATCAGCGACTTTGCGCTCGGCGATTTTGACCGCTCGTTGCAGGTGAATCTGGTGGGTTATTTCCTCTGCGCGCGCGAGTTCTCCAAACTGATGATTCGCGACGGCATTCAGGGGCGCATTATTCAGATCAACTCCAAATCCGGCAAAGTGGGCAGCAAACACAATTCCGGCTATAGCGCGGCGAAATTCGGCGGCGTTGGGCTGACCCAATCGCTGGCGCTGGATCTGGCGGAATACGGTATTACCGTTCACTCGCTGATGCTCGGCAACCTGTTGAAATCCCCAATGTTCCAGTCTCTTATTCCGCAGTACGCCAGCAAGCTTGGCCTACCAGCAGACGAAGTGGAGCAATATTACATTGATAAAGTGCCGCTCAAACGCGGCTGTGATTACCAGGATGTGCTGAATGTGCTGATGTTTTACGCCAGCGCCAAAGCCTCCTATTGCACCGGCCAGTCGATCAATGTCACCGGCGGTCAGGTGATGTTCTGATGGCATCAATTGCCTGATGGCGCTTCGCTTATCAGGCCTACGCCAGGTCGCTAAAACAGCGCTGTACTCGTAGGCCGGATAAGGCGCCAGCCGCCATCCGGCAAGTTAACCAACATCAAGGAGACACCGATGGTTCCATCCCTGATAACCCTCGCCGTTATCGCCTGGCTCAGCCAGCTTGCCCTCGGCGGCTGGCAAATCCGCCGGTTCAACAAAGCGTTCGATGCGCTGTGCCAGCGCGGTCGCGTCGGCGTCGGGCGTTCCGGTGGGCGTTTCAAACCGCGCGTTGTGCTGGCGGTGGCATTCGATCAACAAGACCGCGTCAGCGACACATTACTGATGCGCGGCATCACGGTCTTTGCCCGTCCGGCAAAAATCGACCACTTAATAGGGATAAAAAGAGAGGAATTAGAGCCTGATGTGATCTTTCCCCATGATCCGGGTTGTCAGAATGCTCTATCATTGGCGCTTAAAATGAAACATGGATAATTTCGTTGTGAACGCTATTAGCTTGCGAAATTATCATTTTGCAACGTAACGCAGGATAACTTCGCCTATGAAACCACGTCAGCGTCAGGCGGCAATTCTTGAGCATCTGCAAAAGCAGGGAAAGTGTTCTGTTGAAGAGCTGGCACACTATTTCGACACCACAGGCACGACCATACGTAAAGATTTGGTTGCGCTGGAGCAGTCCGGCGCGGTGATCCGCACCTATGGCGGCGTGGTGCTCAACAAAGATGAGGCCGACCCGCCGATCGATCACAAAACGCTGATCAACACCGTACAGAAAGGATTGATTGCCGAAGCGGCGGTCAGTTACATCCACGACGGCGATTCCATTATCCTCGATGCGGGCAGTACGGTGCTGCAAATGGTGCCGTTGCTTAGCCACTTCAACAACATCACGGTGATGACCAACAGCCTGCATATCGTCAACGCTTTGTCGGAACTGGATAACGAACAAACTATTCTGATGCCCGGCGGCACCTTCCGTAAAAAATCCGCCTCCTTCCACGGTCAACTGGCGGAAAACGCCTTCGACCATTTCAGCTTTGACAAGCTGTTTATGGGCACCGACGGCATCGATCTGAATGCCGGCGTCACAACTTTCAATGAGGTCTTTACGGTCAGTAAAGCGATGTGCAACGCCGCGCGGGAAGTGATCCTGATGGCAGACTCGTCGAAATTTGGCCGCAAAAGCCCGAACGTCGTTTGTAGCCTGGAAAGTATCAATAAATTAATCACCGACGCGGGGATCCCGGCGGATGTCCGCGCTGCGCTGGAAGAAAAAGGGGTCGAAGTGATCATTGCCGGAGAACATCATGAGTGAGTCATTAATTAACGCCGGGCGACAAACCCTGCTGCTGGAATTGCAGGAAGCAAGCCGCCTGCCGGAACGCCTCGGCGAGGCCTTTGTTCGCGCCGCAGAAACAGTGCTGAACTGCAAAGGGAAAGTGATCGTCTCCGGCATCGGCAAATCCGGTCATATCGGCAAGAAGATCGCCGCCACCTTCGCCAGCACCGGCACGCCAGCCTTTTTTGTTCACCCGGCGGAAGCGCTGCACGGCGATCTCGGCATGATCGAAAGCCGCGATGTGATGCTCTTTATCTCCTATTCCGGGTCGGCAAAAGAGCTGGACCTGATCCTGCCGCGCCTTGAAGAGAAATCCATCGTGCTGCTGGCGATGACCGGGAAACCCCGCTCGCCGCTGGCGCTGGCTGCTCACGCGGTGCTGGATATCGCGGTCGAACGCGAAGCCTGCCCGATGTATCTGGCGCCGACCTCCAGCACCGTCAACACGCTGATGATGGGCGATGCGCTGGCGATGGCGGTTATGCAGGCACGCGGTTTTGATGAAGAAGATTTTGCCCGTTCGCACCCGGCGGGCGCGCTTGGCGCACGGCTGCTGAATAAAGTGTTCCACTTGATGCGCAAAGATGAACAGGTGCCGCAGGTGCAATTGACCACCAATGTGATGGACGCGATGCTGGAACTGAGCCGCACCGGTTTAGGTCTGGTGGCGGTGTGCGACAACGAACGCCACGTCAAAGGCGTGTTTACCGACGGTGATTTGCGCCGCTGGCTGGTGGCGGGCGGTGCGTTAACGGCGAGGGTGAGCGAGGCGATGACGCCAGCCGGCATCACACTGGAAGCCAACAGCCGCGCGGTCGACGCCAAAGAACGTTTGATGCAGCGCAAAATCGCCGCCGCGCCGGTGGTCAATGACGAGGGGCAACTGGTTGGCGCCATCAACCTGCAAGACTTTTACCAGGCCGGTATCCTTTAATCCTTCAACCCCAAGCGTTTCGCCAGCCGGTGCAGGTTGGCGACGTCCATTTCCAGCGCTCTGGCGCAGGGCGCCCATTTTCCGCCGTGCTCTTGCAGCGAGCGGGAAATAAACGCCCGCTGAAAGTCCTCTGTCGCATCACGCAAATTTTGCTCTGCGCCCGGCAGCGTGACCAACGGCGAAACCGCCGCGGGTTCATCGCTCAAGGCAAAATGACGCGCTTCCAGCACCACATCGTCATGGTTTCGCGTGCCGCGCGCCAGCACCACCGCGCGATGAATGGCATGTTCCAGCTCGCGCACATTTCCCGGCCAACCGTAGCTCAGCAGATGCGCCCGCGCACCGGGGCTTAACGCCACGCGGCCCAACCCCAGACGCAAACGGCACTGTTCACAGAAATAACCTGCCAGCAGCACCACATCTTCACCCCGCTCACGCAGCGGCGGCACCGTCAGCGGAAACACACTCAGGCGATGGTAAAGATCGGCGCGAAAACGCCCGGCCAGCACCTCTTCGCGCAGGTCGCGGTTCGTCGCCGCAAGTACGCGCACATCCACACGCAGGCTGCGGTCATCGCCCACGCGCTGAATATCGCCGTACTGCAACACACGCAGCAGTTTCGCCTGGAGCGACAAGGAAAGTTCGCCAATCTCATCGAGAAACAGCGTGCCGTTATCCGCCATCTCAAATTTTCCGCTACGGTTGCTGATAGCCCCGGTAAACGCCCCTTTCACATGGCCGAATAGTTCGCTTTCGGCGACGCTTTCCGGCAGTGCGGCACAGTTGAGATAGACCAGCGGATTGACCGCGCGCGGCGAACCTTCGTGGAGAGCCTTCGCCACCAACTCTTTGCCGGTGCCGGTCTCGCCGCTTATCAGCACGTTAAGATCGGACGGCGCGACAATATCAATCTCTTTTTTCAACTGTGTCATGCCCGCCGACAGGCCGATCATTTCGCTACGTGCCACCTGCTCAAAGGCCGCGGGCGCTCCGGGCAGCATATTCTGGCTCTCCAGTTGCTCAATCAGCAGCGCATTGTTCAGCGCGCCTGCCGCCAGCGCGGCAATCAGCCGCAACTCTTCATCGCTGAAGGTATCGAACTGATCCGGCGACATGCCATCAAGGGTCAGCGCGCCAATCAGGTTCTGCCCGGCAAACAGCGGCAACCCGACGCAGGCATGCACTTTCAGGCTCTCCTGGCCGGGGATCAGGCCATCGTAAGGATCGGGCAGCGAACTGTCGGCGGGAAAACGCACCACATCGCCCGCGCGGGCAATCGCTTCGAGTCGCGGGTGGCCTTCCAGGGTAAAGCGCCGCCCCAGCACATCCTGCGCCAGCCCGTCGATGGCCAGCGGAATAAACTGCCGCGCCTCGTAGCGCAGCAACGCCGACGCATCGCACTCCAGCACCTGGCGCAGAGTGGTGATCAGCCGCTGGAAACGGTCCGCGTGCCCAATGCCGCTTTGCAATTCAATGGCGATACCTGCCAGCACATTCAGCGAAAAACTCATGCTTACCTCACTGTCTTTTTGACAATGCATAATGTCATATTGACTGTATTTATCATAGTCATTATGACATTTATATTTTCAATAAAAACGAGTAAAAACTTATAAATCAATAAATTAAAAATATGGCGCGCATCTTGATATAGCCATGCTATCGAATTGAAAAAACTGCACAGGACTTACACCATGGCTATTCATGTAAAAAATAACATTCACTGGGTTGGACAACGCGACTGGGAAGTGCGCGATTTTCATGGCACCGAATACAAAACCCTGAAAGGCAGCAGCTACAACAGCTACCTGATCCGCGAAGGCAAAAACGTACTGATCGATACCGTCGATCACAAGTTCAGCCGCGAGTTCGTGCAGAATTTACGCGGCGAGATCGACCTTGAAATGATCGACTACATCGTCATCAACCACGCTGAAGAGGATCATGCTGGCGCACTGACTGAGTTGATGTCCCACATCCCGAACACGCCGATTTACTGCACCCTTAACGCCATCGACTCGATCAACGGCCACCACCATCACCCGGAGTGGAATTTCAATGTGGTGAAAACCGGCGATACGCTGGATATCGGCAACGGCAAACAGCTTATTTTCGTTGAAACACCAATGTTGCACTGGCCGGACAGCATGATGACCTACCTGACCGGCGATGCGGTGCTGTTCAGCAACGACGCCTTTGGTCAGCACTACTGCGACGAACGTCTGTTCAATGATGAAGTGGATCAGGCCGAACTGTTTGAGCAGTGCCAGCGCTACTACGCCAATATCCTGACACCGTTCAGCCGCCTGGTGACACCAAAAATCACCGAGATCCTCGGCTTCAACCTGCCCGTCGACATGATTGCCACCTCCCACGGCGTGGTGTGGCGCGATAACCCGACGCAAATCGTCGAGCTGTACCTGAAATGGGCGGCGGATTATCAGGAAGATCGCATCACGATTTTCTACGACACCATGTCCAACAACACCCGCATGATGGCCGACGCCATCGCTCAGGGGATCAACGAAGTCGATCCCCGCGTGGCGGTGAAAATCTTTAACGTTGCCCGCAGCGACAAAAACGACATTCTCACCAACGTGTTCCGCTCGAAAGGCGTGCTGGTCGGCACGTCGACCATGAACAACGTGATGATGCCGAAAATCGCCGGGCTGGTGGAAGAGATTACCGGCCTGCGTTTTCGTAGCAAACGCGCCAGCGCGTTTGGTTCCCACGGCTGGAGCGGCGGCGCGGTTGACCGTCTCTCTACCCGTTTACAGGATGCTGGCTTTGAGATGTCCGTCAGCCTGAAGGCGAAATGGCGACCAGACATGGACGCGCTGGAAGTGTGCCGCCAGCACGGACGTGAGATTGCCCGCCAGTGGGCGCTCTCCCCGCTACCAGCCCCCGTAAGCAAACCCGCAGAAAAAGAAACCTGCGCCTGCGCCGCGGCGGCCGCTGCGGATCTCGGCCCAAGCATGCAGTGCAGTGTTTGCCAGTGGATTTACGACCCGGAAAAAGGCGAGCCGATGCAGGATGTCGCGCCGGGTACACCGTGGAGCGAAGTGCCGGACAATTTCCTCTGCCCGGAATGTTCGCTTGGCAAAGAGGTGTTTGACGAACTGGCGGTGGAGGCAAAATGAGCGCAGGCATTGTGATTATCGGTTCGGGCTTCGCCGCCCGGACGCTGGTGAAAAATATCCGCAAACTGGATAGCAACGTGCCGCTCACCCTGATCGCCGCCGACGGCATGGAAGAGTACAACAAACCGGATCTCAGCCATGTGATTAGCCAGGCGCAGCGCGCCGATGAGTTGATTCGCCAGACGGCGGGCGAGTTTGCCGAGCAGTTTAACCTGCGGCTGTTTCCCTACACCTTTGTCTCCGCTATCGACACTCACGCGCAGGTGGTGAAAAGCGCGGACAAACAGTGGCAGTACGACAAATTAGTGCTGGCAACCGGGGCGAAAGCGTTTGTGCCGCCGCTGCCGGGGCGCGAGCAAATGCTAACGCTCAACAGCTTGCAGGAGTATCACGCCTGCGAAGCCAAACTGCGCGATGCCAACAACGTGTTGATTGTCGGCGCGGGGCTGATTGGCTGCGAGCTGGCGATGGATTTTCGCCGCGCGGGCAAAACCGTGACCGTGCTGGATAACGCGCCGAGCATTCTGCCTTCGCTGATGCCGCCGGAAGTGAGCGGCCGCCTGCAACACTGCCTGACGGCAATGGGCGTGCGCCTGCTGCTCTCATCGCGCTTAACGCAGCTTGATGAGCGTGAAAACGGCGTGCGCGCGCAGCTTGATGATGAACGTTTTGTCGACGCCGATGTGGTGGTCGCCGCCACCGGTCTGTTGCCGCATAGCGCACTGGCGCAGGCCGCCGGGCTGGAAACCGGGCGCGGGATTGTGGTAAACGGCATGCTGCAAACCAGCAACCCGAATATCTTCGCACTCGGTGATTGCGCCGAGATCAACGGTCGGGTGTTGCCGTTCCTGCAACCGATCCAGCTGAGTGCGCTGACGCTTTCGAAAAACCTCACCGGCAACCCGGCGCAACTGACGCTGCCCGCGATGCTGGTGAAAGTGAAAACGCCGCTGATGCCGCTGCATCTGGCTGGCGAAACTCATCGGTCCGATCTGCGCTGGCAGATTTCCACCGACGCCGTCGGCATGGTGGCAAAAGGGATGGATAGCGACGACAAACTTCGTGCGTTTGTCGTCAGCGAAGATCGGATGAAAGAGGCGTTTGCCCTGCTTAAAGCGCTGGCGGTATAACCCGCGCCGCTGCCACCAGCCCCTGACCGAAGGCAATCCCGCCATCCCCGGCCGGAAGCTGGTGCGGAAACAGCAAGGTAAAATCAGCCAGATAGTGCTGTAAACGGGTTTTCAGCAGGCGGTTATGCAGCACGCCGCCGCTGAACACCACTGTGCGAATATCGCGAAGCATCGCCTGTTCGCGCGACAGCTTCGCAAACCCGTGCGCCAGCGCATCGTGAAACGCCCACGCTCGCTGTTCAGGTGTGGCTTGCCAGTTAAACCATGTTTGCCAGAAGGTTTCCAAATCAAGCTGATTGCCACGCAGCGGCAGGCGAACCGGATGTTCGATGTGTGAAACCTGACGTGCCAGCGCTTCCAGCCGACAGGCAGCTTCCCCTTCATAACTGAGGTGCAGCGGCGCACAGCCAAGCGCACAGGCCAGCGCATCAAACAACCGCCCGCAAGATGACGCCCGCGGCGCGTTGATGCCTCGTTCAATAGCGCGCGCCAACAGCGGCCAATTCTGCTGCTGGATTTCTGCCGTTTCCGGGTGATTTTGCCAGCCCGGCACAAACGCCAGCATCTGCGCCAATAAATTGCGCCACGGCTGTTGCGCGGCTAAATCCCCGCCCGGCAGCGCCACGGCAGGTAAACCGCCAAGCAGTTCGCATTCGCGGTAGTTAACCCGCAGACATTCGCCGCCCCACAATGCGCCGTTTTCGCCCATGCCGATGCCGTCGAGCGTAACCGCAATCACATCCCCGCCCTCCAGCGGCCAGCCGTGCTCGCCCAGGCAAGCGGCGGCGTGTGCGTGATGATGCAGCACCGTTTGCACCGGCAAACCATAACTTTCCGCCCACTGGCTGGTGCGATACGCGGGATGTGCATCAATAACGACCTGTTGCGGCGTGAAATTGTAGATTTGCTGCATCAGGCGCAGCGCGCTACGCCACTGCGCTTCGACGCCTTCATCGGTCAAATCCCCAAAGTGCTGCCCCGGCACGGCGGCGTCACCGCGCAGCAGACAAAAGGTATTTTTCATGTCCGCGCCAAGGCACAGCAGCGGCGGGATGTCGCGAAACCCTGCGGGAAGCGGCAGCGCATCCGGCACAAAGCCCCTGGCGCGGCGCAGCATTTCGCCGCTCGCCCGGAGCACGGAATCATCCATGCGCTGCACAATATCGCGGTTATGCAGCAGAAAACCGTCGGCAACCTGCGCCAGGTCTTCCAGCGCCTGCGTGTTGGTGATGGCGGGCGGTTTACCGCTAAGATTGCCGGAGGTCATCACCAGCGGGCGCTGCATTGCCTGCGCCAACAGATGTTGTAGCGGGTTGGCCGGCAGCATCACGCCCACTTCATCAAGGCCGGGCGCGATGGCGTCGCATAACCCGCTGACGCTGGCTTTGTCCACCAGCACAATCGGCGCGGCGGGCGTGGAGAGTAAGCGCCGCGCATCCGCAGGCAGATCGGTACTTGCGGGCAGCATTACCGCCAACGGTTTCGCCGGGCGATGTTTACGCGCCCGCAAATGTTCAACGGCGGCTTGATTGCTGGCATCGCAGGCAAGGTGAAAGCCGCCGACGCCTTTGATCGCCACCACTCCGCCGCTTTTTAACAGCGCGACGGCCATTTGTAACGCCTCTTCACCGCTCGCCCGGTACGAATCATCCTGCCACGCCAGTTGCGGCCCGCATTGCGGGCAAGCGACCGGCTGGGCATGAAAACGCCGATCCAGCGGGTTGCGATACTCTGCATCGCACGCCGGGCACAGCGGAAAAGCGGCCATCACCGTGTAAGGCCGGTCATAGGGCATGGCGTTGATAATGGTGAAGCGCGGCCCGCAGTGGGTACAGTTGATAAACGGATAGCGAAAGCGGCGCTCGCCGGGCGTGAACATTTCCGCCAGACAAGCAGGACAGGTTGCCGCATCGGGGACGATTTGCGTGTTCATCGTGCCGCCCGCGCTGTGGCGAATGGTGAAATCGCCGGGCATAGAGTGCCAGTGAAACGGCGCGTGCTCCACGCGATCAATGCGCGCCAGCGGCGGGCAGTGTTGCTGCAACAGGGTGAGAAACTTGCGCTCGTCGCCGAGCAAACGCACTTCCACACCCTGCGCATCGTTACAGACATCGCCCTTCAGCCCGAGCTGCTGCGCCAGTTGCCAGACAAAGGGGCGAAACCCCACCCCTTGCACCTTCCCATAAACGCGTAAGCAGACACCGTTGCTGTTGGTCATATCGTCATTGCATCGCCGCGTTACGCAGGCGAGTCTTCATCTGTTGATAAGTGCTCTGAGTGTACGCTTCCGCCCAGGGCTGATCGTTGATCGCACTCACCCGCACCGCGCAATATTTGGTTTCCGGCGTTTTGGAAATCGGGTCCAGATTATCCTGCGTCAGTTCGTTGCACGCGCCAATCCACCACTGGTAGGTCATATAAACGCTGCCGTGATTAACACGCTCGCTCACATCGGCGCGAGTGATCACTTTGCCACGGCGGGATTCGACCCACACCAGTTGGCGATCTTTAATGCCCAGCGCCTGCGCATCTTGCGGGTTGATCTGCACAAAGCCGGGTTCGTCGGCGAGGGTTTGCAGCGCCGCGCAGTTACCGGTCATTGAACGGCAAGAATAGTGCCCCACTTCACGCACCGTACAGAGCACCAGCGGAAACGCGTCATCCGGACGTTCGGCGGGCGCACGCCATTGTGCGGCGAACAGGTGGCCTTTGCCGTCCGGCGTATCAAATTTATTGTTCTGATACAGATACGGCGTGCCGGGGTGATCAAGCGTCGGGCACGGCCACTGCACATGTCCCATATCGCCCATTTTTTCGTAAGTCACCCCGTAAAACAGCGGGCACAATTCGCGCAGCTCATCCCAAATCTGCTGGTTGTTGTCGTAATGCATCGGGTAGCCCATTTCCGTGGCAATCAGGCTGATGATTTCCCAGTCGCGTTTGACGTTGTACATCGGTTCGATGGCTTTTTCGAAACGCTGGAAACCCCGGTCGGCGCAGGTAAAGACGCCGCCGTGTTCACCCCACGAAGTGGCAGGCAGCAGCACGTCCGCCTGTTCGGCGGTTTTGGTCATAAAGATATCTTGCACCACGACAAAATCGAGAGCTTCAAAGCCTTTGCGCACCAGCCCGAGATCCGCCTCGGTCTGCAACGGATCTTCGCCCATGATGTAGTAGGCTTTCACTTTGCCCTCCAGCGCCAGGTGCGGCACTTCGGTAATGCGCACGCCCACTTTGTCGTCCATGACCGCCGGATCGATGCCCCAGGCGTTGGCGAATTTCGCCCGCACTTGCGGGTTCACCACGTCCTGATAACCAGGGAATTGGTTTGGAATAACGCCCATATCGCACGCGCCCTGCACGTTGTTTTGCCCGCGCACCGGACCGACGCCGACATGCTCGCGGCCAAGATTACCGGTGAGCAGCGCCAGGCTGGAGAGGCCTTTCACCACATCCACCGCCTGACCAAATTGCGTCACACCCATGCCCCACATAATGGTGGCGGACGGCGCAGCGGCGTAGGTGCGCATCGCCTGGCGTACCTGTTTTGCCGGCACACCGGTCAGGTGTTCCACCGCTTCCGGCGCATACTCTTTGACCGTTTCACGGTAGGCTTCAAGGCCGGTGGTGAAGCTCGCGACATAATCTTTGTCGTAGAGTTCTTCTTCGAGCAGCACATGGCCGAAGGCGTTGACCAGCGCCATATTGCAGCCGTTATTCAGTTGCAAGTGTTGGTCGGCGATGCGCGCGGTTTCAATACGCCGCGGATCGCACACAATGATTTTCGCCCCTTTTTGTTTGGCTTTGATCACCCGGCGCGCGACGATCGGGTGCGAATCCGCGCAGTTGTAGCCAAACACGAGCAGGCAGCTGGAGTTTTCAATATCGCCGATGGAGTTGCTCATCGCGCCGTTGCCGAGGGTTTCTTGCAACCCGGCGACAGACGGGCCGTGGCACACGCGGGCGCAGCAGTCGACGTTATTGGTGTTGAGCACGCCGCGTGCAAATTTCTGCATCACGTAGTTGGTTTCATTGCCCGTGCCGCGCGACGAACCGGTCGTCATAATGGCGCGCGGGCCGAATTTGGCTTTGATCTCGCCAAGGCGTTTGGCGGTATAGCGAATCGCTTCGTCCCAGCTGACCGGGGTGAATTTGCCGCCTTTTTCATAGCGGATCATCGGCTGGGTCAGGCGTGGCGTCAGCAGTTTGGTGTCGTTGAGGAAATCCCAGCCGTAGTAACCTTTCAGGCACAGTTCGTTCTGGTTAGTGTGACCGTCGGCCGCCTCAGCGCGAATGATTTTCCCGTTGTCGACAACCAGTTTCAGTTTGCAGCCCGCGCCGCAATAAGGGCAGACACTTGTGATCTTTTTCATCAGTAACAGACCTGTTAAAAGTGAAAGTAAAGGGTTTAGAACATCAGCGAAACGGTGCCATCCAGCGCGGCACGACGGCGTTTTTCAGCGCTCATGTGTTCCAGTAAATCGCGATCGACACACACCAGCGCTTTTGTCGGGCAGGCTTGCATGCAGGCCGGGCCGCTTTCGCTGTGGTGACATAAATCACATTTGTTGGCTTCGGCTTTTTCCGCGCGCACGTTCAGACCGGCGCCGCTGTGGCGGATCACCGGGCGAACGACCACTTCCATCGCGCCGTAAGGGCATGCCACCACGCAGGTTTTGCAGCCAATGCAGCGCTCCTGCATCACATGCACAAAACCTTGATCGCGGCTGATGGCACCGTTCGGGCAGACGTTGGCGCAGGGTGCGTCTTCGCACTGACGACACAACGTCGCCGTCGACACATTGACGCCTTTAATAACATGAATACGCGGCAGAAAAGTTTCGGGGGTGAGCGCCGCGCAATCTTGCTGTTCCTGATGAGACACCACGCAGGCGACCTCACAGGTACGACAGCCAATACATTTTGCGGCGTCGGCCATAATAAATCGGTTCATCATTTCCTCCAGCAAAGAGCCTTATCCCGCCGGAGTATTCATAAACCATGCCAATTTTTAACTTACTGTTTTATAGGAAGATTAATAAAAGAAGGCGCTGTCATCGACAGAAGTGACGATGACGGCTGACGAGATCAGGCGTGCGGGCCAGCAATCAGTGAGTCGCGCAGGATTAATTCGCCGGGGAACGTGCGCTGCCAGGTAAATTCACCGCCATCAAGCATAAAGATCAGGCGGTTGATGGTCTCTTTGACCATTTCCGTGACCGGGATTTTGACACTGGAGAGCGCCGGCACGGTAAACGGCGCCATCGCGATATCATCAAAACCAATTACCGAAACCTGCTGCGGCACGGCAATGCCGCTGTCGTGAAACTGTTTGATAGCGCCGACCGCCATATCATCATTGCTCGCCACCAGCGCCGTAAAAGGCACGTTGCGGGAGACCAATTCTTCGACAGCCTGTGCGCCGCTCAACGGCGTCCATTTCCCTTCGACAATCAGCTCGTTACGCACGGCAATGCCCTGCTGCACCAACGCATCTTTGTAGCCGGATAAACGCTCAATGCCGGTGGGCGAATCCAGCGAGCCGGTAATAAACGCGATATCCCGATGGCCCTGCGCAATCAGCTGCGCCACCGCACTTTGGCTGGAGGCGTGTTGATCGGAATAGACACAATGGCTGCTGTTTTTGCGCAAACGACGGTTGAGCACCATGATCGGCAACGAATGGCTGTCGATAATGTCGTCCAACTCATCCACGCTGAGAAAACGCGGGTAAATAATCACCGCGTCACAGCGTAAGTCGAGCAGGTATTGAATCGCCTGGCGCTCTTCCTCGGCGCTGTGTTTGCCATCTGCCAACAACAACTGGCGACCTTTGTCCTCGGTCATGCGCGCGGCGTGCGACAGCAGTTCGCTAAAGTAAACGCCGTGATACAACGTGTTGGTCACCACCAGGCCAAGAGTTTGGGTTTTGCTGCTGGCGAGGCTGCGCGCCAGTAAGTTCGGGCGATAACCTGTTTCGCTAATTGCCTGAAACACAAGATTTTTTGTCTCTTCACTGACATACCCTTTGCCCGTCAGCACGCGTGACACGGTGGCTTTCGACACCCCTGCCCGCTTTGCCACCTCCAGCATTGTCGCCATTTTTCCACCCCTGCAAATTTCCTGTCCCGAAGTGTACTTCAGGCGCTGCGCTTATTGGAACACTTAACAAATGCGTCAAAAAGCGCGCATTTTTGAATACCAAGTGATCGTTATCACGCTTTTGAAAACTGCTCATTTTTAGATCTTGTTATAGCCACATAAACTCATCATGATTTTGTGGAACCGGTTACCTATTTTCATGTTTCATTGCCGCCAGGGCGTGCAGTGATTTAATAATGCATTGATTAAACAGGATAAAACTCCAATGGCAAAGAATTATGCGGCGCTCGCCCACGCTGTCGTGGATGCGCTGGGTGGTGTTGATAACATCGCCGCTGTCACGCACTGCATGACGCGCCTGCGCTTCGTGGTGAAAGATGAAACGCGCATCGACAGCGCAACGCTGAAAAGCGTCAGCGGCGTGATGGGCGTGGTTCGCAACGACAACCAGTGCCAGGTGATTATCGGCAATACCGTTTCCCAGGCCTTTCGCGAAGTGGTCAGCCTGCTGCCGCAAAATATGCAGCCGGTTGAAGTTCAATCAAAACAGAAACTGACCTTACGCCGGGTTGGCGCAGGCATTCTCGATGCGCTGATCGGCACCATGTCGCCGCTGATCCCGGCGATCATCGGCGGTTCAATGGTAAAACTGCTGGCGATGGTGCTGGAGATGTCCGGCGCGCTGCCAAAAGGTTCCTCGACGCTGACCATTTTGACGGTGATTGGCGATGGCGCGTTCTTCTTCCTGCCGCTGATGGTTGCCGCCTCAGCCGCCGTTAAATTCAAAACCAATATGTCGCTGGCGATTGCCATTGCCGGTGTGTTGGTGCACCCGAGCTTTATCGATTTGATGGCAAAAGCCGCGCAGGGCGAGCACGTTGAATTCGCCCTGATTCCGG
The DNA here is from genome assembly GCF_038449125.1 of Kosakonia sp. BYX6. Classification (NCBI taxonomy): domain Bacteria; kingdom Pseudomonadati; phylum Pseudomonadota; class Gammaproteobacteria; order Enterobacterales; family Enterobacteriaceae; genus Kosakonia; species Kosakonia calanthes. The sequence continues at coordinate 1,079,462 of NZ_CP151800.1, read as the reverse complement.
TGACCGCGGTGAAATACACCTACACGGTGATCCCGGCGCTGGTGATGACCTGGTGCCTGTCGTATATCGAGCGCTGGGTGGATCGCATTACGCCAGCGGTGACGAAAAACTTCCTCAAACCGATGCTGATCGTGCTGATTGCCGCGCCGCTGGCGATCGTGCTGATTGGCCCGCTGGGCATCTGGATCGGTAGCGCAATTTCCGCGCTGGTTTACACCATTCACGGCTATCTTGGCTGGCTCTCTGTCGCCATTATGGGCGCGCTGTGGCCACTGCTGGTGATGACCGGCATGCACCGCGTGTTCACCCCAACGATCATTCAAACCATTGCCGAGACCGGTAAAGAAGGCATGGTGATGCCGTCGGAAATCGGCGCTAACCTGTCGCTCGGCGGTTCGTCGCTGGCGGTGGCGTGGAAAACGAAAAACCCGGAACTGCGCCAGACCGCGTTGGCGGCGGCGGCATCCGCGATTCTTGCCGGGATCTCCGAACCGGCGCTGTACGGTGTCGCGGTGCGTCTGAAACGCCCATTGATCGCCAGCCTGATTAGCGGCTTTATCTGCGGCGCGGTCGCGGGTATTGCCGGGCTTGCCAGCCACTCCATGGCGGCACCGGGCTTATTTACCAGCGTGCAGTTCTTCGATCCGGCGAACCCAATGAGCATTGTCTGGGTGTTTGGCGTGATGGCGCTGGCGGTAGTGCTATCGTTTGTGCTGACGCTGCTGCTCGGGTTTGAAGATATTCCAGTGGAAACCGAGAACAAGCCGCAGGCCGCAAAGCCGGTTAATGTACAAGAAGCACGAGCCTGATTAACGAAGCGAGGTAACGCATGTCAGTATTTCCGCAAGGATTTTTATGGGGCGGCGCGCTTGCCGCTAACCAGTCGGAAGGGGGATATCGGGAGGGCGGCAAAGGGCTGACCACCGTCGATATGATCCCACACGGCGCAAACCGCCTGCCGGTGAAACTCGGCCAGGAAAAACGTTTTGCATTGCGCGATGACGAGTATTACCCGAGCCATGAAGCCATCGATTTTTACCATCGCTACAAAGAAGATATCGCGCTGATGGCGGAGATGGGCTTTACGGTGTTTCGCACGTCGATTGCCTGGAGCCGTCTCTACCCGAACGGCGATGAACTGACGCCAAACGCAGAAGGCATCGCCTTTTACCGCGCGGTGTTTGAAGAGTGCAAAAAGTACAACATTGAGCCGCTGGTGACGCTGTGCCATTTCGATGTGCCAATGCATCTGGTCATTGAATATGGCTCCTGGCGCAATCGCAAAATGGTGGAGTTTTTCACCCGTTACGCCCGCACCTGTTTTGAAGCGTTCGACGGGCTGGTGAAATACTGGCTGACCTTCAACGAGATCAACATCATGCTGCACAGCCCGTTCTCCGGTGCCGGGCTGGTGTTTGAAGAGGGTGAAAATCAGGACCAGGTGAAATACCAGGCCGCGCATCATGAGCTGATCGCCAGTGCGCTGGCGACCAAAATCGCCCATGAAGTGAACCCGCAAAACCAGGTCGGCTGCATGCTGGCGGGTGGCAATTTCTACCCGTACTCCTGCAAACCGGCCGATGTGTGGACGGCGCTGGAAAAAGATCGTGAAAACCTGTTCTTTATCGATGTGCAGGCGCGCGGCAGCTACCCGGCCTATTCTGCCCGTGTGTTCCGCGAAAAAGGCGTGCAAATCGTCAAGGAAGCCGGTGACGATGCGATCCTCAAAAACACCGTCGATTTTGTCTCGTTCAGCTATTACGCCTCGCGCTGCGCGTCGGCAGACATGAACGCCAATAACACCAGCGCCGCCAACATCGTGAAATCACTGCGTAACCCGCATGTTGAAGTCAGCGAATGGGGCTGGGGTATTGATCCGCTGGGTCTGCGCATCACCATGAACATGATGTACGACCGCTACCAGAAACCACTGTTCCTGGTGGAAAACGGGCTTGGCGCGAAAGATGAAATCAACGCCAACGGCGAGATTGAAGATGATTACCGCATCAGCTACTTGCGCGAGCATATCCGCGCGATGGGCGACGCGATTGAAGATGGCATTCCGGTTATCGGTTACACCACCTGGGGCTGTATCGATCTGGTGGCGGCATCGACCGGCGAAATGAGCAAGCGCTACGGTTTTGTCTATGTCGACCGCGACGATAAAGGCAACGGCACGCTGGCGCGCAGCCGTAAAAAATCGTTCTGGTGGTATAAGAAAGTGATCGCCAGCAACGGGGCCGATCTCGGCTGATCCCGGCGGCAGCGGAGACGTTTTTTCTGCTGCCGCACATTTTTGTATAGGCCTGGTTTACACAGACCTAACGTGACAAAGCTCACATCTATGCCAGGCTTAAGGGCGTGTCTCACAACGTCCAAGGAGCAAATATGGCAGAGCAAAGCCCTAAAAATACCTTAGCGCCGCAATACCCTACCCCTCCTTTCGTCGAGCAACCACAACCCATACCGGGTCTTGCCAGCAAGATGATTCCGGTACCGGATCACGGCGAAACCAGCTACCGCGGTTCAGGCCGTTTGGCCGGACGCAAGGCGTTGATTACCGGCGGTGATTCCGGGATTGGACGTGCCGTCGCCATTGCTTATGCCCGCGAAGGCGCGGATGTGGCGATTGGTTATTTGCCGGAAGAAGAGTCGGACGCCGCAGAAGTGATCAAGCTGATTGAAGCGGAAGGCCGCAAAGCGATCGCCCTACCTGGCGACATCCGTTCCGAAGAATTTTGTAAAAAGCTGGTGAAAGACGCGGTTGCTGGCCTCGGCGGGCTGGATATCCTGGTCAATAACGCCGGTCGTCAGCAGTTCAACGAGTCGATTCTCACCCTGAGCACCGAAGATTTCGACGCCACCTTTAAAACCAACGTCTACGCGATGTTCTGGATAACCAAAGCGGCTGTGGAACACCTGCCGCGCGGTGCCAGCATCATTAATACCTCGTCGGTGCAGGCGTATCAGCCAAGCCCGATCCTGCTGGATTACGCGCAGACCAAAGCGTCGATTGTCGCCTTCACCAAATCCCTCGCCCAACAGCTCGGTGAAAAGGGCATTCGCGTGAATGCGGTCGCCCCCGGGCCTTACTGGACACCATTGCAGTCGAGCGGCGGCCAGCCGCAGGAAAAAGTGAAACAGTTTGGCGCCAGCGCACCGCTGAAACGCCCTGGTCAGCCGGTAGAAATCGCCCCGCTGTATGTGACGATAGCCTCCCCGGAAAGTAGCTACAGCTCCGGGCAGGTGTGGTGTTCCGACGGCGGTACCGGCACGTTGTAAGTTCTTCTCACCCTACGTGGTCGCCGCCCGGCGGCCACGTGCGAGCTCAAGAAAGAGATAAAAAGAAAACTGAAGCGCATCCTATCCATTCCCTGAAGTCATTGCGCGTTATGCTTACAGCGTGCCTGTCGCCACACCAAATACCCTCAAAAACCCCGCTTTTCCCTCTTCGGTTACGGTGACTTCGCGGTAGCCCGGCGTGCGCTTAAGCCAGCCGCGGTGTTCGAAGGCGATAAGCAGCGCGGCACCAGTATCGCCGCCGAGGTGAAAACGCCGTTCACTCCAGTCGAGGCAGGCGCTACAGGGTTTGCGGCGGCTGCGCGGATCGAGGGTAACACCTATTTTTTCCAGGCTGCGTTTGCCGTGGTCGGTGACGGCGCTACCGTCGTGGGTTATCCAACCTTCTCGCTGCATAAACGCATAAATGTCCACGGCGATCTCCCCGGCAAGATGATCGTAGCAAGTGCGCGCCTGGCGCAGTGCCACCGGCGTGCGGGTCGCCGGGGATTGCGCGCCTTTCATCGACACGCCCATCATCGTCTCCAGTAGCGCGGCAACATCGCTGCCGGCCAGCCGGTAATAGCGGTGCCGCCCTTGCGACACGCAAACCAGCAAACCACTGTTGAGCAACTTTGTCAGATGCGCGCTCGCCGTCGAGGCGGCAATATCCACCACCGCGCTCAATTCGGTCGCCGTCCACGCTCGCCCATCCATCAATGCGCACAACATTCGCGCGCGGGAAGGATCGGCCATCGCGCTGGCAACCGCAGAGAGCGCCTCTTCCAGTGCGAACGGCGAATTATCTAAACCGGGTAAACTCATTCGATCGGAACTTCCCAACGTTGTGTGGCCTCGCGGGCCAGTGGATCATTATCGGTCAGCAGGATCAAGCGATTATCGTGATCGCTGTACTGCACAATAATATTGATACCCTGCTGCGCTAGCGTGCGGGCAATCTCGCCCAGCTCCCCCGGTTTCTCCTGCTTCAGTTTACGAATAACCGGTTGAACCACGCTTTGCACCGTGAACCCGGCTGCCAGCAACACCTTGCGCGCACGCTCACCCTCGATAACCAAAAAGTGCGCGTGGCACTTGCCCGCAACGGTAAACACCCCGCCGCCCTCCAACCCGACACCATTGTTGCCGAGCGTTTCGCCAAGCGCCGCTAATTCGCCGGGGGCATTATTAAGAATAACGTGGATATCGAACATATCATGGCTTCCTGGTGGCAGATGAATAGTCGCGAAACACCGTTGCGACGCGGATGCGGTAAAAAGCGAAAATCGATCGTCGCCCTTCAGCCTGCGCGGCCTGGTGCAGCATATTTTGTTTCCAGGCCAGTACTGACTCTTCATCGCGCCACCAGGAGAGCGATAAAATTTTTCCTTCCGTACTCAGGCTTTGAAAGCGCTCAATAGCAATAAAGCCGTCGATCTCCGCCAGCAGCGGCTTTAGCTCGGCGGCAAGTTGCAAATAGCGCGGTTGCTGATCTGCGGCGATATCGGCTTCAAACAGTACTGCGATCATCACGTCACTCCATCAATCGTTTTGAGCAGCCAGTTTTACGCAGCCACCAACCAAACGCTTCGCCCGCCAACGAAATGTGCCTGTCTACATTCCCTCGACCTACCACAAATTACGGAGTGATTTAGCTCGCATTTTTCCATGAAACCGGTTGCGGCTGCGTTTCACCAGGCTAGCATGAAACCGGTTTCACCCAGTTACACCGACTCAGTCACCGATAATAAAAGGTAAATAAAAATGGCCGTTATCAGGGATTACAACAAGTTAGCGAGTGATATCCTTCAGGAAGTTGGCGGTGAGGAAAACATCAGCAACTTCTCGCGCTGCGCCACACGTCTGCGCCTGGTCTTAAACGAAACGCCCGCTACAGCGAAAGCCAATGTCCAGAGCATGCCCGGCGTGATCGCGGTGGTGGAAAGCGCCGGCCAGTTCCAGGTGGTGATCGGCACACACGTCGCGGATGTGTTCAACGCGTTCAGCGGCATGGTGAAAATGAATGAAAATGGCGCGGCGCAGAAAACGCGCTGGCTGGATGCGGTGATCGCCACCATGTCGGCGGTTTTTGCGCCTATCGTTTATATCCTTGCCGCCGCCGGGATTTTGCAGGGGCTGTTGATCCTGTTGGGTCTGGCGGATGCCGATATCAAATCCACCGGCACCTTTGCGGTGCTCAACTTTATGTCGTGGACGCCGTTTGCCTTCCTGCCGGTGTTTATCGCGATTACCGCCGCGCGCCACTTCAAATGTAACCCTTTTATCGCCGTGCTCTGCTGCTGCGCGCTGATCAACCCGGAATGGACAGCCTTAGCCGGGAAAATCGCTACCGGTAGCGAAGTGAAATTCTTCTTCTTCCCACTGGCGGAAACGGTGTATACCTCGTCGGTGCTGCCGCCGCTGTTCCTTGTTTGGGCGCTCTCCTGGTTCGAGCGCCGCGTGGAAAAATGGCTGCCGGAAGTGATAAGCCCGCTGTTTACGCCGCTGATTTGCTTTGTGGTGATTGTGCCGCTGACGCTGATTGTTATCGGGCCGATTACCAGTTGGGCGGCGCTCGGCGTGGCGAACGGTTATAACGCGCTGTTCCATGCTGCGCCGGCTTTAGCGGCGGCCATTATCGGTGGAGTCTGGCAGGTTATCGTTATTTTTGGCGTGCATTGGGGCATTACGCCGGTGATCATGGCCAACTTCGACACGCAAGGTTATGACTCTTTCCAGGCTTACCAGACCATTGCGGTGATCGGCCAGATGGCAGCGGTGTTCGGCGTGTTTATCAAAAGCCGCAACAAGCAACTAAAAGCGACGTCGCTGTCGGCGGGCGTGACGGCCATTTTTGGTATTACCGAACCGGCGATTTACGGCGTGACGCTGCGCTTTAAAAAGCCGTTTATCTGTGGTTGTATCGGTGGCGCGATTGGTGCCGTGGTCGCCAGCTTGTTTGGTAGCCTCTATTACGCCTATGCCGCGCTGCCAGGTTTATTCACGCTGGTGAACGCCATCAGCCCCGACGCGCCGATGTCCTTTATTGGCGAACTGGTTGGTGCCGGGACGGCAATTGTGCTGACCATCATCATGGTGCAGTTTGTCGGTTTTGAGGATCCCGTTGAAGAAACGCAAAACATCGAGCAAAGTGCGCCGCTGACCGTCGGTCCCCTGCAAATGCTAAGCCCGATTAAAGGCGAAGTGATTGCGCTGGAGAGCGTGAAAGATGAAGCCTTTGCCGGAAAAGTGCTGGGCGATGGCATCGCGATCATTCCCCACGAAGGTAAAGTTGTGGCTCCATGTGATGCGCAGGTCGCAACATTGATTGACTCTCATCACGCTATCGGCCTGATATGTGATAATGGTGCAGAATTATTGATCCATGTCGGCCTGAATACCGTTAATTTACAGGGGCAATATTTTACGCCGCTGGTAAAAGAGGGCGACAGAGTGGCCGCAGGGACACCGCTGTTGGCCTTCGATAAAGCGCAAATTGAGCAGGCCGGTTACGATCTGACCACGCCGGTGCTGGTGGTCAATAGCGATGAATTCACGCTCACCCGCCATCAATCGCAGGGCGCGGTTACCGTGGGGGTGCCGCTGATGTCGCTGGCCTGAGACGTCATAATAACGAGAGTGAGGTTGAACAATGGTAACGATACTGGATGTCGCCAGGCTGGCTGGCGTTTCCAAAGCGACAGTATCGCGCGCGTTAAATGGCAAAGTGTTTGTTCGCGAAGAAGTCAAAGCCCGCATCATGCAGGCCATTGAGGAAACGGGTTACAAACCCAACCAACTGGCGCGCAACCTCGCCAACAATAAAACCAACTCGGTCGGGTTGGTTATCACCAACGGGCTGTATAACGGCCCATTTTTCTCCAGCATGATTTACCACGCCGCCACCAACAGCGAAATGCATGGCCGACAGTTGGTGCTGGCAGACGGCAAGCACAGCGCGCAAGAAGAGCGCGACGCGATTGACCTGCTGCTGTCGCTGCGCTGTGAAGCGATCATGATTTACCCCAAATACCTGACGGTCGAAGAACTCGACGAAATCATCGAGCAGAGCGAAACACCGATTGTGGTGATCAACCGCGAGCTGGTTCGTCATCGCAGCCAGTGCGTGTTCGTCGACCACCAGCAAAGCTGCGCCGCCATGATGGCCTACCTGCTGGCGCAAGGGCACACGCGCATCGCGTTTGTCGCAGGATCTGAAGGTTCACCCACCGGCGAAAGCCGCCTGGCGGGTTACCACAACGCATTGCGCAACGCGGGAATCGAACCGGACCCGCAATTGCTGGTGCGCGGCACCTGGAGCACCGACAGCGGTTATGAAGCCGGGCGCGAGTTGCTGGCGCGCGATGTGCCGTTTACCTGCGTGTTAGCGGGCAATGACGACATGGCGATTGGCGTGGCGAAAGCTTGTCACGAAGCGGGTTTGCGGCTGCCGCAGGATGTTTCCCTCGCCGGGTTCGATGATTCGGTTATCGGCAAATATTACAACCCTTCTCTGACCACCATTCACGTGCCGATGGATGAGATGATCCGCCACGCGGTTGGCATTGTGCTCACGCCAGAAGACAACGCCAGTTGTTCCCATCAAGGGGAGTTAGTACGCCGCGAATCGGTGCGCACGCTGTTGTAGGCCGGATAAGGCGTTAGCCGCCATCCGGCATTGGTGCATAAAACCGCCTGATGGCGCTTCGCTTATCAGGCCTACGCGTCCCACGCCAGCCAAAGTACCTGATTTTGTAGGCCGGATAAGGCATCAGCCGCCATCCGGCATTGGTGCATAAAATCGCCTGATGGCGCTTCGCTTATCAGGCCTACGCACCACATGCCAGCCAAAGTACCTGATTTTGTAGGCCGGATAAGGCGTCAGCCGCCCTCCGGCGTTTCCCTCTGTTTACGTGATGCAAACCCCGGATATATAACGCAATCGATATAAGAAATGTCTACAATTGAGGAAACACAGTAGATCGAGGTGTCGTATGATTTTTCCAGCCATGCCAGTCAATGAAAACGAGCGGCTTAAGTCGCTGTATATGATGGATTTGCTTGATAAAAAAGATGACGAACGCTTTGATCGGCTCACCCGCACGGCGAAAACCACGTTTGATGTGCCGATTGCTGTCATCAGCCTGCTCGATCGCGACCGCCAGTGGCTGTTGTCGCGCAGCGGCGTCGATACCTGCGAAACCCCGCGCAACCTCTCGTTTTGCGCCCACGCCATCCTCGAAGAGGGCGTCTTTATTGTCAAAGACACACTGGCCGATCCGCGTTTTTGCGAAAACCCGTTTGTCACCGGCGAACCCTGGGTGCGTTTCTATGCCGGTTGCCCGGTACGCCTGCCGGATGGCGCCATTGCGGGCACCATCTGTATCATTGATACCTACCCGCGCCCATTCTCCAGCGCGGAAATCAACACCCTGCTCGATTTCGCCGCCATCGTCGAAGATGAGTTTCTGATCCTCAGCATGGCGATGAGCGATCCGCTGACCGGCATGCCCAACAGTCGCGGTTTTTACCGCACCGGCGAGAAGCGTTTCGCGTCGTTAAAAGAGCATAAAAAAGCGTTCAGCCTGCTCTATTTCAGCATCGACAACCTGAAATCAATCAATGAGTTATTGGGCAATAAAGAGGGTGACCTGGTGGTGAAAACCTTCGCGGGAAACCTGACTAAATGCCTGAAAGATCAGGATATCGCTGCGCGTCTGGGCGGCGGTGAATTTGCGGTGCTGCTGGGCAACAGCGCGGTCAACGGCGTGGATGCGTTCTTATTCGATCTGCAATCGCGGATGGATGCCGTCGACCATCTGTCCGGCAAAAACTACCACATCAACTATTCCCACGGCGTGATTGAAAACGGCGGCAGCAAATACGATTCGCTGCGCGCAATGCTGGATGACAGCGATAAAGTGATGTACGCGGAAAAACGCCGCCGCTAATGCGTTGCGCCGGGTGCCCGGCGCAGATTACAACTTGTCGAAACCGCCCTGCCCTTGCCAGCCCGCCAGGCGCTGGTAAATACTTTCTACCGCAGTTTTCACCGGCGGCGTCATCGGGTAATAAAAGCCGACAATATCCGGCTGAATACCGAGAAAAATCACCTCGCCAACATCCTCTTTCAACTGATCGACAAGGTAGTTGAGCGGCATATTGTGGGTGGTCATCAGGAACATTTCCGCAATGTCATCCGGGTCGACGACGCGGATCTCTCCGGGGTTAAGCCCCATATCGGTGGCATCGACAATCAACAACCGCGCGGGTTTTAGCTCACGAATGGCGACCACATCGTTTTCCGGCGCACTGCCGCCATCAATCACCTGCCAGCTACCCACCGGGTTGGCAGCGCACATTTCCGCCAACAGCGGACCGGCGCCATCATCGCCCATCATGCTATTGCCAACACACAGCAACACGTCAGTCACGCAGTCTCCTTACCATCAAATAGATGGCGCTCTCCTGATGAATATCATGCAGCATCGACAGCAACGTCTTGCTCCACGCCTGCTGCGCCGGGGTTTGCTGCGCCTGCGCCCGGTCAAAGGCGTTGGCCAGCAGCATCACGTGCGTACTGTCGATAACGATTTCGCCGTAACGCGGCACGCCTTCCATTTTTCGCCGCGCGTCACTGCCCGCTTCCAGCGTCGCTATCCACGCCAGGTAGGCATCCCACGGGCAACGCAACGCCGTTTCCAGGCAGTCGATCACCCCAAGATGGTGGCCGATAGCCAGGCTGTAATAAACCACCTGCTGCGCCTGCGCAGGCGTCGCGTCGTTTTCGTCGATAAATTTGCGCCGCAACTGGCTAAAGACCACCGATTCGCCCATCAGGCTTTCGCCTCCTGCACCAGCTGGTTGAGATGGCTGACAATCTCGGTCAGGCGCGGATCGTTCTCCTGCGCCAGCCAGCGCACCACTTCATGCTCACCGGCACTGCGCAAACGCAGGTAGTCATCGGCAATCTGGCGGCCATAGCGGTAGCCCGCCAGGCGGCGCGCGGTGCGATCCACTTTCACGCGCAGCGGCTGCACCATCGTCGGGTGCAAAATTTCCGCCGGTTGATCGTCCTGCTCGCCAGGTAAACGGGCGTGGATTTTCTGCTCCAGCAACCCGAGCGCCATCGCAAAACCATACAGCGTCGCAGCAGGCGTGGGCGGGCAGCCGGGAATATAGACATCCACCGGCACGATTTTATCGGTGCCGCCCCACACACAATACAGGTCGTGGAAGATACCACCGCTGTTGCCGCACGCGCCGTAAGAGATACAGATTTTGGGATCCGGCGCAGATTGCCAGGCACGCAGCGCGGGCGAGCGCATCGCACGGGTCACCGCGCCGGTAAACAGCAAAATATCGGCGTGACGCGGCGAAGGCACCACTTTAATGCCGAAACGTTCGGCGTCGAACAGCGGCGAAAGCGTGGCGAAAATTTCGATTTCGCAGCCATTGCAGCCACCGCAATCCACACGGTAGACGTAGGCCGAACGTTTGATTTTCTTCAGCAGCGAGGCTTTCATGCTGGCGATGGATTCGTCCACCGTCATCGGCACCGGGATGCCGTTTGCGTCGCGCGGACCTAACAGCTGGCTCATTAGCTGGCCTCTCTCATATGGCGGGTCAATTCAATGCGATCGGACGGCACCAGGCACTTCTGCCGTTTGCACGCCGGGCAGGTTTCAAAGCTGGCGCGGTGCTGTTCGGCGCGGGTATCGCCATTGTGCGCCAGCAACGCGATGGCGTAATCAATCTCTTTTTGTACGGCAAACGGACGCGCGCACTCGCGGCACTGGCAGAGTTCAAAGCGCGACTGTTGCAGGAAATCGGCCTTATTCCACACCGCCAGTTCGAACGCTTGCGAAAGGGTGATCGCCGTTGTCGGGCACACTTCTTCGCAGCGAGCGCAGAAAATGCAGCGCCCAAGATTGAACTGCCAGGCAAGCTCGCCCGTGGCGAGATCCGTTTCTACCGACAGCGCATTCGACGGGCAGGCATTGACGCAAGCCGCGCAGCCAATGCACTGCTGCGGGTTGTGCTGCGGTTTGCCACGAAAGTTTTTGTCGACCGGCATCGGCGACAGCGGATAGCTGCTGGTCGGCGTCCCGGTTTTGATGACTTTTTTGATAAAGGTAAACATGGTTCCCTCTCTATTTCAGCGGCGAGTTCTTACGCTCAACGCCGTAACGCTCCAACTCTTTGTAGGCCACCACTTTGCTTTTCTTCTTGCGCACATCGACCACCGTCATGCGGTCGGTGCAGGAGTAGCACGGGTCAAGGCTGCCGATAATCAGCGGTGCGTCAGACACTGTGTTGCCGCGCAGCATGTAGCGCAGCGTCGGCCAGTTGGCGTAAGTCGCCGCGCGGCAGCGCCAGCGGTACAACTTCTGGTTGTCGCCGGTCATACTCCAGTGGATATCATCCCCGCGCGGCGCTTCGGCAAAACCCAGCGCAAAACGGTGCGGAATATAGGTAAAACCTTCCACCATCAGCGGGCCGCCGGGCAGGTTATCCAGGCCGTAATCAATCATGTTCAGCGCGGTAAGCACTTCGTTGATGCGCACTTTCAGGCGCGAAATCACATCGCACCCCTGTTCGGTGTGCACGGTCATCGGCAGCAGACCATAACCGACAAACGGGTGATCGGCGCGGGTGTCGCGCGCATGCCCGCTGGCGCGCACCATCGGGCCGACGTTACTGAAGTCGCGGGCGATTTGCGGGTCGAGCCGCCCAATGCCGACCGTGCGCTGCTCGATATTCGGCGTGCTCATCAGCATCTCGACCAATTCCGTTACGTCGCGGCGCATTTGCTGCGCTAACTGGCGAGTCTGGATCATGTCGTCTTTCAGCATGTCGCGGCGAATCCCGCCGATCAGGTTCAGGCCGTAGGTTTTACGCGCCCCAGTGAGGATTTCCGCCATCTTCATCGACGCTTCGCGCACGCGGAAAAACTGCATAAAACCGGAGTCAAAACCGACAAAGTGACAGGCCAGGCCGAGGTTTAGCAAGTTGGAGTGCAGGCGTTCCACTTCCAGCAAAATGGCGCGGATCATCTGCGCGCGCGCCGGCACGACAATGCCCATCGCGTTTTCCACCGAGGTGGTGTACGCAGTGCTGTGGGCGAAGCCGCAGATGCCGCACACGCGATCGGAGAGGAACGTGACTTCGTTGTAACCCATGCGGGTTTCTGCCAGTTTTTCCATGCCGCGATGAACGTAAAACATGCGGTAATCGGCATCGACAATGTTTTCGCCGTCGACAAACAGGCGGAAATGGCCCGGTTCGTCCGACGTCACATGCAGCGGGCCAATCGGCACCACATTGTTTTTCTTGTCACCCAGTTCATTAATGAATTCATAGGTTTCCGCGTCGGTAGTCGGCGTGGGGCGCTGGCGGTAATCCATGCTGTCTTTGCGCAGCGGGTAGAGTTCATCCGGCCAGTCATCCGGCAGCACCAGGCGGCGCTCATCCGGCAGGCCGACCGGAATCAGCCCGTACATGTCGCGCACTTCGCGCTCGCCCCACACCGCCGCTGGCACGCGCGGCGTGACGGACGGGTATTCCGGTTTCAGGGCATCGACTTCAACGCGCACGGTTATCCAGCACTTCACGCCCTGCTCCATCGACAGCACGTAATACACCGCGAAATGGCCGTTCAGCTTGCGTTCGTCGTTGCCAAACAGCACCGACAGCCAGCCGCCCTGCTGGTAATAGAGAAACTCCACCACCTCCGGCAAATAATTAATCTTGATGGTGATGGTCACCTGGTCTTTGGTCTGCCACGCCTCGTCCAGCACCACGCCGGGGAATGTCTCGTGCAGGGCGGCGAGATAGTGTTGACCGATTTTTTCTTCAGACATGCATAAACTCTCTTAATATGTCGCCAGCAAGGAGACGAAGGCTAAAAAGGCGACGCCGAAACCGGCCCAGGTGAAACGCGAAGTGGCGACAAAACGCAGCCGCGCCATGCTGTTTTCAAACAGCGCGATCACCAGCACGCCGAGCACCAGCTTGAGGATCGCCACAGCCACCGCCAGCAATAACCCCGTGGCGCTGAACGCGCTCATCTGCCCCCAGGGCAAAAAGACGCCGACAAACAGTTGCAGCACCACCAGTTGCTTTAAGCTGATGCCCCATTTCAACACCGCGAAACCGCTGCCGCTGTATTCCGAGAGCGGCCCTTCCTGCAACTCTTGCTCCGCTTCCGCGAGGTCAAACGGCAGTTTGCCCATCTCGATAAACGTGGCGAAGGCACAAGCGCACAGCGCCAAAAACAGCGGCAGGCTGTAGTTCAGCGGCCAGTGATAAACGGTGTCGGCAATAAACGTAATGTGCGTGGAACCGGCGACCAGCGCTGCCACCCACAAACCGAGCAGCAAAATCGGCTCGACCAGCACGCCGAGCATCGCTTCGCGGCTGGCGCCGAGACCGGTAAATGGGCTACCGGTGTCCAGCCCGCTAATCGCAAAGAAAAAGCGGGCAATGGCGAACAGGTAAATCAGGGTGATGACATCGCCAAGCAGCGGCAGCGGCGAAGCAATCGTCACCACCGGCAGCGCCGTGGCGATGGTCAGCATGACGCCGACCATCACAAACGGTGTCAGGCGAAACACCCAGCCGGACGCCGCCGGAGCAATGCTTTGCCGCCCGAGCAGTTTGATAAGGTCGCGGTACTCTTGCAGCACGCCCGGCCCACGGCGGTTATGCAACCGCGCACGCGCCACGCGACCGATCCCGGAAAGCAGCGGCGCGAAGGCGAAGAGCACCAGCGCCTGCACGACAGCAACAACAACAGCAAACAGAAAATTCATCATCAGGCTCCTCGGGAAATCACCACGACCACCAGCACCGCCAGCTCAATCAGCGCCAGCCGCCGGAACAACACCGGCGCCGCCTCGCCTCTCCAGCCGGGGATCGGAAGCCGGGGCTCCAGCCATTTGCGCAATTTCAGTACCGGGGCGAAGGCGGCTTTAACCGGCATGGCAAAACCGTGCGCGGTAATCACCATCGAACTTTCGTGATCGTAACCGCACACCCAGGCGCTTCCCCGGCGGCGGGCCGGCAGGCGATCGCCTTTGAACAGCAGCATCAACAGCAGCGGTAACAGGGGGGCGGCGATCAGCAGTAGGGTGATCATCGGTTGCGACACCACGGTGTTGGCGGTTTGCAACGGCAGCGGAACGGCAGTGAACAGGCGCGGCAACAACCACGGCGCGGCAACGCCACCGATGATGCAGCACACCGCCAGCACGGCCACACTTGCCGTCATCAACCACGGCACCGCGCGCGGGTTTTCCGCCTGTGCGCTACGCGGTGCACCGAGGAAGGTGACACCATAGACTTTCGCCATGCACATCACCGCCAGCGCACCGGTGATCGCCAGCCCCACCGCCAGCGACGGCCCGATCAGTTGCAACAGAAAGTGGCCGCTGCCGCTTAAGCGAAAGAAGGATTGATAAATTACCCATTCGCCCGCGAAACCGTTAAGCGGCGGCAACGCGGCCATCGCCATCAGCCCGACCAGCATCGCCAGCGACATCACCGGCATCTTTTTGCCGATGCCGCCGAGTTTTTCGATATCGCGAAAACCGGTGCCAAACCACAGCGCGCCCGCGCCAAGAAACAGCGTGCTTTTAAACAGGCTGTGATTGAAAAGATGGTACAAACCGCCAATCAGCCCGAGCGCCGCCAGCGCCGGTTGGCGCAGCGCCAGCCCGGTCACGCCCGCGCCGAGTCCCAGCAAAATAATGCCGATATTTTCCAGCGTGTGGTACGCGAGCAGGCGCTGAATGTTGTGCTCCATCAGCGCGTACAAGCCACCGACAAAAGCAGTGAGCATGCCAAACACCAGCAGCGCCACACCCCACCACAACGGCGGTTGGCCGCCGAGCAAAGAGAGATTCAAGATGCCGAACAGGCCGATTTTCATTACCACCGTCGAAAACAGCGCCGCTGCGGGCGCGGGTGCGTTGGCATGCGCCTGCGGTACCCAGGCATGCAGCGGAATAATCCCCGCCAGCAGACCAAAACCGATAACGCCTAACAACCAGACGCCACTGCTGAGCGGCTGTGCGCTGAGGCTGGCGAAATCGAGCGTGTGATAGCGTTGCCACAATAGCCAGCAGACGATCGCCAGCAGCGCCGTACCGAGGCGCCCCATCGCAAACCATAATTTGCCGGATTCGCTACAACCGGTGAGGAACACCGCGCTGAGCGCCATGATTTCCGCCATCACCACCAGCGCGCCAAAGTTTGCCGCGCTCACCGCGCACAGCGCCGCCGCCAGCAATAAATTCATCAGCAAGCCGTTGGTTTTCACGCCGTCATGGCGGTGCCAGGCGATGTTATACAGGCTGACAACCGCGCCGCAGATGCCGAGGGTCAGCAACCACACGGCGCTGAGCGGCGTCACCAAAATGTGATAGTGAATCAGCGCCATCGTACCGGTAACGGTTTGCGCGCCCACCAGCGACATCGCGCCCACCGCCGTTGCCAGCATGCAGCCGACAGCGCCGCCAACCCCGGCCAGCAGGCCGCTGAGCGTCTTAGCGGGGGTGAACAAATACGCCAGCGCCGCCGCGCAAATCAGCACCGCCACCGCGCCGCTGAGCAAAGAGAGAAGAGTCATTTCGCGCTCCCGTTTAGCTGCGTGAACAGCGACAAATCGCCGTAATCCGTGTTGAGGGTTTGCTCGCGTTTGCGGCGGCTGGCTTTGGCGATATCGCGCTTATTCACCAGATGCAGCGCCTTGGTCGGGCACATGCGCACGCAGGCCGGGCCTTGCGCGTCGAAATGGCAGAGATCGCACTTCACGGCGATAGCGCGAATACCCGGCACCCAGTCAAGCAAGGTACTGACCCGCGCAGGCGCGGGCGGCGCAGCGGGCGCTTTTGGGCTATTCACATTGGCGGGAATGTCCAACGGGCGGCTACCGGAAAATTCGATAGCGCCAAACGGACAGGCGATCGCGCACAGCTTACAACTGACGCACAGGCTTTCATTGAGCTGCACCGCACCATCGACGCGGTTAATGGCATTGACCGGACAAACGCCCGCGCAGGGCGCGTCTTCGCAGTGGTGGCACTGCTGCGGCGCAGATTCATATTGACTGCGCATGACGCGCAGGCGCGGCATTGCTTGCAGCCCCTGCGCCCGGTGCGTCTCCGCGCAGGCGGCTTCGCAGGTATGGCAGCCAATACACAGCGCGGAATCGGCAATTACAAAACGGTTCACCAGCTAATCCTCAGGTGATTCACCCGGGTTACGGGCGGTCATTTATGACGAAACGTGTCGCGCCTTGTGTCACTTCGACACCTGTCGACACCCAATCTCAGGCCAGCGCGGGCGCACCGTTTTCGCTGACCAGTGTAGTGAGGTTGACCGGCGTGTCCGCAGCCAACGCGGTGTATAGGGCGTCGTAAACCGTGGCGATTTTGCTCAAATAGTGTTCCAGCACTTTTTCGCGATCGTGGGCGCTGAACGCGCCATCGACGTTGCCATCGCTGGTCAGTTGCGCCTGTGCAATCAAACGCTTGTCGTCGCTGTCTTTGTTGGCAATCGCGTATTCGATGGTGTGGCCGTTAAAGCCGCCGGTCAGGGTGATGTAAACCGTGAAGTGGTCGAACAGCACAAAACAGAGCTGCTGCTGCGGCGCGCAGCCAATGGCGTGATGCAAGCGCGCTTTGGAGAGCGTAATCCCCTGAACCAGCGCGTTGCAGTAACTGCGCCACTCTTCTTGCAGGCGGTGGTGTCGCCCGGCAATGTAATCCGCCTTTTCGCTAATTTCCCAAATCGTCATGTCTGCTTACCCGGTTAATAGAAACAACGGCGGTAAAGCATCATCCGTGCCAAATTTTAATCAATTGATTTTTATGAAAATAAAATAAAACAGCAGCATATTTCGACGTGCCATCTCGACATGTTCGTCATCGTCACAGTGACTAAACCGGTGATGGCACCGTTATTGCATTAAGGCGGCAAAGCCATGAGGAGGCGTTATGCACGAGATAACCCTGTGCCAGCGAGCGCTGGAAGTGATTGAACAACAGGCGACGGCAAATGGCGCACGAAGGGTAACCGGCGTGTGGCTCAAAGTCGGGGCGTTTTCTTGCGTGGAAACCGACGCTTTAACGTTTTGTTTTGATCTGGTTTGCCGCGGCAGCCTGGCGGAAGGTTGTACACTGCACATCGAACAACAACAGGCGGAGTGCTGGTGCGAGTCTTGCCAGCAGTACGTGACGTTACTTAGCCATCGAGTGCGCCGCTGCCCACAATGCCACAGCGACCAATTGCAGATCGTCGCCGATGACGGAATGCAAATTCAGCGACTGGAAATTGAGGAGTAAACAATGTGTACAACATGTGGTTGTCAGGACGGTAACCTTTATATAGAAGGTGACGAACATAACCCCCACTCTGCGTTTCGCGGCGCGCCCTTCGCCCCGGCTGAGCGCCCGGCGTTGAAAATCACCGGGGTGAAAACCGATAATTTCCGCCCGACGCAACTGGAAAATGGCGATTTGCATTATGGTCACGGCGAAGCCGGAACCCATGCGCCAGGCATGAGCCAGCGGCGGATGGTGGAAGTGGAAATCGACGTTCTGGATAAGAACAATCAAATCGCCGCCCGCAATCGCGCCCGCTTCGCCGCCCGCCAGCAACTGGTGCTTAACCTCGTTTCCAGCCCCGGCTCCGGCAAAACCACCCTGCTCACCGAAACCCTTCAACGCCTGAAAGCGCGCGTGCCTTGTGCGGTTATCGAAGGCGATCAGCAAACCGTTAATGACGCCGCGCGCATTCGCGCCACCGGGACACCGGCCATTCAGGTCAATACCGGCAAAGGCTGCCATCTGGATGCGCAAATGATTGCCGATGCCGCGCCGCGTCTACCGCTGGATGAGCACGGCATTTTGTTTATCGAAAATGTCGGTAACCTGGTCTGCCCGGCCGGGTTTGATCTCGGCGAGCGCCATAAAGTGGCGGTGTTGTCCGTCACCGAAGGGGAAGATAAACCGCTCAAATACCCGCATATGTTCGCCGCCGCCTCGCTGATGCTGCTCAACAAAGTGGACTTGCTGCCCTACCTCACTTTTGACGTCGAACAGTGCATCGCGTACGCGCGGGAAGTGAACCCGCAAATCGAAATTTTGCTGGTCTCCGCCACCAAAGGCGACGGCATGGACGCGTGGCTCGACTGGCTGGAGGCGCAACGATGTGCATAGGCGTCCCCGGTCAGATTTGCGCCATTGACGGCCTGCAAGCCAAAGTGGATGTCAGCGGTATTCAGCGCGATGTTGATTTAACGCTGGTCGGCAGCCATGACGAAAACGGCGAGTCACGCCTTGGGCAATGGGTGTTGGTGCACGTTGGTTTTGCGATGAGCGTCATCAATGAAGCCGAAGCGCTGGATACGCTGGCGGCGCTGCAAAACATGTTCGATGTCGAACCCGATGTCGGCGCACTGCTGTATGGCGAGGAGCGATAATGCGTTTTGTCGACGAATACCGCGCCCCGGAACAGGTGATGCAGCTTATCGCCCACCTGCGCGAGCGGGCGGCACATCTTTCTTACACGCCTGAACGCCCGCTGCGCATTATGGAAGTGTGTGGCGGCCATACCCATGCCATTTTCAAGTTCGGCCTCGACCAATTACTGCCGGAAAACATTGAGTTTATCCACGGCCCTGGCTGCCCGGTTTGCGTGTTGCCGATGGGGCGTATTGATACCTGCGTCGAGATCGCCAGCCACCCGGAGGTGATTTTTTGCACCTTTGGCGACGCGATTCGCGTGCCGGGGAAAAACGGTTCGTTATTGCAGGCCAAATCGCGCGGCGCGGATGTGCGCATTGTCTATTCGCCGATGGACGCGCTGGCGCTGGCGGAAAAAAATCCGCAGCGCAAAGTGGTGTTCTTCGGCCTCGGGTTTGAAACCACCATGCCCGCCACCGCCATTACGCTGCAACAGGCGAAAGCCCGCAATCTCGACAACTTTTGGTTCTTCTGCCAGCACATTACGTTGATCCCCACGCTGCGCAGCCTGCTTGAGCAGCCGGATAACGGCATTGACGCGTTCCTCGCGCCAGGCCATGTCAGCATGGTGATCGGCACCGACGCCTATACGTTTATTGCCGATGAGTTTCAGCGCCCGCTGGTGGTCGCCGGTTTCGAGCCGCTTGATCTGCTGCAGGGCGTGGTGATGCTGGTCGAGCAGAAAATCGCTGCCCACAGCCAGGTGGAAAACCAGTATCGCCGCGTAGTGCCAGATGAAGGCAACCGGCTGGCGCAGGCCGCCATCGCCGATGTGTTTGCGGTCAGCGGCGACAGCGAATGGCGCGGGCTGGGAATGATTGGCGAATCCGGCGTGCATCTGACAGCGCAATACCGGCGTTTCGATGCCGAAGCGCATTTTCGCCCGGCGATGCAGCAAGTCTATGACGATCCGCGCGCGCGCTGCGGCGATGTACTGACCGGCAGATGCAAACCGCACCAGTGCCCGCTGTTTGGCAGCACTTGCAACCCGCAAAGCGCATTTGGCGCGCTGATGGTTTCATCAGAAGGCGCCTGCGCGGCCTGGTATCAATATCGCGCTCAGGAGTATGAAGCATGAATGAAGTGCAGATGGCGCACGGCAGCGGCGGCCAGGCCATGCAGCAATTAATCAGCCAGCTTTTTTTAGAAGCCTTCGCCAACCCGTGGCTGGCGGAGCAGGAAGATCAGGCGCGCCTCGATTTAGCCACACTTGCCGCAGGCGGTGACCGGCTGGCCTTCTCCACCGACAGCTATGTTATCGATCCGCTGTTTTTCCCCGGCGGCGATATCGGCAAGCTGGCGGTGTGCGGCACCGCGAATGATATTGCCGTCAGCGGCGCGACGCCGCGTTACCTCTCTTGCGGCTTTATTCTCGAAGAAGGCTTGCCGATGGCGACGCTGAAAACCCTCGTCGAAAGCATGGCGGCCACCGCGCGCAGCGCCGATATCGCGATTGTCACCGGCGACACCAAAGTGGTGCAGCGCGGCGCGGCGGACAAACTGTTTATTAACACCGCCGGGATTGGCGCCATCCCCACCACGGTTCATTGGGCGGCGAGTTCCCTTGCGCCTGGCGATGTGTTGCTGGTCAGCGGCACGTTGGGCGACCACGGCGCGACCATTTTGAACCTGCGCGAAGGGCTGGGGCTGGACGGTGAACTGGCCAGCGACTGCGCGGTATTAACGCCGTTAATCCAGCCGCTGCGCGATATTCCCGGCATCAAAGCCCTGCGCGATGCCACCCGAGGCGGCGTCAACGCGGTGGTGCATGAGTTTGCCGCCGCATGCGGTTATGGCATTGAATTGAATGAACGGGATTTACCGGTAAAACCGGCGGTGCGCGGGGTTTGCGAACTGCTGGGGCTGGATGCACTGAATTTTGCCAACGAAGGAAAACTGGTGATTGCCGTACAGCGCGAGGCCGCAGAGCAGGCGCTGGCACAATTACGCGCTCACCCATTAGGGCGCGACGCAGCAATGATTGGTGAAGTGGTCGAACGCAAAGGTGTTCGGTTGGCTGGGCTTTATGGCGTGAAACGCCTTTTAGATTTACCCCATGCGGAACCGCTGCCGCGGATCTGCTAGCTTTTTTTATTTTTTTCACACCGTTTGGTGTGTTCCTGGATGAGCAAAATGGCGTATACACCGATGAGCGATCTCGGGCAACAAGGGTTGTTCGATATCACACGGATTTTATTACAGCAGCCGGATATGGCAGCACTGAGCGAGACGCTGACGCGCCTGGCCCGGCAAGCGGCGCTGGCCGACAGCGCGGCGATTGTGCTGTGGCACGCCGACAGCCACCGCGCCAGCCGCTACGCGGTGCAAACGCCCGACAACGGCGCGCAACACAGCGACAAAGCGCTACTGGCAAACGGGCCGGTGCGGCATATTCTCTCTCACCCGCAGGCGCTGCACTGCACCGCGCACATTTTTAACGAGACCTGGCCTGCTATCGCGCAAAGCGACATTTACCCCGCGTTTGCGCATTACGCGTTATTGCCGCTGGCGGCGGAGGGGCAAATTTTTGGCGGCTGCGAATTCTTTCGCCATCACGATCAGCCGTGGAGCGAGCGGGAACTCGACCGGCTCAATACCCTGACGCAACTGGTCGCCGTGGTCGCTGAGCAGTTACAAAATCACGAAAACCAGGCACCGGACTATGAATCGCTCAGCCAGCAGCGTGATGATTTTCGCATTCTTGTCGCCATCACCAACGCCGTGCTTTCCCGGCTGCATATGGATGAACTGGTGAGTGAAGTCGCCAAAGAGATCCACTACTACTTCGGTATTGACGCCATTAGCTTAGTGCTGCGCGGCAGCCGTAAAGGCAAACTGACCATCTACTCCACCCATTATCTGGATGAGACGGATCCGACCCACGACACGCAGGAAGCCGACGAAGCGGGCACGCTGACCGAGCGGGTATTCCAGAGCAAAGAGATGCTGCTGCTCAACCTGCACGAACGCGACAAACTCGCGCCTTATGAGCGCATGCTGTTTGAAACCTGGGGTAACCAAATCCAGACGCTGTGCCTGCTGCCGCTGATGTCGGGCAAAAACCTGCTCGGCGTGCTGAAACTGGCGCAGTGCCAGAAAGAGGTGTTTACCCAGGCGAACCTCAACTTGTTGCGCCAGATTGCCGAGCGCATCGCCATTGCGGTGGATAACGCGCTGGCCTACCAGGAGATCCACCGCCTGAAAGAGCGGCTGGTGGATGAAAACCTGGCGCTGACCGAGCAGCTCAACAATGTCGACAGCGAGTTTGGCGAAATTATCGGGCGCAGCGAAGCGATGTTTCGCGTGCTCAAGCAGGTGGAAATGGTATCGCCGAGCAACAGCACGGTGCTGATCCTTGGCGAAACCGGCACCGGGAAAGAGCTGATCGCCCGCGCCATCCACAACCTGAGCGATCGCAATAGCCGCCGGATGGTGAAAATGAACTGCGCGGCCATGCCCGCCGGGTTGCTGGAAAGTGACCTGTTTGGCCATGAACGCGGGGCGTTTACCGGCGCCAGCGCTCAACGCATTGGTCGTTTTGAACTGGCGGATAAAAGTTCGCTGTTTCTTGATGAAGTGGGCGATATGCCCCTTGAATTGCAACCGAAGCTGCTGCGCGTATTGCAGGAGCAGGAGTTTGAGCGGCTCGGCAGTAATAAGCTGATCCGCACCGATGTACGGCTGATCGCTGCGACGAATCGCGATCTGAAACAAATGGTCGCCGACCGCGAGTTTCGTAGCGATCTTTATTACCGGCTGAATGTGTTCCCGATCCATCTGCCGCCGCTGCGCGAGCGCCCGGAAGATATTCCGCTGCTGGTGAAAGCCTTTACCTTCAAAATCGCCCGCAAGCTGGGGCGCAACATCGACAGTATTCCGGCGGAAACGTTGCGGGTGCTGAGCGCGATGGAGTGGCCGGGCAATGTGCGCGAGCTGGAAAACGTGATTGAACGGGCTGTACTGCTGACGCGCGGCAATGTGTTGCAGTTGTCGATGGCGGAAGTCGCCGTACCGCAAGCGCCCGTTGCGCAACCGGCGGAAGTGGCGCGCGACGGGGAAGATGAGTACCAGTTGATTCTCCGCGTGCTGCGCGAAACCAACGGCGTGGTCGCCGGACCAAAAGGCGCAGCCCAGCGGCTGGGGCTGAAACGCACGACGCTGCTCTCGCGCATGAAACGGCTGGGGATTGATAAAGACACGTTGGGTTGAGACCCGGCACGCTTTTATGGTTTTCGTAGGCCGGAGAAGGCGTTAGCCGCCATCCGGCAAAACGCCCGATGGCGCTGCGCTTATCGGGCCTACTCGCGGCACACTTTTATGGTTTTCGTCGGCCGGATAAGGCGTTAGTCGCCATCCGGCAAAACGCCCGATGGCGCTGCGCTTATCGGGCCTACTCGCAGCGCGCTTTTATGGCTTTTGTAGGCCAGAGAAGGCGTTAGTCGCCATCCGGCGATTTCCCGCTATGCTAATGTATTTCCCCCCCTATATGACGGAGGCAATATGGCTGTTTCAGCACGTAACCAGTTGGTGGGCAAGGTCAGCGCAACGGCGCACGGCGCGGTCAATGATGAAGTGGAATTAACCCTCGACGGTGGCG
Source organism: Kosakonia sp. BYX6 (assembly GCF_038449125.1). Lineage (NCBI taxonomy): Bacteria > Pseudomonadati > Pseudomonadota > Gammaproteobacteria > Enterobacterales > Enterobacteriaceae > Kosakonia > Kosakonia calanthes. The sequence continues at coordinate 1,056,056 of NZ_CP151800.1, read as the reverse complement.
CGAAGCTGGTGGCGATTGTCACCACCAGCAGTAAAGTCGCGCTGGGGCTGGCGCCGGGTAAAGAGGCGATTGCGCTGATTAAAGCGCCGTGGGTAACGCTGGCAACCGAAGATTGCGGGTTAAAGTTTTCGGCACGCAACCAGTTCGCTGGCGAGATCAGTGCGGTGACCGAAGGCGCGGTGAATGCCACGGTGCATGTGAAAACCGATGCCGGTTTTGAGTTGGTGGCGGTAGTGACCAATGAGAGCCTGCAAGAGATGCCGTTGGCGCAGGGCAAGCGGGTGATTGCGTTGATCAAAGCCTCGGCGATTTTGATTGCCACGCGCGAATGATGGCGTTGTAGGTCGGAAAAATTCGTAGGCCTGATAAGCGCAGCGCCATCAGGCGTTTTGAATCCGGTGGAAGGGTTCCGTTCACCACCAGCACGGTTATCCCAATAAACCTCATTGCGGTGAACGGGATAATTCCATAACAGTGACATAATCGCCGGATGGCGGCTAGCGCCTTATCCGGCCTACAAACCCACAAACCCACAAATCCACAAATCCACAAACCCACAAATCACGTTTTACGCCGATATTTCTCCGGTAACTCGGGGACCGGGCGTTTATCGTCAATCAAATGGCGCACCGTCAATATCGGATGCCGCCACAACATACGCGGGCCGGCCCAGCGCATAATCTGCTTCATCTCTTCGCGCTTCGCGGGCTGGTAACAGTGTACCGGGCACTGCTTGCAGGCCGGTTTATTCTCGCCGAACACGCATTTATCCAGCCGTTTCTCGGCATAGGCGTACAAATCCGCGTAATGCGCCGCGCTGCTGACCGCATCCGGACAGGCACGCTGGTAAAGCGCAATCATCTTTCGGATAGTCAATTTTTCCCGCAGGATCCGTGGACCAGACATACACACCACCAATAATTAAGATGCATAAATAATACAACTTAATATCCCACCGTTGCACCCCATTAGTGCATTTCCTGCGCAATGATGGGGGCTGGCCTCCCTTCCCTTTCCCGCAGCCCCCACCAGCGCCCGCCTGCAAGAGTGGCGCGTTTCTTGCCTTGATCACCTTCGTTTCATGTAAGAGACGTTTTCCCATTCATTTCGCAAGGTATCGCTATGGAATTGAAATGGTTTGAAGATTTTCTCAGTGTTGCCCGCAGTCTTAGCTTCACGCGCGCCGCCGATGAGCGGCATATCACCCAATCCGCGCTGAGCCGCCGCATTCGCCAACTGGAAGAGTGGCTGGGCGTGCCGTTATTCGATCGCAAAACCTACCCGGTGACCCTGACGCCAGAGGGCGAAAGCTTTCTCGCCACCGCCAGCGAAACGGTCTTCTCAATGACCCATTTGCGCCACGATCTCAACCAGCGCTTTCGATCACGCACGGCGGTGCTGCGCTTCGCCATGCTCAACACGTTGTCATTGACCTTTTTCCCGGACTGGATCCAGCGCCTGAACCTGCAACAGCAGCTGGGTTACATCCGCATGTGCAACTCCAAACCGAGCTTCGTCGAGCACATCGCCACTCTGCACAGTGGCGAAACCGACTTTCTGCTCACCTATGCCCACGACGCGGTGTCGCTGATCCACCAGCTTGCGCCGTATCCCATGATCCCACTCGGGCGCGAATGGGCGATCCCGGTTTGTCGCCCGGACAGCGGCGGCCAGCCGCTCTACCCCATCAACCCTGACGGGCGGCCGATTCCGTGGCTGAGCTACGGCAACCACTCGTTTTTTGCCCACGCGCTGGCGCAGATGCTCGGCGAACATCCTCTGCCGCTGGAGGCGGTGTATGAAAACGGCATGTCAGCCAACCTGAAAGCAATGACGCTGGCAGGTGGCGGCGTCGCCTGGTTGCCGTTAAGCCTGGTGCATGAAGAGTTGTCGAACGGATCGCTGGTGCGCGCCGGCAGCAGCGAGTGGGAGATCACCCTCGCCATCCGACTTTACCGACAGCCGGTGCTGCGCAACCCACAAGCGGAACAACTTTGGCAGTTGATCCAGCAGAGTGAAACCGCGCATGCCGCCTGATGGCGGCAGACTATGCAAAAACGGAATAGCCGGTGTGAATTGCTCATTGGCCTTTTGGAAACTTTTTACCTCATTGTGGTGGCACAGCGATGTTACGTCATCCCGACCAACCAAACTGGGGAGCACCATGGAAAACAAAGCGTTAGTCTGGAAATGGGTAGAGAAACACCAGCAGGATTTTTGCGATCTGAGCGACAGAGTCTGGGGCATGCCGGAAATCTGCTACACCGAATACAGCTCGGTGGCGGAACACACCGCGATGCTAAAAACGCACGGTTTTCGCGTCACGGAAAATGTGGCGGACATCCCCACGGCAGTGATGGGCGAAGCCGGTGAAGGCGGGCCGATTATCGCGTTTCTCGGCGAATATGACGCCCTGCCCGGCCTGAGCCAGGCCTCCGGCGTCGCGCACTACTCGCCGCTGCCGGGTAACGGCAACGGTCACGGCTGCGGGCACAATCTGCTCGGTTCCGGCGCGATGCTGGCGGCAACCGCGCTGAAAGCCTGGCTGGAAGAGACGGGTACGCCGGGGCGCGTGCGTTACTACGGTTGCCCGGCGGAAGAAGGCGGTGCGGCGAAGTCCTTTATGGCGCGCGCCGGGGCGTTTGCTGGTGTCGATGTGGCGATCACCTGGCACCCGAGCGCCCATCACGAAGTGGCGAAACCACTGTCGCTGGCCAACACGCGGATGGATTTCTTCTTCACCGGTCGCTCGTCCCATGCCGCCGCCTCGCCGCATTTAGGCCGCAGCGCGCTGGACGCCGCAGAACTGATGAACGTTGGCGTGCAGTTTTTGCGTGAGCATGTGCCGCAAGATTCCCGCATTCATTACGCGATGCTCGATTCCGGCGGTATCGCGCCGAACGTGGTGCAGGCGAAAGCGGCGGTACGTTACGCCATTCGCGCTCGCGATGTCCACGCCATGTTCGAACTCAACGAGCGCGTTAAACGCGTGGCGCAAGGCGCGGCGCTGATGACCGATACCAAAGTCGACATCAGCATCATGAGCGCGGTCTCCAACCTGTTAGGTAACCGCCCGCTGGAAGAAGCGATGCAGCGCAACCTGCAAAGCCTCGGCCCGGTGCCGTTCGACGACGCCGACCAGGCCTTCGCCGCCGAAATCCAGGGCACACTTTCTGACGAAGAGATCGCCAGTTGCTATCGCAAAACCGGTATCAAACCAGCGAAACCGAAACCGCTCAGCGACTACATCATCCCGCTTGATACCCATGGCGAAGTGATGATTGGCTCCACCGATGTCGGCGATGTCAGTTGGGTGTTGCCGACCGTGCAGGCACACATTCCGACCATGGCGATTGGTACGCCGGGTCACTCCTGGCAGTTAACCGCGCAAGGCAAAATGCCCGCCGCGCATAAAGGCCTCGCCCACGTCGCGAAAGTGATGGCCGCCACCGCCGTGGATGTCCTCACCGACAAAGTGTTACTGGCGCAGGTGAAAAAAGCGCACTTCGAGCAAGTGAGCGAAAAACCGTACCACTGCCCGATTCCGGCAGAGGTAAAACCGCCGATCCAGCCCCGCCCGGACACTTTATAAGGAAGCGCCATGAAATTTTCTCCTGTTGCCGCCGCGCTGGCGTTAACCAGCGTCTGTAGCCTCGCGGCAAACGCCGCCACACCGCCCGATTCTCTGGTGATGGCCTGGAATATCGACGCCATCAGCACCTGGGATCCGGCGCAGATTGGCGAAGTGGTGACCAGTGAAATTTACGCCAATGTGTGTGATTCGCTGGTCGATTTTGATGTGAAAGATGAGAAGAAGCTGACGCCGCTGATGGCGAAAAGCTGGGATGTGTCGGACGACCGGATGACCATCACCTTTCATCTGCAAGATAACCTGAAATTCCCGGACGGTACGCCCGCCAGCGCCGGCGATCTGGCCTGGTCGATGCAGCGCATCGTGAAACTCGGTTACGGCAACGCCGCGCAGATCACCGAATACGGTTTTAACAAAGAGAACGCCGACAGCCGCATCACCGCGCCGGACGACAAAACGCTGGTGCTCAAGCTGGACAAGCCCTACCCGACCAACCTGGTATTACAGGCGGTAGCAGCCAATAACGTCTCGTCGCTGATTGACCGTAAAGTGGTGGAAAAAGAGGCCGTCGATGGCGACTTCGGCCACAAATACCTGACCACCCACACCGCCTGCGTTGGCCCATACCAAATGGTGCGCTGGAACGCCGGTGAAGGGGTCATGTTGCAGGCCAACAACAATTACTGGGGCAAAGCGCCGGTGCTGAAACGCGTGCTGATCCGCCATGTTGCGGAAACCGGCACTCAGCGGCTGCTGCTGACCCAGGGCGATGTCGACATTGCCCGCGATTTGTCAGCGGATGACCTGAAAACCCTCGACGAAGGCGGCAAAGTTAAGGTCGATAAAGTCCTTAAACCGCAGCTCTTTTTCTGGACCTTCAACAACGAAGATCCAATTTTCAAAAATGAAAAAGTGCGCCTCGCCATGCGCTACCTGATTGATTACGACGGCTTAGCAAAAAGCGTGATGCCGTACCTCGGCGTGCCGCGCGCCAGTTTTGTGCAGATTGGCGCCTTCGGCGCGTTGGATGAGAAAGAGGGCCAACCGTTCAAACTCGATCTGGCGAAAGCCAAACAGTTGCTGACCGAAGCCGGTTACCCGGACGGTTTCAGCGCCTCGGTGATTTTCGGCACCCTGCCGCACTCCGCGCCGATTGCGCAAAGCATCCAGCAGAACGCCGCGAAAATCGGCGTGAAGCTGACGCTGGAACGCATGGCGAATGCCCAGTTGTTTAGCCGGGCGCGCGGGCGTGAATTCCAGAGCGCGATGATGGCGTGGCAAACCTCGGTGCCGGATGCCTACGGCAACGCCTCGCGTCTGGTCTACAACCCGGATAACCGCAAAGAGGCGCGCGCCACGCAATACCCAAGCTGGCGAGCGGCTTATTACGACGCGCAGATGAACCAGAAAGTCGACGCGGCGCTGCTGGAGCCGGACGACGCCAAACGCAGCGAGATGTATGCCGCACTGCAAAAAGAGGTCATGGAAAAAGGGCCGATGGCGATCATGTTTCAGATGTACAACAGCGCGGGTATTAGCCCGGGCGTGAAGAACTGGACGTGGAACGGCTTTCGCGTTTGGTACGGCGACGCAAGTAAGTAACGGAGGTTGCTGATGTCTCAGGTGATGGCACCCATGACCGATACCTCCCCCGCACCGCTGTGGCGTCTGCTCAGACGCGCCAGCCGGGGGGTGATTTCCATCTGTTGTACGCTGCTGGGGCTGGCGGCGCTGACCTTCTTTATTGGTCGGCTGCTGCCTATCGACCCGGTGGTGGCGGTGATTGGCGATAACGCCAGTCAGGAAGCTTACGAGAAGATGTACCAGCAACTCGGGCTTAATCAGCCGCTGTGGAAACAGTTTGTCGATTATGTCTGGCAACTGCTGCATCTGGATTTCGGCACCGCGCTCACCACCAGCCAGCCGGTGGCGCAGGATATCGCCCGCGTGTTTCCGGCGACCCTTGAGCTGGCGACGGTAGCGGCGATTATCGGCGTAGGCCTCGGCATTCCTGCCGGGGTCTTCGCGGCGATGTATCGCAACTCGTGGTTCGATCACCTGATCCGTTTTGTCGGCCTGCTGAGTTATTCCACGCCGCATTTCTGGCTCGGTTTAATGGGGCTGCTGCTGTTTTACGCCACGCTTGGCTGGATTGGCGGGCCGGGGCGCATCGACTTTATTTATGAGTTCGAACTGCACCCGGTGACCGGTTTCTGGCTGGTAGACAGCGCCATGAGCGGCAACTGGGCGGTGTTCAAAAATGTCTTTGGTCACATCATTTTGCCCGCGTCGATCCTCGGTTTGAGCGCGCTGGCTTACATCAGCCGCATGACCCGTAGCTTTATGATTGAGCAACTCTCGCAGGAGTACATCATCACCGCGCGGGTGAAAGGCTTGTCCTGGGCGCGCTGTGTCTGGGTGCATGCCTTTCGCAATATCGCCGTGCCGGTGCTAACGGTGGTTGCGCTCTCCTGGGCGTGGCTGCTGGAAGGCGCGGTGCTGACGGAAACCGTGTTCGCCTGGCCGGGCTTTGGCCGCTATTTAACGAACGCTTTATTGGCGGGGGATATGAACGCGGTGGTCGGCTGCACGCTTTTGATCGGCGGCATTTTTGTGGCGCTCAACCTGCTGTGCGATCTGCTGTATCGCATCTTCGATCCCCGCACGCGACAGGAGAACTCATGACCGATTCCGCGAAATCTTTGCGCATTCGTCCCCGCCAGGGGCTGCGCGCCTGGCTGAGCGATCCCGCCCCGCAAACGCCAACGCAGGCGCGCGCGCAACTGGCGTGGATCCAGTGGCGGCGCTTTCGCGCCAACCATTCGGCGCTGTTTGGCCTGCTGGTGTTGTTGGTGATTGTCGCGGCGGCGCTGTTCGCGCCGTGGCTGGCGAACCACGATATTTATGCGCAAAACCTGGCGGCGCGCCTGCAACCGCCGAGCGCCGACCACTGGCTCGGCACCGATGAACTGGGGCGCGATATCTTTAGCCGCCTGCTGTATGGCGCACGCATCACGCTCTATATCACTGGGCTGACGGCGCTGATTATCACCCCGCTCGGCTTAGTGATTGGCGCTACGGCGGGCTACCTCGGCGGGCGCGTGGATACGGTGTTGATGCGGCTGGTGGATATTTTCCTCGCCTTCCCGAGCCTGATTCTCGCGCTGGCGTTTGTCGCCGCGCTCGGGCCGGGGATCGAGAACGCGATCATCGCCATTTCGCTCTCCGCCTGGCCGCCGATAGCCCGCCTGGCGCGCGCCGAAACGCTGGCGATCCGCAAGATGGATTACATCGCCGCCGTGCGCTTACAGGGCGCGTCGGCGTGGCACATTATTTTGCGCCATGTGATGCCAATGTGCCTGCCGTCGGTGGTGGTGCGCGTGACGCTCAATATGGCGGCGATCATTCTTACCGCCGCCGGGCTGGGGTTTCTTGGCCTCGGTGCGCAAGCGCCCAGCCCGGAATGGGGCGCGATGCTCGCCTCCGGGCGCGAATTTATGCTGAACAATGGCTGGATTGCCGCCATTCCCGGTTTAGCGATTTTGTTCACCAGCCTGGCCTTCAACCTGCTGGGTGATGGCCTGCGCGACGTAATGGATCTCCGCCATGAATAATCCGCTGTTGGAGGTGGAAAACCTCAGCATTCTGTTTAAAGGCGCGCACGAAGATAACCTCGCGGTGCGCGATGTGAGCTTTCAGGTCGGGCGGGAAAAAGTGGCGATTGTCGGCGAGTCCGGTTCGGGCAAATCCCAAACCTGCCGCGCGTTGCTGAAACTGACGCCGAAAATCGCCCGCGTACAGGCCGCCAAAATGCACTTTGGCGAGATCGATTTGCTGAACGCCAGCGAGCGGCAAATGCGCGCCATTCGCGGCAACCGTATCTCAATGATTCTGCAAGACCCGCGCTTTTCCCTGAACCCGCTGATGCGCATTGGCGATCAAGTGGCGGAAGCCTGGCGTTTGCATCGCCGGGTGAGCAAAGAAGAAGCCCGCGCGCGGGCGCTGGAGATGCTGGAATCCGTGCATATTCGCGAAGTCGCGAAAGTGGCGCGGCTTTATCCGCATGAAATTTCCGGTGGCATGGGCCAGCGCGTGATGATCGCCATGATGCTGATCCCGGAACCGGATTTGATCATCGCCGATGAACCGACTTCCGCGCTGGATGTCACCGTGCGCCGCCAGGTGCTGAGCATTCTTGATGAGCAGTTGCAGCGCCGCCAAACCGGGCTGCTGTTTATCACCCACGATTTGAACCTGGTGTCGCGCTTTTGTGACCGGGTGCTGGTGATGTACGCCGGGCGCATTGTTGAAGAGTTGCGCGCCAGTGAACTCGACCAGGCCTGCCACCCTTATACCCAGGCGCTGCTCGCCAGCCAGCCGCGCCTGCGCGAACCGGTAGAAACGCTGCGCGTGCCTACGCGCGATCCCGCCTGGCTCAACGGCCCCTGCTATCGTTATGGAGTTGCCTTATGAACCCGATTGCTGGCGCCGATCGCGCCATTGAAATGGTGTCGCTCGCCATCGCGTTTGGTCAGGGCAGCCAGCGCCGCCAGGTGGTCAACGATGTCAGCCTGACGCTGGCGCGCGGCGAAAGTTACGGCTTGATTGGTGAATCCGGCTGCGGAAAATCGACCATCTTGCGCGCGCTGGCCGGGCTGAACCATGACTATCACGGCCATATTTTATTCAATAACCGTGAGCAACAGCCGCACCGCGATAAGCCCTTTTACCGCCAGGTGCAGATGGTGTTTCAGGATCCTTACGCCTCGCTGCACCCGCGCAAAATGGTGTGGGCGAGCCTGCGCGAACCACTGCGCCTGCACGGCATGGACAAGCACGAAGCGCGCATCAGCGACGTGCTGCATGCTGTCGGGTTGTCGGATGCGTTTCGCTACCGCTACCCGCACCAACTTTCCGGCGGTCAGCGCCAGCGCGTGGCGATTGCCAGAGCGTTGATCCTCGAACCCTCGGTGCTGCTGCTGGATGAACCCACCTCCGCGCTGGATGTGTCGGTGCAGGCGGAAATCCTCAACTTACTCAGCCGCATGCGCGCGCAGCGTAACCTCACCTATTTGCTGGTGACGCACGATTTAGCGGTAGTCACCCATTTGTGCCAGCGCGTCGGTGTGATGTACCAGGGCAAGCTGCTGGAAGAGGTCAGCGCTGAACGCCTGCGCCACGGCGATGCGCGGGAAAACTACACCCGTGAATTTCTGGCAGCCAGCGAGGCATAACCATGTTCGACGATCTGGAAAAGCAACTGGCGCGCCAACAAAGCGCGGTTTTGCTGGTAGCGCGCGGCAATGAAATCCTCTTTCGCTATGGCGATGAAACCACGCGCTACCCCTGCCATTCGATGCGCAAAAGTTTCCTCAGCGCGCTGATTGGTTGCGCCGAAGCCGAAGGGCGTTTCGACCTGTCGCTGACGCTGGAAGCACTCGGAATCGACGATCGGCAAGGCTTAAGCGCGGTGGAAAAGCAGGCGACGCTGTACGACCTGCTGACCGCGCGATCCGGCATTTATCACCCGGCGAATTATGAAACGCCGTGGATGCAACGCATTAAACCGCCCCGCCATTGCTTCGCGCCGGGCGAAAACTGGTGTTACAGCAACTGGGATTTCAACGCGCTCGGCACCGCCTGGCGCCAGCTTACCGGGGAAGCGATCAATCAGGCTTTCGCGACCCGCATCGCCGAACCGATTGGCATGCAGGATTACCGCCCGCAGGAAGATAGCTGGCTGGAACCGGGTAGCCATTCGCAGCACCCGGCATACCCTTTTTCGCTTTCAAGTCGCGACCTGCTGCGCTTCGGCCAACTCTTTTTACAGCAGGGTTGCTGGGCGGGAAAACAGGTGATTCCCGCGCATTGGGTCGATTTAAGTACCGCGCCCATTTCACACGCGGGCGCACGCGGGGCGTACGGTTTTATGTGGTGGGTGACCCGCGACAGCGTGGCCTGGCCGCTGGCAATTTTGTCGGAAGGCAGCTTCTCGGCGCAGGGCGCGGGCGGGCATTTTTGCCTGGTGGTGCCGTCTCATCAACTGGTGGTGGTGCACCGGGTCGATACCCGGCAACCTGGCCAGGAAGTGAATCGATATCAAATCGGTCAGTTACTGCATTCCCTTTTCAGTGCGCTAAAAGCGCAGGAGTTGGCATCATGACGTTGATTGAAACGCTGGCAAACTGGTGCGCGGCGCCGGAGCCATTTAGCGAACGGGCACGGGAACTCGCCCGCGAAGCCATCACCGACACCCTTGCTTGCCTGGTCGCCGGGCGGGACGATTTCTCCACCCGCGCGGTGTACGACGCCTGGCGCGAAACGGCCATTACGCCGTCGCACGCGGCGCTTATCAATGCCACCGCGGCGCACGCGATTGATTATGACGACAACTTCGCGCCCGGCATGAGCCACGCGTCAGCGGTGCTGTTACCGGCGTTGTTACCCGTCGCGCTGGCGCAGGAAAGCAGCGGCGCGGCGCTGATCGAGGCCTATTTAGTCGGGTTGCAGGCGCAGGCATTTATTGGCGAAGCCATCGGTTACGGCCACTACACCGCGGGCTGGCATGGCACATCCACCGTTGGCTGCATCGGCAGCGCGGCAGGCGTCGCCGCGTTAATGGGGCTGGAGGCTGATGGCATTGCGCGCACATTGAGCATCGCGGTCAGCATGGCAAGCGGCGTGAAAGGCCAGTTCGGCACGCCGCTGAAACCGTTTCACGCCGGAATGGCGGCGCGAAACGCGGTGGAAGCCGCAACGCTCGCGCGCACCGGCATGCACGGTAGGCTGGACATTATTGAATGCCCGCAAGGTTTCGCAGAGCTGTATGCCGGCAGCGTCAACCTTCCGACGTGGCTTAATGATGCGCAGCATGTGATTGAGCGCATTGGCGTGATGCCGAAAAAACACCCCTGCTGTGGCTCGACGCACCGCATTCTCGATGCGATTGCCGATTTGCAGGCGCTGCATGCGTTTGCCGCGGATGATGTTGAACAAGCGCATTGCCAGGTTGGCATTGCCAACTGGCGTAACCTGGCGTATCCGCAGCCTGTCGATGAGATGCAGGCGCGTTTTTCGATGCAATATTGCGCGGCGGTGATGCTGGAAAAAGGCGCGCTCAGCGTGGCGGATTTCACCCCGGATGGCGTTGCCACCCAGGCGGATGCGCAGAAACTGGCGCGTATAAGCATGAGCGCGTGGACCGCCGAACAGGAGGCGGAAAACCCCGCCCTGCCGCATATTTTGACGCTGACGTTGAAAGATGGCCGCATATTGCGCCACGCGCGACTGAGTGCCAAAGGCGCGCGGGAAGAACCGTTTAGCGAACAAGAGCGGCAGGCGAAATTCCTCGACTGCTGCGCCCGGTTACCGGATGCCCAGGCGTTGTATGACCAGCTTTTGGCGCTGGATACGACCCGCGATATCAATTTTATGCGCCGGATGATGGTGTGAACGATGCCGGATGGCGGCTGACGCCTTATCCGGCCTACAAATTCACTCCGGGACGTAGGCCTGATAAGCAAAGTGCCATCAGGCAATCAGCGCATCCATGCCGGATGGCGGCTGACGCCTTATCCGGCCTACAAATTCACTCCGGGACGTAGGCCTGATAAGCAAAGCGCCATCAGGCAATCAGCGCATCCATGCCGGATGGCGGCTGACGCCTTATCCGGCCTACAAATTCACTCCGGGACGTAGGCCTGATAAGCAAAGCGCCATCAGGCAATCAGCGCATCCATGCCGGATGGCGGCTGACGCCTTATCCGGCCTACAAATTCACTCCGGGACGTAGGCCTGATAAGCAAAGCGCCATCAGGCAATCAGCGCATCAATGTCGTGCGCCATCGCAATGATCACCCGTTGCAACTCCGCTTTGGCCTGCGCCTCGCTGATGGCGCCTTGCACCGCGGCCCAGGAAAGCCCTTCGGCAGAACCGAGCATCGCCCATAACGCCGCATCACGTAGCGGTTTTTCGCAGAACGGCGCAAACAGCGTGCGGCATTTTTCAGTGAAATCGACAGCGTATTCGCGGCGAATTTTCTCCAGTTCCGGCGTGCCGGCCAGTGCCGCCAGCAGGCTCGGCATTTCACGGCCTTGAAGCAACACACATTCGATATACGCCGAGGCAATCACCGCCGCGCGCGCTTCCAGCTCCGCTGCGGTTTTACTCAGCGCTTCATCCATTTTGCGGTTCTGGCGCAAATCATATTCGCGATAAAGCGCCGCCAGCAGCCCGGAACGGCTGGTGAAATGATCGTACACCACCGGTTTTGTCACCCCGGCGCATTCGGCTAAATGCCCGAGGGTCAGCGCTTCGGTGCCCTCTTGCCGGATAATTTGCCAGGCGATCTCAATTAATTGTGCATAGCGTTCTTCTCGCGTTAACCGCTGGCGCACGCGCGTTTCGGCCATTTTCATCCTCCCTTGACATCGTTATATACCATCGGTAACTTACCATCAGTAGGTTACCGATGGTATATAAGACTACGTTTGTTCACCCCGAATGGCAACTGAGGAGAGGCAACATGCACGCTTTAATCGTGGTTTCCCACCCGCTGGAAGATTCATTGACACACGGTCTGGCAAACGCCGTCGCACAAGGGATTCGCGAGGAAAATGCCGCCAATAGCGTTGAGATTGCCGACCTGGCGCGCGAAGGTTTTAACCCGAGTTTTTCCGCAGCGGATTACAACGCCTTTATGCAAACTGAACCGCTGCCGCCGGATGTGCAAGCCGAGCAGGCGCGCATTGAAAAAGCGGATGCGCTGGTGCTGGTGTTCCCCATTTATTGGTGGACGATGCCGGGCTTGTTGAAAGGTTGGATCGACCGGGTATTTGCCAACGGCTGGGCGTATGAAGATAGCGGCACCGGCAAAGTGATTAAAAAACTGGGTCACCTGCCGGTGCACCTGGTGGCGCTTGGCGGATCCGATCATAAAACCTTTGAGAAACATGGCTATGCGCAATCGTGGAACACGCAAATCGCGCACGGCATTTTTGATTATTGCGGCGCGCCGGTGAAAACCAATGCGACGTTGATGTTGCCGGATCTCGGTACGCCGCAAGTGTGCCTGCAACAAGCAAAAGCGATCGGCAGGACAATTTTTGCCACAGCGTGAATGCCGGATGGCCATTTTTCGGCTCCGCCTGTAGGCCTGATAAGCAAAGCGCCATCAGGCAGGGGAATAAATTCGCCAAAATGTGAAGAAGCGCATAGCACCAGGTCAACCAGAGACAATTCTTAAACGATGTGGAATACCCGCAATTACCCCGCTGCCGTATACTTGCTTCAGAGGAAGAAAAAAGTTTCCTAATGCAAATGCACAGCCGGGAAAGAGCAGTAAATCGCCACCAGGCCAGCGGAAATTGAGACAATGAGGGTCGCGTTTATGGAAAAGAAGCATATCTATCTGTTTTGTTCTGCGGGCATGTCCACGTCTTTGTTGGTGTCAAAAATGCGAGCACAGGCGGAAAAATATGAAGTGCCGGTCATTATTGAAGCATTTTCTGAGACGCTCGCCGCAGAAAAAGGCCCGCAAGCCGATGTCGTATTGCTTGGCCCACAAATCGCGTGGAAGCTGTCCGAAATCCAACGTTTACTCCCCAATAAACCCGTCGAAGTCATTGATTCAATGCTGTATGGCAAAGTCGATGGCTTAGGCGTACTGAAAGCGGCCGTCGCCGCCATCAAACAAGCCGCTGCAAAATAATTATCAGAACCTTCACCTCTGGCTCACCGCAATCCTGCATTGCGGTTTTTAAGGGTATTTTTCTATGAGTAATGCCATTGCTTCACTTGAAAAGATACTTCTGCCTTTTGCGATAAAAATTGGTCAACAGCCGCACGTCAACGCCATTAAAAATGGGTTTATCCGCTTAATGCCGTTAACCCTCGCCGGGGCGATGTTTGTGCTAATCAATAACGTGTTCCTGAGCTTTGGCGAAGGTTCGTTTTTCTACTCGCTGGGTATTCGGCTGGATGCGTCGACGATTGCAACCCTCGACGGGTTAAAAGGCATTGGCGCGAATGTATATAACGGCACGCTGGGCATTATGTCGTTGATGGCGCCCTTTTTTATCGGCATGGCGCTGGCGGAAGAACGTAAAGTGGATTCGCTGGCCGCCGGCCTGCTGTCGATTGCCGCCTTTATGACCGTCACGCCGTACAGCGTCGGTGAATCCTACGCCGTCGGCGCGAACTGGTTAGGCGGCGCGAACATAATTTCCGGCATTATTATTGGCCTGGTGGTCGCCGAGTTGTTCGCCTTTATTGTGCGCCGCAACTGGGTGATCACCTTACCCGAAAGCGTGCCCAGCTCGGTTGCCCGCTCCTTCTCCGCCCTGATTCCGGGTTTTATTATCCTCTCGATTATGGGGATCATCAGTTGGGCGCTGGCCAGCCACGGCACCAACTTCCACCAGATTATTATGGACACTATCTCTACGCCGCTGGCTTCACTGGGCAGCGTTGTCGGCTGGGCGTATGTGATTTTTGTCCCGCTGCTGTGGTTCTTTGGCATTCACGGGTCGCTGGCGCTGACCGCGTTGGATAGCGGCATTATGACGCCGTGGGCGCTGGAAAATATCGCTGTCTACCAGCAATACGGTTCGGTAGACGCGGCGCTGGAAGCCGGTAAAACCTTCCATGTCTGGGCAAAACCGATGCTCGACTCCTATATTTTCCTCGGCGGCAGCGGCGCAACACTGGGGCTTATCATCGCGATTTTCCTGGCCTCACGCCGGGCGGATTACCGCCAGGTGGCCAAGCTGGCGCTGCCTTCCGGCCTCTTTCAAATTAACGAACCGATTCTGTTCGGGCTGCCGATCATCATGAACCCGGTGATGTTTATCCCGTTCATTCTGGTTCAGCCGATTCTCGCCGCCATCACGCTGTTGGCGTATTACTCGGGCCTGATTCCGCCGATTACCAATATCGCGCCGTGGACAATGCCAACCGGGTTGGGCGCATTCTTCAACACCAATGGCAGCATTCTCGCCCTGTTGCTGGCGCTGTTTAACCTCGCCATCGCTACACTGGTTTACCTGCCCTTTGTGGTGGTTGCCAATAAAGCCCAGAATGCCATTGAGCAGGAAGAGAGCGAAGAAGATATCGCCAACGCGCTAAAATTTTGACCGCCATTCGCAGCCAGCAGGAGTGAACGATGCAGCCGACGCTCAACACACAAGGAATCGCGACCGCGCAGGAACAGCAGTTGTTCAACGGTAACAATTTCCATGTGTTTATCTATAACAAAACCGAGAGCGCCAGCGGGCTGCATCAGCATGATTACTATGAATTTACGCTGGTCTTAACCGGTCGTTACTACCAGGTGATCAATGGCAAACGGGTGTTGCTGGAGCGCGGCGATTTCGTGTTTATCCCGTTGGGATCGCACCACCAGAGTTTTTATGAATTCGGTGCCACGCGCATCCTCAATGTCGGTATTAGCCGGCAGTTTTTCGAGCAGCACTACCTCGCTTTACTGCCATTTTGTTTTGTCGCTTCCCAGGCGTACCGGACGCAAAGCGCGTTTATGACCTATGTCGAAACGGTGATTGCTTCCCTGAACTTTCGCGAAAACGGGCTGGACGAATTTATCGAAACCGTCACCTTTTATGTGCTCAACCGCCTGCGCCACTACCGTGAAGAGCAGGTGCTGGATGATACGCCGCAGTGGCTGAAAACCACCGTTGAGGCAATGCACGATAAAACACAATTTGGTGAACATGCGATGGAAAATATGGTGCGGCTTTCTGCGAAATCGCAGGAGTATCTGACGCGTGCCACCCGGCGTTTTTACGGCAAAACGCCAATGCAGATCATCAATGAGATCCGCATTGATTTCGCGAAAAAACAGCTCGAAATGACCAATTATTCGGTGACCGATATCGCCTGGGAATCGGGTTACAGCAGCCCAAGCTTGTTTATTAAGACGTTCAAGAAAATGACGTCATTCACGCCAAACAGTTACCGAAAACGGTTAACTGAAATCACCAGCAACGATGGCGAGCCTGCGTAATGCACCTGCGCGTTTTACTCGAAAGGGAGAAACCATGAACCAGAAATTGAAAGTCGTCACGATTGGCGGGGGCAGCAGTTACACCCCGGAATTACTGGAAGGGTTTATTAAGCGCTACCACGAGCTGCCGGTCACGGAGTTGTGGCTGGTTGATGTCGACGAGGGCAAAGAGAAGCTGGCGATCATTTTTGATCTCTGCCAGCGCATGATCGACAACGCAGGCGTGCCGCTGAAACTCTATAAAACGCTGGATCGCCGCGAAGCATTGCAGGGCGCGGATTTTGTCACTACCCAACTGCGCGTCGGTCAGTTGAAAGCGCGCGAACTGGACGAACGCATTCCGCTGAGCCACGGCTATTTAGGCCAGGAAACCAATGGCGCAGGCGGCCTGTTCAAAGGGCTGCGCACCATCCCGGTTATTTTCGACATCATTAAAGACGTGGAAGCGATTTGCCCGAACGCCTGGGTGATTAACTTTACCAATCCGGCAGGCATGGTGACGGAGGCGGTCTATCGCCATACAAACTTCAAAAAGTTTATAGGCGTCTGCAATATCCCGGTTGGCATGAAAATGTTTATCCGCGATGTGCTGGCGCTAAGCGACAACGATGATATCGCCATGGATCTGTTTGGCCTGAATCACATGGTGTTTATCAAAGACGTATTAGTGAATGGCACCTCGCGCTTTGCGGAACTGCTCGACGGCGTGGCGAGTGGAAAGTTAAAAACCTCGACGGTAAAAAACATTTTTGATCTGCCGTTCAGTGAAGGATTGATTCGTTCACTGAATCTGTTGCCCTGCTCTTATCTGCTCTATTACTTCAAGCAAAAAGAGATGCTGGCGATTGAAATGGGCGAGTACTACAAAGGCGGCGCGCGGGCGCAAGTCGTGCAGCAGGTTGAGAAGCAACTGTTTGAACTCTACAAAGATCCTGAGTTAAAGGTCAAACCCAAAGAGCTGGAACAGCGCGGCGGCGCGTACTACTCCGATGCGGCGTGCGAAGTGATTAACGCTATCTATAACGACAAGCAAACGGAGCATTACGTCAATATTCCCCATCACGGGCATATCGACAATATTCCGCCGGACTGGGCAGTCGAGATGACCTGCATATTGGGCCGCAATGGCGCGACGCCGCACCCGCGTGTTACCCATTTCGACGAGAAAGTGCTGGGGCTGATTCACACCATCAAAGGGTTTGAAGTGGCGGCGAGCCAGGCGGCACTCAGCGGCGAGTTCAACGATGTGCTGCTGGCGCTCAACCTTAGCCCACTTATTCATTCGGACAGCGACGCCGAAATGCTGGCGCGCGAAATGATTCTGGCCCATGAAAAGTGGCTGCCGAACTTTGCGCAGACTGCCGCGCGCCTGAAAGCCAGGCAACAGTAATCGAGGTGAGCTATGGAACGCTTATTGATTGTCAACGCGGATGATTTTGGCCTCAGTAAAGGGCAAAACTACGGCATTATCGAGAGTTTTCGCCACGGCGTGGTGACCTCCACCACCGCGCTGGTGAATGGTGACGCGGTGGAACATGCCGCTGCGCTTTCGCAAGATGCGCCCTGGCTGGCCGTCGGCATGCACTTTGCGCTGACGTTGGGTAGACCGTTAACGCCGATGCCAGGACTTGCGCGAGACGGCAAGCTGGGGAAATGGATTTGGCAAATGGCCGAGCAAGGAACGCTACCGCTGGAAGAGATAGCCCAGGAACTGGAGAGCCAGTATCAGCGTTTTACCACCCTGTTTGGTCGCGAACCGACGCATCTCGACAGCCATCACCATGTGCATATGCTCCCGCAGGTTTTGCCGCTGATGGCGCAATTCGCCGCCCGACGCGGGTTGCCGTTGCGTATCGATCGCAACCAACGGATTGATGCAGATTTGCCCACAACGCTTCGCAGTACGCAGGGTTTTAGCAGTGAATTTTACGGAGACGAGGTTTCAGAAGCGCTCTTTTTGCGCACGCTGGATGCCTCTGCCGCACGGGGTGAAACATCGCTGGAAGTGATGTGCCACCCGGCTTTTATCGACAACCCGATTCGCCTGAGTAGTTATTGTTACCCCCGCTTAACTGAACTGGATGTGCTGACGTCGCCATCACTGAAATATGCGATTGCCGACCGAGGTTATCGGCTGGGCAGTTTTCTTGATATTTAGTACCTGTTTTGCGGCGCAGCCCTGCGCCGCCTTTTTTTCCCCTTACCACCACACCTCGGCCTGCGCCCCAATGGTCAACTGATCTTTTCTGCCATCATTAAAGCGAAACTGGCTGATCGCATTATCTGCCGCGCGAAGCCAGGTGGTGTAGAAACGCAGCTCCGGTCTGGATTCCAGCATGCTGGAATTGATTTTCAGCGCATGATACAGCGTGGTTTTATAGCCTTTTTCCGTGTAATCAACGCCCTGCTGTTTGTTGGTCTGCTTAAACCACGCCAGCTCTACGCCGGTCTGGTTGTGGTTATCCCAAATCCACGCCGGGCGAACCACTGCGCGATAACTGCGAAAATCCGTATGCGCGCCGGTGTCGTAACTGTAGATATCATTCCCGGCGGAATAGACCAACGCGTGGGCCATCACGGTTTGCGACGACGGGTAGAATTCCCCCTGCGAAATCACGCGGAATGCTTTGCCGTAGGAATGCTCGCCATAATAATTATCGCGATAGCCATAGGTCGCGCCGGAATTGGAGATCAGCGCAAAGCCGCTGGCCAGCGAGTTATCCGCCGCCTGCACGGTCAACTCTTCAAAACCGCCCATCTTGAACCGGTGGCGCAAGATGCCTCCCGTTAACCACGCATCTTTGATGCTGTAGTAATGCCCATCCTGTTCGCCGGTTTTGTAGGCACCGGATTTGTTCGCCATGGAGTAACGACCAATCAGCTCCAGCGTGGTGTTACCCCCTACCGGCAGATCTTTATAACGCATATCGACCGTATTGGTATTGACCTGCATGGCACCGCTTTCCTTCACTGCCGGGTAAGTCACCGCATAGGCGTCCAGGTCCTGGCGAACCAGCGCGATGTTGAGTTTCCCTGCGCCAAGCTGCCAGTTTTCGATGCCGATCCCCGCTCCACTGTCGGTCTGGTGATTTTTCCAGTCCAGCATCTGGATTTCATATTTCGGCAGGTTATGTTTCCCCACCCATAAATCCGCTTCCGGCGCGAAAGGCAGGAAACCACGCGTGGTGAGGAAAATATCGGAAAATTGCAGCATATTTTCGGAGTCTTTATCAAACCAGGCACTGCCGTATTGCGCGCCGACATTGCCATCTAATTGCACCACGGCATGTGCCGATTTGCCGTTTTGCTCATAAACACGCTGCGTTAAAACCAGATCGAACCAGGAGGAGTATTCATTACCAAAACGCCCCAGCGAACCGATGGCATACTCTTTTGGCGAACCGTTACTGGCGGCGCCCCAACCGGAACGTAAATAACCATTCCAGGCGAAACCAATATCTTCCTTAACATAGTCGCTGATCTCTTTTAGGGTAAATGTCGTGTTTTCTGTTGTGCTATTTTCGGATGAATCATTGATGGCGTTAATAACGGGGGTGTCTTTTTCGTTATTTGCCGCGGCCTGTTTATAGTGCGTTAGCTCTGCTTTTGTTTTCGCAAGCTCCGCACTGTTTTCCTGTAACGTTTTTTCTAATCGCGCCAGTCGCTCTTCGACCGTTAAATTTTGCGCAGAAGCGTTACCGCAGGCGGCGGCTATCAACAGCACGAGTAAAGACTTTTTCATGTTATGCAATCCATTTATTGATAAATTAGCGCGCCGTATTAATGGTTCGCGTAATTTATTAGCGCACTTTCCCGTGGCTAATTTGAATGAAAGAAAAAAATTAACGGAATATGTTATTCGAATGAATATTTATTAGAGAAATAGATTTATTAGATGTTTATACCTCCTGAATATATGTTTTTATTTCGAGGCTGCATCTTTATACAAGATGTTTCTCTGTGTCTATAAGGATATATTCATTTTTAGATCTCTCTCTCAGTGCGCAATTTATTAAAACTTCACCTATGCGCAAATCCGTTTCTAAAATTTTTGGCGGAGGTTATTGATGGGAAAAATATAATTGGCGCGCGAAGGTAACGCGCGCCGGAAACATCTTCAACCCCAGGCTCAAATCCAGTCTTCGATGCTGCAGTCCAGTGGCCGGAGCGGGGGTGTAATCCGACCAATTTCCTCTTCAATATTGAATTCCGTCAGATCTTCCGCCGTCGCCAGCAAAAAGGTGTGCCCTTCGGGCGATAACCATTCCGAAATGAAATATTGCTCCTTGCGCGAGAGTTCGATTTTTTGCTGCCCTTCTCGGTCATAAAACTGACCAAAACGCTCGTCCTGTTTTGACAGATTCAGCCCCATTGCCGGGTAGACGCCGCGCCAGACGTCCCCATGATGCTTTCCCCCCAGCACAAGGTATTCCTGCATGATCTTCTTGCTCATTCGAACTCCTCGTTACGCACTTTCTTTTAAGCGTAGCCAAAGGAAAGTGCTTCCACGAATCCCCTGCTCGCCTGGTGCAGACCTTTTTAAGCAACTATAACTTTTAGAGGCAACATTCAGGTTGTGCATGGATAGGGAGAAGTATGAGTTATTTGGCGTGGATGGCTGCCACGGGTGGCTTGTTATTGTTGATGTCACTGTCGTATGGCTGGATAAGCCGAGTGCCTATTCCCGTTTTCGGGCTCTATTTGGTGGTCGGGATCATCTGCGGCCCGTGGGAAATGGGCATTCTCAACATTGATATCGCGGCGCACGCTGAGCTTACCAGCCGCATCACCGAAATCGCCATGGCGGCGTCGCTGTTTATTACCGGGCTGAAAATCCGCATTCCGCTTACCTCGCCGTACTGGAGAATGGGCATCAAGCTGGCGCTGCCCGGCATGCTGCTGACCATCGCCGGGATTATGCTCGCCGCGCACTATTTGATGGATCTCTCCTGGCCATTATCGCTGGCGCTGGGGGCGATCCTCGCGCCGACCGACCCGGTGCTGGCAAGCCTTGTGGCGATTAACGACGCGCGGGATGGCGATCAGTTGCGCATCGCGCTTTCCAGTGAAGCCGGTCTGAATGACGGAACGGCGCTGCCTTTTCTGATCCTCGCGCTTATCTGGTACGAAGCCGACGGCGCGGTGAGTGCCGATGAATTATTAAAATGGTTTAGCGTTGACCTGCTGTGGGCACTGGTTGTCGGGCTGCTCATCGGCTTTATTATGGGCAGGCTGATTGGCCTTATCGCCACCCGTTCGCGCCATGCGCAGGGGGAAGTCGCGCCCAGTGATTTTGTCGCCCTTGCGCTTATCTGCCTGAGCTTTTCGCTGGCGATTGCGGTCAGCGCATCCGGTTTTCTGGCGGCGTTTGCGGCGGGTATTGGGCTGCGTAGCGCGGAAGTAAGCGTGCAGAAACGGCATTTAGATCCCGAAGAAGACCACGATTTACCGGCGGAAATGCGCGTCAATCCGCATACGCGCCACGGGCTTGAAGAGCGCAACCCAATCAAATCTGTCGGCCTGGTGATTGGCGATGCGCTGTCGTTTGGCGATACCGTCGAGCGCCTGCTGGCGGCGTTGCTGGTGATTGTGCTGGGCGTGACGCTTTCTCAACACTGGGATGCGCACGCGCTGATTCTGGCGTTCGTTATCTTTGTGGTTATCCGCCCGCTGGCGGTGTTTATCGTCACCTGGCGTGACGGCAGTTCCTGGTTTCACCGCGCCAGCCTCGGCTGGCTGGGGATTCGCGGTATCGGCAGCCTGAATTATATTGCCTACGCCTATGTCCACGGCTTGCAGGGTGCCGAAGCCAATGTCGTGACGGATGCCGCCATCACCATTGTGACGTTAAGCGTGTTGCTGCACGGAATTTCTGTCACGCCACTGCTGACCGCGCGTCGCCGGAAAGAGCATCGCGAACAGAACGAATAACGCCCTGCATGGGCGAATCACTAAAACGCGCAAAGGGAAATCTTACGCATGTAATTTTGCGGCACCGATCATACTTTTTCGCCAAGAAAAACTTACGCGCACAAATCTATAAAACCTGCTTCGCCAGATTATTACACTGAAAATTCCATCCATTACCGTTATCTAAGAATAAATAAAATGAAACATTTCAAAACAGTGGCGAAACATCCCGCTTTATCTGGCATTGCCGGAGCTTTACTCCTGACCATGCAACCCGGCTTTGCGCACGCGGCCGACGCCTTCAGTGCTGACTCACCATGGATGCTCGGCGATTGGGGCGGAACGCGCTCCGAACTGAAAGATGAAGGTGTTGATTTCCAGCTTAATTACACACTGGAAGCCGCCTCAAACTTCGCAGGTGGTTACAACACCTCAACCACCGCGCGCTACAGCGATCAGCAAGCATTTGGCGTTACCCTCGATCTCGAAAAACTGCTGAACTGGCAGGACGCCGAGTTCCAGATGACCATTACCAACCGTGATGGCAAGAACGTTTCCGACCAGGTTGCCGACCCACGCACCGGCATGCTCTCTTCTACCCAGGAAGTTTACGGGCGCGGGCAAACCTGGCGTCTGACGCAGTTCTGGCTGCGTAAAGGCTTCTTTGATGATGTGCTCGACGTGAAAGCGGGCCGTGTGACCGTTGGTGAAGATTTCGATAACTTCGATAGCAAGTTCCAGAACCTGGCGTTCGGTAGCGGCCAGGCGGGCAACTGGCGCGGCGATCACTGGTATAACTGGCCGGTGTCCCAATGGGGCGGACGCGTGCGGCTTAACTTTACGCCGGACGTCTTTATGCAGGTCGGTTTCTATAACCAGAACCCGTACAACTACGATCGCGGCGACGGTTTCCGCATGGAGTTCAACCCAACGGAAGGCAACCTGGTGCCGGTTGAACTGGGCTGGCAACCGCAGCTCGGCGCGGACAAACTGCCGGGGAATTACCGCATCGGTTATTACTACTCGTCAACGCACGATGATGTCTACGGTTCATGGCGCAACGGCAGTTACGGTGACACCGCGCACTCTTATGGCGGTTACATCCTCGCGCAACAGCAATTGACCGCGCAGGGCGGCTCACGCGATCGCGGTTTGACGCTGACCGTTCAGGCGGTGATGAACGATCATAAAACCTCAAAAACGGATAATTACCAGTCCGTGGCGCTGACCTGGAAAGGGCCGTTTGATGCCCGTCCGCAAGATGAGATTGGCGTTGCCGCTGGCCGTATTCACATCAACTCGTCTTACACCCGCATGCTGGGCGACGAGAACCGTTTCAACGGCCAGACCGACTACAACAGCCTGGCGTACCTGCCGATTCAGGACGGTTCAGAGTACAACTATGAGATTTACTACAACGTGCAGGCGACAAACTGGCTGCAAATTCGTCCTAACCTGCAATACATCTCCGCGCCAGGTGCGGTAAATCAGGTGGACGATGCGTTTGTTGGCGGCATTACTGCGAACGTTGCGTTTTAATCCTTTCTGAAAATAATGATCCACGCTACGGCGTGGATTTTTTTGTTTCCCTCCAGACAGCCTCATTTCGTACACTTTATCCCTGCTTATTTCCCAGCTTCCTGGACTTCGTTATCATGCTGCCTGGTTCTTATGAAAAGAGAATTTGCGCTTCATAAGAGAAAACGTAACGGCTAATGAGAACAACTAAAAATAACTAACTCATTTAATTTTCTAGAAAATGGACATCACTAACTGATGAGTACTATCGAGAATTTCGACGCCCATACGCCCATGATGCAGCAGTATCTGAAGCTGAAAGCGCAGCATCCGGACATTCTGCTGTTCTACCGTATGGGCGATTTCTATGAGCTGTTTTACGACGATGCCAAACGCGCGTCGCAGTTGATGGATATCTCCCTCACTAAACGTGGCGCTTCTGCCGGTGAACCGATCCCGATGGCCGGTGTGCCACATCACGCGGTGGAAAACTACCTGGCGAAACTGGTTAGCCTGGGTGAATCGGTGGCGATTTGCGAGCAAATTGGCGACCCGGCCACCAGCAAAGGGCCGGTGGAACGCAAAGTGGTGCGCATCGTCACGCCCGGCACCATCAGCGATGAAGCGCTGTTGCAGGAGCGCCAGGACAACCTGCTGGCGGCAATCTGGCAAGACAGCAAAGGCTTCGGCTATGCCACGCTGGATATTAGCTCCGGGCGTTTTCGCGTGAGCGAACCGGCGGATCGCGACACCATGGCCGCCGAACTGCAACGCACCAACCCTGCCGAACTGCTGTACGCGGAAGACTTTGCCGAAACCGCGCTTATCGAAGGCCGTCGCGGCTTGCGTCGTCGCCCGCTGTGGGAGTTCGAAATCGACACCGCCCGCCAGCAATTAAATATGCAGTTTGGCACCCGCGACCTGATTGGTTTTGGCGTCGAAAACGCGCCGCGCGGCCTGTGCGCCGCCGGTTGCCTGTTGCAATATGTGAAAGACACGCAGCGCACCGCCCTGCCACATATTCGCTCGATCACCATGGAACGCCAGCAGGACACCATTATTATGGATGCCGCCACGCGCCGTAACCTGGAGATCACCCAGAACCTGGCGGGCGGGATTGAAAACACGCTCGCCTCGGTGCTTGATTGCACCGTCACGGCAATGGGCAGCCGCATGCTCAAACGCTGGCTGCATATGCCGGTGCGCGACACCAACGTGCTTACCGAACGCCAGCAAACCATCAGCGCGTTACAAGATCGCGCGGCGGAGTTACAACCGGTGCTGCGCCAGGTGGGCGATCTGGAACGTATTCTGGCGCGTCTGGCGCTGCGCACTGCCCGCCCGCGCGATTTGGCGCGTATGCGTTACGCTTTCCAGCAATTACCCGAGCTGCGCCGCCAGCTAGCGGATGTCGACAGCGCGCCGGTGCAAGTGCTGCGCGAAAAAATGGGCGAGTTCACTGAACTGCGCGAGCTGCTGGAACGGGCCATTATTGAAGCGCCGCCGGTGCTGGTGCGCGATGGCGGCGTGATTGCGCCTGGTTATCACGCGGAGCTTGATGAGTGGCGCGGGCTGGCGGATGGCGCGACCGATTACCTCGACCGGCTGGAGATCCGCGAGCGCGAGCGTCTCGGGCTGGATACGCTGAAAGTCGGCTATAACGCGGTGCATGGCTATTTTATTCAGATCAGTCGCGGGCAAAGCCATCTCGCGCCGATCCATTATGTGCGCCGCCAGACGCTGAAAAACGCTGAGCGCTACATTATTCCTGAACTGAAAGAGTACGAAGACAAAGTTCTGACCTCGAAGGGCAAAGCGCTGGCGTTGGAAAAACAGCTTTATGATGAGTTGTTCGACCTGCTGATGCCGCATCTGGCGGACTTGCAACAGAGCGCTTCTGCGCTGGCGGAGCTGGATGTGTTAGTCAATCTGGCGGAACGCGCTTACACCCTTAATTACTGTTGCCCGACATTTAGCGACAAACCGGGCATTCGCATTAGCGAAGGGCGTCATCCGGTGGTTGAGCAGGTGCTGAAAGAGCCGTTTATCGCCAATCCGCTGAACTTGTCCTCGCAGCGCCGGATGTTGATTATCACCGGCCCGAACATGGGCGGTAAAAGTACTTATATGCGCCAGACCGCGTTGATTGCGCTGCTGGCCTATATCGGCAGCTATGTGCCAGCGCAGAAAGTGGAGATTGGGCCAATCGATCGCATCTTTACCCGCGTCGGCGCGGCGGACGATCTGGCCAGCGGGCGTTCGACCTTTATGGTGGAGATGACCGAAACCGCCAATATCCTGCATAACGCCACGGAAAACAGCCTGGTGCTGATGGACGAAATTGGTCGCGGCACCTCGACGTATGATGGTTTGTCGTTGGCCTGGGCATGTGCGGAAAATCTGGCGAATAAAATCAAAGCGCTGACGCTGTTTGCCACTCACTATTTCGAGCTGACGCAGTTGCCGGAGAAAATGGAAGGCGTGGCGAATGTGCATCTCGACGCGCTGGAGCATGGCGATACCATTGCCTTTATGCACAGCGTGCAAGATGGCGCGGCGAGCAAGAGTTACGGCCTGGCCGTTGCCGCGCTGGCGGGCGTGCCAAAAGAGGTGATTAAGCGGGCGCGCGGTAAATTGCGCGAGCTGGAAAGTTTGTCGCCAAATGCGGCGGCCACGCAGATCGACGGTACGCAAATGTCGTTGCTCGCCACGCCGGAAGAGACCAGCCCGGCGATCGAAGCGCTGGAGAATCTCGACCCGGACAGTTTGACGCCGCGCCAGGCGCTCGAGTGGATTTATCGGTTGAAGAGTTTGGTGTGATGCCGACGATGATCGCCGGATGGCGCTGACGCTTATCCGGCCTACGGAATATTGTAGGTCGGGTAAACGAAGTGCCGCCATCCGGCATTAGGCGCTAACGTTTATCATCCGCCAACAGCGGCGGAATGCTCGGCACCTGCGGTGCACCATCAATCTCTTTCTGCGTCATCCGAAACGCCTCGGGGTAATGCTCACGGCTGGTGCGGCGCAGCGGTTCGCTATCACGCCAGGTGTATAAACAATGCTGGCACTGAAACACCGTCCAGACGCCTTTCACTGGCGATGTCGCCATCACTTCAATCTGCGCATCGGCACAACGTGGACATATCATTTTTTGCTCCTTATTGGCGGTTCGCCAGCATGGCAGTCAGTTTCTCGGCCCAGGCTTTGGTTTCGGGTAAATCGCGCACCGGCTGGCTGTAATGGCCGCGCGTATCCGGCGCAACCGGTGTGGTGGCATCAATCACCAGCTTGTCGGTGATGCCCGCCGGGCTTGAGCCCGGATCCAACTCCAGCACCGACATATTCGGCAACTGCACCAAATCGCCCGCCGGATTCACTTTTGACGACAGCGCCCACATCACCTGCGGCAAGTTAAACGGATCGACATCTTCATCGACCATAATCACCATCTTCACGTAGCCCAGACCGTGCGGCGTGGTCATGGCGCGTAACCCCACGGCACGGGCAAAACCACCGTAGCGTTTTTTCGTTGAGATGATCGCCAGCAAACCGTGGGTGTACATGGCGTTCACCGCCTGCACTTCCGGGAACTCGGCTTTCAATTGCTGGTACAGCGGAACGCAGGTGGCCGGCCCAATCAGATAATCAATTTCGGTCCACGGCATGCCGAGATAGAGCGATTCGAAAATCGGTTTTGTGCGGTAAGAGACTTTATCGATGCGCACCACCGTCATATTGCGCCCGCCAGAATAGTGACCGGTAAACTCGCCAAACGGCCCTTCGATTTCGCGTTTGCGACCTTCAATTACCCCTTCGAGGATCACTTCGGAACCCCACGGCACATCGAGGCCGGTCAATGGCGCGGTGGCAATCGGGTATGGGCTTTCACGTAGCGCGCCCGCCATTTCATATTCTGATTGATCGTATTTCAGCGGCGTTGCGCCCATTAGCGTGATGATCGGGTCGTTACCGAGCGTAATGGCGATCGGCAAATCTTCGCCGCGCTCTTCCGCTTTATGCAGGTGCAGCGCAATGTCATGCATCGGCACAGGTTGCAGGCCGAGTTTGCGTTTGCCCTTCACTTCCATGCGGTAAATACCGACATTCTGTTTGCCGAAGTGATCGGGATCGAGCGGGTCACGCGAAACAACGCAGGCTTTATCGAGGTAGAAACCGCCATCGCCATCGTTCAGGCGAAACAGCGGCAGAATGTCGAACAGGTTAATACCGTCGCCATCGACGCTATTTTCCGTCCACGGCGGGTTATCCCGGCGTTCTGGCGCGACCGGGAAGGTATCCCAGCGGCGAATAAATTCGTCAATCTGCTGCTTTACCGGCGTATTGGGCGGCAAGCCGAGGGAAATGGCATGGTTCTGCCAGGAACCGATGGTGTTCATCGCCACGCGCGCGTCAATAAAGCCGCGAATATTGTCGAACCACAACGCCGGTGCGCCTTCGCCGATACGACCCGTCGCATTTGCAGCAGCGGCCAAATCCGGCTCGGCATTCACTTCTTCACTGATTTTCAGTAACTGTCCTTGGTCGTCCAGCGCCTGTAAAAAACTTCGCAAATCATCAAAAGCCATTACGCATTCTCCTGTGGAGGCAAGGTCAAATGGATTGAATTTGTTCGTATGCGAACATTAATTTTGCACCCTACGCTCGCCAGGAGGAGCTGACAAGCCAGCCGTTGTTTAGCCGCAAGAAAGGTTAAAAATTGTGTTGTTATAAAGCCGCTTAGAAGCGGCTATCATAGATGCGAATTATAATTCGGAGTGTCTATGGAATTGAGAAACGAAGCGTTTCACCTGTTGCGCCAGTTGTTTCAGCAACATACTTCGCGCTGGCAGCAAGCGCTGCCTGAACTCACCAAGCCGCAATACGCTGTGTTGCGCTCCATTGCGGACAATCCCGGTATTGAGCAAGTGGCGTTAACGGAAGCGGCGGTGAGTACCAAAGCGACGCTGGCGGAAATGCTCAGCCGCATGGAAAACCGTGGTCTGGTGCGCCGGGAAAACGATCCGGCGGACAAACGCCGACGGTTTGTCTACCTGACAAACGAAGGCGAAGCGCTGCTGGCCGCCAGCATTCCGCTGGGCAACAGCGTGGACAAAGCCTTTTTAGGCCGCCTGGATGCGCACGAACAAGCGGCGTTTTCCGCGCTTATCAAAAAGATGATGCACGACTAAGCCACCCATTCACGCAGAAAATCAACAAACGCGCGCACCCTGGCGGGAACATGCTGCGCATCCGCATAAACGGCATAAATGCCCTGCGAGGTAAAACCCCAGGCAGGGTGAACCAGTTGCTGTTCAAACGGGAAATGGGCAGATTGCTTTGGCGGCGCCTGCATGAAACGGTAGCCGGATAGCAGGCAAAGAAAAAGGCCGAGTCATCTACGACCGGCCTTTTTGACTGGAAAGGGTGCTTATTCGCGGAACAGCGCTTCGATATTCAGCCCTTGTGTTTGCAGGATTTCGCGCAAACGACGCAGACCCTCAACCTGAATCTGACGAACACGTTCGCGAGTGAGACCAATTTCACGGCCTACATCTTCGAGTGTCGCAGCTTCATACCCCAGCAGACCGAAACGACGTGCCAGAACTTCACGCTGTTTGGCGTTCAGTTCGAACAGCCATTTGACGATGCTTTGTTTCATATCATCGTCTTGCGTGGTGTCTTCCGGACCGTTGTCTTTCTCATCGGCCAGGATGTCCAGCAGCGCTTTTTCAGAATCACCGCCCAGCGGTGTGTCAACGGAGGTAATGCGCTCGTTGAGACGCAGCATACGGCTTACATCATCAACAGGTTTATCCAGCTGTTCGGCAATCTCTTCCGCACTCGGTTCGTGATCCAGTTTATGCGACAACTCACGCGCGGTACGCAGATAAACGTTCAGCTCTTTAACAATGTGAATCGGCAGACGAATGGTACGGGTTTGGTTCATGATTGCCCGTTCAATGGTCTGACGAATCCACCAGGTGGCGTAGGTTGAGAAACGGAATCCGCGTTCAGGGTCAAACTTCTCAACAGCACGGATCAGCCCCAAGTTGCCCTCTTCAATCAGATCCAGCAGCGCCAGACCGCGATTGCTATATCGACGGGCAATTTTCACTACCAGACGCAGGTTACTTTCAATCATGCGTCGGCGAGAGGCTACGTCACCACGTAGTGCACGGCGTGCGAAATAGACTTCTTCTTCGGCCGTTAATAGCGGGGAGTACCCAATTTCCCCAAGGTACAGCTGAGTCGCGTCTAAAACACGCTGGGTGGCACCCTGCGATAACAGCTCCTCTTCAGCCAGGTCGTTATCACTGGGTTCCTCTTCTACTAAGACTTTCTCATCAAAAGTCTCTGTTCCGTTCTCATCAAATTCCGCGTCTTCATTTAGATCATGAACTTTCAGCGTATTCTGACTCATAAAGTGGCTCCTACCCGTGATCCCTGGGCAAAGTATATGAAGACGCTTCATTGCGCCTGTTACAGCGGCATCTGCGCGCGCTACAACGGTTCAAATCAGAGAACTTCAGTTACTTTGCACCGATTTATCGCTGCGGCAAATAACGCAGCGGGTTTACGGATTTCCCCTTGTAACGAATTTCAAAATGCAAGCGTGTAGAACTGGTTCCGGTGCTACCCATGGTAGCGATTTTTTGCCCCGCCTTAACTTCTTGTTGTTCCCGGACCAGCATCGTGTCGTTATGGGCGTAGGCACTCAGGTAATCATCGTTATGTTTGATGATGATTAGATTACCGTAACCGCGCAGCGCGTTACCGGCATAAACAACGCGCCCATCTGCGGTCGCGGTGATAGCCTGTCCTTTACTGCCCGAGATATCGACACCCTTGTTACCACCTTCGGTAGCAGAGAAATTGTCGATAACTTTGCCCTCAGTCGGCCAGCGCCATGTGGTAATCGGCGAGCTGGTTGTTGTACTGCTGACAGTCGGTTCGGTAGAGCTTACAGAAGGTGCTGTAACAGGCGCTGTGATAGTGGTCGCAGGCTTGTTGTTCGGCAACATTTTGTTAGCACTTTGTTCACCTGAATCTTCAGAATACGTAATTGTCGGTTTCGAAGCAACCACTGCGGTTGAATTTTGTGCAGATTTTGAGACGATTCCTTGCGCAGATGCATCAGCCTGAGTGATTGCATTACCACCTGTGATTGGCGTACCAGATGCATTTCCGACCTGCAAAGTCTGCCCGACATTCAGGCCATACGGGGCGGCAACATTGTTGCGCTGCGCCAGATCGCGGAAATCGTTCCCGGTGATCCACGCAATGTAGAACAGCGTATCACCACGTTTGACGGTGTAAGTACTGCCGCCGGTGTAGCTGCCTTTCGGGATATTGCCGTATTTGCGGTTATAAACGATGTGCCCGTTGACCGTCTCGACAGGTTGCTGGGCGACGGGTTGCGTCTGCGTCGGTTGAATGGAAGGTTGCTGTACCGGCTGAATTTGCGGTTGTTGTGACGCCGAGCCCAATTTTGGCGGCGGTGTAATGAGCATTCCTGAATTGCTGCCGGAACTGGCGCTTGAGCCAGCGTTTCCGCCAACGGAACTGACCGGTGCTGGAGTATTAGTGGAATTTGAACACCCTGCCAGCCAAAGTGAAACCAGTGACAATGCCGCAACACGGCTTACGGTTAATTTAGGGCTTCCCGCGCTCATTTTTCCCCCAACAATATGTAAATTACCAATGACTTAAAGACAACCGCGAATGTCGACGGCAAATTTGCCCACAATACGCTGTTATGGTCTGAAAAACCCAGGAAAAATCTGTAACTCAGGCCAGTTCGCCTCTGACAAGCGGAACAAAGCGTACAGCTTCTACGGTATCGATAATGAATTCGCTTCCCTGCCGACGAACCCGCTTTAACTGCTGAAGTTCATCGCCCACAGGCAAAACGAGAATGCCGCCTTCGTCCAATTGCGACATCAGTGCAGTTGGGATTTCCAGCGGAGCGGCAGTCACAATAATAGCGTCAAATGGCGCGCGTGCTTGCCACCCCTGCCAGCCATCACCGTGACGAGTAGAAATATTGTGTAAATCGAGTTGTTTCAGGCGGCGACGCGCCTGCCATTGCAACCCTTTGATGCGCTCGACGGAACAGACATGATGCACCAGATGCGCCAAAATCGCCGTCTGGTAACCTGAACCGGTGCCGATCTCCAGCACGCGCGACGCCGGAGTGAGCTCCAGCAGTTCGGTCATGCGCGCCACCATATAGGGCTGGGAAATGGTTTGCCCTTGACCAATTGGCAACGCGACGTTATCCCACGCTTTGTGTTCAAACGCCTCATCAACGAACTTTTCACGCGGTACCAGCGACAGCGCCTCGAGCACCTGTTCATCTTTGATGCCCTGCGCACGTAATTGATTGAGAAGATCCTGTACGCGTTTGCTTACCATTGCGTATTCACCCCGGCGCGCTCCAACCAACCTGACACCACATCATGCGCGCTGTAAGCGGTTAAATCCACATGCAGCGGCGTCACGGAAACGTAGCCTTCGTCTACGGCCGCGAAATCGGTATCCGGCCCGGCATCGCATTTTTCGCCGGGCGGGCCAATCCAGTAAAGCGTGTTACCGCGCGGATCTTGCTGCGGAATCACCTGATCCGCCGGATGGCGGCTGCCGCAGCGCGTCACGCGAATGCCTTTGATCTCGTCGAGGGGCAAATCCGGCACGTTGATATTCAAAATACGCCCGGTTCGCAGGGGTTCGCGGCTTAACGCGCGCAGAATGGAACAAGTGACCGCCGCAGCCGTTTGATAGTGGGTATAGCCGTTGAGGGACACCGCCAGCGCCGGAAAACCCAGGTGGCGGCCTTCCATGGCGGCGGCAACGGTGCCGGAGTAGATAACATCATCGCCGAGGTTCGGCCCGGCATTGATGCCGGAAACGACCACATCCGGGCGCGGACGCATTAACGCGTTTACGCCGAGGTAAACGCAATCCGTCGGCGTGCCCATTTGCACGGCGATATCGCCGTTATCGAAAGTAAAAGTACGAAGCGAAGATTCAAGCGTCAGCGAATTAGACGCACCGCTGCGGTTACGATCGGGAGCGACGACCTGAACGTCGGCAAACTCCCGGAGAGCACGGGCCAACGTCTGGATACCCGACGCGTGGATCCCGTCATCGTTACTCAGCAATATTCGCATAATCACCCGATGTGTTGATAAGTTCCCTGACCACACTGGTGGCAAAGCTCCCCGCCGGTAGCCAGAAACGTAACTCGACGGTGACATCATCCCACCAGTTCCAGCTCAACTTTTGCGGATAGAGAAGCATGGCGCGGCGCGCTGCTTCAACTTTTTCCCGCACCAGCAAAGCCTGTAATTCCGGCGCATCGGCAACGGCCTGTTGCTCAAATGCCAGCGCGTCACGTTGTGAGCCCCAGTCGCCGCTGCCAGGCAATGGCGCGGTGACCATCAGCGCTTTTGCATCAACGCGCGCTTGCAGTTCCGCACGCTCTTCGTTGGTCGCAACAAACCAGCTTCCGCGACCCGCTAATTGTAGCGCATCACCGTCAACAACTTGATTAAAGTCCGTTTTTTTCAGGCGTTCGCTAACTATCTGATTAAACAACGCGCTGCGCGCTGCCGACAACCAAAAACTGCGTTTATTCCGATCGCGCACCGGGGCATCACTTTGCGCCCAGCGCAGCGCGCCCTGTAAATTGCTGCCACCGATACCGAAACGCTGAGCGCCGAAATAATTCGCTACACCTTTCTCGCTTATGGCCTGCAAACGCGCTTCAACGTCCGCCCGATCGCTCACTTCGCGTAGCACCAGAGTAAAATCGTTACCCTGCAATGCCCCAAGACGCAACTTACGCTTATGGCGGGCATATTCCAGCACTTTGCAGCCTTCCAGCGTGAACTTGCTGAGATCCGGCATCGTGTTGCCCGGCACGCGCGCGCAAAGCCACTGTTCGGTCACCGCGTGTTTGTCTTTTTGTCCGGCAAAACTGACTTCACGCGCATGAATTTTAAGGAATTTGGCTAACGCGTCAGCAACAAAACGCGTATTGCAGCCATTTTTCAGAATTCGTACCAGAATATGCTCGCCTTCGCCGTCTGGCTCAAAGCCGAGGTCTTCAACGACGAGAAAATCTTCCGGGCTGGCTTTCAGTAATCCGCTGCCCGCCGGTTTGCCGTGTAAATAGGTCAGGTTGTCGAAATCCGTCATTTCGCCGCCTTTACTAACAACGCAACCGCTTCACAGGCGATGCCTTCACCGCGCCCGGTAAAGCCCAGTTTCTCGGTGGTTGTCGCTTTGACGTTCACATCGTCCATATGGCAACCGAGATCTTCGGCGATAAACACCCGCATCTGCGGAATGTGCGGCAGCATTTTCGGCGCCTGCGCGATGATGGTCACATCCACGTTGCAAAGTTGATAGCCTTTGGCCTGAATACGCCGCCAGGCTTCGCGCAGCAGTTCGCGGCTGTCTGCGCCTTTAAACGCCGGGTCAGTGTCCGGAAACAGTTTGCCGATGTCGCCCAACGCCGCCGCGCCTAATAGCGCATCGGTCAGCGCGTGCAGCGCGACGTCGCCATCAGAGTGAGCCAGCAGGCCTTTTTCGTAAGGAATGCGCACGCCGCCAATGATAATTGGGCCAACGCCTCCAAAGGCGTGTACGTCAAAACCGTGTCCAATGCGCATTATGCTTTCTCCTGGGGGTCTGCATGGGTCAGATAGAATTCTGCGAGTCGTAAATCTTCGGGTCGGGTGACTTTAATATTATCCGCGCGTCCGGCGATTAATTCCGGATGATAGCCACAATATTCCAGCGCCGAGGCTTCGTCGGTGATGGTCGCGCCTTCATTGAGCGCGCGTGTTAAACAGTCGTGAAGCAGTTCGAGCGGGAAAAATTGCGGCGTCAGCGCATGCCATAAGTCATTGCGCTCAACGGTATGGGCAATCGCTGTTTTGCCCGGTTCGGCGCGCTTCATGGTGTCGCGCACTGGCGCGGCGAGAATTCCGCCAACGCGGCTGGTTTCGCTTAATTGAAGCAGGCGGTTTAAATCATCCTGATGCAGGCAAGGACGCGCGGCATCGTGCACCAGCACCCATTGTGCGCCAGCGGCGGCGCGAAGGCCTGCCAGCACGGAATCGGCGCGTTCTGCTCCGCCGTTGACGACGGTGATTTGCGGATGTTGAGCAAGAGGTAATTGGGCGAAGCGTTCATCGCCCGGGCTGACGGCGATAATCACTCGGTTCACGCGCGGATGGGCGAGCAGCGCGGCGACCGCGTGCTCAAGGATCGTTTTATCGCCGATGGAGAGATACTGCTTTGGACATTCCGTTTGCATGCGGCGGCCGAATCCAGCGGCCGGCACCACGGCACAGACGTCCGGTATCATTGCTGACATGTCGTGAATCCGGGGTTATTTAAGGTCTGTTCTGTGTATTTTGTGTGTTCTGCGCTGACCCCGGCGTGCGTTTCGACGCGTCCGGTACCAGACGATAAAATGTTTCGCCCGGCTTCGTCATGGTTAATTCATTGCGCGCGCGCTCCTCAATCGCTTCCTGGCCGCCATTGAGATCGTCAATTTCGGCGAAAAGTTGATCGTTGCGCGATTTTAATTTGGCGTTTGTCGCCTGCTGTGCCGCCACATCTTCGCTGACGCGGCCATAGTCATGCAGACCATTCTTGCCGAACCACAGCGAGTATTGCAGCCAGACCAGTAAAGCCAGCAATAGCAGCGTTAGTTTACCCATCCTGCCCCCTGAAAAACGGCATCATCATCCCATAACTTTTCGTCAGACTCCACTTCGGGGCCGGGTGATACCGCGCAAGCGCCAGACTTTATCATAAATGTGTGACTTTCCGAACCCGGACACATTGCCTTAATGAGCGTTACGGTTTGAAGTATGACGGGTTCAGCCTAATAACCACAAGAACAGCACACCGAACATCGCCGCCACCGTTAACAATGTCGCCACGCAGCTGTAGCGCAACCGGCCGTCGAGCAGCGAATGCAGCGCAATGCCGACCACCACGGAAACGGGCATCAGGGCGAGAAAAAAGGGCCAGGTGTAGAGAAAGAAAAACAGCGTGTTGGAGCCGTAAAACATAAATGGGATCGCCAGCGCCAGCAGCCATGCTACAAAACCGACGATAGCCCCAGGGAGAGACCATGTGGTTTCGTCGGCGGTCGTCGTAATGGATTGCGACCGGGGGATGGTGATGTTCTGACTGTTACGCATATCTGATCCTGTTGCCTGTACGACCGGTAAACGGAATACACGCAAGCTTCAGGAAGCGCGAACGTCAACGCCGGGATAACCTGAAGATGGCGTGTATCGCCTGTACCGTCTCAGGATCTGATAATATCGCCCTGCCTGAGGAGATCGAATAATTGACCAACCAAATTTGTTACCAATTGTTCGCCATCGAGGTGCACTTCCGCCGATTCCGGCGCTTCGTAGACCGAATCGATCCCGGTGAAATTATGCAATTCACCGGCGCGTGCTTTCTTGTAAAGCCCTTTTGGATCGCGCGCTTCGCAGATGGCCAACGGCGTATCGACAAACACCTCAATAAAGCGCCCTTCCCCCAGGCGCTCGCGCACCATCTGGCGCTCCGCGCGATGCGGCGAGATAAACGCCGTCAGCACCACTAAGCCAGATTCGACCATCAGTTTGGCGACTTCGCCCACCCGGCGAATATTCTCTTTTCGATCCGCGTCGCTAAACCCCAGATCGCTGCACAAGCCGTGACGCACATTATCGCCATCAAGCAAATAGGTGCTGACACCCGCGCGATGCAACGCCTCTTCCAGCGCGCCAGCAACGGTGGATTTCCCGGAGCCAGAAAGCCCGGTAAACCACAGCACAACCCCACGGTGACCGTGGAGTTGCTCGCGCTGCGCCGGCGTGACCGGATGGGCATGCCAGACGACGTTTTCGTCATGCTGCGCCATTATTTGCCTCCCAGCAGATCGCGCGCGCCCCAATGCGGGAAGTGTTTACGCACCAGCTGATTCAGTTCCAGCTCAAAGGCGCTGAATTGCGAAGGAACCGCCTGCGATTCGGTATGCACTTCACGCACCATCCCTGCCCCAACGGTGACATTGCTCAGGCGATCGATAAAGATCACGCCGCCGGTCACCGGGTTTTGTTGATAAGCGTCCAGCGTTAGCGGTTCGTCAAAGGTCAAATCAACCAGGCCGATGCCGTTCAGCGGCAAGTTTTCCACCTGGCGCTGGGTCAGATTGTTGATATCCACCTGGTACTGAATGTTATCAACGCGGGCGCGGGTTTTCTTACCGGCCACTTTGATGTCAAAACTTTGACCCGGGCTGAGCGGCTGTTCCGCCATCCACACCACATCCAGCGAGGCGCTTTGCACTGACGGCAGGGTTTCCTGCGCATCCAGAATCACGTCGCCACGGCTGATATCAATCTCATCTTTCAGCACCAGCGTGATGGCTTCGCCTGCGGCGGCTTCCTGCAAATCGCCGTCGAAGGTCACGATCCGCGCCACAGAAGATTCCACGCCCGACGGCAGCACTTTAATGCGCTGGCCGACTTTCACTGCGCCGGACGCCAACGTGCCGGAAAAACCGCGAAAATCGAGGTTCGGGCGGTTCACATACTGCACCGGGAAGCGCATCGGTTGCGCATCCACAACGCGCTGGATTTCGACCATCTCCAGCACTTCCAGCAATGTTGGGCCGCTGTACCACGGCATTTTCGCGCTCTGGCTGGCGACGTTATCCCCTTCCAGCGCTGACAGCGGCACAAAGCGGATATCGAGATTGCCCGGCAGTTGCTCGGCGAAAGTCAGGTAATCCTGGCGGATGTTCTCGAAAGTCTCTTCGCTGAAATCCACCAGATCCATTTTGTTAACCGCGACCACCAAGTGTTTGATGCCCAGCAGCGTGGAGATAAAGCTGTGACGACGCGTCTGATCCAGCACGCCTTTGCGCGCATCGATCAGTAAAATCGCCAGATCGCAGGTCGACGCGCCGGTCGCCATATTACGGGTGTACTGCTCATGCCCCGGCGTGTCGGCGATGATAAATTTGCGCTTCTCCGTTGAGAAATAGCGGTAGGCCACATCAATGGTGATGCCCTGCTCGCGCTCGGCTTGCAGGCCATCGACCAGCAATGCCAGGTCAAGTTTTTCACCCTGCGTACCGTGACGCTTGCTGTCATTGTGTAGCGTGGAAAGCTGATCTTCGTAGATTTGGCGGGTATCGTGCAGTAAGCGGCCAATCAGTGTACTTTTGCCGTCATCCACGCTGCCGCAGGTCAGAAAGCGCAGCAGGCTTTTGTGTTGTTGGGCATGCAGATACGCTTCGACGCCGCCTTCATTAGCGATTTGTTGTGCGATTGTGGTGTTCATGGCGGCTCCTTAGAAGTATCCCTGACGTTTTTTCAGCTCCATGGAGCCGGACTGGTCGCGGTCAATTACGCGGCCCTGACGTTCACTGGTGGTGGAAACCAGCATCTCTTCGATAATCTCCGGCAACGTCTGCGCATTGGATTCAACGGCACCAGTCAGCGGCCAGCAGCCGAGCGTACGGAAACGCACCATGCGCTTTTTGATAACTTCGCCAGGTTGCAGGTCGATACGATCGTCATCGATCATCATCAGCATGCCGTCGCGCTCCAGCACCGGGCGCTCAGCCGCCAGGTACAGCGGAACAATGTCGATATTTTCCAGGAAGATGTACTGCCAGATATCCAGTTCGGTCCAGTTCGACAGCGGGAACACGCGAATGCTTTCGCCTTTGTTGATCTGCCCGTTGTAGTTGTGCCACAGCTCCGGGCGCTGGTTTTTTGGGTCCCAGCGGTGGAAACGGTCACGGAACGAGTAAATACGCTCTTTCGCGCGTGACTTCTCTTCGTCACGGCGCGCGCCGCCGAATGCTGCGTCAAAACCGTATTTATTCAGCGCCTGTTTCAGCCCTTCGGTTTTCATAATGTCGGTATGTTTGGCGCTGCCGTGCACAAACGGGTTGATGCCCATCGCCACCCCTTCCGGGTTTTTATGCACCAGCAGCTCACAGCCGTAGGCTTTGGCGGTACGGTCACGGAATTCATACATCTCACGGAATTTCCAACCCGTGTCGACGTGCAGCAGCGGGAACGGTAGCGTGCCAGGATAGAACGCTTTACGCGCCAGATGCAGCATCACGCTGGAGTCCTTGCCGATGGAATACATCATCACCGGATTGGAAAATTCAGCGGCCACTTCGCGGATGATATGGATGCTTTCCGCCTCCAGTTGTCGCAGGTGAGTGAGTCGTTTTTGGTCCATATCCATTCCTTAAGCCAGATTAATCACGGAAGCGTCAAACGCCGCCGTCGCTGTCGTATGCTGGAACCAGGCAAGTTCGCGATGAAGCCCAACCACCTCGCCCACCACCAGCAGGGCGGGCATCGGGGCAGCTTTCGCCAGTTCCTCGAGTTGTTCTAATGTGCCGGTGGCAACCTGTTGATCCGCACGCGTCCCGCGCGAAATCACCGCCACCGGTGTGGTTTTCTCTCGTCCATAAGCGATTAATTGCGCGCTGATTTCCGCCGCTTTCATGGTGCCCATGTAGATAGCCAGCGTCTGGCGGCTTTGCGCCAGCTGCGCCCAGTCAAACGGGGCGCTGTCGGCTTTGTAATGGCCGGTGACGAACGTCACGCTCTGGGCGAAATCCCGGTGCGTCAGGGGAATGCCCGCATAGGCTGTTGCGCCCGATGCCGCGGTCACGCCTGGCACAACCTGGAAAGGCACGCCGGCTGCCGCCGCGGCTTGCAACTCTTCGCCACCGCGCCCGAAGATAAACGGATCGCCGCCTTTCAGACGCACCACCGTTTTGCCCTCGTGCGCCGCTTCAACCAGCATGCGGTTGGTGT
Organism: Kosakonia sp. BYX6; assembly: GCF_038449125.1. Classification (NCBI taxonomy): domain Bacteria; kingdom Pseudomonadati; phylum Pseudomonadota; class Gammaproteobacteria; order Enterobacterales; family Enterobacteriaceae; genus Kosakonia; species Kosakonia calanthes. The sequence continues at coordinate 1,017,141 of NZ_CP151800.1, read as the reverse complement.
CGTGCTGCGCCACCGAATGGGCGCCAGCGCGTTTGCCGACGCAGATTTTCTGCGCATCCCGGCGGGTCAATTCCAGCACTTCGTCGCTGACCAGGTGATCGTAAAACACCACATCGGCCTGCTGGATAACCTGCAAGCCACGCAGCGTCAGCAAGCCTGCATCGCCCGGCCCGGCGCCGACGAGGATGATTTCACCGCCGCTGGAACCAGGCCGTTGCAGTTCCGCTTCCAGCGTTTTTTCCGCAGCCGGTTCATCACCGGCCGCCATCAGGCTGGCGAAACGCCCGCGAAAAGCGCTTTCCCAGAAACGGCGACGTTCATCCGTGGTGCGCCGAAACGCCTTAATGCGTGTGCGCCAGCGCCCGGCAACTTCCGCCATGCGCCCTAAGTTACCCGGCAGCAACGCTTCAATTTTTTCACGCAGTAAGCGCGCCAGCACCGGCGCGTTGCCACCAGAGGAGATCGCCACCAGCAGCGGCGAACGATCGACAATCGACGGGAAAATAAAGGAGCACAGCGGCTGGTCGTCAACAACGTTAACCAGCCGATGGCGCGCATTAGCCGCATCAAATACCCGGCGGTTAAGCGCGGCATCATCGGTTGCGGCAATCACCAGGAAAACGGCATCCAGCTGCGATTCGTCAAACGCGGTCGCCAGCCAGTGGATGGCGTGTTCATCGGCAAGCTGTTGTAAGTGCGGTTCCAGTTGTTGCGCGACCACTTGCACGTGCGCGCCTGCCCGTCGCAAAAAGGTGATTTTGCGCGCGGCAATTTCGCCGCCGCCAATCACTAAAACGGGGCGGTCTTTTACAGCAGCAAATATCGGCAGGTAATCCACAACGCAGTAACTCACTCACAGCCAGCAATAGAGGGACTATAGGGGGCGGTTTAGAACGAATGAAATTACGAATTGGAATGAGTAGTTCCCTAAAGGAATAACACTCATACAAAGCAAATATCAAAAAGTGCTTAACGCGAGGATTTTCGTATGGTTAAGAACAAATGAAATTGTGCAAAGACGATCACAGTTTCATACTAAGCGCGTCAAAAATCTTGCTGCATAAAGGACTCCCTATGTTTTCCGCATTGCGCCTCCGTTCCGCTGCCCTGGCGCTCGGCGTATGCTTTATCCTTCCGGCTGATGCCCGTACTTCCCAACCTGGTAACATGGCAAGTGAACAGGCGCGTCATATCGCCACGCTGTTCCCCGGCCGCATGACTGGCACGCCGGCCGAAATGCTCTCTGCGGATTATGTGCAGCAGCAGTTTGAACAAATGGGTTACCAGAGCGATATCCGCAAGTTCAAAACCCGTTACCGCTACACCACAAAAGATAAACAGCAGAACTGGCAGAATGTGATTGGCAGTACGGTGATCGCCGCCCATGAGGGCACCCTTGTGCAGCAGATCATTATTATGGCGCATCTTGATACTTACGCGCCGCGCAGCGACGCCGATGTCGATAACAATCTTGGCGGTTTAACGCTTCAGGGAATGGATGACAATGCCGCCGCGCTGGGCGTGATGCTGGAGCTGGCGCAGGCGTTGAAAGCAGAGCCGACGCAGTACAGTGTCCGTTTTGTCGCCACCAGCGGCGAAGAGGAAGGCCAGCTTGGCGCGGAGAGTTTCCTCGCGCGGATGAGCGAAAAAGAGCGCAAGAACACGCTGCTGGTGATCAACATGAACAACCTGATCGTCGGCGACAAACTCTACTTTAATAGCGGTAAAAACACCCCGGCATCCGTGCGTAAACTGACGCGGGATCGCGCACTGGCGATTGCCCGTTCGCACGGAATTTTGGCGATGAGTACGCCAACCAATGCCGCAAAAAATCAGCATTGCTGTAGCGATGCCGACGTGTTTGATAAGGCGCAGATTCCGGTGCTGTCGGTGGAAGCCACCAACTGGTCATTGGGGAATAAAGATGGCGCCCAGCAACGGGCGAAATCGAAGATGTTTCCAAACGGGACCAGCTACCACAACGCGCGGCTGGATAATCAGCAGTATATCGACCAGGCCTTACCTGGCCGCATTGAGCGCCGCAGCCGCGACGTCATGCGCATTATGCTGCCGCTGGTAAAAGAACTGGCGAAAGCCGGAAAAAAATAAACCTATCTTTTCGTCAGTTTCAGCTGTCGAGCATTTATGCCGGGTGGCGCTGCGCTTATCCGGCCTGCATTTCTTATCAGGCGTACAATCCGTACGCCTGATAAGCGCAGCGCCATCAGGCAATAAGTCTCAGCGCTCATCCCGACGCCCACCCACCGCTGCCCACATCCTGCGAACGTGAACCGTCACTTCCTCGCGATCGTGATACAACTGACGCGCCTGAATCTGCGCGGCGATGCCATGTTCATCCAACTGCTGCTGAATGTACGCCAGGTTGTTCGACACCTCTTCGTAGCGTTTTTTCATCGGCAACTTGAGATTGAAAATGGTTTCGCGGCACCAGCCTTGCGTCAGCCATTGCGCCATCAGCGCGGCAACTTTCGCCGGTTTCTCCACCATATCGCACACCATCCATGAGATGTTGTTACGCGTCGGACGATAGCGGAAACCATCTTCGCGCAGCCAGGTCACTTGCCCGGTATCCATCAGGCTTTGCGCCATTGGGCCGTTATCGACAGAGGCCACCCACATGTTGCGTTTCACCAGCTGATAGGTCCAGCCGCCAGGACACGCGCCCAGATCGACGGCGTACATACCGTTGGCCAGGCGCTCATCCCACTCATCCGCAGGAATAAAGACGTGGAACGCCTCTTCCAGTTTCAGCGTCGAACGGCTTGGCGCGTCGGATGGGAACTTCAGACGCGGGATGCCCATATAAAAAGGTGAATTATTGGTCGTGTAGGAATAGCCGGTATAACAGCAACCCGGCGCAATAAAGAACACATGCACCACCGGGCGTTTTGGCGTATCACTGCGCGCCAGCACACCCGCTTCACGCAACGCGGTGCGCAGCGGCACGGTGAACTTACGGCAGAACTTCATCAGCTCTTTGCTTTCGTTGGTGTCCGCCACTTCGACACGCAGATCGCCGCCTTTTTCCACCACGCCTTGCAGCATGCCAGTGATGGGTGTAATGCGGTCTTCCGGCGGCAAATCACGCAGCAGTTCGCCGACGACGAACATCTGGCGGGCGAAAATCAACGAACTGAACGGCAGCTCGCGCGCCAGTTTGTCCGCGTCACCTTCCTGGTAGCACTCAAAAATGACATAGCCCGCGTTCTCTTTCACACGGGCAAAACCGAACACCTCACGACGTCCAGCTTTATCGGTAATCTCCGCGGCACACTCTTTCTCAAACCCCGGGCGGCATAGCAGCACCACTTTATTCATGAACAACGCCCCTACGTTTCAGACGAATTGCACCAACTAACATCAAAGCCCAGCCGATTAAGAAACACACGCCACCGACCGGGGTAACAAACGCCCACAGGCGTAAATGCGAGAGCGCCAGGCAATACAGGCTGCCGCTAAACAGCACGGTGCCAAGCGCCAGAAAAACACTGCTCCAGTAAAACCAGATGCTAATGCGGCGCTGCATCGCGACCGCCAGCCCAAACACCGCTAAGGTGTGGAATGCCTGGTATTCAAGGCCGGTCTGGATCCAGCTCATCTCCTGAACACCCAGAGATTTACTTAAAACATGCGCGCCGAAAGCGCCCAGCGCGACAAAAATAAAACCGCTCACCGCGGCGAAAATCAGCATAAAACGGCTGGTCATGTGAGTACCCTAAAAAGTCATACGCGCAGTACGCGCGCGAATTATTGTTCGTAACGGAAACGGAATTTTTCCTGTTCGCTTGCCGCTTTTGCCAGGATCCATTGACGAAAGGCGGCTATTTTACCCAGTTCTGCCTGACTGTCATGACAAACCAGATAAAACGCATTCTTACTGACCAGAACATCATTAAACGGGCAGACCAACCGGCCTGCTTCAATTTCGGACTGCGCCATCACATTGTTGGCCAGTGCGATCCCCTGTCCGTGGATTGCCGCCTGTAGCACCATAGAGCTATGGCTGAAGATGGGTCCCTGCTGAACGTTAAGATTAAGACCTAATTGGCGGGTATAAGTTTGCCAGTCGCGACGCGACGCGTCGTGCAATAAAGTGTGATGCGCCAAATCCTCCGGCGTTTTTATCGCTTTGTCGCCGGTGAGTAATAAAGGAGAGCAGACCGGCAGCAGATATTCAGCGTACAACTTTTCAACGCGCAGCCCCGGCCAGTTGCCGCGACCGTAGAAAATCGCCACGTCGACATCGTCCGCCAGCTTATCTTCTTCACGGTCCACCGCCTGGATTCGCACATCGATTCCCGGATAAGCTGAGTTAAAGCTAGAGAGCCTCGGCACTAGCCATTGAATCGCAAAACTGGGCAATAAACTGACCGTTAGCGCGCCCTTGGCGCTGCGCGCTTGCAGTTTGCGTGTGGCTTCATTGAGTTGGGAAAATATCTCTTTGATATCCTGAAAATAACTCTGCCCTTCTTCGGTAAGCAACAGCGATCGGTTGCGTCGACGGAACAGTTTCAGGCCGAGAAAATCCTCGAGAGACTTGATTTGGTGGCTTACTGCGGCCTGCGTCACAAAAAGCTCATCGGCAGCGCGAGTAAAACTCAGATGGCGGGCAGCGGCATCAAAAACACGTAATGCATTCAGTGGTGGTAATCGCTTGGACATGGTTATCAGGCTTATATGTAAACTCAATTTAACAAACAGGAAACAGTGGTTAACCTATTAGTTTTTTTTATCTGAGCCATTATAAATTGTCCGTTGAGCTTCTACCAGCAAATACCTATAGTGGCGGCACTTCCTGAGCCGGAACGAAAAGCTGTTTTGGAATGTCTGTTCTGAAGGGCTTTTGGCTTACGGTTGTGATGTTGTGTTGTTGTGTTTGCAAATTGGTCTGCTATTCAGACCCCGGTAGCAACGCTACCCCTTTTTCACTTCCTGTACATTTACCCTGTCTGTCCATAGTGATTAATGTAGCACCGCAAGATTGCGGTGCTTTTTTTTGCCCGGAAAACGGCATTACTTATCCAGGGCGACCATTTCTTTCACGTCGGTACGGTTGATCTGCTGCTCATTACCGTTGGCGTCTTTGTACGAAATCAGGCCGGTCTGGTCATCGGTTTTCGGCTTGCCTTCAGAAATAATCGTCCGACCATCGTTGGTGTGCAACGCGTAGTTAGGACCGGAACAAGCGCTCAGGGCAAAAGCTAACGTACAGGCAGAAATAATTGCGGCAGTCTTCTTCATCTTCTTCTCCTTGCTTCTGGCAATTAATGCTGTGAAATACTCTTCCTGGAAGAGTCTGGAACACATACCTAACACTATTCAGCATAACCTGCTTCCCCAAGTTCGCCAGTACAAACAGATAATTCCGATGGTTATCAACTTCCTTGCTACAACAGAAAAATTGCGCGACGATCGACGGCTTACAGATGAGGATGAGTATGAACGCATTTAACCCATCACACTTTCGTGCCCAGTTTCCGGCGCTTGCTGACGCGGGTGTCTATCTCGACAGCGCGGCAACGGCATTAAAACCGCAGGCGGTCATTGACGCCACGCAACAGTTCTACAGCCTGAGCGCGGGCAATGTGCATCGCAGCCAGTTTGCGCAGGCGCAACAGCTGACCGCGCGTTATGAAGCCGCGCGCGACCAGGTCGCCGCTCTGCTTAACGCCCCTTCCGGCAAAAATATTGTCTGGACGCGCGGCACCACCGAAGCCATCAATATGGTCGCTCAGTGTTACGCTCGCCCGCGCTTGCAGCCCGATGACGAAATCATTGTGAGCGAAGCGGAACATCACGCGAACCTCGTTCCGTGGCTGATGGTGGCGCAACAAACCGGCGCGCGGGTGGTGAAATTGCCGCTCGGTGCTGACCATCTTCCTGATATAAACCAACTGCCGCACTTGATTACGCCGCGCAGCCGCATTCTGGCGCTGGGGCAAATGTCCAATGTTACAGGCGGCTGCCCGGATCTCGAACGCGCCATTACGCTTGCTCATGCGACAGGCATGGTAGTGATGGTCGATGGTGCGCAAGGCGTGGTGCATTTCCCGGCTAACGTACAACGTCTTGATATCGATTTTTATGCGTTCTCCGGCCATAAACTCTATGGGCCAAACGGCATCGGCGCGCTGTATGGCAAAACAGAATTGTTGAATGCGATGTCGCCGTGGCTTGGCGGCGGCAAGATGATCACCGAAGTGACGTTTGAAGGTTTCACCACCCAGCCAGTGCCTTACAAGCTGGAAGCCGGGACGCCGAACGTGGCGGGCGTGATTGGTTTAAGCGCCGCGCTGGAGTGGCTCAACACGCTGGATATCGCGCAAGCGGAAAGTTACAGCCGTGGCCTGGCGACGCTTGCGGAAGAGCAACTGGCGCAGCGCCCCGGTTTCCGCTCTTTTCGCTGCCAGGATTCCAGCCTGGTGGCGTTTGATTTCGAAGGAATCCACCACAGTGATATGGTGACGCTGCTCGCCGGTTACGGTATTGCGCTTCGCGCTGGTCAGCACTGCGCACAGCCGCTGCTGGCGGCACTTGGTGTGACCGGCACCTTGCGTGCCTCATTTGCGCCCTATAATACACAGCAGGATGTGGACGCGCTGGTCAACGCCGTTGACCGTGCCCTGGAAATATTGGTGGATTAATGACAAGTCCTGCTTTTGCCGGACACCCGTTCGGCAGCGTGGTCACAGAAGAGACATTACGCAAAACGTTCAGCACGCTCAACGCGTGGGAAGATAAGTACCGCCAGCTGATCCTGCTGGGTAAACAGTTGCCGGCCGCAACAGACGAACTAAAAGCGCAGGCGCGGGAAATCCCCGGTTGCGAAAATCGCGTCTGGCTCGGTTCGAGGTTGTCGGCAGAGGGCACCATGCACTTTTTTGGCGACAGTGAAGGCCGAATTGTTCGCGGTTTGCTGGCGGTGTTGCTGACCGCAATAGAAGGCAAACGCCCGGAAACGTTGGTTGAGGGCGATCCGCTGGCGTTGTTTGATGAGTTAGGGCTGCGCACGCAGCTTAGCGCGTCACGCAGCCAGGGGCTGGCGGCGCTGGCCGCCGCCGTTCAGGAAGATGCTCGTCAGGCGCTGGCCTGACGCTCGGCTTTCGCCAGCAGTTTTTTCAATGCATGGGAGACCGCGATAAACCCAAAGGTGGCGGTCACCATGGTCGCCGCGCCGAAGCCGGCCGCGCAATCCATTCGTTTTGGCCCTTCCGCCGTGCTTTTCATCGCGCACACCGAACCATCTGCCTGCGGGTAAACCAGCGCTTCAGTGGAAAATACGCAATCCACGCCGAGTTTACCTTTGCTGTTTTTCACCACGCCGAAATCGCTTTTCAGGCGCTCGCGCAGTTTGGCCGCCAGCGGATCCTGAATGGTCTTCGCCAGATCGCTCACCTGGATCTGCGTCGGATCGATCTGCCCGCCCGCGCCGCCGGTGGTCACCAGCGGGATTTTGTTACGGCGACAATAAGCAATTAGCGCCGCTTTTGGGCGCACACTGTCAATGGCATCAATCACGTAGCTGTAATCGCGGTTCATCAATTGCGCGACATTATCCGCCGTGACGAAATCATCCACCACGGTGACCAGGCACTCTGGGTTTATTTCACGGATGCGATTCGCCATCACTTCGGCTTTCGCCAGGCCGACATTCTCGCGCAGGGCGTGGATCTGCCGGTTGGTATTCGTGACGCACACATCGTCCATATCAATCAGCGTGATCGCGCCGATACCGGTGCGCGCCAGGGCTTCTGCTGCCCAGGATCCCACGCCGCCAATACCCACCACGCAGATATGCGCGTCGGCAAACCATTGCAGCGCTTTCTCACCATACAAACGCGCCGTGCCGCCAAAGCGCTGTCGCCAGGCGTCGCTGATTACTGCTGACATAAACAAACCTCAAGGTAAAACGGGAAACCCTCTTCCAGGGCGGAAGAGGGCGAAGTCTAGCACACTCAGCCGCTGAACACGTTGCCAGCCGTGGCGGTTCCGGGCGCATTCTTCAGCACCCAGACGCGGCCATAATGGTTATACCAACCGGCGCGGTGACCGGCATCCGGACCGATGCCCTGATAGATATCAAAGTGCTGGCCTTTAATGGCGCCGCCAACATCCAGCGCCACCATCAGGCGCAACTCATAGCGACCGTTGAATTTGCCGTTGTTATCCAACTGCGGCACTTCCGCCAGCAGCGTGGTTCCCGGCGGGATCACGGTCCGGTCAGAGGCAACAGACGCACGGCCAATCAGCGGTACCGCGCTCGCGCCTTTTACCGGCGCCCAGGATTGCGGTTTAAAGAAGACGAAGGAAGCGTTCTCTTCCAGCAGCGCGCGCACTTCGGATTCGCTGTGCTTTTCGCCCCACTCGCGGATGGCCTGCATCGACATATCTTCGCGCTTCACTTCTCCGCTATCGATAAGCACCTTGCCGATACTGCGATAGGCATGACCATTTTTCCCGGCGTAGCTAAAGAAGTTAAGCGGGCTGCCATCGCCAAAGTCGATATAGCCGCTGCCCTGCACATCCATAATAAAGTTGTCCATCAGCGAGTTGCTGTAGGCCAACACATAATTCTCACTGAGCGCACCGGCGTAGATCTCGGCGCGAGACGGTAAGCGGCCGCGTTTTGGCGGCATGCGGTAAATCGGATACTGGAATTCACCCTGCCGAGTGTGGCGTGCCTGCACCACCGGCGTGTAGTAGCCAGTGAATTGCACGTTGCCATAATTGTCGGTGCCTTCCATCTGCCAGGCATCAATGCCGTACTGGCGCAGCGTACGCGTGTCGCCCCCGGCGCGCAGCCAGGCGTCAATCGCGTTGTAAACGCTGCTCTGGCTACCATAAAGGCGCGGGGCAGCACTGCGGACCTGGCTTATCTGTTCGGAGAAGTCTCCGGCGTTGATTGGCGCGCCAATGGCGTCAGGTTGGTTAACGAGGGAAAAAGGCTGGGAAAATTTTCCGTCTTTATACTGTTGACCGCGATCGGTCGGTTTTGAAGAGCAGGCCGCGAGAATTGCCACCATCGCGCCTGTGAGTGCGTACTTAGCCCAACGTCCTTTCATTATTTCTCAACTTTTTGATTAACCCGAAGCGAATTGAAGATAACAAACCCCACCCGCTAATGAAATGCGCCAGCACGTTCAGAGGTCAATTTCGTTCAAAATATGAACTGATTGTATTGTTTTTACACATAATCCCGCCAATTCATTGATTAAGGCAAAAAAAAGGTTGCATCAATAAGTTTGCAGAGTATAGTGCGCATCCACGGACGCGGGGTGGAGCAGCCTGGTAGCTCGTCGGGCTCATAACCCGAAGGTCGTCGGTTCAAATCCGGCCCCCGCAACCAATTAAAATGTGAAGAAATAAGTTTACATGATGGAAGTGTAAACAGACGGACGCGGGGTGGAGCAGCCTGGTAGCTCGTCGGGCTCATAACCCGAAGGTCGTCGGTTCAAATCCGGCCCCCGCAACCAACACAATAAACACCTTAACGGGTGTTTTTTTGTATCTACGGTTTATAAAAGAATAATGGCGCTATTGAGCGCCATTTTGTTATCCCCTTCTCGCCAGCGTCGCGCCATCCGCGAAGTAGGCTTTAATCCCGGCCAGAATCGACTCCGCCACTTCCTGCTGGAATTTCGCGGTTTTCAGCTTACGCTCTTCTTCCACGTTACTGATAAACGCCGTCTCGACCAGAATCGACGGAATATCAGGCGCTTTCAGCACCGCAAAGCCCGCCTGCTCAACGCTGTTTTTATGCAGATTGTTAACGCCGCCCAGCTTGTTCAACACCGCTTTACCAAACTTCAGGCTGTCGTTGATGGTCAACGACTGCACCATATCGAACATGGTGTGGTCCAGATAGCGATCGCCGCTTTTACTCACCCCACCAATTAAGTCTGCCGCGTTCTGTGTGTCCGCCAGATATTTCGCCGCGGTACTGGTCGCGCCTTTGGTCGACAGCGCAAACACCGAAGAACCACTTGGCTGGCGGCTGCTAAACGCATCGGCGTGAATCGACACAAACAGGTCCGCGCGCTGTTTCTGCGCTTTCGCGACACGCACTTTCAGCGGAATAAACACATCCTCGTTGCGCGTCATATAGGCTTTCATATTGCCTTCTTTCTCGATCAGCGCATGCAAGCGGCGGGCGATTTGCAGCACCACGTCTTTTTCACGGGTGCGATATTTCCCCGTAGCACCTGGATCTTCACCACCGTGGCCGGGATCGAGCATTATGACGATCGGCCTGTCGCGCCCGGCTTTACCTGGCTGCGGGCCGCTTTGCGCCGGTGGCACTTGCTGGTCGAGATCGCCTTTGTTGTACTCTTCGAGCAGCGCCAGCAGCGGATCCTGCACATCTTTCGCATTCACCGGATAAAGATCCATCACCAGACGCTCTTTGAAACCTGCGACCGGTGCCAGCGCAAACAGTTGCGGCTTCACGTCTTGTTTTAGCTCAAACACCATGCGCACGGTCTGCGGATCGAACTGCCCGACACGCGCGGATTTGATATAAGGATCGTCGACGCGGATCTGCGCGCCCATGCCTTTCAGCACAGAGTTAAGGTGCACCCCTTCAAGATCCACCACCAGCCGGTCGGGATTGCTCAACGCAAACTGTTTGTATTTCACAACACGGTTCGATTCCACCGTCACGCGCGTATAGCTGGACGCTGGCCAGACGCGAACCGCCACCACCTGGCTGACGGCCGCCAGACCAACCTGGCTCACGCTTAATAACCACATGGCCCCCGCTCCTTTTAATAATCTGCGGCGGCTCAGCGCTGAATGACTTCCCGACATGCTTCTCCCGAGCAATTACTTTAAATAATGATTTACGTCAGAATTGACCGAAAACTTTAGCGAATGATGCATAAACTGTCATCTATTAAAGGGTAAACATATGTCTGCTGGCTGGCTTCGTGAAAGCGCGTTGATGAGATAGCGTGAAAATTTACACTTGCGCCGACGGTCATAAAAGAATAAAAATACACATTTTACGAATAATCATGCAGTGAGGACAGGCCGTGGTAAAAGAGCGCAGGACCGAACTGGTGCAGGGATTTCGCCATTCCGTTCCCTATATCAATGCCCATCGGGGAAAGACATTTGTCATTATGCTCGGCGGTGAAGCCATTGAGCATGAAAACTTCTCCAGTATTGTCAACGACATCGGCCTTCTGCATAGCTTAGGAATAAGGTTGGTTGTGGTCTATGGCGCGCGTCCGCAAATCGACGCAAATCTGGCCGAACACAACCACGAGCCGATTTATCACAAACATACCCGCGTGACCGACGCAAAAACCCTTGAGCTGGTAAAACAAGCCGCCGGGCTGCTGCAACTGGATATTACCGCGCGTCTGTCGATGAGCCTCAACAATACGCCGCTGCAAGGCGCGCATATTAATGTGGTGAGCGGCAACTTTATTATTTCCCAACCGTTGGGCGTGGATGACGGCGTTGATTACTGCCACAGCGGCCGTATTCGCCGCATTGATGAAGAAGCGATCCACCGCCAGCTCGACAGCGGCGCGATTGTGCTGATGGGCCCGGTCGCCGTTTCCGTCACGGGCGAGAGCTTCAACCTCACTTCTGAAGAGATCGCCACACAACTGGCCATCAAACTTAAAGCAGAAAAAATGATCGGCTTTTGCTCCACGCAAGGGGTGATGAACGACGACGGCGACATTGTTTCCGAGCTCTTCCCGAATGAAGCGCAGGCGCGCGTTGAGGTGCTGGAAGAACGCGGAGATTACCATTCCGGTACCGTGCGTTTTCTGCGCGGCGCGGTGAAAGCCTGCCGCAGCGGCGTGCGTCGCAGCCACTTAATCAGCTATCAGGAAGATGGCTCGCTGTTGCAGGAACTGTTCTCGCGCGACGGCATTGGTACGCAGATTGTGATGGAGAGCGCCGAACAAATTCGCCGCGCAACCATCAACGATATCGGCGGCATTCTTGAGCTTATCCGCCCGCTGGAGCAGCAAGGTATTCTGGTGCGCCGTTCGCGTGAGCAGCTGGAAATGGAAATCGACAAGTTCACAATTATTGAGCGCGATAATCTGACCATCGCCTGCGCGGCGCTCTATCCGTTCCCGGAAGAGAAGATTGGTGAAATGGCCTGCGTGGCCGTGCACCCGGATTACCGCAGTTCGTCACGTGGCGAAGTGCTGCTGGAGCGCATTGCGGCGCAGGCGAAGCAGATTGGCCTGAGCAAGCTGTTTGTGCTGACTACCCGCAGCATTCACTGGTTCCAGGAGCGCGGTTTTACGCCGGTGGATATCGACTCGCTGCCGGAAACCAAAAAAGAGATGTACAACTACCAGCGGCGCTCCAAAGTGCTGATGGCGGATCTCACCTGAACCCAGCCCCCGCGTTCTGCGGGGGTGTTACTTAAGCGTACTGAATAACGCATCAAGCCCGCTGCGCCGCTCGGTACGCGTGGCAATCGCCTGCGTCAGCACACGTTCGTCGGCATACAGCGACAACCGTTTGCGCGCGCGGGTAATGGCGGTGTAAACCAGTTCGCGCGTGATGACCGGCACAATCTGCCCCGGCAAAATCAGCGCCGCGTGATCGAACTCGGATCCTTGCGATTTATGCACCGTCATCGCCCAGGCCGTTTCATGCTCGGGCAAACGGCTTGGCTGAACCGATTTGATGTTGCCATCCGGCAGCGGAAACCAGACGCGTATCCCCTGCCCCTGATCCAGCGCGATTCCGATATCGCCATTAAACAACCCCAGCGCGGAATCGTTGCGCGAAATCATCACCGGTCGTCCGTGATACCAACGCGAATGCGTCAGGCGGGAAATTCGCCCCTTGCGTACCAGCGCCAGCTCCAGCCGTTCGTTTAGCCCGCCCACGCCAAACGGCCCTTCGCGCAGCGCGCATAACAACTGGTATTCACCAAACGCGGCGATGATCTCTTCCGGCGCCGCGTTGCTGTGCACCCGCGACAAATAATGCGCATAACCCGCCAGCGCATCGTCGATCATCACCTGGTACTCTTCAACGCTGTTCAGCGGTTTACGTTCAATATCACCAAAACCCTGGTTGAAGACTGCCCGCATGGCGCTTTTATCTCCGCGATTGACCGCCGCCGCCAGTTGGCCAATGCCGGAGTTGCTGCCAAAACGGTAACTTTTTTGCAGCAGACACAGGCTGTCGCGCAGCGCCGTCGCCGCATTGCCTGTGCCCGCAGGAACCGTTGAGCCGGTCAGGAGCGACAGTTGCGCGGCGCGTTCGGCGCTGTAACCGGCATTTACCCACGCGCAGATGTCCCCCAGCACCGCGCCGGCTTCCACCGACGCCAGCTGATCGCGATCGCCGAGAAAAATCACTCTGGCACGGGGGGGCAGCGCATCAATCAGCCGCGACATCATCGGCAAATCAATCATTGACGCTTCATCCACCACCAACACATCCAGGTGCAATGGGTTACCAGCATGGTGACGCAAACGCTGGCTGCCAGGCTGCGCGCCAAGCAGGCGGTGCAGCGTGCTGGCTTCCTCTGGCAGCATCGCTTTTTGCTGATCATTTAACGGAAGCTGGCGCAGCGCGTTGCCCAGCGATTCGGTCAAACGCGCGGCAGCTTTCCCCGTTGGCGCGGCAAGGCAGATGCGGCATTTCTCGCCATCCACCATTTGCACCAGCGCCGCGAGCAGTTTCGCCACAGTGGTGGTTTTCCCGGTTCCCGGCCCGCCGGAAATCACCGAAATCCGCCGTGTTAACGCCACAGCAGCGGCGACTTTCTGCCAGTTAACTTCCGTATCCGCGCCAGGCGGAAACAGCGTCTCCAACGCGTGCGCCAGCCGGGCTTCATCCACCTCCACCAGCGCACTCTGTTCAGCAAAGAACTCGGCGACGCGCCGTTCGTTCCACCACATGCGGTTCAGATAGAGCCGGGAACCGCTCAGGATAAGCGGCGTTGCGGTGCTGCCATCGCCGACGGCGGGCGACGCCAGCAGGGTTTCCTGCCAGTCGTCAGGTTCCCCAGCCCGTTCGAATAATGCGCTGACAAGGGGCGAACCATTGGCTAACGCGTCCGGCGTCAGACGCGCCAGCGGCAAGCAGACGTGCCCCTCGCCAGCATCGCGGCTGAGCAGCGCGGCGGCCAGCATCACCGCCGGTTCGTCTTCTGTGGCAACGGTTAAGGCAAACTGGACATCCAACGGCCGCAGCAACTTCTGCTCCATCGCATCCTGCAATAAAGCTTGCATACTCATGGCGTCATCTCCGGTACAACACCTGCAAACAGGGTATCCATTTGGGCGATCAGCGCGGCATCCGGTCGGGTGGTGAAAATACCCTGCTGCGGTTTTTGCGCCTCAACGCCGCGTAAAAAGAGGTAAATCACACCGCCAAAATGCTGTTCATAGTCGTAATCCGCGATGCGGTGGCGCAAATAGCGGTGCAACGCCAGGCTATAAAGCTGGTATTGCAAATCATAGCGGTGCGATTGCATTGCCGCCGCCATCGCCGCTTGCGTGTAGGCTTCGGCGCTTTCGCCGAGCCAGTTGGATTTGTAATCCAGCAGGTAGTAACGCCCGTTATGGCGAAACACCAGGTCGATAAAGCCTTTCAGCATGCCGCGCACGTCGCGAAAATCCAGCGGTGGGCAGCCAGCCGACAGCGGGTCGTACTGGCGGATTAGGCCATCCAGCGCCTCGGCGCTCAGCATCGCGCTAATCGGCAGGTAAAACTCCATCTCCACCTGTTTCTCTTTGGCCGTTAACTGGCTTAAAGAAACGCCCGCAGGCGTCAGCGGCGCGTGTAGCACGGTCTCCAGCCAGCCGCTCAATACTGGCTGCCAGTGTTCTTCATAACCGCCAGCGAGTAATTTCTCGCTAACCCACGTTGGCGAGACCGGTTGGGTAAAATCGAGGTCTTCAAACAGGCTGTGCAAAAAAGTCCCCGGCGCGGCACCGCGCGGGAATTGATGCGGGGTGAGCATGGATTCCGCTTGCGCCTCCCGTTCCCCCGCCGCGTCCACATCCAGGCGCGGCAGCAGATCCTGCGCAATACCGTGGGCGCGTTGCTGTAACCCGGAATAGCTGGTGACGCGCCAGTCATCGGCGACTTTTCGCGTCACTTCACGCACGCTTAGCGCAGGCATTTCCGCTTGCGGAAATTGCCAGCGGGCGGTATCCGGCGTCGGCGGCGTCGAAAGCACAATATCGTTATCGCACAACTGTTGCAGCGCGTTGCGCAATGCGGCGGCATCCAGCGCTTCGCCCTTTTGCAGAAGCCGTCCCAGCGCGCTCTGGTGGAAATCGCTCGGCCCGCTTTTCTCGCCCCGGCGACGGAACAGTGGCGCGATGCCGAGACTGCAATGCCAGACCGAACGCGTCAGCGCCACGTAGAGTAAACGCAGATCTTCCGCCAGACGCTCGGCTTCCGCCAGTTCGACGCTTTCGTCGGCATGGCTGAGATCGAGTACGGCATTAAAAGAGTCACGATCGTGGTAAAAGCCCTGATCCTGCACGCGAAAGTTGGCGATAAACGGCAGCCAGACCAGCGGGTATTCAAGGCCTTTGGATTTGTGAATGGTGACAATCTGCACCAGATGTTTGTCACTTTCCAGGCGTAGCTGTTCGCTGGAGGCGTTGGCATTGGGTTCCGCGATGTGCTGCGTCAGCCAGCGCGTGAGTGCATGCTCACTTTCAAGCTGCGTCCCGGCTTCCTGCAACAGCTCGCTGATGTGCAAAATATCGGTCAGCCGCCGTTCGCCACCAGATGTCGCCAACAGGTTTTCCGCCACGTGGCGCGCGCTCATCAACGTGCGCAGCATCGCCATCACACCGCGTTTTTGCCACAACTCGCGGTAGCGGGAAAACTCGTCCACCACGTCGTCCCACGCCTGCTCATCCAGATTAAGCGCTTCAATATCCCGCGCGGTAAGCCCGAGCATTGAGGTCGCTAGCGCACTGCGCAGTGTGCTTTCGCGCTCCGGCGTCAACACCGCGTGTAAAAGCCACAGCAGTTCCTGCGCTTCCGGCGTGTCAAAAACGCTGTCGCGGTTGGAGAGATACACCGAGGGAATGCCGAGCAGCGTGAGCGCATCGCGGATCAGCGACGCTTCATGGCGGCTACGCACCAGCACGGTTATGTCGGACGCCCTGACCGGCCGCGCGGTTTCACCTTCATAGAGCAGCGCCTCATTCTGCTGACCGGCGCTGAGCCAGTCGCGGATTTGCGTGGCGCAAAGTTGCGCCATAAAACTCTGGTAATCCCCAACACCGACGCCCTCACCTTCCATCAGCCACAGCTTCATAGCGGGCTGGGTTTCACCGCGAAACGCAAAGCGTAGCCCGGCATTTTTGGCGGCGGATTTCACCGGCAGGAAGGGGATCTGGCGAAACATAAAAGCGTCGTCCATCTGGCTAAACAGCCGGTTAACGCTGGCGATCATGCCCGGCGACGAGCGCCAGTTGGTATCGAGAGTATAGCGGGCGCTCACTTCGTCGCGCGCTTTCATATAGGTGAAAATATCCGCGCCGCGAAACGCGTAAATGGCCTGTTTCGGGTCACCAATCAGCAACAATCCGCACTCGGGCTGGTTTAACCAGATACGGCTAAAAATACGGTACTGCTGCGGGTCGGTATCCTGAAATTCATCAATCATCGCCACCGGGAAACGGGCGCGGATCGCGGCTGCCAGCGCCTCGCCGTTCGGGCTTTGCAGCGCGTTGTCCAGCCGGCTGAGCATATCGTCAAAACCTAACTCTCCCCGGCGGCGCTTCTCTTTTGCCACCGCCTCGCGAATTTCGCGCATGGCGCTGGTCAGCACCAGATCATTAAGCGTTAAAGGCTGCGCACGCAGTTCTTCAATGGCGACAAATAGCGGATGTTCCGGCACCACGCCACCGGCTTTCGTGCGCTCGGCGAGAAACGACTGCGCAAATTTTTCCAGCGCCTCCGGCAGCAGATAGCTGCAGGTCTCTTCCTGCGCCCAGGCGGAGATTTTTTCAATCCACTTCGCCTGGTTGCCCCGGTTGAACTTGCGCCTGTCGATGCCAGAGTTTTCAAGCAGCGGCTCCAGCTCGCCGACCGAGGCTAACCACTGGCGTTTAACCGCGTCGATCTGCGCAACAATGTGCTGATGGCGGGAGGCGAGTGTCTCAGCCGCCGACGGCGGCGATTTGATTTGCGGCGCTTCGCCTTGCAGGTAGCGGTCAATCGATTTGAGAAGATCTTGCGGCCCCTTCCACGATTCGTGGATCACCTGCGCAATGGCGCGCGGCAATGGGTAGCAGTGGCGACGCCAGAAATCGGCGCAGGCCTGGTAACGCAGCAGGGATTCATCTTCCAGCAGTTGCAGTTCGAACAACATGCCGGATTCGAACGCATTGAGGCTCAGCATGCGCTGGCAAAAGCCATGGATGGTAAAGACAGCGGCTTCGTCCATCTGCCGTTCTGCCAATAGCAACCAGTGCGCGGCCTGCTGTTTATCGTCAATCTCTTCAAGCAGGCGGGCATACAGCGGGTTGTCGGTGCTTTCACGCAGACAGGCGATACGCAGTTCATGAATATTGCTGCGAATACGGCCACGCAGCTCTTCTGTCGCAGCCTCGGTAAAGGTGACCACCAGCAGTTCTTCAACGCTGAGTGGACGCGGGAAGGCGGCGTTGCCGCCTAGCCCGAGTAACAGCCGCAGATAGAGTGCGGCGATGGTGAAGGTTTTACCGGTGCCCGCAGAGGCTTCAATCAGGCGCTCGCCGGTAAGCGGCAAGCGCAGGGGATCAAGGGACTCAGCGGTTGTTTCACTCATCTTTCTCGCTCATCAAGGGTAAGGATTGCTGCAGGGCGCTGGCGCTATCCCAGACCTTCCAGCCCTGCGGCCGGGCGTATTCCGCTTTCCCGCTCTGGCTACCGGAGATCTGTGACAATATCGCCATACCTTGCGGCTTCACCACCGCCTGATGGAAGAAGTCAGCAAGTTTTTGCGGCGTCAGCAGTTTAATCTGGGCCACTACTTTATCACGTGAATCGAAACGCATATTGCCGCGATCGAAATCTTTGCTGAGTTTGGAAGCCTCTTCACCTAATGTCTGCGGCGCTTGCATAATTTGCGCGATCACGCCCTGCTGAATTTGCGCAAACTCTTCCGGCTTCATCGCCCGCAGTTTGGCTTCCGCCGTCGGGAAGAAGGCTTTGTAACGCTCCCAAAGATAAGCAGGCTGTTTGTCGTTGCTCTGCAACAAGAAGCCCATGCCCCACTGGCGGCCAACGCTCATCGGGAAGGCAAAGACCGCATAGCCAAGCTGTTCTTCGGTACGCAACTGGTTGTAGAACCAGGGTTGAACAATCTGACCCAGCATCGCGCTGTATGCCGAACTGCTGTACTCATCAAAGCCCGGCGGCACAAACACTGCGGCAAGGGCGGAATCACTACTGGTGCCCGCTTTTTCGAAGCTGACGTTCTGTTGCTTATCCACCAGCACATCTTTGTTGCGACACCATACGGTGCCGTTTGCGCCAAGCTGTTTTTGCACATCGTGAGCGAGGTCTTTCACCCGCTGTTCGCTCAAATTACCCACTACCAGGAATTCCGGGCGCGCGTTGCTTTTCAGCGCATCGCGATACTGCAAAATGTCCTGCAAGGTAATCGACGGCAGCAATGCGCGGCGCTCTTCACGCTGGAAGTACGGCACTTGCGACACCATCTGCACCGGCATAATTGCCTGATCAAACGCTTTGCCTTTCTCGGCGGATGCCATCATTTGGCTATACCAGGACTTGGCCTGCTCAAGCTGTTCATCCGTTGCCGTATAACTGAAGTAGCCCTCCAGCAACGTCTGGAAAAGCTGCGGCAGACGCTGGGAATAACCGTTGGCGTTAAGCATTAAGCCATTGTTGGCATTGGTGGAAAAACTGATCCCGCCAACCGCCGCCTGGTTACTTAACTGATCAAGCGCCAGCCCCGCCAGATAATCATTCAGAGCAAACATCACCTGGTTCTTTGCGCTGTCCATCGCTTGCGGGTTACGCAGCACCACGCTGACATCCGCTTTCGGTTCATTGGTGAAATAGCGGCTCGGCTGATAAACCACGCGCAGCGTCGGCTCATCGACGATCAGTTCAGGGTGTTGATATTTTTTCGTCGCGGTGATCAGCGAGAAATCGTCAGGAATATAGGGGTTGAGTTCCGGGAACTTCAGCGCAATGTTGGCCGCACGCTTTTGCCAGTCGGCGAAGTTTTCCGCGGTGATTTTATCGACCTGGTAAGGTGCCTCAACAAAGTAAGCCATTTTGTTGTGTGGCTCATCGGGGCTGATGTACCAGATGCGGGCGTTTTGCGGCGTCATTTCATCCAGACGCGCCTGCACCGCTTTGGCATCAAACTGGTCAGCAATATTCACCGAATCCAGCGTATGGGCAACCGGAACGCGGATCATGGTGTCCGCCAGCCACTCCACATAATCCATATCGCGGGTAATGGACGGGTAGCGGAAATCGAGATCCAGAATGTGCGACAGCTCGTCGAAATAGCGTTTATCAACGCCTTTCTCACGCAGCAATTGCAGGTAGCTGAAAATGGCGGCCACCACTTGATCGCGGTTCGCCTGGCCTTTGTCGGTCAGGGTTGCGGAGATCGCCAGCACGCCGCTATTGCCGTTCACAACCGGATCGGAATCGCCGCGAATGCCCTCAACCAGCCCCTGGCTTTGCAGCCAGTCAGAGAGCGTTCCAGGGCTACGGTTACCAATCAGATAGGTGATGAGTTCGTCAGTTTTGCTACGAAATGCCGCGGTGTTGTTGTCGATACGGAACTCAACGCGCAGGACTTTGCGCGGCACTTCCGGGACATAATGCAGGATGATGCCTTTTTGCGCATCGGTAACGACGGGCACCGTAATTTCCGGCTTATCGATATTTTTATTCGGTACGCGACCGTAGGTCTTCACGGCCAACTTCGCCAGTTCATCGAGTGGACGGTTACTGTAAATCACCGCCTTCATCAGGTTCGCAGAGTAGTACCGATCGCGAAACGCCAGCAGCGCGTCGTGCACCGGGCTGTCAGGTTTATCACTCAGCGTTTCAAGGTTTCCGCCGGAGAAGCGCGCGCCAGGGTGAGCGGGGTTGATGGTCTCAGCGCTGACCTGCGCCATACGCATCCCGTCACGGGTGCGGGCCATCGTCAGTTCCGCATTAACAGCGTTACGTTCCCGCTCGGCGTATTTTTTATCCAGAATGGGTTCGGCAATCGCGTCCGCCATACGGTCAACCGCGCCATCCAGCGCGTCATTCTCGACTTCGAGATAGTACGCAGTGCGATAAGGCGCCGTACTGGCGTTGTGGCTGCCGCCGTGCAATTTGAGATATTCGGCGAGGCTATCCGGCTGCGGGTATTTTTTCGAGCCCATCAGCGTCATGTGCTCAAGATAGTGAGCGAGACCGGGATGCGCCTGCGGATCTTCCAGCGAGCCAATCGGCACCACCAGCGCGGAGAGGGATTTCACCGCCTGAGAGTCAGAGACCAGCAGCACGACCATGCCGTTATCAAGGCGAATCGCCTGATACTGACGCGTATCTTTGTCGCTCTTGTGGATGGTTTCCTGAACAGGTTGCCAACCATTGTCTGCCTGACTGAATGACGCCCAGAGGGCAAAAAACAGAACTAAAGCTTTTAACCAGGTGCTGCGGGGCATTCACGAACCTCATCATTAACTTTTCCCGCCTCTCAATGACCATGGAGAGCGCGGGTAAATGTGTGCTGACTGTGCCAGCACGTTTGTTATATCAGTCCGTGACCGTCGCGCATGATAATGGAAGCACCCACTCTGCGCAATTTTTATACGATCAGCCGGGCTGATTATGGCGATAAAGCGGTAACAGGAAACGTTGCGCCTGTTCGGTAATTTCAGCGTAGTACTCCGGCTCCAGGGTTCGCCACAGACGTTGATACCAAATATCATCGCCTTCGCCGCTGACCATCATGTTGCCTTCATACGCCTGCAAAAATTTGCTCTGCGCTTTTTGTAACGTCTCCTCGTCCTTTACCATGGCATCATTTGCCACGTCGTAACAGGCTTTTATCCATGCGCCGCCGCTTTCTGGCAGCAGCAACAGCGGTTTTGCCATCCCTTCCCGGTATCCTTCAATCATCATGGCAAGGTAGTGCAGCGCCTGATCGGCAGGCAGCGCCGGAAAACGCCACTCCCCGTCTTTGCGAACAAATAACCGGCTTTCGCCCGTTCCGCCACAGGCACAGTAGACAAGATGTTCCAGCCAAAGTTGCAGACCTTGCGAGACCTTCAACAGCGAAGGACGCCAGCGTAACAGACCATCCGCCTGCACATGCGGCAGCCAGCCGGTCAGGTGTACGCCGGCACAATGCAGGTCAATTTCAAGGCTGTCAGCGGGTTGGCGATGTTCAATCACACGGCTGGCCAGCGCTTGCATCTCCTGGCACTGCGTCTCCCAGATGATTTCACCAAACGCGCCATAGGGCAGTGCTCCCGCCGCCCGATAACGGCGAAACAGTTTTTCGGCATCCTGCTGTTCAACCAGCGCATTCAACAATTCATGGTTTAGCTGATAGCGGCTTAAGCCATCGAGAATAAACGGCTCGGCATCGGGGATTTCACTCTCTTCCGGGCGGAAATTGACCCGCAAGCGCATCTGAAAAAAGGCCCGCACCGGGTGCGTCCAGAAACGTTGGAGCTGATCAAAAGAGAGCGTATCCAGCGGGAGATTTTCCAATGTTTGAATAAACGGCAGGTGTTCTTCGCCTTGCAAACTCGCCGCGGGCAGCCAGTCGCGGGCATAGCTTTGCCACTCATCAGGCGTGTAGTTGGCAGGATCGAACGGCATTCGAGTATGCAGATGGGTGATATGCGCTTTCACCCGGCGTTCACTTTCATCACAGTTCAGCGATTCGTCGCCCGGCAAATAGTGGCTCTGACCGATGTAATCCACCAACTCCTGTACCAACACAGAGGGAAAACGCTCTTTGTTGTCCTGAATCGAGCGGCCAATGTAGCTGATGTAAAGCTGCTGCTGGGCAGAGATCAGCGCTTCAAGAAACAGATAGCGGTCATCGTCCCGGCGGCTGCGATCGCCGCGCTGTGGTTTCTGGCTCATCAGGTCAAAACCCAACGGCGGGAGCGTACGCGGGTAGATCCCGTCATTCATTCCCAGCAGGCAAACGACTTTGAATGGAATGGAGCGCATGGGCATCAGCGTACAGATGTTGACTGGTCCCGCAAGGAAACGCTGGCTGATACGCTCCTGATCAAGGCGCTGAGCCAGCTCATCACGCAGTAAAGAGAGCGGAACCGCCTCGTCGTAGTTCGCGCCAACGCCCTGGGCGATAATCGCCTGCCATTGCTGCTCGATCAACGCCAGCGCCGCTTCGGTGTCCTGGTCCGGCAGGAAAAAGTCATTAAGCATTTCACGACAAACCGGCAGCCACTCTTCCAGCGGGCGCGCCTCGGCAAGCCCTCTGCGCCAGATATTCAACTGCATAAGCAATGAGGCCAGGTGCCCCACCAGTTCGGCGATAAGCCCGCTCGACTCGTCATAAGGCAAAATGGACTGCCATTCCCCCTGACGACTCTCCATCGCATAACCAAGTAGCATACGCGTCAGACCAAACTGCCAGGTGTGCTGCCCGGTCGGCGGCAGTTCCAGCTCGCGCACGTTATCGTCATCCATGCCCCAGCGAATCCCGGACTCGTTCACCCACAAACGCAGGTAGCGCAGCCCTTCTTCGTTAATGTTGAACCGCGCGGCCAGCACTGGCACATCGAGCAGCGCCAGCACATCCTCAGAAACAAAGCGGCTGTCCGGCAGGGATAACAGGCTGATAAAGGCTTGCAGCGCCGGGTGCGCCTGCCGTGCGCGGCGGTCAGAAATCGCGTAAGGCAGATAGCGGTCGCCGCTGGCGCTACCGAACACCGCCTGGATATAGGGACTGTAACTGTCGATATCCGCAACCATGACCACAATGTCGCGCGGTGTCAGCTCAGGATCCTCTGCAAGCATCGCCAGCAACCGGTCATGCAGGATTTCCACTTCGCGCTGGGGGCTATGGCAAATGTGCACCGTAACGCTGCGATCATCCGGATCGAGCGGGCGCTTTTTGTCACTGCGGGCAAACTCTTCGGCGGTGACACCGGCGACCGCATTATTTTGCAGTTCAAGGATGTCGTACTTCAGGTTTTGCAGCAGCGTACCGGGCGTGATATCGACAAACGCATCCAGCTCTTCATAGCGCTCCAGACCCGCCAGCAGGAAAATATTGTCGCGCCCCAATTTTCCCCATGACGCCAGCATCGGGTTGCCCACATCCTGCTCGCCGTCAGCGTTAAATAAGCCTTCGGCATTGTGCGTGTCCTGGAAGAGCGGAAACTGGCGATCTTCCCGGTGATGGCGGCGTTTACGGGTGATCAGTTTTGCCAGAAACGCCGGATCTTTAATATCGCCCCAGTAGTAACGGCACGGGTTGGTAAACAGCAAGTGGACATCAATATGTTTGCCCAGCGCCTGCAAGGCTTGCAGATAAACGGGTGGCAATGCGGAAATCCCGCAGATGAAAACGCGGGCGGGTAGCCCGACAGGCGGTTCCTGTGCAGATTCGAGCTTGTTAATAAACCGCTGATAGAGATTGGCACGGTGCCAGTGAGGTTGGCCTAATGCGCGAGTGTGCTCCACTAGCGCGCGCCATAGCGGTGCTTGCCAGCGCTGCGCCTCGTCTAGCCCATCCACCATTTCGTCAGCTTCCCAACACGTCAACCACTCGGGGCGATAGACCAGATATTGGTCATATAAATCCGCCACGCGGGAAGAGAGCTGAAAGAGTTTGCGTTTGTCGTCATCGTCATTCAGGTAATGACGCAGCATGGCAAATTCTTCGCGCGCCAACATGCCGGGCAGCAGCGACATCAGCTTCCAGCTCATACTCTGTTTGTTGAAAGCACTCTCTTTGGGAATATCGTCCAGTACGCTGACAAACATATCCCAGATAAAGCTCGCCGGTAGCGGGAAGGTGATATTGGCGGCAATGCCGAATTTTTGCGCCAGCGTCATTTGCAGCCATTGCGCCATGCCGGTGCTTTGCACCATCACCACTTCAGGTGCGAAGGGATCGTCGAGCCTGTCACGCTCAACAATGAACTCCATCAATGCTTCCAGCACATCCAGACGATTGGAGTGGTAAACCCTTAACATATGCGCTCCTGACTACTGACTGTTTGGGCAAAATAATCGCGTCATTTTCCCCTGCCTGCCCACTGGCGAGATAACGGTGACGTTGATGCTGACACATCCCGCTAACGTTGTCTGCCCCCGTAAAACCTGCCAGCCCGACGGTAAAGACGGTGCGTCCGGTTGCGCCTGCTGCCAGGCGTAACGCCATAGTTGTCGCCACTGGCTGGCGGAGGAAAACCCGGACGCCAGTGCGCGATGATAACCGCCAAGCGCGGTGACCACCATCACCATGAGCATCATCGCCAGCAGGACTTCCATCAGGCTGAAACCGCGCTGTTTATTTATGGCAACTGACATAACGCAGCCTCCTGAAGCGGGCAAAAATCACTCCAGCCATGTGGCAGGAATCGAACCTTGTTGTTCTCCACACGCGCCAAACGCCACAGTGTTGCCTCAGCATTCGCCACAATCAACAACGCTGAGCCGTCGGCAAAAATGCGCAGGCAACTTCGCGCGTTTTGTCCTGCGGGTTGCAGGCACTGCTGCACGGGTTGCGGCAACCATGGCTGGCGACGCGCCCACTCCATCGCCGCGTGAATTTCCGCAGCATAGCGTATGCCCTGGTTTTCATGATTCACACGCCAGATATGGCTGGTCAGTTGTTGATTTAGCCCATTCAACATCAGGCTGCCCAACAGCAGTAACAAGAGCACCAGCGCCAGCGATGACATTCCGCGTTGTCGGTTCATAAGTTGTACCCGGTCACGCTGAGTTCGCCGCTTACCACCTGCCCGGCGTACCCCGGCGCACTGGCTGCAAGCGTGACGGAAAGCTGCGGGGCGAAACCGGGTGTTTGGCGCTTCGTCACAATGAACCGCTCAACGCGCATCTGCGCGGGGTCGGTGACCTTTTCCCAGCCACGCCCGGTGCATGAGGTTGCGCCGCGTAGCATTTCCAGCGCACCATTTTGCAGGCGAAAACCGGTCTGTTCCGCTTCACTGCTGGCTGGGGCTTCCCAGCGACCGTTGTTGTTGGCATCCCACTGTACAATCACACACTCCCCTGTATTGCTGATAAACAGCGGTTGCCCGCTACAACTGCCATTACAGTAGCCGGAACGTTGCAGATGTTTCGCCACCGCCCATAGCCGCTGCCAGAGATCGTCCTCGATCGTCTGCATGCGTGTATGCTGCGTCACCGCCAGTTGCAGTGATGGTAAAAACCGGGCGGAGGCGAGGAGTATCACGCTGCCAATCGCCATCGCCAGCAACGTCTCAAGCAGTGAAAACCCTTTCTGGTTGCTCAACATAGATTATCCGCCGCTTGCTGACACATCCTGATCCTGCCCCAGGCCGAAATCACTACCCGCCACTCCCCTGCACTGCTGCGCAAGCGAATATGGCCGGGCCAGGCGGTGTTGCGCAAACCATAGAAACCGAGCGACGGCGTAGCGTCCACCAGCGAAACTTCCGGCCACGCCGGGCGCAGTATAAGGCGCTGCTCCGCCGCGCAGGTTTGCGATGGCGTGGTGAGCAAACACCATTGTTCGCCTGCACGCGCGCTGTAGACCACCACTGAACGGTTGCTCCAGTTGGCCTCATCACGCAGCCGCTCCAGAAAATGACGCACCTGCAACGCGGTTTGCCACAAGCGCTGCTGCGCCTGCCAGGTTTGCCAGCCGGAAATGCCCACTCCGCTTAGGATAACAACCAGCGCCACCGCAACGAGGGTTTCAATCAGGGTAAAGCCATCTTCTTTTTTCATGTCGGCAGTCTGTCGCCGCTGAAGAATGCCGTCGAGGCGCAAAAGGAGGATTATCGAGGCGTTACGCGAGAAATTGGCGGTGTTGCAGCGGCTTGCATTTTGGCTGGAAGCCAACTCGAAGAAGGGAATTTCAGACAAAAAAAACCGGCACGTTAACGCACCGGTTGTGGCATGTTGAGCAAGGTCAGATAGCGACCGGTGCTTTGATTGCAGGATGGGGATCGTAGCCTTCGATGTCGAAGTCTTCGAAACGGTAATCAAACAGCGAGGCGGGCTTGCGTTTGATCACCAGTTTCGGCAATGCGCGCGGCTCACGACTCAGTTGCAAATGGGTCTGTTCCAGGTGATTGCTGTAAAGGTGCGTGTCGCCGCCGGTCCAGACAAAGTCGCCCGGTTCCAGGTTGCACTGCTGTGCCATCATATGCACTAACAGCGCGTAACTGGCGATGTTGAACGGCAGGCCGAGGAAGACATCGCAGGAGCGCTGATAGAGCTGGCAGGAGAGTTTCCCGTCCGCCACATAGAACTGGAAGAACGCGTGGCACGGCGCTAACGCCATTTTGTCCAACTCACCGACGTTCCAAGCCGAGACAATAATACGGCGGGAGTCGGGGTCGTTTTTCAACTGCTCGATAACCGTCGAAATCTGGTCGATGTGGCGGCCATCAGGCGTTGGCCATGCGCGCCATTGTTTGCCGTAAACCGGGCCAAGATCGCCCTGCTCATCGGCCCACTCGTCCCAGATGGTGACTTTGTTTTCGCGCAGATACGCAATGTTGGTATCGCCCTGCAGGAACCACAGCAGCTCATGAATAATTGAACGCAAATGGCAACGCTTGGTGGTCACCAGCGGGAAGCCGTCCTGCAGATTAAAACGCATCTGATGGCCAAAAATAGACAGCGTGCCTGTCCCGGTGCGGTCGTTTTTCGGGGTGCCTTCGGTCAGCACCTTTTGCATCAAATCTAAATACTGTTTCATGGTTCCTCAGGAAACGTGTTGCGGCGAACGATGGCGGTACGCCCAAATCATCATAATGATGCCCGCGACAATCATCGGAATGGACAGGATCTGCCCCATGCTGATGTATTGCACCCACTCGCCGGTGAACTGTGCATCGGGCTGGCGGAAGAACTCGACAATGATACGGAACGCGCCGTAGCCAATCAGGAACAGGCCCGAGACCGCGCCAGTCGGGCGAGGTTTACGGATAAACAGGTTAAGGATGATAAACAGTACAACGCCTTCCAGCGCCAGCTCATACAACTGAGACATGTGACGCGGCAGCACGCCGTAAGTATCAAAGATAGACTGCCATTCCGGGTGTGCTGGCAGCAGCGCGGCATCTTCAGCACGCGAGCCGGGGAACAGCATGGTGTACGGGAAAGACGGATCGACACGGCCCCACAGTTCACCGTTAATAAAGTTGCCCAGGCGACCTGCGCCAAGACCAAACGGGATCAGGGGAGCGATAAAATCAGAGACCTGGAAAAATGTGCGTTTAGTGCGTTTGGCGAAGATAATCATCACCACAATGACACCAATCAAACCGCCGTGGAAGGACATGCCGCCGTCCCACACGCGGAACAGATAAAGCGGATCGGCGAGAAACAGCGGAAAATTGTAGAACAGCACGTAGCCGAGACGGCCACCAAGAAAGACACCGAGAAAGCCAGCGTAGAGGAGATTTTCAACTTCATTTTTCGTCCAGCCACTGTTTGGGCGGTTAGCGCGGCGGGTAGCCAGCCACATGGCAAAAACGAATCCCACCAGATACATCAAACCGTACCAGTGGAGGGAAACTGGCCCAACGGAAAAAATCACCGGATCGAAGTCCGGAAAATGCAGATAGCCACTGTTCATCTGTCACCACAACTTGTTGTTATTCCGCCGAAAGTGGACAGCGGTTTACGTATGCGACCACATTTGGCGGCCGCTCCAAAGCTGCGAATCATAGCATAAGGCTCTGGGGGCGGGTTGCCGCTATGTTGTAAAAGTTATGTATAAAGCAAGTCAGATATTGAATTGCTCGTCGGAGCCTTGTTCGCCGGATGGCGCTGCGCTTATCCGGCCTATAAAGACCAAACGGGTCAGGCAGACAACGAACAACGGAAAACGTTTTTTAAATCCCGCCGCGAATCAGGCCGCCAAGGCCGCGTCGTTCCATAAATGCGGCGATCTGATGACGTACTTCGGTTGCCAGTTGCGCATCCAATGCTCGGCGCGCCAGCGTTTGCGCTTCTTCGCAATCAATACGGCGCAGCAAATATTTGATGCGCGCCACGGAACGTCCGTTCATCGACAAGTGGCGATAACCCAGACCAATCAGTACAGCAACACACATCGGGTCGCCAGCCATCTCACCGCACAAACAAAGATCAATGCCCAAACGTTCGGCTTCGCTGGAAACCATCGCCAGCGCGCGCAGCACCGCCGGGTGCAGGCTGTCATACATGGTCGCCACGCGGGTATTGTTACGATCCACCGCCAGAATGTACTGCGTCAGATCGTTGGTACCGATGGAGATAAAATCGACCCGGTTCACCAGATGCGAAAGCATAAACACCATTGACGGCACTTCTAACATCACACCGATACGCGGTTTCGGAATGGCATAACCGATCATCTCTTCCACTTCGCGCCCGGCACGCTCAATCAATCTGCGCGCTTCATCCACCTCATCAATACTGGTGATCATCGGCAGTAAAATGCTGAGATTACCGGTAGCGGCGTTGGCACGCAGCATCGCGCGCACCTGCACCAGAAAGATTTCCGGCTGGTCGAGCGTAATACGAATGCCGCGCCAGCCAAGACACGGGTTCTCTTCGCTAATCGGCATATACGGCAGTTGTTTGTCGGCGCCGATATCCAGCGTACGCAGGGTCACCGGCTTTTCGTTGAACATCTGCAACATGCCCTGATACTGCGCCACCTGCTCCTCTTCGGAGGGAAAACCGCTTTGCAACATAAAAGGAATTTCGGTGCGATACAGCCCAATACCGTCGATACGCTTGCCAAGTTTCTCTTCGTGCTCAGGGCTTAAACCCGCGTTGAGCATCACTTTCACCCGTTCGCCGCTGCTTAACCGGGCTTCCAGGTTAACGTCATCTTCGGCAAGACGGCTTAATTCATTTTCTTCAGTGATGAGACGCTGGTATTCCTGCAACAGAACCGGTTCAGGATCCACCAGCAGTTCACCGCGATAACCATCAACGACCAGTGTTCGGCGATGTAGCACCGACGGTTGGATATCCGCTCCCATCACCGTCGGGATGCCCAGCGCGCGCACCATAATGGCAGCATGCGAGTTGGCGGCACCGTCACGCACCACCACCCCGGCTAACCGGTCGTGCGGCAGTTCTGCGAGCGTAGTCGCCGACAGCTCATCGGCAACCAGCACAAAGCGCTCAGGCCAGGTATTCGGCCCTTGAATATTGTCATCAAGATGGAACAACAGACGCTGACCAAGGGTGCGTAGATCACCAGCGCGTTCTTTCAGGTAGCCATCGCTAAGGGCGGCAAACTGTTCGGCAAAACTTTCGATAACGGTTTTCACCGCCCATTCGGCGACTACGCCCCGATCCACCTCTTCAAACAGTTCACGCCGCAGGCGGGCATCGGACAGCAGATGCGAATAAAGGTCAAAAATCGCCGCTGTCTCTTTTTGCGCCCCGGCGGAGAAGCGCTTGCTGTAGCGGCGAAACTCGTTGGCCGCCTCTTCCAGCGCGAAGGTCAGCCGCTCGCGCTCAAGGGAAGTATCCAGCGTGGATGCCGGATAAACCTGCTCCATCAACGGCAGCGTTTCATCCATCCAGCCTTCGGCGATAGCCACGCCAGGGGAAGCAGGTAATGCGCGAATGCGGGTTTGCCGATACTGGCCAAACAGGGCGTTTAACTGAGATTGCGAGAGGATCGCCGCCATCTGCGTGGCGAGGGTAACCAGAAAAGACTCTTCGCTCTCATCGTACTGGCGAAGTTCACGCTGCTGCACCACCAACACACCGAGTAACTGGCGGCGCTGAATAATCGGCACACCGAGAAACGCACGAAAACGCTCCTCTTTTACTGAGGGAATGTATTTAAAACTGGGGTGCTTTTGCGCATCGGCAAGGTTGATGGGTTCCGCCAGCCTGCCTACCAGACCGACGATCCCCTGATCGAATGCGAGCGTAACGGTGCGACCACGCGGCTTCTTCAAACCGCGAGTCGCCATCAGATAAAAACAACGCCGGTCGTGATCTGCGAGATACACCGAACACACTTCGGTTTCCATCGCCAGACAAACGTCGGTAACCAGTATCTCCAGCGCTTCGTTAAGACGTGGCGCGCTGGCGACTTTCTCAACTATTTCTCGCAGTCGGGTGAGCATAATGTGGGTGGCTTAACCTCGTTTACGTCGCCAGGCAGGCGCGTTTTGCGGCTTAGGAGGCGTTTCCTGAAGCAACAAGACTGCGGCTGCAAACTCTTTCATCACCCGCCGGTAGACATCGCGTTTAAACGACACAACCTGGCGAACAGGGTACCAGTAGCTCACCCAACGCCAGCCATCGAACTCGGGTGTACTGCTGGTTTGCATGTTGATATCACTATCGTTACTGACCAACTGCAAAAGAAACCATTTTTGTTTCTGGCCGATACAAACCGGCTTTGTGTCCCAACGCACCAAACGTTTCGGTAACTTGTAACGCAACCAGTTACGGGTAGAAGCAAGGATACGAACATCTTTACGACTTAAGCCCACTTCCTCGAACAGTTCCCGGTACATGGCCTGCTCCGGGGACTCACCAGGGTTGATTCCCCCCTGGGGGAACTGCCATGAGTGTTGTCCAAAGCGTTTGGCCCACATGACCTGACCCTGTCGATTACAGATTACGATTCCCACATTTGGGCGGTAGCCATCGTCATCAATCACCGGACTACCTCAAAATAAACCTGAATGAAGCGATTGTTTCACACTCCCGGAAAACGGTAAACCACTCTATGACAGGGATGCGAACGGATAACAATTGAATAACTCACAGTTATTGTGAGAGTTATAAACAGCAACGCCATCCGTCGATCGGTTTTATTCACCTTTTCTGTGGATAGAGTTGTGAAGAAGTATGGAATTACCCAGGGAAAACCCAGAGTAGTCCGAATAACTCAATTTAAGACATAAAAAACTATCCTCAATAATTCATCGAGTTAAGCCATTATTTACCCTTATTACATCTCACAATGTGACGATCATCACTTTAAGGATCCTGGCATTGATGAAAGATCGAACAGAGCCGATTTTATCCACAGTTTATGCCAATAAGTTAGGCACCTTTTGTGCAAAAATTCGATTTTCCTCGCACGTCAAGGCTGTAGATCGAAACAGTAGTACCCCCTTTTGCCAGTTATCCCACTTTTCTGTGGATAACAGGGTGTAAGATCCTGTTTATTGTCAGTGACCAGATTTGGAAAACCCGCCACGCTGTTGCGCAACAATGTGCGCAATAAAATAAATTACCTTACAAATCATCAAATTGCTCATTGTTCGCAGAAAAAGGTAAACTCCCCGAAGGCAGTGGAAAACTACCGTTCGTTTTTTAACCAAAAGGTTTTTAGCATGCTCGCGTTGTCTCCTTTCACGTCTCCACCCGAAACAGAAGCCCAATTGCTGGCCCAGGCCAAGCGTCTGGCAGGCTATACGCTTGGCGAACTGGCGGCGCTTGCGGGCATGCCCGTCCCGCGTGATTTGAAACGGGATAAAGGCTGGACGGGCGTCTTGCTGGAGCTGTGGTTGGGCGCCAGCGCGGGTAGCAAACCTGAGCAGGATTTCGCCGCGTTGGGCGTCGAGTTGAAAACCATCCCGGTGGATAACCTGGGCCGCCCGCTGGAAACCACCTTTGTTTGCGTCGCGCCATTGACCGGTAACACCGGCGTGGTGTGGGAAACCAGCCACGTGCGCCATAAACTGAAGCGCGTCTTATGGGTTCCCATTGAAGGTTCACGCGACATTCCCGTCGCCGAGCGCCGTGTCGGATCGCCGCTGCTCTGGAGCCCAAATGAAGAAGAAGAGCAGCAGTTGCGTCTGGATTGGGAAGAGTTGATGGACTTGATCGTGCTGGGCCAGGTGACCCGCATTACCGCGCGCCACGGCGAAGTGCTGCAACTGCGCCCGAAGGCGGCGAACAGTAAAGCGCTGACCGAGGCCATCGGCGAACATGGCGAACCAATCCTGACTCTGCCGCGCGGTTTTTACCTGAAAAAGAATTTCACCAGCGCCCTGCTGGCTCGCCATTTCTTTTTGTCGTCTTATTAAATTTTTGCCTGAGCTTCATCGGTGCTTATAATTAGCGCTTCTTTTTTTGGCAGGACTTTATAGATGTTATTTGCATGGATAACCGATCCCAACGCCTGGCTCGCGCTCGGTACATTGACGCTGCTGGAGATCGTTCTTGGGATCGACAACATTATTTTCCTCTCTCTGGTTGTTGCGAAACTCCCCACCGCTCAACGTAACCACGCCCGTCGGCTTGGGCTGGCAGGGGCAATGATTATGCGTTTGCTGCTGTTGGCGTCTATCGCCTGGGTCACAAGGCTAACGCACCCACTGTTTAGCGTGTTTGACCACAGCGTGTCTGCCCGCGATATGATTCTTTTCTTAGGTGGCCTGTTCTTGATCTGGAAGGCGAGCAAAGAGATCCATGAATCGATCGAAGGCGAAGAAGAAGGGCTGAAAACCAATGTTCACTCCTTCCTGGGTGCGATAGTACAGATCATGCTGCTGGATATTATTTTCAGCCTCGATTCGGTGATCACCGCCGTGGGTCTGTCCGATCACCTGTTCATTATGATGGCGGCGGTCGTGATAGCCGTTGGTGTGATGATGTTCGCAGCGCGCCCGATTGGCGAATTTGTTGATCGTCACCCTTCTGTTAAGATGCTGGCGCTGTCGTTTTTGATTCTCGTCGGCTTCACGCTGATTCTGGAAAGCGTCTCCATTCATGTGCCGAAAGGCTATATCTACTTCGCGATGTTCTTCTCCATCGCTGTAGAGTCCCTGAACCTGATGCGTAATAAGAAGAATCCTCTGTAAATAGTGCGCTTCCTCGTCTGAGGAAGCGTTTTATACTTTATCTGCCCTAAGATAATTTTTTTCGGATATTCCCGGTTTTCCATCGCTAAACAGCAGGTTATTACTAAACTTGTGTGAGACGAAAAGCCACGAGGGTTCAGAACGATGAAGAAATGGGCAGTGATTATTTCCGCAGTTGGGTTAGCTTGCGCAATTAGCGGATGCAGCAGTGATTATGTGATGGCAACAAAAGACGGCAGAATGATCCTCACTGATGGCAAGCCGGAAATCGACGATGATACCGGGTTGGTCAGCTACCACGATCAGCAAGGCAACAAAATGCAGATTAACCGCGATGACGTCTCCCAGATTATCGAACGCTAAGAATTATCCATAAAGGTCAGTCACCTGCTGGCCTTTAATCCCATTTTTTCCTTCCCCTTTTGCCTACCCTCTGCCATGTTTATATTCCTTTGTCAGGACGTCTGACGTTGTATGTTTAAGGAAACCGGCTATGCAGTATCACCGTATCCCCCACAGTTCGCTTGAAATAAGCACCCTGGGGCTGGGCACAATGACGTTTGGTGAACAAAACAGCGAAGCCGACGCACATGCACAGCTCGATTACGCGGTCAGCCAGGGAATCAACCTGATTGATGTCGCAGAAATGTACCCTGTTCCGCCACGCCCGGAAACGCAGGGATTGACAGAAACCTATGTCGGCAACTGGCTGGCAAAACGCGCTAACCGTGAAAAGCTGGTTATCGCCTCCAAAGTGAGCGGCCCGAGCCGCAATAACGACAGCGGCATTCGCCCGAACCAGGCGCTGGATCGCAAAAATATCCGCACCGCGCTGGACGAAAGCTTAAAACGCCTGCAAACGGATTATCTCGATCTCTACCAAGTGCACTGGCCGCAACGCCCGACTAACTGCTTCGGCAAGCTGGGTTACAGCTGGGTTGATAGCGCGCCGGTGGTGACATTGCTGGAGACGCTGGAAGCACTCACCGAATGCCAGCGCGCCGGGAAAATTCGCTATATCGGCGTCTCAAACGAGACCGCGTTTGGCGTGATGCGCTATCTGCAACTGGCAGAAAAACATGAGTTGCCGCGCATTGTGACGATTCAGAACCCGTATAGCCTGCTTAACCGCAGTTTCGAAGTGGGTTTGGCGGAGGTGAGCCAGTATGAAGGCGTCGAGCTTCTGGCCTATTCGTGTCTGGCGTTTGGCACACTGACCGGCAAGTATCTCAACGGCGCGAAGCCTGCGGGCGCACGCAACACGTTGTTCAGCCGTTTTACGCGTTACAGCGGCGAGCAAGCGCAAAAAGCGGTGGCGGCGTATGTGGATATCGCCAAACGGCACAATCTGGATCCGGCACAAATGGCGCTCGCCTTTGTACGCCGTCAACCCTTCGTCGCCAGCACCCTGCTGGGCGCGACGACGATGGAGCAACTGAAAACCAATGTCGAAAGTTTCCATCTGCAACTGAGCAACGAAGTGCTGGCGGAAATCGAAGCGGTGCATCAGGTTTACACCTACCCCGCTCCGTGATGTTCAGCGGCGGCGCTGCCAGATCCACAGCGCCGCAATCGCCAGCGCAAACAGCACACCAAAGCCCACACCCGTGCCGATCACCGGCACACCGACTTTCACCGCCAGGGAATAAAGCCCTAGCATCAGCAACATCGCGGCGTTTTCGCCGAGGTTTTGCACCGCAATGGCATTGCCCGCGCCGACAGAATCTTTGCCGATCGCCTGTAATAACGCGTTCAGCGGTACCACGAAAAAGCCGCCAAGCACGCCAATTAACAGCAATACCGCGTAGGCAGGCAGCAACGCCTGTTGTAACGAAAACAGCACTACCGCTACACCGATCAAAATCCCGGCAGGCATACAGCGCGCAACGGTTTGCAGCGTCACCAGTTTCGCCGCCAGCCCGGCACCGGCGACAATCCCGACAGCGACCATCGCGTTCAGATAGGTCGGCGTCGCGTTATCGGTAATGCCCAACGCCACCGGCACCCACAGCACCAGCAGGAAACGCAGCGTGACACCCGCGCCCCAAAACAGGCTGGTGCCGACCAGTGAAAAACGGGTTTCGCTGTTGCGCCACAGGCTTTTACAGGCATGGAAGAAACTGTAGGTCATCGGCGTGAAACGCCAGGATTTCCCCGGCCGCGCGGCGGGCAGTTTGGGGATCATCAGGTTGGCGACCACCGCGCCGGCATACACCAGCGCGCAAACTATTAACGCCGCCAGCACATGCCAGTCCGCCAGCACACCGCCAGCCACTGAACCAATCAGGATCGCGGCAATGGTTGAAGATTCCATCAATCCATTGGCTTTCACCAGTTTATCGCCGGTGGTGATTTCACCGAGAATGCCGTATTTCGCCGGGGAATACGCCGCCGCGCCAATCCCTACCAGCAAGTAGCCGACAAACGGGTTCACGCCCACACAAATGCTCGCCGCGCCGACCAATTTCAGGCCGTTGGCGACCATCATCACGCGCCCTTTAGCAAAGCTGTCGGCGACCTGACCGACAAACGGCGCGAAAAGAATGTAAGCGCCCACAAACACCATCTGCAAAACCGGCTGGCTCCAGTCGGGATAAAACTCCGCTTTCAGCAGCGCCAGTGTGGCAAATAGCAATGCGTTATCGCCAAATGCCGAGAGGAACTGGGCGGCAATCACCGCCATCATTCCACGCGACCATAGCGAGGAGTTAGTGCTTACTGACTCATGCATGTTGGTTTTCCGCCTCATCAACCCTCGTTTTCAGCGTCACAAAATCCGGCTTGCCACTGCCTAATACAGGCAGTTGTTTCAGGAAACGGATATCGCGAGGCACCGCCAATTCCGGGATGCCCTGCTCACGCGCTTTCTGCTGTAACTTTTCGCGCGTTAGCGCATCGTCGGTAGTAAACATCACCAATGCTTCACCTTTACTGGCATCGTGTTTCACTACTGTGGCATGCAGTTTTTCAGGCGACACCGACATTGCCAGTTGTTCGACCATTTCAAGGGAAATCATTTCGCCGGCGATTTTGGCGAAACGCTTCGCACGCCCCTGAATCTGCACAAACCCCTGCTCGTCAAACAGCACGATATCGCCGGTGTCATACCAGCCAGGCTCCATTTCACCGTTGACCTTTTCCGCGACCGGCGTTTCCAGCACACCGGGGTTTTCCACCCGCAAGTAGCCGGTCATTACGTTTGGCCCTTTCAGTTGCAGGCGCCCGCCCTCTTCAATTCCCGGCACCGCCAGTAAACGCGCGTCCATGCCCGGTAAGATGCGCCCGACCGTACCGGGTTTTGCCGCCATTGGCACATTGATGGAAACCACTGGCGCACACTCAGTTACGCCGTAGCCTTCCAGAATACGTAGACCAAATTTGTCCTGCCACAACTGGCGAGTGCTCTCTTGCAATTTCTCCGCACCGGCGACCACATAGCGCAGGCGGTAAAAGTCATACGGGTTGGCGAAGCGCGCGTAATTACTGAGGAAGGTCGAGGTGCCAAACAGCACAGTGCAGTTACGGTCATAGACCAGTTCCGGCACCACGCGGTAATGCAGCGGGCTGGGATAGAGAAACACTTGCGCGCCGGTCAGCAGCGGCGTGAGCAACCCAACGGTTAACCCGAAGGAGTGAAACAGCGGTAGCGCCGACATAAAGCGGTCGTTGGCGGTAAAGTCGGCAATAGTTTTAATCTGCTCGACGTTGGCCAGCAGGCTTTTATGGCTGTGCACCACGCCTTTTGGGTTGCCTTCCGAACCAGAGGTAAAGAGGATCAGCGCCGGGTCTTCCGGCTTTTGCGCCACCTGCGCTTTCAGCGGCGTCAGCAAATGGCGGAAAATCCAGGCTTTATCTTCCCAGGTGACATCGCCTTTCAAATCTTCCAGATAAACCCAACGCACCTGCGTCAACTGTTCCGGCAGATGCCACAGCTTGCCTTTGTCCATAAAGGTGCGCGACGTAAAGATGGTCTTGATTTGCGCGGCGGTGATCGCGCTACTAAGGCCTTTCACCCCGGCGGTGTAGTTCATCATCGCCGGAATGCGTCCGCGGGCAATCGCACCGAAAATCACGGCTGCGCTGATACCGGCGTTCGGCAGCATCAGGCCGATTTTCTCGCCCTGCGCGCTGTATTTATCAAGAATGCGCGCGACAAACAGCGTCTTGGTCAGCAACTTGCGGTAGCTGTCCGGCGTGAAATTAATATCTTCAACACAGGGTTTATTGGCGCCAAAACGATGCTGCGCCGAGAGCAGCGCTTCGAACAGGGTTTCACGCGGGCGCACCGCCATGCGCGCTTCCATCATGATTTGGTGGAGCATTTCGCCGGCCAGCTTGCGGCGGTCGCGGGCGCGCGGCGCGTCCGGCATTGGCAATTGGGTTGGCGGCAGAATATGCAGCGTGATTCGCGGGAACAGGCGCTGTTTGACCAGCCCTTTCAGGCGGCTGAAATAAGTAAGCTCGGCGCCATCAATCCGCAGGGGAACCACGGTCGCGCCGGATTTCGCCGCCACAAAACCGGCACCGTCGTAAATCTTCATGAGCGAGCCGGAAACGGAAATACGCCCTTCCGGGAAAATAACCACCGGGCGACCTTGCTCAATCAAACGTACCAGATGTTTGATTGACATCGGTTTTGTGGGATCGAGCGGCACGAAGTCGATAATTTTGCTGACCCAGCGCATGTACCAGGTGCTACTGATCGAGGTGTAGACCGCAAAGACCGGACGCACGGGGAGAAAGAGCGCCAGTAAAATGCCATCAATAAAGGAGACATGGTTAGGGGTAATGAGCACGCGTTCGCCGTGCAACGCCTGTGTATTTCCGGTCAGCTGAATGCGGAATAACACACGAAACAGACCGCGGAAAAAGCTCAGTAGCATTTCAACTCCTTTTGCCAGTCAATTAAGCAAGTTATCTTCAAAGTGTGGCAGATTACATGAGAACTGCGGAGGGAGAAACGCTGGCAAAAAAAAACCTGCGCATCTGCGCAGGTTGGTGTAATTCGAGTATGCAACTCTACGAGTTGCGCTCACCTATCAATACCTCTGGGATAATCACTCTGTCACGAGAGCCTCCCCCTCCACCAGCGGACAATCGAAACAGCCCTTCGCAAAGTGTAACTAAAGGTTCTGGCTGTATTAATTTGCAAAATTCCGCGTGTAACGTTTTCACAATTATCCTTCGCGTCAGTTCACGTTTGCGCATACCCGTCCGGTGACTTCCTTGATAAGACATCCCTTTTCCGTAACACTAGGCAGCGTGTAAACGCTTACCCATGAAGGTGTAAAATGGCGACGATTAAAGATGTAGCACGGCTGGCAGGGGTTTCTGTCGCGACGGTTTCCCGCGTGATCAACAACTCGCCGAAAGCCAGTGTGAGTTCACGCCAGGCGGTACAAAGCGCGATGGATTCGCTGAATTACCACCCGAACGCAAATGCCCGCGCGCTGGCGCAACAGTCCACTGAAACAGTGGGTCTGGTGGTGGGCGATGTTTCTGATCCGTTTTTTGGCGCAATGGTGAAAGCCGTTGAACAAGTGGCTTCCGCCACAGGCAATTTCCTGTTGATCGGCAATGGCTACCATAACGAAGAAAAAGAGCGCAAAGCCATTGAGCAACTGATGCGCCACCGCTGCGCAGCCCTGGTGGTGCACGCCAAAATCATTCCTGATGAGGATCTCACCTCGTTGATGCAGCAAATGCCGGGCATGGTGCTCATTAACCGCATTCTGCCTGGTTTTGAGCAGCGCTGTGTGGCGCTCGATGACCGCTACGGCGCCTGGCTGGCGACACGCCATCTTATTCAACAAGGTCACACACGCATTGGTTACCTCTGTTCGAACCACGCGATTTCCGATGCCGACGATCGTTTGCAGGGCTATTACGACGCGCTGAAAGAGAATGGTTTGCCGTGTAACGACCGGCTGGTGACATTCGCCGAACCGGACGAGAGCGGCGGCGAGCAGGCGATGACCGAACTGCTCGGGCGCGGGCGCAATTTTACCGCCGTGGCCTGTTATAACGATTCAATGGCCGCCGGGGCGATGGGCGTGTTGAACGATAACGGCATTGACGTGCCGCGCGAGATTTCGTTGATTGGTTTCGATGATGTGCTGGTGTCGCGTTATGTTCGCCCGCGCTTGACCACCGTGCGTTACCCGATTGTCACCATGGCAACGCAAGCGGCCGAGTTAGCGTTGGCGTTGGCGGAAAACCGTCCGTTACCGGATATTACCCATTTGTTTAACCCGACGTTGGTGCGACGCCATTCAGTGATTGCGCCGCCGGAGAGTTAAGCGCAGCGCCATCCGGCAAAAAATCACAATGCGATGCGATACACATGCACGGTCGTATTCGGGTAATCGAGCGCGTCGCCAATATAGTGCCAACCAAAGCGCTCGTAAAAATCGCGGCAGGCGGAATAAAGGTGCAACTGCTCGAAGCCCATCGCTTTCGCCTGCACTTTGACATGGTCTTGTAACTGCCCTGCGAGCCCCTGCCCGCGCGCACTCTCTTTCACATACAGCGCTGCCAGCCACGGGAACAGATCCTGGCGGCTGATCAAATCGCAGCGCCACAAACCGACGGTTCCCAGCAACTGTTCATCATCCACCAACACAAAGGTCAGCGGCAACTGCCCTGGCGTCTGGCTGTGTTCGATAATGCTGGCGAAAAACTCGCGCGGCAGGGAATCGCCAAACGCCTGCCATAGCCAATCTATCACCTGTTCTGCGAAGTGCGGCGCGTCATATAAGGGAACAATTTTCACATCAATTTCCCCTGAAAAATCGGCACCGATTCAAACAGATAACCGTCAAAATCCGGCGCGTCTTCGTCCGACAGCTCCAGCAGACTCTTTTTTACGTTTTCCAGGTGTTGCCACATCGCCTGCCAGGCCCCCATCACATCGCGGCGGCGCAGCGCCGCCAGCAAGGTTTGCCGATCACCCAGCCATTTCAGACGATACGGGCGGCTGGCGATGTGCACATTAAATTGCTGCCACAACGGGCTGCTGTCCATGTGGTGCCAAATGCTTTCCACCGTCGCCAGCAGCATCTGGTTTTGCGAGGCGCCCGCCAGCACAAGGTGGAACATTTTGCTGTTGTCCTGCGAAGTGTCATTCATGGCAATCGCACGCTGTTCCTGCTCCAGAATGCGCCGCAGATTATCGATATCCGCGCGGGTCGCCATTTTAGCGGCGAAGGCGGCGATGTTGCTTTCCAGCAACTGGCGCGCCTGCAAAATTTCAAACGGGCCAACATCGCTGCTGAGAAAGCGCTCCTCTTCGTTTTCATGCTCCTGAGGAATGCGCATCACGTAAACGCCGGAACCCTGGCGGATATCCACCGTGCCTTGCAGTTCCAGCATCAGTAACGCTTCGCGAACGATGGTACGGCTGACACCGTATTTTTCGGCGATATTGCGCTCGGGCGGCAAACGTGAACCCACGGGGTAATGCCCCTGGATTATCTGCTCGCGTAAATCTTCGCCAATCTCCTGGTACTGTTTTTTTTCCGGCGGGACGACGGCCTTCTCCACAATATCACCTGCACTTTTTTAGTCTTTGCGCGCTATTTTACGTCATCGTCGAGGGTGAGGGTCAACTGACGCTCATCGCTCAGTTTGCGAAACCAGGAGAGCGATTTTTTCGCCCGACGGTCGCGATTGTGTTGCAGGTCAATTTCTACCAGCCCGTAACGGTTTTTAAAGGCGTTCATTGGCGAGACATTATCGGTAAACGCCCACAGCATATAACCGTGGCAGTTTGCGCCGTCGGCTCTGGCGCGCAGCGTCTGGTAAAGGTGCTGAGCGATAAAGTCGATACGGTAATCATCCTCGATAATGCCTTCGCCGTTGCGAAACTGCCCCTCGTTTTCAATGCCCATTCCGCTTTCGGCGACAAACCACGGAATATTGCCGTAGTCGTTTTTAATGCGCATCGCCATATCGTAGATGATCTCCGGCAGGATCTCCCAACCGCGGGATTTGTTCATCTTGCGGCCCAGCAAGTCGAACGGCTCGTAATAATACGCCGGGTGAAACGGCGTTTCCGGGTGCCAGGCGCGGGACGGCGCTTTCACGCGGTGCGGGTAGTAAAGGTTAATGCCCAACTCATCGACAGTGTTATCGCGAATAATGGCCAACTCTTCGTCGCTGTAATCCCACTTAACGCCATGTTTTTCCAGTAACGAAAACAGTTCCGGCGGATAGTGGCCTTTGACCATCGGATCAAGAAACACGCGGTTATAGAACAGGTCATAACGCTCGGCGGCCAGCACATCATGCGGCGCGCGCGAACGCGGATAAGTCACTTCCGGGTTGAGAATACAGCCCACGGTTCCGGCATAACCTTTCTCGCGAAATAGCTTCACCACTTTCGCCGTGGCGAGATTTTTATGATGGTTCCACTGCATCCAGGTGTGGGTGTTCTGCTCGTAGGGCCAGCGCAGCGCATCAAGGTAGACGCGCGTTTGCACCACAATCGGTTCGTTGAAAGTGAACCAGCGCGTCACTTTTTGGTGAAAGCGTTCGAACACCTTTTCGACATACAGCAGATAGAGTTCGACCACTTTTTTCGACGCCCAGCCGCCGTAGGTTTCCAGCAAATAACCAGGCAGTTCGTAGTGTTCAAGGCAGATCATCGGTTCAATGTCGTGGCGCGCCATCTCATCAAAAAGTTCGTCGTAGTACGCGGCGTAACGCTCGTCGACGACGCCGTTTTCATAATCGGTGAGAAAGCGCGACCAGTTGATCGACGTGCGATAGTGGGTCAGCCCCGCTTGCTTCATCAACTGCACATCTTCTCGAAAGCGCTGGTAAAAGTGAGTCGCCACCGCCGGGCCGTAGCCTTCATGCCAGACGTGACGATCGTTTTTGTACCAGAGATCGGGCCAGGAATCCTGGCCCTCGCGTTTGTCTGTCCAACCTTCTGTCTGCCAGGCCGACGCGGCAGCCCCCAGAATAAACGACGGCGGTATAGCGAGTGTTTTTGTACTCATTACGTCCCTCAGGCGTTGTTAGTGGCTTCGGCTTGCAGTTGCGCCTGCTCAGCGCGACGTGACGCAATCTTCACAAACGGCAGGTAGATAATGATGGCGGTGATAATGCAGATAAGCTGCGTAATGACCGCGCCCATCGAACCGGCGGTGGAAAGCCAGGCGTTGATCAACGGCGGCGTGGTCCACGGCACCATCACCACCGCTTTCCCGGCAAAACCGGTGGCCGTCGCGAAGTAGCCAATCGAACCGGTGACCAGCGGCGTGATGATGAACGGGATCGCGAGGATCGGGTTAAGCATGATCGGCATACCGAAAATCACCGGTTCGTTGATATTGAAGATCCCCGGCCCAATCGACAATTTGGCGATCTCTTTCATCTCTTTGCGTTTGGTGGCGATCATCACCGCCACCAGCAAACCGATGGTCAGCCCGGAGCCGCCGATGCTCATGTACACATCCCAGAACGGCATAGTGATGATGTTCGGCACCTCTTTGCCCTGCTCAAAAGCGCTCATATTGACGGTGATCGCGCCGAGCAGCAGCGGTTCGCGAATAGGCTTGATCATTTGGTTGCCGTGAATGCCGATGACCCAAAATAGCTGCGCGACAAACATCAGCAGCAAAATCCCCGGCAGGCTTTGCACCACGCGCTCCAGCGGCTGTTGCACCACCTGGTAAACGGCGTCATACAGGTACATGCCGGTGACTTTTTGGAAAACAAACCCAAACGTCGCAATCACGGTGGTGGTGATAATCGCCGGGATCAGCGCCGAGAACGAAGCCGAGACGTTAGGTGGTACGGTGTCCGGCATTTTGATCTTCAGCCCTTTGCGGCTCTCCAGCCAGCAGTAAATCTCCACCGACAAAATGGCGATAAACATGCCGAGGAACAGGCTGCGGGTATCCGAGAACTGGCGCAGCAGCACATCTTTCACCACGTGCATTTGCCCATCCACCAGCATTTCAACGGTGGTCGGCGTCACGCAGATAAAGCAAATCACCGCCAGCAGACCGGGAAACAGCGTCTTAATGCCGTTGATGCGCCCGAGCTCGATGCCGATTAAAAACACCGCGCCGATGTTGAGAAAGTTCAGCGTGGCGTAGTTCAGCGCGCTGGTGATCGGTTTTAGCGCCGCGAGAAATGACAACGCCTGGAAGCTGGCAAGCCCGTTTTTCGGGTCCAGCACCATGTTGGAGATCAGAACGGAAAACGCGCCGACGATAATCACCGGCATCAGGGTAATGAACGAGGATTTGATCGCCATGATATAGCGATAGCTGTTGAACTTGGTCGCGAAACTACCCAGAGAATCGATGAGCTTTTCTTGTAGGGCCATGAGTTAACACCTCAGGTAAGGGGCTTTTTTATCGATACAGGGATACAGCTGAAGTCCCATTTGGCATACCAAAAATAGCGATGCATCAAGAAAAGTTCTGTGACACGGCTCGCAACCCGCAATCCGGTATTCCAAAACGAGACGTGGCGGCACATTGGCATACCACCTGACATTTGACGGGGTTTTTCTTAAGGGCGGTGGGAAAGGCGTGTGGCGATCCCGCCCTGTACGGCGGGATCGAAGGTCAGACATTAAAACTGTTCAAGGCCGATCAGCTCTTCGATGGTCTGGCGGCGGCGGATCAAACGCGCGACGCCGTTATCAAACAGCACTTCCGGCAGCAGCGGGCGGCTGTTGTAGTTGGAGGACATCGACGCGCCATACGCGCCGGTATCGTGCAACACCAGGTAATCTCCCGCTTTCACTTCAGGAAGCGCGCGGGTTTCCACTTTGCCGCCCTCTTGCTGGGTGAACACATCGCCGGATTCGCACAGCGGGCCAGCCACCACTGTGTCGATAAGCGTCGCCTGACGCAGATCGCGGCCGTCGGCGGCCAGCGCCGTAATATGGTGATAGCTGCCGTACATGGCCGGGCGCATCAGATCGTTGAACCCGGCGTCGATCAGCACAAAGTGGCGGCTGCCCATCGCTTTCACACTGCGCACCTGCGACACCAGCACACCGGATTCAGCAACCAGGAAACGCCCCGGTTCGATCTCCAGTTTCACCGCGTGGCCGAGATGTTTGGCGATCTGCTCACGTGCCGCATTCCACAGGCCGTAATAGTGTGTGGTATCGACCTGCTCTTCCCCTTCGTGATAGGGAATCGACAGGCCGCCACCGGCGGAAATGGCATGCAGATCCTGACCGAAATCCACCACCTGCTGCACCATCGCGCCACAGACCTGTTCGAGGTGGCCGTAATCGACACCGGAACCGATATGCATATGAATCCCGGCCAGTTTCAGTTGATAACGCTGCATAACCGCCAGCGCCGCGCCCATGTCGCTGTGCCAGATACCGTGTT
Organism: Kosakonia sp. BYX6; assembly: GCF_038449125.1. Lineage (NCBI taxonomy): Bacteria > Pseudomonadati > Pseudomonadota > Gammaproteobacteria > Enterobacterales > Enterobacteriaceae > Kosakonia > Kosakonia calanthes. The sequence continues at coordinate 972,770 of NZ_CP151800.1, read as the reverse complement.
TGCTGTTTTCGCCGCCGGTGTTGGTTTTTTGGCTGTGACCATGACCAAAGCCCGGATTCACGCGCAGCCAAACGCGATGGCCAGGCGACACCGCGCCGAGTTGCTCCAGCATGTCCACCGAACCGGCATTTACCGCAATGCCTAACTCGCTGACCCGCGCAATCGTCGCCTCATCCAGTACATCGGCGGTAAAGACAATATCGTCCGGGTGCGTTTTCGGGCAGTAACCCGCCGCCAGCGCACGCTCGATTTCGCCGAGGGAAACCGAATCCACTTTGACGCCCTGTTCACGCATCAAACGCAAAATATGAATGTTGGAACAGGCTTTCTGCGCGAAACGCACCACGTCGAAATCGCGCAGTTTGGCGATTTGCGCGCGAATGATTTGCGCATCGTAAACCCATACCGGGCAGCCAAATTCAGCGGGCAGTTTCAGCAGGTTGGCGGCGTTCAGGTCGGTTTCGGTCTGGTGTAATGGGCGTGGCATAGTCACTCCGATAGCGTGCTTTTTTATGATTACGCCACAGCACGAACGGAATAAAAAATATCGTTTTATCGAGACTCTATGCAAAAATGATATGGATAACGCTCAGTAACCGGATACTGCCATGCCTGCTGTTAACTTGCGCCATATTGAAATCTTTCATGCCGTGATGACCACCGGCAACCTGACCGAAGCCGCGGCAATGCTGCACACCTCGCAGCCGACCGTGAGCCGCGAACTGGCGCGCTTTGAAAAAGTGCTCGGCCTGAAATTGTTTACGCGCACGCGCGGGCGCTTACACCCAACAGTGCAAGGGCTGCGGCTGTTCGAAGAGGTGCAGCGATCCTGGTACGGGCTGGACAGGATTGTCAGCGCAGCGGAAAGCCTGCGCGAATTCCGCCAGGGCGAACTGTCGGTGGCCTGTTTGCCGGTGTTTTCCCAATCCTTTTTGCCGCTGTTGTTGCAGCCGTTTCTCGCCCGCTACCCGGATGTCAGCCTCAATATCGTGCCGCAGGAATCGCCGCTACTCGAAGAGTGGTTGTCGGCGCAGCGCCATGATTTAGGCTTAACCGAAACCCTCAGCACGCCAGCGGGCACCGAGCGCACGCCGCTACTGACCTGCAATGAAGTGTGTGTGATGCCGCAAAACCACCCGCTGGCGCGCAAAAGCGTGCTCACACCGGGGGATTTTCAGGGGGAGAATTACATTAGTTTGTCGCGCACCGACAGTTATCGGCAATTATTGGACGCGCTGTTCAATGAACATCAGGTGAAACGGCGAATGGTGCTGGAAACCCACAGCGCGGCATCGGTGTGTGCGATGGTGCGCGCCGGGGTAGGCATTTCGGTGGTCAACCCGCTCACGGCGCTGGATTACGCCAACAACGGCGTCGCGGTACGGCGCTTCAGTATCGACGTGCCGTTTACCGTCAGCCTAATTCGCCCGCTGCATCGCCCGGCTTCCGCGCTGGTCGAGGCCTTTACCCACCATTTGCAGGCAGCCATGCCGCAGGTGACCGGATCGCTGGCTGCCATGTCAGACAAGCATTAAGAGAGCATAAAGTTAACTGCATCGGCCGCGTGCAGCGCCGCGGTATCAAACACCTTGATCGGGCTGCGTGATTCCGGCACCAGCAGGCCAATTTCGGTGCAACCGAAAATCACCCCTTCCGCGCCCGCTTCCGCCATGTGAGTAATCAAATTGACGAAGTACTGGCGCGAAACATCGCTAAAGGTGCCGAGACACAGCTCTTCAAAGATTATCTGGTTCACGCGTTCGCGATCTTCCGGCCCCGGCACTTGCGTTTCAATGCCGAACTGTTTTTCCAGACGACCGCGGTAAAAATCCTGCTCCATGGTGTAGCGCGTGCCGAGCAGCGCGACATTACGCAGACCGGCGCTTTCAATCGCCCGGCCAGTGGCATCGGCAATGTGCAGGAACGGAATATGACAGCGCTCTTCAATTTGGCTGGCCACTTTGTGCATGGTGTTGGTACACAGCACAATCGCCTGGGCGCCAGATTGTTCAAGACCGGCTGCCGCCTGGGCGAGGATTTCCCCGGCTTTGTGCCACTGCGCGGTTGCCTGACAGGTTTCTATTTCATGAAAATCCAGGCTGTGTAAAAGCAAACTGGCGGAGTGCAAACCGCCCAGGCGGTCTTTGACGCCCTCATTGATCAGGCGATAGTAGGGAATGGTCGATTCCCAGCTCATGCCGCCCAGCAGTCCAATCGTTTTCATCGTCTCTCTCCGTCTGGTTTAGTACTCAGTCAAGCAAAGTTGTGATCGACTTTCAACTTCTCTGGCCGCGCGTTTATTTTTGCGCAACACTGAGATAAGTTATTTTGAAACAACGTTTCATCATTCAATAACCACTACAGGACAGCCCGATGTTTATCTTTCATAAAGACACGCAACTTGACGACCTGGGCAACGGTGTAACCCGCCGTATTCTTGCTCATGATGGCAAAATGATGGCGGTCGAAGTGATGTTCGAGCAAGGTGCCATCGGCCCAATGCACAACCATCCTCACGAACAACTCACTTATGTTTTATCCGGTGAGTTCGAATTTACCATTGGTGATGAGAAACATATCGTCACCGCAGGCGATACACTTTATAAGCGACCGCACATTATGCACGGCTGTGTGTGCCTGAAAGCAGGTACCTTGCTCGATACCTTTACGCCAGTGCGCGAAGATTTCCTGAAACCTTGATCGCCGCCACATAATTTAAGGCCCCCAATATTTGGGGGTCTTTTTTATTTACTCACCTTAACGCGATAATTCGCCGGATAATCGTTTTAATTTTGAATCATTTCATTTCGCGATTCATTGCGCTTTTCACATTCTTTTATTCCCTGCAAAGCCCGTGTTTTTTCGATAAAAATGACACCCAACTCACTTTATTGAAACATCGTTTCGACTTCGATCACATTTCAGTGATTAATAGAATGACGGCAAAATTAAACACAATAAAATATTTTAAAACGATGTTTTACAATTCAAGAACACAAGTTCAGCGGATTTTAAAACCCGCAACAATATCAATAGTTTCCGTTAGTTAAAGTTCTAAAACGCATTGATAACACTCATTTTTGTGATCAAGCGCACCCTGACGCTCAGCGACGGGGAAAATGACTCTCCGAATCCGTATTACTCATTGTTCGCCAGGTAGGTATGTATGAATGAAAACAGACTACTGGGATTGGCCTGGATATCGCCCTACATAATAGGGCTGATTGTCTTTACGGCTTTCCCCTTCATCTCATCCTTCTTTCTCAGTTTTACTGAGTATGATCTGATGAGCCCGCCGGTATTTAATGGCATTGAAAACTATCGCTACATGTTTACCGAAGACACTCTCTTCTGGAAATCAATGGGCGTCACTTTTGCGTATGTCTTTTTAACGATCCCACTCAAACTCGCTTTTGCGCTGGGTATTGCGTTTGTACTGAATTTTAAATTACGCGGCATCGGCTTTTTCCGTACCGCTTACTATATTCCGTCGATTCTTGGCAGTTCTGTCGCTATCGCTGTGCTGTGGCGCGCGCTGTTTGCCATTGATGGTTTGCTGAACAGCTTTATCGGCGTGTTCGGTCTTGATCCGATCAACTGGCTGGGCGAACCCTCGCTGGCGCTGATGTCCGTTACGCTGCTGCGTGTGTGGCAGTTTGGTTCCGCGATGGTGATTTTCCTCGCCGCGTTGCAAAACGTCCCGCAATCCCAATATGAAGCAGCGATGATCGATGGCGCCAGCAAATGGCAAATGTTTATGAAAGTGACCGTGCCGCTGATTACGCCGGTGATTTTCTTCAACTTCATCATGCAAACCACCCAGGCGTTCCAGGAGTTTACCGGCCCGTACGTGATTACCGGCGGCGGCCCGACCTATTACACCTACCTGTTCTCGCTCTATATCTACGATACCGCGTTCAAATATTTCGACATGGGCTACGGCGCCGCGCTGGCCTGGGTGCTGTTCCTGGTCGTGGCGATCTTTGCCTCCATCGCCTTTAAATCATCGAAATATTGGGTGTTCTACTCTGCCGATAAGGGAGGCAAAAATGGCTGATATCCAACACCTTACGCCGGGTATGAAAGACGCCGAACGTGAAGTGGCGCGGACATTGCGTCGCGAAAAAGTCAGTGCGTGGATTCGCTATATCATCCTGCTGTTTGTCGGCCTGTTAATGCTCTACCCGCTAGCGTGGATGTTCTCGGCATCATTCAAACCGAACCACGAAATCTTCACCACGCTGGGCCTGTGGCCGACCCACGCTACCTGGGATGGTTTTATCAATGGCTGGAAAACCGGCACCGAATACACTTTCGGTCATTACATGCTGAACACCTTTAAGTATGTGATCCCAAAAGTGATCCTGACCATTATCTCTTCTACGGTGGTGGCCTACGGTTTCGCCCGCTTTGAGATCCCGTGGAAAAACTTCTGGTTCGGTACGCTCATCGCCACCATGCTGCTGCCCAGCACCGTGCTGCTGATCCCGCAATACCTGATGTTCCGCGAAATGGGCATGCTCAACAGCTATATGCCGCTTTATCTGCCGCTGGCGTTCGCCACGCAGGGCTTCTTCGTCTTTATGTTGATTCAGTTTTTACGCGGTGTGCCGCGCGACATGGAAGAAGCGGCGCAAATCGACGGCTGCAACTCATGGCAAGTGCTCTGGTATGTGGTGGTGCCGATTCTGAAACCGGCCATTATCTCCGTGGCGCTGTTCCAGTTTATGTGGTCGATGAACGACTTTATCGGCCCACTGATTTATGTCTACAGCGTGGATAAATACCCCATCGCCCTGGCGCTAAAAATGTCTATCGACGTGACCGAAGGCGCGCCGTGGAACGAAATTCTGGCAATGGCGAGTATCTCCATTCTGCCGTCCATCATTGTCTTCTTCCTGGCACAACGCTACTTCGTACAGGGCGTGACCAGCAGCGGAATTAAAGGTTAAGAGGGAAGTATCATGGCTGAAGTGATTTTCAACAAACTGGAAAAGGTGTACTCCAACGGCTTCAAAGCGGTACATGGTATCGACCTGAAAATTGCCGACGGCGAATTTATGGTGATCGTCGGCCCTTCTGGTTGCGCGAAATCCACCACCCTTCGCATGCTGGCAGGCCTGGAAACCATCAGCGGCGGCGAAGTGCGCATTGGCGAAAAGATTGTCAACAATCTTGCGCCGAAAGCGCGCGGCATCGCGATGGTGTTTCAGAACTACGCGCTTTATCCGCATATGACGGTGCGGGAAAACCTCGCCTTCGGCCTGAAGCTCAGCAAGCTGCCGAAAGATGAGATCACCAAACAGGTGGACGAAGCGGCAAAAATCCTCGAACTGGAAGAGTTAATGGACAGGCTGCCGCGCCAGCTTTCCGGCGGCCAGGCGCAGCGCGTGGCAGTAGGCCGTGCGATTGTGAAAAAACCGGATGTGTTCCTGTTCGACGAACCGCTTTCCAACCTGGATGCCAAACTGCGCGCCTCGATGCGCATCCGTATTTCCGACCTGCATAAGCAATTGAAGAAATCCGGCAAACCGGCCACCACGGTTTACGTTACCCACGATCAGACCGAAGCGATGACCATGGGCGACCGCATTTGCGTGATGAAGCTCGGCCATATCATGCAAGTGGATACGCCGGACAATCTCTACCACTTCCCGAAAAATATGTTCGTGGCGGGCTTTATCGGCGCGCCAGAAATGAACATCAAACCGGCGAAAATTGTGCAAAAAGACGAGCGTTTGCATATCACGCTCGGTCAGGAAACGCTGGCGCTGAATGCTCGCCAGCAAGAAAAAGTCGCGGATTACGCGGACAAAGAGGTGTTCTTTGGCGTGCGTCCGGAGTTTGTCTCCGTCGCTGATGAACCGTTTGGCGAAGATTGCGGCTCAGGCGAGCTGGTACGCGTAGAGAACATGGGTCACGAGTTCTTTATTTACCTGAAAGTCGCCGACTACGAGCTGACCGCCCGAATTCCTTCTGATGAAGCTAAGCCAATGATTGCAAAGGGGCTTCACCGGAAGGTGTATTTTAAGTTTGACATGAATAAGTGCCATATTTTTGACGCAAAAACTGAACAGAACATTTCCTTATAAATAAACAAAATAATTCGAGATGCGTCGAGGCGGCAAGTCGGTGTATCCCCAGGCGCTTACAAAAGTAAGTGACTGGGGTACGCAGACGCAGCCAACAAAGAGGCAGCTTGAAGAATGAAGTTTAAAACTGGAGTATAAAAATGAAAAAAGTGCTTATAGGCGCAGTCATCTCCGCAACTCTGGGCATGTGCGCTGTACCCGCAACCGCCGCTGATAATGTCGACCTGCGTATGTCCTGGTGGGGAGGCAACGGTCGTCATCAGGTGACATTAAAAGCGCTGGAAGAGTTTCACAAACAGCACCCGGATATTACCGTTAAATCGGAATACACCGGTTGGGACGGCCATCTTTCCCGTTTGACCACGCAAATCGCCGGCGGCACGGAACCGGACGTGATGCAGACCAACTGGAACTGGCTGCCGATTTTCTCCAAAACCGGTGAAGGTTTTTACGATCTCAACCAAGTAAAAGACATTATCGATTTAAGCCAGTTCGATGCCAAAGAGCTGCAATCCGTAACCGTTGACGGCAAGCTGAACGGCATCCCGATTTCAGTAACGGCGCGCGTTTTCTACTTTAACGATGAGCAGTGGAAAAAAGCCGGCGTCGCGTTCCCGAAAACCTGGGATGAGCTGTTCGCCGCGGGCAAAACCTTCGAGAGCAAACTCGGCAAGCAGTATTACCCGGTGGTGCTGGAGCACCAGGATACGCTGGCGCTGCTGAACTCGTACATGGTGCAGAAATACAATATTCCGGCTGTGGACGAGAAAGCGAAGAAGTTCAGCTACAGCAAAGAGCAGTGGGTGGAATTCTTCCAGATGTATAAAAAACTGGTCGATAGCCATGTGATGCCGGACGCAAAATATTACGCATCGTTCGGTAAGAGCAACATGTATGAGATGAAACCGTGGATCGAAGGTGAATGGGCCGGGACTTATATGTGGAACTCCACCATCACCAAATATTCCGACAACCTGAAGCCGCCAGCCAAACTGGTGCTGGGCGACTACCCGATGCTGCCAGACGCGAAAGACGCCGGGCTGTTCTTCAAACCGGCGCAAATGCTGTCGATTGGTAAATCCACCCAGCACCCGAAAGAAGCCGCGCAGGTGATTAACTTCCTGCTGAACAGCAAAGAGGGCGTGGAAACATTGGGTCTGGAGCGTGGCGTACCGCTGAGTAAAGCGGCGGTGCAAACGCTGACGGCGAGTGGCGCGATTAAAGAAGACGACCCGGCTGTTGCGGGTCTGCGCCTGGCGCAATCCCTGCCGGCGAAACTGTCGGTGTCGCCGTACTTTGACGATCCGCAGATTGTGGCGCAGTTCGGCACCGCGATTCAGTACATCGACTATGGTCAGAAAACCGTGGAAGAAACCGCGACGGATTTCCAGCGCCAGGCTGAGCGTATTTTGAAACGCGCAATGCGCTAATAATGTTCGTTTAAATTGCCGGATGGCGGCTGCTGCCTTATCCGGCCTACAAAAGGATATCAACCTGTAGGCCGGATAAGCGTTTACGCGCCATCCGGCAACTTATCAAACCCCAATATCCCGCAATTTCTCCCCTGCCATTAACCGACGTTCAATATGTTCCAGCGTGACGTTTTTCGTTTCCGGGATCAGCCAGAACGTCACACCGACAAACGCCAGGTTCAACGCCGTATAAAGCCAGAACGTGCCCGCCGCACCAATGGCGTCCAGCAAGGTCAGGAAGGTCGCGCCGATAATCATGTTCGACACCCAGTTGGTGGTGGTGGAACAGGTAATGCCAAAATCGCGGCATTTCAGCGGCTGGATCTCCGAGCACAAAATCCACACCACCGGCGCGGCGCTCATCGCGTAGCCCGCGATACAGATCATCGTCATGCCCACAGAAAGCCAGGACAAACCGTTCGAGGCGGTGCCGTTATCGAACTGCATCAGGCAGTAACCGAGGATCAACGTGCCAAGCGCCATCACGCTAAAACCGATTTTCAACGCCGGTTTGCGTCCGGCTTTATCCACCGTAAAAACGGCAATAAAGGTGGCGAACATAAAAGTCAAGCCGACGACTAACGTGGCGATCATCTGCTGTTCGGTGGTGGTAAACCCGGCCATTTTAAAAATGCGCGGCGCGTAATACATGATGATGTTCATCCCGGTAAACTGCTGCATCGCCTGCAACAACATGCCGAGGAACACGGCGCGGCGCACATTGCGGTTCGCTTTGAACAACTGAAAACCGCCCTGCTTGAGCTTCAGGCTTTCGCGGATTTCATTTAACTCTTCACGCGCTTTTTCCGAGGTATCACGCAGCATACGCAATACTTCTTCCGCTTCAATATGCCGCCCTTTTTGCGCCAGCCAGCGCGGGCTGTTGGGCAGGAACACCACCAGAATAATCAGCAACACCGCCGGTAGCGCCAGCACGCCGAGCATCGCCCGCCAGTTGCCAGAGTAGCTAAATGCCGTATCCGACAAAAACGCCAGCACAATCCCTAGCGTCACCATCAACTGGTACATGCTGATCATCTTGCCGCGCACGTTTTCACTCGCCATTTCAGAGAGATAAAGCGGCGCGGTATAAGACGCAATGCCAACCGCGACGCCAAGCAGTACGCGGGAAATCAGCAGCACTTCAATGCTTGCGGCAAACGCCGACCCCAGCGAACCGGCGACAAACAACACTGCACCGACCATCAGGCTATATTTGCGCCCAAGCCGGAAAGAGAGCCAGCCGTTGAACAACGCACCGAGCGCCGCGCCGAGCATCATGCTGCTCACAACCCACTCCTGCAAGCGGTTGCTTAAGGTGAAGTGATCGGTGATAAACGGCAGCGCACCGGCAATCACGCCGATGTCCAGACCAAACAGCAGGCCGGCGACGGCGGCTGAAACGGAGACAAACAGGTTCATGCGCCGGGTATCACGCAGCGCGCGCGGTAAAACTACAGAGTCATTACTGAGAGAAGCCATTTTTTTCCTGCCTGCACAGAATAAGACGTTATAAGAAAGTAAGTCAGCGGCGGGAATAAGAGTCAGGCAGGAAAACGCGAAGATATGGATAAATGAGCTATCGCATACTGTTTTGTGATGGAGTTTACAATTTTGAAAATAACGTTTAAGCCATAAACTATTTTTAATTCGCTTATTTTTAAGACTTTTTTAATTAAAGGCATGTAATTAAGACAAATGGATATGGATATTTCTATTAATCACATATGGACAAATAATATGCAGATATAAAAAAACCTGCACGCGGCAGGTTTTTTATTTCACGCAAAGTGAGAGCAAATTAACGCGCCAGCCAGCCACCGTCGACAGCAATGGTGTAACCGCTGATGTAATCGGACGCTTTTGACGCCAGGAACACCACCGGCCCCATCAGATCGCTTGGCAGACCCCAGCGGCCCGCCGGAATGCGGTCGAGGATCTCGGCGCTGCGTTGCTCATCGGCACGCAGTTGCTGGGTGTTGTTGGTCGCCATGTAGCCCGGCGCAATCGCGTTAACGTTGATATTGTGCTTCGCCCACTCGTTCGCCAGCAGACGGGTCACGCCCATCACGCCGCTCTTCGACGCGGTGTAAGACGGCACACGGATGCCTCCCTGGAAGGAGAGCATGGAAGCGATGTTGATGATTTTGCCGCCGTTACCCTGCGCGATAAAGTGTTTCGCCGCCGCCTGGGACATGAAGAACACGCTCTTGATGTTCAGGTTCATGACGTCATCCCAATCCTGCTCGCTGAAGTTGATCGCGTCTTCGCGGCGAATCAGACCCGCGTTGTTGACCAGAATATCGATCTTGCCGAATTCCGCGACTGCGCGCTCCAGCAGCGCCGGAATGCCATCGATCTTACGCAGATCGGCGGTCAGGCTAAGAAAACGACGGCCCAGCGCGGTAACGCGCTCGATAGTTTCCGTTGGTTCAACAATGTTGATACCAACGATGTCGCAGCCCGCTTCCGCCAACCCCAGCGCCATACCCTGGCCCAGACCGGTATCGCAACCGCTCACTACCGCAACTTTACCTTGAAGAGAAAATGCATCCAGAATCATGTTTGTTCCTTAATCTATCAGCGCCTGTACCGGACAGGCATCGTGTTGCGCTGCCCGTAATTAGCGCAGATCTTTTACCGCGACGTGGTCCATGTCATCAAAGACCTGGTTCTCGCCCACCATCCCCCAGATGAAAGTGTACGCACGCGTACCGACACCTGAATGGATTGACCAGCTTGGAGAAATGACAGCTTGTTCGTTATGCATCACCAGATGACGCGTTTCCTGCGGTTGGCCCATCATATGGAATACGCAGGCATCCTCTTCCATATTGAAGTAGAAGTAGACTTCCATGCGGCGTTCGTGGGTGTGGCACGGCATGGTGTTCCACAGATTGCCCGGCTCCAGCTCGGTCAGCCCCATGCTTAACTGGCAGGTTTCCAGCACGTCCGGCACGAAATATTTATTGATGGTGCGACGATTGCTGGTTAACGGGTCGCCAAGCGTGACAGGCGAGACATCCGCAGGCGTCACTTTTTTGGTCGGGAATGTCATGTGCGCCGGTGCGCAGTTGTAGTAAAACTTGGCCGGTTTGGCGCTGTCGACGCTGGCGAAAATCACCTCTTTCGCGCCCTTGCCGACATACAACGCATCGCGGTGGCCGATTTCGTAACATTGGCCGTTCACCGTAATGGTGCCCGGCCCGCCGATATTAATGACGCCCAGTTCGCGGCGTTCGAGGAAATAGGTCACGCCCAGTTGTTTGCCCACTTCACCGCCAACAGAAACGGTGTTTTTCACCGGCTTAATGCCGCCGATGATGATGCGGTCAATGTGGCTGTAAACCATGGTGTATTCGTCATCAACGAACACTTTTTCGACTAAAAACTCATTGCGCAGGCCCTGGGTGTCCAGTGTTTTTGCGTGCGCACTGTGGATGCTTTGTCTGACTTCCACAATAACCTCCGAAGTAAATTTTGACCGAAATGCCCTAAAACGAAGCGTAGAAACAGCGTTCCGTTTCTTGTATTAGTGCATCTTATCCCGGCTAAAACATGTTTTCAATCGTAAATAAAACAACGTTTCACTTTTTCTGTTACTTATTTTGAGATCTGCAAGAAGGATCACGATTGTTTGGCGTTGACAATATTGCCGGAAGAATTTCGCGAAGAGATTTGGTTTAAATTCAGCATAGCAAACAAGAAGTTAAGCGCGTCTTTGAGTTTTGACAGCCAAAGCGCAGTTTTCCTGTTTAAAATCAAAGGCCCCTCGCACAGCGCCGATGTTTTCACTGTTTTTGACGTTAGTCGTAACAATTTTCTTATAAAGTGCGTCAGCAATCACACATATTGAAACGACGTTTTGATAAATTGACACTCTATTTTTAAACTTAAATAAAAGTGTGGTCATCATTGGGACGTGACTTTCCCACCGGACCCCCAAAGGAGCGAGAAATGGCGAAAGGCATGCGGGTAAAACTCAATTATGACGTCAGCCGCGATCCGGATACCGGCGCGGAAATCACCCGCTTAACACCGCCGGAAGTGACCTGCCACCGGAACTACTTTTATCAAAAGTGCTTCTTTAATGATGGCAGCCATCTGTTATTTGCCGGGGAATTTGATGGCCACTGGAATTATTACCTGCTGGATATTGCCAACGCCGAAGCGGTGCAGTTAACCGAAGGCGCGGGGGATAACACGTTTGGCGGTTTTCTCTCGCCGGATGACAGCGCTTTATATTATGTGAAGAACGATCGCACCCTGCGCGAAGTGAATTTGCATACCCTTGCCGAGCGCGAAATTTACCGCGTGCCGGACGAATGGGTCGGTTACGGCACATGGGTGGCAAACAGCGATTGCAGTAAATTGGTCGGCATCGAAATTGCCGCCAGCGACTGGACGCCGCTGAACGACTGGCAACTGTTCCACGATTTCTTCCATAAAGGTCCCCATTGCCGCCTGTTGCGCGTGGATCTGCAAACGGGCGCAAGCCGCGTCGTTCATGAAGAGAAAATCTGGCTCGGCCACCCGATCTACCGCCCGTTTGATGACAATACCGTGGCGTTTTGCCATGAAGGCCCGCATGACCTGGTGGATGCGCGCATGTGGCTGGTGAACGAAGATGGCAGCAACGTGCGCAAAGTGAAAGATCACGCGGAAGGCGAAAGTTGTACGCACGAGTTCTGGGTACCGAACGGCTCCGCGCTGGTGTATGTCTCTTATCTTAAAGGTCACCAGGGTCGCGTGGTTTACAGCTTCAACCCAGAGACCAGGGTGAACGAAGCGATTATGCCGATACCGGCTTGTTCGCACTTGATGAGCAATTTCGACGGTACTTTGCTGGTCGGTGATGGTTCCGGCACGCCAGTGGATGTGAAAGATACCGGCGGCTACACCATTGATAACGATCCCTATTTGTATGTGTTCGACGTGGCGCAGAAAAACTATTTCCGCGTTGCGCGCCACGACACGTCCTGGGCGACATTCGCCAACAGCCGCCAGGTCACCCATCCGCACCCATCATTTACCCCCGATGACAGTGCGATTTTGTTTAGTTCGGATAAAGACGGCAAACCGGCCCTCTATATCGCGAAACTTCCCGAGCAACGAGTGATGTTGCAATCATGATTTGAGTTAGTGTTTCTGTAACTGGCCTTGCCCTCCCCTTGCGGAGGGCTTTTTTTATTTACCGGCATGATCACGTAGGCCGGATAAGGCGAAGCCGCCATCCGGCGAAATGCCCAATGATGCGATAATCGTCGGATGGCGCTGACGCTTATCCGACCTACAGGTCTGCGACGCGAATTATTTAGGGTAAAAGGTGATTGTGTTTGTAGGCCGGAAGCGCAAGCGCCATCCGGCAAAAATACCTGGTGATATGACGATCGCTGCGGCACGAAGTATGACGGGCATAAAATAACCCGGCCAAACTGCACCGGGTTCTTTTGAGGGTAATGCAGACAATCAGAAAGAATAGGCCACGCCCAGGCGGAAGCGAGTTTGACGTTCGTCGCTACCCGTTACACCCACGTTGCCGACTTCAACATACGGTGACCAGAACTGGTCGAGTTTATACGCCAGCTTGGCGTTATATTCGTTGGAATACGTTTTGTCGTTATCACGTAAAACGCCTTCGGTGCTTTTTGCGTAAACGTAATTCAGCTCAGCGCGGAAGTCGCCCATTGCCCAACCCACCCAGGTATCGAATTTATTGACTTTATTATCGACAGAGTTGGAATTCGGGTAGCGGGTGTATTCATAACGATAACGGCCAGCAATATAAATCCCGTTATCAAAGCTATATTGCACGTGAAGATACGGTTTATAGATGGAGTTGGAATCTTTACTTTCGATATTAAAGCCGGGGTTCAGTGCAAAATTCTTGGTCACTGCCCAACGGTAGTTAATCGATTCTTCGTGACCGTTACCAACAATTTCCGTTAAAGGTTTGTCGGCATCATCGCCACCAGATTTCCATTTAGCTTCAACACCGAAACCCACGCCATTCGCGAAACGGTGAGAAACCGCCACACGGTCGGCGTTGGAGCCGCTGTCGATGTATTCGTGACGCAAATCAACGGTAACCGCTTGTGAAGCGAAGGTCGCGCCAAGGAGTGAAGCAAGGGCCAGAGTTTTCTTAAACATGAGTCACCTCAATAATTAAAATTATGTTCCATTTTTATGGAATTCTATTTTATTTTTTTCGTAACTTTATTTTAGTGATCATGATCGTAAATATTTGTATGGAACGGAACTATGTCTAACGGCGTGATGAATATCAATAAAAAACCTGTTTAAGGCTTTAAAAAACAGATAAAGATCACACCCTATTTTTTATTAACTGAACTGTTACATATTGAAATACAAATAAAAAACACAAAGCAAAACATACTTATACATAAGCAATCCGCTAATAATAAGCAGGCTTATTTCTCACATTTCAAATTGTAACGGTGGCGATAATATGAATTTACAAAGCAAGGTAAGTATTTATGAATAAACCAGGAATATTATTAGCGGAAGACATTAAAGTTTTATTTTAATTGAAACAAAACCTGCGACGAATATCACAAACAATAAAGCCTTCCGGGAGGAAGGCTTTAATTAACGTAATGGAAGTCACCGTTAATCGCGCTCGATGGCTAATGCGACGCCCTGCCCCCCACCGATACATAACGTCGCCAGCCCTTTACGGGCATTGCGCTTTTGCATTTCATGCACCAGCGACACCAGAATCCGGCAGCCCGATGCGCCAATCGGGTGGCCGAGCGCAATCGCGCCGCCGTTGACGTTAACCCGCTTCTCATCCCATTCGAGGATTTTGCCCACCGACAGCGCCTGCGCGGCGTAGGCTTCATTGGCTTCAATCAGATCAACATCATTAAGCTGCCAGCCTGCGCGCTCCAGGCAACGGCGCATGGCATACACCGGCGCGATACCCATCAGCGCGGGATCGACTCCGACGCTGGCAAACGCGCGAATCCGCGCCAGCACCGGCAAGTTGAGTTCCTGCGCTTTGCCGGCGCTCATCATCAGCACTGCCGCCGCGCCATCATTCAATGGCGATGCGTTCCCGGCAGTGACCGAACCGCTTTGCTCAAACGACGGGGTGAGTTTCGCCAGCGCTTCAGCGCTTGCATCAGTACGCGGTTGCTCATCGGTATCGATAATGAACGCTGCGCCGTCCGCGCTCAGCGCGCTGACTGGCACAATCTCATCGCGAAAACGCCCGGAATCAATCGCGGCGCGGGCTTTGTGCTGGGAACTGAGCGCCCATTCATCCTGACGCTCGCGGCTGATGCCATATTCACGCGCCAGATTTTCCGCCGTCACGCCCATATGGTAATCGTTGAACGCGTCCCACAAACCGTCATGCACCAGACTGTCTATCAACTGGCTGTTGCCAAGTTGCGCGCCGGTACGGCTGTCGGTCAGCACATGCGGCGCGCGGCTCATGTTTTCCTGCCCGCCAGCAATCACCACATCCGCCTCGCCGCACTGAATGGCCTGCGAGGCCAAATGCAGCGCCTTTAAGCCGGAACCGCAAACGTCGTTGATGGTAATAGCGGAAACCGTGTTCGGCAGGCCGCCTTTGATGGCAGACTGGCGCGCAGGATTTTGCCCGGCGCCTGCGGTCAGCACCTGGCCTAAAATTACTTCATCGATTTCTTGCGGCTGCACGCCGCTGCGTTCGATTAACGCCCGCACGACTTCGCTGCCCAGCTCGACCGCCGAGTGGCGCGACAGTGCTCCCTGAAAACAGCCGATCGGCGTGCGAACCGCGCCCACAATCACGACATCTTTCATCTCTACCCCCGGTGGCTAAACCCGGCAATAGTAGAGCATTGTTAAAAAGTGTTAACGCAGATGTTTAAAATTGGTGAGTTCAATCACAACGAAAAGTGCGAAGCAGAAAAGCGGGAAAAACATGCGCGGCCAGGGCGACCGCGCATCGGGTAACTTAGTTGTTTACCGGGATCACCGCGCCTTTATATTTGGTGCGGATCCACTCCTGAATCTCTTTCGAGTGCAGCACGTTCACCAGCGCAACGATATCTTTTTTCTTCTCGTCGCCACGGTGCACGGTAATGATGTTGGCATACGGGTTGTTTTCACCGCTCTCAACGGCGATCGGATCGTGTACCGGATCGAGGCCTGCATCAATCGCGTAGTTGGCGTTGATCACTACCGCGTCACCTTCATCGTTGTTGTACATCTGCGGCAGCAGCGCAGCTTCAACGTTCGGCAGGAAGACCAGTTTTTTCGGGTTCTCAACAATATCGTCGATACGCGCGGTTACTTTGTCGATGCCCGGTTTCAGCTTGATCACGCCCTCTTTCTCAAAGATAGAGAGGATACGGCCTTCTTCGGAAACCGCGTCACGCATGATGATTTTGCCGCCCTGCGGCAAGTCTTTCAGGGATTTGTATTTTTTAGAGTAAATACCAATCGGCTCGATATGGATCGCGCCCGCGCTGACGAAATCATAGGTTTTGTCGCCCGCGTGATCTTTCAGCACGCTGTTCAGGTACGGAATGTGCTGGAAGTAGTTGGCATCCAGTTCACGGCTGGCCAGCGCGGTGTTCGGCAGAATGTAATCCTGGAACGGTTTGATCTCGAGATCGATGCCCTGCTTCGCCAGAATTGGTTTCGCCTGCTCAAGAATTTCAGCGTGCGGAACGTTGGACGCGCCCACGGTCAGCGTATCGGCCCAGGAAGAGAAGCTCAGCACGCTGAGGGTCGCTGCGGCAATCAGTGTCAGTGTTTTTTTCATGATGTGGGTTTCCAATAATTATCGTTTATCTAACAGTGAAGTAATCACGTCGCCGCAGAACTGGATGATGAAGACGATGATAAGAATGGTCACCGTCGCCACCAGCGTGACGTCGTTGTGGTTCCGCTGGAATCCTTCCAGATAAGCAAGATTGCCCAACCCGCCCGCGCCGATAACCCCGGCCATGGCGCTGTAGCTCACCAGCGCAATCAGCGTCACGGTAATACCGGACACCAGCGCCGGTGATGATTCAGGCAGTAACACCCGAAATACCAGCGTGCTCAAGCGAGCGCCCATCGAACGCGTCGCCTCAATCACCCCTTTGTCCACTTCGCGCAGTGCAATCTCCACCAGGCGAGCGTAAAACGGTGCCGCACCGACAATCAGCGCCGGCAGCGCCGCGTTCGCGCCAAGAATCGAGCCGACAATGGCTTTCGTGAACGGGATTAACAGCACAATCAAAATGATGAACGGAATGGAGCGGAACACGTTCACCACAATCGAAATGACGCTATACAGCGTGCGATTCTGGAACAGCCCGCCACGCGCCGTAAGAAACAGCGCCAGGCCGAGCAAAATCCCCAGCACAAAGGTCGCCGCGCCGGACAACGCTGTCATATATAACGTCTCTTGCGTTGCCGCCCAAAGTTGTTCCCATTTCAGGTGCGGGAAAAAGGATTCAGCCATGTGTTACGACCTCGCTTTCAATATCGGTCTTGCCTAAATCGGCGAGGATATTGTTCAGTTGTTCCGGGGTCGCCACCACGTGCACCCATAATTGTCCAAATACCCCGTGCGCCGTTTGCGACATTTTGCCGTGCAGAATATTGAACGGCAGGCCGTAGCGCAGGGTCAGTTCGCCGACGATCGGCTGGTGCGTGCTGTGCCCGGTAAAGGTCAGCTTGATAACGGCGCCGCCCAGCTCACTGTTTAACTCCGGGTTAAACGCCTCTTCTTCTTTATACTGGCTCACCTGGCGCACAAACTGCTGCGTGATCGGCTGCTGCGGATGGGTAAAGACGTTCAGCACATCGCCCTCTTCCACCACTTTGCCGTTTTCCATCACCGCCACGCGGTCACAAATTTTGCGCACCACATGCATTTCATGGGTGATCAGCACGATGGTCAGTTTGAAACGGCGGTTAATATCGAGCAGTAAATCGAGGATCTGGTCGGTAGTTTGCGGATCAAGTGCCGATGTCGCTTCATCGCACAGCAGCACATCCGGGTTATTCGCCAGCGCGCGGGCAATGCCGACACGCTGTTTTTGGCCACCGCTCAGTTGCGACGGATAAGCGTTTTCACGGCCTTTCAGCCCCACCAGTTCAATCAGTTCCGCCACGCGAGCGGCGATTTTCGCTTTGGGCGCACCGGCAATTTGCATCGAAAAGGCGATGTTTTCGCTCACCGTGCGCGACCACAATAAGTTGAAGTGCTGGAAAACCATACTGATTTTCAGGCGTGCCTGGCGCAGCGCTTCGCCTTTCGCGGCGGCAATGTCCTGGCCATTGATCACTACGGTGCCGGACGTCGGTTTTTCCAGCCCATTCAGCAAGCGGATCAGCGTACTTTTTCCGGCGCCGCTGTAGCCAATAATTCCGTAAATTTGCCCCTGCTCAACCGTCAGATTGACGCTGTCGACGGCGGTAATCGATGCCTTTCCCTGGTCGAAAATCTTGGAAATATTCCTAAGGACGATCATTCGTTGGTGTTTCCGTTTGGCGGTTTAGCAGTATGGATGTCCGGACGATAATAATCAGCTTCAGTGATAATTCAAATAACCAAATAGACATTGCTTATAACATTTTTGACTAATCAAGCCGGAATGCGGCTTCAAGTGATTAGGATTTATTTGAAGATGCATTGCCAAAAAACGCATAACTGCGGCGAATGCGCCGATAAAAATGCATAAAATCAGCGCAAAATGGCAGTTTTTGGCTGTTTACACATCCGGACGACTAAATGGCTCGCCTTCCTGATGGCTAAATAGAGCTTTATATTTCAGTTCGTTATAAACACAGCACAAAGGATCTTTAAAAGCGCAAATCGGCAGACCTATCATCCACTCACTACTCTGGTGACGGATAAATACCTTATGTCAGTCTTTCATTCAGTAACCGAATTGATCGGCAATACGCCGCTGCTGCAGTTACACAAACTGGACAGCGGGCCGTGTGAATTATTTCTCAAGCTAGAAAACCAAAACCCCGGCGGCTCGATAAAAGACCGCGTGGCGCTGTCGATGGTTAGCGAAGCCGAACGGCTCGGACAGCTGGCTCCCGGCGGCACCATTATTGAAGCCACGGCGGGCAACACAGGGTTGGGGCTGGCGCTGATCGCCGCACAAAAAGGGTACTCGCTGGTGCTGGTGGTACCGGACAAAATGAGCCGCGAGAAGATTTTCCACCTGCGGGCGCTGGGCGCGAAAGTGGTGCTCACCCGCTCCGACGTCAACAAAGGCCACCCGGATTATTATCAGGATGTCGCCCGTCGGCTGGCGCAGGAAATGCCGGGCGCGTTCTATATTGACCAGTTCAATAACGAAGCCAACCCACTGGCGCACTTCACGACGACTGCGCCGGAACTCTTCGCGCAACTGGATAAGAAAATCGATGCCATCGTCGTTGGCGTCGGTTCCGGCGGCACACTCGGCGGGCTGCAAGCCTGGTTTGCCGAACACGCCCCGCACACCGAATTTGTGCTGGCCGATCCGGCGGGTTCTATCCTCGCCGATCAGGTGGAAACTGGCAGCTACGGCGAACCGGGTTCCTGGCGGGTCGAAGGCATTGGCGAAGATTTTATCCCGCCGCTGGCACACATCGACGGCGTCACGAAAGCGTTTCGCGTCACCGACAAAGAGGCGTTTGCCACCGCCCGCCTGCTGCTGCAACGAGAGGGCATTCTGGCAGGCTCGTCAACCGGCACGCTGCTGTGCGCCGCACTGCGCTACTGCCAGTCACAAACCACACCGAAACGGGTCGCCACCTTCGCCTGCGACACCGGCAACAAATACCTGTCGAAAATGTTTAACGATGACTGGCTGCGCGAGCAAGGCCTGGCGTAATCGTCCCGAACAATAAGGAAAACAGCATGAAAACCCTGGCAACGCAGAGCGTCCACAGCGGCGCGTTCACGGATCAACACGGCGCGGTGATGCCGCCGATTTACGCCACCTCTACCTTCGCGCAACCGGCACCGGGCCAGCACACCGGGTATGAATACTCGCGCAGCGGCAACCCGACGCGCCACGCACTGGAAACGGCAATCGCCGAACTGGAAGGCGGCACGCGTGGTTACGCCTTTGCCTCTGGTCTGGCGGGCATCGCCACGGTGCTCGAACTGCTTGATAAAGAGAGCCACTTAGTCGCCATCGATGATGTGTATGGCGGCACCTATCGCCTGATCGAAAACGTGCGCCGCCGCACTGCGGGGTTACAGGTGAGTTGGGTGAAGCCGGACGATCTCGCCGGGCTGGAAGCCGCGATTCGCCCGCAAACGCGGATGATTTGGGTAGAAACGCCCACCAACCCGCTGCTAAAACTGGCGGATCTGGAAGCAATTGCCGCCATCGCCAAACGCCACAATGTGCTGAGCGTGGCGGACAACACTTTCGCCTCGCCGATTATCCATCGCCCGCTGGAGCTGGGTTTCGATATCGTGGTGCACTCCGCCACCAAATACCTGAACGGCCATTCCGATGTGGTGGCCGGTCTGGCGGTGGTCGGCGATAACCCACCGCTTGCCGAGAAACTCGCGTATCTGCACAACGCGGTCGGTGGCGTGCTCGATCCGTTCAGCAGCTTTCTGACCTTGCGCGGTATTCGCACGCTGTCGCTGCGCATGGAACGCCACAGCAGCAATGCGCTGGCGCTGGCCCGCTGGCTGGAGCAGCAGCCGCAGGTGGAAAAAGTGTGGTTTCCGTGGCTGGAGTCGCACCCGCATTACCAGCTGGCGCGCAAACAGATGGCGCTGCCGGGCGGCATGATTTCGGTGGTGGTGAAAGGTGATGACCTGCGCGCGACGGAGATCATCAATAAGCTGAAACTGTTTACGCTGGCGGAAAGCCTCGGCGGTGTGGAAAGCCTCGTTAGCCAGCCGTTCAGCATGACGCACGCCTCAATTCCGCTGGAACAGCGGCTGGCGAACGGCATTACCCCACAGTTGATTCGCCTGTCGGTCGGTATTGAAGATGAGAAAGATTTAATTGCCGACTGGCGGCACGCGCTGGCCTAAACCCGCCCGGCATGCTGGCTCCCGTTTCGCACTGCCCGTAAATCGAAAAGGCGTCAGTATGCCATTCGCATGACTTCGTGACTTATCGCCGAAACGTTGCACAGCCACGCAAGATTAGGGCGTCGATTCCGTAGAGGCGTGACCATCGCGCGCGGAGACAACCTGGTTGCGCCCCTGCTTTTTCGCGGCGTAGAGCGCGGTATCTGCCCGGTGAATCAAACCGCTGGCAATCATATGTAGCGGTTTCTCTTCAAACCGCAACTGCCCGTGTTGCAATGTCGCCACGCCAATACTGATGGTTAAGAACCCCGTCGGGCTGGCGGAGTGCGGCCGTTTCAGCGCGCTGATATCATTGCGCACGCCTTCGGCGACATTCATCGCCTGCGCCAGGTTCGCGCCCGGCAAAATAATCAAAAACTCTTCGCCGCCGTAACGGCTGACATTATCGCTGCTGCGCAGGCGCGCGGAAGTGAGCGTGCGGGCGACAAGGCGCAAGCAGTCATCCCCGGCCTGGTGGCCCTGGGTATCGTTGTAATGTTTGAAGTAGTCGATGTCGGCCAGGCAGACCGACAGCGGGAAATCATCCTGCAAGGCGCGGGCAATTTCATTGAGCAACCGCTCATCCATATAACGGCGGTTGAACAAGCCGGTCAGATGATCGTGCTGCGCGTACTGTTGCAGCACTTTGTTGGCGCTCGCCAGTTTGTGCTCCGCCTGGCGACGCTCGGTGATGTCCACCCATGTCACTGACAGACCGATGACCCCATCCATCGCATCGCGCACCGGCACGGATTGAATATCGTAACAGCGGTCGCGCCAGCCAAGCTCGCGCGATGGCAGTTCTTCATTGCTTTCCGCCAGCGCGAAATCGGTGAGGAAAAAGGGCCAGTAATCGGGGATTAACTGCTGAAAACGCCGCTCGGTTTCCAGCGGCGCGTTGTCGCCCAGCAATTTCGCCATCGCTTTGTTGAACATCACCAGCCGCCCTTCCCTGTCGATCATGCACAGCGCCACCGGCGTGGTTTCGTAGATGGTTTCCAGTTGCAGGACGCGCTCGCCCAGATTGGAGATATTCCTGTCGATGCCGCGATAACCGCGCAGCTCGCCGTGTTCGTCAAACAGTGGAATGCCGCTGGTTTCCAGCACCACAATGCTGCCATCGGCACGCTGATTGCGATTCACCAGCCCAGAAAAGGCGCGCTTTTCCGTGACGATGGCACCGAAGGCGCACGCCACGCGCTCGGCTTCGCCGGGCGGCATAAAATCGAAAGGCGTTTTACCAATGACCTCTTCCGGCGGTACGCCGAGTAATTCCGTTACCACATCCGACGACCAGGTATAACGCCCCTGCGCGTCGACTTCCCATACCCAATCTGAATTATTATGCAGTAATTCAAAGAGATGCCTGGCATCTTCATCATGGTGATCGTGCCGTTTTTTTTCATTATTCATGATATCTGTTCCGCATGACCCGCTATGCGCTAAACAACTGCCTGGTAAGGGTGGTGAAGGCGCGAACTATTCACCACAAATATACTTAACCGTGATACTTACGCTGCACGCTAACTCTGTGAAAGTGAATCAGATTTACACCCAATTTGTACGTGCATATTGAGTGACTCCCGATCCTGCGGGTCCATTGCGGCCGTGCATACGCCTTCATCTATCACGAGTGGTAATAATAGCCTGACCACACAATATTGCGTCAGGCTTTTTCGTTGTCGATGTGTTACAGACAAATCATCCCCTCGATGACCACTATTTATTTATTAACCGCCGGCAGTTGCTTGTTAATTATAGAGAGCGACTATCTTAATAAATTAATCATCCCAAAGGCAAATTTACGCGTGGATTTTTAATATATTCCGGGTAAGATAATTTTCATCGCAGGTTATCGCTCGCATATCATCTATTATTTCCGAGCGGCATAACTATATATTTACGCGAATTAATTAATATTATCTATAAAAGAAAGTAAAGCTAACCGGGTTCATAACGGTTGGCTACACCATCGCTGAACCCCTTCACAAACGCCCGTACCGCAAGGCGTGACAGGTTTTTATTATCGACACTGGGTAATATAAAAATATGAACATAGACCACAGCAAAAATAAAACCACCAGTACCAACCCGGCCCGACAAGCGCACCGTCAAATGTCCTGGGGAATGCTATTTTTCTGCTTATTTCTGGTGATATTAAAATTCTTCGGATGAAGCGGCGGGGAAATTCGAATTAATAGAAGAAATGAGAAATAGCCCCCCAATAAATGGGGGGTATTCCGGCCCGAATACCCTTTCAGGCTGGGCAACTTAGCGCGCAAACTCAATCATAATTCAGTGCCGGATGCGCCCGGCTTTGCAACCACCCCGCCAGTGCCGATGCGTTTAACGCGCGGGAGTAAAGATACCCCTGCGCAATATCGCATTGCAGGTCGCGCAGTTGATTACGCTGCTGCTCGGTTTCCACCCCTTCGGCAACCACCGTCTGGTGCAGGCTTTGGCCGATTTTCACCACCGTAGTGGCGATGGCTTTCATTTTGCTGCCTTCGCTCAGATCGCGCATAAAGCTCTGGTCGATTTTCAACTCGGTCATCGGCAAATGCGCCAGGCGCGACAAGCACGAGAAACCGGTGCCGAAATCATCCATCGACAAACCAACTCCCAGTTCACGTACCGCGCAAATCACTTCCATGGTTTCCGGGCGTTTATCCATCATCACCCCTTCGGTGATCTCAATGGTCAAACTGCTCGCCGGAATACGGTACTGACGCAGCAGGTAGGAGATGTAGCTCGGCAGGCTGCTGTTATAGAAGTTAATCGGTGACAAGTTGACCGACACCACCGGCACATGGATGCCGTTATGGCGCCATTCCGCCATCTGGCGGCAAGCTTCATGGAGTGTCCAGCGGCCAATGGCCTCAATCTCGCCGGTCTCTTCGGCCAGAGCGATAAATTTTCCTGGGGGAATATCGCCCAATACCGGGTCGGTCCAGCGCGCCAGCGCCTCCACACCATAAAGCTCGCCATTCTTCAGCCATATTTGCGGTTGATAATGCAAATGCAGCAAATTGCTGGCGATGGCGAGCTTCAACGCCGCCGCCAGTTTTAAGCGTTCCTGATCAACCTGGTTCATCTCCGGGCTGAAAAACAGGTAACCGCCGGACGCCGCCGCTTTCGCCAGATGCGAAGCGTGGTTGGCATGTTTCAGCAACCCGTCGCGCGAAACGCCGTGATCCGGGAATAAGCTGATGCCGGTACTGACCGTGACATTCAGCGCCAGGTCGGCAACGTTAAACGGCATGCGAAACAGCGCCTGAATCTTCTGCGCGATGCTGGTGGCGCGGGTGTCATCGCAATCGGGGATCACCAACACAAAGGCATCGCTATCGGCGTGGCTGACAAAGCCCTGCCGCGAAAACTCGCTGGTCAGACGCTGGGCGATGGCCGCCAGCACGCTGTCCCCGGCGGCATAGCCGAGGGCATCGTTAACGTCTTTAAAATGGTCGAGATCGAGGAAGAAAAACGCCGCGCGCGGGTTATCGCCGCTGGCCATCATCTGATCGATAAACTGATGTAGCGCGCTGCGGTTAGGCAGCCCGGTCAGGCTATCAAAGGTCGAAAGTTTGGTGATGCGCTCTTGATCGATATGCACCACGATCCGGCAAGGTGAACCGCCCGCCGCCGTCTCTTCATAATTGATTGTCGCGGCCAGTGAGGTCTCTTCACCGGTGGCGGAAATCACCGTCAGCGCCTGTTCGCTGTGCGCATCGCCGGGTTGCACATCAATTGAGGTGAACAACGGAATGGCTGACGCTTTACAACCGAGAACCGAAATCCGGGGATAGCCCCATAATTTCTCCGCCGCGCGATTAAAGAAAAACACGGTTTCTGCACTATCCAACAGCACGACAGCATCGTGAACATTCTCGAGTGCGGCCAGCATATTCTCAGAGCCGAAAATATCATTTTCAGAATGCATAATCTTTTTTCTTAAAGAAGGATTCGGCGACATCCTAATTGAAAGTATTAACCGGTTCAATATTAGGTTAATAGCCAGGTGAATTTATAGAGAGATTCAATATATACGTTTTCATTTATCGTTAAACAAACAAAAAAGCGTGCCGATAAATTAAAAATGGTCGAAAAGTGAAGAATTATGGACAGACTATGAAGATTTTGATCGCATATATTTATTAATAAAAAGTCTGACGTAAAGTTTGCAGATAATTTTTTCTTCTTCTATCCGCGCCACACCGCGCAATGACCGGGTTTAACTCGGTTCTCAGTTATAAATAAACCCCGCATTTATAGATACCCTTAATAAGTAGATTCTCATTTATTGTTAACGTCACTTGACCTTAACACGCCGCCACCGACAGTATATGAGGAAATTCTCATTTAAAGCGGATACCTGAGATTTTTTATTGACTGAGTATTCTCCGCTGTTATCACAGCGCGTATTCAACATATCAGAGCCGGGTAATGATTATGTACGATGATTTAGGTTCTTTGGCTGAAAAATTGAAAATGTCCGGTGTCTCTTTCCTGGAAATGAATGAAGAAGAGGGTGCAACCATGCAAGCAGTAACCACAACACCCGTGACCACCGAAATCAGTGACGTGGTGACAGAAGCCGCGATTTCCGTGGCAAGCCGTAAAGACGCCAGCAGCCACGCCAGCGCGCCGGCAAGTGTGCCGACGAACACCCTCGCCTGGCCGAAAAACAGACCGACGCCGGAGCCTGCGCCCCAAGCGTTCAACACACCGGCGAACGGCATCCTCGACAGCGTCGCGGCGATCACGCGCCCGGCGGAAATTGAAATCCGCGAGCGTAACCCGGTACGTCTGGATCAATTATTTACGGTCATCGGCAAATAATCCTGTTGCGCCATGTGAGACGCTCACCGGGTCATTAATAAGCACGACTTCTCATGACCTGCCCATGGGTATGTTTTTCGCGTCATGAATTTTAATTGGTAACCGGGACAGATTCTGTCATGCCGGTATGCCGTTATTCTTTTCTGTGCAAGATGATATAAACATGAAAAAAGTCATCGGAATTTTATTCACGTTGATGCTGCTTTTATTATCGTTGTTGGTGGTTATTACCCCGATGAGTAGCGATAAACAATACCTCTTTGGCCTTAGCGTGATGGCAGCGGTATTTATTCTTGGTCGGTTAAAAAATAAAAAAGCCGTGCTGGCGATGCTGTCGCTTTCCGTGTTGATGTCCACGCGTTATATCTGGTGGCGCGCGACAACGACGCTGCATTTTGATTCGACGGTGGAAATGCTGCTCGGCAGTTTACTGTTTGCGGCAGAAATTTATTCATGGACCATTTTGCTACTTGGTTATATTCAAATGGCGTGGCCACTAGAGCGCCCAATTGCACCCTTACCCACGGATCAATCCACCTGGCCGACGGTGGATATTTATGTCCCTTCTTATAATGAAAGCCTCGACGTCGTGCGTGATACGGTACTGGCGGCGCAGTGCATTGAATATCCGCAGGATAAAGTCAAAGTCTATATTCTCGACGATGGCAAACGCGATGAATTCCGCGATTTTGCCGCCGAAGCGGGCGTCGGCTATATCACGCGCCCGGACAACAACCACGCCAAAGCCGGTAATCTCAACCACGCAATGACCGTCACCCAGGGTGAACTGATCTGCGTGTTTGATTGCGATCACGTGGCGACCCGCGTCTTTTTGCAGGCGACCATCGGCGAGTTTTTCCGTGATGACAAACTGGCGCTGATCCAGACGCCGCACCACTTCTATTCTTTAGATCCGTTTGAGCGCAACCTGACGGCGGCGAAACGCGTGCCGCACGAAGGCGCGCTGTTCTATGGCCCGGTGCAACAAGGCAACGATAACTGGAACGCGACGTTCTTCTGTGGCTCCTGCGCGGTGATCCGTCGCAGCGCATTGAATGAAGTCGGCGGCTTTGCGGTGGAAACCGTCACCGAAGATGCCCATACCGCGCTGAAATTGCAACGTCGCGGCTGGAACACGGCGTTTCTGGATATCCCGCTGGCGGCGGGCCTGGCGACCGAACGCCTGGCGCTGCACGTTAACCAGCGTATTCGCTGGGCGCGCGGCATGACGCAGATTTTCCGTATTGATAATCCGCTGCTCGGACGCGGCCTCAAGTTCACGCAGCGCATTTGCTACCTCAATGCGATGCTGCACTTCCAGTACGGTTTGCCGCGCGTGGTGTTTCTTACCTCGCCGCTGGTGTTTATGTTGTTCAATCTCAACATTATTTCCTCTTCCGCAACGCTGATTTTCGCCTATGTCCTGCCGCACCTGGTGCTCTCCACCATGGTCAACTCGCGCATCACCGGGCGTTACCGTTATGCGTTCTGGGGCGAAATTTACGAAACGGTGATGGCTTTCCACCTGATTTTGCCAACGCTGCTGAGCCTGATTTCACCGCGCCTTGGCAAATTCAACGTCACCGATAAAGGCGATCTGACCGACCGGGACTATTTTGATTCCCACACCGTGCGCCCGTTGATCATCACCACCGTATTGATGGTTGGCAGCATGATTTGGGTGGGCGTGCGCTACTTTATGCAGGATTACGCCGGTATCGACCCGCGCGTCATCCTGTTCAATATCGCCTGGGGGACGTTCAGTACCATTATTCTGCTGGCCTCGATTGCCGTGGCGAAAGAGACCAAACAGATCCGCAAAACCATCCGTATTTATGCCCGCTTACCGGTCACTGTGCTGTTCTCGGATGGTTCGACCATGCAGACCCGTACTTTTGATATTTCCATGGGCGGCGCGCGCGTAGCGCTGGTGAAAGGCGAAGATCTCAGCCACAAAACCCCGGTGCAGATAGATCTGGGGCTGGGCGGTGAAATTGCCCATGTGCCGATTCGCGCGGCGGGAACGGGCGTTGGCGATCTCCGCCTTGAGTTCGACACCTTGCCGCTCGGCGAGCGCCGCAAACTGGTGCGCGTGGTGCTCTCTCGCGCGGATGCCTGGTATCGCCCGCCGCATGCGCCGGATCGCCCGCTGGCGTCGTTTATGGGTATTTTGCAATGCGTGTACGAGCTGTTCTTTGGCCGCAAAAAACCCGCCAATGGTTTCAACAGCAAAATGGCCGTGGTCGCGAAAAAAACGCAAGAGGTTAACAATGCGCTTTAACCCCCTCGCGCTGGCCACGCTGCTGGCCTGTTCGTTTGCCGCATCGGCAGATAACGACGCGCTGCCGGAACTCCCGCTGCCGGTGACGCTGCAAGGGACAACACCCGCGCAGCCGCAGCCTGCAACGGTCAACGCCAGCAATCAAAATATTGCCAACACGCTGAGTTTTGCCGATATGGGTGCCGCCGGTGGGTTAACGCTCTCCGGCCAGCAGTTGCAAAACGGCGTGTCGTTTAATTTGCCAGGCGATCTGGTGATAACGAACGCGCATATCAGCCTGAACGTGCAGGTCAACCGCGGCGATGTTAGCGGAGAAAATCTGCAACTGATGCTTAACGGTCAGCCACTGGGTGCGGTGCCGCTCGATCAACTCCAGCAGGATAAAGGCGCCTGGAACCTGGATGTGCCCGCCTCAATGGTCGCCTCCAGCAATAACCTCAGCTTCCAGTTGAAAACCGGCGACGACATCATCAATAACGCCTGGAGTTGCCAGCGCGCGCTGCCCGCCGATTACAAGGTGACTTTGCAGCCGGAATCGTCGCTCAATTACGAAGGGTTATGGCTGAACGTGCGTAAAACGCTGGGGACTTTCCCGCGCCCGTTCTTCGACACGCGCCAGACCAAAGATCAGGCGTTGAGCATCGCCTACCCGGAAAACCCGGATGCCGATGTGCTGACCGCGTCCGCGATTGTCGCGTCGCAATTCGGCACGCTGAGTAGCGGTAATCCGAGCCGTTTTGATGTGCAGTACAACACCCTGCCCGTGGGTAACGGCATTGTGATTGGCAAGCCCGGCCAGAGCGTGGGCGGTGTGACCATTCCGCCAGGCAACGGTGCGGCATTGCAGGTTATCGACAACCCGCAAAACCCGGCCTACAAGCTGCTGATTATCAGCGGGCATAACGACGCGCAATTGCGCCAGGCGGCGTGGCGTCTGACATTACCGGCGCTGCCGGACAGCGACACCCTGGATGTTCCCGCGCTGAAAGTGGCCCAACGCAACGCGTACGATGCGCCGCGCTGGATCAACACCGAGCGCCCAGTCACGGTGCGTTCGCTGCTGGCCGATGACGGCGCGCTGGTGGCGCACGGCGTCTGGCATGGCGAAAACCGCTTGCCGTTTCGTACCGCGCCGGATCTGTTTTTGTGGGACGGTTCGTCTGTTCCGCTGCACCTCAACTACAGCTTCGCGCAGAAAAACTGGATTGACGATCAAGAGTCGTTCCTCAACGTCAGCTTAAACAGCGAGTTCCTCAAACGTTTGCCGGTGAGCAAAGAAGGTTTGATTGCCCCGCTGCTGGCGACGCTGGGGTTATCTCATCGCCAGCAGAGCGCGGTGGTGAATATCGACCCGCGCGCCATTCTCGGCAGTAATCAGCTGGGTTTCTGGTTTGGCCTGAAAGCGCAGAAAAACGCCCCGTGTAACGCCATGGCGGATGAAAACATTCAAAGCCGCATCGACGGTGATTCGACCCTCGATTTCAGCCGCGCGTGGCACTTTGGCAAGCTGCCGAATCTGGCCTGGTTTAGCGGCGCGATGTTCCCGTTCACTCGCCATGCCGACCTCGCCCACACCGCGGTGCTGATGCCAGCACACCCAACATCAGACGATATTTCGGTGCTGCTGAACCTGATGGCGCAAGCCGGGCACGATACCGGCGTCGCCGCCAATTATCTGCATCTTTTCACCGGCATGCCGGATGAAAGCCAATTGGCGGATAACGATGTGCTGGCAATTGGCAGCCTGGGCAACGGCGAGTTACTCAACCCACTCATGCAAAACAGCGCCTTTTCACTTAACGAAAACACGCTAGAAGTGACCACCGCCAGCGTCGTGAGCCGCATGTTGTCGCTGCTCAGCGGCGACCAGGCGCGCACGGATATGGACGCGGCGGAATACCTCAGCGACAACAATCAGTGGCGCGGTCTGCTGAGCATGCGCTCGCCGTGGAACGCGCAGCGTGTGGTGGTTGTGGCGACCGCCACCGACAGCCACCAGCTGGCATTACTGCCTGCGGATATGACGAAACCGGCATTTTTATCGACCGCCAGCGGCGATTTCACCGCCGTTAGCAACGCGGGCGATGTGCGCAGTTGGCGCGTGGGTGAGCAGTTCACCAGCGGCAACCTGCCCGGTTATATGAAAGTGTTGTGGTTCGCCAGCGAGCACATTTTATGGCTGGTTGTCCTCGCCTGCCTGATTGCCGCGGTCTCCGGCCCGATGTTGTTTAACGTGCTACAGCGCCATGCCCATCAACGCTTGCAGGATAAAACCAAGAAATGACGACGCGTAAACAACTGACGCAGGCCTTTTTGCTCTGTCTGGCGGGTGTTTGCCACCCGGCGGCGGCGGCCGACAGCGTGGATGCCAACGGCAACGATGCCGCCGTGAAAAAGCTGCTGGCGCAGGCCAGCTATTGGCACAGCAAAGCCCACGACGAGATGGCAATGGAAGCGCTGCAAAAAGTGCTGGCGGCGGATGATAAAAACATCGACGCCCTGTATCTGATGGCGCTCTACCAGCTTCAGCAGGGCAATATTCCGCAATCAGAAATCTGGCGGAAAAAGATTGCGGACATCTCGCCGCAAGACCCGCGCCTTAGCGCGTTAAACAGTGCCAATACGCTGCGCAATATTCCGCAGGACAAGCTCAACACCGCGCGTCAGTTGGCGAGCCGTGGGCAGATTAAAGCGGCGATCGCCGCCTGGCGTGCGCTGTTTAACGGCAATCCGCCGCCGGACGACGTCGCGCTGGAGTATTACCAGACGATGGCCGGCGACAGCGCAAGCTGGTCGGAAGCGGTGGCGGCCATGCGCCAGCGGGCCAGCGTGATGCCGGATGATGTGCCGACCAAACAGGCGCTGGCCATGGCGCTGACTTACCAGGAGCCGACGCGCCGGGAAGGGATCGCCGCACTGAGCGAACTCGCGCCGGACGATAAAAGCGCCGACAAAGCGCTGCAACAAGCGCTGCTGTGGCTGGATGCAAAAGCCTCCGATCTTCCGGCGTATAGCGCCTACGCTCAGCGCCACCCGGAAGATAGTGCGCCGATGGATCATTACCGCAAAAGTGTT
Source organism: Kosakonia sp. BYX6 (assembly GCF_038449125.1). NCBI lineage: Bacteria > Pseudomonadati > Pseudomonadota > Gammaproteobacteria > Enterobacterales > Enterobacteriaceae > Kosakonia > Kosakonia calanthes. Next base: position 941,960 of record NZ_CP151800.1, on the reverse strand, counting down.
GAAGGCGATGCGACCAAAGCCGGGTTTGATGCCTTAAACGGCGGGGATTTGGGCGGCGCGAAAGATAAGTTTTCCGAAGCGCTACAAACCCGCGCCAACAACGGCAATGCGCTTGCCGGAATGGGGTATGTCGCACTGCGTCAGAACAACTTCAGCGACGCGGAAAAGTTTCTGCGCCGCGCGTCGCAGGAAGACACCAACAACCCGAATAGCGTGCAGTGGGCAAAAGATGCCGATAACGCCCACTTCTACGGCACGCTGAACCAAGCCCGTAGCCTGAGCCAAAAAGGCAGTTACGATCAGGCGCTGGCGAGCCTTGAAGGCAGCACCGGCAACGATGACAGCCAACAGCAAGCGGCGGATATGCTGCGCGCCGATATTTTGCGCCGCCAGGGAAAACTGCCGCAATCGGAAGAGGTTTATCGTCAACTACTGGCGCAGCGCCCGCAGAACACCGATATCCGCACCGCGCTGTGGTGGGTGCTCAAACAGCAGAATAAACAGGCGGAAGCGGACGCCATGCTGCGTACCCTGCCCGCCAGCCTGCGTACCCGTTATGCCTCCGTCGGCGATAACGGCGATAACGAACGCAAAAACGCGCAGGCCGCGATGCAGGCGGGTAACAACTCACGTGCGATGCAGATTTTGCAGGCGGCGTCGGGAAAATATCCGCAGAACGTCTGGCTACAACTCGACTATGCCCGCGCACTGCGTAAAGCCGGGCAGAAACAGCAGGCCGTTACCGTCATGTCGAACGTGGCGCAGCGTGGCGAAAACAACAAAGAAGCGCTGTACGCCGCCGCGGTGTTCGCCGCAGAAGACAACGACTGGTCGCGCGCGCAAAGCCTGTTAGCCCGCGCGCCGCGCAGCCAGCACAGCGCCGATATGACCGCGTTAAACACCCGCGTGCAGAATAACCAGCAAATGGATATCGCCCGCAACTATTTGCGCCTCGGTAATATTCCCGCCGCGCGTAACTCGCTGCTGGCGCTGCAACGCACCCCGCCGCAAACGCCGGTGGATGTCGGCCGCCTCGCCGAACTGTTAATGCAAAGCGGCGACAGCATGGGCGCATTGCAACTGGTGCGTGAAAACCAGGCGCAGGGACTGCACGGTTCCCTGGTGGATTACGCCGGGCAGATCCGCGTGTTCAACCAGGCCGGGCAGTTTGCCGAAGCGGAAAGCCTGCTGAATGCGCCGACGCTGCAAAACGGCACCAGCCAGCAAGAGGTCAACGCCATTCGTACCGGCAACCTGATTGCCCGCGCCGATCGCCTGCGCGAGAAGGGGCAAATCGGCAGAGCGTGGAGCCTGCTGATGCCGGAGTTGCAGAGCAACCCGACCAATACCGATCTGCTGCTGGCGGTGGGTCGCGTTTACCAGGCCGATCATATGGATGAGAAAGCCACCGAAATCTACCAGTACGTGCTGCGCAAATCCCCGCGCGATAAACAAGCGCTGACCGGCATCGTCAACCTTGCGCTGGCACGCGGTGATAATGACGCCGCGCGCCGGGCGTTCTCCTCGCTGGAAACCAGCCAGGACGCGGATTACATGCTGCTGGCAGCTCGCGTTGCCGCCGCCAATGGTGAAAACCAGCGCGCAATGTCGCTGCTGCGCACCGCGCAGTGGCGCGTGCAACAGGGGGATGACAGCGACAACGACGAGCTGAGTTCCGTCATATCGCTGCCGTCGCCGACGCGCCAGGCGCAACTGACGGCGATGAGCGGTATCAACACCCTGATGCGCGACTTGCAGGAAAAGAGCGCCACCTGGACCCGCGCGGGGGTGTCGCTGCGCAGCCGCAATGGCGAGTCTGGCCTCGGCGCGTTGGATGAAGTGCAGGCGCCGCTGATCCTCTCCGGCGCGATTGGCGACAGCGCGCGTTTGAGCCTGAACGTGACGCCGGTGTCGCTGAATGCGGGTGAAATGTCCGGCGAAGCAGCGAATCGCTTTGGTTCCGGGGCGCTGGATCATGCGGCGAAACTGGCTGAAGCCGCCGCCAGCACCAGCACGACAACCACCTCGACCAATGCGGATTCGCAGGGCGGCCAGCAGGCGAACGGCGTGGCGGCAAGCCTCAGCCTGAGCGGTGATCACTACAAGCTGGATGTTGGCAGTACGCCGACCGGCGGCGAGTTCACCCGCCTGGTCGGCGGTGTTGAATGGAGCCCGCAACTGACACAGAACAGCTCGTTGAACCTGAAAGCGGAGCGCCGCGCGGTCACCGACAGCCTGCTCTCATACGTCGGCGTAAAAGATAAAAGCACCGGCGAAAGCTGGGGTGGCGTGACGCGCAACGGCGTGTCGGCGCAGTTAGCGTGGGATAACGAGTTGGTCGGTCTGTACACCCGCCTCGGTTTTGACACCTTTATCGGAACGAATGTGCCGACCAACCATTCGGTTTCGGCGCAGGCGGGCAGTTATCTGCGTCCGTGGAAAACCGCCGACAGCGAATTGAAAGTGGGCGTCAACGTCAACTACATGAACTTCGACCGCAACCTGAGCTACTACACCGTCGGCCAGGGTGGCTATTTCAGCCCGCAGGATTTTATGGCGGTGTCGCTGCCGGTGACGTTGACGCGCCATCTTAACGACTGGGATCTGACGCTGAATGGCGCGGTGGGTTACCAGTCTTATAAACAAGATAAGAGCGATTACTTCCCTGGCCACGCCAGCCTGCAATCGCAGTTAGACAGTTACGCCAGCGACGATGACGATGTGGACGCGGTCTACAAAGCCACCTCGAAAAACGGCATTGGCTACACGCTGGGCGTGGATGCGCGTTACCACCTCAGCGACAACCTGGCTCTGGGCGCAAACCTGGGCTATGACACCTTCGGCAGTTATAACGAAGGCAAAGCGTTGTTTTATTTCAAATATTACGTCGATCAAGACAAATAACCCGTGGGATACAAGATGTTTAGCAATCAGGACACTTACTTACAACGCAATTATCAGGCTGGCTGGCATGACCTGGTGTATCTGTTTTTTAACGAATACACCGAAGGCCGGGGCGATAAAGATCCCGATGCCTTAAGACGTATCGGCCAGATGATGGCCCAGTGGTATCCCATTGATAGCGCTGCCACCGTCAGCGAACTGGAAGCGAGCATCAACCGGGTGCTGGAGTTGTTCAACTGGGGCTTTGTGAAAATGGCGCCCGCCCAGCGCGAGCTGATTTTGCTGCACTGCGCCTGGCCGCACGCGCCGGAGTACCGCGATGAAGCGGGTTGGCGTCGCGCCAGTGCTTATGTGCTGGAAGGCGCGTATTCCCAGTGGCTGGTTTCACAGGGCGCAGGCAACCAGGTGCCGGTCCGCTGGAAAGATAACGCGACAGAAGATGTATTGATTTTCCGTTACGCCATCGGCGAGTAATTCGCAAAGGCATGACTTCTCTATATCTACGATCAGGTGACCATAATGCTTAATGAAATCATGGTTTCAGGAAGGAAACTTGAAATCGAAGCCGTTAATTATATGGAGGATAATGCCTTTGTTTCCCTGGTTCTCGACACGTCCGGGCGGCTTATTCACGCCAGCCCGTTTTTCTACCAACTCACCGGCTTCACGCCGGATGAGGTAGCAGGCCAGGTCTTATTTCAGTCGCCCGATGAAAGCGTTTCTATTTCGTTATTGATGGCGATAAATAGCGCGAAAAGTTCCGGCGATAATTGGCAAGGAGAAATATCGCAACGCAAAAAAAATGGTGATGTTATCTGGCTCGACACCCGCTTAATGCCGAAGCGGGATGACAATGGGGAAATTTTTGCCTTTATTTTGTTGGGCTTTGATATTACCCGGCATATGGCGATCCGCGAGAAATTACATTTTCGCGCCCACAATGATGCATTAACCAAAACCCTTAACCGCCAGGGTTACTACATTCGCAGCCGAAAAAAAATCCGTGCCGCCAACGCGCGCGACGCACAGATTGTGGTGGCGATTCTCGATCTCGATAACTTCAAAAATATTAATGACGATCTGGGGCATGCCGCAGGCGATGAGGTGTTGCGGTGTTTTATCAGCCGGGTTAAGCAGTGTATTTCCCGCACGACCTTACTGGGACGACTCGGCGGCGATGAGTTCGCCCTCACCTATATAGACGGCGTCGACGAAACGGCGGGCCGGGGCGTATTGCAATTGATTGTTGAAGCCACCCGCCAGCCGATGTATTTGCACTATTTACAACAAACCGTGGCGTTATCGGTCAGTATTGGCGTGGCCAGTTATCCCGAACACGGAACGAATTTTTCATCCATTTTGAAAGCGGCCGATACCGCCCTTTATAAAGTGAAGGCGCGCGGCGGTGATAATTATATTAACTACCAGGTTCCTGGCCTTAATGAATCGGGTAGCGTCATCAACAGCGTTGTTTGTTGATATTTAAACAGCAATAAATCAATAACAGGAATATAGGTATGTTAAAGGCTGTAATTCCCGTAGCGGGTCTCGGTACGCGTATGCTCCCGGCAACGAAAGCGATCCCCAAAGAGATGTTACCAATTGTCGATAAGCCGCTGATTCAATATATCGTGCAGGAGTGTTACGCCTGCGGGATCCGTGAAATCGTGCTGGTAACGCACTCGTCTAAAAACGCGATCGAAAACCACTTCGATACCTCTTTCGAACTGGAGTCACTGCTGGAGTCCCGCGTGAAAAACCAGTTGCTGGAAGAAGTGCGCACCATCTGCCCGGCGGGCATGAAAATTATGCACGTGCGCCAGGGCCACTCCAAAGGCCTCGGTCACGCGGTGCTGTGCGCAGAGCCGCTGATCGGCGACAACGATTTTGTGGTGCTGCTGCCGGACGTGCTGATCGACGACAGCCAGTGCGACCTGGCGCAGGATAACCTGGCGGCGATGATCAACCGCTTCACCACCACCGGCGCCAGCCAGTTGATGATTGAGCGCGTTAACCACGAAGACGTTTCCCGTTATGGCGTGGTCGATTGCGGCGGCGACAACCTGCCTGCCGGTGGTTTTGGCAACGTGCTGGGCATGGTGGAAAAACCGGCCGTTGATGACGCGCCGTCAGACATGGCGGTGGTTGGGCGGTATGTGCTGTCGAAAGAGATTTGGCCTTTGCTGCGTAAAACGCCGATCGGTGCCGGGGGGGAAATCCAACTGACCGACGCCATCGCCATGCTGCTGGCGCGTTCGCCGGTTGAAGCCTATGCCCTGACCGGCAAGTCTCACGACTGCGGCGACAAGATTGGCTATATGAAAGCGTTTGTCGAATATGGCCTGCGCCATGCCGCGACCGGCGAAGCGTTCCGCCAATGGCTGCAATACGAATTGGTGAAATCGCCTGCGCAGCAAGCCGCTTTGCGTATTGCTGAAACCGTTTAACACCTGACAGCGCCACTGCCTTATCTTTACAACAGGAAAACTCATGTTAAGAACCACCTGGCTCATGCCATGCCTGCTGCTGTCGCTGGCAATGAGTACGTTTTCAGCCCGCAGTCAGGACCCTAACTGGGTGCTGTTTAAACAGAATTACCTGAGCCAGGATGGCCGCATTGTTGACCATGAAAATGGCGATATCAGCCATTCGGAAGGTCAGGGATATGGCATGTTACTGGCGGTGATGAATGACGATCCCGCCACATTTGAGAAAATGTGGCGCTGGACGCGTAATACCTTATTACGCCCGTCACTCTGGCTATTTGCCTGGCGTTATGATCCGAAGGAACACAAAGTGACCGACGATAATAATGCCAGCGATGGCGATACGCTTATTGCGTGGGCTTTATTACTGGCCGGAAATAAATGGCACGATCAGAGTTATCTCACCGCGTCGGGCAATATTCAGGACGCGTTAATTAATTGCCTGATTATTGAACAAGATTCCACCACGTTACTGTTACCAGGCTTGCGCGGTTTTACCAAAGATGACGGTTATATTATCAACCCCTCTTATTTTGTTTTCCCGGCCTGGGACAGTTTCTGGCAGCAGCGACATAACGCTATTTGGTTGAAACTTAAGAAATCGAGCCTCGAATTGCTCAATAAAGCGCGTTTCGGTCGCCGCCAGCTGCCCAGTGACTGGATTTTTGTTAAGAATAATGGTGAAGTCATGCCTGCCGAAAATTGGCCGGCGCGATTTAGTTATGACGCAATTCGTATTCCGCTTTATTTAAGCCTTAGCGATGCGCAGCCACATTCGATGGATAATTTCCGTCACTTTTGGGCGAATTACGCCCGCAGCAATACGCCCGCGTGGGTGGATGTTTTAAATGATGGACAAGCGAGTTACGCCATGTCCGACGGCATCCTGGCGGTGCGTGATTTAACGATGGGTGATTATCAGCAAATGGAGACCGCGTTGCGACCGGGCGAAGGTTATTATTTGTCCGCGTTGCACATGTTGTCGTTATTTGCGGTGTCGTTAAAAACGCATTAGGGGTTCTACACAGTAGTGACCGGCGCGGGATGGCGCAGGTGTCTGGCAGGAAGCCCTGATAGGGTAATAAATAATAAAAACCATCAAATCTCATGTGCAGGCATGAGGGGGAACACAATGAACATCCGTAATCTTGAGTATCTTGTCGCCCTGGCAAAGCACCGGCATTTTCAGCGTGCAGCCGAAGCCTGTAATGTCAGCCAGCCAACGCTCAGCGCCCAATTACGCAAGCTGGAAAACGAGCTTGGTTTACAGTTGCTGGAGCGAACCACGCGCAAGATCCGCTTTACGCAAACCGGGCTTCGGCTGGTAGAGCAAACTCAGGTGGTGCTGCGGGAAATTGAAGCGCTGAAAAATATGGCCAGCAGCAGCCATTATCAGAGCCTGATGCAAACGCTGGATATCGGTATTATTCCGACGCTGGCACCCTATATTTTTTCCCATCTCAACACGGTATGCCGCGAGAACTTCCCGGAAATCGAACTGGAAATTCACGAAGCGCAAACGAATCAGTTACTGAATATGCTGGAGTCCGACGCGATTAAATGCGCGATTGTCACCTCCAATAAAGACACCAGTAAATATGTTGAACTGCCGCTGTTCGATGAGCCGCTGGTACTGGGCGTCAGCCACCAGCACCCCTATTCGCGCATGAACGAAATCGATATGGGGCATCTGAAGAACAACAAAATATTGATGTTGGATGACGGTAACTGTCTGCACAGCCAGGTGCTGCGTTATTGCTACCAGTTTGAACTGGAACCAGACTCGCGTTTTGTGGCGATGCACCTTGAAACGTTGCGCCGTGGTGTGGCGTTTAATCGCGGTGTTTCATTCTTCCCGTTGCTTTCAACACAGCAAGGCGGTAATGACAATATTCGTTATATTCGCTGCGTAAGCCCGGAGCCGAAGCGCAAAGTGGTGTTGATATTTCATCGCAGCGATCCGATGCGTAAGAAATATGAAATTCTGCGTAACACCATCTCCCGTTATATGGAGCGTTATCTTATCGACTATAACGCGATGGCGTAATTTCCCCGCGCGGTGCACAAAGACAGGTCGCGGAAGTCTTTCCCTTTTCACGGCAATCATGCAGCGGCATGGTTGCCGTTTTTTTCATCAGCGCCTGCATAATCCCCTCCGGCAAAACCGTGCCGCGATGGTACAACTCTTCAATATTCAGCCAGAGCGTCACCAGCATAATGGTGTAATCGGCAATCTCTTCAGGTAACTCGGCCATAAAGGGGAAGTGCGCCAGCAGTTGCTGCTTATCTTCAGACGTGACAACACCGTGGTGATACGGCGCAGAAAGCAGGTGATACGCGTATGGTTCGCCAACCGCAGATGCCCAGGATAAACGGACGGCCATGGTTTTCACAAACGGCGGGATCGCGGCGGGTTGTTCCAACAACGGGTCCGGGTGCACAGGAAGACCGTTATTGTACGCATCTGCTTTCATTTTGTTCCTTAATGACTGAGGTCCGGGGTGCTGAGTTATATTTATCGACTGGTCTGAAAAATCCTTTAGCAATATTATTTAAAATAGAGAATAAACTGAAAACGATCCATAAAGAATGTCTGAAATGTTCAAATTTTTCTTATAAAGCAAAAGGTTATTTCATGTTCAATTATTGATGATATCGATCTAAATTAGCGTTTTTCATTTATTTTATAAATTAAACTAACCTTCAGAAGAATATTGTTAAATATATTTTCCCGTAAATTAACCACTCTCGCGAAAACGACGCCTTATGGGGGAAATTCGCCCAGCATGGAATCACACCGTGCGCTAAAGCGCACAAATAGCCAAGTCGATGTATATTGATTTATACAACGAATGTATGTTTTATTGTCATACAAATTAAAAAGATAACTGTCCCCTGCCTCGATGGCGGCCCATAACAGCCCGTCTCTTTTTCACTGGCTACGATTCAAATCATAATCATGTTCACCGATAAAAAAGTTCTGCCCCTGACCATGGGGATGCTCACCTTTTCGTCTTTACTGACCGCGCCGCTGGCGCACGCTGAAGATACCGTGGTGGTCACCGCCGCGCCGCAAAAACAGACGCTGGATCAAAACCCGCCCGCCGGGCAGCAGCAGGCGACGGTTGGCAACCTCGGCAAACGCGCCGTTTTGGATACGCCGGTTTCCATGCAGACCGTTTCCAGCAGCGTGATTAACCACCAGCAATTAAGCAGCATCAAAGATGTTTACCGCTATTTGCCTGCCGTTCAGGGCGATGGCGCGCGCCCGCAAACGCGCGGGATGCAAGGCAGCGTGGTACAAAACCATCTGCTCGACGGCCTGAACGCGGTGTCAACCACCGAGTATCCGGCAGAGCAGGTCGAACGTGTCGAAGTGCTTGATGGACTGGCGGGTTCACTGTACGGCCCCGCTAACCCGGCAGGCATGTTTAACCTTGTGTCGAAACGCCCGACCGATGTGCCGTTACACCGCGTAACCGTGGGCGCTGGCACCGGCAGCGGCGCGTTGACGTCGATGGATTTCAGCGGCCCGCTGGATAGCGGCGACCGGGTAAAATACCGCCTCAACCTGCTCAATGAAGAGGGGCACAACTACACCCACGGCAGCCGCAACCGCCGCCAGTACGCCGGGCTGGGGATGGATTTTCAGTTGACCGATCGCACGGTGCTGGAAAGCAATATCAGTTACTACCATTACTACGCCAAAGGCTTGCCGGGCACGTTTGCGCTGGCGAAAGGCACATCTTTCCCCGCCGCAGTCGATCCGACCAACAGCAAATACGGCCAAAGCTATGCGGGCAATGATGATCACACCACCACCGCCAGCCTGCATCTGAAGCATGATTTCGACGGCAACTGGCTGTTGGATCTTGGCGTGTTGCGCCAGATTGCCGATCGCGAATCGACAGCGGTGACCAATACGCTGACCGACAATCAAGGTCATTACACCACCACCACCTCGAACTCCACCGCCAGCCGTTTTACCATCACCAGCTATCTGGCGAACCTGACCGGCCATGTTGATACCGGCTGGCTGGGTCACGATCTCACGGCGGGTGTGCGCGGGTTTGTGTGGAAGAACTACAACCCGGTAAACGGCGGCACGCAGACGCTGGGCTCCGCGTCGCTGGATAACCCGCAAACTTTCGCCAAACCGGATTACCCGGATTACATCCACCGTTACCACTCCGCCAGTGCCACTCAGCACGCGTTTCTGCTGAGCGATACGCTGACCTTCACGCCGCAATGGAGCATGTTGCTTTCCGGCAGTGAAAACCTGCTGACGGTCGATAACTACAGCAAAGCGGGCGCGCAGACCAGCAGCAGCGAGGATAGCGGCGCCAGCGGTTCTGCCAGCCTGATGTACAAGCCGCTGGAGAACGTCACGCTTTACACCACCTGGGCCAACAGCCTGCAACAGGGTGACACCGCGCCGAGCGGCGCCAGTAATGCGGGCGCGATCCTGTCGCCGTATCGCAGCAAGCAGATTGAAGTGGGCGCGAAATACGCCCCGACCCGCGATCTGCTGTTAACGGCAGCGCTGTTCGAGGCCAAACGTCCGTTCGCTTACACCAATGACGATGGGGTTTACGCGCAGGATGGCACGCAGAAAAACCGCGGTATCGAACTGATGGCCGACGGACACGTGACGGACGATTTGCGCCTGCTCGGCGGCGCAGTCTGGTTGGATCCGCGTCTGCATGACACGGCAAGCTCGACCACCGACAGCAAGCAGATTGTCGGTTTGTCGCGCTTTACCGCCAACATGCTGGCGATTTACAGCATTCGCCAGTTGCCGGGTTTGGATGTTGACGCAGGTGTGCACTACGCCGGACGTCGCGCCACCGATAACACCAACGAGGGTTGGGTTAGCGGCTATACCACTGTCGATGTTGGCAGCAGCTATCACACGCGGATGTTCGGAACCGGCACCACCTTCCGCCTGGCGGTCACCAACCTGACCGATCGCCATTACTGGACCAACATTGTGCCCGGCGGCCTGAACGGTTACACCGGCGCGGGTTACGCCAGCGCACAGCTCGGCGCGCCGCGTGAAGCGCAACTCACTATGCAAATTGACTTTTAAGGAGCCCGCATGAAAGCCCGTGTTCTGTTGCTCTGTGCCTGGCTGGCCTTTCCGGCGCTGGCGGCACGCCAGGTGGTGGACGATGCCGGAAACCCGGTCGCGGTGCCCGATCAGGTGACACGCATCGCCGATGCCTGGTTTGCGCACCATTCGGTGCTGATGACGCTCGGCGCGGGAAGCAATATTATCGCCACCGTTAATCATCCGGCCGATCGCCCGTGGATGTTCAAGATAAACCCGGCGCTCAACAAGGCGCTGCAAATCAAGGGCATCTCGTTTAATAGCGAAGCGTTGCTGGTGCGCCAGACCGATGTGATTTTCGTTTCGAAAGGCAACCCGGATGTGGCGGCCTATCGCCAGGCAAATATTCCGGTGCTGGAGATGGCGTTTACCGACTATCCGTCGCTGGAACATTCGGTCAAGGCCACCGCCGATGTGCTGGGCACAGCGCAGGCGCAAAAACGGGCGGCGGAGTATATCCGTTACCTGGAAGAGAACGTGGCGGCGGTGCAGAGTAAAACGGCATCGCTCAGCGAGCAGCAACGCCCGTCAGTGCTGCATATCCAGTCGCTTAACCCGTTGAAAGTCGATGGCAGTAACACGCTTATCGATACATGGATTCGGCTGGCGGGCGGTAAAAACGCCGCTGGCAGTATCAAAGGCAATATGAAAGAGGTATCGCCGGAGAGGGTACTGGCGTGGCAGCCGGATGTGATTATTCTCGGCCAGGGCTGCGGCGATCTCGCGCAGTCGCGCTATGGGCAGCTCTTTAGCGGGCTGAAAGCGGTTAAAGCGGGCAACGTGTGGCAAAACCCGGCGGGTGTGTTCCCGTGGGATCGTTACGGTACTGAAAGCGCGTTGCAGATCCAGTGGGCGGCGCACATGCTGCACCCGGAACTGTTTGGCGACACGGATATGGTGACGCTGACGCGCGATTTTTACCGCCGCTTTTTCGATTACCCGCTGAATCGCAACGACGCCGGGCGCATTCTGCACGGCCAGCCGCCCGCCTGATTTTTCTCCCCAAGATAAGCAACGCCCTCCCCCGAGAGGGCGTTTTTTTGCGAGCAAATACCGTGTTTTATTTCATCTATTTGAGGGATCGCGTTTGCGCTGGCTGTGTTCTGATAACGCCTGTACCCACAACGTTGTCGCACACGACAGGAACAGTATTCATGGATCCTTTTCAGCAAATATTGAAGTCCACCCTCGCCCGCACGGATGCCGCGCCGCAAGCCGCCGTACCGCAGACGTTGCTGGAAACCGCGTTACAGCCGCAGCTACCCACCGTTGTCGCAGACGATTTTCTTTCCCTCGCTAAAGCGCGGCGCACCATTTATACGCTCGGTAAAGATCTGCCGGTTGGCGAAGAGGAGGTGATTGCGACCATCAAAGAAGCGATCCGCCAGGCACCGTCGGCGTTTAATTCGCAAAGCTCGCGCGCGCTGATCCTGCTCGGTAAAGAGCACGATCGTTTTTGGGAACTGGTGCGCGAGCAACTGCGTAAAGTGATCCCGGCGGAGAATTTTCATGCCACCGCCGATAAGCTGGATGGCTTTGCCGCCGCGGCCGGATCGGTGTTGTTTTTTGAAGATCAGGAAGTGGTCACGCACTTACAACGCCAGTACATCGCTTATGCCGATAATTTCCCGATTTGGTCAGAACAAAGTAGCGGCATCGCCCAGTACGCCGTGTGGCTGGCGCTGGCGGAGAAGCACATTGGCGCGAACCTGCAACATTACAATCCGTTGATTGATCTGGATGTACGCGCGACGTGGAATATCCCGGAAAGCTGGAAGCTGCGCGCGGAGATGAATTTCGGCAATCTCATCGCCGCCGCCGATGAGAAGACGTTCATTGACGACGATAAGCGGTTTATTGTCGCCAGGTAATTCGAACGTAGGCCCGATCAGAACGTAGGCCGGATAAGCGTCAGCGCCATCCGGCGATCACCACCCGGCCAACAATTTTTACTCGTTAAAATACCAATAACCCTGGTTAACCAGGTCGGTCAGCTCCTGCGCAAAGGCCGGGTTATCCAGCGCGTTGCCCAGTTCTTTATGACCAATAATGGTGTAGCGACACAGCGCGTCGGCGGCTTGCGGATCGGCGGTTTCCAGACATTCGCTGTTAATAAAGAAGCTGTCGCCAATATGCAGCACGCGCAGCCCGCTAAGGCGGGTCAACACTTGCCCCTCTTTTAGCGCATCCACAATGTCTTCGACCTGGTAATCATCCGGCTCCGGTGCAATGTCCAACTCGTGGCGCGGCGTGGTGATAAAGCTGCCAAACCACTGCGTGAAATGCTCTGGCTTGCTTATCATCTCGATCATCATGTTGCGTACGCGCTCCAGCTCATACTCTTCCACCCGGCCCGGATGCTCGCGGCAGGTCAAATCCGGATCGCTGTAATGCTCGCCGCCCAGATCGTTTTCCAGCGCGTAATCGGCAAAGCTGCTGATCAAATCGCGGCCGTTTGGCCCACGGAAACCGATCGAGTAGTTGAACGCTTCTTTATGGGTAAAACCGTCGTGCGGAAATCCTGGCGGAATATAGAGAATGTCGCCCGGTTCCAGATCTTCATCAATGATCGGCGGGAATGGATCGACATGCAGCAACGCCGGATGCGGGCAGAACTGACGCATCGGCAGCTTATCGCCCACGCGCCAGCGGCGGCTGCCCATGCCCTGAATAATAAACACATCGTATTGATCGATATGCGGACCAACGCCGCCGCCCGGTACCGAGTAAGAGATCATCAGGTCGTCAAAACGCCACTCTGGCAGCACGCGAAACGGCTTCACCAGTTCGGCGGACGGCGCATGCCAGTGGTTAACCGCCTGTGCCAGCAGCGACCAGTTGCTTTCGCCTAAGTGATCAAACGCTTCAAACGGACCATTCCACGCCTGCCATTGGCCATTCACATGGCTGACAATACGGCTGTCGACTTCCGGCTCCATCGCCAGGCCAGCCAGTTCGTCGGGAGTTATCGGGTCAACAAAATTTGGAAATGCGCCTTTCAGAACAACGGGTTGCTTTTGCCAGTACTTTTCAAAAAATTCCGGCCAGTTGAGGTTGAGTTGGTAAGCCATAGGTCCACACCAGTGAGAAGGGAAACGGGGCAGATTATAAAGAGGATGCGAACCTGCCCGCCTTGTCATTGGTCAAGGGCGCGTGCTGCGAGCGGCGGCGAAATCGTCAATTGGCTGAGCGCGTTCAGTAGTGCATCGACCTTGGGCAGCAACTGTTTGCGCCTCGGCCAGACCAGCGTCAACGCCAGCCCTTCTGGCTGGTGCTGCGGCAAAATGACCGCCAGTTCACCGCGCTGCAACTGCGCATGCACCAGCCAGGTCGGCATTTGCCCGACGCCCAACCCGGCGCAAATCGCCTGCACTTGCGCATCGACATCGCCCAGCGCCATGCGGTATGGCACGTTTCGCCAGTCGGGATGGCCGTCAGCGGTGGTCAACAGCCAGGGTTTGCTGCTGCCATCGACCCGCTCGTAGAGAATGGCCTGGTGTTGCATCAGTTGCGCTTCGTCTTGCGGCGTCCCTTCACGTTTCAGGTATTCCGGCGAGGCGCAAAAGACCATCTTCTCGCGGCCAATATGTCGACATCCCAGCGAAGCAGGCAGATCGGCGGGCTGCCCGATGCGCACGGCAACATCGATCCCCTCTTCAAACAGGTCAACAAACCGATCGGAAAAGGTGAGGCTCAGATCGATTTCCGGATGATGCTGACAAAAAGGGATCAGCAGCGGCATCACGCCCAGCCGCCCATAGGTGTTGGGCACCGCCAGCCGCAAGCGTCCGGAAGGGATCGTGCGGTGCGCGGCGAGCACCGATTCGGCTTCCGCCAACTCTTCAAGGATACGGATACAGGTTTGGTAGTACGCCTTTCCGGCGTCGGTCAATTCCAGGCGGCGCGTGGTGCGCTCCAGCAAGCGCGATCCCAGCCGCGATTCAAGGCGGCTGATGCTTTTGCTGATCGCCGAACCGGTAAGATGCAGACGCTCCGCCGCCGCAGTAAAGCTCCCCTCTTCTACACTTGCAACAAAAGGGACGATGTCTTTCAGGCGTTGATCGCTCATAGCATTCATGAATTGAGGTTGAGAATGATGTGAATTAATACCAGAGATAAGAAATAAATTCTCTATTAGTCTGTGTCTCATCTGATCACAGGAGGTCTCTCTCATGCAAAAACGCGCATTAATTGTCGGTATCAGCGGCGTCATTGGCCGCGCGCTGGCGGAAAAACTGAAAAGTGAAGGCTGGGATGTTAGCGGCCTGTCGCGCGGGCGCGGTGCCATCCCGGAAGGTTGCACCAGTCTGACGGCGGATCTGACCGACGCGGCGGCGGTGACCGAGGCGCTAAAAGACGTCAACGTCGATGCGCTGTTTTTTAGCGTTTGGTCGCGCCAGGAAAATGAAAAAGCCAATATTCGCGTTAACGGCGCCATCGTGAAAAACGTGATTGACGCGCTGGGCGAGCGGCTGACGGGCGCGCATGTCGCGCTGGTCACCGGCTTGAAACATTACCTCGGCCCGTTCGAAGCGTACGGTAAAGGCGCGGTGCCGGTGACGCCGTTTCGTGAAGAACAGGGTCGCCAGCCGGTCGATAACTTCTATTACGCGCAGGAAGATGAAGTGTTCGCCGGGGCGAAAAAATATGGCTACCGCTGGAGCGTTCATCGCCCGCACACCATTATTGGTTACGCGCTCGGCAACGCCATGAACATGGGTCAGACGCTGGCGGTCTACGCCACGCTGTGCCGTGAAAAAGGCTGGCCGTTTATTTTCCCCGGCTCACCCGAGCAGTGGAACGGCGTGTGTGATGTCACCGACGCAAATTTGCTGGCGGAACAACTGAGCTGGGCGACGCAAAGTGACAATGCGGCCAATGAAGACTTCAACGCGGTGAATGGCGATGTTTTCCGCTGGAACTGGTTGTGGCCGCGCATTGCGGCGTATTTCGGCATTGAAGCGGCGGCATTCCCGGCAAGCATGATGCCGTTGGAAGGCCGGATGCAGGACGCGCAGGCCGCATGGACGGAAATTGCGCAGAAGTACAATTTGCGCGAGGCGGACATCAGCAAACTGGCCTCCTGGTGGCACACCGATGCGGATCTCGGTCGCCCGATGGAAGCCTTTACGGATATGAGCAAGAGCCGCAAAGCGGGCTTTACCGGTTATCGCTACTCGCCGGATTCCTTTACCGCGCTGTTCGATCGGTTGAAACAGGAAAATATCATCCCGCGTTAATCGAGAAAATGCCCGGAGGCGCACTGCTTTCGGGCACATTTATGTCAGCTTTTTGCCCGGAAGCGGGCGACTTTTGCCCGGTTGCCGCACAGCGCCATGCTGCACCAACGGCGGCGATGCGCTTTGGTTTTATCGTAAAACCACAGCGTGCAATCCGGGTGTTCGCATTGGCGGATGTATTCAAACTGCCCTTGCGCGATAAGTTCTGCCGCCATTTCCGCGACCGGCGCCAGCGCCCGCTGCGGTGTATCCACCTGGAAAATACGTTGGATTTTCACCACGCCATCATCATCTTGCGTCAATTGCAGATGGCTTTGCGCCTGCACCAGCCATGCGTTGAGCTTTACCAATGATACCGCTTTGCCCTGCTTTTTCTCTTCCACAACTTCGCGGATGATTTCGCGCAGTTTGCGCGCAGATGCAAGGAGTTCGCCCGGTTTTCCCGGCACGTTTACCTGCAACCCGAGATGGCGCAGCCACTGCATAACATCCTCGTCGGACTGCAAAAAGTCATGCTGGCCTTTTTCCGCCCTGGCCAGCGTATTGATAAAGTCCAGCGCGCTATGTTCCGCGATAAACCACGGGCCGTCCGGGTTTGTTGATGCTGTTGTCGCCATGATTTCCCCCTCTTACTTTGCATCGCTGGCGCATTGTAACCTATAAAATAAGTTTTACACAGTTACATTCTTTCGCCATACTCGATTTAGATGTAACCCTATAAAACACACTTTAACGGTTTCAAAAGAGGTATTGATATGGCTGGCAACACGCATTTCCCTGTTCGTTATCAGTTTGCAGACGCCGATGGCGTACGAGTGTTTTATCGCGAAGCGGGCGATCCGAAAAACCCGGTTTTACTGCTGCTGCACGGGTTCCCGAGTTCTTCTCACCAGTTTCGCGAGTTGATCCCGCTGCTGGCGGACAAGTTCCACATTATTGCGCCCGATTTGCCGGGCTTTGGTTTCACCGAAGTGCCTGCCGAGCGGGACTATGTTTATTGCTTTGATGCGCTGGCACAAACGCTGATCGCCTTTGTGGATGAACTGAATCTGCAACGCTTTACGATGTATGTCTTTGATTATGGCGCGCCCACCGGCCTGCGGCTGGCGCTGCATTACCCGGAGCGGGTGAGCGGTTTTATTTCGCAAAACGGCAATGCCTACCTGGAAGGTTTGGGCGATGCGTGGGCGCCGGTACGCGCGTATTGGGATGCGCCAACGCCAGCGAATCGCCAGGTGGTTAACGATGCGATTCTCAATTTAGAAGGGACGAAGTGGCAATATTTGCATGGTGTCAGCGATCCCACGACTGTCGCGCCGGAGGGTTACCAGCTGGATGCGCTGTTAATGGAACGCCCGGGGAATAAAGCGATCCAGTTGGATCTGTTTTTGGATTACGCCAATAACCTGACGCGCTATCCGGAATTTCAGGCCTTCTTCCGCGATGTTCAGCCTCCGGCGTTGATCATCTGGGGGAAACACGATCCGTTCTTTATTCCACCAGGAGCCGAAGCGTATAAGCGTGATAATCCGAATGCAGTGGTTGAGTTGCTTGATACCGGCCATTTTGCACTGGAAACCCATGTGGCGTATATCGCCGGGCGAATCCGGGATGTGATTGGCAACGCGCTTTCCTGAAAAGACTGTGCGCCCGCTGTTCGTCGGCGCACAGATTTCATCACGCCTGGGTCTGGAACATGATGGTGTCGGAGGTAAATGAACCATCGTCTGTCAGGCAAAAATGCTGCTTCACTTCCTCGGACGTGATGCCTTGCAGATGGCGGATCGCCGCGCGCAGCACGTCCGGCGTTTTCATGCGCTCAACCCAGGAACCGTATTCCAGCGCCAGACGATCGGTCACCAGCTTTTGTACCAGCATGCCGCTCTGCTGTGTCATTTGCAGCCACTCGGCAGCGGAGTAATTGCGCACGTGAGAGGGATCGCGCAGCACTTCGATGGTTTGCAGCCAGATATCGAGCACCGGCTGACCGGGCGAGGCGATATCCATCAAAATAAATTTACCGCCCGGTTTCAGTACACGTTTCACCTCGCGCAGGGCCAGCGCCACATCATGCCAGTGATGGGCTGAGTAGCGGCTGATGACGACATCGAAGGTGTCATCGGTAAATGGCAGTTTTTCCGCCGCGCCGTGCACAGTGCTGATATTGTTCAGTTGGCGATCGCTCGCCGCCTGGCGCACCACCGCAAGCATTTTTTCCGAGAGATCGTACGCCGTCACTTCGCGCACAACGCCTGCGGCAACAAAGCTGGCATGCCCTGCTCCGCAGCCTAAATCCAGCACGGATGCGGCGGCATCTTCACTAAGCCACTGCGCCAGACGCACTAAATCCGCGCCCTGCGCATGCACCGCGCTGTTCAAGTAAGCCTGCGCCTGATCGCCAAATTGCTGCTTCGTTAATTCGTGATGATTGACCGCCATTCTCTTTTTCCTTTGTTAACACGACAAAAAGCTGCTCTTTGCCGACTATACGACCCTCCTTATAGGGGTACAATATTGGCACTTATACTGGTATTAACGAGTACCACCATGGAAAACACTTTATTTGCCGGGCCGAAAACGCTCGGCGATTTTTTGCGATCGCAGCGCGAAAATACTGCGCCCGCGGATATTGGCCTCCCGGCGCAAGGACGGCGGCGCACGCGTGGATTGCGGCGCGAAGAGGTCGCGCAACTGAGTGGGATCAGCACCACCTGGTATACGTGGATTGAACAGGGGCGCGACATTGTGGTGTCGCCGCAAACGCTGTCGAACATCGCCACGGTGCTGAGAATGAAGCCAACGGAACGCAACTATTTATTCCATCTGGCGCGGCAAAACGATCCTCAGGAAGAGCAGGTAGCCACGGTAGAAAATGAAGCGCTGGCGGCCGTGCATCAAGTGGATTGCCCCTGCTATTTGCTAGATCTCACCTGGAATATGCTGGCGTGGAATAAGGCTGCCGAAGTGTTGTTTAGCGGCTGGTTGGGGGATGATTCGCAACCGAATATGATGAGTTTTATGTTTCGTCACCCGCTTGCGCGGACGCTGGTTGCTGACTGGGAAACCCGTGCCAGCCGGATTGTCGCCGAGTTGCGCGCCGATGCGATGCACTATCCGCACGATCATGGGCTGAACAGTTTTGTGCAGAGTTTGAGTAACGATAGTGAGCTGTTTCGGGCGTTTTGGTCGCGTCAGCAAGTGGTTGTTCGTGAAGGCGGTGAGCGCGTTTTTCTGCATCCGCAACAGGGAGAATTGCACTACCGGCAGATGACCTGGCAACTGACCAGCAATCGCTCGGTCAAAATGATTATGTTAATGGCGGGGTGATATTGCAGGCATAAAAAAAGGCCAGAAAACTGGCCTTTTTTTATTATTTACGGAAATCCAGTGCTACATGGGATGACTGGAAAAGCGCGGCGATATTATCAAATGTCATCATTGCTGATTTGCAAAAAATACACTTGGCACCAACCGGATTTTTCTCAGTAACATCAAAACTGGAAATTCTGTATTGCGACCCGTGACAGCACGGGCAGCGAAAATGGATACGGTTACTAATTTCGTTATCCTTAGCGCGGTACCACGTTTGCGGCAGCCGGGCCTTTTGCACCATTTTCAATGGTGAATTCAACTTCTTGATTTTCATCAAGAGTACGGTAGTTATCGCTCTGGATTGCAGAGAAATGTACGAATACATCTTTGCTGCCGTCTTTAGGAGTGATGAAACCGAAGCCTTTCTCAGCGTTGAACCATTTTACGATACCAGTCATTTTATTAGACATGTTTGTTACCTTCTATTTTGTTAGCCATTTTTGGCAGCAATGGTCTGAGACATTATTTTTATCAGAGTGTAAAGAAGACCCAAAAAGAAGTAACAACGAGGTACTTAGAGATGAGAGAGACTTTAGTGAACTACTGGAGATAATGAATTATCAAACCGACGACGCATTAACGCATGGTTGTGCCTCACGAAGCAAGTTTTAATTCAAAAAGTTTTGTCAGCGATGTGTAAACCCAAGATAAGCAACGTCACTCGCAAAACAACGTTGTGTGAAGCAGATCGCAAAAAGTTGCCGGGACGCACGTTATTATCAATACTAGTATGGCAGTTGAGTTTGTTTACTTTTAAAGGTGGTAATGAGCATGCAAATGACAATGCGCTGGTTTGGACCAGTTGAAGACAAGATTCCGCTGGAACACATCCGCCAGGTTCCAGGCGTTGAGGGCGTTGTAGGCGCGCTGTACGACGTGCCGGTTGGCGATGTGTGGCCCAAAGAGAAAATCCGCGCGCTTGCCGACCAGGTTCACAACGCTGGCCTGACAATGGAAGTTATTGAAAGTGTAAACATTCATGATGATATTAAAATCGGCCTTCCTAGCCGAGATCAGCTGATTGCGAATTACCAACAAACCATCCGCAACCTGGCGGAAATCGGCGTTAAAGTCATCTGCTACAACTTCATGCCGGTCTTCGACTGGATGAAAACGGACATGAACTACGTTCTGCCGGATGGTTCATTAACGATGGCGTTTGAGAAAAAAGGCATCGATAAAACCCTCGACGAAGTCGTAAAAGAAGTGCTGGAAAACTCCAACGGCTTCGCCCTGCCAGGCTGGGAGCCAGAACGTCTGGCGAAAGTGCAGGAACTGTTTGCCAAATATAAAGATGTCGATGATGCGAAGTTGCGGGAAAACCTAGTGTACTTCCTTGAGCGTGTTATTCCGGTATGTGAAGAAGTCGGTGTTAAAATGGCAATTCACCCGGATGATCCACCGTATTCTATTTTCGGTTTACCGCGCATTGTTAAAAACCGCGACGATCTCGACTGGATTTGTAATGCAGTAAATTCTGAAGCCAATGGAATTACATTGTGTACCGGTTCGATTGCCGAAGATCCGGATAATGACGTTTATCAGATCCTCGCCGAATTCACCCGGCGCAAGCGCATTCATTTTGCGCACGTGCGTAATATCAAACTGATTAAAGATAAAGATTTCTACGAATCAGCGCATTTATCCCGCTACGGTTCGCTGGATATGCACAAAGTCATGAAGGCGTTGTACGACAATGGCTTTGAGGGCTACATCCGCCCGGATCATGGGCGCTTTATCTGGGGTGAAACCGGGCGTCCCGGTTACGGCCTTTACGATCGTGCGCTTGGCGTTACCTATTTACACGGGCTCTGGGAAGCCCTCGAAAAACAAAACTAATATTTTATGGCCGGTGGTTCCACCGGCTTTTCTTGATGACAAATCCGTAAGGTATTCTCTATGTCCCCGCTGTTAGCATTATTCTGGGTGCTGGTAGGTATTGCGCTCTTAGTTGTCATGAACCTCAAATATAAATTTCATAATATTTTCGCCTTACTGATTGCGGGTATTTTTGTCGCAATTATGGAAGGAATTCCGCTCGACAAAATAGTGACCGTGATTCAGGACGGACTGGGCGGCATTCTCGGTCACCTTGCGCTGATTATTATATTTGGCGCGATTATCGGGAAATTTATGACAGAATCCGGTGCCAGCCAGCGAATCGCTGACACCGTTATTGAACGCTGTGGTACGCGTTTTCTTTCCGTCGGTTTAATGTTTATTGGCGTTATTTTTGGTATCGCGATGTTCTACGAAGTGGCGTTTTTGATTGCCATGCCGCTGGTATTGAATATCGCGAAAAAAGCCAATATTCCGTATATGAAATTAGTTGTGCCAACGGTCGTCGGCGCCACGATGGGACACAGTTTGTTCCCGCCGCAGCCCGGTCCGGTCGCGCTGATCAGCGCGTTTAACGCCGATATTGTGCAGGTTTATCTGTACGGCATTCTGGTAATTATCCCGGCGCTGTTTTGCGCAGGCATTTTATTGCCGAAATATCTGCCGGGGATTAAAGCTATTCCCCTGAATTCATTGCTTAAACCGGTTGAAGAAAAGTCCTCACAGGATTTGCCTTCCTTTGGCATCAGCATCTTAATTCCGTTAATTCCCGCCGTGCTGATGATTCTGGCCTCCATCGTGAAAGGCTTCATGCCTGCGGGATCTGAACTGGTAAAAGTCTGCGCATTTTTCGGTAGCGCAGAGATCAGCATGCTGCTGGCGACCCTTGCCGCCGTCTGGTTCCTCGGTGTGAAACGCGGCATGACGCCGGAAGGCGTGACCCATTGCGCCAGTGACGCGATTGCGAAAATCGCCAACGTGTTATTCGTTATCAGCGCCGGCGGCATCCTGAAGCAGGTTATTGTGGTTTCCGGGGTCGGCGATCATATCGTAACGATTATGAGTGATGTTCCCTTATCACCCTTTATTGTGGCGTGGATAATCACGGCGATTATCCGCATTCTGACCGGACAAGGTGCTGTCGCAGCAATCACTTCCGCGGGTATCGTTGCGCCGATGGTTAGCGCTTTCAACCTCAACCCGGCGCTGATGTGCCTGGCGGTCGCCTGCGGCAGTAACACGATCACATTGATGTATGACGGTGGCTTCCTGCTTTTCAAAGAGACATTCGGGATTTCAATGAAAGACACCTTCAAGACATGGGGTTTGCTGGAATTGATTAACTCGGTTGTCGGCTTAGGTATGGTGCTGCTGCTGAGTCTGTTTATCTCTTAAGCCAGCAAGATGAAGCACCGGTGTAAACCGGTGCTTTTTTTATGCGCGGATATCGTCGTATTCACGAGTGTTATCAAATTCGTGCTTAGCGCTCAGTGGGTATTCGTGTTGTAAATTCAGCCAGCTGTCCTCGCTCAGCACAGCGCTGCCAGACGAATAGTCATTCACCCTTCGCGCCTTAATGATCCTTTCAGCCCGGCCCATCACTGCCCGCGGCAAGCAGCGGCACGATCAAATCGCTAAGCGGCGTTGCAATACCCTGTTTGCGGCCATAGCGCTGCACCACCCCATTACGAATGTCCCACTCCATCGGTCGTCCGGCCTGCCGATCCGCGAGAATAGAGGTCCCTAAATCGATGGGATAGCGTTGAAAATGATTGACAATTTCTTGCGGCACGTCATCGCTTAACGTCGCCCCTTCGGCACGGGCAACAGCAAGACATTCCCGCAGATAAACCAAGGCCAGTTCGCTGATATCGGCACGTCTGAACATGCCCGCGCGACGCCCGGTGAGCACCATCAAACCGGCGACCGCGTTCTGCAACAGCTTGCGCCAGGCGACAGAGAGAAAATCGGCAGAGAGATCAACCTCGCAGCGCGTGCCCTGCAACGCGGCCAGCACCCGGCTGGTTTCCGGGGTGTCGGGCAACGTCAGGCGTGGTTTACCACGCAGCCAGACAGACGCATCGGGTTCACGCTGTGCCGGAAACCACACCACCGACGGCAACACCGTCGCCCCGGAAACATACGGCGCGAACTGCGTTTTCTGCTCCACCCCGTTTTGCAGGGCACACACGACGGTATTTTCGTCACATAATGCCGCCAGCCACGCAGCGCTATCATCCAGTTGGGTTGTTTTGACCGCCACAAAGACCAGGTCGAACGGCTGTTTGATGTCGGCGGGATCGGTCAATACCGGGCCAGGCACTACAATCCGCCCCTCGTCGTGGCGCAATATCAGTTGCGGGTGCGCGGTGCGGCCACAAACGGTTGGCGTACGCCCAACTTCATGTAACGCAGCCGCAATGGTAGTTCCAATGGCGCCGGGGCCAACAAGCGCAATGCGGGGATTCTCTAACACCATGAACACGCTCCTGATAATCATTTACCATTTTGATGATGAAATCATAAGCAATATGCTCTTTGTATGAATCCCAGGCAATAGAACCCAGCAATGGTAAGGTCGAAATATTAGAAGGCTATAAACAACAGGAATGGTTTGGGAGTTTGGGTAAGAGGTAGAAAGAAGAAATTTTTGGAGGCGAAGGGAGTAGAACAAACCAAAACAAAGCCATACTTCAAGCCATTTCATGAGTTTTTATTTTCACGCCTATACACATTCCTATACACATTTATCTCTCGCTAGGGCTGTTCGTAGGCGCTTTCCCTCTCCATTGATGGCTTAAACTTCACGGCCACAATCCTGCCGCCGCACATCTTATTGTATGATACCTCTATCCCACAATAAGGAACCTGCCAGCCATGGGAATGACCAGCCGCAAAAAAGAGATACTCAGCTATTTTGAACCGGATAGCCGCGATTGGGTAACGGGTGAGATCGGTGCGCTGCCGTTCGATATGTCCACGCCACCAGCTCGAATCTACCCGTCCCTCCTCACCCCTACAATGAAACGGCTGTGTTAGCTGTCGTGGTTCAGACGATTAAAGACGGCTTCGACAATGGCCGAATCATCGCAAAACGGATCCACGCAGCCAGGTTTCAGACAAAGGCGGGAAAAGCATGGGATAGGATATCTATAGCGCGTGGAAGCGTCAGGGAGACACGCGCGCGAAGCATAGCTATACAGGGTATATATTATGCTCTCTTTCGTACCAAATTAGATAAAAGTGTCCATGCAGCTCAATACCCCAAGCTCTTTTAGTATTACCTAACCTAAATCGAAATATCGTTTCAAATTGTTCATAGCCTAGGCTAATCCATCTATCAATAGCATCATTACATAAATCAGTTATATCATGCCCATGGTGCATGCGGAGACCTGAGTCAGAGATCATGTTTTCAATTTCTGCCCAGTCCATCCCTTCAAGGTGATTCATGTTATTAGTAATTGGATCTAACCATTCATCACCTCCCCATGCTCTAGGCTCTTTCAAATCATTACCTGAACGCCAGCCCCAGTGACCATCGCAATCAGCATGCCTTGCGCACCAAGTCATCTTTAAACCATAGCGAGAACCAGTATGATTTGTTACTGGTTGTTTGGGGACTTCAAGTGAACCGATAGCAGAGCCAATAATCGGCGTTTTTTGTAAATCAGGAAGGAAAGCAATTTTAGGTGTAGTGGGAATAAAAGACTCTTGATGGGCGGTAGCAAGCCTTACTGATTTTTGCTTTTTTTTATCAGCCCTGGCTTGCTTTCTTTCTTCACGTGTTAGTTTTTTGGTCATTTACAGAGATGAATAATATTCAGCCATGGATGCTTTGGTTATGGCTGTAGAACAAGAAGCCATTGGCTTTGATTCGCCTCTGGCTTCAAGCCACGGTGCTTCTTTATGCGTTAAGTTACTAAGCCACTGTGCAGTCTTATCGCCATAAAAATCCAGAACTTTGTCTATAGTGTCTTGTTGATTTTCGCTTAATTTCGACGTATCACCATCGCTAAAAATAGATTGATCAACTTTAAACAAGCCACGATGCCTAGCATACAGACACTTGTTTACAGGCCCATTTGCCCACGCTTCAAAATCTTCTGGGAATAATTCTTCTTCGTCCCATACCAAAGCCCAAGCCTGGCTGTAATAGGTAAGCTTCTGGAGCTTCATTGCTGTAATTTCGCCAGTTTTTTCAAGTATGTACTTTGCGGCGTCTATTACGCTTGCCATAGATAACTCCCTTTGCTTCTCAGTCTATAAACGTCTACTAACTTTAATAATCGCATATAACCACGGGTATTGCCCATCTTAAAATACCATTTAGAGATTCTGCGTGATAGCTCACTATCTCCGAGCAAGATATCCGGGGCGTTTGGCTGATACCGTCCTAGAAACCAGCGACTTGCATCGTAGCTTTACCATTCGGCAGCATGGTTACTGCTATATCTCTTTACTGGCGCGACCTGTGATGGGTTTTGTTGTTCGAATATGCAAAGGCGGATAAAGGTAATTTAGTTAATACGCATCTACCACGCAGCATTGGCTTCTTCCACTGGTAGTCGGGTGATCGCATCATTTCGCGGAACCTGTCACGCCGTAGGCATTAACTGAACGTTCTATCTCCCGTTGATCTGTCGGGGTAATCTGGTGGCCTCCATGCTCCAATTTGGCGACAGTTAACAAAGCGATCTCGCGTGGTGTCATGGAAACTATTCTTGGCTGGTGGTGTTCGGTCATTGTATTAGCAGTTCGGCGAATTACTACCGCACACGCCCGGTTATCCTGTCCACAACCGGACTGAATGCCCGCCAGTAAGCAGCCTCGTACTGTATAAGCCTAGATAACTTTCGCTCGAACGTATCCCATCGCATACCCTTTGGTTTAGGGAAGGTGTTCGGGTGGTTAAACAGGTTACGAAACTGCTCACCGTCTCCCCAAATGGCGTACCGCTGGCGGCGAATACTCATGCGCATCCGATCCAACTTATCCCCACTCTGACTTTTGTAGTGAAGTTTCCAGCACTCCCGGCAGGCAATATCTTTTGAACCGATATACAACTTAGCCACCCGCTTTACACAGTGAGGGCAGACATACCATTGCCGCACACCGTAGCCTGCCCGCGTTGTGTCAGTTCGAATAACCCGCGTAATGCCGTTTATTGTCATGGCGTAACCATCGGCCTGCCGGAGTGTGTACAGGGTTCCGCTCTCTGTCTGGCAGTAAAGCTGCGTACCCGGTACAGCGTCCACCAGCTCGCTACGGATGTGCGCAAGGAATTGCAGGCCAATGCGGGGTAAGTCAGTTGTATAACTGCGAGTTCTGTTTCTCACCGGCTGCCCTCTCTAATGCGCAGCCTGTACATTCCTGTACAGACTTTTGCTCACAGCTGCGCAAAAATGAATACGAAATAATATGCGTATTTAACTGCAAATTGCGCGAGAATTTTGCAAATCAGCACTGGCAAACACCAGTGATGGCGAGTGCTACGGGCCGTTTATCTGTTTCGTTCTGCGCAGTCATTTTACGAACTGCGCAATTCACAATTTTCGGGTTTCGTATCTGCGAATTTTTGATGTGCGTACTGCGTGCTTTTCGCAAAAACCAGTCATGACAAGGCGTTGAAGCTGGTACACAACTGCGAATAAGTTGCGTAGTTGGTGAAACTACGTACCAGATCTTAGCATTTCTAAGCATCTCATGGGGTAGGTGCAAAGTCTGCGCAATGCGTATCCTTCACCGAAAAATATGGGGGAATTTTCCACTATTCGCTAATTTGCTCCAGATGGTCGGGATGTATTGGAGATGGGATCGCCTGTTCTTGAGCGGCTTTCGCAGCCTGTCTTCGGAGAAAAATTTAAGGGACTTTCGTCCCTCGTCGGGAAGCGTATCAGGCAACGCAGCGATCATTCCATGAATCGCGGTAGATAATATTTCCATCTATATACTTCCAGGTGATCGCCTGATAGCGCATTTCAAGCGTTTCCAGATGGGTGCTGCTCATACCGTTAGGTGATAGGTGCGGCGCAACAGTCGTTATCTTGACGTTTTCCAGGATGATATTGAAATACTCAGACTCAATGCCTGCCTCCAGAATACGGTACATCTTGATCGTTGCTTTTTTCAGCGTGCGGCCTTCGCATACAGCGCGATACAGAAGTGGTGTTGTCTGATCGAATTCTTTCACTATCGTTATGGGGCTGTGGACACGCGTTCCGGTGAGTTTGCCCCAACTGGGGTCAACAGGAATGGTGACACCGTGCGAAAATGATTTTAATTCGATGGAGCCTAAACGCAGTGGCATTAAACAACTGCCAACAATAGGGGAGCCGTTTTCATCTTCAAGCCATAAATGAGCGGGAGTAGACATGTAATTTCCTTATCAGTGAGATTTCTATAGCGGTAATAGCCAGGTGTTTACTATTTCACGTAACGGGCAAATACATACACCATGAATATGAAGAAAACACCTACCGGCCAGATCGGGCCATCTGGGAAAAATTGTACCAAGACAACAGCGAACAAAAGTGTTAGTAATGCGGGAGCGTATGTCGAAAATAATGACCTGAACAATCTCTTAAAAAACCTTCTGATCAAATTCATCATTTTTATCGGGTCATCCTGGTAATGATGTCTGCAATATCACTATCCGATGCCCATTGAGCTTTAAACGCTTCGGCCCGCTCAAATAATGGAGCTATCAGAAAATACATCATTTCCAGCTCTTGAGCGTATAGAGCAGAATAGTAAGCAGGATAAGCAAAATGAAGTCGATGGGCACTATCCGCTGCCTTCTGGACGACGCCATACAGTCCAGCACCCACCGTAACCGTATTTGCCGCACGTCCAGCTAAAGCGCTCATGTTAAGGCTCAGGTTCAGGCCAACAGCTACCGACATGGCTGTTGCTAAGGCAAACCCATGACTGGTGAAAGAATTGGCGGCAATATGTACATTCACAGCCATTAGCCTTTGTTTGATATACTCTAATTGATCGGATGTTTTATATTTAAATATTTCTTCAAAATAGATTTTAAGCATTTCATATACAACATCTTCATGCTGTAGAAGATGGTAAACCCCTTTAGCAAATCGAATATCCTCGGTCTTTTGTTGCTGGCAGACGTCCTGATATTCATAAGTAAAACAGGATGTGTAATACAACGCACGTTTTGCTCCAGCGCTTATTGTGCCAATCTGGTCTGATACCGCCTTTCCAACGCCAGTTAATGCATGATCGAGTTTCAATGCGAGGATTTTATTAGCCTGCAAATAACTGATAACTTCATTGCTGTAATACATAACGCTCCTTGTGAATTTCCATTAAGTCCCTGTTGCGGCTAAATGGTAGACGTTCCGAGCTGGTGAGTAAATGCCACGCATTTAGAGTCACGCTGGAGATCAAAGTTTAATGCTCAGCCGAACAAAATGCGCTATTCCGTTCCGTCCCGTATGACAGGGTAACGATACCGCCAGCGGCGTTATTGCCATTAGCTTATCGTTCGCTGTGGTGGGGATCTGCCACCAGCCGCCCATATGCCGAAATCTGTGCGGTCATTTATTAACCACCCTCATTTACTTTCTGCTTTTCGCATAATAAGCAGAAATAGTGTTGTCTCAGTTGTCTTTGTTGTCTCATAGCGCTACAGACCGCGCCACGTCTGAGGTTTGCTGAGACAACATTGATGGTTTTGTGTTGTCTCACGCAGGGTAAATGTTGTCTCACTGCCAGCCAGTCAAAAAATCACAATTCGAGATGTTGTCTCACAACAGCTAAATGTTGTCTCGGAAAATGAAATAAAAATCTTATAAATCAATGTAATTTACAAATTGAGACAACAAAGACAACTGAGACAACACCAAAACTACGTATGTGAAGAAAATTATTCTTCTGGCTGGCTATTCTCTTCCTCTGGCAGAAAATTGAGCACATATACACGTATCTGCCTGCCATCTTCACGGACACGCCCCTGATAACCCCTGCCGCTTGTCGGTGGAGTGAGCATCCCTACGCCTTTCAGGACTTCGGCAAACTGTTTAGCATTAAATCCCTTCGCAATCTCCTGTTCGAAGGTTGCCGGGAAGGTGTAGAAAATTATCGGGTCGCTTTCGTGCCCCCCTTTCTTTCGGTATCCGGCTAAATCACGAATGGGTAAATCACGCGGATCATACCCCAGCGGAGCATAGCGGCTCAGGCCGTGCGCATTCAGAAACGCTTCGGTCTGCTCAACAATCTGCTGGTGCTCTTTATTGCCGGTGCCGAACTCGCGCAGCCAGGCGTTGTAGCTGTGCTGTATCGCATCACGACACGTCTGGGTATCCCATCCGGTGACTACTTCACCCAGTAGTAACGCCGCTTCCAGAATGGCAAAACGTACGGCCACGCGGTGTACCTGCTCGCCATAGTCAGCAGGGATAAGGCCGCGCCAGCGTGCTTCACACTCACGAACGGTATCAATGGCTTGTTGCTGGTGGTCGGCCAGCCATTTAATCCACTCCCGCCCGGCTGCGCCGTGGTGGTGCTGGTAAGCGTCTTTTAGCGCGTCGGCGTGCTGTTTACCATTCTGGTGGTCGTGGAAGCGTACCGTCTTGCTTAGCGGGATATTCAGCAGGCGCACCAGTTGCCCGGCTTTGGTCTTGCGTCCGGCGGTGGCTATAAAGGTTTCCAAGTCCATTTCCCCGGTGCTGATCGCCACGGTGCGCCAGCGCTTTAAATCGCGGTTGCCACCCTCCTTTGCTCCCTGCAATTTCCCCACGCCGTTAAACAGCGCATAGGCAGACTGTGACACACTCACCGGGTCAGCCCCCTGTCCGACTTCATCCAGTGGCATCAGCCCGTCATTATGTGCGGCGGCTTCGTTTGCCAGTCCCAGCGCCGTGCCGTACCACGTCAGTCGTAGTAAGTCCGGGTTACCGTATAAGCTGCTCGCCACGTTAGCTGTAGTGGTCTTTCCCGCGCTCGATTGTGCATAGAAGTGAATGCCGAACCCATCAGCGCCCACCAGCCCGATTAACGGGGCTGCCAGTGCGGCGGCAATACCTGTCATCATCGCGTAGTTACCGTATGCCAGCCGCGCAACACTGTTACGCCAGCTCTCCGAGGTTCCCGCCACGGTGTATCCGGCAGCGGCAGAACTGCGACCACTGAATAAAACGGGTTGCGCAGGTACGCCGATTATCTCCCCGTCTGGCATGATGTATGCCCCGCACTGCCAACCAGTAGCGTGAGCAACGCGCCACAATTCACGCGAGCCGCTACGCTGTAGCCAGTCGGCCAGTATCGCCCGTAAGCTGCTTTTGGTAGTGACATTAACCCCGCCCGCTTTCAGGGTGCGCCAGCCTTCACGCTCCCCGATATCAGCCAGGGGGATAGCCGCTATTGTCGGTATGCCTGCGCCAAAGGCCAGCCAGCGTAATATCAGGAACTGATCCTTATCGTCCCGCCCGGTGCCGATAACGTCCAGCGGTGAGGCCAGCCAGCTTTCATTGTTGATGACCTCTCCGCTTTCTTTGTCCACTTTCGGCACAACCCAGTAAACCCCGTCACTACGGCTTTCAATGTGAGGTTTTAACGGGTCTTTCTCTGGCTGGTCTGTTTTCCCGCCCTCAATGGCCTGTAGATGTGGTATCACGCATTCCCCTTGCGGCTGGTACATCGAATCGTTAAACGCAGCCGTAGCGATTTCCAGCCCGTGTTGCTGGTGATAGTCGTTCCAGTCGACTTTATAGTCTGTTGGCGGTACAGATACCCAACCCGTGACAGCAAACGCGGCTTTTTCTGCGGCATCCGTTCCGGTGTTGGGCTTGTCGTCCAGTCGGTCGTTATCAGCAGCAATGATAATTTGCGCCTGCGGGTGCTGCTGGCGCATCGCTTCGGCGACGGGTAGCAGGTTGCCAGCATCAATTGCTGCCACTGTCAGGGCTTCAGGACGAATTAAGTGACACGTTAGAGCGGTAGCCAGCCCCTCGGCAAGCACTACTCTCCGTGGCTGCTCCGGTGAGTTTACGGGGTGATATGCCCCGCGTTTCGCCGAACCGGCCAGCAGCCGCTTTTCTCCCGTCGGAGTAATAGTCTGTGCCGCCACAACAGCGCCAGATTCATCCACCAGCGGCAGGAGTAACGAACCATCCGGCATAACCAGATAGTTAAAACCGGGCAGTCCTTTTGATATCAGGTAATCAGATTCGCCCTCTGCGGCCCGCTGGCGCATTCCGGCATACAGACGGGCAAACGTAACCCGGCGCTGCTCTGCATCCTCTGCGACCTGCTGCTGGCGTTCCTGTTCACGTTGCTGGCGCGATGCCTCCAGCAAATTGCGCCGTTGCATGGTTGCGGCCTCCTTGGGTTGTGCTGCCCGGTAATCAATACCTAGTACACCTGCGGCAAGCCGTGCGGCCTCCGTGGTATCGCAATGATTCACCTTTTTGATTAGATCCAGTCCGTCACCTGCGCCACACTGATTGCAGATGTGAGCGCCGCGCCCATAATCATCGAACCGGAAGCGGTCTGTTCCTCCACATGCCGGGCAGGGGGCATGACGGCGCGATGAATCAGGCACGTCGATAGACAGGCCTGCCAGCACATAAGGCCAGTTGCCAGCGGCAGCGGCGGTCACTTCGCGGATAAGGTCGATATTACGCATCGTGTTACCCCTCAGTGCGCCGCTGGCATTTCAGGCCAGCCGTATTCATCCAGATCAACAATAAAGTGATCATGTAGCTCTGCCAGCATTTCACGCCCAAACGGGGTCAGCTCGCGGCGCTCCATATCCTGCATAGCACGGTAGAACACAATGCCGCTCTCTGTTCCCTGCTCAATGCCGTAGCGCTCACTGGCCTCGAAACTCTCCTCGTCACCACGACGAGAAAATGAGGAGCTGGCATTAGCTGGCAGATGTAAAGCCAGTTTTAACCTCATGCGTGCGCATATGCGCAAGGCATACATCAGGCCAGCCAGAGGAAAGAATTTATTCTGGGCGGCGATCATTAGTGAACCTCCGGCAATTGAGGCTGATATTTGCACCATAATTCAGCTTCTTCGGCGATTAGACGGGATTTTTCACCTTTGCAGGCTTGCAGGTCTTTACCGCGCTTATTGGCCTTTTTGTCACAGGCCGCCTGTCGCTTGCTGTGGTCGTTCAGGAATGCGAACGGAACACCGTATGAGCCTGTTTTACGAATTGACGGGATAACTTCGCGGAATACGCAGTTAGTGAAACGATGGACGAACGTTCCGGCGGTGGTGGCCTTGCGGCTGCGGGCGATCAGTTTGTAGAAGCCAGGCTCTGATACTGTCCGCATGTTCTGATTACCGCCGGGGGTATAAGTTAAACTTACCCCCTTTTCATCGTCATCAAGTGCGGCAATTGCCATGCTGTGATTGGAAAGCTCCAGCGTCTCGCAAACGTCTTTGGCAATAAACCACGGGTTACCGTCACAATTCACAATGCGGACTTTCTTACTCTCAAACCGGATAACGGAAATATCGCTATCAGTAACGGTGAAAATATCCTTCTGGCTGGAGTTGGATTGTAGGGCGGCCTCCGAATTGAATCGGCTTTTTTCGATAGTCATGTTTTCGGCTCCGTTATGCGGCGTTAAACGCGTCCGGGTAGAGGTTCAGAATGTCGGTAATATCCTGCTGAGATAATCCGGGATGTTCATTAATGGTAGCGTTATGGTTCACAAGCTGGATCACCTTGAGAACGTCACCTCGGCAGGAAAAGCGGTAGCGCAAGTGTGCGCCGATACCATCCGGGTTTTTCTCGTCGATACGCTCCAGTTGAATATTAAGCTGGCGCTCCAGCTCAGACGCATAATTACGTCCGGATGAAAGACGGCAGTAACGCAGAATATCATTTTCTGTCCATCCCTCTACACCAGTGCGCAGCATATAGACACGGGCGCGGTGTTTCTTTGGGGTACGCTTCGGTACTTGTACCGGGCTGGTGGTCGGCGTAATATCAGACGTGCGAATATCTGAGTTAGCCGCCTGCTGTATAGGGCGGTTTTTCTTTTTCATTACGCCACCTCGCCACGGGATTCAGCGATGCGCTGATTAATCCATTCATCAATTTCACTTTCAATAAAAGCGATAGAGCGCGAGCCTATTTTAATTGCGGCAGGAAAACGCTGCTCACTCATAAGACGATATAACCATGCCTTACTATAGCCAGTGCGCTTTTGTACTTCGGCGAATCTAATTAATGACTGGGACATATTTACCTCGTAACGTCCATTGCGATTTACGAGATAAATGATGGCATAGAAATAACGTTATTTACCGCAACAATAGGGCTAATGGTGGGCAGAGGTAAATTACTATGAGGGTAAGGGTATTTATGATTCACATCATTATCATAGTAAGTATCTTTTTACCCTCAGGGTGAGAATAAATCCGCAGCATATGACTTACTTCCATCCTGAGGGTTACTAATCACTTCCTTTTTATAGGGCAGGCGACTTTTTCGATTGCACGGGCTTGGGCATCAGGCATTTTTTGATATTGTTGTTTCAGTTGTGCCACCAAAGCCTCCTGTGAAGGGATGGTTTTACGGTTATCTTCATCATACCGTGCCCACTCAGCATTACGCAGTTGGATAGCAATCAAAAGAGGATCATCGCTCCGGAACTCGCCTAACAGAGAGGGCAATTGAGTAGACAGTCTTTCGATTTCACTCTTTAATCGTTTAATCTCATCTTCCAGCTCGTCTCTGGATACCTCAATAGCATTTAGTTTTTCATTTTCTTTGGCCCGCTTCTCAGCTTTTATTTTTAGTCTTCTCTCGGCAATATGTTTAAACTTCTCTAGGCATGGGGGAATTGTCACATTCAAGTCTAAAAAGGCAGCCGTAATTTCAGTCCCTTTAAAATAAAACTCTCGATACCATCCTTCACTACCATCAACTCGAGTATAAACCCCCGCAAATTCTGGATTTTGATCCTCAACATACTCCCCACCAAGAGCCATACTGTTTAAAAATTGTAGTGATTGCTTTGAAAATCCTTCACTTTTCTTGAATCCGTTAATAACGTCGTAGTCATATAAATGAATCGGCTCCCCAAATGGAATGTCATCCACATACCAATATGCTTCCCTGGCTATTATTGCGCACGCATCAGAAAAACTAATATCTTCTTGCCTGGATATTTCAGATAACAAAAGCTCAAAATGTATTAATTCATTTTTTTCATTATTTATTCATTGAAACAGCCCCATCACGCCACCTCGCGCCCTCTGATTTTGGCGGCTATGCCAGCCCGCAGAGATGTACGGGGTTTCGGGGATCAGCCTAGACATAGCCTATTCTTTGTTCGTCTACAGAAGTCTACCCGCATCAACTATCACTGTCTATTCATCCAGTCATAAGGATTGCCCAAAACGCCCGTGAATCACGTTTTCACGGTGTTCCTGCGCATCCATATAGTCGGCATACCATTGGAGCATTTCCCGGCGACCATCGAGATACTGAGCATGGTTGTAGGTGCCGCGAATAGAGTTTTTATCGACGTGGGCGAGCTGCGTTTCAATCCATGCGGTGTTATAGCCCTGTTCGTGGAGAATGGTGCTCATGGTATGGCGGAAGCCGTGGCCAGTCACTCGCCCAGCATAACCAATGCGGCGTATGAGTACGTTCATAGCCATTTCGCTCATCGGCTTACTGTGATGAATCCGGCCAGGGAAAATAAACTGGTAATGTCCGGTGATTGGTTTTAGCTGCTCCAAAATGGCAATAGCCTGATCAGATAATGGTACACAGTGTGGGCGACGCTTTTTCATTCTGGCTGGTGGCACTTCCCACAGGCGTTTTTCAAAATCAATTTCTGACCATTCCCCTTGCCGTAACTCTCCGGGGCGTAAACCTGTAAGCACCTGCAAGCGCATTGCCAGCTTAACCACAATGCTGCCACTGTAGGTATTTAACGTTTTAAAAAAATCTGGCAACTCTTCGTGTTTCAAAAAAGCATAATGCTCTTTCTTATGCGGGACAAAAGCACTAACCAGATCAGGGGCGGGATTATACTCAGCCCTACCAGTAACGATGGCATAGCGCCACACTTCGCCACAGCGTTGCCGGACTTTACGTAGCTTCTCGGTCGCCCCGCGTTCGTCCAGCCGGGAAAGGACGCCCATCAGTTCCATCGGCTTAATTTCAGCAATAGGACGCCCGCCAATAAACGGGAATACGTCTGTCTCAAACGTCTTCATCATTTCTTCGGCATAACCAGCAGACCAGCGATCAGTGCGCTTTTCGTACCATTCGCGGGCGATAGCTTCAAAGGTATTCCCCCTTTCCTCCTCCCTTGCCTGCTTTTCTCTCTTACGTACATCGCTGGGGTTTATGCCTGCTACCACCAGCTTTTTTGCCTCATCGCGTTTCTGCCTTGCTTCATTGAGTGAAATGGTGGGGTAAGTTCCAAGTGATAGCATTTTTGGCTTGCCGTCAAAACGATAACGAAACCGCCAGCCCTTCGATCCATTCGGCTCAATGAGTAGAGATAGGCCGCTACCATCATTGAGTGTATAGGGCTTATCGCGTGGCTTAGAGCGCCTGATTTCAAGGTCTGTAAGTGGCATTGTGTATAGTTCCAGAGTGTAGAGCGCGGGCTATACGCATTACTATACACATAGATGTATAGATTCCGGTAGATGAAAGTAGACGTAGAAATAACGATGATTGCCGATAACGCTTATTGTTATTGGGTTTTATAGACTTAGGTGGACGTTGAGAAATGTTTATTTGGAGCGGGCGAAGGGAATCGAACCCTCGTATAGAGCTTGGGAAGCTCTCGTTCTACCATTGAACTACGCCCGCTTTGGAGTGCGTTACGCATTATAGACTTTACACAACGCCTGACAACCCACCGAAACGCTAACAGGTTAATTTATGGCCTGTTAGCGCTGGAGTTAACACTTCGGTACGCTGCCCTGCGGCGGTAAATAGCGCAGCGGATCAATCGCTGTCGCGCGGTAGCGCAACTGGAAGTGCAGGCGCACAGAATCCGCGTCAGTGCTGCCCATGGTGGCAATCTTCTGCCCGGACCTCACGCTCTGCCCGTTGTTCACCAGCAGCGTATCGTTGTGCGCATAAGCGGTGATGTAATCTTCACTGTGCTTAATCATGATCAGGTTGCCGTAACCGCGCAGTTGGCTGCCGACATACACCACTTTCCCGGCGCCGGCGGCATAAATCGCCTGCCCGCGCGAACCGGCAATATCAATGCCTTTATTGCCGCCGTCGGAAGTGGAATAGGTCAGGATCACTTTACCGGTGGTTGGCCAGCGCCAGCAGCGTTGCCCGACAGGCGGCCATGAAGATTGCGGCACAGAGGAAGACGGTCTGACTTTGGCTAATTTCCCCGAGGAGGCCGACGCTTTCGCCGCGCCTTTCACTTTCAGCCGTTGCCCCACTTCAATGGTGTACGGCGGCGAAATGCCGTTCATGCTGGCCAGATCTTTCACGCTGGTGCCGGTCATACGCGAAATACGGTACAGCGTATCGCCCCGCTTCACCGTATAGGTAGAGCCGGAATAGCTTGTGTTACCGGCACAGCCCGCCAGCAGCAAACCAACAGCCAGGCAAACGGCAATACGAAATGGGCTTCTCATCAGGCGTCCTGCGCGCAAAACAGATCCTCGAATGAAATAAAGGGCGTCATATGATAACAGCCACAAACCTGATGCCAACCCTTTCACGCGTGATGCCGTGGAATCGGGTAGCCCTGAGCAATGATCTCCATAATTTCCGGCAGATAGGGCATGGCCGTCATTTTCACCAGCGCCGGATAAAACACCTGCGGCGACGGAAACACATCCACCACATGGCAGTTGGGCAATTTGCGGGCATCGACTTCTGACGATGGCAGCAGCGTCGCTGCCGCCAGGCCAGATTCCAGCCACTCCAGAATCACGCCCGGCTGAGTAATATGCATAATCACTTTCGGATTTCCGCCCGCCTTGCGAAACAGATCAATCAGCATCTCATAGGTGCCGGCATCTTTTGCCCGGTGCAGCAGTACCAGCGGAAAAGCGGCCAGCGCCTGGTAATCAAAAGGGTCCGGCGGTATTTCCGGCAGGCACTGTTTACTGATCACCGCCACCAGCCGCACCGGATCAAACGAGACATAATCAAAACCTTCGCCACGGTATGGCCGCTGGATTAAAGCTAAATCGATGGTGCCTTCATTCAGCATGGTTTCTAAATGGCTGGAATCGGTCACTGAAATATTAATTTCCGCATCCGGGTGGCGTTTATAAAGCTCCAGCAATAGCGGTTTGAAATAAGATTGGAAAAGATGCGTTAAGCCGAGTCTCAACTGGAATTTCTCTTTATTGGCAATCGCCACGGTTTCACGCGCGGTATCTTCAACCTGGCGTAATATTTCGCAGGCTTTACGATAAAGAAAATAACCGGCGTCGGTCGGCTCGATACGATTTCCCTGGCGCGTGAATAACGAAACTTGCAGCTCTTCTTCCAGTTCCTGAATACGCTTGCTCAGCGGCGGCTGTGCCATATTCAGCATTTTTGCCGCCTGGCTCACCGAGCCTTGCTCGACGACACGGCAAAAATAACGCAATCTTTTCAAATCCATACGGCTTTTCTCCGTAATACCTGAACGTCAAGTATCACACTTCGCGCGATAAAGGAAAAGTCCAGCCTTTTAATCATTTCAGCAACCTACATGCAACAATTTTCTAAATAGTACTTTTTTGATCTGGTCAGGATCAGGAAAACGGTATTTGTTTAATCCCCTCCATAAAAATAAGGTAATCGCAGTCAGTAAATTCCCATCTAAAAATGGAAAAGACCATGCCAACCAGCAAAAATAAAAACGCCAGCGGCGTTTCAGATTTACGCTCAGCGCTTAAATTATTGAAAACACTTCCCGGCGAATATGTTGAAACCGATACCGAAGTTGACCCGCACGCAGAACTCTCTGGTGTTTATCGCTACGTGGGCGCAGGCGGTACCTGCCAGCGTCCGACGCGCAAAAATGGCCCGGTTATGGTGTTCAACAACATCAAAGGGTTCCGGGACATTAGCGTCGCCATCGGCCTAAACGGGTCGCGCAAACGTGTCAGCCATTTCCTCAACTGCGAACCGGAAAAACTCGGTCATCTGCTGAAAGACTCGGTTCAGAACCCGATCGCGCCCGTGCTGACCAAAGAGCACGCGGTTTGCCAGGAAGTCGTACACCTTGCCAGCGACGTGAATTTCGACCTGCGCAAACTGCTGCCTGCGCCGACCAATACCGAAGAAGATGCCGGTCCGTATATCACCATGGGTCTATGCTATGCCTCCGATCCAGAAACGCATGAATCGGACATCACCATTCACCGCCTGTGTGTACAGAGCCGCGACGAACTGTCGATGTGGCTGACGCCGGGTCGCCATATCGATGCTTTTCGCATGAAGGCGGAGGCCGCAGGCCAACCGTTGCCGATCTCCATCAGCATCGGTGTCGATCCAGCCATCGAAATCGCCGCCTGCTTTGAGCCGCCGACCACGCCGCTGGGCTATGACGAACTGAGCGTTGCCGGTGCGCTGCGCGGCCACGCAGTTGAAATGGTGCAGTGCAAAACCATCAATGAACGTGCCATTGCGCATGCTGAAATCGTCATTGAAGGTGAGCTGCTGCCGAACGTGCGTCTGCGTGAAGATCAGAACACCGATACCGGCAAAGCGATGCCTGAATTCCCGGGTTATACCGGCGAAGCGAAAGAGGCGCTGCCGGTTATCAAGGTGAAAGCGGTAACTCATCGCTATAACCCCATCTGGCGCACCACTGTCGGTCCGGGCGAAGAACACGTCAATATGGCGGGGATTCCAACGGAAGCCAGTATCCTCGATATGGTGGGTCGCGCCATGCCGGGCAAGCTGCTCAATGTTTTCGCGCACTCCGCGGGCGGCGGCAAGTTGCTGGCAGTGATGCAATTCAAAAAATTCACCCCGGCGGATGAAGGCCGCCAACGCCAGGCTGCGCTGCTCGCCTTCTCGGCCTTCCCGGAACTGAAACATGTGATTCTGGTGGATGAAGACGTGGACATTTTCGACAGCGACGATGTGCTGTGGGCAATGCAAACGCGCTATCAGGGCGATGTGGATACCGTTACCATTCCCGGTGTGCGTTGCCATCCGCTCGATCCCTCGCAGATTCCGGCTTACAGCCCGAGCATTTTGCAGCAGGGCATGTCCTGCAAAACCATTTTTGACTGTACGGTGCCGTTCCATCTGAAAAGCCACTTTGAACGTTCAAAGTTCAAAGAAGTGGATGTGAAACGCTTCCTGCCAGATTTCGAATAAGGGGAACGGTGTGTCCACATCTCAACGCATCATTGTCGGCATTAGCGGCGCTTCCGGTTTTCAGTATGGCGTTAAAGCGCTTGAGCTATTGCGCGGGCGGAGCCTTGAAGTCCATTTGGTTGTCTCGAAAGGGGCGGAAAAGACCTGCGAACTGGAAACGGATTACGCGCTTGATGAGGTGATGCGGCTTGCGGATGTGGTTCACCCCATCGGCAATCTTGGCGCCGCCATCTCCAGTGGATCGTTTAAGACGACGGGCATGCTTGTCGCGCCCTGCTCCATGCGTTCTCTGGGATCTATCGCAAACTGCCTGACGGATAATCTGCTGACCCGAGCCGCCGATGTGGTGCTGAAAGAGCGCCGTCGTCTGGTGTTGTTGGCGCGCGAAACGCCGCTTAACCTCGGCCACATTCGCAACATGCAGGCGGTGACTGAAATGGGCGGGATTATTTTCCCGCCGGTTCCGGCGCTGTATCAGCGTCCGCAAACCACAGACGAGATCATTACTCACAGCGTCAGCCGCGCGCTGGATCTGTTTGGTATTGATGTGAAAAACCTTCCGCGCTGGGGCGAGGGCAACTTGTCCCATCCCGCGTAATCTTGCAGGAAATATTATGTTAATCGGTCCTTATGTGAACGGCGCCGCGGTTATTGTCGGCGGTCTGCTCGGTTCACTGGTTGGCACGCGCATTCCCGAGCGCGTCAAAGTGGCACTTCCCCTCACCTTTGGTCTCTGCTCCGTGGGGCTTGGCATCAACCTGGTGATCAAAGTGAAGTTTATGCCCGCAGTTGTGCTGGCAATGGTGCTGGGCGCGGTCATTGGCGAAGCGTTCTTTTTTGAAAAACAGATTGGCCGGGCCGCAGGGACTACGCGCGGTTTGATCAACCGTATTTTCCCGCCAGTGCAGGGTTTGACACATGATGAGTTCACGGAAAAATTCGTCGCGATTCTGGTGCTGTTTTGCGCCAGCGGAACGGGGATCTTCGGCGCGATGCATGAAGGGATGACAGGCGATCCGTCCATTCTGTATATCAAGACGGTGCTCGATCTGTTTACCGCCGCAATCTTTGCCACCATGCTGGGATTTTCGGTTATGACCATCGGCATTCCGCTGATCATTGTGCAGGTCGCGCTGGCAACGCTGGCGGTCTACATCCTGCATATGATCACCCCGGACATGATGGCGGACTTCTCGTGTGCAGGCGGCTTGATTATGGTGGCGACCGGGCTGCGGATTTGTAATATCAAGCCCTTTCCGGTAGCGAACATGCTTCCCGGCCTGGTACTGGTAATGCCCTTTTCCGCTCTGTGGGCCAAACTTTTTGCCTGAGAGTGAATATAATGAGCGCTACCCGGTGGCGCTACGCTTGCCGGGCCTGCGGTGATGTCAATTCCGTGGGCCGGATAAGCGTAGCGCCATCGGTACTTTCAGTACGGGAGTCGTTATGGGTTTTCAAGAACACGTTATTTTAGTTAACGACCAGGGAACGGTAATCGGCACACAGGAAAAATACGCCGCGCACACTTC
Organism: Kosakonia sp. BYX6; assembly: GCF_038449125.1. Taxonomy (NCBI): domain Bacteria; kingdom Pseudomonadati; phylum Pseudomonadota; class Gammaproteobacteria; order Enterobacterales; family Enterobacteriaceae; genus Kosakonia; species Kosakonia calanthes. The sequence goes on along the minus strand of NZ_CP151800.1, from coordinate 901,170 downwards.
ACATACACCGCTGCATCTGGCTTTCTCTTGCTGGCTTTTTAATTCGTCAGGCGAATGCCTGGTTACCCGTCGCGCCCTGAGCAAAAAGGCGTGGCCCGGTGTGTGGACCAACTCCGTTTGTGGGCATCCGCAATTGGGTGAAACCACAGAGCAAGCGATGATTCGCCGCTGCCGCTATGAAGTCGGCTCTGAGATCACCAACATTACTCCTGTCGCCGCGGATTTTCGCTACTGCGAAACCGACCCTTCAGGCATTGTCGAAAATGAAATCTGCCCGGTTTCTGCGGCGCAAATCCAGACGCCGGTAAAAATTAATTACGATGAAGTGATGGAATATCAGTGGGTTGAACTGGATGCGCTGCTGCGTGCGCTGGACGCGACGCCCTGGGCTTTCAGCCCGTGGATGGTTGCAGAAGCCGTGAGCGCAAAAGACGAACTTCGGCAATTCGCCGCTGAATTACAGCCATAAAAAAGCCCCGACGCGCTAACGCCGGGGCTTTGTACGCTCAGTGATTATTTCACCGGACGCATCGCCGGGAACAGGATCACGTCACGGATGGTGTGACTGTTGGTAAACAGCATCACCATACGGTCGATACCGATACCCAAGCCCGCCGTCGGCGGCAGACCGTGTTCCAGCGCGGTCACGTAGTCTTCGTCGAAGAACATCGCTTCGTCGTCGCCCGCGTCTTTCGCCGCAACCTGGTCAGCAAAACGCTGCGCCTGATCTTCTGCATCGTTCAACTCGCTGAAACCGTTGCCGATTTCACGACCGCCGATAAAGAACTCAAAGCGATCGGTGATTTCAGGGTTCTCGTCATTACGACGCGCCAGCGGAGAAACTTCAGCCGGGTATTCCGTGATGAAAGTCGGCTGAATCAGATGGGCTTCCGCCACTTCTTCGAAGATCTCGGTCACGATGCGGCCCAGACCCCAGCTTTTCTCAACATGAACACCGATTGCTTCGGCAATTGCTTTCGCGCTGTCGAAGTTGTCCAGATCGGCCATTTCGGTTTCCGGACGGTATTTCTTGATCGCTTCGCGCATGGTCAGTTTTTCGAACGGCTTGCCGAAGTCAAACGTCTGGTCGCCGTAAGGCACTTCTGTCGTACCGAGAATGTCCTGCGCCAAAGTACGGAACAGCGATTCGGTCAGTTCGATCAGATCTTTGTAATCCGCATACGCCATATAGAGTTCCATCATGGTGAACTCTGGGTTATGACGCACGGAAATACCTTCGTTACGGAAGTTACGGTTGATTTCGAACACACGTTCGAAACCGCCAACCACCAGGCGCTTGAGGTACAGTTCCGGCGCAATACGCAGGTACATGTCGAGATCCAGCGCATTGTGATGGGTGACAAACGGACGCGCGGATGCGCCGCCCGGGATCACCTGCATCATCGGGGTTTCCACTTCCATAAAGCCGCGGCCAACCATGAACTGGCGAATACCGGCCATGATCTGCGAACGCACTTTGAACGTTTTGCGGGATTCATCGTTGGCGATGAGATCCAGATAGCGCTGGCGATAGCGCGCTTCCTGATCCTGTAAACCGTGGAATTTATCCGGCAGCGGACGCAGGGCTTTGGTCAGCAGACGCAGCTCGGTGCAATGGATTGAGAGTTCACCGGTCTTGGTTTTGAACAGCTTGCCGCGCGCGCCGAGGATGTCGCCGAGATCCCACTTTTTAAACTGCTCGTTGTAAATGCCTTCCGCCAGATCGTCGCGGGAAACATACAGCTGGATGCGACCGCCCACGTCCTGCAAGGTAACGAAGGACGCTTTACCCATAATGCGGCGCGTCATCATACGACCCGCAACCGCAACCTCGATGCCGAGCGCTTCCAGCTCTTCGTTCTCTTTGCCATCGAATTCAGCGTGCAGCTTGTCAGAAGTCTGATCGCGACGGAAATCGTTCGGGAACGCAACGCCCTGCTCACGCAGCAGCGCCAGCTTCTCGCGGCGATTTTTCAGTTCATTATTAAGATCGACCGCCGCGTCAGCGCCCTGTGCTTGTTGTTCAGACATGTTGGTTCCTCATAACCCTGCTTTCAAACTTGCTTCGATGAATTGATCCAGGCTGCCGTCCAGCACCGCCTGCGTGTTACGGGTTTCAACCCCGGTGCGCAGATCTTTGATGCGGGAGTCATCCAGGACGTAAGAACGGATCTGGCTACCCCAGCCGATGTCAGACTTGGTGTCTTCCATCGCCTGCTTCTCAGCATTTTTCTTTTGCATTTCCAGTTCATAAAGCTTCGCTTTCATCTGCTTCATGGCCTGGTCTTTGTTTTTATGCTGGGAGCGGTCGTTCTGGCATTGCGTGACCAGCCCGGTCGGAATGTGAGTAATACGCACCGCAGATTCGGTACGGTTGACGTGCTGACCGCCCGCGCCGGATGCGCGATAAACGTCGATACGCAGATCCGCCGGATTGATTTCGATATCAATATCGTCTTCCACTTCCGGGTAAACAAACGCAGAGCTGAACGAGGTATGACGGCGGCCGCCGGAGTCGAACGGGCTCTTACGGACCAGGCGGTGAACACCGGTTTCGGTACGCAGCCAGCCATAGGCGTAATCGCCGATAATCTTGATGGTAACGGATTTGATACCCGCAACTTCACCTTCAGACTCTTCGATAATTTCAGTCTTGAAGCCGCGCGCTTCCGCCCAACGCAGGTACATACGCAACAGCATGCTTGCCCAGTCCTGCGCTTCGGTGCCGCCAGAACCCGCCTGAATATCAAGGTAGCAATCGGCGTTGTCGTATTCGCCAGAGAACATGCGGCGGAATTCCAGCTGTGCCAGCTTCTCTTCCAGCCCATCCAGTTCGGCGACAGCTTCGTTGAAGGTCTCTTCATCGTCGGCTTCAACCGCCAGCTCAAGCAGGCCAGCGACATCTTCGAGGCCCTGAGTCATTTGATCCAGCGTGTCAACGATGGCTTCCAGTGAGGAACGCTCTTTCCCCAGCGCCTGTGCGCGCTCAGGTTCATTCCACACATCCGGCTGTTCCAGCTCGGCGTTTACTTCTTCCAGACGCTCTTTCTTGGCGTCATAGTCAAAGATACCCCCTAAGAACGTCGGAGCGCTCCGTGAGGTCCTGAATGCGATTTTTTACCGGGTTAATTTCAAACATGGTCTGATTTCTTTTAATGGACTTGTCAAAATGCGGTGATAAGGGCGGAAGTTTACCGGATTCCCGCCCTGTTTTATAGCGAATACTGGCGCTAAAGTGGCCAGAGATTCTCGATGATTAGCTGCACGCTACGGTTGCCGCGAAACTCGTTTACATCAAGTTTATAAGCAATATTCACCTGCCGCACGCCGTTGTCCGGCCAGCAGGTGGTATCGACGTTAAACGCGATGCCATCAAGCAATGGGCCGCCGCCGACCGGCTCCAGCATCATCTTCAAATGACGCTCGCCCACCAGCCGCTGCTGCAACAGGCGAAACTCGCCGTCGAACAGCGGTTCCGGGAACATCTGCCCCCAGGGACCGGCCTCACGAAGCATTTCCGCGACCTCAAGCGTCATCTCCTGCGCCGTTAGCGGCCCATCGGAGACAATTTCGCCCTGCAATAACGACGGATCCAGCCACTCGGTGACCAGCTCGCCGAAACGTTGCTGGAACTCGTCAAAACGCGCTTCTTCCAGCGTCAGACCGGCCGCCATCGCGTGGCCACCAAACTTCAACATCATGCCGGGGAAGAGCATATCCAGGCGCTCCAGCGCATCGCGCATATGCAGCCCCTGAATAGAACGCCCAGAACCTTTCAGCACGCCGTCTCCGGCAGGCGCAAACGCAATGACCGGGCGGTGGAAACGCTCTTTGATACGCGACGCAAGAATACCGACAACGCCCTGATGCCATTCGGGATGGTACATCGCCAGCCCGCCGGGCAGCGTTTCGCGGCTGCGCTCTAACTGTTCGCACAGCGTTAGCGCCTCGGCCTGCATGCCTTGCTCAATCTCTTTGCGTGTCTGGTTGAGCGCATCAAGGTCGCTGGCAAGCTGGCGCGCTTCGCCGAGGTTGTCACACAACAACAGCGCGACACCAACCGACATATCATCGAGCCTGCCCGCCGCATTCAGGCGCGGCCCGAGCGCAAAACCCAGGTCGCTGGCCGCCAGCTTTTGCGCATCGCGATTGGCAATTTCCAGCAGTGCTTTGATGCCCGGTCGGCAACGCCCGGCGCGAATACGGCTCAGCCCCTGCCAGGTGAGAATACGGTTGTTGGCATCCAGCGGCACCACATCCGCCACCGTACCGAGCGCGACCAGATCGAGCAGCTCAGCAAGGTTCGGCATGGCTAAACCACGTGCGTCAAACCAGCCGTTGTCGCGCAGAAATGCACGCAGCGCCAGCATCAAATAAAACGCGACGCCAACCCCAGCCAGCGATTTCGACGGGAAATCACAGTCGCGCAGGTTTGGGTTAACAATCGCTTCCGCTTCCGGCAGCGTATCGCCGGGCAGGTGGTGATCGGTCACCACGACCGGGATCCCCAATTCGTGCGCTCGCGCCACACCAGTATGGGAAGAGATACCGTTATCTACCGTCAGGATCAGCTGTGCGCCACGGGCATGCGCCTGATCGACCACTTCCGGGCTAAGGCCGTAGCCGTCATCAAACCGGTTCGGTACCAGATAACTCACGTTGTCGCAACCCAGCGCGCGCAGCGCCAGCACACTCAGCGCAGTACTGGTTGCGCCGTCCGCGTCGAAGTCGCCCACCACCATAATGCGCAACCCTTCGCGCAACGCATTGTAAAGGTGTGTCACCGCCTCATTGATACCGGTCAGTTGCTGCCACGGCAGCATGCCTTTCACGCTGCGCTCCAATTCACTGGCATTGCGTACGCCCCGGCTGGCATAAAGCCGACGCAGCAATGGCGGCAATGAATCTGCCAGTTCTAGCGAGTTATCCACCTCACGGCGGCGAAGTTGTATCTGAGCTTTCACGCGAATTACTTACCGCCAGTGGCTTTTTGATGTTGATCGAGGAAGGCTTTCATTTCAGCAGGTGCCTGATAGCCCGGAACGAGATAGCCATCTTTCAGCACAATGGCGGGCGTGCCATTGACGCCAAACTGCACGCCCAGCGCGTAGTGGTTGGCAATATCAATATTGCAGCTGGCTGGTTTCACGCCTTTGCCTTCCATCGCATCATCAAAGGCTTTCTTCGGATCTTTCGCGCACCAGATAGCTTCCATCTGTTTTTCGACTTCGCTTGGCACGCCCTGACGAGGGAAAGCGAGGTAGCGCACGGTGATGCCCAGCGCGTTGTAGTCCGCCATTTCGCTGTGCAGCTTCTGGCAGTAACCGCAGGTGATATCGGTGAACACGGTAATGACATGTTTTTCTTGCGCCGCTTTGTAGACGATCATCTCTTTTTCCAGCGCGTTGAGATGCGGCAGCAGCATTTTGGTGGTGACGTTCACCGGTTGCGCACCGCTGACATCGTACATCGGCCCCTGAATGATATGTTTGCCGTCTTCGGTCACATACAGCACACCGCTGTTGGTTAAGACGGCTTTCATTCCGGTAATTGGAGCGGGCAGGATTTCGGAACTCTGTACACCCAGTTTCGCCAACGACTGTTTGATAGAAGCGTCATCGGCATGCGCTGCGCCAGTAAACGCGGCGGCCAGCAAGGTGAACATAATTAAACCATTTTTCATAACACATCCTTAGATTGTCAGCACTCACGCCCGCGGGTGATGCTGTTGATGAAGCTTGCGCAGTCGCTCTGTCGCCACATGCGTATAAATTTGCGTCGTCGAAAGATCCTGATGCCCAAGTAACATTTGCACCACGCGCAGATCCGCGCCGTGGTTGAGCAAATGGGTGGCAAATGCATGGCGCAAAACGTGGGGCGACAATTTTTCGCTATCGATCCCCGCAAGCGTTGCGTAATGCTTAATACGGTGCCAGAAGGTCTGCCGCGTCATCTGTTGCGCGCGCTGGCTCGGGAAAAGCACATCAATCGATACACCGTTAAGCAACCACGGGCGACCATATTCCAGATAATTTTCCACCCAGTAGATCGCTTCTTCACCAAGAGGCACCAGACGCTCTTTGTTGCCTTTACCAATCACCCGAAGCACGCCCTGGCGCAGGCTGATATCGCTCATGGTCAACCCCACCAGCTCAGAGACGCGAAGCCCGGTGGCATATAACACTTCAAGCATCGCTTTATCGCGTAACTCCAGCGGTTGGTCAACCGCGGGCGCTTGTAAAAGCCTTCCCACCAGCGTTTCGCTTAAGTCTTTTGGCAGGCGCTGAGGCAGCTTCGGCGAGGCCAGCAAGGCACTGGGATCGTCGCTGCGGATTTTTTCCCGATACAGATATTGGAAAAAACGCCGCACGGCGCTCAGCAGACGCGCGGAACTTGTCGCTTTATAGCCGCCTTCAACGCGCTCGGCCAGCAGTGTTTGCAGGTCATCGCTCTGCGCGCTTTCCAGGCTACTTTCGCGATGATGCAGCCACTCCACCACGCTCTTTAAATCGCGGCGATAGGCGCTAAGCGTGTTTTCCGCCAGGTTATTCTCAAGCCACAGAGCATCAAGAAATTGTTCGATACGTGCGAGATCCTGTTCCATCCGCCCACTCCTTTTCACAATCGCTGCATTATGCCTGATTGCCGCCTGATTCTGGTACACTGCGTGCGAAGACACATAAAGAATCGAGATGTTTACGTTATGAATATCGGTCTGTTTTATGGTTCCAGCACTTGTTACACCGAGATGGCGGCGGAGAAAATCCGCGATATTATCGGGCCGGAACTGGTGACACTACACAATCTGAAAGACGATGCCCCCGCCCTGATGGAACAGTATGATGCGCTAATCCTTGGCATTCCGACCTGGGATTTTGGCGAACTGCAGGAAGACTGGGAAACCATCTGGGATCAGCTCGACACCCTTAATCTCGACGGCAAAATTGTTGCCTTATACGGCATGGGCGATCAGCTCGGCTATGGCGAGTGGTTCCTCGACGCGCTGGGTATGCTGCATGACAAGCTGGCACCAAAAGGCGTGAGCTTTATCGGTTATTGGCCGACCGAAGGCTACGAATTCACCAGCAACAAGCCGGTGATTGCCGATGGGCAACTCTTTGTCGGCCTGGCGCTGGATGAGACCAATCAGTACGATCTGAGCGATGCGCGCATTGAGTCCTGGTGCGAGCAAATCCTGACAGAGATGGCGGAACGGCTGGTTTAAGCCACTGCCGTTGGCAAGGTCAACGCAACCCCTGCGCCGGTTTTTGTAAAATCATCCGGCGCAAATCGCGCCACTCCTGAGCATCCATACTGTCTGCCGCCAACCATAAATGCTGGCGACGCCCATCCTCTTCGCGGCGTAAACGCAGCATCATTCCGCTGCGCACCATCCAAGGGGTACCGACGATATCCCACTCGACGCCCTGCCAGCGCAGGCGGGAATCCATCAATAATTTGATCTCGCCATGGCAAGCGTTAATACGCCGTTGGCTACGTACGCAGTCAAAAACGACCAGCGACAACAACAGTAGCCACAGCGGCGTATAGCTTAGCGGCCAGGGCATCAGCAAGACGAGAGCAGCCACCAGCCCATGAAGCAGTAGAGAGAGCCATTGTGCGCGCCACGAGACGCGTAACTCAGATTGCCACAGGACCACGTTCCCGATTCCGTGTTTGAATTAACTGCACCATTCTTTGCAACTCCGCGTCCTGGGGTTTGCCATGATTCATTAGCCAGTTGAATAAGTCCGGGTCGTCGCTTTCCAGCAAACGGACAAAGAGATGCTTGTCATCGTCGCTCAGCGAGTCGTACTCATGTTCGAAAAAAGGCATGATGGAAATATCGAGCTCACGCATTCCGCGGCGGCACGCCCAGTGAATACGGGCTTTGTTGTTAATATCCATGTTCTTCTCCCTGCATCGGCATGATGGCCACATTGTAACGTGTTTTTAATATTCCTTTTGCGGAATATTTAACTTCACGAGCCTGCTTCCAGAATAATTCGCATAGTTTGCAAAAATATCATTCAGCTGCGTAACGTTTCGCAAGACTTGCACAATGGCACAAATCGCATGCTTTATCGCTTGCAATGAACAATGGCTCTTTTACCATTAAGTACCCACACAGCGTTAAGCTAATCAGGACATTATTATGGCTTTTACTCCATTTCCTCCGCGCCAGCCGACCGCCTCTGCACGTCTTCCGCTGACGCTTATGACGCTCGATGACTGGGCACTGGCGACGATCACGGGCGCAGACAGCGAGAAATATCTGCAAGGCCAGGTGACCGCAGATGTCTCGACAATGGCGGCTGAGCAGCATCTGCTGGCGGCGCACTGTGATTCTAAAGGCAAAATGTGGAGCAATATGCGGTTGTTCCACTATAAAGACGGCTACGCATGGATTTTACGCCGCAGCGTGCGCGAATCGCAGCTGCGCGAATTGAAGAAATACGCCGTGTTCTCCAAAGTCGCCATCGCCCCGGACGACGAACATGTTCTGCTTGGCGTGGCTGGTTTCCAGGCGCGTGCCGCGCTGGCGAATCTCTTTACTCATCTGCCAGACAGCGAAAAGCAGGTTGTACAGGACGGCGAAACGACCATTCTATGGTTCGAACATCCGGGCGAACGTTTCTTGTTAGTCACCGATGTTGCTACTGCGCAAACCGTAACAGAAAAACTGCGCGGGGAAGCGCAACTTAACAATAGCCAGCAATGGCTGGCGCTAAATATTGAAGCAGGGTTGCCGGTTATCGACGAGGCGAACAGCGCCCAGTTTATTCCACAGGCAACGAACCTCCAGGCGCTGGGCGGTATCAGCTTTAAAAAGGGCTGTTATACCGGGCAGGAGATGGTCGCGCGGGCGAAATTCCGCGGTGCCAATAAACGCGCGCTGTGGTACCTGGCAGGTGCCGCCAGCCGTGCGCCGGACGCAGGTGAAGATCTGGAATTGAAGATGGGTGATAACTGGCGTCGTACCGGCACCGTGCTGGCGTCGGCAAAGCTGGATGATGGGCGCGTTTTAGTTCAGGTGGTTATGAATAATGACATGGAACCTGGCAGCGTATTTCGTGTACGCGACGACGCCAATACCTTAAGTATCGAACCGCTGCCTTATTCACTCGAAGAGTAATCTTCAGGAAGAATAAGCAATTTTGAGCCGGGCATGGCGCAAACGCCGCCCGGCAATATCGCTTAAACCTGCCCGACGTACAAATAAATCGCAAGGAAATGGCAGACGCTGCCGCCAAGGACAAAACCGTGCCAGATCGCGTGGTTGTAAGGGATGCGTTTGCAGACGTAAAAAATCACACCGAGCGAGTAGACCAGGCCGCCCACCGCCAGCAGCGTTACGCCACCAACCGACAGCCGCGTAGCAAGTTGATAAATCACGATCAACGACAGCCAGCCCATCGTCAGGTAGGTCACCAGCGATAGCACTTTAAAACGGTGAGCGATGGTGAGTTTAAACAGGATCCCCAGCAGGGCGAGGCTCCAGATAACAATCATCAACCCGCGCGCCAGCGGCGAATCCAGGCCGATCAACAAGAATGGCGTGTAAGTTCCGGCAATCAGTAGATAGATGGCGCAGTGGTCAAATTTCTTCAGCCACGTTTTGGCGCGCTGATGCGGAATGGCATGGTAGAGCGTCGATGCGAGAAACAGCAAAATCATGCTGCCGCCATAGAGCGCGTAACTGGTGATAGCCATCGTACTGGCATTGCTGTCCACCGCCTGCACCAGCAGTAGCACCAGCCCCACAATGCCAAACACCAGCCCGATACCATGGCTGATGCTGTTGGCAATTTCCTCTGCCAGTGTATATCCCTGTGCGATTAACGGTTTCTGAACCATAGTTAACTCCAGCAGAACTCAAAAAAAACGACGCAACACTAGAGTAACTGAGAATGATTCCAGTGCACACCTGTACGCTAAAAAATATCGTGTCTAAATATTGAGTGCCTGCGCGTTGCGCAAAAATCGGGGAAACCCGGTCACAGTTATGGCAGCATGAGGGGCACATTTGCACGCCACAAGCCAGCAGGGCTGGCTGCGTTAACAGAAAGCAAAGGACTCCGCCGTGACGATGTTTACCCACTCCGCTATCGCCAGCCTCAATAATCTGGAGATGATGGTCTATAACTTTGTGGTCAAAAATCGCGACAAAGTGATGTATATGACGATCCGCGAACTGGCAGACGCGGCGGGCGTTTCAACCACCACGGTGCTGCGTTTTTGTCGCAAGCTCAACTGTGAAGGTTACTCTGAGTTTCGCGTGCGTTTTAAATTGTATTTAGAACAAAATGAAGCACCGCAGGCAAATTTCAGCGCCAGTGAAGTAATGAGCTTTTTTAAAAGCGTGAATAACGACGAATTCGATAAATTATTGGATAACACCGTCGATATCATATTATCTTCCGAACGCATTATATTTGTCGGCGCAGGCACATCAGGAGCACTGGCGAAATATGGCGCTCGCTTCTTTTCTAATATTGGAAAATTCAGCAACCATATCGACGATCCTTATTTTCCGGTCACCAACGATATGGCGAAAAATGCGCTAGCAATTGTCCTTTCCGTTTCAGGTGAAACCGAAGAGATCCTGCGCTTCGCCAGCCAGTTCAGCCTTCATCACTGCAAAGTGCTTTCCATTACCAGCCATGAACATTCGCGGCTGGCGAAACTGGCGGACTTTAATATTTCGTGGCATGTCCCGCAAACGCGTATTACAGGCGGTTACGATATTACGACGCAAATTCCGGTGGTTTATATTCTGGAATCGCTGGGGCGCAAACTGGCGAAGAAAATAGCATAAAAAACAGGGTGTTTTTTCGGTGTAACAAATTACCGAAGCGGCAATTTGTTATATCGTGACATTCATTTCGCCTTTGCTAGACTCGTTGGCAGCCAATATGACGAGAAGAGCAACGATGAAAAAACTGACCTTACCAAAAGATTTTTTATGGGGCGGTGCTGTCGCCGCGCATCAGGTTGAAGGCGGCTGGAATAAAGGCGGCAAAGGTCCAAGCATTTGCGACGTGCTGACCGGCGGTGCGCACGGCGTGCCGCGCGAAATCACCCAGCAAGTGGAAGCGGGCAAATACTACCCGAACCATGAAGCCGTCGACTTTCACGGTCACTATAAAGAAGACATCAAGCTGTTCGCGGAAATGGGCTTCAAATGCTTCCGCACCTCTATCGCCTGGACACGCATCTTCCCGAAAGGCGACGAGCACCAGCCTAATGAAGAAGGCCTGAAATTCTACGACGACATGTTTGATGAGCTGCTGAAATATAACATCGAACCGGTCATTACCCTTTCCCACTTCGAAATGCCGCTGCATCTGGTGCAGGAATACGGCGGCTGGACCAACCGTAAAGTGGTCGATTTCTTTGTACGCTTCGCGGAAGTCGTGTTTGAGCGCTACAAAAACAAGGTCAAATACTGGATGACCTTCAACGAAATCAACAACCAGCGTAACTGGCGCGCACCGCTGTTCGGCTACTGCTGCTCTGGCGTGGTCTACACCGATCATGAAAACCCGGAAGAGACCATGTATCAGGTGCTGCATCACCAGTTTGTTGCCAGCGCTATGGCGGTGAAAATCGGTCACCGTATCAATCCTTCCATGAAAATTGGCTGCATGTTGGCGATGGTGCCGCTGTATCCCTTCTCCTGTAAGCCGGAAGATGTGATGTATGCGCAGGAATCCATGCGCGAGCGCTATGTTTTCACCGACGTGCAACTGCGAGGTTACTACCCGTCCTATGTGTTGAACGAGTGGGAACGCCGCGGGTTTAACATCCAGATGGAAGCAGGCGATGACGCCATTTTGCGCGAAGGCTGCTGTGATTACCTCGGTTTTAGCTATTACATGACCAACGCGGTGAAAGCCGAGGGCGGTTCCGGCGATGCGCTGTCCGGTTTTCAGGGTAGCGTGCCAAACCCACACGTCAAAGCGTCTGACTGGGGCTGGCAGATTGACCCGGTGGGTCTGCGTTACGCACTTTGCGAGTTGTACGAGCGCTATCAGAAGCCGCTGTTTATCGTGGAAAACGGCTTTGGTGCTTACGATAAAGTCGAAGAAGATGGCAGCATCAACGATGACTACCGCATCGATTACCTGCGCGCGCACGTCAAAGAGATGGTCGAAGCGGTGACTTACGACGGTGTTGATCTGATGGGTTACACCCCGTGGGGTTGCATCGACTGCGTCTCTTTCACCACCGGCCAGTACAGCAAGCGTTACGGCTTTATCTACGTGAACAAACACGATGACGGCACCGGTGATATGTCACGCTCTCGTAAGAAGAGCTTCAATTGGTACAAAGAGGTGATTGCCAGCAACGGCGAAAACCTGTGATGTTCTGCCGGATGGGGGCTTCGCCTTATCCGGCCTACAAGAAATCCTCACCCCCACGGGTGGGGATAAATTATTTGCCCCCGGCCAAATCCAAAAAACTGCCCGTCACATAAGACGCTTTCTCGCTTAACAACCAGGCAATGGCTTGTGCCACTTCTTCCGGTTGTCCGCCGCGCTGCATTGGAATGACGCTGCTCATCCGATCAACACGCCCTGGCTCACCGCCGCTGGCATGCATCTCCGTGTAGATAAAACCAGGCCGCACGCCGTTAACGCGAATACCGCTCGCTGCGACTTCCAGCGATAAACCGGTGGTCAGCGTATCGACCGCCCCTTTTGATGCCGCGTAATCAACATATTCCCCTGCCGCACCGAGCCGAGCCGCTGCGGAAGAGACGTTAACAATCGCGCCGCCCTGCCCGCCATGTTGTCGGGACATGCGCTTCACCGCTTCGCGACAGCAGAGAAAATAACCGGTCACGTTTGTTGCCAGTACACGGTTAATACGCTCCGCACTCAGATTTTCCACCCGGCTTTGCTGAAACAGGATCCCGGCGTTATTGACCAGCGCCGTCAGGGGTAATTGCTCACGGTCGATACGCGCGAACATCGCTTCAACCTGCCGCTCATCACTGATATCGGCCTGCACGGTGAAGGCTTTCCCGCTCTGCGCCGTGATAGCCGTAACCACATCGTCAGCCGCGTGTTCGTGAGTGTGGTAATTGACCGCAACGGTGTAGCCCTCCTGAGCCAGCAGCAGCGCGGTTGCCCGGCCAATCCCGCGGCTAGCGCCAGTTACTAATGCAATCGTCATCTGTTTCTCCAAAAATAAAAAAGGACGCCGAAGCGTCCTCAAAAGATAGCTGAATCAGTGAATTACTGGTATTCGCTCATCGGCACACAGGAGCAGAACAGGTTACGGTCGCCGTAAACATCATCAAGACGTTTCACGGTCGGCCAGTATTTGTTCGCCATGCCCGCCGGGAACACCGCGAGTTCGCGGGTGTAACCGTGGTTCCACTCCGCAACCAGTTCATTTTGCGTATGCGGGGCGTTAACCAGCGGGTTATCGTCCAGCGTCCACTCGCCCTGTTTCACGCGGTCAATCTCGCTGCGAATCGCCAGCATCGCGTCGATAAAGCGATCCAGTTCGACTTTGCTCTCTGATTCCGTCGGTTCCACCATCAGCGTCCCCGCCACCGGGAACGACATGGTCGGCGCATGGAAACCGTAGTCGATCAGGCGCTTGGCGATATCCAGTTCGCTAATGCCGGTCTCTTCTTTCAGCGGACGAATATCAAGAATACATTCGTGCGCAACGCGACCATCGCGACCGGTATAAAGCACCGGGAAGGCGTCTTTCAGGCGACTGGCAATATAGTTGGCATTGAGGATCGCCACCTGGCTGGCGTGTTTCAGCCCTTCAGCCCCCATCATGCGGATATACATCCAGCTGATCGGCAGGATCGACGCGCTACCGAACGGTGCTGCGGAAACCGCGCCCTGGCGGGTCAGCATGCCTTCGATTTGCACCACGCTGTGACCGGGTACAAACGGTGCCAAATGCGCTTTCACGCCGATTGGCCCCATACCCGGCCCGCCGCCGCCGTGCGGAATGCAGAACGTTTTATGCAAGTTGAGGTGCGACACGTCCGCGCCGATAAAGCCCGGCGAAGTGATACCGACCTGCGCGTTCATGTTTGCGCCATCCAGGTAAACCTGACCGCCAAACAGATGCACCACTTCGCACACTTCGCGGATGGTTTCTTCATACACGCCGTGCGTAGACGGGTACGTCACCATAATGCAGGACAGGTTATCGCCCGCCTGTTCTGCTTTCGCGCGCAGATCGGCCAGGTCGATGTTACCGTTTTTATCACAGGCAACCACCACCACTTGCATCCCCGCCATTTGCGCCGAGGCAGGGTTAGTGCCGTGCGCGGAGCTTGGGATCAGGCAGATATCACGATGACCTTCGTTGCGGCTTTCGTGGTAATGACGAATCGCCAGCAGACCCGCGTATTCGCCCTGCGCGCCGGAGTTCGGCTGCATGCAGAGCGCGTCGTAACCGGTCAGTTTCACCAGCCAGTCGGACAATTGCGCAATCATCTGGTGGTAACCTTCCGCCTGATCTGGCGGGCAGAACGGGTGCAATTCGGCGAATTCCGGCCAGGTGATCGGGATCATTTCCGCAGCAGCGTTCAATTTCATGGTGCAGGATCCGAGCGGGATCATCGCCTGGTTCAGCGCCAGATCTTTACGCTCCAGCGAGTGCATATAACGCATCATCTCGGTTTCGCTGTGGTAGCGGTTAAACACCGGATGGGTCAGGAAAGCATCTTCGCGCAGCATTCCCTGCGGAATTGAACGGCTGTCGAGCGCGACATCTTTGTCCAGCGCATCGATATCCAACCCGTGGCTATCCCCCAGCAGCACGTCGAACAGCGCCAGCACATCTTCGCGCGTGGTAGTTTCATCCAGCGTAATACCGACAGCATTCAGAATGTCGCTACGCAGGTTGATCTCGTGCGCTTCCGCACGCGCCAGCACCGCCGCTTTATCCGCCACGTCGACACACAGGGTGTCGAAGAAGTGCGCATGACGCAGTTTCAGGCCGCTTTGCTGCAAACCGGCAGCGAGGATATCGGTCAGGCGATTAATCCGACCGGCGATGCGTTTCAATCCTTCCGGGCCGTGGAACACCGCATACAGGCTGGCGATATTCGCCAGTAGCACCTGCGAAGTACAAATGTTGGAGTTCGCTTTCTCGCGGCGGATATGCTGCTCGCGCGTCTGCATCGCCATGCGCAGCGCCGTGTTTCCGGCGGCGTCTTTTGAGACACCGATGATGCGGCCTGGCATTGAGCGTTTGAATTCATCTTTCGCGGCAAAGAATGCCGCATGCGGGCCACCGTAGCCCATCGGCACGCCAAAACGCTGCGCGGAGCCAAACACAATGTCGGCGCCCTGTTTGCCCGGCGCGGTCAGGTGCACCAACGTCATAAAATCGGCGGCGACGCTGACCACGATTTTGCGCGCTTTCAGTTCCGTAATCAGCGCACTGTAGTTATGCACTTCGCCGGTTGTACCGACCTGCTGGAGCAGCACGCCGAACAGATCCTGATGGTCGAGCGCTTTATCAGCATCATCGACAATCACGTCAAAGCCGAATGTTTCAGCACGGGTACGCACCACATCCAGGGTTTGCGGATGCACATCGGCAGCCACGAAGAAGCGGTTTGCGCCCTTCAGTTTGCTGACGCGTTTGGCCATCGCCATCGCTTCGGCGGCAGCGGTCGCTTCATCCAGCAGGGATGCGGAGGCAATATCCAGGCCGGTCAGATCGAGCGTGACTTGCTGAAAATTGAGCAAGGATTCAAGACGCCCTTGCGAAACTTCTGGCTGATACGGCGTATAAGCGGTGTACCAGCCGGGGTTTTCCAGCATGTTGCGCTGAATAACCGGTGGTAACTGCACGGCGGTGTAACCCATGCCAATGTAAGACTTAAAGCGCTTGTTACGGCTTGCAAGGGTTTTCAGTTCGGCCAGCGCAGCGAATTCAGTGGTGGACTCTCCCACCTGCGGTGGCGCGGCGAGCTGAATATCTTTCGGCACAATTTGCGCAATCAGTGCATTCAGCGAGTCTGCACCCACGGTGTTCAGCATCTCCTGCTGTTGCGATGCGTCCGGGCCGATATGCCTGCCGATAAATGCGGCGTGGTTTTCAAGCTGACTTAACGTCTGAGTCATGAGCGAGGATTCCTGAAACGTGCAGTGATATATAAAGCGAAAAGCTGGCTTTGGTTGTGTGCCCGATTGCCGGATGGCGCTAATACTTATCCGACTTACAAACCGGGCCGACGTCATGCTGTAGACCGGATAAACGCAGCCCCACCCGACCTACAAATCAAGCCTACGTCAACCTGTAGGCCGGATAAACGCAGTGCCATCCGGCACAACGTTATTCGTCTTCTAACAGCGCGGAATAACCTGTCGCATCCAACAGGGCGGCAACTTCCGCTTCGTCGCTGGCTTTGATTTTAAAGATCCAACCTTCGCCATACGGCTCGCTGTTTACCAGCTCCGGCGAGTCATTCAGGCTTTCGTTAACTGCGACGACTTCGCCGCTGATCGGTGCGTAGATATCCGAGGCCGCTTTTACGGATTCGGCAACGGCGCAATCATCGCCTGCGCTTACGGTCGCACCGACTTCCGGCAGGTCAACAAACACCATATCGCCCAGCAGTTCCTGCGCGTGTTCAGTGATGCCAACGGTATAGCTGCCGTCTGCTTCTTTGCGCAGCCACTCGTGTTCTTTACTGTATTTCAGATCGCCTGGTACATTGCTCATCGTATTCTCTCCAAAACAATAGGTTACGCGACGGCTTTGCCGGCACGCACAAAAACAGGTTTAGTGACTTTCACTGGCATTTCGCGGTTACGGATCTGCACAATGGCCGTTTCGCCGATACCCGCCGGCACACGCGCCAGCGCAATACTGTAGCCAAGCGTCGGCGAGAATGTTCCGCTGGTGATCACGCCTTTTTGCACAGTGCCTTGCGCGTCGGTGAACTGCACCGACAGCTCATTGCGCAGCACGCCTTTGTCGGTCATCACCAGACCCACCAGTTGCTCGGGGCCTTTTTCGCGCTGTTGTTCCAGGGCTTCACGACCGATGAATTCACGATCCTGCGGCTCCCAGGCGATAGTCCAGCCCATATTGGCCGCCAGCGGGGAAATACCTTCATCCATCTCCTGGCCGTACAGGTTCATGCCCGCTTCCAGACGCAGCGTATCGCGCGCGCCCAGACCGCAAGGTTTTACACCTGCGTTCAGCAGTTCCTGCCAGAAGCCGGCCGCTTTTTCATTCGGCAGCGCAATTTCATATCCGGCTTCGCCGGTATAACCGGTAGTGGCAATAAACAGATCGCCGGCTTCGACACCAAAGAAGGGTTTCATGCCCGCAACAGCATTGCGTTGTTCATCGCTAAACAGGCGCGCGGCTTTCTCTTGCGCATGCGGGCCTTGCACCGCAATCAGCGACAAATCATCACGCACGGTGATGTCGATGGAGAAAGGTTCAGCGTGTTGGGAAATCCAGGAGAGGTCTTTTTCGCGGGTGGCGGAGTTAACAACGAGGCGGAAGAAATCTTCAGTGAAGTAGTAGACGATCAGGTCATCAATCACGCCGCCGGAGGCATTTAACATGCCGGTATAAAGCGCTTTACCCGGTTTGGTCAGTTTCGCGACGTCATTTGCCAGTAAATAACGCAGAAACTCGCGGGTGCGGCTGCCTTTGAGGTCAACGATGGTCATGTGCGACACATCAAACATTCCGGCATCGGTTCGCACCGCGTGGTGCTCATCGATTTGCGAGCCGTAATGCAGCGGCATCATCCAGCCATGGAAATCCACCATGCGGGCACCGCTTGACGTGTGTTGTTCAAATAAAGGGGTCTGCTGAGCCATCTTTTCCTCGTCGAATAAGCTGAGCTATCACGTGTTTTGCAGCGCCAGGTGCGCCCAAAAAACCAGTGCCGACGCCTTTTCAGACGTCGACGCAAACGTTCTCTTTCGTCTGAACTTATCACCGAAAGCGGCAGTAAACCATAAGAGAAAATGGGTCATCACATTAGCTTATGACCATTCAAGCCAAAGATAACCACAGAGTAAAATTCTGGGTGAATGCCATTTAAGAACAATAAGCCGTCAGTAATGTACGCTCATTACGATGAGAATCAGGATTTCACACCATTTAAGAGTGGAAATTTCCACTATAAGAAAAACGCGACATGAGAAAATCTAATCCGAAAAATAGCGTGAAATTAGATTATTTCAAATGAGGAGGAAGGAGCCCTTCCCGAGGACGGGAAGGGAAAGTGTGACGCAGTTAACGTAACCACTCAGGCAAGTCATTAAGACCCAGCGCCTGACGTAATAACTGGGTTTTAACACCGGGAAGGGTATCGGCCAGTTTCAGGCCGATATCACGCAGCAGCTTTTTCGCCGGGTGGGTGCCGGCAAAGAGTTCGCGAAAACCTTGCATGCTCGCCAGCATTACCGCCGCGCTGTGTTTGCGGCTACGCTCGTAGCGGCGCAAGTAAAGATGCTGGCCAATGTCTTTGCCTTCACGGCTTAAACGGCGCAGTTCGGTAATCAGTTCCGCCACATCCATAAAACCGAGGTTCACCCCCTGCCCTGCTAATGGATGAATGGTGTGTGCGGCGTCGCCCACCAGCGCCAGACGATGTCCGGCGAACTGGCGCGCATAGCGCCCGGTTAACGGGTAAACCTGACGTTCGCTCTGCACCTCGCACAGACCAAGACGGTTATCAAAAGCAACGCACAGCGCCTGATTGAACTCGTCATCGCTTGCCTGTTGCATCGCTTTCGCTTGCTCCGGCGGCAGCGACCAGACGATGGAGCACAAATGCGGATCGCTGAGCGGCAGAAAAGCCAGAATGCCGTCGTTATGGAACACCTGGCGCGCCACGGCCTGATGGGGTTCTTCGGTGCGGATCGTCGCCACCAGCGCGTAGTGGTGATAATCCCAGAAGGTCAGCGGAATATCCGCTTTGTTACGCAGCCAGGAGTTTGCGCCATCTGCGCCCACCACCAGCCGGGCGGTTAACATGGTGCCATCTTTCAGGGTCAGAAACGCGTCGTTCTCACCCCATGCCACCTGCTGAAGTTCCGCCGGGGCGATGAGCGTGACATCCTTGCACTGCTGGGCTTTTTCCCACAGCGCCTGGTGAATCAACGCATTTTCAATAATGTAGCCAAGATGGTCGTAGCCCATGCTCTGGTCATCAAAAGTGATGCGACCGAAACTGTCTTTTTCCCACACTTCCATGCCGTGGTAACGGCCCACGCGCCGGGCGATGATGTTCGACCAGACGCCAAGGTGCGTCAGCAGCTTTTCGCTGGCGGCGTTAATGGCCGACACGCGCAACGCCGGAGGCGCGTCTTGATCCAGCGGCTCTGGTACCGTCTGCTCCAGCACCGCGACGCGTAACCCACTGCCCTGCAACCCACAGGCCAGCGCTAAACCCACCATGCCGCCGCCCACAATCGCAACATCAACACTCTGCACTCTTAGCTCCTTTGATCCTTAACGGGCGACCCAACCGAGGGTTCGTTGCGCCAGCACATCGCGCGCTGGTGTAAATAATTCCATAGACATCAGCCCGACATTACGCCCGACAACCAGCGGTGCCCAGCGGTTGGCGAACAGATGCACCAGCCCGTCGGTCACGCCAATGGTGGCGCGTTTATCCGCCTGCCGACGATGGCGATAACGCATCAGCACCGGGTAACTGCCGACATCGCCCTGCTCCGCCCATGCCTCTGCCAGCGTTTCCGCCAGCGTTATCACGTCACGCATGCCGAGGTTAAACCCCTGCCCGGCGATAGGATGCAGCGTCTGTGCGGCATTGCCGACCAATACTGCGCGGTGCGAAACGGGAGAAGACGTGGTGGTTAGCGTCAGCGGGTACACGCTGCGTTTGCCGGCGTGCAAGATACGCCCCAAACGCCAGCCGAACGCTTTTTGCAGCTCATGGCAGAACCGTTCATCAGACCAGCTCGCAACCTGCTGCTGATTTTCCAGCGGATGACACCACACCAGCGAACAGCGCCCTTGCGACATCGGTAACATCGCCAGCGGGCCGTGTTCGGTGAAGCGTTCAAAAGCGCGGCCCTGATGGGCAACGGCCGTGGTGACATTGGCGATCACCGCCGCCTGGTGATAAGGCGATTGCTGCCAGTTAATACCCAGTTGCCCGGCAATCGCCGAGCGAGAACCGTCCGCCGCGACCAGCAGTTCACCCGCCAGTTGTTCGCCATTTTCCAGCGTCACCGTCACACGTTGCTCATCGCGGGTAAAACGACTGACCCGGGCAGGACAATGCAGCGTGACGCCAGGCGCGTCTTGCAACAGCTTAAACAGCCGCTGCCCGACATCCTGCAACTCAACCACCTGGCCGAGCGCGTCGATGCGATAATCTTCAGCATCCAGCGTCACGAAACCCGCGTGTCCACGGTCACTAACATGCACGGTAGAAATCGCTGTCGCGCAGGAGGCGAGCGCCTGCCAGATGCCGACACGCGCCAGCTGCTGGCAGGTTCCCGCCGCGAGCGCAATCGCACGGGCATCAAAGCCCGGATGATCCAGCGCGCCAGGTGCGTTCGCTTCCACCAAATGAACGGCAAGTTTGCCTTGAGTCAGATGGGAAATCGCCAGCGCAAGCGTTGCGCCGGCCATGCCGCCGCCAGCGATAATCACACTCATGAACGCGCTGCCGCCATCAAGGCCTCGATATCGTCCGCGTTTTTCACCACGCTGGCGGTGAGGTTCTCGTTGCCGGTTTCTGTGATGACAATGTCATCTTCCACACGAATACCGATGCCGCGATACTGCTCCGGAACATCGGCATCTGGCGCGATATAAAGACCCGGTTCGATAGTCAACACCATGCCTGGCGCCAGTTCACGGGAGCGGTCCTGGCCGTAAACACCGACATCATGCACATCCAGCCCCAGCCAGTGGCTCAGACCATGCATAAAGAACGGACGATGGGCGTTTTCTGCCACCAGCTCATCGACTTCTCCCTGCAAAATGCCCAGATCCACCAGCCCGGTGATCATGATGCGCACCACTTCGCCGGTCACCGCCTGAATCGATGTTCCAGGGCGGAACAGCTCAAGCGCACGGTCGAGGGAGGCCAGCACAATGTCGTAAATTTCGCGCTGTGCGGGGGTAAATTTGCCGTTAACCGGGAAAGTCCGGGTGATATCCCCGGCGTAACCTTTGTATTCGCAACCAGCGTCAATCAGCACCAGATCGCCATCGCGCATCTGGCTTTCGTTTTCCGTGTAATGCAGGATGCAGCCGTTTTCCCCTGACCCAACGATGGTGTTATAGGACGGAAAACGCGCGCCGTGGCGGTTAAACTCGTGGTGGATCTCGCCTTCCAGTTGGTATTCAAACATGCCTGGACGGCACGCTTGCATCGCTCTTGTGTGCGCCAGCGCGGAGATCTCACCGGCACGGCGCATCACGTCAATTTCTTCAGCGGATTTAAACAGACGCATCTCATGCACGATAGGCCGCCAGTCGGTCATCGTTGCCGGGGCGCTAAGGTTCTGTCGCGAGCCTTTGCGCAGCTTATCCAGCGCAGTAAAGACGATGGTGTCGGCATAGGCGAACTCGCCCTGCGCGTGATAAACCGCAACAAGCCCATTGAGCAGTTGGTAGAGATGTTCGTTGATTTCCGGAAAGGCCAGCGCACGGTCAACGCCGAGTTTTTCCAGCGCGGCGTCCTGACCGAGACGGCGGCCAAACCAGATTTCAGCCGTTTTGTCGCGCACGCGGTTAAACAGCACGCTGTGGTTGTGGGTGTCATCACTCTTGATCAGCACCAGCACCGCTTCCGGCTCGTTAAAACCGGTGAAATACCAGAAATCGCTGTGCTGGCGATAAGGGTATTCACTGTCTGCGCTGCGGGTTGCTTCCGGTGCGGCGAAGATTAACGCTGCGCTGCCCGGAACCATCTGCGCCAGTAAAGCCTGACGACGACGGAGAAACTCAAGCTGTGTCATGACACCTCCATTTGCGAATTCGAATTAATGTAACGTGGGTTTACGCACTTCCGGCGCGGTCAGTTGCTGGCGCGTGAATGTATCGTGGCACAAGAGCGCCGCGACGCGGACGTATTCGATGATCTCTTCGAGGGACATTTCCAGCTCTTCCTGATCTTCGTCTTCGTCATAACCGAGTTGCGCGATGTTGCGCAAATCATCGATGGCTTCGCCGGTTTCACCGCTGACTTTGTCGAGCTTCGGCTGCGTAACGCCCAGGCCCAGCAGGAAATGGTTTACCCAACCGGCCAGCGCGTCGGCACGGTCAAACACGCTGACGTCGTCGCCATCCGGCAGATAGAGCTGAAACAGGAAACCGTCGTCTTCCAGCGAGTCACTGGTAGCGGCGTGCATATTACGCAGCGCCTGCGCCAGCTCGTGACCGAACGCTAACCCTTCGTTGGTTAAATCATGTAGCAACGGCTGCCATGAACTGTCTTTGTTTCCGCCGCAGAGCATCCCCGCGATAAGCCCGTGCATTTCAGCAGGAAGCAATCCCACGCCTTGTTGGTTGAGTAACTGGCCTACGTCGTTGTAACCAGGTATTTCGTTCTGTATAGACATGCGCATTCGTCGTCGTTGGGGGGAATATTCATGGTATGCTACCACTTTGGTCCCTGGTGATATACCCGTGATGGTTCACGTTACATGCCTTTGCATGCACGCAGTTTACTTAAGGTATAGACGCAAAAAACTTGAAAGCACCTGCCAGGGTCGCTTATAGTGTCGCCCCTTCGCAGCCCAGGGCTCGAATGCGAAGGCAGAGCGCAGTCAAACAGCAGGAAGGTGGCATGTCTGCACAACCCGTCGATATCCAAATTTTTGGCCGTTCACTACGAGTGAACTGCCCACCTGAACAGCGAGATGCGCTGAATCAGGCTGCGGAAGATCTGAATCAGCGGTTGCAAGATCTGAAGGTACGCACTAGAGTCACAAATACTGAGCAGTTGGTGTTTATCGCTGCGCTGAATATCAGCTATGAGCTGACTCAGGAAAAGGCAAAAACCCGTGAATACGCCGCCAGCATGGAACAGCGTATTCGGATGTTACAGCAGACCATCGAACAAGCATTGCTTGATCAGGGTCGCATAACAGAAAGGCCGGGGCCGAAGTTTGAATAACGCTTCAGGGTCAACTATGGTAGAGTGACCGTGAAGTTAAAAATTTCTCTGAGATGTTTGCAAGCGGGCCAGTCCCCTGAGCCGATATTTCATACCACAAGAATGTGGCGATCCATGGTTGGTGAGCATGCTCGGTCCGTCCGAGAAGCCTTAAAACTATGACGACGCATTCACCTTGAACCAAGGGTTCAAGGGTTACAGCCTGCGGCGGCATCTCGGAGATTCCCTTCTTTATCTACTACCACCATGACGCAACTTCCTGATTTACCCTCGTCACGACAAGAAATCCGCAAAATCATTCGTCAACGCCGACGCGCGTTAACCAGCGAACAGCAGGTACATTTTGCTGAGCGAGCCGCCGCCCGGATGATGGCCTGGCCCCCCGTTGTGATGGCCCACACCGTAGCACTTTTTCTCTCTTTTGATGGCGAACTCGACACGCAACCGCTGATTGATCAACTCTGGCGCAGCGGCAAACGGGTTTACCTGCCGGTTCTGCATCCTTTTAGCCCCGGTAATCTGCTCTTTTTGCACTACCATCCGCGCAGTCAATTGGTGATCAACCGCCTGAGAATTCAGGAGCCTAAACTGGATGTCCTTGATGTCTTACCGCTGAGCCAGCTTGATGTGTTGATTACGCCGCTGGTCGCTTTTGATGAGCAAGGGCAACGACTGGGAATGGGTGGCGGTTTTTACGATCGTACCTTACAAAACTGGCGCGAATATGGCCTGCAACCGGTCGGTTACGCGCATGATTGCCAGGGCGTGGAAGCGTTGCCGGTAGAGAAATGGGATATCCCGCTGCCTGCAGTGGTTACGCCGTCAAAAGTATGGGAATGGTAGACGTTCCCCTCCCGGACGGGAGAGGAACATTTCAATGCTTATCAGTACAGCAGACGGGCGCGAATAGTACCCGGAATGGCTTTCATACTTTGCAGCGCTTTCTGCGCCACGTCTTCATCCGCTTCAATGTCAACGACCACATAGCCCATATACGGCGTGGTTTGCAGATACTGCGCTGCAATGTTGATGTTCTGGCTGGCGAAGATTTGGTTGAGCGCGGTCAGCACGCCCGGGCGGTTTTCGTGGATATGCAGCAGACGGCGACCGCCGTGCAACGGCAGGGAAACTTCCGGAAAATTCACCGCTGAGAGCGTTGAACCGTTATCGGAGTATTTCGCCAGTTTGCCCGCCACTTCCAGACCGATGTTTTCCTGCGCTTCCTGCGTCGAACCGCCGATATGCGGCGTCAGCAACACGTTATCAAATTCGCACAGCGGGGAATCGAACGGATCGCTGTTGGTCGCCGGTTCTGTCGGGAACACGTCGATCGCCGCACCGGCCAAGTGCTTGCGTTTCAGCGCATCGCACAGCGCCGGGATATCAACCACAGTACCACGCGCGGCGTTGATCAGCAGCGCGCCCGGCTTCATCAGCGCCAGCTCTTCTGCACCAATCATATCTTTCGTCGACGCATTTTCCGGCACATGCAGGCTTACGACATCGCTCATGTTCAACAGATCGGAAAGGTGTTGAACTTGCGTGGCGTTGCCCAGCGGAAGCTTGTTTTCGATATCGTAAAAGAAAACATGCATGCCCAGCGATTCGGCGAGGATACCCAGCTGCGTACCGATGTGGCCGTAACCGATAATCCCCAGTTTTTTACCGCGCGCTTCATAAGAGCCGACCGCCAGCTTATTCCAAATGCCACGGTGCGCTTTGGCGTTCGCTTCCGGAATACCGCGCATTAGCAGCAATAGCTCGCCGATGACCAGTTCCGCCACGGAACGCGTGTTAGAGAAGGGAGCGTTGAATACCGGAATACCGCGTTTCGCGGCAGCGTCCAGGTTTACCTGGTTGGTGCCGATACAGAAGCAACCGATAGCAACCAATTTTTCCGCCGCGGCGATGACATCTTCAGTCAGTTGAGTACGGGATCGCAGGCCAATAAAGTGAGCATCACGGATGGACTCTTTCAGTTGCGCAGTGTCCAGCGCGCCTTTGTGAAATTCAATGTTGTTATAACCCGCCGCACGGAGGCTTTCGACCGCTTTCTGGTGCACCCCTTCGACGAGCAGAAATTTAATCTTGTCTTTCTCCAGTGATACCTTTGCCATTTACCCGACCCTGTTTTGTCTTGACTGTGATGTTGTGCAAAATGCAAACCGCGTGAATCAACATATCAAAAAAAACTATTGCGGCAATATGAACGTTTGCGTCAGGTATCTGAAGAATTGTCATACAGAGGGAAAAGGCAGATAAAAATGCTGGGAAAGCAGACGCTGGCGGCAGGGATAGCAGAAGAGGCATAGAAACGTGACAGATATCACCAAATTTGCCGTTCGCGGATTTTTTGCAGGGAGGCTATCGCCTCCCCATCAGATCATTTCACTATGGTTTTAACGCCGTCGGCGGTGCCGATCAGTGCAACATCCGCTCCACGCCGGGCGAATAACCCTACAGTGACGACACCAGGAATCGCGTTAATGCTGTCTTCCAGCGCCACAGGGTCGATGATTTCCAGACCGAAGACATCCAGAATCACGTTACCGTTATCCGTCACCACATTCTGACGATACTCCGGGCGGCCGCCCAATTTGACTAATGTGCGAGCGACTGCGCTACGCGCCATTGGGATGACTTCGACCGGCAATGGGAATTTGCCGAGAATCGGCACTTCTTTGGTGGCATCTGCGATACAGATAAACTTATCCGCCACCGAGGCGATGATTTTCTCGCGCGTCAGCGCCGCGCCGCCGCCTTTGATCATCTGCATCTGGTCGTTGATTTCATCAGCACCATCAACGTAGATGCCGAGACGGTCCACTTCATTGAGATCGAAAACGGTAATACCAAGGCTTTTCAATTTTGCGGTGGAGGCATCCGAGCTGGAAACCGCGCCTTCAATCTGGCCTTTCATGGTGCCCAGCGCGTCAATAAAGTGTGCAGCGGTGGAGCCGGTGCCTACGCCGACAATAGTGCCGGGTTCAACATACTTGAGTGCTGCCCAGCCCACTGCTTTTTTGAGTTCATCCTGCGTCATGGTCGTTCGCCTGTGGTGTGAAATTTCAGGCGCATTATAGAACAGCCCACCCCCAAATGTCCCTGTGACCAGTGTCACATTACGAGACAGCCAATTTCGTCTGTAACAATTAAAAATTTATGTCATAGTGCGGGGTACTATTTTTCAGGAGACTGCCCGAGCAATGAAACGTCCGGACTACAGAACACTACAAGCGCTTGATGCGGTTATTCGCGAACGTGGTTTTGAGCGTGCCGCCCAAAAGTTATGTATTACACAGTCCGCCGTGTCGCAGCGAATTAAACAGCTTGAGAACATGTTCGGTCAGCCCCTGCTGGTGCGCACCGTGCCGCCGCGCCCAACCGAGCAAGGGCAAAAATTGCTGGCGCTGTTGCGTCAAGTCGAATTGCTGGAGGAAGAGTGGCTGGGTGACGAGCAAACTGGCTCCACGCCGTTGCTGCTTTCGCTGGCGGTCAATGCCGACAGTCTGGCAACCTGGTTGCTGCCTGCGCTGGCTCCGGTGCTCGCAGACTCTCCTATCCGCCTGAACCTGCAAGTGGAAGATGAAACCCGCACCCAGGAACGCCTGCGTCGTGGTGAAGTCGTTGGCGCGGTCAGTATTCAGCCACAGGCGCTGCCGAGCTGCCTTGTCGATCAACTGGGTGCGCTGGACTACCTGTTTGTCGGGTCGAAAGAGTTTGCAGAGCGCTATTTCCCTAATGGCGTCACCCGCTCGGCATTGCTGAAAGCGCCCGCCGTTGCGTTTGACCATCTCGACGATATGCATCAGGCCTTTTTACAGCAGTACTTCGATTTGCCGCCAGGCAGCGTGCCTTGCCATATCGTGAACTCGTCCGAAGCCTTCGTGCAACTGGCTCGCCAGGGCACAACCTGCTGCATGATCCCGCATCTGCAAATTGAAAAAGAGTTGAACAGCGGCGATCTGATCGATCTGACGCCGGGCTTGTTTCAGCGTCGCATGCTGTACTGGCACCGCTTTGCGCCTGAAAGCCGGATGATGCGCAACGTCACCGACGCGCTGCTGGAGTTTGGACACAGGGTGTTACGGCAGGATTAAGAAGAAACCCTCTCCCCGCGGGGAAGAGAGGGTTGGAAGATTACTTCGCAGCAGTCGCGGTCTGTTGCTGAGCCTGGGAAGGCTCAAGCTGGAACACTACATCAACTTGATCATCAAACTGAATTGTCGGTTGCTCGTAGGTTTCCTGTGCGGAAGCCGGCGCTGGCGCATCCGCTTTCATCATGCGAACCATCGGGCTCGGCTGATAATTGGAAACGTGGTAACGAATGCTGTAAACCGGGCCGAGTTTGGCATCAAAACCGGTAGCCAATTGCTGCGCCTGGCGGGTCGCATCATCGATTGCCGCTTTGCGGGCTTTATCTTTGAAGGACTCCGGTTTCGCCACGCCAAGCGAGACGGAGCGAATTTCGTTCAGCCCCGCTTTCAGCGCGCCATCCAACAGTGAATTGAGTTTATCCAGTTCACGCAAGGTCACTTCTACGGTGCGCACAGCGCGGTAACCTTTCAGAATGCTTTTGCCATTCTGGTAATCGTAATCGGGTTGTGTGCGTAAGTTAGCGGAATTGATGTCTTTCCTGGCGATGCCGTTTTGCTCAAGAAAGCTAAGGTATTGCGCAACGCGGTCATCCGCCTGTTTTTTGGCAGAGGCTGCGTCTTTGGCGGCGACGTTGACTTCGATCGCCAGAGTGGCGATGTCCGGGGTCGCATCCACGCTTGCCGTGCCCGTCGTGACAATGTGCGGACCATCCGGCAATTCATTTGCCTGAACCGCCATTGTGCTTAAACCCACCATTGCCGCCAGGGCTATCACTTTATATTTCACAGCTGCTCCTCCATGTTGCTTAAATGCGTCCAGGTGCGCGGACGCCTGGCAGCAAGCTTAGCGCCCTGGCACCAATTGTCCATCGGACTTACCTTAACTGAATAATCCCTGCAAATGGTGCACGCCTTCACGCGCTAATTTCAACGCGATAAACCACATCACCAGGCCAACCAGCGTGTTGATTACCCGTTGGGCTTTTGCGGTGCGCAAACGTGGGGCCAGCCATGCCGCGAGCAACGCCAGGCTAAAGAACCACAGGAAAGAGGCGCTAATCGTACCCAGCGCGAACCAACGCTTCGGCTCTGCAGCCAACTGGCCACCCAAGCTGCCGAGCACCACAAAGGTGTCGAGATAGACATGCGGGTTCAGCCAGGTGACCGCCAGCATGGTGGCGATAATGCGCCAACGCCCCTGACGTAACACTTCTGCGCTCGCCAGTTCGATGTTGCTGCGCAACGCCGTTTTCAGCGCGCCAAAACCGTACCACAGCAGAAACGCCACGCCACCCCACGTGACCAGCGCCAACAGCCACGGCGACTGCATCAGCAGCGCGCTGCCACCAAACACGCCCGCACAGATCAGCAGCGCATCGCTCACGGTGCAAAGCAACGCGGTCATGATGTGATACTGCCTGCGGATCCCCTGGTTCATCACAAATGCATTTTGTGGACCAAGGGGAAGAATCAACGCAGCGCCAAGCATAAGACCTTGAAAATAAAAAGATAACACACCATTTCCTGTCAAAAGTTGTTTCAGGAAGCTGACTATAGCGCGCAGAAATCATTAGAGGAAATTGATAATTTTAATCATCAATCAGAATTGCTAATAGCAAGGTGCGTAAAAAAGGTCGGTAGTGCCGACCTCTTCATTTATTGCTTATTGCTCGACCGTCTCTTTGACGCGTTTGAAATTCACGTCCATTTGCGGATAGGGGAAGCTAATGCCATTTTCATCGAAACGGCGCTTAACCAGTTCCAATACATCCCAATACACGTTTTGCAGATCGCCACTGTTGCTCCAGACGCGCACCACAAAATTGATGGAAGATGGCCCCAGTTCGTTCAGGCGCACCGTCATCTCACGGTCTTTGATAATGCGGTCATCGGCCTGAATAATCTCGGTCAGAATTTTTCTGACCTTGTCGATATCAGAATCGTAGGCCACGCCGATAATGAACTCGTTGCGGCGCACCGGCTCGCGAGAGAAGTTAACGATATTGCCCGCGATGATTTTGCCATTTGGGATAACCACGATACGACCATCCACGGTGCGCATGGTGGTGGAGAAAATCTGCACCTGTAACACCGTCCCAGCAACGCCGCCCAAATCGACATACTCACCAGAGCGGAATGGACGGAAGGTAACCAGCAGAACGCCAGCCGCCAGGTTAGAGAGTGAACCTTGTAGTGCCAGACCAATCGCCAGACCGGCTGCACCGAGTACGGCGATCACTGAGGCAGTCTGCACGCCCACGCGCCCCAGCGCGGCAATTAAGGTAAAGGCGATGATAGCGTAGCGCACCAGCGCAGAGAGAAAATCCGCCACGGTCGCGTCAATATGTCTTGCACGCATCAAACGGTTAACGGTATTCGAGATGATGCGCGCCACAATCATACCGATAATGATGATTGCGATAGCCGCTACGATATTAACGGCATAGCTCAACAGCAGCGCCTGGTTATTCACCAGCCAGGAGCCTGCGTTGTTGATGCTGTCGACAACGTTAAGATCTTCCATTCGTGCTTCCTTATAGTGTTCCAAAACGGGAAAAACGCCCCTTACAGCAAGGGCAGATTCCTAAAGGGTAAACAAAAAGCGGCGTTTTCGCCAAGTTGATCACACTTTGTGCTGTCGACAGCTTGTTGAATTCCCAATAAAAAAAGGCCCGCATTTTGCGGGCCTTTTTAGCGAAACGAGGCGCAAATTACAGAACGTCTACTGCGTTCAGTTCTTTGAAAGCCTGTTCCAGACGAGCCACCATGCTGGTCTGCGCTGCACGCAGCCATACACGCGGGTCGTAGTATTTTTTGTTCGGCTGATCTGCGCCTTTCGGGTTGCCCAGTTGGCCCTGCAGGTAGCCTTCGTTTTCCTGATAGTACTTCAGGATACCTTCCCAGGTTGCCCATTGGGTGTCGGTATCGATGTTCATTTTGATAACGCCGTAGCTGACGGAGTCTTTGATTTCCTGAGCGGAAGAACCGGAACCGCCATGGAACACGAAGTTCAGGCTGTTATGCGGCAGGTTATGTTTTTTGGAAACATATTCCTGAGAATCACGCAGGATAGTCGGGGTCAGTTTTACGTTACCCGGTTTGTAAACGCCGTGTACGTTACCGAAGGAAGCAGCGATGGTGAAACGCGGGCTGATTGCATTCAGTTTGGTGTAAGCGTAATCAACGTCTTCCGGCTGAGTGTACAGTGCAGAAGCGTCCATGTGGCTGTTGTCTACGCCGTCTTCTTCGCCACCGGTGCAACCCAGTTCGATTTCCAGCGTCATGCCCATTTTGGCCATGCGCGCCAGGTATTTGGAGCTGATCTCAATGTTCTCTTCCAGAGACTCTTCGGACAGGTCAATCATGTGAGAAGAGAACAGCGGTTTGCCGGTAGCGGCAAAGTGTTTTTCACCCGCATCCAGCAGACCGTCGATCCACGGCAGCAGTTTTTTCGCGCAGTGGTCAGTGTGCAGAATTACCGGCACACCGTAATGTTCTGCCATCTGGTGAACGTGATGCGCACCAGAGATTGCGCCCAGAATCGCCGCGCCCTGAGGAACGTCGGTTTTCACGCCTTTACCCGCGATAAATGCAGCACCGCCGTTAGAGAACTGAACAATAACAGGCGCTTTAACTTTCGCTGCAGCTTCCAGAACGGCGTTAATGGAGTCAGTACCCACGCAGTTTACAGCTGGCAGAGCAAAGTTGTTTTCTTTAGCTACCTGGAACACTTTCTGAACGTCATCACCAGTGATCACGCCAGGTTTTACGAAATCAAAAATTTTAGACATGTTACGTAGTCCTGTATCTTCGGCCGTTTCTGCTCGTCATAACTCGTGCTGCCAGCGTGTTAGCTGTGGGGCAACGCAAATTATTTGGAGCAACAATTGAATCGTTTTGGAAAACAGGCGGGATTACCCCGCCTGAACAAGCTTACTTCTTAGCACGCTCTTCGAGCATGGCGACTGCCGGCAGAACTTTGCCTTCCACGAATTCGAGGAATGCGCCGCCGCCAGTGGAGATGTAGGAAATCTTGTCAGAGATACCGAACAGGTCGATAGCGGCCAGGGTGTCGCCACCGCCAGCGATGGAGAACGCGTCGCTGTCTGCGATAGCGTTAGCCACGATTTCAGTCCCTTTGCGGAAGTTCGGGAATTCGAATACACCAACCGGACCATTCCACAGAATAGTTTTGGCGTTTTTCAGGATTTCAGCCAGTTTCTGGGCAGAAACATCGCCCAAATCCAGAATTTGCTCATCATCTTTGATGTCAACAACGGATTTCAGCGTGGCAGTTGCAGACTCGGAAAACTCGGTTGCAACACGAACGTCGGTCGGAACCGGAATATCGCACGTGCTCAGCAGACGTTTTGCTTCGTCAACCAGATCTGCTTCGTATAGGGATTTGCCGACGTTGTGGCCTTGTGCGGCAACGAAGGTGTTGGCGATACCGCCACCAACGATCAGCTGGTCAGCAATTTTGGACAGGGAATCCAGAACGGTCAGTTTAGTGGAAACTTTAGAACCACCCACGATAGCAACCATCGGACGAGCCGGTTCTTTCAGCGCTTTACCCAGCGCGTCCAGTTCGTCTGCCAACAGCGGGCCTGCGCAAGCGATGTCAGCGAATTTACCTACGCCGTGAGTAGAAGCCTGTGCGCGGTGCGCGGTACCGAAGGCGTCCATGACAAAAACGTCACACAGTGCAGCGTATTTTTTTGCCAGCGCTTCGTCGTCTTTCTTCTCGCCTTTGTTAAAGCGAACGTTTTCCAGAACGACCAACTCACCTGCGGCAACTTCAACGCCATCCAGGTAATCTTTCGCCAGACGAACCGGGTTAGAGAGTTTATCTTTCAGGTAGTTAACAACCGGCAGGAGAGAGAATTCTTCGTTGTACTCGCCTTCGGTCGGACGACCCAAGTGAGAAGTTACCATCACTTTAGCACCTTGTTTCAGAGCCAGTTCGATGGTCGGCAGAGAAGCACGGATACGCGCATCACTGGTCACTTTCCCTTCTTTAACCGGCACGTTCAGATCCGCACGGATAAGAACGCGTTTACCTGCCAGATCCAGATCGGTCATCTTAATTACAGACATGGTGAATCCTCTCGTTGATTCTTAAAGTTTTGCAGACGCAACTGCGCCTTACCTGAAACCTATAGCCGCCATTGCTAACGTCGTGTCGAGCATTCGGTTAGCAAAGCCCCATTCGTTGTCGCACCACACAAGGGTTTTAATAAGGTGCGCACCACTGACCCGCGTCTGGGTACCATCAACGATGGCGCTATGCGGATCGTGGTTAAAATCGGTTGAAACCAACGGTAATTCCGTATAGTCAACTATACCATGAAATGTTCCCTGCGCTGCTTTTTGCAGCAACGCATTGACTTCACTGGCTTTTACCGGTTTTTTCACCGTAACGCTTAAATCAATCGCGGTGACGTTAATTGTTGGCACGCGCACCGCGATTGCTTCGAATCTGTCGTTAAACTGCGGGAAAATTCGTGTGATGCCTGCCGCCAGTTTGGTATCCACCGGGATAATGGATTGGCTGGCTGCGCGAGTACGGCGGAGATCGGGGTGGTAGGCGTCAATCACTTGCTGGTCATGCATCGCCGAGTGGATTGTTGTCACCGTTCCCGACTCAATACCGTAAGCATCGTCGAGCAGTTTAATCACCGGAATAATACAGTTTGTCGTGCAGGAGGCGTTGGAGACGATGCAATCGTCAGAACGTAGCATGTTTTGATTTACGCCGAAAACAACCGTCGCATCGAGATCGTTGCTGCCAGGATGGGAAAAGAGCACTTTTTTCGCGCCCGCCGCCAGATGCGCCTCGCCATCCGCTCGGTTGCCAAAAACGCCAGTGCAATCAAGCACCACATCCACGCCCAGCTCGCGCCAGGGCAGCGCCGCAATGGAGCGCTCATGCAGAATGCGAATAACGTCGTCACCGACAAACAGTTGTTCACGCTCCTGGCGAACATCCCAGGCAAAACGTCCGTGGCTGGTGTCATATTTCAATAAGTGCGCCATGCCCACGGCATCGGCCAGTTCATTGATTGCCACCACGGTGATTTCCGCACGACGCCCGGATTCATATAAAGCACGAACCACGTTGCGCCCGATGCGACCGAAACCATTAATCGCTATGCGTACGGTCATAACTCTCCTGCAAGGCTAGCCGCCTGAAGTGGATGACAGAGTAATCCAGCCACCACCGAAGGGGAATCCTCACCTATCTTAAACTGCGTCTGTTTGGTTATTTGTCGAACATTTAATCGACTGAAACGCTTCAGCTAGAATAAGCGAAACATGGAATAAAAGGAATGATTGCCCAGACGGTTTCGCCAGTAATCTGACTTGCATCACACTTTCGCAGGAATAATGAATAACGACAGGAAGAATAATGGACGAAAAAAACCGGGCGGAATGCCCGGTTTATTAGCGATCTGCATATCAGATGTGGCTTTTATTGCCGGATGACGTGCGTACGCAAGCCCGGTAAACCGGGCAGCAGCGATTACAGCAGCGCTTTCGCTTTTGCGACCACGTTGTCGACGGTAAAGCCGAACTCTTCGAACAGCAGTTCCGCCGGCGCCGATTCACCGAAGGTGGTCATGCCGACCACCGCGCCGTTCAGGCCGGTGTACTTGTACCAGAAATCAGCAATGCCGGCTTCGATGGCAACGCGTGCGCTCACCGCTTTCGGCAGCACGGATTCACGGTACGCCGCATCCTGCTTATCGAACGTGTCGGTGGACGGCATGGAAACCACGCGCACTTTCACACCTTCGCCGGACAGACGCTCCCCGGCGGCCACCGCCAGTTCCACTTCTGAACCGGTGGCGATGAAAATCACCTGCGGCTGACCGTCGCAGTCCTTCAGCACGTACCCGCCGCGGGCGATATCCGCCAGCTGCTGTCCGGTACGCGCCTGCTGGGCCAGGTTCTGGCGCGACAGAATCAGCGCGGTCGGGCCGTCGTGGCGCTCCACACCAGATTTCCACGCCACCGCCGATTCCACCTGGTCGCACGGACGCCAGGTGCTGACGTTCGGGGTCAGGCGCAGGGAAGCCACCTGCTCCACCGGCTGGTGCGTCGGGCCGTCCTCGCCCAGACCGATGGAGTCATGGGTGTAGACCAGCACCTGGCGCTGTTTCATCAGCGCCGCCATACGCACCGCGTTACGCGCGTATTCAACAAACATCAGGAAGGTGGAGGTGTACGGCAGGAAACCGCCGTGCAGGGCGATGCCGTTGGCAATCGCCGTCATGCCGAATTCGCGCACGCCGTAGTGAATGTAGTTGCCTGCGGTGTCTTCATTAATCGCTTTCGAACCGGACCACAGGGTCAGGTTGCTCGGCGCCAGGTCAGCAGAGCCGCCGAGGAACTCCGGCAGCAGCGGGCCGAAGGCTTCGATGGCGTTCTGCGAGGCCTTGCGGCTGGCGATTTTCGCCGGGTTCGCCTGCAGTTTCGCAATGAAGTCGTTCGCCTTCGCGGCGAAGTCTTCCGGCATCTCACCCTTCATGCGGCGGGTGAACTCAGCGGCTTCCTGCGGGAAGGCTTTCGCGTAAGCAGCGAATTTTTCGTTCCAGGCGGACTCTTTCGCCTGACCGGCTTCCTTCGCATCCCACTGCGCGTAGATTTCAGACGGAATCTCAAACGGCGCGTGCTGCCAGCCAAGCTGTTCGCGGGTCAGCGCGATTTCCGCGTCGCCCAGCGGCGCACCGTGGGCGTCGTGGGTGCCGGCCTTGTTCGGCGAGCCGAAGCCGATGATGGTTTTGCACATCAGCAGCGACGGTCTGTCGGTCACGCTGCGCGCCTCTTCCACCGCGCGTTTGATGGCGTCCGCGTCATGACCGTCCACGCCGCGCACCACGTGCCAGCCGTAGGCTTCGAAGCGTTTTGCGGTGTCGTCGGTGAACCAGCCTTCCACGTGGCCGTCGATGGAGATGCCGTTGTCGTCATAGAACGCCACCAGTTTGCCGAGCTTCAGCGTCCCGGCCAGCGAGCAGACTTCATGGGAGATGCCTTCCATCATGCAGCCGTCGCCCATAAAGGCATAGGTGAAGTGGTCAACAATGTCGTGGCCCGGGCGGTTGAACTGCGCGGCCAGGGTCTTTTCGGCAATCGCCATGCCCACGGCGTTGGCAATGCCCTGCCCCAGCGGACCGGTGGTGGTTTCCACGCCCGCGGTGTAACCGACTTCCGGGTGGCCCGGGGTTTTTGAGTGCAGCTGGCGGAAGTTTTTCAGCTCTTCAACGGGCAGGTCGTAGCCGGTGAGGTGCAGCAGGCTGTAAATCAGCATCGAGCCGTGGCCGTTGGACAGCACAAAGCGGTCGCGGTCAGCCCAGGACGGGTTTGTCGGGTTGTGGTTCAGGAAATCACGCCACAGGACTTCGGCGATGTCAGCCATGCCCATCGGGGCACCCGGGTGACCGGATTTGGCTTTCTGTACCGCGTCCATGCTCAGCGCACGAATAGCATTGGCAAGCTCTTTACGTGAGGACATTTTGACTCCAGATCGGAATGTTAAGGGCTATTCCCGTAACGACTTGACGACAGCGCGTTTTGGGCTACGCCGGAAAAAAGTGCCAACAATGTAACCCAAGCGGCTAACCATGTACATGGAGCATCCTTTTGCGCTTCAGAAATCTCTGGAAGCTGCTCGCAAGTTGCGCAAACTTATCGCCCGCCCGTCATTCTCTTCCTTATACTTAGCCTCACCACAGGTTCGTCCGAGCCCGTGAATGAACAAAATAATGACTCAACCATTGCGGAAGATAACTAATGAAAATTCGCCCAGCTTTGCTTGCTCTGGGAATGACAACCTTACTTGCTGGTTGCCAAAACATGGACTCCAGCGGTTTTCTCAGTTCGGGCGCGGAAGCTTTCCAGGCCTATAACTTGAGTGATGAACAAGTTAAAACCCTCAGCGACGACGCCTGTAAACAGATGGATAGCAAAGCGACTATCGCGCCAGCGAGCAGTGCATACAGCAAACGCCTGAGCAAAATAGCCGCCGCGCTTGGTGACAACATCAACGGTCAGCCAGTGAATTACAAAGTTTACGAGGCGAAAGACGTCAACGCGTTTGCGATGGCGAACGGCTGTATCCGCGTCTATAGCGCGCTGATGGATATGATGACCGATAACGAAGTCGAAGCGGTAATTGGCCATGAAATGGGCCACGTTGCGCTCGGCCACGTGAAGAAAGGCATGCAGGTCGCGCTGGGTACCAATGCGGTACGCGCTGCGGCAGCAGCAACAGGCGGTGTGGTAGGAAGCTTATCGCAATCGCAGCTTGGCGCGCTGGGCGAGCAATTGGTGAATTCCCAGTTCTCCCAACGTCAGGAAGCCGAAGCGGATGACTACTCTTACGATCTGTTGCGCAAACGCGGTATTAATCCATCGGGCCTGGCAACCAGTTTCGAAAAACTGGCGAAAATGGAAGAAGGGCGTCAAAGTTCGATGTTTGACGATCACCCGGCGTCGGCAGAACGCGCGCAGCATATTCGCGATCGTATGGCCGCAGACGGGATTAAATAATTGTGTGGGAGGCAATATTGCCTCCCCTTCTTCAGATTTCTTTTCAAAAATATAACTCATCGTTAAACGGCATTAATTGGCAAATTAAACGCACAGAATGCTAATTACTAATCACAGTAACGAAAGGCTATTATTTTCTCAGAACTGGTGTGAGAGTGATTTATTTTGATATTGCGACAAAGAACATATTATCCGGCAGATAAATTGCCGACATCGCCAAATAAAAAATAGTCCACCCATGAACAAAGGAAACACACATTTCCGCGCCAGCCGGGGCTTTCGGTGAGTTAAGAAGAATCACGCAAGGATTGCTTTCACGCCTGTTTCGGGTAACTATCCGTGTCGCAGTAATTCCCTATGATATTCGACAGACAGAGAAATTCCTCCAGTGAAAAATAAATTATCCTTAATTGCTTTAGGCGTTATCGCCACCGCACCCGCGTTTGCCAGCCAGCAATCATCCAGCCAGGGTTTTATTGACGACAGCCATTTAGACGTGCTTTTACGCAACGCCTATATTAATCGCGATTATCGCGGCGGTGCCGATGATAAAGCAGAATGGGGCCAGGGCATTATCGCGACATTTGAATCCGGCTTTACTCAGGGGCCAGTTGGCTTCGGCGTAGATGGCATTGCGCAATATGGCGTGCGTCTTGACGGCGGACGTGGACGCAGCGGCGCGGGCGGCATCGACTTCTTCGCGCAGGATAACGATGGCAAAGCGAAATCCGACTTAGCAAAATTTGGCGCAACCGCCAAAATGCGCGTCTCCAACACCGTGCTGAGCTACGGTACGCAGCGCCCGGAGTTGCCCATTGTTAATGCTGACGCTTCCCGCCTGCTGTTCGAAAGCTACACCGGCACTATGCTGACTTCGAAAGAGATTGATGGCCTGGAAGTTAACGCCGGTTACTTCACCGACGAACAACGCAAAAGTGACGACAGCCACAACAGTGGGCTGAAAAGCCTGAGCTTTGGCGGCGCGAGCTACCAGTTCAACGACCAGTTCAGCGGCGCACTGTACGCCTCTCATCTGGAAGACGTGTTGAACAAGCAATACCTCGGCCTGAACTTCAAACAACCGTTCAGCACCGGCCAGCAGTTGGTTCTCGACTTCAACGGTTACAATTCCCACCTCGATCAGGGCTACGCGCAGCAACTGGATACCGGTCGCAGTAACAGCATCTGGAGCCTGGCCGCCAGCTATATCTGGGATATTCATACCTTCAAACTGGCGTACCAGCAGAGCAGCGGCAGCACCGGCTATCACTACGGAAGCTACCAGAATCAG
Organism: Kosakonia sp. BYX6; assembly: GCF_038449125.1. Classification (NCBI taxonomy): domain Bacteria; kingdom Pseudomonadati; phylum Pseudomonadota; class Gammaproteobacteria; order Enterobacterales; family Enterobacteriaceae; genus Kosakonia; species Kosakonia calanthes. Next base: position 863,102 of record NZ_CP151800.1, on the reverse strand, counting down.
GGCGGCGTGGGCGATGGCGGCAACACCATTTGGCTGGCGAACTCTTACTGGTCTGATTTTAACGGTGAAGACGAGCGCTCATGGCAGGCTTCTTACGGGCTGGATTTTGCCGGTCTCGGCTTGCCTGGCCTGAGCTGGACCACCGCCTACGTGCGTGGTGATAACATCAAAACCGCCGCCACCAGCAACGGTAAAGAGCATGAATGGTTTAACCAGATTCAGTACCAGGTGCAGGATGGCCCGGCGAAAGATCTGAAACTGAAAGTGCGTTACTCCGTACTGCGCGTCTCGAGCAATGCCAGCGATTACAACATCGGGGGTAACGAAGTGCGCCTCTTCGCAGAATACCCGTTCAACGTGTTCTGATAAAAAAATCCCTTCCGCGCCACTATGGCGAGGAAGGGATTCATTTCGTAACAACTTAACGGTTAGCGAAAGACTTATTCATCTTCCAGATACGTGTAACCGTACAGACCCGCTTCGAACTCTTCCAGGAACTGCTGTTGCAGCGCATCGTCCAGACCGGTTTCTTTCACCTGATCGCGGAACTGCGTCAACAGTTTGTTCGGATCAAGTTGCACATACTGCAACATGTCCGCCACGGTGTCCCCTTCGTCAGACAGCTCCACTTCTACGCTGCCATCCGGGAAGACGAAGACATCAACTGCTTCGGTATCACCGAACAGGTTATGCATGTTCCCGAGTATTTCCTGATAAGCGCCGACCATAAAGAAGCCCAGCATTGGCGGGTTCTCTGGATCGTATTCCGGCATCGGCATGGTCGTCGCAATACCGTCGCCATCCACGTAGTGATCGATAGCACCGTCAGAATCACAGGTGATATCAAGCAACACCGCGCGGCGTTCCGGCGCATGATTCAAGCCTTCCAGCGGCAATACCGGGAATAACTGATCGATACCCCACGCATCCGGCATCGACTGGAACAGCGAGAAGTTGACGTACATCTTGTCCGCCATACGCTCCTGCAACTCGTCGATAATCGGACGGTGCGCGCGGTTGCTCGGGTCGAGCTGCTTCTGCACTTCGTGGCACATATTCAGATAAAGTTGTTCAGCCCACGCGCGCTCTTGCAGGCTAAAGGTGCCGGAAGAGTAACCAGTATGAATATCGTGCAGATCCATCTGGCTATCATGCAGCCATTCGCGCAGCGAACGGCGCGTGCCCGGCTCATGCATCTCCTGCCAGGTTTCCCACATGCTTTGCAGCGCGCGCGGCGCATCTTCGTCTGGAGGAACCGCTGGCGTGTATTCGTTGCGCTCAACGCCGATGATGTTGGACACCAGCACAGTGTGGTGCGCCGTCACGGCGCGACCGGACTCGGTAATCACCGTTGGGTGCGGCAAGCCATTCTCTTCACACGCGTCACCAATCGCCCAAATGATGTTATTGGCGTATTCATTCAGACCGTAGTTAACGGAACAGTCAGACTGTGAGCGCGTTCCTTCATAATCGACGCCCAGACCGCCGCCAACGTCGAAGCACTGAATATTAACGCCCAGCTTATGCAGTTCAACATAGAAACGGGCGGATTCACGCACGCCAGTGGCGATATCGCGAATGTTGGCCATTTGCGAACCGAGGTGGAAGTGCAGCAATTGAATGCTGTCGAGACGCCCGCGCTCGCGCAGGATTTCCACCAGTTGCAGCACCTGAGTGGCCGCGAGTCCGAATTTCGATTTCTCGCCACCGGAGGATTGCCACTTGCCGGAACCTTGCGACGCCAGACGCGCCCGCACGCCGAGACGCGGTACCACGTTCAGGCGTTCGGCTTCTTCCAGCACGATAGCGATTTCGGTCATCTTCTCGATAACCAGATAGACCTTGTGGCCCATCTTCTCGCCAATCAGCGCCAGACGAATGTATTCGCGGTCTTTATAACCATTACAAACGATCACCGAACGGGTCATGCCCGCGTGGGCGAGAACCGCCATCAGCTCGGCTTTTGAACCAGCTTCCAGGCCCAGCGGCTCGCCGGAATGAATCAGGGACTCAATCACGCGGCGGTGCTGATTGACCTTGATCGGATAAACCAGGAAATAGTCGCCGTTGTAGCCGTAAGATTCACGCGCACGTTTGAAGGCGGCGTTAATCGAACGCAGGCGGTGTTGCAGGATCTGCGGGAAGCAGAACAGCGCAGGCAATCGTTGCCCTTGCGCTTCACGTGCTTTAACCAGTTGCGCCAGGTCGACACGGGCTTGTGGAACGTCCGGATCCGGGCAAACACTGATGTGTCCCAGCTCGTTGACGTCGTAGTAGTTATTGCCCCACCAGGCAATGTTATAAGTACGTAGCATCTTGCTGGCTTCCTGGGAGCTCATCGCAACCTCCTGCATGGAACGTAGTACACCTTGTTCGCCTGCTGACGAAGGCGAAACCGAAGACATGTCGTCAGACATCGCGAACCTCAATATAGGAAAGTGTATACCCTGTGCTCATCGCGCAGCCCTTGGGCGGCAACGTGAAGCGCTACAGAGACAAAATAGTTGACTACTATCGCAGTGACACATAGCGATAACAACCCATAAACAGCCTTGTTTTTCGACATAATATGTCGAAGCACCGACTGTGCGACCGGTTTCTGATTCATATCATTGTAAAACACGTATCCGAACTCGCGTATGACAGTCCGGCGAAACCACGAGAAAACTCCTGAACGATCAGGAGAGCCCTTGTTCAGTTATCACAACGCCTTACCGGCCCTGGAGTCCTGAGAAGCGCCGAAATGGGTATAACATCGGCAGGATTGCAGATTAGAAATGCGGGTTGCGGGGAATAAACGCACGTCAGAACGACGCGACTGATTCTGCGAAAAACAGCGGTTCATTATTTTGTATCACCTCCACGCAAGTCATGACGACCCGCGACAAGCCCAAGCCATTAAATTCACTGCTTAACCCGGCTGGAAGTGGCGACACAGCGTGGATGCCGTGTGCTTTTTTTAGTGAGCCGCGCGCGGCGTTTTATACCGACAATGGGGTGAAAATGCAAAATAAAAAAGACGTATTTGCCGCATTGCCAGGAAAAATTTCCGTCACTATTTGTGTCAGGATGTGCGCGACATCAAAAAAGGCTGGCAATGGGGTTAATAAGTAACCTAGAATAGCCATCCAGATGTTAATCCGTCCAGACCGATTAACACTCAGACTTCTTGTGTCACCTGCGCGTAGCCAACCGCGAAGGCATCCGGACACAGAATTCGAGCTAACCGTATTACTCCAGGGTGAAAATTTAATATGGCAAAACACCTTTTTACGTCTGAGTCCGTCTCTGAAGGGCATCCTGACAAAATCGCTGACCAAATTTCTGACGCTGTGCTGGACGCAATCCTCGAGCAGGATCCGAAAGCGCGTGTCGCCTGTGAAACGTACGTCAAAACCGGCATGGTTCTGGTCGGCGGCGAAATCACCACCAGCGCGTGGGTTGATATCGAAGAGATCACCCGCAACACTGTGCGTGAAATTGGCTATGTGCATTCCGATATGGGCTTCGATGCCAACTCTTGCGCGGTACTGAGCGCGATTGGCAAACAATCTCCGGATATCAACCAGGGCGTTGACCGTGCCGATCCGCTGGAACAGGGCGCGGGCGACCAGGGCCTGATGTTTGGCTACGCGACTAACGAAACCGACGTTCTGATGCCAGCACCGATCACCTATGCTCACCGTCTGGTAGAGCGTCAGGCTGAAGTGCGTAAAAACGGTACGCTGCCATGGCTGCGCCCGGATGCAAAAAGCCAGGTCACTTTCCAGTATGACGACGGCAAAATCGTCGGCATCGACGCAGTGGTGCTTTCCACGCAGCATTCGGAAGATATTGATCAGAAATCCCTGCAAGAAGCAGTGATGGAAGAGATCATCAAGCCGATTCTGCCGACCGAATGGCTGAACGCGTCCACCAAATTCTTTATCAACCCGACTGGCCGTTTCGTTATTGGTGGCCCAATGGGTGACTGTGGTCTGACCGGCCGTAAGATTATCGTTGATACCTATGGCGGCATGGCCCGTCACGGTGGCGGCGCATTTTCCGGTAAAGATCCATCAAAAGTTGACCGTTCCGCAGCATACGCCGCACGTTATGTGGCGAAAAACATTGTTGCTGCCGGGCTTGCTGACCGTTGTGAAATCCAGGTTTCCTACGCTATCGGCGTTGCAGAACCGACCTCCATCATGGTGGAAACCTTCGGTACCGAGAAAATCGCAACTGAACAGCTGACACTGCTGGTTCGCGAGTTCTTCGACCTGCGTCCGTACGGCCTGATTCAGATGCTGGATCTGTTGCACCCAATCTACAAACAAACCGCCGCATACGGCCACTTTGGTCGCGAAACTTTCCCATGGGAAAAAACCGACAAAGCCGCACTGCTGCGTGATGCTGCCGGCCTGAAATAATTCGCTGACAGACCCGCTTTTAAGGCCAGCCTTGTGCTGGCCTTTTTTCGTTTTAAACCACGTCCTGCCGCCACGTTTCCTTTCCATGGCTATACTGACTTTGCCTGTTTGTAATTTATCTGAAAACGATTACATCAGTCAGTTTCATTGAAATTTCATCTTTTTCTTGTTGAAAAACGGACGCGTCATGATTGTTACATTACGTTTCGGTTTAGTCTGAAACTTCGTTATTCCGCTCACCTTTTATTGTCAATAATTCTATAATATTTAACACTTTTATTTACATTGGCAGTGATTTCGTAATGTAACCGATTACACTCATGTGACGTTAGTCACGTATTTTTGCTTATGAGTGGCCTACCTTTTACCTCGTAAAAACCAATGACATGAATGGAGGGCATAATGCCTGACAATAAAAAACAGAAGCATTCAAACAAGGCGATGACCTTTTTTGTATGTTTCCTCGCTGCACTGGCAGGGTTGCTTTTTGGCCTGGATATTGGGGTGATTGCGGGCGCATTGCCCTTCATCACAGAAGATTTTCAAATTAGTTCGCACACACAGGAGTGGGTTGTTAGTTCCATGATGTTTGGTGCAGCCGTCGGTGCCGTGGGCAGTGGCTGGCTCTCCTGGCGTCTGGGGCGTAAAAAAAGCCTGATGATCGGTGCCATCCTATTTGTGGCGGGTTCGCTCTGTTCCGCTGCGGCACCCAACGTAGAAGTGCTGATTCTTTCCCGCATTCTGCTCGGCCTGGCGGTAGGTGTCGCTTCCTATACCGCACCGCTTTATCTCTCTGAAATCGCGCCGGAAAAAATCCGCGGCAGTATGATTTCCATGTATCAGTTGATGATCACCATCGGTATTCTCGGCGCGTACCTTTCCGATACCGCGTTCAGTTACAGCGGCGCGTGGCGCTGGATGCTTGGCGTCATCATTATTCCGGCGATTTTACTGCTGATCGGCGTGTTCTTCCTGCCGGACAGCCCGCGCTGGTTCGCTGCAAAACGGCGTTTCCACGACGCCGAACGCGTGCTGTTACGCCTGCGTGACACCAGCGCGGAAGCGAAAAACGAGCTGGAAGAGATTCGAGAAAGCCTGCAAGTGAAACAGACCGGCTGGGCGCTGTTCAAAGAAAACAGCAACTTCCGCCGCGCGGTGTTCCTCGGCGTACTGTTGCAAGTCATGCAGCAGTTCACCGGCATGAACGTCATCATGTATTACGCGCCAAAAATCTTTGAACTGGCGGGTTACACCAACACCACCGAGCAAATGTGGGGCACCGTAATCGTCGGTCTGACCAACGTGCTGGCAACCTTTATTGCGATTGGTTTGGTGGATCGCTGGGGGCGTAAACCAACGCTGGTGCTGGGCTTCCTGGTCATGGCCGTCGGCATGGGGATTCTCGGTACGATGCTGCATCTGGGCATTCATTCGCCGTCGGCGCAGTACTTCGCCGTAGCCATGCTTCTGATGTTTATCGTTGGCTTCGCCATGAGCGCCGGTCCGCTGATTTGGGTACTCTGTTCTGAAATCCAGCCGCTGAAAGGCCGCGATTTTGGTATCACCTGCTCCACTGCGACCAACTGGATTGCCAACATGATCGTCGGTGCAACCTTCCTCACTATGCTGAACACGCTGGGTAACGCCAATACCTTCTGGGTCTATGGCGGCCTGAACCTGCTGTTCATCGTACTGACGCTGTGGCTGGTGCCGGAAACCAAACATGTTTCGCTGGAGCATATCGAGCGCAACCTGATGCGCGGCCGTCCACTGCGTGAAATTGGTTCCCATAACTAAGACCTGACCTTCAGGCTTCCTCTGCGGAGGAAGCCTTTTTGTCTGTTGCACTCACGCTTCGCCCATCCTATTCTCTGCAACTATGAAAACGTCCCGCCTTCCTATCGCCCTTCAGCAAGCTGTCATGCGTTGCCTACGGGATAAACTCGCCCATGCGAACCAAAAACTGGGGCGAAACTACCCCGAGCCTAAACTGGTCTATCAACAGCGCGGTACCGCCGCAGGCACAGCCTGGCTGGCGGATTACGAAATCCGGTTGAACCCGGTGTTACTGCTGGAAAATCAGCAAGCCTTTATCGAAGAAGTGGTCCCGCATGAGCTGGCGCATCTGCTGGTTTGGAAGCACTTTGGCCGCGTGGCACCCCACGGGAAAGAGTGGAAATGGATGATGGAAAGCGTGCTTGGCGTGCCGGCACGCCGAACCCATCAGTTCGAACTGGAATCTGTGCGGCGCAGTACGTTCCCATACCGCTGTAAATGTCAGCAACATCAACTGACGGTGCGTAGACACAACCGCGTGCTGCGAGGCGAGGCGATTTACCGCTGTGTTCACTGCGGCGAACCACTGGTCTCCGACTCGATTAACTGAATCCATTAAGAAGTTTTCTGCGCTAACTGATTGCATCAGGCAACACCTTCCGCTACGTTGCGAACTCTTTTTTACAGGGAGTTCGCCATGTTTCGTTTTATCTCACTTTTACTCGCGCTGGTGGCCGTTCCGGCGCTGGCCTCCGACGGTATTCACAGTTTCGCCCAAGCCAAAAACGCCGGTGTGAAAGTGAACGCAGATGTACCCGGTGATTTTTATTGCGGCTGCAAAATTCACTGGCAGGGCAAAAAAGGCGTCGTTGATCTCGCGTCTTGCGGCTACCAGGTGCGAAAAAATGAGAACCGCGCCAGCCGTATTGAGTGGGAACATGTTGTGCCCGCCTGGCAGTTCGGTCACCTGCGCCAGTGCTGGCAAGATGGAGGCCGGAAGAAATGCGCCAAAGATCCCGTTTACCGTAAAATTGAAAGCGATATGCATAACCTGCAACCCGCCGTCGGCGAAGTGAATGGCGATCGCGGCAACTTTATGTACGGCCAGTGGAACGGTGGCGAAGGTCAATATGGTCAATGCGCCATGAAAGTGGATTTCAAAGCGAAACTGGCTGAACCGCCGGTTCGCGCGCGCGGCGCAATTGCCCGCACCTATTTCTATATGCGCGACCAATACCAGCTCAATCTTTCGCGCCAGCAAACACAACTTTTTACCGCCTGGGACAAGCTCTACCCAGTAACGGATTGGGAGTGCAAACGCGACGTGCGTATTGCCAACGTTCAGGGTAACCACAACCCCTATGTTCAGCGCGCTTGCATGGCGCGAAAGAGCTAACCTACACTAGCGCAATTGTTAAAGTCCGCCCCGCCAGCCGGGGCTGTAACCTAAGCGGATTCATAAAAACATGCGCATTCCCCGCATCCACCATCCAGAATTTATCCAGCCGGGCAATGAAATCGCGCTCAGCGATGATGCAGCCAACCATGTCGGACGCGTGTTGCGTATGGGCCAGGGACAGGCAATTCAACTGTTCGATGGTTCTAATCAGGTATTTGACGCCGAAATCACCCACGCGGATAAGAAAAGCGTTCGGGTCAAAATTCTCAGCAACGAAATGGACGATCGTGAATCACCGCTGCATATTCATCTGGGCCAGGTGATGTCGCGCGGCGAAAAAATGGAATTCACTATCCAGAAATCGATCGAGCTTGGTGTAAGCCTCATTACGCCACTTTTTTCTGAGCGCTGCGGCGTTAAACTGGATGCTGAACGCCTGAACAAGAAGCTGCAACAGTGGCAAAAAATTGCGATTGCCGCGTGTGAACAGTGCGGACGCAACCGTGTCCCAGAAATTCGCCCGGCGATGGATCTCGAAGCCTGGTGTGCTGAAGAAGAGACAGGGTTGAAACTGAACCTGCATCCACGCGCCAGCCAGAGCATCAACACCTTACCGCTACCGGTCGAGCGTGTGCGCCTGCTGATTGGCCCGGAAGGCGGGTTAACTGCCGATGAGATCGCCATGACCGCGCGTTACCAGTTCACGGATATTTTGTTAGGACCCCGCGTGCTACGCACAGAAACAACGGCGCTTACCGCCATCACCGCGCTTCAGGTTCGCTTTGGCGACCTGGGTTGAAAGGAGAAGCAGAATGATCAAGCTCGGCATCGTGATGGATCCCATCGCGGACATTAACATCAAAAAAGACACCAGCTTCGCCATGCTGCTGGAAGCACAGCGCCGCGGCTATGAGCTGCACTATATGGAGATGGCGGATCTCTATTTGATCAACGGCGAAGCCCGCGCCCGTACGCGCACCCTGTCCGTCGAGCAAAACTACGACAAATGGTATGAGTTTGGCAGCGAGCAGGATATTGCCCTCGCCGATCTGGATACCGTGCTGATGCGTAAAGATCCACCGTTCGATACCGAATATATCTACGCGACCTATATCCTTGAGCGTGCAGAAGAAAAAGGCACCTTGATCGTCAACAAACCGCAAAGCCTGCGCGACTGTAACGAGAAATTATTTACCGCCTGGTTCCCCGAATTGACCCCGGAAACCTTGGTCACGCGCGACAAAGCGAAGCTGAAAGCCTTCTGGCAGAAACACACCGATATTATCCTCAAGCCGCTGGATGGCATGGGCGGCACCTCGATTTTCCGCGTGAAAGAAGGCGATCCTAACTTGTCGGTTATCACTGAAACGCTGACCGATCTCGGCAACCGCTACTGCATGGCGCAGAACTACTTACCGGCGATTAAAGACGGCGACAAACGCGTGCTGGTGGTGGATGGCGAACCAGTGCCGTACTGCCTGGCGCGCATTCCTCAGGGTGGCGAAACCCGTGGCAACCTGGCTGCGGGTGGTCGCGGTGAACCGCGTCCGCTGAGCGAAAGCGATTGGGCAATTGCCCGAAAAGTCGCCCCGGTGCTGAAAGCCAAAGGGCTGATTTTTGTTGGCCTGGATATCATCGGCGATCGCCTGACGGAAATTAACGTCACCAGCCCGACCTGTGTACGTGAGATCGAAGCGCAATTCCCGATCTCAATCACCGGGATGTTAATGGACGCCATCGAAAAACGCCTGGGGAAATAACGCCAGCGCGCGGGGCGGGAAGGAACCCGCTCCCTGCCAGCTTTGGTAGTGACAGCATCCCGCTTTCCACCCATACTAGGTTGTCGCTTTTTTGAACCAGGAAACAGAACCTCTGACAATGAATTTACAGCATCACTTTCTTATTGCCATGCCTGCGCTTCAGGATCCCCTCTTTCGGCGTTCTGTTGTTTATATTTGCGAGTACAACGACGAAGGGGCAATGGGGCTTATCATTAATAAGCCGCTGGAAAACCTGACAGTTGACGGCGTTCTGGAAAAACTCAAAATCCAGCCAACCGAACGGGATCCTGCAATCCGTCTGGACAAACCGGTGTTGCTCGGCGGCCCGTTAGCTGAAGATCGCGGCTTTATTTTGCATACCCCGCCCGGCGGTTTCTCCTCCAGTATTCGCGTGTCGGATAACACTGTCATCACCACCTCGCGTGATGTGCTGGAAACGCTGGGCACTGCTGAACAGCCAAGCGAAGTGATGGTCGCGCTGGGTTATGCATCATGGGAAAAGGGCCAGTTGGAACAAGAAATCCTCGACAACGCCTGGCTCACCGCGCCTGCGGATCTCAATATTCTCTTTAAAACCCCCATCGCCGATCGCTGGCGTGAAGCGGCAAAACTTATCGGCATCGATATTTCGACGATGCCGGGTGTCGCGGGGCACGCCTGATGAGCGGAACCTTATTAGCGTTTGATTTCGGTACAAAAAGTATCGGCGTTGCCATTGGGCAGCGCATCACTGGCACGGCGCGCGCGCTGAATGCGCTCAGAGCGCAAGACGGCACACCGGACTGGAAACTTATCGAAAAGTTGTTAAAAGAGTGGCAGCCGGATTCGGTGATTGTCGGCTTGCCACTGAATATGGACGGCACTGAACAACCGCTAACCGCTCGCGCGCGTAAATTCGCCAATAAAATTCATGGCCGTTTTGGCGTACTGGTCACCTTGCATGATGAGCGCTTAAGCACCGTTGAAGCCCGCGCCGGGTTGTTTGAACGCGGCGGTTTTCGCGCGCTCGATAAAGGCAGAGTGGACTCCGCCTCAGCGGTGATCATTCTCGAAAGCTACTTCGAACTGCACCCCTAATCCTGCGCTCAGCGCTCCGCACTCCCTTCTTGCAAACTTAAAGCCGCGACCCCTCCGCGGCTTTCTGCCGATCGTTCTCACAGTTTCCACACTCGCTTTTTGCATTCTCATTGTTGTTTCTATAAAAGAAACATAAGAAGCAACGCGAAGCGCGTGTCAGGGTTTTTCTGTCAGGCGTTTGACCAATGAGTGCAGTGCCTGAAGACGGGTTTCCACCACCGTATCGTCAACGTGCCACATTCCGGCAAACGCGAGCGCGGCGGAATGCGCACCCAACGGTTTCGCCATCGACACTTCGCCGTCGTCATGATGCCAGACCACATGGCCCCGTTCGCGCTGCTGGGCAACGTGCGGGCCGAGGAGTTTCCACTGCTCGTCGTTAAAGCGCTTTTGCAGTGCTTCATCGCTTTCAGCCGCCAGTAGCGACATGCCGATGACCGACTGCCAGGCCGGGAGCATATGAAAACCGGCCAGCGCCTGGCTGACCTGGCTGCCGGGTTCAGAGTGATAGATGTAGATCACCTGATCCTCCCAGAGCACGCCCATCGCCACCACGATATCTTTGGGGGCGTGGCGCTCCAGCAGGGGCAGGGCTTGCGAGAACAGCGCCGAACCGCGAATGGCCTGCGCCGCCAGCGCGTGAATCCCCGGCCCTGGAAGATAACGCCGCTGTGCGTCCTGCATGGTCAGACCGATAGATGCCATGGTCATCAGTAACCGGTTTACGCGGGTTGTGTTGATGCCCATCAGGCGTGCCAGTTCGCGACAGCCAATGGCGCGGTCGCTGGACACCAGGTATTGCAGGCAGCGAATACCGTCAATCAGGCTTTGGTTCGGTTGTGAAGACATAGCAGGGTTCGCTTTTTAGTTGCTCGAAAAATCGATTTTACCGCCAGTAAAGAAGGATACAAGGTTATGAAAATCTTTCCCCAAACCGATGCCAGAGCCTTTCCGACACAACATCTGCATGCCGATCTGTTAGTGGCAGGCGGTGGGCTGGCGGGATTATGCGCCGCACTGGCGGCCGCGCGCGACGGTTTGCAGGTGGTGCTGATTCAGGACAGGCCCGTGCTGGGCGGTAACGCCTCCAGCGAAGTGCGCCTGTGGGCGAACGGCGCGACATCGCATATGGGAAACAATAACCGCTGGGCGCGCGAAGGCGGCATCATGGGCGAAATCATGGAAGAGAACCTCTGGCGCAACAAGGAGGGCAATCCGGTGATGTTTGACCTGGTGCTACTGGATCTCGCCAAAAGCCAGCCGGGGCTGACATTACTGCTAAATACCGCCGTGTTCGAGGTAGAAAAAACCGGGCAAACCATCACGCAAGTCACCGCCTTTAACCCGATCAACGAAACTTTCTACACCGTTAGCGCCGAACAGTTTTGCGATGCCACCGGCGATGGTGTGCTCGGTTATCTGGCGGGGGCTGAATATCGCGAAGGCGCGGAAGAGGCGGAAGAACTGGGTGAGAAGATGGCGCCCGGCGACAACTTCGGCCATAAACTGGGCCATTCCATTTATTTCTACACCAAACAAACCGCCGGGCCGGTGAATTTCGTTCCGCCCTCTTTCGCCTTAAAAAACATTACCGACATCCCGCGTTATAAGCGCCTGACCTCGACGTTAAATGGCTGCGATTTATGGTGGCTGGAATGGGGTGGCCGTCTCGATACGGTGCATGAAAGCGAAGAGATCAAATGGGAACTGTGGAAAATCGTTTGGGGCGTTTGGGATCACATTAAAAACTCGGGTGAATTCCCCGAAGCCGCCAATATGACCATTGAATGGGTCGGCGCCATTCCGGGCAAACGCGAGAGCCGCCGTTTTCTTGGCGATCATCTGCTGTGCCAGCAGGATATTGTGGAACAGCGCGATCATTACGATGCTGTGGCCTACGGCGGCTGGTCGATCGATTTACACCCGGCCGATGGGGTTTACAGCACCCACGACGGCTGTCGCCAGTTTCACAGTAAAGGCACTTACACCATCCCGTTTCGCAGCCTTTATAGCCGCTCACTGGACAACCTGCTCCTCACCGGACGGCTGATTTCCGCCTCGCATGTGGCTTTCGGCAGCGCCCGTGTGATGTGCACCTGCGGGCTGCTCGGCGAAGTGGTCGGGCGTGCCGCCGCGCTGTGCAAAACACAAAATCTGACCCCGCATGATCTGGCGCAACGCGAGCATGTCGGCACGCTACAACAGCAATTACAGGCTAACGGCTGCTACATTCCGCGCCACTGGCTAAGCGATCCGGCGCAAGGCGCAACGGTCAGCGCCAGCAGCGAATATCAACTGACGACGCTTGCCACCAACGGCAACTGGCAGCCACTGGCAGAACGAATGGCGCTGTTGTTGCCAGTGCAGGCAGGCCTGAACTTGCCGGAGATCACCCTGCGCCTGCGCGCCAAAAAACCGCAACCGCTGACCATCAGCCTGCTCGGCAGTGCGCGAGCCGGGAACTTCACCCCGGATTACCGCTACGACGAGTGCGTCGTACAGGTCTCTGGCGAAGCGGATCACATTGTGTCGTTTAGCTGGCAAAGCGAACGCGACCAGTATGTGTTTATCGCCTTTGATGCGCAGGATGGCGTCGATATCGCGCTCACCGACACCCATCTGCCCGGCGTGATGACGGTGTTTAATAGCCTGAATGCCCGCGTCGCTAAACATACTCGCCAGGTCGCCGACGGTGATTATGGCGTGGACGAGTTCGACTTCTGGCTGCCGCGCCGCCACCCGAACCAAGTGATGCCCGCCCTGCGTTGCGATCCGCCGCTTAATGCATGGAGTGCGCAAAACGTACTTAATGGCCGCCTGCGCCCGGAGCAGCAAACCAACGCCTGGACGCCCGCTGCCGATGACGACAAGCCGGAAATCGTCTGGCGCTGGGCGGCGCCGCAGGCCATCCATCAGCTGACGTTGGTGCAGGACAACGACTTCGATAACGCCATGGAGTCGGTTCAGATGGGCCACTACTTTGCGGTGACGCCGCACTGTATTACGCACTACCGCCTGTGGGCCGACGAACAACTGCTGGCCGAAGTATGCGATAACCATCACTCGGTCTGCCAGCACCGGCTGGATACCGCGCTGATGGCGCACAGCATCCGCCTGGAGATCCTCGCCACCGCTGGCGCACTACCGGCGATCTACTCGCTGAATATCAGTTAAAGCCAGCCCTGTAGCACCCGCTGTTGATGGCTTTGCGCAAAAGTCTGCATCCCCACTTGCTGCCCGGTTTGCATCACGCCGGGCAGTTGATGCGTCTTGCCTTCACGGATTAAATTCGCCACCGCAGGCGTATTGATCAGCAATTCGAACAGCGCCACACGCCCACCCTGCTTGTCCGCTTCCAGCTTTTGCGCCAGCACCGCCTGCAAACTCCCCGCTAACTGGCTGCGCACCGGGTCTTTTTCTTGCGCCGGAAAGGTATCCACCAGTCGCTCGACGGCTTGCGCGGCACCGCGCGTATGCAAGGTCGCCATCACCAGATGTCCGGTTTCGGCGGCGGTCAGCGCCAGGCGAATAGTCTCGCTGTCGCGAAGTTCCCCCAACAGAATCACATCGGGATCTTCACGCAGCGCCGCGCGCAGCCCATCGGCAAAAGACGCGCAGTGCTGGCCGACTTCCCGCTGCTGGATCAGGCTGCGCGCGCTGGTGTGCACAAACTCGATCGGGTCTTCCAGCGTCAGAATATGGGCGTCATAAGCCTGATTAAGGTGCTGAACCATCGCCGCCAGCGTGGTGGATTTGCCGCTGCCGGTCGCGCCGGTCACCAGAATCAACCCATTTTCCCGCCCAAGCAGCGTCGGCAATGCGGCGGGGGTATCGATCTCTTCCAGTAACGGACAGCTTTGCGGCAGCAAACGCAGCGCCAGCGAAGACCCGCCATAACGAGAAAAAGCCCCGGCGCGCAGCCGCCTGCCGCTAGCGGTGCTCAACGCGAAATCGACCTGCCCCTGTTCACGCCACTGGCGCTGCTGTAGCGCATTGAGCTGCGCGTCGATCAGCGCCTCAATATCAGGCAGATCAAAAGGTGCAGGCTCCAGCCGTCCCTGTTGTCGCCAGCGCGGCGGGCAACCACTGCACAGGTGTAGATCCGAGACATTATGCTTTACACTAAGCGCCACTATTTCTTCTATATCCATTACGCCATCCTGGAATCATGAACGATATCGCACATAACCTGGCACAGGTCCGGGACAAAATCTCAGCCGCAGCAACGCGTTGCGGCCGTGCTTCAGAGGAAGTGACTTTACTTGCAGTGAGTAAAACCAAACCTGCGAGCGCCGTCGCAGAAGCTATCCACGCCGGGCAACGCGCATTTGGTGAAAACTATGTGCAGGAAGGCGTGGATAAAATTCATCACTTTCAACAAGCGGGTGTTACTGGGCTGCAATGGCACTTTATCGGCCCTTTGCAGTCCAACAAAAGCCGTTTGGTCGCGGAGAATTTCGACTGGTGCCACACGGTCGACCGTTTGCGCATCGCCAGCCGTCTTAGCGAGCAGCGCCCGGCAAACCTGCCGCCGCTGAATATGCTGATTCAAATCAACATCAGCGATGAACAAAGTAAGTCCGGTATTGCGCTTAGCGAGCTGGATGCGCTAGCGGCACAGGTTGTTGAATTACCGGGTGTTTGCCTGCGTGGTTTGATGGCGATCCCGGCGCCAGAAACGGATTATCAACGGCAGTTTGCCGTGGCACGGCAAATGGCTGTAGCATTTGAGGCGCTTAAAGCGCGCTATCCAACGGTGGATACGCTGTCGTTGGGAATGACGGACGATATGTCCGCCGCCATTGCGGCTGGCAGTACGATGGTGCGCATTGGCACAGCCATATTTGGTGCGCGCGATTACACGAAAAATTAAGAAAAACTGAGGAACGCCATGAAGACGTTGACTTTCCTGCTCTCAACAGTGATTGAACTGTACACCATGGTTCTGCTGTTGCGCGTTTGGATGCAGTGGGCACGCTGTGATTTTTACAACCCATTTTCGCAGTTTGTGGTGAAAGCCACACAGCCGATTGTCGGGCCGCTGCGCCGTGTTATTCCGCCGTTGGGCCCGCTGGATAGCTCCTCGCTGCTGGTGGCTTTTGTACTGAGCTTTATCAAAGCGATCGTGCTGTTTATGGTGGTGACGTTCCAGCCGATTATCTGGATTTCCGCGCTGCTTATCCTGCTTAAAACCATCGGTCTGATGATTTTTTGGGTACTGCTGGTGATGGCGATCATGAGCTGGGTCAGCCAGGGACGTAGCCCGGTCGAATATGTCTTAATGCAGCTTACCGAACCGCTGCTGCGCCCGATTCGCAATCTGCTGCCGTCGATGGGCGGTATCGATTTTTCGCCGATGATCCTGGTGTTGCTGCTGTACGTTATCAATATGGGGGTTGCGGAACTGCTGCAATCCACCGGCAATATGCTGCTGCCGGGGCTGTGGATGGCACTATGAGTGCCGTTGTTACCTGTGAAGACGGGCTGGTTTTGCGGCTGTATATTCAGCCGAAAGCCAGCCGGGACAGCATCATCGGATTGCATGGCGACGAACTCAAAGTCGCCATCACCGCCCCGCCAGTGGACGGCCAGGCCAATGCACACCTGGTGAAATTCCTCGCTAAACAGTTTCGCGTCGCGAAAAGCCAGGTCGTGATTGAAAAAGGCGAACTGGGCCGCCACAAACAAATTAAAATCTCTCATCCGCAACAGATCCCGACCGACGTCGCGGCGCTGATAAATTAGGATTCGTTATGCAAAAAGTTGTCCTCGCCACCGGTAATGCCGGTAAAGTGCGCGAGCTTGCCTCGCTGCTCGATGATTTTGGTCTTGATGTCGTCGCGCAAACCGAATTGGGCGTTGAGTCCGCCGAAGAGACCGGGCTGACCTTTATCGAAAACGCGATTCTTAAAGCCCGCCATGCCGCGCAAATCACGGGTTTACCGGCAATTGCCGATGATTCCGGGCTGGCGGTTGACGCGCTGGGCGGCGCGCCGGGAATCTACTCCGCGCGTTATGCCGGTCTTGAAGCCAGCGATCAACAGAACCTCGAAAAACTGCTGCATACTCTAAAAGACGTACCGGATGCGCAGCGCCAGGCGCAGTTCCATTGCGTGCTGGTTTATATGCGCCATGCTGATGATCCGACGCCGCTGGTGTGCCATGGCCGCTGGTCTGGCGTTATCGCGCAGCAACCGGTTGGCGACGGCGGCTTTGGCTACGATCCGATTTTCTTTGTCCCTTCCGAGGGCAAAACCGCTGCGGAACTGACTCGCGAAGAAAAAAGCGCCATTTCCCACCGTGGGCAGGCGTTGAAACTGTTACTGGAAGCAATGCGTAATGGCTAATTTGCCACCTCTGAGCCTTTATATTCATATCCCCTGGTGCGTGCAGAAATGCCCGTACTGCGATTTCAATTCCCATGCGTTGAAGGGAGAAGTACCGCATGACGACTATGTTCAGCATCTGTTGGCCGATCTGGATGCCGATGTCGCTTACGCGCAGGGACGTGAAGTAAAGACCATTTTTATTGGTGGAGGAACGCCGAGCCTGCTTTCCGGCCCGGCGATGCAAACGCTGCTGGATGGCGTGCGGGCGCGTCTGCCGCTCGCTGCTGACGCAGAAATCACCATGGAAGCCAACCCCGGTACCGTGGAAGCCGACCGTTTTGTTGACTACCAGCACGCTGGCGTGAACCGCATTTCGATTGGCGTACAAAGCTTTAGTGAAACCAAACTGCAGCGCCTCGGGCGTATTCATGGCTCCGAAGAGGCCAAACGCGCGGCGCGGCTGGCAAGCGGGCTTGGGCTGCGCAGTTTCAACCTCGATTTGATGCACGGCCTGCCGGATCAATCGCTGGAAGAGGCGCTGGACGATCTGCGCCAGGCGATTGCGCTGAACCCGCCGCATCTTTCCTGGTATCAACTCACCATCGAACCTAACACTCTGTTTGGCTCGCGTCCGCCGGTGTTACCAGACGACGATGCGCTGTGGGATATCTTCGAGCAGGGCCATCAAATTCTTACCGCCGCCGGGTATCAGCAATACGAAACCTCGGCATATGCAAAACCCGGTTTTCAGTGCCAGCACAATCTCAACTACTGGCGCTTTGGCGACTATCTTGGGATTGGCTGCGGTGCGCACGGCAAAGTGACTTTCCCGGACGGGCGTATTCTGCGCACGGCAAAAACCCGCCATCCACGCGGCTATATGCAGGGAAAATATCTGGATAAACAGCATGATGTGCAAGTGCAGGATAAACCGTTCGAATTCTTTATGAACCGTTTCCGTCTGCTTGAACCGGCACCGCGCGCGGAATTTTCGCGCTATACCGGGCTGGATGAAAGTGTAATTCGCCCGCAAATCAACCAGGCACTGGCGCTTAATTATCTGACAGAGAATGAGGCCGATTGGCAGATAACCGAGCACGGTAAGCTATTTCTGAACTCGCTACTTGAGTTGTTCCTTGCAGAATAAATCAGCAAATACTTAAAAAACACGTATTAGTTAAGGGGAATATCATTTCCCCTTAACTATTTTAGCAACGTTATTATTATGCAATGCAATATTACAGCATGTTTCGCTCACGCAAACCGTGGCGCAATAATACGATTGCCGAGGAAATAATAAGACCCAGAATTGCCGCCAGCACCAATATGATGGGCTTGCCTGGACCATCATGTTTCATTGGCAAAGAGGGTGAAGATTGATATTTCAGCGGCGAAAAATCGACGTCCTTAATATTCACTTTCTGCAATTCTGCCAGCGTGAATTCACGGTTACGGAAATCGGCATTCAGCTCGGTGAAATCTTTCATCGACTGCTCAATTCTGAGTTTTTCCGAGATCCCGTCTGACCCTAAAGCAATCGAGAAATCCGGGTCATCCTGCACCGTTTGGCCATTGCTGTAGACCGGGCGTTTGATGCCTGCGGCATTCGCCACTTCCAGCGAGTAATTCAGGCGTTTCAGGTTGGTATCATGCTTCGTGGCAATGCGGGCACGATCCATTTCCAGCACGTTTTTCTCGTAATTTTTTCTCAGCTCAACGTCGTTACGCAGCGTTTCCAGCGTCTCTTTGACGACTTTGGCAGCAATAAAATCGATATAACCTTGCAGAACCTGCTGCGCTTCGGCAGCCGTCGGCGCCGTGAACGCCAGCGACCATGAAGCGTATGGCGCGCTGTCGGCGTTCGCCTGTTTAACGTTGTTGCTGGCTCTGATTTTGTCCGCGAGCATCATCAGCGCGCGGCGCAATTCTTGCTGATCGATGTTTTGCTCTTGCAGTTTCCCGAGCACCAGCGGCGAGGAAGCGAGAAATTCTTCTTTCAGCGACTGCGAGGTGAATTTTTTCAGGAACAGATTAAAAACATCATCCGCGGTAATAGACGTTTTTACATCAAGGACTTGCAACGTCATCAGCGTTTTTTGCAATTCCGTCCATTGAATTTTTTCCGCCGGGGTAATTTCCGCCTGACTGGTCCATTTTTGCGGTAATAACGCTGCAATAAAAAAGCCAACGACAGCAAATAACAACACCGTCGCAACGATTATCTTTTTACCGTTCCATAAAAGGCCGACCAGATAGAGAAGATCAATCTCGTTATTTTTGAGTTCAAGCGCGGGATTTTCATAAAATGAAGCTTCACGCTTTGGCTGTATGTTTATTGAGGACATAAGATTATTTATGCAGAAATCGCATCCATGATTTGAAGAGGCGATATTAGCATCAACAAGAACATTCTGAAAGTACACAATCGACATTCTGGCAAATCAATAAATTTCTTTATTTTGTAAAACCCACTAATATTAGTAGTTTAAAAAAGCTAATGAATCGCGGTCATTACTGACGAAAGTTTATTTCCA
Organism: Kosakonia sp. BYX6; assembly: GCF_038449125.1. Lineage (NCBI taxonomy): Bacteria > Pseudomonadati > Pseudomonadota > Gammaproteobacteria > Enterobacterales > Enterobacteriaceae > Kosakonia > Kosakonia calanthes. The sequence goes on along the minus strand of NZ_CP151800.1, from coordinate 843,797 downwards.
GGAAAATAACCACAAAGTAGAAAGGGAGATAGAGAATTAATATTTATGCATTTAATGGGGAAAAGAAATAAGCAGAATAATAACGAACTTTAATAATAACGAACTTTAATCTATTCCATTAGCTAGTGCGGCCCTCTTACAAAAAAAGAAAGAAGGCCGCACTGAGAAATTACTTAAGCGTGGCGGTTAACGCTTTGCGGTTCTCTTCCAGGGAAACAACGCGTTTACATACGTCTTTGCCAAATTGCTGAAAATCCGCTTCCTGGTTTTTCCATTCGTTCTGGATGGCAGTTTGCAAACCGCCGAGGCTGCCCAGCACATTTTGAAGCGGGTTACCGCCGCTTTTCAGCACCGCCTGCGCGCCCATTTCATTAATGCTGTCTTGCAAAATACCGCCCATCGCCTGATTCACCAGTTGCTGGCCGTCAGCACGAACTTGATCAATCGCTTTATAGTGGAACGTCAGGCCATCGCTGCGATGCTCAATAATACGGTTCATCTGCTCTTTAAGCTGCGCGTCGAGTTTGGTCAGGCGTTTACGCATGCTGCTGTTTTCGCCCACCTCTTTGACGATGATTTTATCCAGCGCCACGCGGTTTTTATCCACACGGCTGCGCGCGCCGTCATCAATCCACGGCAGCGCGCTGCGTAATTCAGCCTGGTAATCTTTCGCCTGCTCGCGCTGCGCGCTGCTAAGCGTTGGCTGCTTGCCGTTGTACATCACATTGCCATCCGGCGTGATAACCAGGTTGCCGTTCTCGCCAGTGACCTGCACGGTTTGCGGGCTGATAATCACATCGTCACGCGGCGTGACGCTGCATTGATAATCGGCCTGAGCCGCGAATGCCGAAAGCGTAAGCGTTGCCGCCAGCAGCGTTTTGCGCATCATAGAAAAACTCCTGTAGAGACAAAATGGGCCAGCAAATGCTGGCCCTTTATGCTTGGTTAGTCCCACCAAACGTCGAAAAGTTCGCTAATGCGCACCTCTTCGAGCTTTTGGTCTTCGAGCCATTTACGCACGATGGCCTGATGTTCTTCGGTGCATTTGCCGATCTCTTGCAGGCAGATCAGCCCGTCCCAGGCCAGATAACCGCTTCCATCAAACGCCAGTTTATTAGGCGCGATGACGTGCTGGATAAAGTCATCAACGGTTTTATCGATATGCTCTTCAGTGGTGCCTTCCGGGAAGCGCCACGCGACGGAAAAACCCAGTTCCTGGAATTCGTCGATATGCATTTTTTTGCGCAAGCGACGGCTGCGGTTTGTTGCCATTATTTCACCCTCTCGAACATTAAGTCCCATACGCCGTGACCAAGACGATGGCCACGCTGTTCAAATTTGGTTACCGGGCGCGATTCCGGGCGCGGCACATAATCATGGGTCGCCGACAGGTTTTTATACCCGTCGATAGACGACATCACTTCCAGCATGTGTTCGGCATAGGCTTCCCAGTCGGTCGCCATATGGAACACGCCGCCCAGCTTGAGCTTGCTTTTCACCAGTTCCGCAAAGGGTACCTGAACGATGCGGCGTTTATTATGACGCGCTTTATGCCAGGGATCGGGGAAAAACAACTGCACCATATTCAGAGAATTGTCAGGAATCATTTTGTGCAGCACCTCCACCGCGTCGTGGCACATCACGCGCAGGTTTTCGACACCCTCTTCATGAGCGGAAGAGAGGCATGCGCCAACGCCTGGGGAGTGCACTTCAATGCCGAGGAAGTTTTGATCCGGGCGGATTTTCGCCATTTCAACCAGCGAAGCGCCCATGCCGAAACCGATCTCCAGCGTAACCGGCGCGGTACGGCCAAACAGCGCGGTGAAATCCAGCGGCTGTTCAGTGAACTCAACGCCCATCACCGGCCAGTAATTGTCCAACGCGTGCTGCTGCCCTTTAGTCAGGCGGCCCTGGCGGCGGACAAAGCTACGAATGCGGCGCAGCGGGCGGCCATTTTCATCAAATTCCGGTGAAATGACGTCGTTATTCATAAAGTATTCTGCTTGTGAGAGTGTTCAGGAAACGGGCATTATCCAAAGTTCATCGCCCGATGCAAGCACCGGAAAGTTCCGGTTTACAGTGCCGCGCCTCTGTGCTGCAATCTTCGCCCCTGATAACGCGATTCTGGTGACCATGCAAGCGTCTCAATTTTCAGCCCAGGTTCTGGACTGGTACGACAAATACGGGCGAAAAACCCTGCCCTGGCAAATTGAAAAAACGCCCTACAAAGTATGGCTGTCGGAAGTGATGTTGCAACAAACTCAGGTCGCAACCGTTATTCCCTATTTCCAGCGCTTTATGGCGCGTTTCCCGACGGTGACCGATCTGGCAAACGCACCGCTGGATGAAGTGCTGCATTTATGGACCGGGCTGGGTTACTACGCCCGTGCTCGCAATCTGCACAAAGCCGCGCAGCAGGTTGCAAGCCTTCATGGCGGGCGTTTCCCGGAAACCTTCGATGAAGTCGCCGCCCTGCCTGGCGTTGGCCGCTCAACCGCAGGTGCCATTCTCTCTTTGTCACTCGGTAAACACTTTCCCATTCTTGATGGCAACGTGAAACGCGTGCTGGCACGCTGTTACGCCATTGGCGGCTGGCCGGGGAAGAAAGAGGTAGAGAAGCGCTTGTGGGATCTCAGTGAGCAAGTGACCCCGGCGAAAGGCGTGGAGCGTTTCAACCAGGCGATGATGGATCTCGGCGCAATCGTCTGCACCCGCTCAAAGCCCAAGTGCGAACTCTGCCCGCTGCAAACCGGCTGTGAAGCCTACGCTTGCCATTCCTGGGCGAGTTATCCGGGCAAAAAGCCGAAGCAAACGCTGCCCGAGCGCACGGGTTACCTATTGATGATGCAGCATGACGGCGAGGTTTACCTTGAACAGCGCCCGCCAAGCGGTCTATGGGGTGGGCTGTTCTGTTTCCCGCAGTTTAGCGATGAAGCAGGGTTACGTGACTGGCTGGCGCAGAGGAACATTAGCGCCGATACTCTCAGCCAACTCGTGGCATTTCGCCACACTTTTAGCCATTTCCATCTGGATATTGTGCCTATGTGGCTGAGTGTGTCCTCGTTCTCGTCTTGCATGGATGAAGGTACAGGTCTTTGGTATAACTTAGCGCAACCGCCATCCGTCGGTCTGGCGGCTCCAGTGGAACGCCTGATACAGCAATTACGCGACGAAGCCGTTTAGCGCGCATAGCAAAAAGAGGAAAGATTATGAGCAGAACTATTTTTTGTACCTTCCTGCAACGCGAAGCGGAAGGGCAAGACTTCCAGCTCTATCCGGGCGATCTGGGTAAACGCATTTATAACGAGATTTCGAAAGAAGCCTGGAAGCAGTGGCAGCAGAAGCAAACCATGCTGATCAACGAAAAGAAACTCAACATGATGAACGTCGATCATCGCAAGCTGCTGGAAGAGGAGATGGTGAATTTCCTGTTTGAAGGCAAAGACGTGCACATTGAAGGCTATACGCCGCAAGAAAAAAAATAAGCCGCTGATCACTCACCATGGCTGGCAATGTCGCTAATACCAGAAAAGGCATTGCCAGTTTGCGAGCGTCACAGGCGCAATAATCCAACACAACTGCATCCCGGAATGATGAAAAAATTTTTAGCGCTAGCGATGATCGCGCCGTTGCTGATTTCTTGTTCCAGCTCTAATAAATCTGGCGAAGACTACAACGAAGCCTGGATTAAAGACACCAACGGTTTTGACATTTTGATGGGGCAGTTCGCCCATAACATTGAAAATTTGTGGGGGTTTAACGAAGTTCTGATCGCAGGACCGAAGGACTACGTTAAATATACCGACCAATATCAGACCCGAAGCCACATTAACTTCGACGAAGGTACGATCACCTTCGAAACCATCTCCGGTACCGAACCGGCTGCGCATTTGCGCGCGGCGATCATCAAAACCCTGCTGATGGGCGATGATCCCGGCTCTATCGATCTCTATTCCGATACCGATGATATCCAGATTTCCAAAGAGCCGTTCCTGTACGGCCAGGTGCTGGATAACAACGGCGAAGCGATTCGCTGGCAGTGGCGTGCGGAAAAGTTTGCTGACTACCTGCTACAAACGCGCCTGAAAACCCGCAGCAATGGCATTCGCATTATTTCCAGCATCACCATTAACCTGGTGCCAAACCACCTCGATAAACGTGCGCATAAATACTTCGGTATGGTGCGCCAGGCATCAAACAAATATGGCGTTGAAGAGTCGTTGATTCTGGCGATTATGCAAACCGAATCCTCGTTCAACCCGTATGCCGTTAGCCGCTCCGACGCGCTGGGTTTGATGCAGGTGGTGCAGCACAGCGCCGGGAAAGATGTGTTCCGCGCGCAGGGTAAATCCGGCACGCCGGACCGTAGTTATCTGTTTGATCCGAAGAGCAATATCGATACCGGCACCGCCTACCTGGCGATGCTCAACAATATTTATCTCTCCGGCATCAATAACCCAACTTCGCGGCGTTATGCGGTAATCACCGCGTATAACGGCGGTGCCGGGAGCGTGCTGCGCGTCTTCTCGACAGACAAAATCCAGGCGGCGAACATCATCAACAATATGACGCCAGGGGATGTTTACGAGACGCTGACCACCCGCCATCCGTCGGCGGAATCCCGGCGTTATCTCTACAAAGTCAATTCGGCGCAGAAAACATACCGCCGCAATTAACCCTTCGGCTTATGCCTTTTTCACAGTGAAAGTGAAACAGGCATAAGCTTTGCCTTTGGGCTTCGCAAACGGTTGCGTAAAAGCGTGATCAAGATCACTTTATAAGAATGCAATCAGACGAAGTTTGCATTTTTATGTCGGATATAACAAACAACGCGCTTTCTAAGTGGTAAAGTGCCGCCACAAATGGCAGCACTTCCGCCCATTCCAACAATGTCCGTCTCCTTTGCGAGGAAATTTGCATGAATCTTAAGCTGCAGCTGAAAGTGATTATCTTTCTGCAGTTCTGCCTCTGGGGCAGCTGGCTGACTACTCTTGGCTCTTATATGTTCGTTACCCTGAAATTCCAGGGTGCGGAAATTGGCGCAGTTTACAGTTCGCTCGGTATTGCATCCCTGTTTATGCCAACGCTGCTGGGCATCGTGGCCGATAAATGGCTGAGCGCGAAATGGGTTTACGCGCTGTGTCATCTGGTCGGTGCAATCACGCTGTTTATCGCCGCAGGCGTGACCACGCCGGGTGCGATGTTCGTTATTATCCTGCTCAACTCGCTGGCGTATATGCCAACGCTGAGCCTGGTAAACTCCATCTCTTATTTCCGCCTGAAATCCGCCGGCCACGATATCGTTACTGATTTCCCGCCGATTCGTATTTGGGGCACCATCGGTTTTATCCTCGCTATGTGGACAGTGAGCTTCTCCGGCTTTGAACTGAGCCATATGCAGCTTTATATCGGCGCGGCGCTGTCGCTGCTGCTGAGCGTTATCTCGCTGACGCTGCCGCATATTCCGGTCACCAATAGCAAAGAAAAACAGACCTGGGTGGAAATGTTCGGTCTGAACGCGTTTGCGTTGTTTAAAAACAAACGTATGGCGATCTTCTTTGTCTTCTCTATGCTGCTGGGCGCGGAGTTGCAGATCACCAACATGTTCGGCAACACCTTCTTGCATAGCTTTGATGCTAACCCGCTGTTCGCTAATAGCTTTATCGTGACGCACGCGTCGGTGATGATGTCGATTTCGCAGATTTCCGAAACCGCCTTTATCCTCGCGATCCCGTTCTTTATGAGCCGCTACGGCATCAAGAACGTCATGATGATCAGTATCATCGCGTGGGTGCTGCGTTTTGGCCTGTTCGCCTACGGCGACCCGACGCCGTTCGGTACTGTGCTGCTGGTACTGTCGATGATCGTTTACGGTTGCGCGTTCGACTTCTTCAACATCTCCGGTTCGGTGTTTGTTGAGAAAGAAGTGAACCCGGCCATCCGTGCCAGTGCGCAGGGTATGCTGCTGATGATGACCAACGGTTTCGGCTGTATCCTCGGCGGCATGGTAAGTGGCAAAGTGGTGGAGATTTATACCACCGCTGGCATCACCGATTGGAAAACCGTGTGGCTGATTTTTGCCACGTATTCTCTGGTACTGGCCTTCGCCTTCGTGATGCTGTTTAAATACAAACACGTCCGCGAGCCTGCCGCGACGGCGCAGAAAGCGTAAAACAAAACCCGGCCTAAGCGCCGGGTTTTTTATGCATTTTTTGCACGTTGCAGGCCGGATAAGGCGAAGCTGCCATCCGGCAAATAGCCGGTGACGCGATGATCGCCAGATGGCGGCGCAAGCGCCTTATCCGGCCTACAAAAACGACAAAGGTCAGGCCCGCGCCACCAGGCGTTTTGTTGGTTAGGGGATCATGGCTAATACATACGCCACCGCCAATAAATCGGCGCTGCCGCCGGGGCTTAAACGCCGCGCCATCAACGCATTATCCATCTCCCGCAAGGAATCCATATCCCACTCGGTTGCCAGCAACGTTGCCGCATAATCCTGCACATAGCGCAGCCCTTCGATTCCGCCGCGCGACACCAAATTACTATCCCGGTTCGCCGCCATCAGGCGCAACAATACGTGGTGCAACCGCCGCTCGCCCTGCTCCAAATGCCAGAACGGCAGCACCGCGCGACGCACGGTAATAAACCCCTGCTCTGCCTCGCCGCGTGCGCCGGTCAGGCCATATTCCCGAAACTGCTTTTCCCCGGCAGTGATAGCGTGTGACCGGTCCGCCAATTCACGCGCCACCAGGCCGCGACAGATTTCACTCACCTGCTGGCAAAGCGCATCGGCGCTAAGTAGCCGGTTTTGTCCCTGTAAACGTCCGGCGGCAAAGCACAGCAAGCCAAGCGAAAAGATCCCGCCTTTGTGCGTGTTCACCCCGTGCGTGGCGGCAAACATGGCTTGTTCACAGGCGATGCCCATTGGTCGCAGCAAACGCAATTGTTCGCTGGCCGGTTTACAGGCATGGGTTTTTCCGGCCTGCTGGAAAACCGAAAACCACGGTGTGATGGCGGCAATGCTGGCTAAAAACAGCGCGTGATCCATGTCCTGGTGCGAACCATTATTCGCCCGATCCACCAGCCCCGGTTTCGGGGTTAAATCGAGTTCAAGGCGCAGCGCCCGCGCCGCCAGCACAGGCACATCCAGCATGTCAGGTTTAGTCGCGAGCAAACCAGCCATCAATTAACCTCTCTACGCGCCCGAGCACTTCTTCGACCGGGTGACGGCGCGAACGCGCGCAACCGTGCGCAGGTTCATCGCACACCAGGCAGCGTCGGGTACTCAAATCCAGCGAGTGCCGCCCGACCTGACCGTTTTTCGGGCAAAACACGTCAAAATCCCACAGCCTGCCGAGCGGATGCCTCTGCTCCATCTCAACACACTGCGCTTTGATTTCCGCCGCCGAATGTTCCACGCACCACAGCGCTTCCGCGCCGGTCGGCAGCCATAACACCTGGCGTTCGAGCACCGGCCAGCGATGCTGCCACAGCAACTGATCGCAGGCTTGCAGCGCCACGCCCATGGTGTTGCGATAACGAATACTGTCTTTTACCGCGCCGGGGGTGACCAACGTCAGCGAGATAACCGGTTGTTGATAGTGGGCGAGCCAGTCAGCCTGACGCGCCGCGCGGCTCTCTTTCGCCGCCAGCAGCGCTTCAAGGCTGACGCCCGCTCTCACGGGCGTCAGAGTGGTCATAGATTTTCCTCTTTAACCTGATGCACAACGTCAATCACGCTGCCATCGCGGTAACGGATCACACCGACAATACGGTCGGTAAACGCGATCGGTTTCGGTTCGCCGGTCAGCGAAATCGCCCGCTGGTAGAGCGCGTCGATATCGACGATTTTCAGCCCTGCCGCCAGCAAGCGCTCGCGGATTTCCGGGCGCGCCGGATTCACCGCAATACCGTGGTCCGTCACCAGCACATCGATGCTTTCCCCTGGCGTCAGGCGAGTGGTAACGCGTTTCACGACGGTTGGAATCCGGCTGCGTAACAGCGGTGCCACGACAATCGTCAGGTTTGCCGCTGCCGCGACATCGCAATGCCCGCCTGATGCGCCGCGCATCACGCCATCGGAACCGGTGATCACGTTGACGTTAAAATCGACGTCAATTTCCAGCGCACTGAGGATCACCACATCCAGCCGATCGCAACTGGCGGCTTTACCGCCAGGGTTGGCATAGACGTTGGTGGAGATCTCCACATGATTCGGGTTACGGCGCAGCGAGGCCGCCGCTTCGCTATCAAAACATTGGGTATCGAGCAGTTTTTCGATAAGCCCTTTTTCGTGCAGATCCACCAGGCTGCCAGTGATGCCGCCAAGCGCAAAGCGGGCTTTGACGCCGTGGCGCTCCATCTTCTCTTCCATAAAGCGAGTCGCCGCCGTCGCCGCCGCGCCAGAACCGGTCTGCATTGAGAAGCCCTCTTTGAAATAGCCGGAGTGCTCAATCACGTCTGCGGCGTAGCGAGCGATCATCAATTCGCGCGGGTTGCTGGTGACACGCGCCGCACCGACGCTGATTTTTGCCGGATCGCCCACGCTCTCCACCTGGACTATCAGATCCACCTGATCCTGCCCAAGGCTGGCGGGCATGTTCGGAAACGCCACCAGTTCTTCGGTCAGCAGCACCACTTTCTTCGCGAATTGTGCATCGACCATCGCGTAGCCAAGTGAACCGCAGCAAGATTTGCCCTGCGTACCGTTGGCGTTACCAAACTCGTCGCTGCACGGTACACCGAGGAAGGCGACATCAATGTTCAGTTCGCCGTCCTGCAACAGTTTCACGCGTCCGCCGTGCGAGTGGATCTGCACCGGCTCGGCCATCAGACCGTGAGAGATGGCATCCGCCAGCTTGCCGCGCATCCCGGAGGTGTAAATCTTCGTGATAACCCCGTTCTGGATATGCTCGATCAGCACGTCGTTACAGGTCATCAGAGAACTGGAAGCCAGCGTCAGGTTTTTGAACCCCAGGCGCGCCAGTGTCGCCACCACGGTGTTGATCACGCGATCGCCTTCGCGGAACGCATGGTGGAATGAAATGGTCATGCCATCTCGCAGGCCGCTGCGGGCAATAGCATCTTCCAGTGAGGCGCAGAGTTTGCGCGTATGTTTGCTCTCGACGTCCGCCAGCCACGGCGTGGCGGCATGGGCGCTATCAAAGGGTTTTAACTCTCGCAGATGGGGAAAGTTAACGTGAAGAAGCTCTGTTTGATTCATTGTTCTGTCCTTAACGACGCACGCCGGACGCAGCCGCACGTTCCAGCACCATCTGCGCGTGATTAATAATGGGGGCGTCGATCATTTTACCGTTCAGCGAAACCACGCCCAGGCCGTTGCGCTCGCCCTCTTCTGCCGCCTCGATCACCACTTTTGCGTGATCCACTTCCTGCTGAGTGGGCGCATAGGCGTTATGCAGTAGGTCAATTTGCCGCGGGTTGATCAGCGATTTGCCGTTGAAACCCATTTTGCGTACCAGCTCGACTTCGCGCAGAAAACCGGCTTCGTCGTTAACGTCAGACCACACCACATCGAACGCGTCGATTCCGGCGGCGCGGGCGGCGTGCAGCACGGCGCAGCGGGCATAGAATAATTCGGTGCCGTCGCCGCGCTCAGTTTGCATATCCATCACGTAGTCAAACGCCGCCAGCGCAATGCCGATCAGGCGCTGAGAGCTACGAGCAATCGCCACCGCGTTGATAACACCAACGGCCGACTCGATGGCCGCCATCACGCGGGTGGAGCCGATTTCGCGTCCGCAGGCCAGCTCAATGCGCTCGAGGTGACGTTCCAGTTCGTAGATATCTTCCGGGGTATCGGTTTTCGGTAAACGCACCACATCAACACCGGCGCGAACCACTGCTTCCAGGTCCGGCAAGCCAAACGGCGTGTTCAGCGGGTTGATGCGCACCACGGTTTCAATGTCCTGATACATCGGGTGTTGCAGCGCATGAAACACCAGCAGGCGCGCGGTATCTTTTTCGCGCAGCGCGACGGCGTCTTCCAGATCGAACATGATCGAATCCGGGCGGTAGATAAAGGCGGTGGAGAGCATGGCGGCGTTAGCCCCTGGCAGGAACAACATGCTACGGCGAAGTTTTTTCATCGCATTTTCCCCCAGTCGATTTCTGTCCCTTCGGCGGCGCGCAAAATGGCGCTTTGCAGACGGGCGCGGATCACGCAGTCCAGCGCACCTTTATCTTCGATAATGATTAAGCCCTGGCGGATCTCCATCGCGCGCAGGGTGTCATTCACCACCTTGCGGATCTGATCGCCAAACTGCTTGATGACTTCGCTGTGAACGACGACGTCCAGCTCGCCTTCGGCGGGGGCTATTTTCACCATCAGGTCGCTGGACTCCATGGTTCCGGCCAGCGCCTCCCTTACAATTTTCATATTTATAGTCCTGATTTTTTAAGCAACTTCCGCGCTGTAATGGGATTCGAGATGCGCGAAAGTGGTATCCGGTACAATTTCCCGAATACGGGAAAACTGGTGTGTTTTAAGTAAACGGCGCACTTCAGATGCGGAGATGGCCGTCCCTGTGGCTTTGATGCGCGGGATTTCCACCACCATCACCGTACCTGCCAGCATCTGATGCATGGTGTCGTTGTACTGACGGGTGATGGCGCAAAATGGCTCGCTGCCAATAAAGCGGTGGGTAATACCCAGCGCGGGCGCGATGTAGTCGCGAAAGATCAGCAGGTCGATTTCGCTCCACGCCTGCTGTACTTTGCCGGTCTCTTTCAGGAAGTAGGCCGGGAAAGTGGCGCGGGAAATGATGTATTGCGAACCTTCATGCACCATGACATTAGGCAGATGTGCGACGCCCGCTTTCACCATCTTCAGCCGTGCGGCGAAGGGAAAGAATGAGGCGTCTTCACGTACCACAAACAGATGCAACCAGTCGCAGGAATGCGCGGCCTGTTCCACAAGATGGCGGTGGCCAAGGGTGAACGGGTTAGCGTTCATTACGATCGCGCCAATGCGTTTCCCTGGCACACGGCTTGCCTGGAGTGAACGGCAGTAACGCTGGATGCCCGACGGAGTGTTTTCCATCAGCACCGCATTGTTGCCGCTCTGGGCGATGGGCCAAAAACCGCTGTGCTGAAAGCGTTCGCGGTTGCAGGGTCGCGTACACAAAAACAGATGAAAATGCCCGCGTGCCAGCGCCAGATTTTCGACTTCCGCCAGCAGCCGCGCGCTAAGGTTCTCGCCACGCAATTGCTCATCCACTGCCACACATTTGATGACGTTGGCGGCAAGGCCTGCACAACCCACCAGCCGGTTTCCCGACCAGGCTTCAACGAAAGTGGTGATGTCGCTGTCCATGCCTAATCCGCTATCGGCGAGCAAAGTGCGGTTGGTGTCCAGCCGTTGAGTGTTGCCGTTGACTTCCGCAATGCGAAAGTCGATGGAGGGTCGTGTTTGCATCCTGTGGCCTTTGTCCTTAGTGCGCCGCCGCCAGCGCGTGGGCTGGCGCATCAATGATCACATTGCTGAGATGACCGATGTTTTCGATCTCCACTTCGATGCGATCGCCCGCTTTCATAAACAGCGGTGGCGTGCGTTTTTTACCCACACCGCCCGGTGAGCCGGTGATGATGACATCGCCCGGCGTCAGGCTGGTGAAGGTGCTGATGTACTCGATAAGCTCGGCGACCTTGTGGATCATGCTGGCGGTGTTGTCGTCCTGCACCATGCGGCCATTCAGCCAGGTGCGGATGGCCAGTGTATGCGGGTCGGGGATCTCATCGGCGGTGGTCATCCACGGTCCGAACGCGCCGGTCTGCCGCCAGTTTTTCCCGGCGGTAAACCAACTGTGCTGCCAGTCACGCGCGGAGCCGTCCATATAGCAGCTGTAACCGGCGACATGGCTGAGCGCCGCCTCGCGGGAGATATCTTCGCCGCCTTTACCGATGATCACCGCCAGCTCGCCTTCATAGTCAAATTCGCTGGAGTGGCGCGGTTTCAGCACCGGCGCGTTATGCCCGGTTTGCGAATCCGCAAAGCGCACAAACAGCGTTGGCGCCGGGTTGTGCTGGTCGAACTCTTTGCGTTTTTCGGCGTAGTTCATGCCAACGCAAAGGATTTTCCCTGGGTTATCGATAACCGGCAGGAATTCGAGGCCATCAAAGCGCAGATCCGCCGTTTCGCCGCTCAACTGTTGCGCTTCATTCAGCGCGTCAGCCGCGAGCAGAGATTTCAAATCACCGTAGCGATCGCCCAGGCGCTGGCCCAGATCGATCATGCCATCCGCCTTGACGATGCCGTAGCTACGGATCCCTTGATGGACAAAGCTTGCGAGTTTCATATCAGTTCCTGTAATGCATGAATCAGATGAGGAAATTGCCGAGAACCAACAGCGACACCGACACGTTGATCGCCCCACCGATGCGGGTGGCAATTTGCGCGAATGGCATCAGGCTCATGCGGTTACCCGCGGTGAGAATGGCAACGTCCCCGGTCCCGCCCTGGCCGCTTTGACAGCAGGAAACGATGGCGACATCAATCGGGTGCATACCAATCTTTTTCCCTACGAAGAAGCCAGTGGCAACCAGTGCAGAAACGGTACTGACGATCACCAGTAAGTTGTTGATGGTGAACGCGGCAACCAGCTCTTCCCACGGCGTAATGGCCACGCCAACGGCGAAGAGAATCGGGTAGGTAACAGAGGTCTGGAAGAATTTGTACACCACCTGGGAGCCTTCCAGCAGGCGCGGAGAAACGCCGTGTACCAGCTTGATCAGCACCGCGATAAACAGCATGCCAACCGGCGCAGGCAGGCCAATCAGTTTATGGCCGAGCATACCGATCATATAGAGCAGCACCGCCAGCAGCGCGCCTGCTGCGATAGTGGTGACATCGGTTTTGCCAGAAGCAACCGGCGTTGCAGGTGCTTGTTCATCACCGTTGCTGCGGTTCGGCATCAGTTGGCCTTCGCCGGTCAGGTGCGGGTAGCGTTTACCAAGCTGGTTCAGGCAACCGGAGATAATGATTGCCGTCAGGCCGCCGAGCATCACCATCGGCAATACGCGACCAAGCGCAACGCCCTGGTCCATATGCAACAATGTGGCGTAACCGATGGAGAGCGGGATTGCGCCCTCACCCACACCGCCAGCCATAATCGGCAGAATAATGAAGAAGAAAATCTGGAACGGCTCCATGCCGAGCGCCAGGCCAACGCCCATCCCAACAATCATGCCGACAATTTCACCGCACAGCATCGGGAAGAAAATACGCAGGAAGCCCTGAATCAGCGTGGTGCGATTCATGCTCATAATGCTGCCGACAATAATGCAACAAATGTAGAGATAGAGAATGTTGGTGGATTTGTAGAACTTGGTGGTGGATTCAACGACCACATCCGGCAGCAGGCCGTAGTAAACCATTGCCGATGGGATAAAGGTGGCGCAAATGGCCGCCGCGCCCAGTTTGCCGACAATCGGCAGACGCTTGCCGAATTCGCCACAGGCGAAGCCGAAAAACGCCAGCGTCGCAACCATCACCACGATATCGCTCGGTAACTTTCCGCCGAAGCAATCGACCGCAATTAACGCGCCGGCCAGCAGAAATAATGGTAGCGGAATAATCCCAACCTTCCATGTATCCATAATGTGCCACCACTTATCCTTTAGTGATGTTTTTTGAATCGATAGCGATTCAGAGGTAACAGAAAATGAATCATCAGTTGTGCTCATAATTAAGCCCCTTGGTTATTTTGCTTTTACAGACTAAAGGGCTAAAGACGCACTTTATGTGAGGAGAAGCATAATAAAATCGGAGTTTTTAAGGCACCTATGGTTTTTATGGTTTCTTTTATTTCGTGTGATTCACATCTTAATTATTGGTGTGGTTTTTATGGTTTTTTTAAATAGAAATACAAGTTAATAACATTTCCAAAAAAGAATATTTAACAGCGTAATTTTCTTCGCCAATGCTGGCTGTGCAAGGGATCACAAGTTTCCAGTAAACTGCTCACGCGCGTGAAAAAAGATGGTACATTGAGCTTTTCCTGGTTGCTGCGCGTACCATCATGAAAGTTTCATTTCAAATCAAACTCTTTATTTCACTGGTGCTTTTCTTCTCCGGCCTGTTCGTCCTGCTCGGCGTTTATTATTACAACGACGTCAGTCACCAGCTTTACCAGGAAATGAGTGCAAGAGCCAAAATACAAGCCGAAGAAATAGCGATTATTCCGAATTTACGACAATCCGTTACTGATAAAGATATTCGAGCCATCACGCAATTTATGCACAAAGTGGTGGCGCACAGCGATGCAAGCTTTATTGTTATCGGCGATGACAAGGGCCTGCATTTATTTCATTCAGTCCATTCTGATGTCGTGGGAAAAACGCTGGTCGGCGGTGACAATGCCGACGTATTACAGGGGAAAAGCACCATTACTATTCGCAAAGGCGGGTTGGGAATTTCGCTACGCAGCAAAGCGCCAATATTTGATGATGCCGGGAAAGTGGTGGGGATTGTTTCCGTTGGCTACCTGACCAGTTATCTCGACACCATTACCCTTGGCAAAGTGATTAATATTTTTATTGCCGCCGTATTGCTGCTGGCCGCGCTGTTTATCTTTTCCTGGTTTTTTACCCGCAGTATCAAAAAACAGATTTTCTCGCTGGAGCCCCGCGAGATTGGCCTGCTGGTTCGCCAGCAAAAAGCGATGATGGAATCGATTTACGAGGGGGTGATTGCTATCGATAGCGCGTCGCGCATCGAAGTGATTAACCAGGCGGCGCGCAAACTGCTGGGCTTAAGCCAGCCAACGCGCGAGCTGCGTGGGCAGACGATTGGCGACGTGATCGCGTCGGTGCCGTTTTTCGCCAAACCGACCATGCTGGAAAGCGATACGCATGATGAGATTTGCCGCTTCAATCAACTGACGGTGATTGCCAGCCGGGTGCGCATCATGCTGGAAGATAAATTACAGGGCTGGGTGATCACGTTTCGCGATCGCAATGAAATCGATAGCCTGAGCGCACAGCTTAGCCAGGTAAAGCGTTATGCCGACAACCTGCGCATTATGCGCCACGAGCAGCTTAACCGCATGACCACCCTTTCCGGCCTGTTGCATATGGAGCGTTATGACGAAGCGGTGCATTACATTCAGGCGCAGTCGGAACACGCGCAGGAGCTGCTGGATTTCATCTCGTCTCGCTTTAGCTCACCGACGCTGTGCGGTCTGCTGCTGGGAAAAGCGGCGCGCGCCCGCGAAAAAGGCGTTGAGCTGATATTCGATCCGCTTAGCCGGATGAGCAGCCCCTGCCGTTCATTGGCGGAAGCGGAGCTTATTTCGATCATCGGCAACTTGCTGGATAACGCCATTGAGGCCACGCAGCGCGCCGCCTTGCCTCACGATCCGGTTGAGGTGCTGATTTTGCTCAATAAGCGGGAACTGATTATTGAAGTGGCGGATCGCGGCATCGGTATCGATCCGGCGATTGGCGATCGTATTTTTGAACGCGGGATGACCACTAAACGCAGTGGCGATCACGGCATTGGTCTTTACCTGATCGCCAGTTATGTCACGCAGGTTGGCGGCTCCATTGATGTTTCCGCCAACGCGCCTCGCGGCACGATTTTTTCTTTGTTTATTCCTGAAACGGGCAACGTTCAGCGTCCCGTCGTGACCCTGGAAGATCAGACTTATGCAACATGAACCGATAGACGTGCTGATAGTAGAAGATGAAAACACACTTGCGCAGCTGAATGCTGAACTGGTCAGCAAACATCCGCGCTTGCGGCTGGTCGGGATTGCCTCGTCGCTCGCCGAAGCGAAAACGTTGCTGAGCAGTACGCAGCCGCAGCTGGTGTTACTCGACAACTACCTGCCGGACGGCAAAGGCATTACGCTGATTGGCGATCCGCAGATTATCAACGCCAACTGCTCGGTGATTTTTATCACCGCCGCCAGCGATATGGACACCTGTAGCCTGGCGATTCGTAACGGCGCATTCGACTATATTCTCAAGCCAGTGTCGTGGAAGCGGCTAAGCCAGTCGCTGGAGCGCTTTGTGCAATTTGCCGAACAGCAGCGGGTATGGAAGATTGTCGACCAGCAAAACGTTGATTCGCTCTATCAGCTACAGGCGAAGAATTACCGCCAGGATAACGGCAGCAAAGGCATTGAAGAGAGCACGCTGTCGCTTATCCAGAAACTGTTCGCCGATGAACCGGAGCGCTGTTTTTCCGTCGATGAAGTGGTCAGCGAAACGGGGTTGAGTAAAACCACCACCCGCCGCTACCTGGAACACTGCGTGGAAGCCAGCTTTCTGGCCGTCGAGATGCAATACGGGAAAATTGGCCACCCGCGCCGCATGTACCGGCGCATCGCGGCCTAAGAAAATCCCCTCGCCGCCGCAGCAGCGAGGGGGTAAGACGTTACTTCAGCATGTAACCATACAGGCGCTTAATGCCGTCGGTGTCGGTTTCGGAATAGACGCCCTGCAACTCAGGCGAAAAGCCCGGCAGCAGGTTAACGCCCTCTTCCAGCGCCAGAAAGTAACGTTGCACGGCCCCGCCCCACACTTCACCGGGTACCACGCACAGCACGCCCGGCGGATAAGGCAGCGCGCCTTCTGCCGCGATGCGCCCTTCGGCTTCGCTAATGCGCACCAGCTCAACGTTGCCGCGAATAAATTCGCTGTTGGCATCCTGTGGGTTCATCACCACCGGCGGCAAGCTCGCTTTGCGGAACATCGCTTTTTGCAGATCTTTCACATCGAAGCTGACATAGAGATCGTGCATCTCCTGGCACAGTTCACGCAGGGTGTAATCGCGATAACGCACCGGGTATTTATTGAAAATGGTCGGCAGGACGTCGGCGAGCGGCGTGTCATCTTCAATATGCTGTTCAAACTGCGCAATCATCGCCACCAGTTGCGCCATTTTCTCGGCGCTTTCGGCGGGCGTCAGCAGAAACAGGATCGAGTTGAGATCGCATTTCTCCGGCACTATGCCGTTCTCACGCAGGAAGTGCGCCAGAATGGTCGCCGGAATGCCGAACTCGGTGTATTCGCCGGTTTGCGCATCAATACCCGGCGTGGTCAGCAGCAGCTTGCAGGGATCGACAAAATATTGCTCGCGCGCATAGCCATCGAAACCGTGCCATTTATCACCCGGCTCGAAACTGAAGAAGCGGCGCTCGCGGGCAATCACGTCGGTGGGGTGATCCTGCCATGGGCGACCGGCGATCTCCGGCGGCACAAACGGTTTGATCATCTTGCAGTTGGCGATGATCGCCTTGCGCGCTTCAATGCCAAGTTCAACGCACTCGGCCCACAGGCGGCGGCCGCTTTCGCCCTGGTGGATTTTGGCGTTGATATCCAGCGCGGCGAACAGCGGGTAAAACGGGCTGGTCGAAGCGTGCAGCATAAACGCGTTGTTCAGGCGCTTGTGCGGGCAAAAACGCGCCTGGCCACGCAGATGGTTATCCTTTTTATGGATCTGCGAGGTTTGCGAGAAACCCGCCTGCTGTTTGTGCACCGATTGGGTAACAAAGATCCCCGGATCGTTTTCGTTGAGATCCAGCAACAGCGGCGAGCAGTCTGCCATCATCGGAATAAACTGCTCGTAACCGACCCACGCCGAGTCAAACAGAATGTAGTCACACAGGCTGCCGATTTTGTCGATCACCTGGCGGGCGTTGTAAATCGTGCCGTCGTAAGTGCCAAGCTGGATCACCGCCAGGCGGAACGGGCGCGGTTGATCGGCTTTTTCCGGTGCCACCTCTCGGATCAATTCCCGCAGGTAGCTGCCGTCGAAGCAGTGATCGTCGATACCGCCAATAAAGCCAAATGGGTTGCGCGCCGCTTCCAGATAGATCGGCGTTGCGCCCGCCTGGATCAACGCGCCGTGGTGGTTGGATTTGTGGTTGTTGCGATCGAACAGTACTAAATCGCCACGGGTCAGCAGCGCGTTGGTCACGACTTTGTTGGCGGCAGAAGTGCCGTTAAGCACGAAATAGGTTTTGTCGGCGTTAAACACTTTCGCGGCAAATTTTTGCGCGTGTTTGGCGGAGCCTTCGTGGATCAGCAAATCGCCCAGTTTGACGTCGGCGTTGCACATATCGGCGCGAAACACATTCTCACCGAAGAAGTCGTAAAACTGGCGGCCTGCCGGGTGCTTTTTGAAGAATGCGCCGTGCTGATGGCCAGGGCAAGCGAAGGTACTGTTCTTCATTTCGACATACTGGCGCAGGGTGTCGAAAAACGGCGGCAACAGGTTGTCTTCATAGTCGCAGGCGGCGGTTTCCAGCTCTAGCCACTCCTGATCTTTACCGGCGATCACCGCCGTGACGCCCTCTGGCGTTTCAAACTGCTCGTTCGAGAATAAAAAGACCGGCACATTGAAGCCTGTGCGTTTGAGCAGCGCGAGAATACCGCTGCGGCTCTCCGCTACTGTCATGACGACTGCCGCCACATCCGTGAAATCGGTACTGTCCAGCGTCACCACTTCGCGGTGCGTGGAAAGCAAAGATACCAGCTCACGGCTGACGGCAATTTTCAGTGAGTTCATAAGCACAAATACCCGTTTCAGGGGAGTAAAAAGCCCCAGGCAAAGCAGCTGCTTCGCCCAACGAATGTGTCTGACTGGAATCAGCTCCGACCGCCAGACATCAGTAAAAGCAGAACGCTTCTGATCTTACTGTTGTCCTACAGTGAGCGTGCGTTACCCTCACCGCATGGTGAGTGAAGTATGGGATAAAATGAAACGGGCGCTCATTTGCGCAGTGGCGCTAAGCATGCGGTAAACGGCTAAAAGATGCGTCATCCGGCGGCCCCGTTGGGTGGAAGAAAATTCGCGCAATCATGTCATTTTTCCCAGGGAGGCGCAACCTGGGCGGCATTGCACTCGAATAAAAATGCTATCTTATGCGCCTTATTATTCATCAATGGAGAATCAACGTGCTGACGGGTCCCTTTATCAATGCTGCTGCCGTCTTAGTCGGCGGGACGCTGGGTGCGCTGCTTAGCCACCGCCTGCCGGAGCGCGTGCGCTCATCCATGCCGTCGATTTTCGGCCTTGCATCGTTAGGCATTGGCATTTTGCTGGTGGTGAAATGCGTCAACCTGCCGGTGATGGTGCTGGCGACGCTGGTCGGTACGCTGATTGGCGAGCTTTGTTATGTCGAGCGCGGCATTAGCAGCGGAGTCAACGCGCTGCGCAATGTGATGCAAAAACGCAAAACGGGCGAAGCGGCCAACAGCGCCCATGAGACGTTTATCCAGAGTCTGGTGGCTATCATTATTCTGTTTTGCGCCAGCGGCACCGGGATTTTCGGCGCGATGCGCGAAGGGATGACCGGCGATCCCAGCATTTTGATTGCCAAAGCGTTTCTCGATTTCTTCACGGCGGTGATTTTCGCGACGTCACTGGGTTTTGCGGTGGCGATGATTTCCGTACCGATGCTGATTGTTCAACTCTCGCTCGCCACTTGCGCGACGCTGATCCTGCCGTTGACTACGCCCGCTATGATGGGCGATTTCACCGCCGTGGGCGGGATTTTGCTGCTGGCTACGGGGCTGCGCATTTGCGGAATCAAGATGTTCGCCGTCGCGAATATGCTGCCCGCGCTGGTGCTGGCAATGCCGCTTTCCGCCCTGTGGACGGCGTTTTTTGCCTGAGCGCACGTGCAATGCTCGCAAAGTGGTGATAGATTGTGCAGTCTGCTGCGAAATAAAGAAATTTCGTTGACGGAGCGCGGCGAATCAGGTTTAATGCGCCCCGTTGCCCGGATAGCTCAGTCGGTAGAGCAGGGGATTGAAAATCCCCGTGTCCTTGGTTCGATTCCGAGTCCGGGCACCACTTATTCTGAACCCTCGCCTACGGCGGGGGTTTTTCTTTTCATCTGATGATGTAATCGCGCCATGTTTACTTCATTCACCCACAGCGCACGACCGCCTTTCTTGTCCCATATCGATATGGGATCGATTGCCCCCGTTCCCGATATTTGCTACTGCCACATAGCCTTTGACCGGCGCGCTTATCAGGACACCCTGTTTACCCGCTACGCCATCCCTTTTCCGCCGAACCTGCATTCAGCAGGAGTAAAGCGGCGGGCGGAATATCTGGCGGCGCGCTACGGCGCAAAACTATTACTGCAAAATCAGCAGTGTTACGCCAACGTAAGCAGCGCAGCGGATCGCTCCCCTGTTTGGCCGGCGGGCTGGTGCGGCAGTTTGTCTCACACTCACGATCACGCTATCGCCATTATTGCCCGCCGCCGCGCGGGGCTCGCGTTGGGGATTGATATTGAAGTACTGGCGCCAGAAACCATGCGCGAAACCGTCGATATATTTGCCAGCCCGCAAGAGCAGGCGCTGCTCGCGGGCTGCGATCTCCCTTATGAAACCGCACTACTGATAGCCTTTTCCGCCAAAGAGAGCCTCTACAAAGCGCTCTACCCCGAAGTGGGACACTATTTTGATTTTGCCGCCGCTCGGGTTTGCCATCTTGATACGTTCACGCAGCGCATCACGTTGCAACTGACGCAAACGCTGGCTGCAAGCCGCCCCCAGGGAAGTCAGCTCACGGGCTATTACGCGCTGGCAGGCGATAACGTCATCACGCTTATCGCCTAATTCAGAAGCGGCTTTTTTTTAGCGACAGGCGAAAAAGCCCATATTTCACCAGCGGAACAGTGATGATAAACATCACCAACAGCGCCAGTGTCCGCCCCCAATTCAGCGCCAGCACCCACTGGCAACCCAGCGCCACGCCCACCCCGGAATCAGCCTGATCGAGAAACATAAACAAGCCTTTATAGCGCGTGGGCTGCTCACCTGGAGGGATGCCGAGGCGGCGTTTCAGCGCGGAATTGGGCAGTTCGCCGAGCATATACCCCAGACCAGTGACCCCGCCCAGCAGCATCGGGTTTGCAATATTCCCGCCCAAACACTGCGGGCCAACCAGCAGGCTAATGAGCGGAACGACGATAAAACCGCGCCAGGTTTTGTTGCGCCCAAACACTTGCTCATTAAGCGGAACGGCCAGCCACGGCAATAAATTCAACGTAACGATCGCCATATGCACGCAGCCCGCAATCATGACCGGCAGTAACGGCAGCCAGAGTTGCCACAGCGCGCTAACCATTGATAACCCCCAGGTGCAACAGGCCAAACAGCGTAATCCCGCCGAGACACAGCGCAATAATCACCGCCAATGAAGAGAACTTATAAAAAGGACGATCGGTTATCATCGCCACGCTGAACACCACCAGCGCCAGGCTCAGCAGAACCGCGCTCAACACAGGGGAAAGAGAAAGTTGCCCAAGCTTCCAGGCGCTGAGGATGAAAACGCTCCAGAACACCGGCATACCCCGGTAGGCGAGCACGGCATTATGGGTAATGTTGCCGGACTCATTAAAACGGGCAAGGCGCAGGCAGCCGCAAATGATCATCAGCGCGCTGAATAACGACCAGCCGCCGCGAAAACCGCTGCAATAGAACAGCAAAGCGGGCGCGATGAGGTAGATCAGCACATCACAAAACCCATCCAGGTAGCGGCCAAAGGGCCGCTCGCTTTTTAAAAAGCGCGCCAGTTTGCCATCCAACGCATCCGCCAGCATCGCCAGGTAAAGCAGGCTAATGCTCAGCCAAACATGCCCCAACAGCGCGGTATACAGAGCGCACAGCGCAACAACCATGCCCGCCAGCGTGACGTAATCCGCCAGGGTGAGACGAACAATAAACGGGTATTTCATGAGTGCTCTCCTGGATTAATGGGCTTGAGCTTGCGCTGTTTTATTTGCTGGCGCAGACGCGCGCGATCGATACGGCTGTGATGGCGCGCATCAACAGGAAACGATGCCAGCACATAAAAACTGACCGCCTCGCCCGGAAACATGTCAGCCAGCAACGGTGCGGCAATACGGCAACGCGCTGCGCTGGAGAGCACCACGCCGATCTCATCCTGCGCGCCCTGCACCACGGCGCTGACGTTGATGCCGGGCAGCGCATTGAGCTTTTTCTCGACGGTAAAAGGCGAAACCGACAAACCGGAGCGGGTGTGGAGTTGATCCTTCAGCCTGCCCGTTAACCAGAGACGATGTTGTGCGTCGAGAAAGCCGCTATCGCCCGTGCAATGCCAGATGCGCCCTGCACTGTCTGTGATTTTGTTCAGGTAATCAGCCTCTGGGTTGTTAAGGTAGCTTTCCAGCACCTGCGGCCCGCTCACCAGGATTTCGCCTTCGGTTTCTGCGGGCAGGGGCACGATTTCTTGCGGACGGGAACAAGGCTGGCGGCGAATGAGAATCTGAGTCCCCTCCCCCACGGCACCGGCGAGATAACCCGGTCGCTGGTGCCACTCTTTCAGCAGCGTTGCCATGTCGATATAGCTGATCGGCTCGGCTTCTGTCGCGCCATAATTCACGCCGCACTTCGCCAACGGGAAATAGCGTAAGCAACCAAGCAGTAAGCGCGGGGTAACAGGCGCGCCGCCAATAATCACCTGTTTTACCGATGAAAAAACCGCGTCTTGCTCATCGGCGTACTCCAGTAGCTGGTGTATCCATGCGGGCGAGACGCTTAGCCGGGTGATCGCTTCACTGTTGATGGTTTGGGCAATCAGTTGCACAGGAAGCGTGCCGTCTTTTTCGGCAGGTGGCAGAAGATAGCTACAGCCGCCAAGAAAATGGCAGAACAGCGTCAGCACGGGAAAAGAGCTGATGTCACGGTGTTGCTGTTGCGGGAAAAAGTGCGCCAGCGCGCGGCTTTGCGCCAGTAACGAGCGATGTGAGCGCGGCACGCCTTTCGGCAAGCCGGTGGAACCATTAGTGAAGGTAATCAGCGCCGTCGTGTCGTCATCGACGAGAAGGGTGTGAAATTCGCGGCCATCGTTGCCGGATGCTTGATCCGCAAAATCCGGCAAATGCGCCATAAAGTACCGTTTCGCGTCGAAGGTGAAGCGGCGGACAGACCACAGTTCCGGCAGTAAAAACCATCGTGTTGCGATGCCCTTCTCCACCAGCACCGCGCTAAGGCGTGCCTGTTGCAGGCAGCCACGCAGATTTTTCACCGACATCCCTTTTTCCACCAGCACCGGCACAATCCCCGCGCCAAGCATGGCGTACAACAAGGCGTAAAAATCCGCCCCCGGCCTCATCAACACTAAAAGTCGATCACCCGCTTTTAGCCCGGCGTTGTTCATCCAACTTTGATAAACCGCCGCCCGAGCCAGCAACTGCGTATAGCTGAGTGTTGCCCATTCGCCGTCAGGCAGAAAATAGCGAAGTGCTGGCAAATCAGGCGTGCGCTGTTGGTGCTCCAGCAAGTGTTCACAATAATTCATGGGTTATCTCCCGGGAAAAAAGGGCGTAATCGTGAAAGGCTTTATTGGCACCACAACACATTTGCAGCGAAGTGCGGGTTGTTGGCCCTTGCCAGTTAAGAAGTGCCACGCCGAGGCGTGGATAGCGGGTTCCAACGCTCGAGAGAAAGTGGCGAACTAACGTGGCGTAAAGCGGCGTGCGCCGATAGCGAGGGGCAATCATCACGGTTTTAAACAGCCCTGTTTGATTCCGTGGGTCATAAAGGCTGAACAACAACCCGGCGATGTCACCCTCTGCGCCAAAAGCGAGGCAGGAGCCCGGTGAGTCGCAATAGGGTTTTATGGTTTGCGCATTGAAATGCCAGTTAAAAAGCGCCTGGCTACAGGCCGTCCAGCCGACATTTTTCGAAAAATTCTGAGTAATCGCCCGATAAAGCGCATCCTGGTGGTTATCCCATAGCGCCGGGGTCAGCGGCTGGAGTGTCACGTCGCCGTTTCGCCAGCGGCTTGTGTCTTCATCCGGTAATGGGCGCTTTTGTATGACTTCTGCATCGTCGTACAGCGAAAAATACTTCGCCCGTTCTTGAAAACCCAACGCGCTGAGCAAGTGCTGATACCACGGCGGGTTATACGCTTCCCCGGCAAAAGGTGGGCAGGATGGGCAATCCAGCCGCAGCCGGAACTTGCCAAGGGTGTTGAAATTAATCGGCCCGACCAATCGCGTCGCGCCTTGTTCTTTCGCCCAGCGCGCCAGGGCGCTAAACAAACGTTGATTGGGCGCGAGAAGGTTAATGGTTTCCCAAAACCCAAAGTTCACCACCCGTTCCCCGGTTGCGGACAGCGCAGAAAACCCGGCTAAACGCGCTTCGCCGCGAATGTATCCCGTCCAGATTTTGCCCTGTTGGGTAAAGGGATTGGCGGAACTAAATTGCCGCGCCAGCACATCAGCATCTTCACCAGGCCACCAGGGATCATCGGCATAAACCCGCTGCGCAACCGCCAGGAAATCAATGCTCAGCGTGTCGTCTGGCCGCCACTCCTGCTCAATAAGGGGCTTGTTCATGCATCCTCCCCTTTCTGCTCCGCCAGGCGGACGATAAGGCCGCTTCCCCCGTCCATCCGCACGGTTTCGCCATCCTGCAAGCGCCGGGTAATGTCCGGCACGCCGACAATCGCCGGGATGCCCATCTCCCTGGCGATAATGGCGGAGTGCGATAGCATCGAACCACGCTCGACAATCAACCCGCTGAGGCCTGGAAACAGCGGGGCCCAGCCGGGATCGGTACGCACGGTACAGAGGATTTTTCCCGCCAGATTGCTGGCGTTTTCCGGCGCAAAGACCAGGCTGACCGGCGCTTCCACATTGCCGGGGTAACACCCGGTTCCGCGCAGTTCTGCGCCATTGGTCGCCGCGCTTTGCGGGCGCAAAGTTTGCTGCTGAAACAGTGTTTGTGTCAGGGAGAAACGGTTGGCGGGTTCCTCCTGTTGCTTATAGTGTTCATATTCGGCGCGGCGCTGCGCAATCAAGGTTTTTAAACCCGTTTGCACCGCCGTGCCGTCTTTGCCCTGGTAAATTTCGTCGCGCGTGAGCCAAAAAATATCCCGCGCGTCGGCAAGCACGCCTTCCAGCGCCAGTTGTTGCCCAAGCTGTAAATAAATGTCGCGATACAGGGCAAACATTTTGGTGCGGGTAAAACGCATGGTTTCGCGGTTATGGATCGCCCGGCGCAATTTGCCGAGATGGCGTGTAAAACGTGCCAACTGACGTTTACCGCACTGTTGCAAAAGCCGCGCGAACACCTCGTCTTCCGCCGCCGCTTTCAGTTTGCCTTTTTGGCTCTTCGGCAAAGTTTCTGCGCTCAGGTAATTACGCAAGATGGTGAACAGAAAACGGGGGTCCTGGCGCAGAGTGAGGGTTTCCAGCTTGAGCTCACCCATTGTGCGATCGCCATAAAGCGCAATGTAGTCAATACATTGCTGATAAAAGCGCGGATCCTGCTGCCTGAGGCGAGGTAGCAGGTGCGTGCCGTTATCATTGAGGATCATGGCGGCAAGCTGTGGGCGCTGGCGGGCATAAATGCTCATCGCCAGCAATCTTTTGGTCGGCTCGGTGCTGATGAGATTGCCATCATCGACCAGCAGATCGCCGCTGATCCGTGCGCTCTCTTGCGGCCATAATGCCTTGAGTACGCGCTGAACTTTGCCGTTGAAGCGAGCGACATAAAAGTCATTAATGATGGGCGCCGTCCAGCGGGTTAACAGGTTTTCGTCGAGGTATTTCAGTAATTCAATGAGTTGAGCCGGCGATAAGGTATGCAGATTGTCCCGGTCAACATGCGCTTGCACGTCGCCATAATGTTGCAGAAAAGTACGCACCCTTGTCTCCAGTGTAAGCTGTGCGTAAAGCAGGCGTGCCGCCATATTTATCATTGCGGGCAGGGTCAGGAGTTTTTCCCGGCGGGAGAGCTGTTTATCCTGAACAATATCAACCGGCTCCTCTAACCCCATCATTGCTTCCATATCGGTTTTGTTCATATTGAACGACGGCAGAAGTAACAACGCGCGATACCAGTTTTGGATGTTGTAATAGACCCGCCCGCGAACGAGTGTAAGCATATTGTCGGTGATAGTTTTGCGCGCATCGCTCTCTTTGGCGGAGCTGCCTATCAGCCGCAAGGTTTGCTCATACACGGTCGCGTAGGCGGCGCGGGCAAAGGAAAAAGTCAGCGGTGTGGTAATGCCGCAATAGGACTCCTGAATGTTGGCATTGTCACAAATCAACGTATCGTTCACGCAGCCGTGGTCTTTCGGCAGATGAGTTATGGGCCGCGTTTGCAGCAAATAAATGTGGTTATCTTTGATTGTCCACTCAATATCCTGCGGGGCGCGAAGCTGTTTTGCGATGTCCGCGCCCAGCGCACGCAGCGCCAGAACTTGCTGTGCCGTGAGTGACGCGGCCGCCGCTTTGTCTTCATCAAGAGAAATTTCTTTGGTGCCGCTGCCGCCGCGTTTGTCGAAAACCACGGCGGTCGTTTTCTGGCTGAGCGCCTGGGTGAAGTCATCGCCATGCAGCGGCACGGTGAATTCATCGGTGCTGCATTGGCCGGAAACCACCCCTTCGCCGGTGCCCCACGCCGCTGAAATCAGCATCGTCTGGCGCGAACCGGTCACCGGATGGGCGGTAAACAGCACGCCTGACGTCTCGCCTTCGACCATCTTTTGAATAATGACCGAACAACGAATCGCGCGTAACGACAGCCCTTTTTGCAGGCGATATGCCACGGCGCGCGTACTCCAGGCCGACATCATCACTTGCCGGATGGCATCGGCAAGCTGCATCTGGCCGCGCTGAAACAAAAAGCTGTCCATCTGTCCGGCAAAAGAGGCGTGGCTGGTATCTTCATCGCTACACGATGAGCGCACCGCCCAGAAAATGTCTGCCTCCAACGAGGCCAGCGCCTCCATTAGCGCATCCGGCAGCGGCAGTTGCGCGATGCGCGCGCAGATTTTCCCGGCAATCACCTCTATGTCTTGCGCGGAAGCGTCGGCAGATAATTGCGCGCGCAATTGCGATGCCGTTTCGTCCTGCTGCAACATCGTTTCCATAGTATCGGCGGTGACAATCCACCACTCCGGGACAGGGTAAGCATGCGATGTCAGCCACAGGAGATTGGCGGCTTTTCCGCCCAACTGGTTATCGTCCAGCACAACCGCTTCGGCGGCAGAATAGAAAGAGTCCATGTTAATTCCTTTTAAAACCGATGTTGGGTGAGTTCGACCAGCCGCGCCCATGTTTTCAAAATCGGGGGAAACCACGGTTGCGGATTGACGTGATGGAGCATTAAGTAAAACGACAACCGCCGGAGGCCATAATCGCGCAGCGCCAGGCAGTAACCGCGATACCACTCCTGGGCATGAACCGGCGTGCCTAGCTGGTTTGCCAGTTGCTGGCGGTGAAACTCCACATGACGCATGACCTCTTGTTTGGTCGCGGTTTCTGTCAGGGTGTAGGTCAAGAGTTCGGCAAGATCGCGCTGCGGAACATGCACGGTCGCCAATTCCCAATCCCAGCAGCACAACCGCTGGTTCTCCTGTCGTAACGCGATATTGCGGGTGCTGAAATCGTTGTGTACCAACGTGCGCGGCAGGGAAGAGATCTCGCGCCACTGCGCCGCGCTGGTTTCCGCGCAGGATAACCAGTGATGCAGCATTGAGGTGTTGAACAACGCCGGATAAGTGCGATGGCTGAAATCGGCGATCTCCTGCCACAGCGGAACCATGCCGGCAATCTGCTGCTCATCGGGAATAACGATGTGCTGAAAGCGTGTTTGCAGGGCGTCTGGCTCGCGATACCAGCGCGCATGAACCTCGGTGATGCCTTTTAACGCCGCGTTGATATGCGCAGGCTGCCAGCGTAGACCGCGCGAAATACTGTTCAACATCGGTTCATGCTGGAGCAACTCCTCAATAATGACGCTGTGTTTTCCGTCTTCATACGTGCCGTAAAGTGTTGGCATATGGCGGGTAAACGCCGGATCGGTTTGCGTGACGATCGCCATTTCCCGTTCCCGCGCGTGGCTGAATTCGCTGTACGGAAGCCAGCGTTCCAGATGTTCAAGAATGGTCGGCGTGCAGCCCGCAGCCAACGACGCCATCAGACTGGCGATGGCGCTGGTTTGCGGCTTGTTTTTCACAATTACCTCGGCGTGGGTGCCGTCATCGCGCTGCAACCGGTAGGCGAAAATGCCGATCGGCAATATCGTCGTGTTAGGGCTGAGGGTGGTGAGAATACTGCTCTGGTTGCCCTGCCAGCGAGCCGGTGCGATTTCGACCGGCGGGCGCGAACCCCAGGCGGGGGTATAGCGAGCGTGGTGAAAACAGTGGATCAACGGGTCGCTGATCCCTTTGCCGGTGTGCCCTTTTCCGCGCTGGCGGCCCAGGGTTTCATGGGATTTGGCGAATTCATCGCTGGCTAGCGCGCTAAGCGTTGAGATGTCCAGCGCCAGGCAAAACGCGGCGATGATTTCTGCCAGCCTTTGGCTGCCGTTTTCCCCCTGGCAACCGAGCATTGCCAGGCATTCCGCCTGATCGGGAAGGTTGGTGCCGCCGCCAACGGTGCCAATAATCAACGCTGGCAAGGTGATACTGCAATAGACGTTGCCTTCCGGGGTCAGGCGCATTTGAAGCTGTGAAAGCGAGGACTCATGGCTACAGGCAATGTCCTGACCGAGCGCGGTGAACATCGCCGCAATCGCATTGGCGGTGTTGATGTTCAGCCCGGTCATGCCTGCCGCCACGGAGCCTTCGCAAAAGCCGTGAAAAGCCTCAACCAGTTGCGCGGGTGCGATCCTTAATTGCGCCCGGCAGGCCGCTTCGCTCAGCGTGGCTTCGGCAATCACTTGCGTTCCCCTGCCCTGCGCAAAGCTTCCCCAGGAGGTTTTCTTATCACTGGACAGGTTGCTTTCCAGGATGTAGCGCTGCGGCGCCAGCGAGGGAGGAAGATGCGCGAGGATCCACTGGCAGGCCTGCCAGGTGCAGGTGGTGGTCATATTTTGCCCCGCCGCATCCGCCGTATGATAAACAAAGGCGAGATGCACGGCATTGCCGATCACGCGCGGGGTGAGTTGGGTGAGCCGCGCATAGCGGGAATGCAGGCCGACAACAGCGCGAATTTCCGTTAAATAGTCCTCCGCCCACGCGCAAAACGTGCGGCAGTCGCGCACCGAGCGGAATTCAAAACGCGGTACGCGCATCATTCGCTGGCCGATCACTTGTGCAGTGGCGCCGCCACTTTGCGTGATGGCGCTGGCACCCCGGGACATCGAAGCGACAAGCGCTCCTTCGCTGGTTGCCATGGGCGCATAAAATGTTCCCGCGGCGAATTGCCCCTTAATGAGCAGCGGCCCGGCGATACCCACCGGGATTTCAACAGAGCCGATAAACCCCTCAAGGTTCTTTTTTAATTTTTCAGCCTGCAAACGGGTGGCGGCAATCTGCTCAAGGCGATGGCCGGTATGCTGTCGCAGATACGCGAGCCTCTTTTGCCGATCGTCTTCACTCCACGAATAAAGGTGCCGTTTGGGTAAGGCGACCGCCGCTTCTGCTTTTTCCTCGCGAGGACGACAAAGCTTTAATTGCCAGTAGCATCTTTTTGTTTCTTGCTCGCTGCGGCAAGTTAATGTCGCTAACCAGTCGCCGCTCTGCTGGCGTTCTTTCGTCAACACTTTCATTGCGGGTAAACGAAGGGTTTGCCCATATAACGATAAAGCCACCTCCGATAATGAATTTAAAGAATTACAGCGCTCTTCCGTTGGCAGTAATAAGGTAAAAACATTAGGTTGAACATCCACAATTGCGGCAGTTATTGCATCATCCATAATTAAAAACTCCCCAGTGTATTTAGTCATACAGTGCAACAATGCAAAGCAGATAGCCTGCCATCATCGCTAAGCCAACCATCAATTCATTTCTTTTTCTGTTCACTTTATTGGATGCGATTAGAAAGCGAACCAGTTGTCCTATCGTAAAAAGCGTGAGCACACCGCTAATACTATAAAACCAGCCAGGCACGGCACCTTTGCCATTTAAAATCAGGAGATATTGCATCAGCGCCATCGCGCACAATAATAAAATAATAAAGAAGACCGATAATGGCCGCCCGTATAATTGCGAATATGTAGTAACTTCAGGCCTATCTTCATCCGGGCCTTTGCATTTTCGCGTTATTTCAAAACTCAGGCCGGAAATAAAAGAGAGAAACATCAATAATACCAACGGGAGGGTGAGCGTCACGTGCGGATACGTTAAGGTTGCCAGCCACCAGATAATAAACGGCATGATCAGCGTATGGGAAAAGGCATAGAGGAAAAAGCGCTGCTTTAGCCACTCCGGGGCAAAAAACTCTTTGGTCATTAAGCCTGTCCAGAACAGGAGTAGCCCCCAGCTTATCAGCAGCGGTTTGAGTTCCGGCGACAGCCAATACATGCCCGCTAACTGCAAAATTACGCAAATAACACCGATGATTTTTAAGTGCGCCAGGCGAATGACACCGCGCTGCAAAACGCGCCCAGGATGGTGGATGCAGTCGTCTTTATAATCTTTATGCTCATCAAGTACGCGCAACAGCAAAAAGAAGGAAATAGACAATACGCTACCTACAATAATTGACATCAGGGACATACTTTTATTTTCCAGTGATGCAACACACATCGACAGAAAATAAATAACAACGAACAGCGGCAGATTAGCCAAAGGAAATCGTTCATGCACCCAGAGCATAAAACGTGAAAAGAAAGCGCTATTTTTAACATCCGACATAGTTTATCCCCTGCAAATAATGGATTGGTCATTTGCATATGAGAAAGCAATATCAATACGACATGATTTATTTGATAGATGGCAGTAATAACAAATTTATTATGGTGAAAGACCCCCACCTTTCCAATATAAACAAAAGGTAGAATCCTCCACATCCACGTAAACTTTCTCAATTGCCAACGCCAATATATGACCACATTCTTACACTTTCACTTTAAAAAAACGCTTGATGTGATCGCCATCAGATAATATTAACCAGCCATTATTCAGCCGATATAAAAGGCAAAGCAATGATACAAATTACTTTCTATTTTCTGGAGGGGAGTAAAGGATATGAGGAAATAACACACAGAGGAAAAATTCAGGCCATGCGCAGCGGCATGGCCTGAATGGAGATATCAGCTTAACGAGGATGAAGGCGTGGCGGATTTCATCGCTTTTGCCGGGGTTTCACTCCAGAGGTCGTCATAGCGGTAACCGGTGAGATCTTCCACAATATGGCGCGCTTCCGGGGTGACATTTTGCTTCAGACCGTTCGCTTTCAGGCGATCCATCTCTTCAACAAAAATCCGGTGCGTGCGCTTGTTCAAATGGAAAGTTAATGCCTGCCACAACGCCACCAGCAACAAACCCACCGTACCGACAAACAGCAGCATCACGATGGTGTTAATGGCTTCCTGCGGCTGTACCTGGCTGCCTTTGACAAAGCCACCGCTTTGCAGCAACAGACCGACCGCAAACGTCGCGATGGCAACCGTGGTTTTACGTGAGAATGTCATCACCGCGGCAAACAGCCCTTCACGGCGCTGGCGCGTGATCATTTCGTCAATATCCGGGATAAACGGAAAGACGTTCCACGGCGTGAATTCCAGTACGCAGCGCCCAATCTGGTACACCCCGGCGAGGATCACCAGCAGCAGCACTTTGTTTTCGGTTGGGAATTGATACACCAGGAAAAAGCCGCCAAGACACAGCATCATCAGGCTATAGGCGAAAACATACAGCCGCGCCGGGCCGTATTTGATGATCGCCACACCCGCAATCAGCGTGACCGGCAGGCCGACAATGCTCATCGATAGCAGCGTTCCCGCCAGCGAAGAAGAGACGTTCAGGCAGTAAACACAGAAGAAAACGAACACCGTGTTGTAGACATCTTTCGCGGTAAACGAGAACAGGTAGATAGCCAGATGTTTGCGAAACGCGCGCACTTTCAGCGTCGAGGCATAGTCTTTAAACAGTTTGCCAATGCCCGAGAGTTGCTGCGCCATGCTTTTGGCCTTCTCGGTTTTTTCCATTTCGGCCAGCATTTCCGGCGTCAATTCGCGCTCCCAGGTCACTTTCCACGACAGGAAGACGCAGAACATAAACAACACCGCAAAAACAATGCCGTTGATCAGATAAGCATCGGCATTTTTTTCGCCCAGCCAGCCGATAAGCAGGCCCGGAATAAACGTGGCGAGGAACGTGCCGGAAGCGGAAAGGAACATTCGGCAGGTCGAAAGCTTGGTGCGATCGTTAAAATCTTTGGTCATTTCTGAGGGCAAGGTCTCCCACGGGATCAGCACCATCGCGGCAATAATCTCGAACGCCAGGTAAACGGCGAGATAAAACCAGAAGTTCATGCCATTGAGCCACAGCAGAATATAAACCAGCATCAGCGGCGCGCCGATCAGTAAAAAGAAACGGCGGCGACCAAATTTTTTACCGAAATAATTTTTATAAAAATGGTCGGTAAAACTGCCCATAAATAAGCTGACGACCGCATCAACAATACGCGCGATCGCCACAATGGATGCTGCCTGCAGAGGTGATAAGCCAACAAAGGTGGTGTAGTAAAACAGCAGCCACGCGCCAATAACGGTAAATGCGCCGCCGCCCATAATATCCGTCATACCGTAACCGATACTGACGGGAATGGTGACTTTACGGTTTTTACGGGTCATCGCGTTTCTCCGCAGCCAACCAGACCTGTGCCATAAGTCTGTTCTATTTGTTTATTTATCATGGACATAAAAACTCCATAAGAGGATTGTTTTCGTTAAACCATGTCCAGTTTTTACTGGAGTCCGTTTACGACAAAAGCGTCACGGCGTTCACGTTATCCCTCTTCATATTTTTAAGTCTACTACCATACAAGTTTATATATCGGATTTGTGAGCAGTGGCATAAGGCGAGAAAAATTAGCCGGGCAAATGCTTAAAAAATGAAGAAATGAGAGATAGAGCTGGTTTTATTCCGCAGTATTGAGATCGTGAAATATAAATACATTCACTAAATGCATGAGGATAAATGATTTAATTTATTTCATAAATAAAACAGGACAGCGGGAAATAAAAAACCGCCTGATGTCAGACGGCTTTTAATCCACAGCGCACAGTTCATTCCAGTAGCTGTAACGCATGACCAGGTGAAAGCGCTCATTTTTCATCGTAAATCCATACGGAAGGATGGTAATCGAGGCCGTAAAGCAGGCCGAGCGGGATCAGCAGCGCGACATGGCGTCCGGAGTCATATTCTCCCTCTTCCACCCGCACTGGCAGCGTCGGGGCGAGGCGAGCCACCCACTGTTGCAGCAATCTCTTCATCAGCATGTTCTCACGTAAGGTTGAGACTGCCAGTTAACCGCAATTTCGTCGCTAACCAAAACGAGAATTTCTGCACAGGTTTGCCGAAAAACGCATATGCGGGCATAAAAAAGCCCCTGCGCATTCGCAAGGGCAAGGCTTTGTCCGAGCCGTAAAACGCTTAACTAAAGACCATGCCGCCATCAATCAGCAGCGACTGGCCGGTCATGTAATTGGAATCTGGCCCGGCAAGGAAAGAAACACAGGCCGCGACATCTTCCGGTTCCGACAAACGTCCAAGCGTAATGCGTTTGGCGAATTGTTCCGTGCCGTAACCCAGCGGTTGTCCCGCCGCTTCCGAGACCTGGCGGTCGATTTCCGCCCACATCGGCGTTTTCACAATCCCCGGGCAGTAACCATTCACCGTAATGCCAAGCGGCGCGAGATCGCGCGCGGCGGTCTGCGTTAACCCGCGCACCGCGAATTTACTGGAGCTGTACACCGCCAGTTCCGGGTTGCCGACATGCCCGGCCTGTGAACAGGCGTTGATGATTTTGCCGCCATGTTTTTCCGCTTTAAACGCCTGAACCGCCGCCTGGATCCCCCAGATAACGCCTTTGACGTTGATGTTATAAACCTTATCCACCACGTCCGGGGTAATCGACTCAATGGGCGTAGAAGGCGCGACCCCGGCGTTATTGACGATCACATCGAAGCCTTTGAGTTTTGTTCTCGCTTCTTCGACGGCGGCAAAAACCTGCTCGCGGTCAGAAACATCCACCGTCACGGCAATCGCGCTGCCATTGTGGCTGTTGATCTCGTCGGCCACCGCGTTGGCGGTCGCTGCGTTATAGTCAGCGACCGCCACAGCAAAGCCATCTTTTGCCAGGCGTAAAGCAATGGCTTTGCCAATGCCCTGACCGGCGCCGGTCACGAATGCGACTTTTTTCATAACATCTCCTTGGTTTATCAAAGAATCTGGCTGAGATTTAATTGCCCCATCAGCAGCGGGTTATCGCTGTAGTCCACTGGAATAGCGACCACCGCCGGGCCGTGCGTGTCCATTGCCGCGCGCAGTGTCGGCTCCAGTTGCTCTGTGCTTTCAACGGCAAACCCTTTCGCGCCGAAGGACTCGGCATAGGCTTTAAAATCCACCACGCCGAATTTAACGCCGGAGAGGCGCTGGTATTTTTTCTCTTCCTGGATCGCCACCATGTTGTAAGCATTGTCGACCCAGATAATGTGCAGCACATTCGCGCCCAGCCGGACGGCGGTTTCCAGCTCCATGCTGGATTGCAAAAATCCGCCATCGCCGGAAACGGACACCACTTTGCGCCCCGGATTAACCAACCAGGCGCCAATCGCCCACGGCAACGCGACGCCCATCGTCTGCTGGCCGTTGGAAATCATCATTTGGCGCGCGCGGAAACTGTAGAGATAACGGGCAATCCAGATATGGAAACTCCCCATATCCACCGTCAACGTCACGTCGCTGTTCACGATGTCCTGCATCGCCCGCACAATGCGCAGCGGGTGGATGGCGAACTGGCTGAGGTGTGCGCCTTTGCGGCTGAGCAGCTCGCGCTGATTGCGCCGCTCAATGAGGATTTCCGACGCGTGTGGTGAGAGGATCAGCGGCTGTTCAATTCTTGCCGCCAGCTTGTCGAGTGTGCCGGCAATATCGCCGATCAGTTCCACATCCGGGGCGTAATTACGCTCTTCATAGGCGGGCAGCACATCAATGTGCACCAATTTGGCGTCACCGATATTCCACATCGACGGTTCATATTCCACCGGGCTGTAACCGATGCTGATAACCAGATCTGCCAGATGCAGCAGCCTGTCGCCCGCCTGGTTACTGAACAGCCCAACGCGCCCGGCAAAACGGTTGAAATGTTGCTGATTGATGGCGCCCGCCGCCTGATAGGTGCTGGTGACCGGAATATGGCTTTTTTCCAGCAATTGATGCAGCGCGGCAGTGTTCTCCTGGCGGCTGGCCATTAAACCGAGCAGGATGACCGGATTTTTCGCACTGGCGATCAGTTTCGCCACTTCGTCAACCACCGAATCGGGCGCGGCGCCTAACTTCAGCAGCGCGCCGGACGGCAGGATATTCCCGCTGGCAGGTTGGTCTGAAATGTCCTGCGGAATGCTGACAAACGCGCTGCCTGGCCGCCCCTGTTCGGCGGCGCGAAAGGCGTTCGACACCACTTCGGCAATGGCGTCTGAAGACGAGATCTCCACCGCGTATTTGGTGACGGGGCTGAACATCGCCACCGTATCCATGCTTTGGTGCACCAGCTTGGCTTTATCCGCGCGTTTCACCGCGCCGCCCAGCGCCACCACCGGATCGCCTTCGCTATTGGCCGTCGCCATGCCGGTGATCAAATTGGAACAGCCAGGGCCGGAGGTCACCAGCGCGACCCCCGCTTTGCCAGTGATGCGCCCAACGGCTGCCGCCATAAATGCGGCGTTCGCTTCGTGGCGCACCGGAATAATTTGAATCGCTGAATCGAGGAGGGAATCAAACACTTTGTCGATTTTGGCGCCGGGAATGCCGAAAACCTGTTTAACGCCCTGAGCTTCCAGTTGACCCACCACCATGTCGGCACCGTGTGCCCACTGCTGTGTATGGCGTTCTTTGCTCATAAGTCACTCCTTTAAATGGGTATCAGCTTTCCACTGAACGTATTGCGGCATCCAGGTTGTCCGGGTGCAAATTCGCATTGAGGAACGCCGTGTCTGCAGGCAAATCAATCATCAATTGATAGATTTCCCCAAAGGTCAGCGTGCCGTTTTCGAGCTGATAATCGAGAAGATGACCGCCACCGCGGCGATCGTCAGTAATAAAGTGTTCGTGGTAGCCCGCGACGTTGATGCCCTGCATATGCTGCGGCGTGCGAAAGCCAACCAATACGCCGTCGCGGCCGTTGAAGCGAAACACGGGTTGATCGTCGAGAACATCGGTCATTGCGCGGTAAGGCGGCGTCTGGCGCGGCACGGTGCGGGTGTGCGCATGGCGAAAATGGCCATCAATGCGCAGGGCGCAAAACAGGTTATCGGAAGGGATCTGTTTATCGATAACCTCGTGCAACGCCTGGCGGCTGATCGGTTTATCAAACTGCTGGCGGTACTGCGGCTTGAACCAGGTCATCACCGCGAACGGCGTTTTCTGGTCGGCTTGCGCTTCGCGGGCGCTGCCGTCAGCGCGCAGTTGATAGACTTCACTGTTGAAGGCGATCAATTCACCGTCCAGCTCATTAAATGTGCCCAGCCCAAAATCGCCATGAGTGAGCAGATCTTTAATAGTCGTGCTACCTTCATAAACACCGCTAAGGAGGGCACTCATTAGCGATGTTTGATATATCACGCTGTTTGGCTTGCTTTTAGAAAAAGCACGAATTGTTTCCTGCAAATTTTCTTCACAAGAACAATCAGTTACTTGATTCATTATCGTTTCCCTCGCTGTGTGAACGATTAGAAAATCTGATTAAATATTGACTCGTTTCAGCGAGGGATTCCAATATACAAACCATCAGGGTTTGAGATGCTTTCGATATGGAACTTCGTTATCTACGCTATTTTGTCGCCGTTGCGCAGACGCAACATTTCACCCGCGCCGCAGAAATGCTGGGGATGTCGCAGCCGCCGCTGAGCCAGCAAATTCGCCGCCTCGAACAGGAAGTGGGCACGCCGCTGTTTCACCGCCAAACGCGCGGCGTCACGCTGACGGAAGCAGGCGAAGCGTTTTATGAAGATGCCTGCCAAATCCTCGCGATGAGCGATGCGGCGCTGGAAAAAGCGAAAGGCGTTGCCAGGGGAATCAACGGCAAGCTGTATCTTGGCGTCACCAGTTCCAACGCCTTCCACACGCGGTTTTTCTCGGTGCTGCGCCAGTTCCAGCATCGTTACCCACAGGTGGCGCTGTATCAAAAAGAGGACAATATGGCGACGTTGATGCAGGAGTTGGATGAAGGGGTGATTGATGTCGCGTTTGTGCGCCTGCCATGTGAAAACAGCAAAACGTTCAACCTCAAATTGATCGATGAAGAACCGATGCTGATTGCGCTGCACCGCACGCATCCGCTGTCCGCCAGAGCCGAAATATCCCTCACCGAGCTTCAGAAAACACCGCTCATTATTTTCCCGCAAGACGTGGCTCCGGGGCTTTATGATCTGGTGTACAACGCCTGTCTGCACGCGGGTGTGAATTTGGAAACCCGGCAGCAGGCGTCGCAATTCTCCTCGTCGCTGAGTATGGTGGCCGCCGGTTTTGGTTTCGCGCTGATTCCGCAATCCATGGCTTGTTCTGGACATCCACTGGTCACTTTCCATTCCATCGTCGAAAAGGCGCTGAAAACGGATGTCGCGCTGGCCTGGCGCAAGTTCGAGCGCTCTCCGGCGGTGAAACGTTTTATTGATAATTTCTGAAAAATGTCCACGTAACACAAAAAAATAATGCTAAGAACAGAAACTTTCAGCAGGGAAAAGCGCGGAATTTATATCTGGCAGAGATAAGAAACGGCTTAATATTGCCCTTAATTGCCGCTGAATAATCAAAAGATTAGGAAATCATTAAGCCTCAGACAAATATTTCACCTATTCTTATAGGGGATTTTCTGGCAACCTCTACTTTCCTTTCTGAGGGTAAAAAATTAACATCACCGTCGTCGTTCAAAATCAGGCATCGCAAACAACCTGAAACGGTAAGTAAATAATCATGAAAACTAAAAAGATAGACACAATGGCTCGCGTGGCTATGCGCAGTATGGGCTTGTCGGTTAAAGAAAAACGGGTTCGTTACCAGGATAAAATATTCACCTTCAAATATGTGTCCGGTCATTATGAAGTGTTTTTTGAAGGTGAAAAAGTTGACACCATCGAAACGGATAACATCAACCAGGCCGTTGCTGAATACAAAGACAAACATAACAAAGCCAGGCGCTGAAAAAACGTTAATCCCCTATTTTTTCAGCGGTTTTTGTGCCGCCGAATAGCGGAAAATAGCGCCCCAACACAAAAGTTAGCAACCTTACTATATCGCGCAAAACCATTCCTGAACCGGCTCACGCTCAGCCACCTGCATCACAGGCGGCTGAGCCAGTAAGCCGTTCGTGAGACGCAAAAGCAAACAAGCCGATATCCTCAGCAAATACCCTGCTGAAAATAAAAGATGCTTTATTTCGACTAAAGCCAAATATAAGTATTGAAGCTGCGTTATTTCTTAAGCACGCCACCAAAATATAAAATATATTTATTAAATCGCGACCAACGCTTTATTCGCTGTCCGTGGGTGTTGATTCACCGGGGGTGGCAATTTGCACTTGCTGAACCTCGGCTTGTTCCGTTGCTTCGCTGCCCTCTTGCTGCATTTGCGCCTGTTGTAACTCTTCTTGCGTCACCTCTTTACCGGAAAAGGCATCAATCATTTCCGTTCTGCCGTCCGGGTATTTCACCAGCGTCACTAGCCGCCCGCCAAATTGCGGAATACCCGACATCGCCAGCGAATAATCAATTTCATGATTTTCCGTTTTTTTTGTTTCGTGAACGGGCTGTTCGTCTTTGATATCCTTTATTTCTTTATGGCCTTCTACGCGACTGGAAAGCGTGACTTTGATGCTGTCATCCTGATAAGCGCTGCCGTCCGTTGGGCTTTCCGTATGGGTGGATAAAGCCGATTTGTGCGTTGTGTTTTCTTTTGTTGTCGCAAGCGGTGGGCTTGCCTGAATCGCCTGAATTTCCTGCATCATTATCTCCGCTATTTATGACCAGATAATTAGCTCATGACTCCTCCAGATTGAGTCGAAAAGAATACCCTCATATCGATTATCGACCGCCTAATAAAACATTTTAATAACAAATAATGGTTAATCTGCGGCCAATACAGCTGAATTCAAAATAAGCGAGCAGCGGTAAATAAAAATGACAATTTCGCTTAAAGCGAAGGAATATTAAAAAGTCTATTTTAAGTCAGATTATTTTATAAAAAATAACGTATAAGACTGGATAAAAATAGCGTAGCCGTTGCGTCATCACCGGAGGTAACTGCTACACTGCATGGCAAGTCGTTGCAATTCCATTCAACACACCAATAGAAAGGCAGACTAATATGTCAGACAACTATCAACCACCGAAAGTCTGGACGTGGGATAAATCCGGCGGCGGTGCGTTTGCTAATATCAACCGCCCGGTTTCCGGCCCGACACATGAAAAAACGTTGCCGGTGGGCAAACATCCGTTGCAGCTTTATTCGCTCGGCACGCCGAACGGCCAGAAAGTGACAATTTTGTTGGAAGAGCTACTGGCAAAAGGCGTTAGCGACGCGGAGTACGATGCCTGGCTGATTCGCATCGGTGAAGGCGAGCAGTTCTCCAGCGGTTTTGTCGACGTGAACCCAAACTCCAAAATCCCGGCATTGCGCGACCATAGCACCACGCCGCCGACGCGCGTGTTTGAATCTGGCGCTATCTTGCTGTATCTGGCAGAGAAATTTGGTCACTTCCTGCCAAAAGATCTGGCCGGGCGCACCGAAACGCTAAACTGGTTATTCTGGCTGCAAGGCTCTGCGCCGTTCCTCGGCGGCGGTTTTGGTCACTTCTACGCTTACGCGCCGGTGAAAATCGAGTACGCCATCAACCGCTTTACCATGGAAGCCAAACGTCTGTTTGACGTGCTGGATAAGCAACTGGCGAA
The DNA here is from genome assembly GCF_038449125.1 of Kosakonia sp. BYX6. Taxonomy (NCBI): domain Bacteria; kingdom Pseudomonadati; phylum Pseudomonadota; class Gammaproteobacteria; order Enterobacterales; family Enterobacteriaceae; genus Kosakonia; species Kosakonia calanthes. Next base: position 803,933 of record NZ_CP151800.1, on the reverse strand, counting down.
CCACAAGTTCGTGGCAGGCGATGAATATACGATTGCCGATATGGCTATTTGGCCGTGGTACGGCAACATCGCGCTGGGCAGTGTTTATGGCGCGGCAGAGTTCCTCGACGCTGGCAGTTATAAAAACGTGCAGCGTTGGGCGAAAGAGATTGCCGAACGCCCGGCGGTAAAACGCGGACGCATCGTAAACCGCACCAATGGCGAGCCACATGAGCAACTGCACGAGCGCCATGACGCCAGCGATTTCGACACCAATACCGAAGACAAACGCAGCGCGTAATCTTCTATACCGGGCGGCTTTTCGCCCGGTTCTTTTCCCCCCTCCCGGCACCTTCTGCTGTTTTTTTCACATCGTATTTACATAACGCCAATAAGTCGTAAAAATGCGTTTTATTTACCCATAAACCCGTCAAATGTCTGAAAGCGCGCTAAAACAGCAGATCCAGAACCTGAAAAAGCATAATGCCCGGCTGGTGCGGATAGCCCGCGATGCGCGTAATAAACTCAGCGCCGCGCATAACTGCCTGCGCGCGATTCTGGCGCCCTTCGAATTGGACAATGGCGAAGCGTCGGTTGGCGCGGCCATTGGTCAGACGCTGATGTTGCTCGCAACGCTTGCCGAGGCATCGCCATGAAAAACGTGCGCCAGCGGGCGATTTTGCAGCTTCTGAGCGATCACGAATCAATAACCACCGCCGCACTTGCCGCGCAACTCGGCGTGAGCGTGGAAACCATTCGCCGCGATCTCAACCTGCTACAAACGCAGGGCAAAATTGTGCGCCGTCACGGTCGCGCCCGCACGTTGCACGCCGCGTTTCAGGATGGCAGCGAGCCGTTTCGCGCCCGGCTTAAAAGCCACTACGCGGATAAAGCCGATATCGCCCGCCATGCGCTGAATTGGGTGGAAGAAGGCATGACGCTGGCGCTCGATGCCAGCTCGACCTGTTTTCACCTCGCGCGGCAGTTGCCGGATATTCCCTTAACGGTGTTTACCAATAGTTTGCCGGTGTGCGAAGCCGTGGCCCGGCGGCAAAACATTGAACTGATTTGCTCTGGCGGGCGCTTAGCGCGTACCGAGCGTTGTTACGTCAATCCGGCGCTTGCCGGGTTGCTGAAATCGCTGGAGATCGACCTGTTTGTCTTCTCCTGCGAGGGCATTGATGGAACCGGAGAGATGTGGGATTCGACCCGGCACAACGCGGCGTTTAAATCGCTGTTACTGCGCCGGTCACAACAATCGCTGCTGTTGATTGATAAGAGTAAGTTTTACCGCGCCAGTGAAGTGAAAATCGGCAACCTGTCGCTGGTCACCCATATGATCACCGACGCGCCTCACCCCTGAGGCGCAAAATCGTCAAGTTCCAGGTTTCTTAACGCTTCCAGCGTCGCCCGCGCTTCTTCTTCATCAATCACGCTCATGGCGAAACCGACGTGCACCAGCACCCACTGCCCCACCAACTCGCGCGGATGGCCTTCGCACACCAGTGCGATATTCACTTCGCGCTTAACGCCGCACACATCCACCTGCGCCAGTTGATGAAAATCTTCTCCAACGGCCACCACCTGGCCGGGCACGCCTATGCACATTTCGCGTTACTCCACTTCGATACTTTTGATCTGCACGCCGCCGCTGTACTCAACATGCAATGACGGGCAGTGGCAGAGCGGACATTCGTCGTGCCGGGTGATTTCCACGTTCTGGCAGCAGTTCCAGCACCAGGCCTGCGCGGGCTTGTGAAGAATATGCAACGTGCAATCCTGCGCCAGTGTTTCTCGACAGGCGATATCAAACCCAAAACGCAGCGCGCTCTCTTCCACGCAGGCTAACGCGTCAATCTCAAGCCAGACGCCGGTGACGCGCTGCGCACCGTTTTGCCGCGCCTGCTGCGTGATGATCTCCACCGCGTTTTGGCATAGCGATAACTCATGCATGCGCCTGGCCTCGCTGACCGAGCAGCAACGCGCGGCGGCTGACGGCGGCATCGGTCACCGGCAGAGAAAGCGCCATTTTCAGGCAGTTATCGGCCAGTTGAATCCCTTCTTCGACGGTCAGATTCCGCGCCAGCGGCGACATCAATGAGCAACTGAGATATTGCCCCAGCGCGGGCAGTTCGCCGACGGTAAAGGTCATCGCACCATAAGGCAGTTGCAGCCCCAGCCGCTGGCCGATGTTGCGTTTCTCCCAACACTGTTGCGGGCCGGGAAAGAGTTGCAGGCTCAACATCCAGGGCGTCAGCACGCCGCCCAGCCACTGCCCTTCAAACAGGGTGAATGGCGTGGCATACACCGGCATTTGCGGGTGCAGAAACGGCAAACCCTGCATCTCATTTTCGGCGATGGTCGCAAACGCCTGCTGCACCTCGTGTTGCGGTGAAACGCTGAATCCCATGATGTCATCCTGCATGTTTTGCCTCCCGCAGCCGGGGCTGCACACCGGATTCACGCAGCGCGTCAAGCACCGCCTGTAGCGCTTTTTCAAGACTCGCTTCAACCACCGGCGTCATACCAATATGCGGCTCCAGCGAAAGCGGGATCACGCCGATAAGCGTCAGCTTCTGCGGGAATTCGCCGGTAAAACGCAGCGCCGAAAGCACATCCGATAACCCCAGTTGATGGGGTGAGATCTTATTGCGAAACAGCGTCGGCACAGCGTCATTGCGCAGGCAGATTACCGTGCCCGGTACGCTTTTCTGGCTGACTATCGCATCGGCGATAATCAGATGATCGCGGTTGGCCATCGCGCCCAACAGCTCCATGCCCGCGGTGCCGCCATCCAGCACCTCGACGTTTTCCGGCAAGTGATAGCGCTGCTCCAGCGCTTCCACCACCCGCACGCCAATCGCTTCATCGCTGAGCAAAATGTTACCGACGCCGAGCACTAAAATCGACATCACAACACCTTCACCGACACCACATCGTTGCCATCGGCGTCCAACACGTGCACCGCACAGGACATGCACGGGTCGAACGAGTGAATGGTGCGCACCACTTCCAGCGGTTTTTGCGGATCGGCAATCGGCGTCCCGACCAGAGAGAGTTCGTAAGGCCCGGCGTCGTCGTTGGCGTTGCGCGGCCCGGCGTTCCACGTCGACGGCACCACCGCCTGGTAGTTGCCGATTTTGCCGTCTTTAATCACTATCCAGTGGGAGAGCATGCCGCGCGGCGCTTCGAGAAAACCGACGCCTTTGAACTCGCCGCTGGCGGGAATCTCCGCTTTGATATAGGTCTCAACATCGCCTTTACCGATATTGTCGAGCAGCGCCTGGTACTGATGCTGCAACACGCCATGCAATTCGCAGGCATGAACCGTGCGCCCGATAATGCGCCCCAGCGTCGAGTGCAGTTGGTCGACGGTCAGCGTTTTGCCGGTGAGCGTGTGGTAAATGGCGGTGATATCGTGCAGTTTTTCCACCGTTGTCGGGTGTTTCGCCGCCAGTTTGCAGAACATATTCGCCAGCGGCCCCACTTCCACGGTTTTGTCGTAGAACGTGGGCGATTTCACCCATGAATATTTGCCCGCTTCCTGCCAACCGGTGTAGTTCGGCAGCGTGGTGCCTTGCCACGGCGCCTGCGGCGCGTCATCTTGATACCAGGCGTGTTTCGCGCTTTCCTGAATGCCTTTGATCAGGAACGCATCATTGTAGGTATTGATTTCGCGGTACGTGCTGAGATCGGCATTTTCGATATAACCGCCCGCGAACAGGAAGCTGCCGTTATCACGATCGGTGGGGAATTCCGGCGTGCTGAGGTAGTTCACCGCGCCTTTGCCCCGTTCCAGCCACTCCGGGTAGAACGCCGCGATCACCGCGGTATCGACTTTATAAACCTGTTCGATAAACCCGTGCAGCTTGTCGATAAACGACTTGAGGTACATCAGCCGTTCGAGATTCAGCACTTCGATGCCGTCGAGGTTGATCGGGTTCGCCACGCCGCCGACGGCCAGGTTTTGGATGTGCGGTGATTTTCCGCCGAGCAGCGCCACAATGCGGTTGGCGTCACGCTGGCACTCCAGCGCCTGTAAATAGTGCGCCACGGCTACCAGGTTCACTTCCGGCGGCAGTTTCATCGCCGGGTGGCCCCAATAACCGTTGGCGAAAATCCCCAACTGCCCGCTGGCGACCAGCGCTTTGATCTTCTCCTGCACTGCTTTAAATTCGTTTTCGCTGTTCAGCGGCCAGTCAGAAATGTCTTTTAGCAGCGCGGCGGCTTTGGCGGGGTCGGCATGCAGCGCCGAGGTGATGTCCACCCAATCGAGCGCCGAAAGCTGATAGAAATGCACAATATGATCGTGAATCGAGTGCGCCGCGAGAATGATATTGCGGATGTACTGCGCGTTAAGCGGCACCTTCGCCTGCACCGCATTTTCCACGGCGCGCACAGAGGCGATAGCGTGAATGGTGGTGCAGACACCGCAAATGCGCTGCATGATGATCCACGCATCGCGCGGGTCGCTGCTTTTTACAATCTCTTCCATGCCGCGCCACATGGTTCCCGACGACCAGGCCTTTGATACGACGCCGTTTTCAATTTCGCAATCAATGCGTAAATGACCCTCAATGCGGGTCACCGGATCAATGGTGATACGTTGGCTCATGCTTCGCTCGCCTCATGTCGCGCTGGTCGTTTTAACGGAGGAATAATCGGCAACAGACGTATCAGTAAGATGTACGCACAGACTTCAATTGCCACAAAACCGATAGAAATCAATAACTCTTCCCCAGTCGGGAAGTAGTGGTAGCCGTTGCCGGGGTTAAAGGCCAACAGCGAATAAGAGAGGCGCCATAATGCGCAGCCGAGCAGCATGCTTAACGCGCCGAGGAACAAACAGCGCGAATCGTGACGCAAGCGCGGCAGGCGCAGGATAAGCAATGGCAGCGCCAACAGCGCGAGCTCCAGCCAGAACATCAGGCTGTAGAAATCCCCGGCGAAAGCGTAATGCCATTTTTCCCGCCAGCTAATTTCGCCAATACGCAACAGCAGAAACAGCGCCAGCAACACGCTCAGCGTACCAATGAGTTTGCTGAACAGGCGTTTTTCGTTTGGCCCGGCGCCGCGCAAGCTAGCCTGCATCAGGGAACCTTCGAAGATGACAATCGAGAAGCCCATAATAAACGCGGTCAATAGCGAAAAGATCGGCAGCATTTCGTAGCTCTGCCACAGCGGGTAAACCTTGTAGCCCGCGGCAATCATCAGCGACCCCATGGAGGACTGGTGCATCGTCGGCAGCAGCGCGCCCAGCGCAATAATGAAAAACATCACCTTGTTGAGGCGGTGTAAGGCCACTTTCCAGCCCAGCCGTTCGAGCAGCGCCGGGGCGAATTCCAGCGCCATTACGCCAATGTAGATCGTCATGCAGACGGCGGTTTCGAACAGCACCGAATTCACATTGAAATGTCCCGGAATGTAGAAATACGGCAGATTCCAGTAGCGACCGACATCGATGGTTATCGATAAGCCGCCGAGGGAATAACCGAACAGGCTACAGAGCAGCGCCGGGCGCACCAGTGGGTGGTAATCCCCACGATTAAACACATACACTGCCCACGCCAGTGCCCAACCGCCGCAGGCAAAACCAGTGCCGATCAGCAAATCAAAGGCGATCCAGATCCCCCACGGGTAACCGCCGTTCAGATCGGAGACCGATCCCAGCCCGAAGATCAACCGTTTGAAGATGAAGATCGCACACAGGAGGATCAGCGGGGCGAACAGCACAACCGGTTTGCTGAGCAGCTTGCCGCCCATCGCGTGTGGCTCATGACTCATGGTCACCTCCCTCTTTGTGCTCATTGCGGGTATTGCGCCGCACCAGCGCGGTCAGCCCCACCAGCACAGCGAGCGGCAACATCATGCCTTTATAGACCGTGTGCTGAACGTGTTCGGAACGCGCGCCGGTGGCTAAATCATCCAGCGCCGGTAGCCCCAACGCCTCATAAGGAATGCCGGAGAGCACCAGCACCTGCGTGCCACCGCCCTCCTTTTCGCCATAGAGATGCGGGTAGTAACTGGCGACGTTATGCAGATACGTGTCGTTGGCGTTCAAGGTCTGGCGGGGATAGTGATATTCAGAACCCGGTTTTAGCGAAAGGCGCTTTTTGGCCTCGGCCAGCAGTTCCTCGCGGGTGCCGAAAATCACCGCGCCAGCCGGGCAGACTTCAACGCAGCCGGGCAACTGGCCGTTATCCAGCCGCTCCACGCCTTTTTGGTTGCAGAGCTGGCATTTATGCAAGGCGCCGAACGGGTTGCTGTAGTCATATTTCGGCACATCAAAAGGACAGGCGACCATGCAATAACGACAGCCGGTACAGACATCGGGGTTGTAATGGACGATGCCGGTTTTGCTGTCTTTTTTCAGCGCCTGCACCGGGCAAACGGAAACGCAGTTGGCATCGACACAATGCATGCACTGCTTTTTAATGTAGGCGTAACCGTCGCGCAGTTGGTCTTTGTTTTTGCCGCTGCCGCTGTGCCAGACCTGAATGATGTTGTTGGTATAGGGCGAGAGTTTGTCGTTGTTCGACCAGGTTTGTTCCCCCTGCGGGTTGCGCTGTGGTGTGTTGATGTCCTGGCAGCGGGTAACGCAAGCCTGGCAACCGACACACAGCGTGGAGTCGTAAAGCATTCCCAATGCGCCGGGGATCGGCGGGCGATTTTGCGCGGCGGCAAAACTCGCGGACGATCCCCCCATCAGTAACGCCCCGCCGGACGCCACTTTGAGAAAATCACGTCTGTTCACGGCTAGTCTCCCTGCGAATCAGCGTCGTTTTTCTTTTGCTGGCGACCCAGCTCGCGAACGGTCATCACGCCGACACCCGCCACCAGGCCCACCACACCGCCAAGCAGCCCGACAGCGGTGGCCGAAACAGTACCGCCCTCTTTCAGGTTGACGTCCGGTTTTTCGGCGCGCGGCGTTGGGTTATCCACATGAGCAAGTTGCGAGATGCCTTTGTGGAAACCGACGCCTTCTTCGTTGCAGCCATAACAGGGGTGACCAATGGCGACGGGCCAGGCGCCGCCGACATCGCAAAATTGCAGCGTCGAACAGTTGCCCCAGGTTTCCGGGCCTTTGCAGCCTAAGTGATAAAGGCACCAACCTTCGCGGTGGCCTTGATCGCCAAAGGCTTTCGCGAAGCGACCGGCATCGAAGTGCGGGCGGCGTTCGCAGTGTTCATGAATCAACCGTCCGTAAGCAAAGCGGGGGCGATTTTTGGCATCCAGCGCTGGAGGTTTACCGAAGGTGATAATGTGCGCGACGGTGGCGAGAAAGTTTTGCGGGTTCGGCGGGCAGCCGGGAATATTGATCACGGTTTTGCCGGGTAGCACTTCTTGCAGGCTGACCGCGCCGGTCGGGTTCACACCCGCCGCCGCGACACCGCCCCAGGCGGCGCAGGAGCCAATCGCAATGATCGCCGCCGCGTTTTCCGCCGCTTTGCGGATGTGATCGACAATCGGCTCACCGGCGACCATGCAGTAAATTCCGCCGTCTTTCATCGGGATCGAACCGTCAACCACCAGCACATACTGGCCTTTGTACTGCTCCAGCGCGTGGTGTTTATTCTCTTCGGCCTGGTGACCGAAGGCGGCGGAAAGCACTTCGTGGTACTCCAGCGAAATGGTTTCCAGCACCAAATTTTCGACGGTGGGATGGGTGGCGCGAAGCAGTGATTCCGTGCATCCGGTACACTCTTGTGCGCCAATCCAGATAACCGGTGGACGTTGTGGGTGGCTCACTGCGGCGGCCATTTCCGCCGCGGCTTTGCCGCTTAATCCCATGGTGGCCGCCAGCGCGGCACACAACTTCACAAAATCACGACGACTCACACCCGAAGATGCGAAATGTGGGTTTTCTCCTGCCATTCGTTGGTTTTCCCTTAGTCCGGACTGAGAATATTCTCCACCCATTCGGTAGGGGAATGCTGCGATCGCCCCGACAATTAATCACATAAAAAACAGGGTCATTATGCAAAAAACATCCAGCAGCGAAAGTAGCCATACTTAAAAAAGGGTTTTAGAGGATTTTAAAACTAAAAAAAGAAGGTCACCCTCGACATAAGTGACCTTCACAAAAGAAAACACCACATTGAGCAAATCAGGTTTCGAGGCGATAACCTGCCATAAAAAAGCGGATCACGGTGCTGGAGTGGTTCTCGCGAAAGAAGTCCATCACCATCTCTTTGTCCAGCCCATAACGGCGCGTCAGAATGCCAGCTTCCCACGCGCTGAGTTGACGGTCGCCGGTCTTTTCGAACATGCGATGCGAAAACCCCAGCACAAAGCCCCGTTTATAGTCCGGGCAAAATTTCGCCACATTATTGGCGCTATCCGCCTGCGCGGCATTCAGCCCGGCCATCAAACCTTTACCAAAATGGTTGTCCATCTCTTTCCCCCTCAATCGCTATATAAATAATTATATAACGATCTTTCACGGGGGTGATAGCGCTGATTAAAACGCCACCCACTCATCCTGCGAAGCGGCAGGTTTGCTGCCAGTTTTGCGTGATAAATCCGGCTTAACCAGCGTCGGCGCAGCAGGTTTGTGCTCCTCATTACTGGAAAGACGGAACTGCTGAACAGAGCGCTGTAACTCTTCGGTTTGGCGTTCCAGCGCGGCGGCCGCGGCAGAAACTTCTTCAACCAGCGAGGCGTTCTGTTGCGTGACGTTATCCATTTGGGTAATCGCAACGCCCACCTGCGAAATGCCTTTGCTCTGCTCGGCAGACGCGGCGGCAATCTCTTTCATAATGGTGGTCACTTCGGTGACCGCGCGCAGAATGCCTTCCATCGTGGTGCCGGTGTCGTTCACCAACTGCGCCCCTTTTGCCACGCGGTTTACGGAATCTGCAATCAGCGTTTCGATCTCTTTTGCCGCGCCTGCACTGCGGCTCGCAAGGTTACGCACTTCCCCGGCGACGACGGCAAAGCCACGGCCTTGTTCACCGGCGCGTGCCGCTTCAACGGCCGCGTTAAGCGCCAGAATATTAGTCTGGAACGCGATGCTGTTAATCACGTTGGTGATTTCGGCAATTTTCTTCGAACTGCCGGAAATGCCGTCCATCGTGCTGATCACTTCTTTAACCAGCGCACCACCTTTGCTGGCGGTGGCGGAGGCGACTTCTGCCAGTTCGCTGGCCTGGCTGGCGTTATCGGCGTTCAGTTTCACTGTCGCCGTCAGCTCTTCCATACTGGCGGCGGTTTCTTCCAGCGCCGCCGCCTGCTCTTCGGTACGCGAAGAGAGATCGTTATTGCCGGAGGAAATTTCTGTCGCGCCGCGCCAGATGTTTTCACTGCCGTGACGAATGCTGCTCACCGCTTCGCGCAGGCTGTCCTGCATGGCTAACAGCAGCGGAACAACCTGGCCGACGCAGTTGCGCCCGAAGTCTTCTATTGGTTGGCTAAGATCGCCTTGCGCCATCAGGTGGAAGTGCGCGCGAATGCGGTTCAGCGGTTTGACCAGCATGGTGACCAGGTAACGGTCCGTGAACAGCAGGATCAGCAAACCCACTACCATCGCAACGATGATCGCCGCGCGGGTGGTGCTGGTTTGGTGGTCAACCATCACGCGGGTTTGATCAAGCGTCGCACTGGCAGTTTTGTTGAAGTTTTCGGTCGCCGCGCCAAAATTACGGCTTAACACAGGGGTGACATCGTTCGCCTGCTTGCGATACGCATCCACCGTCCCTTGCTGCGCGAGCTGCATTTGCGGGGCGATGCCTTGATCCAACAACGCCTGCCAGCCCGCAATAACTTGCTCGGAGACTTTGGTGTCCATCGGGCCGGGTGAAACGGCTTTAAAATCCGCCAGGCGGCGCGCCATGTTATCCAGCGCCTGTTGCACCGGCGCCATATCTGGCGTGCCACCCGCAGCTTTGGCTTCCATTGCACGACTGAGACGAGTCACAAACCGAAAGTACTGATCATTACCCTGGCTAAGGAGCGTCATCTGTGACACTAACTGGCGATCGACTTCATTGCCATCTGCCACTTTCGACAGTGAAGAAACGCTATACAAACCGACGCCAGACCACAGCACGCCGAAGATCCCGAGGATCACCAGCATCACGGCTCGTATAGTAAAGTTACGAAGCATACTCATAATATTATCCTTACGGTGAAGGTACATTCTCGCCTGCGGGCGAGAGTTATATCCGTTATCGGCAAGTTTTAGAGAACTTGTATGGTCTAAGTAAGAATTTTATTAAAAAAAGAACCCTACTTTTTCTCGGTTTATGACGGGGGAAATCGTTATTCTGCTAACGTTACGCCGCGTTTTTGCACATAACGTAAAATAGCGTAACGGCAGGAAACCAAACGTAACTCACCGATTCTAAAGGGGAATTTAATTAGCACTTTTTTAACACATTCTTGACGGTATATTTAACAATGAATCCACTCATTATTATTAACGACTCATAAATATTATTTATGAACAATATTAATCGCCTGGATTTTGTTATTTAAAGCCAATTTATTAACGCACTAAAATTTAATGAATCGCACCTACCAAGTGCTCATTAAAAAATTAATAAATAAGACTCCTTGCTCTGAAAGAATAAAAACCGTGGCGTTAAGTATTATTTAACCCAGACTTAAGCCTTGTTAAAACAAATGATTTATTAATCACATTATTCGCATTTGTAGCGCTTTGCCATGGATAAACAACGTTGGAGAAGCCAGTAACCATGCGGTCTGGCGCGGCGATCGGGATGATCCCGACACGCTATCACTCCGCGTTTTTGCAAGAATGCAACAATCACATCTGCTTATATTTGCGCGCTGTAACCATTATTTTCCGTCGCGCACAATGCTTTCGTTTACGATGGTTTTTACGCCATTTATCCAGGAATTTTCGCAGAGATAAGGCGAGTCCTAAAGGAAATTAAACGCCGCAATGAGCACGCGGTTTGCCATTATTTTTACGGCGATTTACGGCATCCCTGCCTTTTACCCTGGCTAGCGTAAGTACTTTTCGAACCAGCCCAGCGTGCGCTGCCACGCCAGTTCAGCGGCGGCGTGATCGTAGCGCGGAGTGGAGTCGTTGTGAAAACCGTGGTTCACGCCAGGGTAGATGTACGCCTCGTAGACTTTTTTGGTCGCTTTCAGCGCTTGCTCGTAAGCCGGCCAACCTTCGTTGATGTTTTTATCCAGCGCCGCATAGTGCAGCAGCAAGGGAGCTTTGATTTTTGCCACCTCGGTTGCAGGCGGTTGACGCCCGTAAAACGGCACCGCACACGCCAGTTCGGGGTAGGCCACCGCTGCGGCATTCGACACGCCGCCGCCATAGCAAAAACCGGTGATGCCCACTTTGCCGCTGGCATCCGGATGTTTTTGCATAAACTCGATAGCGGCAAAAAAATCATTCATCAGCTTTGTTGGGTCAACTTTTTGCTGGAGTTCACGGCCTTCATCATCATTACCGGGATAACCTCCCACCGAGCTAAGGCCATCCGGTGCCAGCGCAAGGTAGCCTGCTTTGGCGACGCGGCGCGCGACATCTTCGATATACGGGTTTAGCCCGCGGTTTTCATGCACCACGACCACCGCCGGGATCTTGCCGGTAGTTTTCGTTGGTTTAACCAGATAACCGCGCACCTCGCCATGCCCGTTTGGCGATGGGTAGGTTATATATTCAGGATGAATATCCGGATCGGTGAACTCGACCTGCGTCGCCAGCGCATAGTTCGGTTTCAGCAGGTTGAACAGCGCCAGCGCCGTCATGCCGCCAACCGCGTACTTGCCGGCCAACTGTAAGAATTCGCGCTTGTTGATTTTGCCATGCGCGTAGTAGTCGTAGTAATCAAGCAGTTCCTGGGGAAAGTCTTTCGCTGTTAAACGCGTCATCGCCTGTCTCCATTATTTTTTGCCTCTCTAAGCAAAGCATAGCGGCGCGTTTTCTGCCTGAAAAATACTCGGAAACACTCCTAACCTTTTGATGTGTAGAAAAGAGACGTAAGATAGAAACGTTGTTTCGAATTTACCTCTACAAGATAGATAAGAAAGGAGACATCATGTCTGGCTTCGCCAATCCCAATCGCTACGAACAGATGCAGTATCGTTACTGCGGCAAAAACGGCCTGCAATTGCCTGCCCTTTCGCTTGGTTTGTGGCACAGTTTTGGTCATGCGCAAACGCTGGATTCACAGCGAGCCTTAGTACGTAAAGCGTTTGATCTTGGTATTACCCACTTCGATTTAGCCAATAATTACGGGCCGCCTGCGGGTAGCGCGGAGATCAATTTTGGCCGTTTATTACGGGATGATTTCGCGCAATATCGCGATGAAATTATTATCTCTACCAAAGCCGGTTACGACATGTGGCCAGGGCCTTATGGTTCCGGCGGTTCACGCAAATACCTGCTCGCCAGCCTCGATCAGAGCCTGAAGCGCATGGGCGTGGAGTATGTGGATATCTTCTATTCGCATCGCGTGGATGAAAAAACGCCGATGGAAGAGACCGCCGCCGCGCTGGCTCACGCCGTGCAAAGCGGTAAAGCGCTGTATGTGGGCATCTCCTCTTATTCCACCGAGCGCACGCAACAGATGGCGGCGCTTCTGCGCGAGTGGAAAATCCCGCTGCTGATTCATCAACCGTCTTACAACCTGCTGAACCGCTGGGTCGATAAAACCGGCTTGCTGGATACGCTGGAAGATAACGGTGTTGGCTGTATCGCCTTTACGCCGCTGGCGCAGGGGTTGTTGACCGGCAAATACCTGAATGGAATTCCGGACGGTTCACGTATGCAGCGCGAAGGGAAGAAAGTGCGTGGCCTGACGGAGAAAATGCTGACCGAGAGCAACCTCGAAAGCTTGCGTTTGCTCAATGAGATGGCGCAGCGTCGCGGGCAGTCCATGGCGCAAATGGCGCTGAGTTGGTTGTTGAAAGATAACCGCGTGACGTCAGTATTGATTGGCGCCAGTCGCCCAGAGCAGATTGAGGAGAATGTGCAGGCGTTGAGTAATCTGACATTCAGCGCCGAAGAGTTGGCGCAGATTGATAAGCATGTTGCCGATGGCGAGTTGAATTTGTGGCAGGCATCGTCGGATAAGTAATAACGTATTGCCGGGTGGCGCTGCGCCTGGGCCAGATAAGGCGCAGCCGCCATCAGGCGATTGTTAATGATGCCCGCGGGTTAAACGATCCAAATACCCCATCACAAATGCAGAAAGTGCCCGGTAAACCTTTTGCAACACCGAGACAACACAAAACTACACGTCTTGCGGGTTCACCCACGGCCGCTGGTTTTCCGGCCACACCAGCACCACCAGCGCGGGATAGGCTTCCGTACTGAATTCGTGGAAACACTGGCGCAGATTGAGCACATCCAAATCCGCGTGCGAGACTTTTTCACCGTTCACACAGCGTTTTTTAATATTGTCGTAATACTTATAAACAGCGGAATTGAGATCGCTACAGCGGCGCTGGGCTTCGAATAATCCTGGGGTGTTATTTAATTCCGCCACGTTCATGCGCTTAATAGTCGCGTGCAGAAAATCTATATATTCGTGATTAACACGCCAGTACCACACGGGGGTAATCGCATTCATTAACACCGAGAAATGATCTTCGCCTTCCTCTTTTGACAATGGCTGCAACTGCGGCTGATAATTAATTTCACTCAGGGGAGTTTTTTTATTGTACTCACGCATCAATAAAAGAACGCCGCCCGTCAGCAGCAATAAAGCAATAACAGAATAAAAAATGCTGTTCATCAGCCGACTCCTTTTTTTTGATTTTAAAAGTGCACCATGATATTGTCAACGAACCTCACGTCCAAATACCCTCTTCCTTGTTGATATTTAAGGACAATAGAATGCTTCCCGAGAATCTTGTCCCGGCGCGCTTTCACATTTCTGCCGTTGAAAACAGACCCGGAGAAGAAGGAAAAGAGCCTAATTTAGCTCAGGGTAAAACAACCCTCTCTGAACACGCGAACAATATATTAGCCAATGCCAGTCGTACCGGGCAATCGCGCAATATGTTACTTGAAGAACGCGATCGCCATATAAAAGAGCGGCTATTTCGCGTTGTAAAAATCGAGGCCTTTGCGCGTTTACTTAATGACTTGCAAGCCGAAGGTGAGATCGACGCCCAGGCATTAAGCAAAATAATTTCCGATAAAACTCAGCAAATAAATGAAGCAGGGAATGAGATTTGGCTTAATCTGATTACCCGAGAAACAGACGCGCCAATGTTTTATAAACTTGGGGATGAATAACGTGCCAGAAGTCGAAAATAATAACGTTTATATTAATTACGATGAAACGAAAAGCGACGAATTTATCTTAAAGCAAAATATAGACGCACTGGTGCAAAGTAAAAATGCCACTATTGAGCAGATTGCCCGTGAGTTGGTCTCTATTCCGGCCGCGCTGGTGCGCCTGAAATGGCAGAACCGCCGTGAAACCTATCCTCTGCAAGTCAAAGAAGAGATTTATGGCGCGACGATTGCCGCCATCATCGAACAACAACCTGAACTGCTAGAAAAAATCATGGGGCGGCTGGAAGCGAATTATCAGCACATTGTGAAGCGGGAAGCCGCGACGCTGCGTTTGAGCCGTAAGCTGAGCGACGGTGAATATCACACGTCAACAGTGACCACTGTGGCGCTGAAAGAAGAGAGCGAGCAGGAAAGGCCGCTCTCAAAAAAATAAAGCTGGCGCTACGACCAGCTTTTTACTTTCGTCAGCGGTAGATTATTATTGCGCTTTCGCGACCTCTTCACCCACCAGACCGATTTTCAAATAACCCGCCTGGTGCAGGGTATCCATCACCTTCATCATCGTTTCGTAATCCACAGTTTTGTCTGCGCGGAAGAAGATGGTGGTGTCTTTTTTCCCTTCGGTCACCGCATTGAGCTGGTTAACCATCGTTTCATCGGTCACCGGATCGTTTCCAATAAACATGGTGTTATCCGCTTTTACCGACAGGTAAATCGGTTTTTCCGGGCGCGGTTGCGGCTGGCTGGAGGATGCCGGCAGATTCACTTTCACATCTACCGTGGCAAGCGGCGCGGCCACCATAAAGATAATCAGCAGCACCAACATCACGTCGATAAACGGCGTGACGTTGATTTCGTGCATTTCGCCGTTATCGTCCAGGTTTTCATTAAGACGCATTGCCATGGCGCATCAACCTACACGTAATTTCTGAGCGGCACGAACCGGCTGAGCATTGCTGGCAGCCAGGTCAAGATCGCGGCTTTGCAGCAGCAGAACCTGCGCGGCAACGTCGCCGAGGGTCGCTTTATAGCTGCCAATCATGCGCGCGAAAATGTTGTAAATTACTACCGCCGGGATAGCGGCAACCAGGCCAATTGCCGTGGCCAGCAGCGCTTCCGCGATGCCCGGCGCGACAACTGCGAGGTTCGTGGTTTGCGTCTGCGCGATACCGATAAAGCTATTCATGATGCCCCAAACGGTACCAAACAGACCGACGAACGGAGAAATCGCGCCGATGGTGGCGAGAAAACCATTACCACGGCCCATATAACGACCGGTGGCGGCGACGCGGCGCTCAAGGCGGAAACCGGTACGCTCTTTGATCCCTTCGTTGTCTTCACTGCCTGCGGATAACTCCAGCTCGTTCTGGGCTTCGTTAATCAACAGTGAACTGAGGCTTCTGGCGTGGAAAGTGGCGGCAATTTCCGTTGCCTGATCCAGCGAGCGAGCCTCAGCCAGTTGCTGCTGCTCACGCTTGAGGCGACGCTTATGCGAAATCATCTCAACGCTTTTGCTGAAGAAGAGCGCCCATGTCACAACGGACGCCAGAATCAGGCCGATCATCACGATCTTCACGACGATGTCAGCGTGCTGATACATACCCCATACGGATAGATCCGTCTGCATCAAATTATTACCCACTGTGTTTCTCCGAGACGCAAATCACAAAACTGTGCGCCATAATATCAAAACGACGTCGAATTGATAGTAGTTCTCATTAGTATTTACATAGTGCACTAAGTAAACGTCCTTTTCTTTGCGTTGACGCAGTAAACAAACGCCATTGAGCGTTTTTTAGAAAAATTAACCCTACATGACGCAACAGTTCTCAATCATGGTAGTCTGGACATCCAGACGTATAAAACCAGGTTAAGCAAACATGACGGCGAAGCATCTTGAAACCGCTCTGGTGAACGCAGGGCGCAGCAAAAAATACACGCAGGGTTCGGTGAATAGCGTTATCCAACGCGCCTCTTCACTGGTATTTGAAACAGTCGAAGCCAAAAAACACGCCACGCGCAACCGCGCCAATGGCGAGCTCTTTTATGGTCGTCGCGGCACCTTAACGCACTTCTCTTTACAGGAAGCAATGTGCGAGCTGGAAGGCGGCGCGGGTTGTGCGCTGTTCCCCTGTGGGGCGGCGGCAGTGGCAAACACCATTCTGGCGTTTGTCGGGCAAGGCGATCATGTGTTGATGACCAACACCGCTTACGAACCCACCCAGGATTTCAGCACCAAAATTCTCGCGAAACTCGGCGTCACCACCAGTTGGTTCGACCCGATGATCGGCTCCAGCATCGTGCGGCTTATCCAGCCCAACACCAAAGTCGTGTTCCTTGAATCGCCCGGATCCATCACCATGGAAGTGCACGACGTTCCAGCCATTGTGCAGGCGGTAAGAAGCGTCGCGCCTGACGCCATCATTATGATCGACAACACCTGGGCGGCAGGCATTCTGTTCAAAGCGCTGGCATTCGATATCGATATTTCCATTCAGGCGGGCACGAAATATTTGATTGGCCATTCGGATGCGATGGTCGGTACCGCCGTTTCCAACGCTCGTTGTTGGGAACAACTGCGCGAAAACGCCTATTTAATGGGACAAATGCTGGATGCCGATACTGCATATATGACCAGCCGTGGCCTGCGCACGCTCGGCGTCCGTTTACGTCAGCATCATGAAAGCAGCCTGAAAATTGCCGAATGGCTGGCTACGCACCCGCAGGTGGCGCGCGTGAATCACCCGGCGCTGCCAGGCAGCAAAGGGCATGAATATTGGAAACGCGATTTTACCGGCAGCAGCGGCCTGTTCTCTTTTGTGCTCAACAAACGCCTGACAAATGAAGAGATGTCGGATTATCTCGATCACTTCTCGCTGTTCAGCATGGCCTATTCATGGGGCGGTTTTGAGTCATTGATTCTGGCGAACCAGCCGGAGCAACTGGCGGCGATTCGCCCGGACGGTGAGCTTGATTTCAGCGGCACATTAATCCGTTTGCATGTTGGTTTAGAGAACGTTGACGATCTGATAGAAGATTTAGTGGCAGGCTTTCAGCGCATCGTGTAAACCTGAGTGACCGGGGCACAACATAAGATAATTCTCTTTTTCTTGCGCCCCGGATCAAGGTGTTTTAGGCGAACTGGAGTACAATAGCCTCCTCTACGCGGTACCACAGGAAAGTCCATGGCTGTTATTCAAGATATTATTGCTGCGCTCTGGCATCACGACTTTGCTGCGCTGGCGAATCCTCACGTCGTTGGCGTCGTCTATTTAGTGATGTTCGCAACGCTTTTTTTAGAGAACGGCTTACTTCCTGCCTCATTTTTACCCGGTGACAGCTTGTTGTTACTGGCCGGAGCATTAATTGCACGCGGCTGCATGGATTTTGTCTCCACGGTGGCGATCCTCACGTCTGCCGCCAGCCTCGGATGCTGGCTGAGCTACATTCAGGGGCGCTGGCTTGGCAACACGCGGCTGGTGAAAAGCTGGCTGTCGCAATTGCCGATGAAATATCACGAACGCGCAACCTACATGTTTGACCGTCACGGTTTATTGGCGCTGTTGGCCGGTCGTTTTCTGGCGTTTATCCGCACCCTGTTGCCCACAATGGCGGGCATTTCCGGTCTCTCGAATCGCCGCTTCCAGTTGTTTAACTGGTTGAGCGCGCTGCTTTGGGTTCTTGTCGTGACATCAATGGGTTATGCCATCAGCATGATTCCGTTCGTCAAACGCCATGAAGACCAGGTGATGACATTCTTAATGCTGCTGCCGGTTTTCCTGCTGGTCATTGGCCTTATCGGCGCGGTCACCGTGGTGTTGAAAAAGAAGTACTGCAACGCCTGATAAAACCGCCCTCTTCCCGGCGGAAGAGGGTCTGTTTTATATCCCCTGAATCGTACGAATTCTTGCCAAATCTTCCCCCGGCGTCAGGCCGAAATAGCGCTTAAATTCGCGGCTAAATTGCGACGGGCTTTCATAACCGACGCGCATTGCCGCCGCTCCGGCTTTCATGCCGTCATGTACCATTAGCATCCGCGCTTTATGCAGGCGGTACGTTTTCAGGTATTGCAGCGGCGAAGTGCTGGTAACGGATTTAAAGTTGTGGTGAAACGCCGACACACTCATGTTGGCTTCCGAGGCAAGCTGGTCGACGCTGAGGTTTTCCGTGTACTGGCTTTCAATGCGTTTCAGCACCCGGCTTATCAGGCTAAAATGCGTTTGACGGCTGACCAACGCGAGCAATGCGCCGCCGCATGGCCCAGTCAGCACGTGGTAAAGCATCTCGCGAATAATCTGCTTACCGAGAATGCGCGCATCCAGTGGGCGCTCCATCACATCCAGCAACCGCTCGGCAGCGCACAATATCTCTTCTGATAATACCGCCGAGTTGATGCCGCTCGCCGCAACGTTCGGCTGGAAGTGTTCATCTTCGCCAATATCCATCAGCAGCTCCTGCAATTGCAGGATATCGACATTCAGGCGAATACCCGCCAGCGGCACTTCCGGTGTAGCAAAAGTTTCGCATTCAAAAGGCAGCGGCACGGTGAGCAGCAAATATTCATTAGTGTCATAACGAAAGACACGTTCATTGATATAGCCAATTTTATGGCCCGAAAAGAGAAAAACGATCCCCGGTTGGTACATCACCGGCGTTCGGGTGCCAGGCTGCGTACCGTACAGCAGGCGGATATCTGGCAGCAACGCACTGAGTCTATTTTCATTATCTTTCAAACGCTTAACTTTTTCAGTTAGTCGCAGGCAAATCTCTTCTCGGTTCATTTTTTGCCACTCCGGCAGGCATTTTCGACCCGTACAATATGCAAAGTTTTGTGCACTTTCTCCAGTAGCATGGAGAAAAAGGCAAGACATCGGCAGGAATGTGCATTGAGCGTGCGCAGGCCCGCGCCCACAATAACCTCCACTTGGCGGCCTCTCGCCACGGTTTTTTTCACCTCTTCAGAAGGGAACGAGCAATGAATAATTTTAATCTGCATACCCCGACGCGCATTCTGTTTGGCAAAGGCGCCATTGCCGATCTGCGTGCGCAAATCCCGGCTAACGCACGCGTACTTATCACCTACGGCGGCGGCAGCGTGAAGAAAAACGGTGTTCTCGATCAAGTGTATAGCGCGCTGGAAGGGCTGGACGTGCGGGAGTTCAGCGGTATCGAGCCAAACCCGGCTTACGAAACACTGATGAAAGCGGTAAAAATTGTCCAGCAAGAAAACATCACCTTCCTGCTGGCGGTCGGCGGCGGTTCCGTGCTGGACGGCACCAAGTTTATCGCCGCGGCGGCACATTACGCTGACGGCGTTGATCCGTGGCACATCCTACAAACGCGCGGTAGCGAAGTGAAAAGCGCCATCCCGATGGGTTCCGTGCTGACACTGCCGGCAACCGGTTCTGAATCCAACGCCGGTGCGGTGGTTTCACGTAAAACCACCGGCGACAAACAAGCGTTTCACTCGCCGTTTGTACAGCCCGTCTTCGCCGTGCTCGATCCGGTTTACACCTACACCCTGCCCCCGCGCCAGGTGGCGAATGGCGTGGTTGACGCGTTCGTCCATACCGTTGAGCAGTACGTCACTTACCCGGTCGATGGCAAAATCCAGGATCGTTTCGCCGAAGGGATTCTGCTGACGCTGGTCGAAGAAGGCCCGAAAGCGTTGCAGGAACCGGAAAACTATAATGTGCGCGCCAACGTCATGTGGGCAGCAACGCAGGCGCTGAACGGCCTGATTGGCGCCGGCGTGCCGCAGGATTGGGCAACACATATGCTGGGCCACGAATTGACAGCGATGCACGGTCTCGATCATGCGCAAACGCTGGCAATTGTGCTGCCGTCACTGTGGAATGAGAAACGCGATACCAAGCGCGAAAAACTGCTGCAATACGCCGCACGCGTATGGAATATCACTGAAGGTTCCGAAAACGAGCGCATTGATGCGGCCATCGAAGCGACGCGCAATTTCTTCGAGCGTATGGGCGTACCAACGCGCCTGTCTGATTACGGTTTTGATGGCAGCTCTATCCCGGCGCTGCTGGCGAAACTGGAAGAGCACGGCATGACGAAACTGGGCGAACATCAGGATATTACGCTGGATGTCAGCCGCCGCATTTACGAAGCCGCTCGCTAAGCACTTCGCAGCATCAGCTTCCGTTTTTGGTTTTTTCGACCACACTTAATGCAAACCACCTTACCGGGCTCGTCCCGGTAAGCTTATTAAAAGGAGATATGCATGACACAACCAACCGTGATTAAGCTCTCTGACGGCAACCTCATGCCGCAACTGGGTCTTGGCGTGTGGCAAGCGAGCAACGAGGAAGTGGTCACCGCCATCCATAAGGCGCTGGAAGTGGGGTATCGTTCGATTGATACCGCCGCAGCCTACAAGAATGAAGACGGTGTCGGTAAAGCATTAGCCGGCGCGGGCGTGCCGCGTGAAGAACTGTTCATCACCACCAAGTTGAGGAATGAAGATCAACAGCGCCCGGCTGAAGCATTGAAAACGAGCCTGGAAAAGCTGCAACTTGATTATGTGGATCTCTATTTGATGCACTGGCCGTTACCGGCGCGGGATCATTATGTTGAAGCCTGGAAAAGCATGATCGAGCTGCAAAAACAGGGGCTGATCAAGAGTATCGGCGTTTGTAATTTCCAGACCGATCATCTGCAAAAAATCATTGATGAAACCAGCGTTATTCCGGTGATCAACCAGATCGAACTGCATCCGCTGATGCAACAGCGTCAATTGCATGCATGGAATGCAACGCACAAGATCCAGACCGAGTCCTGGAGCCCGTTAGCCCAGGGCGGCGAAGGGGTATTTGATCAGAAAATTATCCGCGATCTGGCGGATAAATACGGGAAAACCCCGGCGCAGATTGTGATCCGCTGGCATCTCGACAGCGGCCTGGTGGTGATCCCGAAATCGGTGACGCCAGCGCGCATTGCCGAAAACTTCAACGTCTGGGATTTCCGTCTCGACAAAGACGAGCTCGGTGAAATCGCCAAACTGGATCAGGGCAAACGCCTGGGGCCCGATCCCGATAAGTTCAGCGGTTAATGGCTGATGCCGGATGGCGCTTATCCGACCTGCCAATTGTAGGCCGGATAAGCGCAGGCGCCATCCGGCGATATTTGGCGGCCTCGCCAGCCCACAAAAGAATAAAGCCCGGTCTTCACCGGGCTTTTTGTTATCTCAGCGCACGCGGGCGGGTTTTTTCTTCACGCTCGCAGCAGCGTTTTTGCCGTTGCTACGCTGGTGCACAATCGGCGTGTGCTTGGTCAGCGCAGGCTGCGCATGGCGACTCTGGCGACGCGCTTCACGCATTTCGTCCAACGTCGGCGCTGGCACCAGGCATTCGCGGCGGGAACCGATCAGGTGCTTTTTACCCATCGCTTCCAGCGCCTGACGCAGCATCGGCCAGTTCGCCGGATCGTGGTAACGCAGCAGTGCTTTGTGCAAGCGACGCTGTTTATCCCCTTTCGGCACCACCACCTCTTCGCTCTTGTAATCGATCTTCGACAGCGGGTTTTTACCGGTGTAATACATGGTCGTCGAGTTGGCGAGCGGCGACGGGTAGAAGTTCTGCACCTGGTCGAGGCGGAAACGATGGCGTTTCAGCCACAGCGCGAGGTTCACCATATCTTCATCACGCGTACCGGGGTGCGCGGAGATAAAGTACGGAATCAAATACTGCTCTTTGCCCGCCTGTTTGGAATAGGTATCGAACAGCTGTTTAAAGCGATCGTAGCTGCCCATTCCCGGTTTCATCATCTTCGACAGCGGCCCTTCTTCGGTGTGCTCCGGGGCAATTTTCAAGTAACCGCCGACATGGTGCGTCGCCAGTTCTTTCACATAACGCGGATCTTCCACCGCCAGATCGTAACGCACGCCGGACGCGATCAAGATCTTCTTGATACCTTTCAGGTCGCGGGCACGCCGATAAAGATCGATCGTCGGCTGATGGTTGGTGTCCATGTGCGGGCAGATATCCGGGTAAACGCAAGAGAGACGGCGGCAAGTCTGCTCGGCGCGCGGCGATTTACAACGCAACATATACATGTTGGCGGTCGGCCCGCCAAGATCGGAAATCACGCCGGTAAAACCCGGCACCGAGTCGCGAATCGCTTCGATCTCATTGATGATCGAATCTTCGGAGCGGCTCTGAATAATGCGCCCTTCGTGCTCGGTAATGGAGCAGAAAGAGCATCCGCCAAAGCAGCCGCGCATGATGTTAATCGAGAAACGGATCATCTCGTAAGCCGGAATTCGGCTGTCGCCGTACGCAGGGTGCGGCACACGTTTGTAGGGCAGCGCAAAAACGCTGTCCATCTCTTCGGTAGAGAGCGGAATGGCCGGCGGGTTGATCCAGATGTAGCGATCGCCGTGCTTTTGCAGCAGCGCGCGGGCGCAGCCAGGGTTGGTTTCGTGGTGCAAAATACGCGACGCATGCGCATACAGCACTTTGTCGGCTTTCACCTTCTCGTAAGAAGGCAGCAGCACATAGGTTTTTTCCCACGGTTTCGGGCGCGGCGGCTGAACCGTCACCGTTTTGGTTTCCTGCGCCTTTGGCTCTACCGGCTTGTTATCCGCACACGGCAAATCTTCGCCATACGGGTGGGGAATCGGGTCGATTTTGCCTGGCGTATCGAGGCGGGTGGAATCCACACCGCTCCAGCCTGGCAGCGCTTCTTTGACGATAATCGCAGTGTTACGCACATCGCGGATCTGCGCGATTGGTTCACCGGCGGCAAGGCGGTGCGCCACTTCCACCAGCGGGCGCTCACCGTTGCCGAACATCAGCATATCGGCTTTGGCGTCAATCAGCACCGAACGGCGCACCGTGTCAGACCAGTAATCGTAATGCGCGGTACGGCGCAGGCTGGCCTCAATACCGCCGAGGATCACCGGCACCTCTTTCCACGCTTCTTTGCAGCGCTGGGTGTAGACCAGCGTGGCGCGATCCGGGCGTTTCCCGGCGACGTTATCCGCTGTGTAAGCGTCGTCATGGCGCAGCTTACGATCGGCGGTGTAACGGTTGATCATCGAATCCATATTGCCCGCAGTGACACCGAAGAACAGGTTCGGTTTACCGAGGCGCATAAAGTCGTCTTTGCTGTTCCAGTCCGGCTGGGAAATGATGCCAACCCGAAAACCTTGCGCTTCCAGCATGCGCCCGCAAATCGCCATACCGAAGCTCGGATGGTCGACGTAGGCATCGCCGGTGACCAGAATAATGTCGCAGCTATCCCAGCCAAGTTGATCCATCTCTTCGCGCGACATCGGCAAGAAAGGCGCAGGGCCGAAGCAGGCCGCCCAATACTGGGGCCAGGAGAAAAGGTCACGATCCGGCTGGATCAGGGATATTGCGCTCATCTTGCTTCCAAAAATGGTAAAAAAATAATCAAAGGGCGGCGATTATACGCCGTATTTCGACCGGAAATATAGGAGGATTTTGTATAAGCCTGGCAAGCAAAGTGCCGCCAGGCATGGGCTATTTACGGCGCCGGATTGACCAGTAACTGACCCACCGATCCACGATCGGCCATCTCCAGCGTCTGGCTTTGATACTGGAACGGGAAATGCGCCCACGAAGGCTGACCAAACCACACCAGCAACTCAACCTGCCCGTCGACCCACACCGTATCTTTCCAACCCCGGTCTTCCGGGAATGGCATTGCGCCATTAACGTTGCGGATCAGGAACATCACACCTTCCATATGGAACGATTGCGGCATTTCCGCACGCACCGTCCAGCGCTCCCACGTGCCTTGCTGGGCGGTGATATCGATGCGTTGCGTATCCCACAGTTGACCATTGATGCCCGGATCGCTGCCCAGCGTGATGTCGCGGTTGCGCGTCGGCGAACCGGCCATCATGTCGGACGGCAGCAGGCGCATCGGTAATGTATCCGTGACCAGCGGCAACAGCCCGGTGGGGCGCAGGGTCAGCACCAGCGTGGAGATCAAAATGCTCGACGGCTCAAAAAGACCGCGCAGCCGGTCCATAATGCTCGCCGCTTCGCCGCAGGTAATCGACACTTCATCGCCGTTGGTCATATCCACCAGCACTTCGCGGCGCTCGCCGGGTGCCAGAGATAACTGTTTTACCGCCACGGGCGCAGGCAAAAAGCCCTGATCGCCCGCAATCACATGCAGTGCGCGGCCATCGCTCATTTGCAGCAAATAACGGCGGGAGTTGGAAGCGTTCAACAAACGCAGGCGCACCCAGCCGCGAGACACTTCCACGAACGGGCTTTGCGCGCCGTTGACCATCAAGGTATCGCCGACAAAGCCGCCGCTGCCCGGCTCGCTGTACTCCGGCGTACCGAAGTTATCCAGCCGTTTATCCTGAATAATGACCGGGAAATCATCCACGCCGTAGTGGTTAGGGATCGGCAACGATTTGCTGACCTCGTCTTCCACCAGCCACATTCCCGCCAGCCCGCTATACACCTGCTGCGCGGTACGATTCGGCGTATTGGCGTGATACCACAGCGTCCCGGCGCTCTGGCGAATCGGCAGCACTGGCGCCCAGTCGTTATTTGGCGTCATCATGCGCGCCGCGCCGCCCATCAGCGGGCCGGGAACCTGCAAGCCGCTGACGGTCATCGCCACGTTTTCGGCCAGCCGGTTGCTGTAAATCAGTTTGACGTCGTCGCCGTTCCAGACGCGAATGGTCGGCCCGAGATAACGCCCGTTAATGCCCGAAATTTGCGCACGCGTGCCAGTGGCAAAAGACCAGTGCGCACGCTGCAACGTCAGAAAGAGCGGTGAACCGCGTCGGGATTCGAGCAGCGGAGGAACAGGCAGCGGCGGTTGCTGCCCGGCAGCATTTGCCCTCAGCGGCACCGCGCTGGTACAAAGCGCAATCCCGGATGCCTGAAGAAACTGACGCCGACTGAGTGACATATTTGCTCCGTGTAACACTGACAAAATTCGCCGAAGGTTTTTGGCCTTCGGGCTTGCTGAACAACGCTTGCTGAATAACTTTTTTCAAACTAAAGGTTAAACCCGACCGGTTGCTTCGCGTTCAGCAACTTCTTTATCGAGCTCTTCGATTTTCGCGGCCATCAGTTCACGGCAATGGGTCGCCAGTTGACGAACCTGATCTTTACCGAACTGCGAGATGTCCACCGGCGGCAGCATTTCGACAATCACCAGCCCGTTCTTCAGGCGGTTGAGATTAATTTTGTTTGAGGTGTTGGAAACGCACACCGGAATGATCGGAACACCGGCGGCAATCGCTGCGTGAAACGCCCCAGTTTTGAACGGCAGCAGACCGCGCCCACGGCTACGGGTGCCTTCCGGGAACATCCAGACAGAGATATTGCGTTTTTGGATTTGCTTAACGACCTGAGCAATCGTGCCGTGCGCTTTTGCACGGTTATCACGGTCAATCAGCAGGTTGCCAGCCAGCCAGTAGAGCTGGCCAAAAAACGGGATCCACAGCAGGCTTTTTTTCCCGACGGTGACCGTTGGCGGCAGCACAATGCTGGAAGCGGTGACCATGTCGTAGTTGTTCTGGTGGTTAGCAATATAGATAGCGTTGCCGAACTGGCCGGCACCCGGCGGTAAACGGGTTTCAACTTTCAGGCCCAGCGCCGGTGCAAGGCGGCCAAAAAGATGGCCGAAGGTGGCGACATGTTTAGGGTTTCGTGGGCTGAACAGGCAGTAAATCGACCCAAATATACACAACAGAATAGAGTAAATAACGACAATGATTACACGAAAAATGAATAACATAGCGACCTCTGAAGCCCATACCTTTGAGCATTATATACACGCCAGCGCAATTACGCTGAAGCTGGCTGCGCCACGATTGACCGTTTGCGGCCCGGGCTTGTGTGTTATGCGGCCTTTAAAAAGAACGTATTGTTAATCGCAATTGCCGAATTAACAACGTCTTTACGGGAAATTTCTAAGAAATATCTCCCCACCAGAAGGGTGGGGAGAAGGTGTTGAAGATTACTCTTCGCTATCGCCCGCGCCTGGGCGTGAAGGCGAATCGATCTCCACGCGGTCGATTTTCTGCAAGCCGCGCATCAACGTACCGCGACGCCCGCGTTCGCCCTGCACTTTTTGCAGCTCTTCCGGGCGCAGTTTGATTTTGCGTTTGCCAACGTGGATGGTCAGCGTGCTTTGCGGCGGCAGGAGGTAAAGGTGCGCAAGCCCATCCACACCCTTCGCCGCATCGGCGGACGGAATGCCGATAATCTTGTTGCCCTTGCCTTTCGACAACTGCGGCAGGTCGCTGACCGGGAACATCAGCATGCGGCCAGCCGCGGTGATGGCGAGCAGCATATCGCTGTCATTCTCGATCTCCAGCGGCGGCATCACCCGTGCATTTTCCGGCAGGCTGATCAGCGTTTTACCGGCACGGTTGCGCGCCACTAAGTCGTTGAAGGTACACACGAAGCCATAACCCGCGTCGGACGCCATCAGCAGCTTCTGATCCTCGTTGCTCATGATCATATGATCCACCGTCGCGCCCGGCGGCAGCGTCAGCTTGCCGGTTAACGGCTCGCCCTGCCCGCGCGCAGACGGCAGCGAAATCGGATCAACGGCGTAGCTGCGCCCGGTGGTATCGATAAACACCACCGGCTGATTGCTCTTGCCTTTAGCCGACGCTTTCCAGCTATCGCCCGCTTTATAGCTCAGGCCCTGCGCGTCGATGTCGTGGCCTTTGGCACTGCGCACCCAGCCCATTTGCGACAGCACGATGGTCACCGGCTCAGACGGCTGCATGTCGTGCTCGTTCATCGCTTTCGCTTCTTCGCGCTCGTGCAGCGGCGAACGGCGATCATCGCCAAACGCGTCGGCATCGGCCTGCAACTCTTTCTTCAGCAGGTTGTTCATCTTGCGCTCAGAGGCGAGGATCGCTTGCAACTGGTCGCGCTCTTTTTCCAGATCGCTCTGCTCACCGCGGATTTTCATCTCTTCCAGTTTGGCGAGATGACGCAGTTTTAACTCAAGAATGGCTTCCGCCTGGGTTTCACTGATGCCAAAGCGCGACATCAGCGCGGGTTTCGGTTCATCCTCCGTGCGGATAATTTCAATCACTTCGTCGATATTGAGAAACGCCACCAGCAAACCTTCGAGGATATGCAGGCGTTTGAGCACTTTATCGAGACGGTGGTTCAGACGGCGGCGCACCGTATCGCGACGGAATGCCAGCCATTCGGTGAGGATCTCCAGCAGGTTTTTCACCGCCGGGCGACCATCCAGACCGATCATATTGAGGTTGATGCGGTAACTCTTTTCCAGATCGGTCGTGGCGAACAGGTGGTTCATCACCTGATCCATGTCCACGCGATTGGAACGCGGCACAATCACCAGACGCGTCGGGTTTTCGTGATCCGATTCGTCACGCAGATCGTCAACCATCGGCAGCTTTTTGTTGCGCATCTGGTTGGCGATTTGCTCCAGCACGCGCGCGCCGGAAACCTGGTGCGGCAGCGAGGTAATAACGACCGCGCCGTCCTCTTTTTTCCACACCGCGCGCATGCGCACCGAACCGCGGCCGTTCTGGTAAATTTTGCGGATTTCCGCGCGGGAAGTAATGATTTCCGCTTCGGTTGGGTAGTCCGGCCCCTGCACAATATCCAGCAGTTGCTCGAGGGTGGTTTTCGGTTGTTCAATCAGGGTGATTGCGGCGTTCGCCACTTCACGCAGGTTGTGCGGCGGAATGTCTGTCGCCATACCAACGGCAATGCCGGTGGTGCCGTTCAGCAGAATGTTTGGCAGGCGTGCAGGCAGCATTTTCGGCTCTTGCATCGTCCCGTCGAAGTTGGGAACCCAATCAACGGTGCCTTGCCCCAGTTCGCCAAGCAATAATTCGGCATATTTGGAAAGACGGGATTCGGTATAACGCATGGCGGCGAAGGACTTCGGATCGTCCGGTGCGCCCCAGTTCCCCTGGCCGTCCACCAGCGGGTAACGGTAGGAGAATGGCTGAGCCATTAACACCATGGCTTCGTAACATGCGCTATCGCCGTGCGGGTGGTATTTACCCAGCACGTCACCCACGGTACGGGCGGATTTTTTGAACTTCGCGCTGGCGTTCAGCCCCAGTTCAGACATTGCGTAAACGATGCGACGCTGAACGGGTTTCAGGCCATCACCGATAAACGGCAACGCACGATCCATGATGACGTACATGGAGTAGTTCAGGTATGCGTTTTCCGTAAATTCATGCAGCGCAAGGCGCTCTGCCATATCGCTCATTAATCGTGATTCCTCAACGTATGCGCCCACCTTTGCGGCGGCAATATTGCCGCAGATACTACCCTATCTGCGGCGAGGAGTCATAGCGATGAGCGATTTTTTCACTCGCAGTTAGCGCTTACTGACTGACTTTGCGGATCTCTTTCACGTCGATTTCCACCGAGTTCCAGTCTTTATCGACTTCACCCTGAATCTCGACTTTATCCTGCGGGCCAACGGTCACGCCGTTCCAGCGTTTATCCTTGATTTCGACGTTAATCGTGCCGGTGGCATCTTTGAATAAATAGGTGTCATCAGAGATACGTTCCACGATGTTGCCGCTCAGCGTAACCCAGGCGTCATCGCGCAAGGATTTGGCGCTTTCGACGGTGGCTTTACTGCCATTTGGCCCGGTAAAGCCGCCGTTCTGTTGGGACGAGGTTTGCTGGGTGGAACCCGGCCCGGTGAACCCGCCTTGATTAGCCGCAAATGCGGGGGCGGAACAGAGTGCGATAACAGCGGTAATAGCAGCGAACTTTTTCATTTTTTCTCTCCCTTTCCAGTGGTGAGGCTCCATTTAACCTGCCATTTCTTAACAACTTCTTAAGGGGAAAAAAGATAATTTTTCGCTGTACATTGCCGGTCGCGAGCGGGTTTACTGCCATCAGAAAGCGGTGAAAGGAGGCGTTATGCGCATTTTATTAATTGAAGATGACACGTTAATCGGCGACGGCATCAAAGCCGGATTAAGCAAAAAAGGCTTCTGCGTCGACTGGTTTACCGACGGCAAGCTTGGCAAAGCTGCGCTGTTTGCCGCACCTTATGACGCGGTGATCCTCGACTTAACGCTGCCAGGCATCGACGGGCTGGATATTTTACGCGCCTGGCGCGAAGAGAAACGCGCGGAACCGGTGCTGATCCTCACCGCCCGCGACGCCATTGACCAGCGCGTCGAAGGTTTGCGACTCGGCGCGGATGATTACCTGTGCAAACCTTTTGCCTTGATCGAAGTGGCCGCTCGCCTGGAAGTGTTGATTCGCCGAACGCACGGCCAGGCGCAGAGCGTGTTATGTCACGGGCAAGTGACGCTCGATCCCGTAAATCTGGTTGCGACCTTCAACAATGAAACGCTCTCGCTGAAACCCAAAGAGTTCGCCCTGCTGGAGTTGCTGCTGCGCAATGCCGGGCGCGTATTGCCGCGCAAACTTATCGAAGAGAAGCTCTATAACTGGGACGACGACGTTTCCAGCAATGCGGTGGAGGTGCATGTGCACCACCTGCGGCGCAAACTCGGCAGCGAGTTTATCCGCACCGTGCACGGTATCGGTTACACCCTGGGAGACCAATGAAACTCACCTTTCCGTTGAGCCTGCGCCTGCGCCTCACGCTGCTATTTTTATTGCTCTCAATGGCAGCCTGGCTGTGCGCCAGCCTGGTGGCCTGGCAACAAACCCGCGACAAACTCGACAAGCTGTTTGATACGCAACAGATGCTGTTCGCCAAACGGCTCAGCGTGATGGAACTCAACCAGTTACCCGGCATAACACCGCAAATTGGCAAAAAGAAGATCAAACACGGGCATCTGGATGATGACGCGCTGGCGTTCGCTATCTATTCCACGGACGGCAAAATGCTGCTGAACGACGGCGAGAATGGCCGGGATATTCCGTACAACTATCGCCGCGAAGGCTTTGATAACGGCCATTTGCAGGATGAAGATGATCAATGGCGCTTCCTGTGGCTCACCGCGCCGGGCGGCAAATTCCGCGTAGTCGTCGGCCAGGAATGGGAGTATCGCCAGGAGATGGCGCTGGAAATTATCGCCTCGCAACTGACACCGTGGCTGGTAGCCCTGCCGTTAATGCTGGCGCTGCTGATTGTGCTGCTCTCTTTTGAACTGCGCCCTTTGAAAAAGCTGGCGCTGGCGCTGCGTTCCCGCGCGCCGGATCATGCTGAACCGCTTAACACACAAGGCGTGCCCAGCGAAGTGCGCCCGTTGGTTGATGCCCTGAACCAGCTTTTCGCGCGAACCCACGCCATGATGCTGCGCGAACGGCGCTTTACGTCCGATGCGGCCCATGAGTTGCGCAGCCCGCTGGCGGCGTTGAAAGTACAAACGGAAGTGGCGCAACTCTCCGATGACGATGCCGATTCACGCCAGAAAGCGCTCGCGCAGTTGCACGTGGGCATCGATCGCGCCACGCGGCTGGTGGATCAACTGCTGACGCTATCAAGGCTGGATTCGCTGGACAAAATCGATGGCATCGAAACCCTCTCGGTGGACGCGCTGTTGCAATCAGCAGTCATGGATATTTACCACTGCGCGCAACAGGCGGGCATTGACGTGCGTCTGCACCTGCACGCGCAATCCGTTAACCGCCAAGGGCAGCCGCTGTTACTCAGTTTGTTAGTGCGTAATTTGCTGGATAACGCCATTCGCTACAGCCCGCCGGGCAGTGTGGTCGACGTCACGCTGGAAGCAAACGCGTTTAGCGTGCGGGATAACGGGCCGGGCATCAGCCACGAAGCGCTGGCGCGTATTGGCGAGCGTTTTTACCGTCCGCCGGGGCAAAGCGAAACCGGTAGCGGGCTTGGTTTGTCGATTGTGCAGCGCATTGCCGCGATGCATCAAATGACGGTCACCTTTGCTAATCATCCGCAAGGCGGATTTATTGCTCGCCTGAACTGGTAGCGGCAATTATTGCTATTGCCGCAAAAGTCTTTGCAATTTTTGCCAATTACACTGCACCGTTGATCCGGGTAGAATCGCCGCCAAACGCTTTTATCCGAGGACAAATTATGAGCAATATCTTGATTATCAACGGCGCGAAGAAATTCGCTCACTCTAATGGTCAGTTGAACGACACCCTGACCGAGGTCGCGGAAGGTTTCCTGCGCGACGCCGGACATGATGTTAGAACCGTGCGTACTGACGGCGATTACGATGTCAAAGCGGAAGTTGAAAACTTCCTGTGGGCCGACACCATCATTTGGCAGATGCCGGGCTGGTGGATGGGCGCGCCGTGGACCGTCAAAAAATACATGGACGATGTGTTCACCGAAGGCCACGGATCACTGTATGCCAGCGATGGTCGTACGCGTTCTGATGCGTCGAAAAAATACGGTTCCGGCGGCCTGATTCAGGGCAAAACCTATATGCTGTCGCTGACCTGGAACGCGCCGATGGATGCATTTACCGATGAAGATCAGTTCTTCCACGGTGTTGGTGTTGACGGTGTTTACCTGCCTTTCCATAAAGCCAATCAATTCCTCGGCATGGATCCGCTGCCGACATTTATCGTTAATGACGTCATCAAAATGCCGGACGTACCGCGTTATATCGCAGAATATCGCAAGCATCTGGCCGAGATTTTTGCTTAACTGTAGCTGGACTTAGGAGGAGTAAACCATGTTGACAGTAATTGCAGAAATCCGCACTCGCCCGGGCCAGCATCATCGCCAGGCAGTGCTTGATGAATTCGCGAAGATTGTACCCGTTGTACTGAAAGAAGAAGGCTGCCACGGCTATGCACCGCTGGTGGATCACGCTGCGGGCGTGAGCTTTCAGGCAACAGCGCCGGATTCAATCATGATGGTGGAGCGATGGGAAAGCGTGGCGCATCTTGAAGCGCACCTGCAAACTCCGCATATGAAAGCGTGGAGCGAAGCGGTCAAAGGGAACGTGCTGGAAACACATATCCGCATTCTCGAAGCGGGTCTGTAAGAGAATGTCCCTCTCCCTAAAGGGAGAGGGAAAAGACGCTCTACCAATATAACTTCCAGCTTTGCGAAAACCGCGCCAGTGCCTCCACGTAAAAATAATCCCCCCAGCTACAGCACTCATCGACCCCTTTATTGCTCGACAGGTGATACACCGAATGTTTCAGCAGCCCGGTTGTCGCGTCCTGTTTGCCCGCCAGATAATGCTTACCCAATGACGACATAATGCGCATCGCCCACTGCTGATAATGCGCGCGATCCGGATCCGTCACCGGCAGTTGCTTAACCAACTCCAGCAAGCCGCACACCGCAATTGCCGCCGATGACGAATCGCGCAGCGCATCGGTGCCCACCAACGCCAAATCCCAGTGGCAAACCGCGTCTTCCGGCAAACGGTTGAGGAAGTAGTTGGCGAGGCGTTTCGATAGCGCCACCATCTCTTTGTCGCCGGTGTAGATATAACTCAGCAGAAAACCGTAAATCCCCCACGCCTGGCCGCGCGACCAGCAGGAGTCATCCGCGTAGCCCTGCTGCGTGTTGCCGTAGCGCGGCGCGCCGGTTTGCACATCCATGTAGTACGTGTGAAACGTTGAGGCATCTTCACGAATCAGGTACTTCGCCGCCTGATTTACATGTGCCTGCGCGGCGTCGGCAAAACGCCGATCCCCGGTTTGCTCCGTCGCCCAGTACAGCAGCGGCAGGTTCATATTGCAGTCGATAATCATGCGCCCGGCCTGTTCGGGATCTTGTAGATCGCCCCACGCCTGAATGATCTGCGCCTTTTCGTGAAAGCGCTCCAGCAGGGCTTCTGCCGCCAACAGCGCGAAACCGCGCGCTTCGCGATTGCCGGTCAGACGCCAGGCCGCCACACAAGAGAGCGTGTATAAAAAGCCAAGATCGTGGGTGTTGGTATCCTGTCGCCCGGCAATGCGCAGGCCGAACGAGCGCACATGGCGCTCTGCCAGCGCGCGGCACTGTTCGTCGCCACTCATTTCCCACGCCAGCCATAACTGCCCGGTCCAGAAACTGGTGGTCC
This sequence comes from Kosakonia sp. BYX6, assembly GCF_038449125.1. Lineage (NCBI taxonomy): Bacteria > Pseudomonadati > Pseudomonadota > Gammaproteobacteria > Enterobacterales > Enterobacteriaceae > Kosakonia > Kosakonia calanthes. The sequence continues at coordinate 770,751 of NZ_CP151800.1, read as the reverse complement.
ACTCGACATTATCGGTTAACGGGTAATAGCCCTGCACACAAGTTTCCGCCGGGAATTGTTCACCGAATTGCGTTAAATGACGGCGAATCAGTTCAAGGGTATGGTTACGCGCGGAATCCAGCTCATCTTTAAACGCCTGCACATCAATGGGCGCACCGGGGAGTTCACGTAACCTTTCCTCAACGATTTTACTTAACATATTTCGGTTCCTTCTTTTTACAGAAAATAAGTAGCCATTAACGCGTCGCAATATCCAGCGCATTATGTTGACGCCATTTGCTCTGACAGGCCGATAAGGTAAACAGGGAAATTAAAGTAAAGGCCAGCGCAATACTGCCCATAATAATGTAGGTGTTTTCAAAACCGATGCGGTCATACAAAATCCCGGCCGGGGAGGAAATCACCACATTACCGACATACAACATCGCCTGATAACCCAATAAATACATGGTGGCGTTAACCCGCTTATCGAAATGCTCGGCGATATATTTAAAGACCGACACCAGCAGTAAACAAATTTCCAGACCGTACAGCGGTTTCAATACCGAAATAAGTAAATGTGATTCGCACAAGCCGGAAATAATTAACCGCGCGCCAACTACCAGCCCGACAATTAATAACCCGCGTTTAGCGCCGATAAAGTTCACAAACAGCGGAATTACCATATACATGACGAATTCCATTCCGGATTGCACCGTCCCCAAATAACCAAAGACGGCATTGCCCTGATGAACATCATCAAAGAAGGTGACGAAATAGCGCGAGAACTGCTGTTCGGCGATAAACATCATCCAGGCGACACCGGCGACATACAGGCAGAAAGCCCAGAACTTGCGGTTACGCAGCAGCGCGTAAACATCCGCCGGGGCGATTTTTTCCTTCGCCAGCACGTCGCTGGCATGCGCGGAATGCACGTTCACTTTCAGGCTCAGCAGCACCGCCAACATAATCAGTGACGCCACGGATCCCATAATAAAGTTGTACGCCGGAGAGAGGTTAAACAGCAGGCCGGAAAACGACGACGCGACTGCCCAACCCAGCGATCCCCACATTCTGATTTGGCCGAACTCCATGCCATTTAAACGGCTGTAGCGATCGGTATAGGATTCGCACGCCGCCACGCCCGCATACCAGGCGAAGCTCAGATAAATCGCCCCGACAATAATCCCCGCTAAGGTGTTAGAAATTAACAGCGGTTGGTAAACGTAAATAAAGAATGGCGCCATTAACGCCGACATTAATACGACGAAATAGAGCAAGTATTTGCTCATGCCGATTTTATCCAGGATATAGCCGTAGATCGGTTTGAGGATCACCGAAAATATCCCATTAACGGCAAATACCGTGCCGATAACCGTACCGCTGAGGTTGGCTTTTTGCCCCAACCAGATAGCCAGCAAGCCAATACTCGCCGACCAGGTAAAAAAGTAGAGGAATATAAAGGTGCTGATTTTGTAATACTCAGTTTTATTATTGATGGCTATTTTTTCCATACTATCCTCGACGAAAGCATGTAGGGTTCAGAGTTTATTGCCCGGTCGAGACCGGGAATTAAAAAGCAATAACGTTGTTATTTTTTTGCCCCGGATGAGAAATCACCAGCGCATGGTCTTCTATTTGCAATATCGGTAAGTCGTGATTAAAAGCGTTTTCAGTTATGCCAGCCTGCACGGCGCAGGCCAGCCACTGCCTGCCAGGCGCAATATCGCCGCGCAGCACGGGGATCGCGGCGCACGGCGAAAACATGATGCTGCTATTGGGCGGCGTCACCACGCTGTCGGCCTCGCGCGGCGCATCGGTAAGCAGCTCGAAAATGCCACTGACGCCGTTTTCCGCCACCACCAGGCTACCGCCAGATTCAAGACGATGCGGCGCTTTCAACACCGCAAAACCGCCTTCCACACTCTGCAAATGGCGTGCGGAATCAATGCAATGCACGCGTACATGCCAGTCGCCGCAGGGAATAAGCCAGGTACTGATATGCACGTCCTGCCACGGTGACCAGCGCGAGAAAATCGCCTGCGGGCTGATCTTCACCTCTTCACATTCACGGCGACCACGAAAGTAGTTATCCCCGTCACTGAGCAGCAACATTGAGTCACACGCGGCATGTTTAATGCCGTACCGCCCGCGCTCAATGGTGAAACCAAAGCGGCTGGAGTAGGCAAATTTGGTGTATTTCGCCTCGGTATTGACGTAGTTGTTCAACTCAAGCTGGCCGGATGTGAGCATCCAGACATGCCGCGACTGGTCGCTTTGAACAATGATTTGCCCGGCTGGCGGGATTGTCCGCTGCACATCTAATGCGGGTAACGGTTGCTCGGCGGCTTGCCAGAACGTGTCGGACGCCGGCAATGCGAGAATCAAAAACACTTTCAGCGCCCAATAAGGTGAACCCGGCGAGTTGTAGTCTTCGCACATCGCCAGGTTCGGGTAGGCAAAACCGAGCGTCAAAATGCCGTCGCGATCGAAAATCGGCTGCATAAGCCACCAGCGCAGATGGCGCAGGACAAGGCCCTTCACCACGCCCGGTGAAAATACCGGCAGGCCGGAAAACGCCACCGCGCTCCAGAACGCGACCATCGCAAAGCGGTACGTCAGGCTGCGGCCAAACGGCACCGATTCCCCCTCCGCCGCCGACATATAGATAAAGTCCTGCGCGAACAGGCTGGCCCGTTCGCGGATGATGGCCGCGCGCCCGGCATCGTCTTCACCATTAAGCGTGGCGTAGATCAGGCCGTAAAAATGGAACGCCATGGAGATGTAGTAATCTTTGGGTCGGCCCGGGCCATCGGAATACCAGCCATCGCCCAGATAGTAGGCATCCATCATCGCAAAGCGGCGTTCAATCGCGGCGGCGTCCCACGGCAACCCCGCGCGTTTAAAACCCAGTTGCACCATGATGGCGAAAAAATTCCAGTTGCTGTCGGGCATTTGCGCATCAGTGATTTGATAAAGCCACTGATGCAGGTTATCCACTTCACGTTCGCTGAAGGCCGCCGTCAGCTTGTCACCCAGCAGCGCCAGCCCTAAACCGTACGCCGCCATCTCGACCAGGCGCTGATCGTAGGGTTCGGTATCCCCCCAGTAACCGCTGTTTTGCGCGTTGGTTCCGCGCTTGATCGCCGCAATGTATTTCGCGCTGAACGGTTCGGCGTCGCCGCCCGCCATCAGTGGAAACAGCCCCCACAATGCGCGGGATAACCCTTCCATTTCGGCAATCGCGTCACGGTAATGGGCGCTGGTCGCGCCAAGGGAAAATTGCGACGCCCCTTCAGGGAACTGCTTATCCAACGCGCCGAGCATCTCAATAAGTGCCCCAACGACATCGTCGCGAGATGACAATGGATTTGATGTTTTCTCTTGCGCCGCCAGCATAACGTTCCCTCCCTTTAGGTGTCGCAGAAGGATAGTTAATGACCAGGAAGAGGAAATGTTACCTTTGTCACACCGCCGAAAGTTGCCTGAACCAATAATGAATAAAATTTAAAACCGTGGTTTATAAATGCCTCGTGGGAAGGAAAAATTGAGAATGGTTGCACTATGACTTCGACCTTGCAGGAAGAGCGGCTGGAGCTGATTACCCTCAACGATGCCATCGTGTCGTTTAGCCGGCTTTTCGCCAATACCGTGCGTTACCACCACTGGCATCAGTGCCTGGAAGTGCTGTATGTCGAAGAGGGTTTTGGCGTGGTGATTGTCGATAATCGCCAGTACACCATGCGCCCCGGACGGCTCTTTTTCTTTCCGCCGTTTACCCTGCACCGGGTGATGGTGGATGAGCAGGCAGAACATTGTTACCGGCGCACCATTATTCATGTTGATCACCATGTCGTGCTCAAACACCTGCGCGATTTTCCGCATAATCACCAGCGTTTACAGCGGTTGTCGTTGCGCGGCGCCGCGGCCGTGGTGATGGATGCGGCGGAGATCCACCCGCATATCGATCACCTGTTTAGCTGTTATGCCCGGCTCGCCGAAAGCCGTCGACTGAACGTCGAACAGGTCGCCTGCCTGTTGCTCAATCTGTTAGGAATGTTGCCGGAAGATAACGAGAAATTACCGGAAGAGCGCAGCGGCATCGCCACGCCGGTGATGTTCTGGCTCGAAGAAAATTACCGCCACAAGTTCAGCCTTGAACGGCTGGCGCAGGAGCTGGGCAAATCCCGCAGTTATGTGTCGCGCCGTTTCCACTTTGAGACCGGCGAACCGATTCATCAATACCTCAACACACTGCGTCTGCGTAAAGCCTGCGACTACCTGCTACACAGCCCGCGCAGCATCCGCGATATCGCCAGCGACGTCGGTTTTTCCGACGTGACATACTTTATCAGCGCGTTTAAGCGCGGTATCGGCGAGACGCCGCTGCAATACCGTAAAAACCACCCGCCAGCGTCGCGCTGACTTTTGGCTTTTGCTATGGTGATGTTCCGACAAAACCACCCGGAAAGGGCATATGGAACGGCTGGATTGCGATCGCATGTTTGTTGCGGTCATGGAAACAGGCAGCTTTACCGGCGCGGCACAGCGCTGTGGCACCAGCCACGGCCAGGCGTCGAAATTGATCTCCCGCCTGGAGCATGAACTTGGCGTCAACCTGCTGCGCCGCAGTACCCGTTCGCTGACGCCCACGGAAGTCGGGCTTGCCTATTACGAACGTATTCGCCAGTTGCTGATTGATTACGATGCGCTAAACGATTCGGTGCGCAATATCGCCAATGCGCCTTCCGGTCTGCTGCGCATTTCGGCACCGGTGACCTTTGGCGCGTCGCAATTAACGCCGCATCTGGTGGCGTTTGCCCGCCGTTATCCGGAAATTGAACTGGATGTCAGCTTCGCCGATCGGTTGGTCAGCGTGGTGGATGAAGGTTTTGATCTTGCGTTGCGTATCGGCAACCTCGCCGACAGCAGCCTCGTTGCCCGTCGCCTGTGTGCCATCCGTAATGTGCTGGTAGCAGCACCGGATTATCTTGCCCAACACGGCGAACCTGCGCACTGGCAACAGCTTGAACAGCACAGCCTGATTGTCGATACCAACTTTCGCGATCCCTGGCACTGGCCGTTTCTCGATGCGCATCAGCAATTGCATGCACAGCCGGTGCGCGGGCGCATGAAATTCTCTAACGCCGAAGTTTGCCTTGAAGCGGCCTGCGCCGGGTTAGGCATTGCCCGCGTGCCGGTGTTTGTGGCAGGCCAGGCATTGAAAGAGAAGCGGGTAAAACCGCTGCTGACCGCCTATGAAGCGCCGCCGCTGGCGCTTTTTGCCGTTTATCCGCCCGCCCGTTATCTGGCGCAAAAATCCCGCGTGTTGATCGATTTTCTGGTCGACGCTTTCGCGCCTCAGCCGGAGTGGGAACAGGGTTGGTGATAATTTCCAAAACGGAAATAAACATCCCTATTTTGCCCAGATAATCATCCGGATGGAAAAACTCTACACTCCTCTCATCAACTGACAGGAGAGGAAAACACCATGTTCGATCAACGCACTGCCCCGTATGCCGCCCTGATTATGCGCCTCGCGCTGGGCATTCTGTTTCTGGCGCATTTTGGCCTGAAGTTTTTCGCGTTTACCCCGGCGGGCACCGCGCAATTTTTTGGCTCGCTCGGCCTGCCAGGCTGGCTGGCGTATGTGACGATGGCGGTTGAACTGGTGGGCGCGATTGCGCTAATCCTCGGTGTTTATGCCCGGATCGTGGCGATTGTACTGATCCCGATTCTGCTCGGCGCCATCTTTACCGTACACGGCCCGGCGGGCTTCTTCTTCACTAACCCGAACGGCGGATGGGAATTCCCGGCCTTCTGGATTATTGGTTTGCTGACGCTGGCATTAACCGGCGACGGTAAATTCGCCCTGAAACCGACCCCGGTAAAAGGTTAACGGAGGCTGCATGCTGATTGAGGGTAAATGGACGGCCGACTGGCACCCGGTGCAGGCCACCGATGAAAAAGGCGGTTTTGTCCGCCAGACCTCCAGCTTTCGCCACTGGGTGACCCCTGACGGGGCACCCGGCATGACCGGCGACGGCGGTTTTCAGGCCGAAGCCGGTCGCTATCATCTGTATGTCGCGCTGATTTGCCCGTGGGCCTCGCGAACGCTGATTGCACGTAAATTAAAGGGACTGGAAGCGACGATTAGCGTGTCAGTGGTTGAACCCTGGCTGCTTGATGAAGGCTGGCACTTTGGCGATTACCCCGGTGCCGATCGCGATACGCTGAATCAAACCGAATGGCTGCACCAGCTTTATACCCGCGCCGATCCGCGTTTTACCGGCCGGGCAACGGTTCCGGTACTGTGGGACAAGCAAACCCGCACCATCGTCAATAACGAGTCCGCCGATATTGTGCGCATGTTAAATAGCGGTTTTGGCGAACTGGCACGCGCAGATATCGACCTTTACCCACAGCACTTGCGCGATGAGATTGACCACCTGAATGCGGAAATTTATCCAAAGCTCAATAACGGGGTTTACCGCGCGGGCTTTGCCACCACGCAACTGAGTTATGAAGAAGCGGTTAACGATGTTTTTGCGATGCTCGATAAGCTCGAAAACCATCTTGCGAAGCGCTCATTCCTGTGCGGTGAGCCGCTAACCGAAGCGGATATTCGCCTGTTTGTCACGTTGATTCGCTTTGATGCCGCTTATCACGGGCTGTTTAAATGCAACCGCCGCAAGCTCGCGGAATATCCCCATCTCGACCGCTATTTGCGCCAGATGCTGGCTGTGCCCGGCATTCGCGAAACGGTGAATATCGACCATATCAAACAGGGCTATTACTCCATCAAAGCCCTAAACCCGAACGGCATTGTACCGCAGGGACCGGATTTGAGTGCTTATGGTTTTTAACGGGCATGATGGATAAAAGGGATGCTTGTAACATCCCTTTTATCTGCCGGGTTTAATCAGCAAAGGTGAGTGTTGTGGCATTGCCAGTTTGGGCAACGGAGGCGCTCTTATTATCCTGCTCGCGGACCCATCGTTTCCCTTTTACAGGATCGCCTTTTTCGCGGTAACCCAGTGAAACTAAGTAGCGTTGTATTTCAAGCACCTTCGCTTTCCCGTCATATTCAATCTGATTGAACTGAGGAGCAGGCCCATCGGCTGCGCGGTAACGCAATACAATAACGTCGCTGAAAAGGGGGGCATTTTTAATTTCAGCGGGGGTAAGCAATTTGTATTCTAACCAATCTGCCTGGGTGTAATCCGCGCTATCTGCCAGATAAACTGAACCGACTTTATACAAAACAATAAGTAGCACCGCCGCGATAGCCGCCAGGGCACATTTCATTATTTTTCTCATCGGAACCTTTCCTGCGGCTGTAGCCCAATGTTCATAAGCACTCCGTTATTAGAAACGACCAATACAGTATCGCGGGTAAAATCATTGTAGGGCTGAATAGATGTCATGAAATTCGGTAACTCACCGTAGAAGGGTTTACCCGTTTTATTCTTTTCAGGATCGGGGAAAAGCAGTGGCTGAAATAGCTTGTTTTTATAACTTCCGGTGGCTCCGTAATAATCCCATCGCTTCAATGCTTCCGCTTTGCTAACGAGTTTAAGCTGCGAAAAATAATTTTGTGGCCTGATAACACGATAAAAGCCCAATAAATCAGACACTAAATCTTCGGCACTGAACCCACTGTCCGTTGTCCATGCAAAGGGAACTGAAAGCTGACGACTTTCAAAGCGTATAGCGGTTCTCATCATGATGGCTAACGCGATGCTGTGTCTAATGTGTAAAGGCGTACCCTTTTTCACCATCCAAAGAGCATAAACACCCGACCCAACGTTATGCGACCATTTATACATTGACTGCGAATATACCAACTCATAGTAAGGCGCGGTGCCGTTTTCGCCGGTGGTCATTTGCTTTAATAAATTACGTATGTCGTCTCCATATGCATGCCCCAGATCGATCCAACCGAGGACTTCAGAATATACCAAACCAAAATCTGCCGTTGGCGCCGCGGATGGATCGATTATGTCACTCCGTTTGCTCATTATTATTAGTCCTTTAATAAGAGGGAAAACATCAAGACGTTTATAGGCGAAATCCACTTTCGACTTACAACGTGCCATCACATTAATCGCACTTCCCCCATTAGCATTTTCCGATTTCATCGCAGGCTCGTAAAAATAGAAAGGGACGCAAATAGCGTCCCTTTACTTTCTGTCGGCAGTGGCAATCAGGCTTCAATATCCGCCATATCGCCTTTTTCTTGCAGCCAGTTGCGGCGGTCTTCCGAACGCTTCTTGGCCAGCAGCATATCCATCATGGCGTTGGTTTGCTGCTCGTCTTCATCGCTGATAATCAGCTGCACCAGACGGCGAGTATTTGGATCGAGCGTGGTTTCACGCAGTTGCATTGGGTTCATCTCGCCCAGCCCTTTAAAGCGCTGCACGTTCGGTTTGCCCTTTTTGCGTTTCAACTGCTCCAGCACGCCGGTTTTCTCTTCTTCCGTCAGCGCGTAATAAACCTCTTTGCCGAGATCAATACGGTACAGCGGAGGTAGCGCCACATGGACGTGACCGTTTTTCACCAGTGCACGGAAATGTTTCACAAACAGCGCGCATAACAGCGTCGCGATGTGCAGACCATCGGAATCCGCATCCGCGAGAATACAGATCTTGCCGTAACGCAGTTGGCTGAGATCATCGCTGTCCGGATCGATACCGATCGCGACCGAGATATCGTGCACTTCCTGCGAGGCCAGCACTTCATCGGAAGAGACTTCCCAGGTGTTCAGGATTTTCCCTTTCAGCGGCATGATCGCCTGGAATTCGCGGTCGCGCGCCTGTTTGGCCGAACCGCCTGCTGAGTCACCTTCCACGAGAAACAGCTCGGTACGCGTTAAATCCTGCGCGGTGCAATCCGCCAGTTTGCCTGGCAGCGCAGGGCCGCTGGTCAGTTTTTTACGCACCACTTTTTTGGCGGCGCGCATACGGCGTTGGGCGCTGGAAATCGCCATTTCCGCCAGCAGCTCTGCCGTTTGAATATTCTGGTTCAGCCACAGGCTGAACGCGTCTTTCACCACGCCGGAGACAAACGCGGCGCACTGACGAGACGATAAACGCTCTTTGGTCTGCCCGGCGAATTGCGGATCCTGCATTTTCACCGACAGCACATAAGCGCAACGATCCCAGATATCTTCCGCAGAAAGCTTCACGCCGCGCGGCAAAATATTGCGGTATTCGCAGAACTCACGCATGGCATCAAGCAGCCCCTGGCGCAAACCGTTAACGTGCGTACCACCCTGCATCGTTGGAATCAAGTTAACGTAGCTTTCCGTCAGCAGTTCGCCGCCTTCCGGCAGCCACAGCAGTGCCCAATCCACCGCTTCTGTTTCGGCGGAGAAATTGCCGATAAACGGTTTTTCCGGCAGTGTCGGCAAGCCGTTCACCGCTTCGCACAGATAGTCGTTCAGACCGTCCTGGTAGCACCAGCGCTGCTCGGCGTTGTTCACTTCATCTTTGAACGTGATCTCAACGCCGGGGCACAATACCGCTTTGGCTTTCAGCAAATGGGTCAGGCGGGAAACGGAAAAGCGCGGGCTATCGAAGAAGGATACATCCGGCCAGAAATGCACGCTGGTGCCGGTGTTGCGTTTGCCACAGGTGCCGATCACTTGCAGATCCTGCACTTTTTCACCGTTTTCAAACGCGATGCTGTAAACCTGGCCGTCACGTTTGACGGTCACTTCCACGCGGCGGGACAAGGCGTTAACCACCGAAATCCCCACGCCGTGCAGGCCGCCGGAGAACTGGTAGTTTTTGTTGGAGAATTTACCGCCCGCATGCAAACGGCAAAGGATCAGCTCAACGGCCGGTACCCCCTCTTCCGGGTGGATATCCACCGGCATGCCACGTCCATCGTCGATAACTTCCAGCGACTGATCGGCGTGCAGGATTACGTCCACGCGCTTCGCGTGGCCCGCCAGCGCTTCATCGACGCTGTTATCAATAACTTCCTGGCCTAAATGGTTAGGGCGCGTGGTATCGGTGTACATCCCCGGACGGCGGCGAACCGGCTCAAGCCCGGTGAGTACCTCTATGGCATCAGCGTTATAGGATTGCGTCATGGTGTGTTCGTAGATAGTGACCGCATCGTTTCCCGGTTAGCTCAATGTAGCCCAAGGAAATCGATAATCTGTGTGAAATGATTCTCAAAGCCCGTAAAGGCATGACTTCCACCCTCTTCAACTGTCTGACGGCAGGCATCGTAATAGGCCACCGCCTGGCGGTAATCAAGCACTTCATCCCCGGTTTGTTGCAGCAGCCAGATTAAATCCGGCGCTTCAAGCGGGTCAACTTGCATCACTTTGAGCTCGTAAATATGGCGAGACTCTAGCACATATTGCTGCCCTGTGTAGGGGTTCTCATTATGCCCGAGATAATCTGCCAGCAATTCAAACGGTCGCACCGCAGGATTCACCACCACCGCAGGCAACATAAAACATTGCGAAAGCCAGGTCGCCAAATAACCGCCCAATGAAGAGCCGACTAAACCTAGTTGTTTTCCACCCTGCTCCAGCACCAGCGACTCCAGCAGCTCGGCAGCAGCAGCCGGATAAGGCGGCAATTGCGGCACCAGCACGTTGATGTCCGGGTAGTTCTGCGCCATCCATTGCGAAAGCTGTGTCGCCTTCGCCGAAAGGGGCGAACTGTTAAAGCCATGCAGATAAAGAAGCGTCGACATCAGTAGCCTTCTGAAGCGGTGTCCGGACTGAATTCTGTACTTTCCAGACGGCAGACTTCGGTATGCAATGTTCCGTCAGCGTACAAATCCAGCCAGCGCCAGCCTGGCGCGATGGTATCAAGCGTAAAATTGGCGCAGTGCGGTTTGAACTGCACGCAGGTCGAGGGCGTCGCCAGCAGACGGCGCCCGTTCCAGTCGAGATCCAACTCTTGATGAATATGCCCGCACAGCAGGTTGCGCACCAGTGGGAAACGTTGCAACACGTTATCTAATTCCGCGGCGTTGCGCAGGCTGTGTTGATCGAGCCAACCACAACCCGACGGGAGCGGATGATGATGAAGTAGCAGTAACGTGTGACGCTGCGGACTGTCGCTGAGTTTTTTCTCCAGCCAGTCGAGCTGGAACTCGCTCAGTTCACCGTGCGGGACGCCAAACACCTGGCTGTCCAGCAACAGAATTTGCCAGTGTTCGCCGACAAAAACGCGTTTTGCGGATGAGATCCCTGCATCCTGTAAGGCGCTGTACATAGCAGGCTGGAAGTCGTGATTACCGGGCAGCCAGACGCAAGGCGCGTCGAAGCTTGCGATGCCTTCAGCGAAAAGCTGATAAGCCGCAGCGGTGTGATCCTGCGCCAAATCGCCGGTGGCGACGATCAGATCGCATGCGCGCTGCTGGGACTGGATGGCCTCCAGTACCGCCTGATAGCTTTCCCAGGTATTTACCCCTAACAGCGTTTCATGCTTTTCGGCAAACAGGTGAGAATCAGTTATTTGTAATACCCTGACTCTGGACTCACCAACCAGAGGCAGGTTTAACAGGCTTTCCAAATGGTGTCCTTAGGTTTCACGACGCTAACAAACCGGAATCGCCATTGCTCCATGTGCTAAACAGTATCGCAGCCAGTCGGCCAGAAACTGATTAATTTGATGCTTTTCGTCGCGTTGATGCAACTTTTTATTAGGATAATCATAACGCGCTTTAAAACGAAAGATCTGCTGGCTCGAACACACTTCAGCCACCATCGCATCGTGGTACAGGCGCACCGTCATTGACGGCAGGCTCCAGTAACTGATGGCGGGCGCGGTCTGCTCAATTTCCACAAGCGTAGTGTAGCGGGTGGATTCAACGATCGTTAACCGGTATTGCGCATTAGTCACCTGATAGCTCACCGTTTCACCCGTCGCATCATTACGCGGTAACAGGCGACGCAACTGGGCGAAATTGGTCTCGCACAGGCGCATCATTTCAGGGAAGTCAGGTGTGTAACGCTTCATTTTTTCCACTCGTTTCGTAAGCTCTCATGATGCAGTTGCAGCCATTGCAAGGCGATGACAGACGCTGCGTTGTCGATTTTCCCCTCTTCAACCCACTGATAAGCCTGCTCCCGGCTTACCACATGAACCCGAATGTCTTCGTTTTCATCCACCAGACCATGAATACCTGAGGCCTGAGTGGCATCCACTTCGCCAACCAATACAGCAGAACGCTCGCTGGTGCCGCCAGGGCTTGCCAGATAACTCAACATTCTTTTCACACGCCCGACCTGCAAACCGGCCTCTTCAACCGCTTCGCGACGCACAACATCTTCGTCGGTTTCGCCTTTTTCGATCATGCCGGCCACCATCTCCAGCAGCCACGGACTTTCACTGGTATCGAAAGCCGCAATGCGGATCTGTTCAATCAGCACAATTTCATCACGTACTGGGTCATAGGGTAGCAAGACTGCGGCGTGACCGCGTTCAAAAATTTCACGGCGTACTTCGCCGCTCATTTCGCCGTTAAACAAACGGTGGCGGAAACGATAAAGATCGAGAGAAAAAAATCCGTTATAGAGTTTTTCCCGTGCAATAATTTCTACATCGTTTTTTGTGAAAGTCACTGCGGACGTTTCTGGCTTATTCATTGGCGACATCTCTTCTGAAGTAATGATAAAACACTGGATTTCAAGTCCGATTAACTGTCGTTTCAAGCTCGGTGTGTTAGATTGGTGCAAATTTATGCCGATGGCACGTAACGCCAAGCTTTCGCGGTGCGTCTTTCTGGTAGAATCGGCGATTATTTTTTCCAATTTAGACCAGCGCTTATGTTGCTTCACAACAAGGAATGCAAATGAAGAAATTGCTCCCCCTCCTTATCGGCCTGAGCCTGACCGGTTTCAGCGCTATGAGCCAGGCAGAAAACCTGCTACAGGTTTATCAGCAGGCGCGTTTAAGCAACCCGGATCTGCGTAAATCCGCCGCCGACCGCGATGCCGCTTTCGAAAAGATCAATGAAGCGCGCAGCCCGTTACTGCCGCAGCTCGGTTTGGGGGCAGATTACACCTATACCAACGGCTTTCGTGATAGCCAGGGTGTGGACTCAAACGTGACCAGTGGTACCCTGCAATTAACGCAATCCATTTTTGATATGTCGAAATGGCGTGCGCTGACATTGCAGGAAAAAACGGCCGGTATTCAGGATGTCACCTGGCAGACCGATCAGCAAACATTGATGCTGAACACGGCAACCGCCTACTTCAACGTACTGAGCGCCATCGATACGCTCTCCTACACTGAAGCACAGAAACAATCTATTTATCGTCAGTTGGACCAAACCACGCAACGTTTCAACGTGGGTCTGGTTGCCATTACTGACGTGCAAAACGCCCGCTCACAATACGACACCGTACTGGCAAATGAAGTGACCGCCCGTAACGAACTGGATAACGCAGTGGAAGCCCTGCGCCAGGTGACCGGCAATTATTATCCGGAGCTGGCATCACTGAATGTCGACAGCTTCAAAACCGACAAACCGCAGGCCGTTAACACGCTGCTGAAGGAAGCGGAAAACCGCAACCTGACGCTGCTGCAAGCGCGTCTGAACCAGGATCTGGCACGCGAGCAAATTCGTCAGGCTCAGGATGGTCACCTGCCGACGTTGGATTTAACCGCCTCAACGGGCGTGTCCAACACCTCTTACAGCGGCTCCAGAACCCGTGACAGCGCGCAATATAATGATTCTGACGTGGGTCAGAACAAAGTTGGCCTGAGCTTCTCCCTGCCGCTGTACCAGGGTGGTCAGGTGAATTCGCAGGTGAAACAGGCGCAGTACAACTTTGTCGGCGCGAGCGAGCAACTGGAAAGCGCGCACCGCAGCGTCGTGCAGACCGTCCGTTCCTCCTTCAATAACGTGAATGCGTCCATCAGCAGCATCAACGCTTACAAACAGGCCGTTGTGTCTGCGCAAAGCTCATTGGATGCGATGGAAGCCGGTTACTCCGTGGGTACGCGTACCATTGTTGATGTGCTGGATGCGACCACTACGCTGTATAACGCGAAACAACAGCTTTCGAGCGCACGTTATAACTACCTGATTAACCAGCTGAATATCAAACAAGCGCTGGGTTCTCTGAACGAGCAAGATCTGCTGGCGCTTAACAACGCGCTGGGCAAATCGATCTCTACCGCGCCGGAAAGTGTGGCACCGGAAAACCCGCAGCAGCAAGCGAGCGTGGATAACATGGGCGCTAACACGCAACCTGCCGCAGCGCGCACCAGCGCCAATCGTTAATCGTTAATCGTTACTTTTGCACAACGGGGGCATCCAGCCCCCGTTTTTACGTAAGGCAACGTAAAGGCCTCCTTTCCTCGCTTTAATTTCAACCACCCATCCTCTATTCTTGGCATCTATTTCTACCTTTGGGGTCCAGGAAGATAAAAATGAAACGGACAAAAAACATTCAACACGCGACGTTCCGCAAAAGCTGGGGCGCGCGCCATCTGACACCTGTCGCATTAGCGGTGACCGCCGTGTTTATGCTGTCAGGCTGTGAACAAAGTGACGAAACAGTTTCCATGTACCAGAACGCCGACGATTGCTCATCCGCGAATCCTGGTAAAAGTGCCGAGTGCACCACCGCCTATAACAATGCCCTGAAAGAAGCCGAACGTACCGCGCCGAAATACGCGACGCGTGAAGATTGCGTTGCCGAGTTTGGCGAAGGCCAGTGCCAGGCTGCACCTGTTCAGGCAGGTATGGCGCCGGAAAACCAGGCCCAGGCGCAGCAGTCCGGCGGCAGTTTCTGGATGCCGCTGATGGCCGGTTACATGATGGGCCGTATGATGGGCGGCGGCGCGGGCTTTGCCCAGCAACCGCTGTTTAGCTCGCGTAACCCGGCAAGCCCGGCTTATGGTCAGTACACCGATGCGTCCGGCAAAGGCTATGGTGCCGCGCAACCAGGCCGCACGACGACAGTGCCGAAAACCGCGATGGCGCCGAAACCGGCGACCACCACCACAGTCACCCGCGGTGGTTTTGGTGAGTCAGTCGCGAAGCAGAACACCATGCAGCGCAGCGCGACAGGCTCTTCCACCCGCTCAATGGGCGGCTGATCCTCATGGAAAGAATCAGTATTACCGAGCGCCCGGACTGGCGCGAAAAAGCCACGGAGTATGGCTTCAATTTTCACACCATGTATGGCGAGCCTTACTGGTGTGAAGAGGCGTATTACAAGCTGACGCTCGCGCAGGTTGAGAAGCTGGAAGACGTTACCGCTGAACTGCACCAAATGTGCCTGAAAGTGGTCGAGAAAGTGGTCGCCAGCGATGAGCTGATGGCGAAGTTTCGCATCCCGAAACACACCTGGAGCTTTGTGCGCCAGTCGTGGGCCACGCATCAACCTTCACTCTATTCACGCCTCGATCTGGCGTGGGATGGCGTCGGTGACCCCAAACTTCTGGAAAATAACGCCGATACACCCACCTCGCTGTATGAAGCAGCATTCTTCCAGTGGATTTGGCTGGAAGATCAGCTCAACGCTGGCAACCTGGCGGAAGGCAGCGATCAGTTCAACAGCCTGCAAGAGAAGCTGATCGCGCGTTTCGCTGAATTGCGCGAGCAACACGGCTTCCAGTTACTGCATTTCACCTGCTGTCGCGACACCGTTGAAGATCGCGGGACCGTGCAATATCTGCAAGATTGCGCAGCGGAAGCGGAACTGGCGTCGGAGTTCCTCTACATCGAAGACATCGGTCTGGGGGAAAAGGGCCAGTTTTCGGACTTGCAGGATCAGGTCATCGGCAATCTGTTCAAGCTTTATCCGTGGGAATACATGCTGCGTGAGATGTTCTCCACCAAGCTGGAAGACGCCGGTGTGCGCTGGTTGGAACCGGCCTGGAAGAGCATTATCTCCAACAAAGCGTTGCTGCCGATGCTGTGGGAAATGTTCCCGGATCATCCGAATCTGTTGCCAGCGTATTTCGCCGAAGACGATCACCCCGCAATGGAAAAATACGTCGTTAAGCCGATTTTTTCCCGTGAAGGCGCGAATGTGTCGATCATTGAGAATGGCAAAACGGTTGAAGCCGTTGAGGGGCCCTACGGCGAAGAGGGGATGATTGTGCAGGAGTTTTACCCGCTGCCGAAGTTTGGCGACAGCTATACGTTGATTGGCAGTTGGCTTATCAACGATCAGCCCGCCGGGATCGGCATCCGCGAAGACCGGGCGCTGATCACCCAAGATCTCTCCCGCTTTTATCCGCATATCTTCGTCGAATAAAACAAAAACCCGGCCTTCAGCGCCGGGTTTTCTCATTCTGTAGGCCGGATAAGCGCAGCGCCATCCGGCAATCCAGAACCAATCAAAGCACCCCAAACAGTTTTGGCAGAAACAACGAAATTGCCGGAATGTACGTTACCAACATCAGCACGACGAACAGGATCGCGTAAAACGGCAGCATCGCCTTCACCACCTGCTCGATCTTCTGCTTACTGACCGCGCTGGCCACAAACAGCACCGACCCTACCGGCGGCGTAATCAATCCAATCCCCAGGTTCACCAGCATGATCATGCCAAAATGCACCGGATCGATACCCAACGCATTGGTCACCGGCAGCAACACGGGCGTAAGGATCAGGATCAGCGGCGCCATATCCATCAACGTGCCAATCAGCAGCAGCATGATGTTAATGCACATTAGGATGACGTACTTGTTATCCGAAATACTGGTGAACGCTTCCGTGATGCGCGCAGGCAGCTGCATATAGGTCATGATGGCGCCAAACGCGGCGGCAAAACCGATCAGGATCATCACGATGGTCACCGTTTTCACGGTGCGATACATCAGCTTCGGCAGTTCCGACCATTTGTAATCACGGTAGATAAACATGGTGACGAAAAAGGCCCACAGACAGGCGATCGCCGCCGATTCTGTAGCGGTAAAAATACCGGACAGAATGCCGCCCATGATGATCACCACCGTCATCAATCCCCACAGCGTATCGACGAAAATCTTCAACGCCTGGCGAAACGGTACGCGCTCCCCTTTCGGGTAACCGCGTTTATGGGCAAACGCGACGCACATCACCATCAGGGTAAAACTCAGCAGTAAACCCGGCAAAATCCCGGCGATAAACAGCGCGGCAATGGACACCGTGCCACCGGTCGCCAGGGAATAGATAACCGAGTTATGGCTTGGCGGTGTAAGGATCGCCTGCACGGAACCGCTGGCGGTGACCGCTGCGGCGAAATCCCGCGGATAGCCTTTTTTGTCCATCTCCGGGATCATCACCGAACCGATCGAGGCGGTGTCGGCAACCGACGAACCTGAGATCGCGCCAAAAAAGGTCGACGCGACAATGTTGACCAGCGACAGGCCGCCGCGAATAAAGCCAACAAAGATATAGGCGAAGTTGACCAGCCTGCGGGCAATACCGCCTTCGGCCATAATCGCGCCGGCGAGGATGAAGAAAGGAATCGCCAACAGCGAGAATTTATTGACGCCATTGGTTAACTGGATCATCACCGCTTCCAGCGGAATATCGATATACCACGCGCCCAACACTGCGCTGATACCCACGGCATAAGCGACCGGCACACCCACCGCCAGCATGATGGCTAACGTAAAGACCAGAATAAACGCATCCATAAAGGTTCCTTACTGGAAATCAGCTCGACGAGCCCAGCATCACCACCGGGCGGTGGTATTGCGCGCCAAAAAGCATTTTTTCGACAATGAACAAAAGGGTGATGGCTGAACCGATCGGCAGCGGTAAATAGCTTTCTCCGGCGGTAAACAGCGGGAATTCCGCGACCGGCTGCTCCCACAGTTCGGCGCACAAAACACCGCTATACCAAAGAATAAACAGGCTGATTGCCATCAGCATGAGATCGGCCACCACAAAGCAGATTTTACGCAGCGGTTCACTTAACCGATCCGTCACCATACTGACCGCGATATGGGAACCGGCGCGGTAGCTTACGGCAGCGCCAATAAAGGTGAACGTCACCATACAAATAATGGCGACCGGTTCCGGCCAGGATAATGCGCTGTTCATGACATAGCGGGCGAAAATGCCCACCGGAATAATCGCCACCATAATTAACAGCGCCAGGCCTGAAATCCACATCGATATTCGATACAGAATATCCATCAACGACGAATAGCGTTCCGCCATAGCAGTTTTCCCGGTGAAGGTTGCAATCGGGCAGGAAGACCTGCCCGGCAGTAGTTATTGCACTTCCTGAATACGCGTAATCAAGTCCTGATGATCTTTACCGTATTTATCGCGCACCGATTGTGTTGCCTCATAAAACGCCGTGGTGTCCATTTCATGGAATTGCACACCGCCCGCTTTCATCGCTTCGAGGGATTTTTCGTTATAGCTTTTCCACAATTCACGCTGCTCGACCTGCGCCTCTTTCGCCAGTTTCAGGATCAATGCCTGATCCTCTTTTTTCAGCTTGTCCCATTTCGCTTTCGAGAATAAAAACAGCTCGGGAATAATGAAGTGTTTACTCCAGGTGTAATTCTTCACTACCGGCAAATAGTTATGCGCCACAAATGTCGGTGGGTTATTTTCGGTGCCATCGATCACCCCGGTTTGCATGCCGCTAAACACTTCGCTGACGCCCATCGCCACCGAGTTAGCACCCATGGCTTTTAAGGTATCCAGCGCAATCGGGCTGCCCTGCACGCGGATCTTCATGCCTTTTAGATCTTCAGCTTTTGTTACCGGCGCTTTGGTGATCAGGTTACGCGTGCCGGCATCCATCCAGCCGAGGAAAATCAGCCGTGATTTGCTACTTTCCGACAGCCGATTGCCAATCTCCTGGCCAATCATGCCATCGAGCACTTTGTGCATATGGTCTTCATCGCGAAATATATAGGGCAGCGTAAAGACGTTAATTTCCGGCAATATCGCTGCCACGGGCGTCATTGAGACGCGGATAATATCGATGGCACCAATTTGCGCCTGCTCAATAACTTGCTTCTCATCACCTAATACGCCGCCGGGAAAGGTCTTAATATCCAGGCGTCCGTCTGTTGCCTTACTTAACTTTTCGCCCATATGTTTTACCGCCACGACATTTGGGTAGTCAGCGGGGTGAACATCAGCGGCGCGAAAGGTTTGGGCGAGAGTGGCGTGGGAAATAAACAGCAGAGCGGAACTAATACAGACTTTCAGTAAGGTTTTTGCTGAGTTCATATTTCCGGGTCTCCAGAGGGTTTAATTTTTAGAAAAATAAGACCAACCGCGAACAGAACGTTCGTGGCATAACTTCGGATAGTTTTTATGAGTATGTGTACGAATTAGACACTCAGAAGAGTAGTCACTCGGAAGGGTTATTGCGACGATGGTGTTCACAAAAAGCGGTTAAATTCAGCACGGCGTTTCATTTTTGCAGCGAAGCTCTTTTTATTTTCAAAAAAACCGTATTTCAGGCGTGATTTTTTGGGATCTCTCTCGAATTTTTCTCTTTTCAGGAAAACGATGGCGCATTGCGCGCCATCCCTTTAACCCACCTGTACCGAAAGCATACTCAACGATCCCATCTCGATGCCGTCCACCGGGATCGACACAGGTTCTTTGCCGTCCCACGCGCCAAGCATATACAGCAGCGGCAGGAAGTGATCCGGCGTCGGGTTAGAGAGTGAGCCACCTTCGTGGTCGAGATAGTTGACCAGCGGATGCTGCTCAACCGGCCCACGCCATGTCAGATTCTCCTTCACAAACTCATTGAACGAGGTTGCCCACGGGTATGGCGTGTTTTCACCATGCCAGCGCGCGGTGCGCAAGTTGTGCACCACGTTGCCGCTGGCAACTAACATCACGCCTTTATCACGCAGTTTCGCCAGTTTGCGTCCCATTTCAACATGCCAGGCCGCCGGTTTGGTGCTGTCGATACTGAGTTGCACCATCGGAATATCGGCATTCGGGTACATCTTGATCAGCACGCCCCACGAACCGTGGTCAAAACCCCAGGCTTCTTTGTCGAGCGTTACCGGAATCGGTGCCAGCAGTTCAACGAGCTGCTGCGCCAGTTCTGGCGAACCCGGAGCAGGATAATGCGTGTCGTACAACGCCTGCGGGAAACCGCCGAAATCATGGATCGTCTGCGGTGCTTCCATCGCCGTGACACCAGTACCACGGGTAAACCAGTGCGCGGAAACCACCACAATCGCTTTCGGGCGTGGCAATGTTTCGCCCAACTCGCGCCAGGCGCGGGTATAGACGTTGTCTTCCAGAACATTCATTGGGCTTCCGTGGCCCAGAAACAGGGCGGGCATGCGAGGTACGGACATAAGGATATCCTTACTGAGTGTGTCAATTTGATAAAGTTAGGGTACGCTTTTTCACGGGGCGAAGAACTCAGATAAGCATGATGAAGATCATCAGTTATTTTGAATGTAAGGAATACGTAAAAGTCATGCGCCCGCCTCGCTTTTCAGGTGATGAAAACTTACATTAATGAGAATCATTATCAAAAGGAGTAATGGATGTCAGTACCTTTGACTCTGACCATATTGGCAGGTGCCGCGACCTTTATCGGCGCAATCCTGGGCGTGATCGGCCAGAAACCCTCGAACCGTGTACTGGCGTTTTCGCTCGGTTTTGCCGCCGGGATCATGCTGCTTATTTCATTAATGGAAATGTTGCCCGCCGCGTTGGCGACAGAGAATATGTCGCCGATGTTGGGTTACGGCATGTTTGTGGTGGGATTGTTGGGCTACTTCGCGCTGGATCGCATGTTGCCTCATGCACACGCGCAAGATTTGATGCAAGGCACGCAGCGCACCTTCCCGCGCGGCATCCGCCGCACCGCGATCCTGCTGACACTCGGCATCAGCCTGCACAACTTCCCCGAAGGGATCGCCACCTATGTTACCGCCAGCAACGATCTGGAACTCGGCTTCGGTATCGCGCTTGCGGTGGCATTGCACAATATTCCTGAAGGACTTGCCGTTGCCGGTCCGGTGTATGCCGCAACCGGCTCTAAACGCAGCGCGGTGTTCTGGGCAGGGATTTCGGGACTGGCGGAAATCCTCGGCGGCGTGCTGGCGTGGTTGATTCTGGGAAGCCTGGTTTCGCCCGTGGTGATGGCGGCAATTATGGCGACCGTCGCGGGCATTATGGTGGCGCTGTCGGTGGATGAGTTAATGCCGCTGGCCAAAGAGATCGATCCGAATAACAACCCAAGCTATGGCGTGCTGTGCGGCATGTCGGTGATGGGACTAAGTCTGGTGGCTTTGCAAGCGATGGGATTTGGCGGTTAATAAAAGCGGCTGCGAACTAGCAGCCGCGTTCAATCTCTTTGCCCAACGTTACGTCTCTTTTTTAATTCTTCAAGCACGCGTTGATAACCCTTATAAATCGCTTCCCGGTCGTGACGGCAGGCTTTGCAATGACGTTTGAGTACGTGGATATAACCGGCAACCAGCACGACAATCGCCAGAAGCCAATACCATGAAATGAACACATTGCCTCCAATATAAATCTTCGCAAATTGAATGAGTTAGGTGTGGTTAACCTTCGCCACAGCGGCTACCACTTTATAAGTAGCCCCCTGAAATATCAATGCGCGAGCTGAGGAAGCGCAACAAACTTTGACCTGGAACAGGCAAAAAAAATCCGACGCCATTGGCATCGGATTTCGTTTCGTTAACGGTGAACGTTAGCTGGCTTTACGCTCATGTTCCTGGCGATAGGCAACCAGGTCTTCGATTGTCACTACCGCCATGTTCTGCTGCTTAGCAAACGCGATGCACTCCGGCGCGCGCGCCATGGAACCATCGTCATTGGTTAATTCGCAAAGGACGCCGGCCGGTTTAAACCCTGCCAGCGTCACTAAATCAATGGTCGCTTCAGTATGACCGCCACGAGTCAGCACGCCGCCCTGCTGCGCGCGCAGCGGGAAAACGTGGCCAGGACGGTTCAGGTCGGACGGTTTTGCATTATCGGCAATCGCGGCACGAACGGTGGTCAGGCGGTCAGCGGCAGAAACGCCGGTAGTCACGCCATGCGCCGCTTCGATGGTCACGGTAAAACCGGTACCGTAAGCGCTGGTGTTGTTCTCGACCATCATTGGCAGGTCGAGTTGTTGACGGCGTTCGTCGGTCAGGCACAGGCAAACAATCCCACTACCGTGACGAATGGTCAGCGCCATTTGCTCAACGGTCATGGTTTCGGCGGCAAAAATCATGTCGCCTTCGTTTTCACGATCCTCGTCATCGAGCACCATCACACCGCGACCTTCACGCAAAGCGGAAAGCGCGTGTTCAACGCGTTGGAAAGGCGTGCCAAAAGAAGAAAGCAGCGTCTGATTCATGGTAAAAGACCTCAATAAAGTTATGGTTACCAGAATCAGGGCAGTCTTAGGAGTGTCGCATAGCGGCAAAAAAATAACGCGAGCGGGCACTATTGCCCGGCAGAATCGTTACTCTCTCCCATCCGGACTTTAACCGTCGGCCCCGGAATTACACCGGATCTGCTGACCTTCAAACGTGGATTTGAAGCGCTCGCGGGCTTTCAGCGTTCGCTGATTTACCGCCGGTGGGGAATTTCGCCCCGCCCTGAGAATAAGCGGGGTAACTATAGCGCTATTGATAACCTACGGCAATGCATTCGCTTTAAACAATTGTGGTTTATCACCCGGGTTTATCACACTACAATGACTAGTTGAGCCTATCCGAGCAGGGAACCCAAAATGATTGATCCGAAGAAAATTGAACAGATTGCGCGACAGGTTCACGAATCCATGCCGAAAGGGATCCGTGAGCTCGGGGAAGACGTTGAGAAGAAGATTCGCCAGACTTTGCAGGCACAATTAACCCGCCTCGATCTGGTCAGCCGTGAAGAGTTTGACGTGCAAACGCAAGTGCTGCTGCGCACCCGCGAAAAACTGGCGTTGCTTGAACAGCGCCTGAATGAGCTGGAAAACCGCAGCCCTGCCGCCGAAGTGAAACCCGCTCCAGCTATTCCCCCGGTCGACGAACAACCTTAATCACCACGGGCCGCAAGGCCCGTTGTTATCCCTGCTCTTCTCTACCTCTGAGTTATCCTTCCTTATTAAATAACCACCAATAATAATGGGCAATTATGCTTTGCATACAAAATGTGCACACGCTAGCATGGTTCAGGAAGGATGACCTGGATATTGAGGTACAGAAAGCGAAGGATGCATTTATTTTCCGGCTATAACTCCCCCTATTTATTTGCCATTTCACTCGTCATATTTATCGGCCTGTTGGAAATCATCTCTCTTATTTTCGGTAGCCTGCTTTCCGGCGCGCTTGATGCCCATATCAGCGATTCTGACTTTTTAACCACTGGCAACACCGGGCAAGTTCTGCATTATTTGAATATCGGACGAATCCCTTCCCTCATTGTTTTATGCCTGCTCGCGGGTTATTTCGGCCTGCTTGGGATTCTTCTTCAGCATGGCTGGGTAACGCTGTGGCAAACGCCGCTGAGCAACCTGCTGTTGGCACCGGTCTGCCTGATTATTGCAGGGGTTGCCGTGCATTACACCGGCCGGGCGATTGCGCCATGGCTGCCAACTGATGAAACCAGCGCCATTACCGAAAATGATTTTATTGGCAAGATGGCGATAGTCACCGGCCATTCCGCCAGCGCGGGCCGCCCTTGCGAAGGGAAATTCACCGACGAATTTGGGCAAACGCATTATTTACTGTTAGAGCCCGAGGACGGTAAAGCATTTAACAAAGGCGACAAGGTGCTCATCATTTGCCAAATATCGCCCAGTCGTTATTTAGCCGAACTGAATCCGTGGCCAAATCATTTGTAATTCCAAGGAACAACAACAATGGAAAGTATGATTAATTCACTCCCTTCGGGAGTATTTTCCGCTATCGTCGCGGCGATCGTTATTTTGGTGGTGGGGATTATTTTCGCGCGGCTTTACCGCCGCGCATCGGCTGAACAGGCATTTGTGCGAACCGGGCTTGGCGGGCAAAAAGTGGTGATGAGCGGTGGCGCAATTGTGATGCCGATCTTCCATGAAATTGTCCCCATCAATATGAACACGCTGAAGCTTGAAGTCAGCCGTTCCACCATCGACAGCCTGATCACCAAAGATCGTATGCGTGTGGATGTGGTAGTCGCGTTTTTCGTCAGGGTTAAACCGACCGTTGAAGGCATCGCGACGGCCGCGCAAACCTTGGGCCAACGCACGCTGTCGCCGGAAGATCTGCGCATGCTCGTGGAAGACAAGTTTGTCGATGCGCTGCGCTCCACCGCCGCGCAAATGACCATGTACGAATTACAGGACACACGTGAAAACTTTGTCCAGGGCGTGCAAAACACTGTTGCCGAAGATTTGACGAAAAACGGCCTGGAACTGGAAAGCGTTTCACTGACCAACTTCAACCAGACGTCGAAAGAGCACTTCAACCCCAATAACGCCTTTGATGCGGAAGGTTTGACCAAGCTGACGCAGGAGACGGAACGCCGCCGTCGCGAGCGCAACGAAGTTGAGCAGGATGTCGAAGTTGCCGTGCGCGAGAAAAACCGCGACGCGCTGGCGCGTAAGCTGGAAATTGAGCAGCAGGAAGCGTTTATGACGCTGGAGCAGGAGCAGCAGGTGAAAACCCGCTCCGCCGAGCAGAACGCCAAAATCACCTCTTTTGAAGCCGAGCGCCGCCGTGAAGCGGAACAAACGCGTATTTTTGCCGAGCGCCAGATTCAGGAAAGCGAGATCGAACGCGAGCAGGCGGTGAAAACGCGCAAAGTCGAAGCCGACCGCGAAATCCGCATTAAAGAGATCGAGCAGCAACAGGTTACCGAAATCGCTAACCAGACCAAATCCATCGCCATTGCCGCCAAATCTGAACAGCAATCACAGGCCGAAGCCCGCGCCAGCGATGCGCAGACCGATGCCGTGCGCGCACAGCAGAACGTTGAAACGATGCGCCAGACCGCCGAAGCGGATCGTGCGAAACAGGTGGCATTGATTGCCGCCGCGCAGGATGCAGAAACCAAAGCGGTTGAGCTGACAGTACGCGCGAAAGCGGAAAAAGAGGCGGCGGAACTGCAAGCGGCCGCGATTGTGGAACTGGCAGAAGCGGCACGGAAAAAAGGCCTGGCGGAAGCGGAAGCGCAACGCGCGCTGAACGACGCCATTAACGTGCTTTCCAACGAGCAGACCAGCCTGAAGTTCAAACTGGCGCTGCTGCAAACGCTGCCAGCGGTAATTGAGAAATCCGTTGAACCGATGAAGTCTATTGATGGCATTAAGATTGTGCAGGTCGATGGCCTCAACCGTGGCGGCACAGTGGCACAAGGTGCCAACTTAAGCGCGGGTGGTGGTGGCAACCTGGCGGAACAGGCGCTCTCTGCCGCGCTCTCTTACCGTGCGCAGGCGCCGCTGATTGACTCGCTACTGAAAGAGATTGGCATTACCGGTGGCTCACTGGCCGCGCTGGCCGAACCACTCAAAGCCGCAGAGGAAACCATTGAAGCGCCCGCGGCGAATGAAACCAGCCCGGCGCCGGTGGATGTCGATACCGAAACACCCGCGGCGAACCAATAGTTCTCATTAAGAGATCGCAAAAATGCCCTCGCGCAGAGGGCATTAGAGACTGATGGCGAATCCGCTGCCTGATGGCGCTTCGCTTATCAGGCCTACTCAAGGATTTCTCAACGCATTGATATTGCAGATTTTGTAGGCCGGGTAAAGCGTAGCCGCCACCCGGCATAAACGCTGCACAACCCTTTATCAGCAATCTGAACTGCCCTCGCGAAGAGGGCATTTTCATTGCAACGGCCAGGTTTAGTGGCTGTCTTTCTGGATCTTTTTGATGATGTTGGTGGTTGAACAGCCGTCTTCAAAGTTGAGCACCAGCACGTCACCGCCGTTGGCCCAAACCTCTTCGCTGCCAGCAATCTGATCCGGCTTGTAATCGCCGCCTTTCACCAGCAGATCCGGCAGGATACCGGCAATCAGGCGCTGCGGCGTATCTTCTTCAAACGACACCACCCAATCCACCGCTTCCAGCGCGCTCAGCACGATCATGCGTTGCTCGAGCGGGTTCACCGGGCGGGTTTCGCCTTTCAGACGTTTGGTGGAAGCATCGCTGTTGACCGCCACAATCAGGCGATCGCCCAGCTTGCGCGCGTTCGCCAGGTAAGAGACGTGTCCGGCATGCAGGATGTCGAAAACGCCGTTGGTCATCACCACTTTCTCACCGCGCTTACGTGCGGCGGCAACGGCCACTTTCAGCTCGTCTTCGCTCATCACACCGAAGCCCGTTTCGGCGCGCCCGCGCACCGCGTTTTCCAGCTCGATCGGCGAAACGGTAGAGGTACCGAGTTTGCCGACCACGACGCCTGCGGCGGCGTTAGCGAAGTAACAGGCTTCTTCCAGAGAATTACCTGCGGCAAGCGTTGCCGCCAGCACGCCAATCACCGTATCGCCTGCGCCGGTTACGTCATAGACTTCCTGCGCTTGCGTTGGCATATGCAGCGGTGCTTTGCCCGGCTGCAACAGCGTCATCCCCTGTTCGGAGCGGGTGACCAGCAACGCGGAAAGATCGTAATCGGCGATCACTTTCATGCCGCGTTCAACAATTTCATCTTCGCTTTTGCATTTCCCGGCAACAGCTTCGAACTCAGACAAGTTCGGCGTCAACAGTGTCGCCCCGCGATAGCGTTCAAAATCAGTGCCTTTCGGGTCGATAAGCACCGGAACGCCCGCTTTGCGCGCCAGCGCGATCATCTGCTGTACGCTGGTCAGCGCGCCTTTGGCGTAATCGGAGAGCACCAGCGCGCCGATAGAACCCAGCGCCTGGCTGATGCGTTCATGCATCGGCTGCGGATCAACGCCTTCGAAACCTTCTTCAAAATCCAGGCGGATTAACTGCTGGTTACGAGACAGCACGCGCAGCTTGGTGATGGTCGGGTGAGTGGGAACAGAAACGAAGTCACAATGAACGTTAACATCCGCCAGCGCCTGGCTCAGCGCGCGCGCCGCGTCGTCAATGCCCGTCAGACCCACCAGGCGCGCTGTTGCGCCCAGTGAAGCGATGTTCATCGCCACGTTCGCCGCGCCGCCCGGACGCTCTTCAATCGTGTCGACTTTGACGACCGGTACCGGCGCTTCCGGGGAGATGCGGCTGGTTGGCCCGTACCAGTAACGGTCCAGCATCACATCGCCCACGACCATGACACCCGCTTGCTTAAACTCTGGCAGCGTAACTTTCATTCCTGTCTCCTGAGAGATACAAAATTTGCGCGCGATGATACCACACTTACGCCGGGGCGCACGGTTCCACCAGCCACTTGTCCCAGCTGGTTTTGATAAGCTGGCGTTCGGCGGCAAAGCAGGAAAGCGCCACATTTCCCGGCAACTCTTGCAACGCCAAATGGTGCAACTCATCGCGCAGTGTGGTGTAAGCGCGCGTCAGCGCCTGCGCTTCCTGCTCATCCATAATGTCGTTTTGCGCCAGCCCTTCCAGAATGCGCACGTTATCCGACCAACGCGTCAGCTTCGGTTTTTCGTGCGCGTAACGCAGCACCAGGTATTGCGCGATAAACTCAATGTCAGTGATGCCGCCTTCATCGGTTTTCAGATCGAAGCGATCTTTGTGCTTGTTGCCGAGATGGGCGAGCATCTTTTCGCGCATTTCGCGCACTTCCGTTTGCAGCGTGTCATCGTCGCGCGGCGTCATCAACACATCGCGGCGAATCGCATCAAACTCGGCGGTCAATTGCGGATCGCCATACACCACGCGGGCGCGAGCCAGCGCCTGATGTTCCCACGTCCAGGCTTCGTTTTTCTGGTAATCGGCGAAGGATTCGGTGGTGGTTACCAGCATGCCTGCCGCGCCGGAGGGGCGCAGACGCGCGTCCACTTCATAGAGAATGCCGGACGACGTGCGGGTGCTGAACAGGTGCATGATGCGTTGCGCCAGGCGCAGATAGAACTGGCGGCCATCGATTTCCCGCTTGCCGTCGGTCATCACTTCCACCGGGCAGTCATGCAAAAACACCAGGTCGAGATCCGAACTGTAACCCAGTTCCCAGCCCCCCAGTTTGCCGTAGCCCACCACGGCGAAACCGCGCCCTTCACGATCGTTGAGATGCGTGGGTTGGCCGTAACGCGCGACCATTTGCCCCCAGGCTTGCTGCACCACGGCATCAATAATTGCTTCGGCAAGCCAGGTTAAATGATCGCTCACCTTCATGACCGGCAAGGTTCCAGCGATATCTGCCGCCGCCACGCGTAGCAATTGCGCCTGTTTAAACTGGCGCAGCGCTTCCAGTTGCTGCTCTTCATCCTCTTCCGGCACGCGCAGCAGATACTGGCGCAACTCGTCACGATAGGCGTTCATCGCCGTCGGTTGATAAAGCGTGTTCGGGTCGAGCAGCTCATCAAGCAGAATCGGGTAGCGCGCCAATTGGCTGGCGACCATGGGCGAAGCGGCGCAGAGCGAAATCAGGTGCTTCAACGCACCGGGGAATTCGCTTAGCAGTTCAAGATAGGTGGTGCGCGTAATAATGCCGGTCAACAGCGGCGTCAGGCGCGACAACGGCACCGGCGCGTCGTCACGCGAGCAGACGTCGCTCAGCAGATGCGGCATCAAATGATCGAGCACCTGGCGGCCACGCTGGCCGATGGTGCGTTTATCCAGCTCATTGCGAAAATCCGCAATCAGCGCCACCACGCGACGGCGATCCTCATCGCTGAGATGCACCAGCACCGGCGTAGTGTCCTCTTCCTGCAAAGCATCCTGCCATAGCTCACGCCAGTGTTCGGAAAGCGCATCATCGGACGCGTCCGTTTCATCATCGCCGATAAGCTCATTGAAAATGCGGCGCACGGCGGCCATATGCGCCTCAAGCTGGCTGCTGAGCGCGTCCCAACTCTCCGTGCCCATTCCCCAGGCAAGGCGCGCGCGGTTCAGCTCATCGCCCGGCAGCGTCTGTGTTTGTTCGTCATTAATGCTTTGCAGTAAGTTTTCCAGCCGTCGCAGCCAGAGATAGGCTTCACGAAGCGTGCTGGCATCCCCTTCGGGTAACAGATGAAGCTGGTCGATGGCCGCTAACGTGGGCAACAGCGAGCGGGATTGCAGCGCCGGTTCACGCCCGCCGCGAATCAACTGGAAAACCTGCACGATAAATTCGATTTCGCGAATACCGCCCGCGCCCAGTTTGATGTTGTCTTTCAGACCACGGCGGCGCACTTCGCGGGCAATCATGCCTTTCATATTGCGCAGTGACTGGATAACGCTGAAATCAATGTAACGGCGGAAAATGAACGGCCGCAGCATCGCTCGCAACTCCCTGGCATGCGCGCTGTCGTTATCGCCCATAATGCGCGCTTTCACCATCGCGTAACGCTCCCAGTCGCGCCCCTGCTCCTGGTAATAATCCTCCAGCGCGGCAAAACTCAGTACCAGTGGGCCGCTGTCGCCAAACGGGCGCAAGCGCATATCGACACGGTAAACGAAGCCATCCTGCGTCGGCTGATCCAGCACTTTAATTAACCGCTGTCCCAGGCGAGTGAAAAACTGCGCGTTATCCAGCTCGCGTCGCCCGCCACGGGTCACGCCGTTTTCCGGCCAGGCGAAGATCAAATCGATGTCGGAGGAGAAATTGAGCTCGCCGCCGCCCAGCTTGCCCATACCGAGTACCAGCATTGGCTGGGCCACGCCATCCGGGTTGCACGGCGTTCCCCATTCGCGACAGCAGGCGTCATACAACCAGTCCCGCGCGGCGACAATCAACGTTTCCGCCAGCACACTCAACTGTTGCAGGATATCCTCTTCTTCCACTAACCCAAGCGCCTGCGCCCAAGCGATGCGCACCATCACCCTACGGCGAAACTGCCTGAGCGTGCGCATCAAAGACACTTCATCCGTTACCGCTTGCAGCGCGATTTGTAGCCATATCGCGTAGTGCTGCCACTCACCAGACGTGGGCGGCGCACTTTCCAGTTCGCCCAGCCACTCAGGGTTGGCAACGATGCTGTCCTGAACAAAATCACTAAAAGTGAGCACTGACTGCGCCTGCGAACTCAGCGGCTGCGCGGTTAGCGCTTCCGGCAGGCGGGAAAGTACAGTTTGCCAGTGCTGCGATAACGGCGAAGCGTTCGGCATTGCAAGATCCTTTAGTTAGCGTTTCCCGCTGTGCAGCCAGAACGGCTCTTGGGTGATTGCGGTATTACGAAAGTGCTCAATCTCGACTCGCTGGCGAGTTTCAATGGCGTAATGCAGCCCTTGCCAGTTATCCAGCCACGCTGTCGCCAGTGCGCGATCGTAATAGCCGCCCAGCAGAAGTGTGCAGTCGATATCCCGCGCCAAACGCGGCAACTGATCGCGGTAGCTGTCGCCAAGCGGTTGAGCGAAGGTTTTTTTCAGTTCGGACGCGCAGCGCGAGAGATGCACATCGGCGAAGCGCTTAAAGGAGTCGGCGAATTTCGCCTGCGCTTTTTCATCCAGAAACGCGCGCCAACCGTGGGTGATTAACCACTCGGTCAGCACCAGTTTCGCCATCGCCGATTGCGTGCTCCACAGGGCAGTCGAAGCGGAAACCGCCGACGTCATGGTCGCTTCGGCTTGGGTTAGCAGATCGCGTAAGTGAGCGCTCGCTTTGCGCGGTACAATCCCGCCGAATAGCGTCAGCGTATGGCGCAGTAACGCAATGGCACGCAGTACATCAAGCCTCGCCGCGTCGTTACCGCGTACCCATAACTCTTCATGGTATTGCCATTGCGAAAGCGCCAGCTCGAGCGCGGCGGTGAACGCCTGTTCAACCGTCGCTTTGGGCGCGAGTTGCAAAAAGGTGGTCGGGCGAGGTTCACGCAGCGCATTGCCCTGTGCCAGATGGTAGCCGCGCGCCGCTTTGCTCAGGCTTCCCTGACGCAGCCCGGAAAGGGTGAGCAATTGACGCGCGAGCTTGAGGATATCCGCCGGATCGCCGCTTAACAGCTCCAGCTCCAGTTCACAAATCGGCTCAACAAACTCCCCCGCTTTCACTTCACCTAAATCAAGGGCAATCTCAATACGGCTGTCGCCGACAGTGATCAGCCATTTTTCACGGTAGAAATCGGTGCTGAACAGCGGGCGAGCGCGCGACTGTAAATCCGCCGCTAACACGCCTTCCGGCCACACTTCGTTTGGAAAGCGCGAAAGGTCAAGTTCGGGGTTTTCGAGCGGAATATTGTATTCCGGGCGCTGATGTAAACCGCCAATCACGCGACCGGCGATTTTCATTGTCATCTCATACTGGCCGTTAAATCCGCGGATACGCAGCCCCATATCGTGGCTGCGTAGCCAGTTATCCGGCGTCTCGTAGTAGATGTTGAGTAATTGGCTGGACGCGATATGTTCTTCGGTCAGCGTATGGAGATGTTGACGAAGCGTTTCCACGCTGTCGTTCTTCACGATAAACTTTAATTCAATTTCCTGAGCCATGGCTTCGCACTTATGGTTATGTCACATCAGTGAAAATTTCGACGAACTAACGCGCCCGATGTTTGTCAGTAGATAGTATTTTGTGCCAAATTGCCATGCAATGCGCAATCTGGCAGGTGCAAAAGTTCGCGTATGTGTGCAGTTTGACCTGGAAGATTCCGATTGATGCTACCTGCCGGGTGTCGTCAGACTGTTGCCACTGTTTACCATTCACGTTCAATGAAAATAATGATTGCCTGATGCCAAAATTACGCCTGATTGGATTGACCCTTTTTGCGCTTAGCGTGTCTGTCGGAACCCACGCTGAAGAAAAACGTTATGTCTCCGACGAACTGAATACCTGGGTACGTAGTGGCCCGGGTGATAATTATCGCCTTGTCGGTACGGTAAATGCCGGCGAAGAAGTCTCCCTGTTGCAGGAAAACAGCGATTACGGCCAGGTGCGCGACAGCAGCGGCCGTACCGCGTGGATCCCGTTGAAACAGTTGAACAGCCAGCCAAGCCTGCGCACGCGCGTGCCGGAACTGGAAAACCAGGTGAAAACGCTGACCGATAAACTCACCAATATCGATAATACCTGGAACCAGCGTACCGCCGAGATGCAGCAGAAAGTCGCCCAAAGTGACGGGGTGATCAACGGCCTGAAAGATGAGAATCAAAAGCTCAAGAATGAGTTAATCGTGGCGCAGAAAAAAGTCAGCGCCGCGAATCTGCAACTGGATGACAAGCAGCGCACCATCATTATGCAGTGGTTTATGTATGGCGGCGGCGTGCTGGGCGCAGGCCTGATCCTCGGCCTGTTATTGCCGCACATGATCCCCAGCCGCAAACGCAAAGATCGCTGGATGAACTAAGCATATTCGCCATCTTCTCTACACTTACGTATTATCTGTCGGCAAACGTGTAGAGGAGAGTGGCGGCGTGAAGAGTTATCTGGTCGGTGGTGCAGTACGTGATACGTTGTTGGGCCTGCCGGTCAAAGACAAAGATTGGGTTGTGGTCGGTGCAACGCCGCAAGAGATGCTCGACGCGGGTTACCAGCAGGTAGGCCGCGATTTCCCGGTTTTCCTTCATCCGCAAAGCCGCGAAGAATATGCATTGGCGCGTACCGAACGCAAATCCGGCTCCGGCTACACCGGTTTTACCTGCTATGCCGCACCCGATGTTACGCTGGAACAAGACCTGCTTCGCCGCGACTTAACCGTTAATGCGCTGGCGCAGGATGAAAACGGCCATATCATCGACCCATTCAACGGTCAGCAGGATCTGCGTAATCGCCTCCTGCGTCATGTCTCCCCCGCTTTCAATGAAGATCCGCTGCGCGTATTGCGCGTTGCGCGGTTCGCTGCCCGTTATGCTCATCTTAGTTTCCGTATTGCCGACGAAACCATGTCGCTGATGCGCGAGATGACCGAAGCCGGTGAGTTAGCGCATCTGACCACCGAACGCGTGTGGAAAGAGACGGAAAACGCTTTGCGAACCCGTAATCCCCAGGTTTACTTCCAGGTCTTACGCGATTGCGGCGCGTTGAAAGTGCTGTTCCCGGAGATCGACGCGCTGTTTGGCGTTCCCGCTCCGGCGAAATGGCACCCGGAAATCGACACCGGCGTGCACACATTAATGACACTTTCCATGGCGGCGATGCTCAGCCCGGAAGTGGATGTGCGTTTTGCGACACTCTGCCATGACCTGGGCAAAGGCTTGACGCCAAAAGAACTTTGGCCGCGCCATCATGGCCATGGCCCGGCAGGTGTAAAACTGGTGGAAAGCTTATGCCAGCGCCTGCGCGTGCAGAATGAGATCCGCGATTTGGCGAAACTGGTGGCGGAATTTCACGATCTGATCCACACCTTCCCGATTTTGCAGCCAAAAACCATCGTCAAACTGTTCGATTCCATTGACGCCTGGCGCAAACCACAGCGGGTTGAGCAAATCGCCCTTACCAGTGAAGCCGATGTGCGTGGGCGTACCGGGTTTGAAAGCTGCGATTATCCGCAAGGGCGTTTACTGCGTGAAGCCTGGGAGATTGCGCGATCTGTGCCAACCAAAGCGGTGATTGATGCGGGATTTAAAGGCGTGGAAGTGCGTGAAGAGTTGACTCGTCGGCGGATCGCAGCGGTGATGCAATGGAAAGAACAACGCTGCCCTCAGCCGAAAGACTGAGGGCGCAAGGCTTAGAAGAAGACGACGTAGACCGCGGCTGCAACAATAAAACGATAGATTGCGAACGGGATAAAGGAGATGTGCTTAATCAGCTCCAGGAAGGTTTTGATGGCGATCAGCGCCACAATAAACGCGGTCACAAAGCCGACGGCGAACATCGGAATGTCACCGGTGGTCAGGAAGCCGATGCTTTTATAGAGATCCAGCGCCGTTGCGCCCATCATCATCGGCACCGCCAGCAGGAACGAGAACTCTGACGCCGCGTAGCGGCTAACCCCCATCAACATCCCACCCGAAATGGTCGCTCCGGCGCGGGAGAAGCCCGGCCACAGCGCCAGGCACTGGAAGCAGCCAATCATAAACGCCTGACGATAAGTCATATCATCGACGCCCTGCGCGCGCGGAACTTTTGGCTTCAGCACTTCTGCGGCAATCAGCAGAAAACCGCCGACCACCAGCGCATATGCCACATTGCGGGGATTAAACAGTGATTTGATGGTGTCGTGGAACACCAGCCCAATAACAACCGCCGGAATCATACCTAACAAGATATGAATCAGTGACAAACGGCCGGTGCCAGTGCCTTCATGACGAGGTTTACCGAAATGAATGCCGATCAAACCAAACAGGCGCCGCCAGAACATCACAACCACCGCCAGAATCGATCCTAACTGGATCACCACTTCGAACGTTTTTGCCGTATCACCTTCGAACCCCAGCAAATGCCCGACAATGATCATGTGGCCCGTACTGGAAACGGGTAGAAACTCGGTGAGACCTTCAACGACACCCAAGATGGCTGCCACCAACAGTGAATGCATATCACCCATCAATTAAACCCCTAAAAAGATATAAAAAACGGCTAATCCACTCACTGGAAAAGCCGTGAAATTCGTAATCTAAGACCTGAATACTAGCGTTTGGTTTAACGATGATGAATTTAAAAACTTTTTTTCGGATTTAGGCCACGCTCAATGATGACACCAACATTGAGCGCCCGCGCGACCGCGCCAGGTTTGCTGAGTTTGATGCGTACCCACGGGGAGTTAAAGCGGGCCAACAATAGATCGGCCACCTCTTCCGCCACGCGCTCCACCAGTGCGAAACGGCCGCCTTCCACATGGCTGACAATCGCCTCGGCGATATCCGCATAACTCAGACAATCTTTCACGTCGTCACTTTTTGCCGCCAGGCGGTTATCCCACGCCATTTCGATATCGAACACTAATTTCTGCTCGATGGTCTGTTCCCAATCATAAACACCAATGGTGGTGATGACTGAAAGTTGCTCGATAAATACAATATCCATTACACCCCGCCTGCTGATTGCGCCTGAGCCATTGCTGCCAGGCCGCATCTTTGTTGGTTACCCGTCAGATTTTGCGCAAAACCTGGATACCACTTTCCATAATTTATGCGTATTATCCACAGATGCAGAGAATAAAACGACATTTTCAAAACGGAACAGCGTTATGAGTGCAATCGCGCCTGGAATGATTCTCCTTGCGTACCTTTGTGGCTCAATCTCCAGCGCCATTCTGGTCTGCCGCCTCGCCAGTCTCCCCGACCCGCGAGAGAGTGGTTCCGGCAATCCCGGTGCCACTAACGTTTTACGCATTGGCGGCAAGGGCGCAGCCGTAACGGTACTGATTTTTGATGTTTTGAAAGGCATGCTGCCGGTTTGGGGTGCGTACGCGCTTGGCGTAACACCGTTCTGGCTGGGTCTGATTGCTATTGCCGCCTGTCTTGGCCATATCTGGCCGGTTTTCTTTAAATTTCAGGGCGGTAAAGGCGTGGCGACCGCATTTGGTGCGATTGCGCCAATCGGCTGGGATCTAACGGGCGTGATGGCGGGAACCTGGCTTTTGACGGTGCTGCTAAGTGGTTATTCCTCGCTGGGCGCGATCGTCAGCGCATTGATTGCGCCGTTTTATGTCTGGTGGTTCAAACCGCAGTTCACTTTCCCGGTCGCCATGTTGTCGTGCCTGATCTTGCTGCGTCATCACGACAATATTCAACGCTTATGGCGACACCAGGAAACCAAAATCTGGTCGAAGCTGAAGAAGAAAAAAGAGAAAGATAATGCGTAATCATGTTGCCCGGTGAAACGTCTCCACCGGGCAAATACATTTACGCCGCAGGCAACTCGGACAGCGGCCAGCGCGGACGAACTGTAACGCCGAGCCCGGCATCATTTCCTGCTTTCAGACGCACCATTCCCGCATAGGCAATCATCGCGCCGTTATCGGTACAAAATTCCGGACGCGCGTAGAACACTTCGCCACGGCGTTTTTGCATCATCTGCGCCAGTTTTTCCCGCAGTGTACGGTTAGCGCTCACGCCTCCGGCCATCACCAAACGTGTAAACCCGGTCTGATCCAGTGCGCGTTTGCATTTGATCATCAGCGTATCGACCACCGCATCTTCAAAAGCACGTGCGATGTCGGCGCGCGTTTGCTCGTCATCACCATTATTACGAATCGTGTTTGCCGCGAAGGTTTTTAGGCCGGAGAAACTGAAATCAAGCCCTGGGCGATCGGTCATGGGACGCGGGAAAACAAAACGGCCTTCGGTACCTTGCGCGGCCAGTTTCGACAACATCGGGCCGCCTGGATAATCAAGGCCCAGCAGTTTGGCGGTCTTGTCAAAAGCTTCGCCGGCGGCATCGTCAATCGACTCGCCCAGCAGTTCATAATGACCGATACCGGTGACGCTAATCAGCTGTGTGTGCCCACCGGAAACCAGCAGCGCGACAAACGGAAATTCAGGTGGGTTATCTTCCAGCATCGGAGCCAGTAAATGCCCTTCCATATGGTGAACTGGAATGGCCGGGACATCCCAGGCAAACGCCAGCGAACGCCCAACGGTTGCGCCGACCAGCAGCGCGCCGACTAAACCCGGCCCGGCGGTGTAAGCCACCGCATCGATATCTTTTGCCGACAGCCCGGCTTCTTTCAGCGCGGCCTGAATCAGCGGCACGGTTTTACGCACGTGGTCACGAGATGCCAGTTCCGGCACCACTCCGCCGTAATCAGCGTGCAGTTTTACTTGACTATACAATTGGTTGGCGAGAAGCCCGTTTTGATCGTCATAAATGGCGATGCCGGTTTCATCGCAGGATGTTTCAATGCCCAGTACGCGCATGGCTCTGTTTACCTCTTTGCAATAGCGCGCAGTGTAGGGCGAATGCGGGGCGATGTAAAACTTTGCTCACTCTTGCAGCGGAGTTCGTGTATACTCCTCACCCTTACAAAAGTCCCCTTTCAAAAAGGGCGGCGGTGCTTTACAAAGCAACAGCACTTGCAGTAAAATTCCGCACCATTTTGAAATAAGCTGGCGTGAACGCCAGCGGCAAACCGAATTAATCAAAGGTGAGAGGCACATGCCGGTAATTAAAGTACGTGAAAACGAGCCGTTCGACGTAGCTCTGCGTCGCTTCAAGCGTTCCTGCGAAAAAGCAGGTGTTCTGGCGGAAGTTCGTCGTCGTGAGTTCTATGAAAAACCGACTACAGAACGTAAACGCGCTAAAGCATCGGCTGTGAAACGTCACGCGAAGAAACTGGCTCGCGAAAACGCACGCCGTACTCGTCTGTACTAATCCATTGAGGGCAACGCGCCCTCATGTGTAGACCGAGTTGTAGTTGTAAGGCCGTGCTTCCGAAAGGAATGCGCGGCTTATTTTCGTTTATAACCTGATATAACTTTTGGATTTTAAGCCGCATTGCGCTGGCCTGGAAAACAACAGTTATAAAAGATCAAAACGGGGCCTATGGCTGGACGAATCCCACGTGTTTTTATCAATGACCTGCTGGCGCGCACCGACATCGTCGATCTCATCGACGCGCGTGTAAAGCTGAAAAAGCAGGGCAAGAACTACCACGCGTGCTGTCCATTCCATAACGAAAAAACCCCCTCTTTCACCGTGAATGGTGAAAAACAGTTTTACCACTGCTTTGGTTGTGGCGCGCACGGTAACGCTCTCGACTTTTTAATGAACTACGACAAGCTCGAGTTCGTGGAAAGCGTCGAAGAGTTAGCGGCGATGCATAACCTGGAAGTGCCGTTCGAAGCAGGCAGCGGACCCAGCCTGATAGAGCGCCACCAACGGCAAACACTCTATCAATTGATGGACGGGCTGAACGCTTTTTATCAGCAATCTCTGAAAAATTCAGCCGCAGAACCTGCAAGAGAGTACCTCTCCAGGCGCGGTTTGAGCAGTGACATTATCACGCGATTCGCGATTGGTTATGCCCCTCCCGGCTGGGACAACGTGTTAAAACGTTTTGGCAACAACAGCGAAAACCGCAAGTCACTGATCGATGCAGGCATGCTGGTCACAAACGATCAAGGACGCAGTTACGATCGCTTCCGCGAGCGGGTTATGTTCCCTATTCGCGACAAGCGTGGCCGGGTGATTGGTTTTGGTGGGCGCGTGCTGGGCAACGATACCCCCAAATACCTGAACTCCCCGGAAACCGATATTTTTCATAAAGGCCGCCAGTTGTATGGCCTTTATGAAGCACAGCAGGACAACGATGAGCCGCAGCGGTTGCTTGTCGTCGAAGGTTATATGGACGTGGTGGCGCTGGCGCAATACGGCATCAACTATGCGGTCGCGTCGCTGGGCACATCAACCACGGCGGATCACATTCAGCTGCTATTCAGGGTGACGAAAAACGTCATCTGTTGTTATGACGGCGACCGTGCAGGCCGTGAAGCCGCATGGCGAGCACTGGAAACGGCGCTGCCTTATATGAGCGATGGTCGCCAGCTGCGCTTTATGTTCCTGCCGGATGGTGAAGATCCCGATACGCTAGTGCGTAAAGAGGGTAAAGAGGCGTTCGAAGCGCGGATGGAGCAGGCTCAGCCGCTCTCCACGTTTTTGTTTAACAGCCTTTTGCCGCAGGCGGACTTAACCACCCCGGATGGGACAACACAGCTTGCCGCGCTGGCGTTGCCATTAATCAACCAGGTGCCGGGTGAGACACTACGTATCCAGTTACGACAGTTGTTGGGGAACAAAATTGGCATTTTCGACGATGCACAACTTGATCGTTTAATGCCAAAGCAGGTGGAAAGCGCCTCGACGCGCCCCGCGCCCCAGCTAAAACGCACAACCATGCGTATACTGATAGGGTTATTGATCCAAAACCCGGAACTGGCGCCAAAGGTTCCGCCGCTTGCAGGGTTAGATCAATCCAGATTAGCCGGGCTTGGCTTATTTGCAGAACTGGTCAACACTTGTTTGGCACAGCCAGGTCTGACAACTGGGCAACTTTTGGAACATTATCGCGGCACAAATGAGGCCGCAACCCTTGAAAAACTGTCGAC
Organism: Kosakonia sp. BYX6; assembly: GCF_038449125.1. Classification (NCBI taxonomy): domain Bacteria; kingdom Pseudomonadati; phylum Pseudomonadota; class Gammaproteobacteria; order Enterobacterales; family Enterobacteriaceae; genus Kosakonia; species Kosakonia calanthes. The sequence continues at coordinate 731,869 of NZ_CP151800.1, read as the reverse complement.
ATGGGACGATATAGCAGATAAGGACATCGCTGAAAAAACGTTTACCGACGCGCTCAATCATATGTTTGATTCGATGCTTGAACGGCGACAAGAAGAGTTGATAGCTCGTGATCGCACACACGGTTTAAGCAGCGAAGAACGCCGGGAGCTCTGGCAGTTAAACCAGGAACTGGCGAAAAAGTAAATTCAACGGCTTAAGTGCCGATAACCGATCGGGTAGATCCCGACAGCCGCGATGAGGGTCAGCGGCAAAAATATAAATATACCCTCGCGTTAAATGTTGGCGGTTTATTTCGCTAACCGACACCAACCCTCATGAATTTAAGTGTGGATACCGTCTTATGGAGCAAAACCCGCAGTCACAGCTGAAGCTACTTGTCACCCGTGGTAAGGAGCAAGGCTATCTGACCTATGCCGAGGTCAATGACCATCTGCCGGAAGATATCGTCGACTCCGATCAGATCGAAGACATCATCCAAATGATCAACGACATGGGCATCCAGGTGATGGAAGAAGCACCCGATGCCGATGATCTGTTGCTGGCTGAAAACTCCAACAACACAGACGAAGACGCGGAAGAAGCTGCTGCGCAGGTGCTTTCCAGCGTTGAGTCTGAAATCGGACGTACTACCGACCCGGTGCGCATGTACATGCGCGAAATGGGCACCGTTGAACTGCTGACCCGTGAAGGCGAAATCGACATCGCCAAACGTATTGAAGACGGGATTAACCAGGTTCAGTGCTCTGTCGCCGAGTACCCGGAAGCGATCACCTATTTGCTGGAACAATATGACCGCGTTGAAGCTGAACAAGCTCGCCTGTCCGATTTGATCACCGGCTTTGTAGATCCTAACGCTGAAGAAGATATGGCACCGACGGCCACCCACGTCGGTTCTGAACTCTCCAGCGAAGAGATGGACGATGAGGAAGATGAAGAAGAAGACGACAGCGATGATGACAGCGACGATGACAACAGCATCGATCCTGAGCTGGCGCGTGAAAAATTCGGCGAACTGCGTACGCAGTACGAATTGACTCGCGACACGATCAAAGCCAAAGGACGCAGCCACGCTGCCGCGCAGGAAGAGATCCTCAAGCTGTCTGAAGTCTTCAAGCAATTCCGTCTGGTACCGAAGCAGTTCGATTACCTGGTTAACAGCATGCGCGTCATGATGGACCGTGTGCGTACCCAAGAACGCATCATCATGAAACTGTGCGTTGAACAGTGCAAAATGCCGAAGAAAAACTTCATTACGCTGTTTACCGGCAATGAAACCAGCGAAACCTGGTTCAACGCCGCGCTGGCCATGAACAAACCATGGTCTGAAAAGCTGAACGATGTAGCGGAAGAAGTTAAACGCGGCCTGATGAAGTTGCAGCAGATCGAAGAAGAAACCGGCCTGACCATTGAGCAGGTTAAAGATATAAACCGTCGTATGTCTATCGGCGAAGCGAAAGCGCGTCGTGCGAAGAAAGAGATGGTGGAAGCGAACTTGCGTCTGGTTATTTCTATCGCCAAGAAATACACCAACCGTGGTCTGCAATTCCTCGATCTGATTCAGGAAGGCAACATCGGTCTGATGAAAGCGGTAGATAAGTTCGAATACCGCCGTGGTTACAAATTCTCCACCTACGCAACCTGGTGGATCCGTCAGGCGATCACCCGCTCCATCGCGGATCAGGCGCGCACCATCCGTATTCCGGTGCATATGATTGAGACAATCAACAAGCTCAACCGTATTTCTCGCCAGATGCTGCAGGAAATGGGGCGTGAGCCGACGCCGGAAGAGCTGGCTGAGCGTATGCTGATGCCGGAAGATAAGATTCGTAAAGTGCTGAAAATCGCCAAAGAGCCAATCTCCATGGAAACACCGATTGGTGATGATGAAGATTCACATCTGGGCGATTTTATCGAGGATACCACCCTCGAACTGCCGCTGGACTCTGCAACCACCGAGAGCCTGCGAGCAGCAACGCACGACGTTCTGGCCGGCCTGACCGCGCGTGAAGCGAAAGTCCTGCGTATGCGTTTCGGTATTGATATGAACACCGATCACACACTGGAAGAAGTGGGTAAACAGTTCGATGTTACTCGCGAACGTATCCGTCAGATCGAAGCGAAGGCGCTGCGTAAACTGCGCCATCCGAGCCGTTCTGAAGTGCTGCGTAGCTTCCTCGACGATTAATCGTCACGCCATTAAAACGAAAAGCTCCCTCTTGGGAGCTTTTTTTTGGCCGCTGTTTATCTACAGACCGCGCGATACCAGCGCCTCATCCAGTTCCCGGTAAGCTTCAACCAGCTTATCCAGCGTCGCGCGGTTTAAGCCGCTGGGGTTGGGCAGCACCCAAATCTGCGTCACGCCGATGGCCATATGCTGTTTGCCCCACTTCACGCCCCGTACGCTGAAAGCCTGTTCAAATGCTTGCTTGCCGAGGATCGCCAGCGCAGCAGGCTGGTGCTCTTCTATCTTTTTAATGAGTTCCCTGCCCCCGGAACGTAACTCATGCAACCCGACTTCTGCCGCCTGCACCGTTGGACGCTCCACCAGCATGGTGATGCCACAGCGCGTATCCAGCAGATGACGCTCATCTTCCGGGCGCAGTTGTTGATCAGTAAAGCCAGCCTGATGAATCACTTTCCAGAAACGGTTACCCGGATGAGCAAAGTGAAACCCCGTGTGAGCAGAAGATTTCCCCGGATTGATACCACAAAACACCACTCGCAAGCCCGGTGCCAGAATATCGTGGATCATGTTTAACTCCCGATCGATAGCGATAAACTCAAGTATAAGAGATTGAAAATGCGTTGTTTATAAAAACAACAGCCGGGCGATTCATGCTGGATTGCAGGGGTAAGTTACTTTATAATTCCCGGCCACGGCCCCTTAGCTCAGTGGTTAGAGCAGGCGACTCATAATCGCTTGGTCGTTGGTTCAAACCCAACAGGGGCCACCAGATTTCCTTTGTAGTATCATCAAGTTATGCCACCGTTCGCGGTGGCTTTTTTGTTTCTAATTTTCAGAGTGGCGATAAAATGGCGGTGGATTTTTAGCTCACACCAGAAAAGGCCATAAAAAACCCGCTCAAGGCGGGTAATTTTACATCCATAACTGGCGCTGTCCGGTCTGGGTTGGGTGCGGTGGCGCAGGGTCAATTTTTCCGGGTGTCACGATATAACGCTCTATCGACTCCATCGTCACAAAGGTACAACTGCAATTGATGTTAGTGCATTGGTGATAGCGTTCTTTGGTGTTCTCGCTTAGGTAGCGACTGGTACGCGCATGCGCCGCATGCTTGCATTTTGGACAATGAAACATAGCTCACCCGATTTTCACTAAATGTGAATTTATGATATCTTTTTATTCACTTATTGAAAATATAAATTTATGCACTTAGATAGAATGGCATTCTAGGCGTACCACCTAAGATGCTTGATATGATTATCTAGCCGGACTGTTTTTAATGGTTAACAGTGCAGAAGCATTCACCGGTTATTAGCGAAGCGGACTATCAATTAGCGAATAGGGACTGCCTTAAACAATCCCCTTAACAAGTGTAAGCGTACATTCTTCAGACCACTGCCAAAGAATCTTATGACTACCCTGATAACTGAGTTAAACGGCGACAAGCTCAGCGATCTTTGTCGCGACAACTTCCATTGAATCTTCGCCAGTGTCTAAACCGCTTCGTGAAGCGAGTAAAGGGCTAACATTACGTAGAGCGCCATACGTCGTATTATGTACAATTGGAACTAGCTGGTTACCCGCCAATAACGCTGAAAGCTCCTTATCAGCTACGCCTTCTTTAGGGAGGCGGTTAAGTAGCGCAGGGGTCACCAATACTAATCCGATTCGCGAGTTCGCTAAGCCTTTGTCTATGGCACGCATCATAGGAACTCCAAGCCCAAGATCTTTCTCGCTAAACCAGACTTTGACGCCAGCAGCCTCGAGTAAATCGTGTAATTCTTTGGCTACCCCCTGCCGGTCATCCCACGCGTGGCATAGGAAAACGTCACGAAGATCGGGCTGCTCCGCTGCTCGAGTCTCCACAGTTTGTCGGATTGGCATGAGGGATTGTACTTGGGCGGGTGTGTAAGACACAGTCGAACCAGCTTTCGACCAACGTGGTCTTGAACTGCTGCTAGACCTACCGCCACTAGCTCCATAGCCTCCCCCAGTATTGCCCGACGAAGAGTAGGACGAGTCATAACTACCATAGCGGTAGTTGCTGCGGTAACTACTGCGATGTCGGCATGCCGGACAGGCTGCTGCTGCTGCTTCGGAGCTATGCCCGCGTACTGGCGCTGTACATCTAGCCATAAATTCATTCTCCCGTTTTAAATGGCATTTTCAAAGAAAAGGTTAAACAACTGGCGTATTCTGACAAGGCGAATAATAAGGAAAAAACTTTCTATAAAATGTGAGGAATGCCTTCTATCCTGTTTTAGTTGTTTAAATTCAATATGATCAAGAGTCACAATCCGCTTCTGGCACAAATTAATCTAACGAATGCCAACAGGCAGCCTTGAGCGAAAAGCGGGCATGACTAATAATAGAGTTAGAAATTTAATTGGATAAATGCAAGTTCACAGTAGCTATAACTTGTTTGAGCATCTTCATCCTGCATCTTGAAGTTTATTGGGTATAGTGTAGTGTTGTTACGAAAGATCAAGCAACTGCGTGGATTATATCTCATTTGCGTGCTGAGGGCGCAGTCATCCTAGATAGCTGCACTCTATGCCGCTACACTTGTCATTTATTAATATTTGGCAATTGTGTAAGCCAACACATCGTAAGTCCAATGTAACGCGGGCAGAAAGAGGAAACACCCTCAACGCTTTGTCCCACAAGATATAGTCAAAAGAGGAGCACTATCCTGATTAGCTATTCAGTAACTTAAGTCAAACCACCTTTAATTACTCGAAAATATAGGAGGGATTTCTATGTCTTCAAGAAGGCTTGTTTTTGCATTTTACGATCCTCATTGGGTTAGAGAAAGAGACCCTATACCTTTGCTAGTACAAACTCCTGTTACTGCATTGGAGTATGAAGATCTCATGATGAACAAATTATACTGCCCTCAATGCTATGAAAGTATAATTAGAGTCCCCTGCGATGAAAACAGAACCACTCTAAGTAATGGAACAGAAGCTTATTTTCGTCATGTTTTAAATGACAATCATCCTCCTTGCAATTTACGTAGTGGTCCAGTTGTTGGAAGAGCCTATGCTACTGAAGAGGACGCTAAAAAAGCGATTGAAGATGAAGAGTTTATAGTATTAACTGGATTCATGCAGGCAAAGCCAGAAAATAATCCTAGAGCAGATTGGGATGGTGAAGAAGATCCGGCAGAAACGCATTTTGAAGATGCTAACGGAAGGCCAGTTGATCTACCTGTAGCAAGGCACAAGGGTCAGGAATTTAGACTTCCAAGTAAAGTTTCCAGTGTTCAAGCCTTAGTTGTTAATTTTCTGAAAAATTATCATAGAGAAATAGTTTTGGTAAAAGACGACAATACAGTTTCAAGATTTCTCTTTTGCGATGCTCTAAAAGATGTCAATCTTATAAAAGATGAAGTAAGCACGCCATCATTCTATTTTGGTATAATTACTGATGTAAACGTTTGGGCAAGTCATAATACCATTTGGCTACACATTACTAATAAATCCAACCTACAGGATTTCCGAGTAAAAGTTAAGAATGAAGTTGCTGCGGATAGGGGGTGGACCAAAGAAAGAATAGTTGGAAGAGTAATTGTCTTCTACTCAATCATCCGAAGTGTTGGAACAGGTTATTGGACTCCGACTGACCTATGCTGGGGGGAGGTCGCCATTCTACCTAAAAAATATGATGACTTTATCCTAAAGACTCATAAATCCATATGAGTTATTTGAAGGAGCCTTGTCAAAGCAAGGCTCTAGAATGTGCATTGATAGTTGAAGTAATATCTATCACGACTCCCGTTAACGCTGAACAGCTCCCAGTTGGCTAACACAATATTCGTAACCAATAAGCGCATACCCTGAATCACTTAAAAGTGTAACTATCAGGGTGTGAATGACTATATCTGGCACATAGCTGGCAAGAGCCACACCTGATAAAATACCTCAAATGAACGTGTGGTATAGCCCAATATGCCATGTTGAGAAATAAACAATTCGCATCATGAATGTAATTCTAATCATCTCCGGCCTCATATTCGACATCAATAAGCCTCACCTCAAGCTCTAATCCCGTCGTATAGCCATTATTACTTAACGCATGAGTCACTTTAGTGATGATCCACGTCTGCTCGTCAATAATGCTTTTAAACCCAGACACCGCGACTGGCGTTTCGGGGTAGAGGTCAGCCCGCCCCAGCGCCAGGCTGATTGAAAACTCAGCTACGCCGCGCTGCAACTTGTCCCATTTCGCTTTAGCCGCCCGCATTGCCTGGGCTTTTGTGGCGTAAACCGTGGTAAGAGCGAATACGTTATCAGCCTCACCGACCATGTACTCACCCTCGCGGGCTTCCGGTACTTTAGCCTCTTTCTTTTTCGCTTTGGCTTTCGGGTGTTGCAATGCGCGCAGGTGCTGAACCTTTGGCTTACGCTTTACCTTCACCTTTTTTGGCTTCGGGTCTTTGGTATGCAGCCATTGCGCCGTAACGCCGGTGTAAGCCCCACGGTCAGCAATCGCAAATTGATGCCGGTCGCCGTCAGCACGGGTGATCGTGACCTGCGGGATGGGCTTACCGCTGGCAGTGAGCCCTTTACCGGCCTGGAGAAACAGCAACTTACCCGCCTTGACGGATACCTCGCCGCCGTTCCTGTCAGCCAGCCGCGTCAGGAATTTGGCGTCGGACTCCTGCGACTGGTCGATATGCGGAATAACAATCCGGGCAAGTTCCGGCGCGACAGCCGACTCAAGTTTGTTACGCGCTGCTATCGCCTCGATAATCATGCCGAGGGTTTTATCATGCCAGGACTCTTCCCGGCGGGAATTCAGCGTGCCACGAAAATCAGCACTACGGGCGCGGATGGTTACTGTATCCGGCGCGCCCCGGTGCTCCACCTCATCGACCGTGAAACGCCCTTTGTTGATGAGCGCCGAACCTTTCCACCCCAGCCAGAGCGTAAGCACTGCCCCGCGCACCGGCAGCACGACCAGCCCGTCGGCGTCATTGAGCTCAAGGTCGAGCTGGTCGGCTTGAAAACCCCGGTTATCGGTCATCGTCAGGCTGATGAGACGGGCGCTGATATTGCCAGTGATATCTTTGCTTTCGAGTTTCAGCATAAAGGCCGGGGTGAGCGTGCTCCCCGCTTCGCTGTAGAGTATTTCGGACATCAGAACCCCAGAGTGGACGTTAATTTCGTGGCGGCGTCTTTCGCCTTCCCGACAAGAGATTCGGCCTGTTTGTTCAGGTCGCCATAAACAGCGGCGAGCGATTCATCCACGCGCGTAAGTGCCAGGGTGAAACTGATTTTTCGCGGGGAGCCATCCGAGAAAAATTCCGCGCCGGTCTCGCTGATACTGTTGATAACGTACATCCCGTAAATCAGCCCGTTACCGGCAAGCAACGGCCAGGCGCGCCCCTCCTCCGCCATCTGCCTGACCGCCGTCAGGGTCAGCCGCCCGCCGGTCAATTCCGGGTAAAGCTCACCGCTGAGGGTGATTTTCTCCTCGCCGACGCCGAGAAACTGAAAGGCGTCACGCTTGCCGACGCGGTTATTTGACGGCCAGCGGTATTCCGCGTCGCGCTGCATACTCTGAAACGGCAGCGTCTGGCGCATGAAAACGAAAAACCCGAGTGCGAGCATCATCTCTTTTATTTCTCCTTATCCGTCGTGTCGCATGCTGGCGCGGTCACGGGCGCGCTTTTCCCGGTCTGCTTTTTCAACGGCATCCTGCAACTGGCGCCCGAGGTCGCCACCCGGCGCGCCGCCGTTGTTCAGCGTGATGTTGTAATTGCTCTGCCGGTTATCGACATAGGATTTACCGCCCGGAGCGGTGACCGGCTGGTAAGCGTTATAACCACCGTAAGTACTGGTTGCCGGAATATAAGCGCCACCGCCAGACACTGAGGTATTTGTCGCCCCGTCTTTTGCCGCGCTGGCTTTCGCGGCGGTCTGGTCAAGGTCGCTGGACTCTTTATTGATGACACCGAGCTTTTCCAGTACCCAGTCAATCCCCGCTTTCAGCTTGTTGAACGCCTTAAGCGGCAACATCAGGGAATCAGCAAGCGCCTGACCGAACCTGACCCCGGCATCACGGCATGAGTTGAGTTGCTCCTGAGAGGATTTCACCGGCTTAAGCAGGTTGCTGAACCAGTCCCACGCGGCCTTAAGCTTTTGCCCCAGCCAGTCGAACATCGGTTTCAGCGGTGCGAACATTTCCCCGACAGGAGCAAAGGCCGCTTTGAGCCCTTCAATCACTCCGCCGAAAAATACGGAGATCGGCTCCCAGTATTTGCGGATGAGCAACGCCCCGGCGACGATGGCCACACCGATAGCGACAATCGGCCAGGTAAGCGCACCGAGTACCGTCATGATCGCACCGCCGACCACGCTGAATACCGTTCCGAGTACACCGGCAATGGCGATGATGGCATTGATACCGCTGATAACCGGGAAAGCGACTAAGCCAATCGCGCCAACCAGACCAATAACCCCCACGGCAACCGCACCGACAGAGGTTAGCGTCTGTGCCAGCCCTTTATTTTTCTGGATCCAGCCGTCGAGCTTCAGCACATAGCCGGTGGCGGTCTGCACTAGTTTGCGAAGGGAGGACTCCTGCTGATCGAACAGGTCGGTTCCGACCGCCTCATAAGCCGACTGGAATTCTTTGAAGTCGCCGCCGAGGTTGTCCTGCATAACGTCGACGAGCTCCTGAGTTTTGCCGTCGGACGCTTTAAACGCGGCGGTTAGCTGGTCGAGCTTGCCGGTCGATGCAGCGGTCATCAGCACCTGCGCCGCCGAGCTGGCTTCCTCACCGAAGATGGTTTTCATGTACTCGGCGCGCTGGCCGGTGCCGAGTTTGTTTTTCTCAAAGCTCGCCTGTATCTCTTTGAGGATGGTGAATATCGGGCGGGTGTTACCCTTGCTGTCAGCCGTTTTAACGCCGAGTTCTTTAATCGCGGCGTAGGCCTGCCCCGTGGGTGCCTGTAAGCGGCTGAGCACCGCACGGCTCCCCGTACCCGCCATCGAACCGGTGATTTTGGCATCATGCAGCGCGCCAATCATGGCGGCGGTCTGCTCGATGCTCACCCCGGCATTTTTTGCCACCGGCGCGGCGTAGGTCAGCGCATCACTCAGGCCGTCAAAGTCGGCGGCGGTTTTGTTCATCGTCATCGAGAGAACATCCCCGATGTGCGCGACCTTATCGTTTGAAAGCTGGAACGCGGATTTCATCCCCATCAGCAAACCGGCGTTTTCTTCCATCGTGCGCCTGTTTGCCAGCGCCATGTTCAGCGTCACCGGCGTGGTTGCCTGAATGGCGGCCACATCCCCGCCACCTTTGGCAATGATGATTTGCGCGGCGGCGGCATCATCCGCCGAGGCAGCAGTGTTGTCGCCGAGCTGGCGAGCCTGTTTGCGCAGGGCGGCCATTTCAGCTGAGTCTTTTTTAACGCCGAGAACCGCCTGAAGCTCAGAGTTTTTCTGCGCAAAGTCGTACCCCGGCTTTAACAACGCCGTTCCGGCCAGCGTGGCGGTTGTCGCAATACCGACACCGGCAGCACCGACCGCCGCTGATTTACCGGCAAGCTCTTTTCCAGCCTGATAGCGTTGCTTAACGGCGCTCAGTTTTGCCTGTTGCGCACTGACCTTCGCCAGCGCCTCACGTTGACGGTTAAGCTGTGAGGTTGTTTCACCGATGCGGGATTTTAAACCGCGCTCATCATTCGCCAGATTACGCGTATTGATCCCCACAGCCGCCAGCTCACGTTGCTGGCGGCGCACTGACTCGGTGAGGCTGTTGGTTTTTATCTGTAACGCTTCCGCTGCGCGTTTCGCGGATTCCAGCACCTTAGCCTGAGCACGGGTTGGCCGTTCCGTATTCAGAAATTGTGTCGCAAGCGCTTCGGCCTCCCGCCTGGCTTTCTCCAGCGACTGACTGGTAACGGCAAGCTGCGCGCTGGTCTTGCGAAAGCCATCAATTTTTGATGCCTGACTGTTGAGCTCACGTAATGTGGTTTGCGTCGCCCGGATATCTCCGGCCAGCGCCTTGCTGGCCTTGTCGATGGATTTTAACGGGCGGGTCGCCTGGTCAACAGCCTTGAGCAATACCTGTAATTTCACATCACTCATTCGTGTTTCCGCTTCGCTGGAGCGCTTTTTCGCGCCATGTGATGAGCTCGGTCAGGCTCATGGGAAATAACTCGGATGGCGGCCAGTGGAAAATCACTGCGATATCCGCCATCAGGTCATCAACCGACAGATTTTTCGGGAAGGTTACTGCGCCGAACTCGGCGACAAAAAACCGATCACCTTACCGGCCAGCGCGACAAGGTCAGGCAGTTCCAGCGCGGCGACTTCCTGCTCGGTCAGTGACGGCGCGGTCACGCGGGGCAGCACTTTAATCAGCGCATCAACGTCTGAATTTGCCACCGCCGCCAGGCTGACACCGCGCAGCGTACCGGCGTTGGGTTTCATCAGCGTAATCTGGTCGATAACCTGCTCGCCGCGTTTGACGGGGGTTTCCAAGGTGATCACGTTTTCTTTGTTCATGGTGTTCTCTTCTTAATCGGGTTTCGGGGTTAACCGGCCAGCGCCGCTGACCGGGTGAAAATTACAGGCCGATATTGCGGCGGTGCTGCTCCAGGCGGTCGGTGCCATTCACCTTCTCAACCATGTTGAGGGTGTCGATTTCAACGAGCTCTTTGCCGTCCATCGTCAGGCGGAAATAGGTGCAGACGACCGAGATTTTCGATTCGGTGTCTTCACCCTGTTTGCCCTCGCCGGTGTCGATTTCTTTCTGGCGTCCACGCATGACCACTTCAACGGCGACCGTTTCGCCGGTGTCATCGCGCTGATAAGAACCGGCAAAACGCACCGGCACAGCATCGACACCGGTTGCGCCGTACAGCTCCCAGATAGCCGAATCGGGAAAGCCGCCGAGCGACCATTCCATCGACAGGGCATCATCATCGAGCCCCATATCGACCGGCGCGACGCCGTTCATCCCTGCCCCGCGATAGTTCTCCAGCTTGCGGGTCAGCTTCGGCAGCGTGATGGATTTGGCGACCCCCTGATAGCTGTAGCCATTCAGAAAGACATTCATAAATTTGAGCTTGCGCGGCATTGCCATTTAGTCAGGCTCCTTAATTGCTGTTGACGGCAGAGACCAGCGTCGCCAGATATTTATCGGTGATGCGCTGGCGCAGGGTCAGATTTTCCAGAGGGGGAACCGGCGTATAGTCATAATCGATATACAGTTTTCCGGCTTTGAGGGTTTCTTTGTCGTTGGCTTCTTCGTCGAACCAGCAGGTCGCATCCACGATATAGCCGTTGGTTTTCAGCTCGCGGAATTTGGCATTGATGCCATCGACAATGTCGCGGATAAGCGTCGCGGTGATCGGCTTGTCGACCGCCCACATATGCGCCTCGGCCATCGTGTCAGCGATAACCTGTGCGGTGCGGGTGTAGTTCTCAAACAGGAAAAGCGGGTCATCCGAACAGGTGCGGTTACCCCAGAAGCGAAAACCATCTTTGCGGATCAGCGTCGTGACCCCGGCCTCGTTAAGCAGGTCGGCATCGGTGCCCGGTTCCTGCAAATCCCAGAATACGGACGCGCTGATACCGGTGACGCCATTCACGCCGACGTTCGACAGGGTTTTATGCCAGCCGGTTGACTGGTCAATGTAAGCGCGCAGACCGAGCGCGCGGGCGGTGGCGTATGCCGTTGCGGTGGCACTGGTGACGGTATCCCAGGCGAGAAAGTCCGGCCAGATAACCATCAGCTCGCGCTGGCTGAAATTGTCGCGATACTTGATGGCGTCGGAAACGGTCTTACAGCCCCACGCGCTGACATAGCCAAAGGCGCGCAACTTCTGGCAAATGGGCGCAAGTGCCGTCGCCACTTCGAGGGTATCGAATCCCGGTACGCCGAGAATGCGGGGTTTAACGCCAGTGACCGCCTCGGCAGTTAACAGCGCTTTCAAACCGGTATATTTGCCGTTCTCGTCGGTGGTGCCGATGATGTTGGAAATGGTCTGCGCCAGCGCCTCCTCTGCATCGTCTCCCGTGCCTTCTTCGACGCGCACAACGACAATGACCGGTTTCGCCTGGTCAGCGATAGCCTGTAACGAGCTCGCCAGCGTGCCTTTTTTCCCGGCTTTTGCGATAGCGCTTTGCACGCTGGTAATCAGCACCGGCTCATTGAGGGGAAATGTCGCGGCATCGGCATCACTGGCGGTACAAACCATGCCGACGATGGCGGTCGAGACGGTGGAAATGACGCGCGTGCCGTCGTTGATTTCGACGACCTGCACGCCGTGATGATAATCACTCATCCGTTTAACTCCGTGGTATTGGGGTGAGTGTTATTTTCTATTCGGTATTCAGGGGATGCTATTTATCCAGGATGGCTAACGTCTGGCACAGCAGGAGCACAGAAAAATACAATATTTACAAATGCCGAATAATGGAATATAAGATTGCGGATCTCGATATGGTTGCCAGTAATAGTCAATAGCGAAAGCGCATTGGCGGCGATTCGTCGTGAGCAATTTCCACACACAGCCTTATTATTTTGGTCTCTGAATTTGTATTAAGTAATGATGAATTACTAACCGTATTAAATAAAACATATAAGATTGACGCTGATACCGAGAGTTAACAAATGAGCAAAGATTTTTTAAAAGAATGCCTGCGGGTAGAAGTGATCGGCGGAAAAAACAAACAATTTTCTTGGGCGAGGACTCTGCGCCATGCATGGCGTCAACCGAAGCGGCGTTTTCTTTTCTGGTGGCGCATTGCCTCATACATCTTTGAGACCAGCGGCAAAAGAGGTAAACGAGTCGCCACCATTATCAACAGGCGCTTAATCAGAAAATATAATACGGAGATTGGTCTCGGTGCCAAGATTATGCCTGGCCTGTGCATAGCACATTACAATGGCATTGTTGTTTCTTCCTATTGTGAAATCGGCAACAACTTTCTCATCAGACAAAACACCACTATCGGGATTAAAATTTTCGGTAAGAAGGATGATGAGTATAAAATCACCATCGGTAACAACGTCTCAATCGGTGCTAATAGCTGTATCATCGCTGACGTTCTTCACATAGGTAATAACGTGCAACTCGGCGCAATGTCCTTCGTTAATAAAGACATTCCAGATGATTGTGTTTGCTATACCAAAAGAACAAACGAGCTGGTTATCAGGGAGGTGTAAACCTCCCTTATTCTTATGGTTGGGTCGGCCATTTTATAGACTGGTACGTTTCCCTGTTTTTAATTTCAGTTAAATCCAGTGATTTAAGAGACTTGATATACACCATCCAGTTCGTCAACACCTCTTTATCTTCGTCGCTGATAATGCCTAACTGCAATTCAATGCGCCAGTCGTTGGTTATTGTATTTGCGGTTTCCAGCAAGCGAATACGGTCATTTATCGCCTGACTCGCATAATCTTTTAAAATAACCCCATCTTTATAAAACCAGCTATCCGCAATATCAAAACCATCAGGAATCAAATCAATATCAACGACATTCAAACCAGCCGGGTAGATTGCTGACGCATCTGCGCTGTACGAATGAATAATGTCCGTTTCACTGTCATAGGCTATTGTGTATGGCTTTTTGAATTTGCTCAAAGATGCATACCAGTCGTTGCCATTCTCATCAATAAAATACTGAACATCATCGCCATAAATCATCTGCTCAGGCATATATTGCTTTAGTTTTACTAATTCCACCTTGCCCCCTTAAAGCACCGAAACAGTGACCCACGTACCGTTGATATTGCGCTGCAATAGCCTGTAAATACCTGAACCAGTGGTATTGTATTCCGTAATAACGCCACCGCTTGCCGCTGACCAGTTGTTATTTGCTACTGGCGTTGTGGTTCTGGCACCGAGCCGGATGTTCTGAACGTAGCGCGCATCCGATTCTGCCTTGGTATAGGCTTGCCCGGCGGGGGTATAACTTCCCTTAGCCTGATAACGCGCATCGAAATTGTCATAACTTGATGGACTAAATGTCCCATCCTTCCCGAAATTGAAAAACACTTGCGTCCCGGCAGAGTTGATATATTGAATAACGAAAGTACCGCTATTAATCAACATCCCGCCAGACCATGCCATCCCGTTATACAGGTCTTTCTGCTTCCACAACGGATGGTATTCAGAACCCGAGACAGAACTAAATTCATTATAATAGGGTGCAAAAGCCGTATATTGATTTAGATATGACCCGGCACCCTGAGATGAATCCACCTCAAAATATGTGTTAGCGCTAAACGGTTTATTACTGGTAAGTTTTGCGCTAATCGAACCATCAGTCGCCAGCTCTACTCCATTGCTGGCCGTGTAGTTCCATAACATACATGATTCGCTGTTGGCATTGCCCTTCCCGACATACCATGAGGCCGTGCCGTTACTCTTGAACCCCATAATATAATTTCGGGTATCCGTGCCCGTCCCTGTTAAAGCGAGATAAGGGATCAGGGTTTTGATATTGAGCATCCCTGTTAATATTCCGCCACCTGAGGATAACGCCCCGACATCATCGTAAGTAATAACGATGTCGCCACTCAGCGCCCGGCCATTCACTTTACGCCCGACAGGCACACGCCCATTGGCATTATCATTCGCAGCCTTCACGGCTTTTGGTGTCGCCGCAAGCAACTCCGAATCACTATCCGTTGAGCTGCTCAATTGCACCAGGCCTTTTCTTGCCGTGCTCGCATCCTGTGCGGTGTATTTTGCATTAGCCAGGTCATACGTTTCTTTAACGGCTTTCGGCGTTGCTGCGAGCACTTCAGACGTGCTGTTAGTGGCGCTGCTCAACTGAACAAGACCTTTCTGCGCCGTGGTTGCGTCCTGAGCTGTGTATTTTGCAGTAGCCAGGTCATACGCCGCCTTAACGGCTTTCGGCGTCGCCGCGAGCACCTCAGACGCGCTGTTCGTTGCGTTACTGAGTTGAGCGAATCCCTTTTCAGTTAAAGATGCGTCAGGATGGCGGCGCGATTGCTCATGCTCCAGCAGTTTGTCATCAACGTAATCCTGCGTCGCCATAACCATCGTGGCATCAATTGACAGGTCAATCGACGCCACATCCGACAGGATGATCACCATACGAAGCGTCTGCGCACGCCCGGAACCTTCCTCCAGCTTCGGCTTATAGCTTTCTGCCATGTTGCCGACAGCGACAAGCGTGCCGGTGTCATCATAGAGCCCCATCTCGCGCAACCAGAACCCGCCCGTTTCCGGCGGAATAACCAGCTCAGCTACCACATAATTTTTGTGCTTGTTGTCCTGGCTGATTTTATTCAGCGCATGACGCCATACCTCGTTAAGCAGCTTCGTCTGGCTGGCATTCGGCTCGGGTAGCTTGCCGCCACCATCACCAACGGCCATCGAGGTAATATTGACTTTTTTACCGCCGGACGTGAGTGCAGCGGCAAATTTTGCCGCCCCGGCGGTGGTAACGACTGTTTTAAATTTGGTTGTCATTCTCTTCTCGCTTAGCCCGGATAAACAGTAATGATATCGCCGTCGTAATTCAGTCCACCGGCGTAGAGATAACCCGCAATATCCTGAATGATGTTCAGCCCGATAAGATGGCGACTGGCGGGTTTGGCATCAGCGATAAGTCGCTCCATCTCGATATACATCTCCTCAGTGATGCCGGTTTCCAGCACGCCGATATCGAGACGAAAAGTACCCGCCGGGTCGTTGGTCTCCCACCATTCAGTAACATTGATGACATAACCGAGCGGTTCCACCACGCGACGCACCGCGCCGATGGTGCCTTTGTGGCAATGAATGAAATAAGCGCTGCGGATAACATCGCGCTTGGTTTCTTCCGGCCAGTTCTCATCCCACCGGTCAACCGAGAACGCCCAAGCAAGCCACGGCAACAGATTCACCGGGCAGGTGTCAGGGTTCCACAGGCGGCGCAGCGGTATCGGGGTGTTTTCGATTTCAGCACAGGCACGCGCCGCTGCCACCTCAAGCGGTGACGAGCCTACCGGCAACAACCGCGAATCACTCATCAGAACCCCCGATCACAATCTGATAATCAGAGCAGTAAGACGCCTGAGTTTTATCAAGCACAATGTCAGCCACCGGCGCGGCAAGCTCGACGCGCTGCACACCTTCAACATGCAGCGCCGCGTAAATGGCAGATTTGCGGATGTCGCGCCCGAGGCGATGCTGTGCGCTGATATAGGTTTTGAGTTTTGCCTCGGCAGCGCTGCGAATCGGCTCACTTTCCGGGCCAGGGTAAAGGTAAAGGGTTGCGTCAATCTGGTAGTCAACAATACTGGCAGTTTGCACCGTCACGCGGTCAGCTACCGGCCTGACATCTTCGTCATTGAGTGCATTCAGCACGACGGCAAGTAGTTCAGGAGATGCCGCGCCAGCCCCTTCTCGCGAAAGAACCGAAACGGTTACACAGGATGGCTCCGGGCTGATCACGGAAATATCCGCGACGCGCCCGTCGGCGCTTCTGCCGTGAAACTCATAAGCACCGGTAGACCCGGCAACGCTCAGCCCTTCCAGCGCTTGCTGAATGCGCAGACGAAAATCACTGTCGGTTTCCATCACGGCTTCGACTGGCGGTAATGCGGTTTCGTCAGCCGGGGTGATCACCAGGCGCTCAACGTCATAATTCGCTCCGATGACATCGAGATCATTTTCAGTCGCATAGGCCAGCATATTGGCGCGCGCTGCCTCGTTTACGCGCTGACGCCAGATAACCTCCCGGTAGGCGTTTTCCTCCAGAAATTTGGTCAACGGTTCGGACTCCAGCGCCAGCGTGCGCGCGACGGCGTCCTGTTGCTCCTCGGGGAACAGGGAAACCAGCGTCGCTTTGCGCTCAGCCAGGATGCTCTCATAGTCGAGCTCCTCGACCACATCCGGCGCGGGGAGCTGGCTCAGGTCAACAATCGGCATGGTATCAACTCACAGGAAGGGTTAACGAAAGGGTTTCGCCGGTGCTGGCAATCTCGCCCGTCAGGCTGACAACCATCCGGCCATCAAACTGACGTTCAGTCGTCACCGCGCTTAACGTGATGCGCGGCTCCCATTTCAGCACCGAAAAATAACAGGCCACCTTGATTTGCAGCTCCAGCGCCGGTGTCTGCGGCTGGTCAATCATGGAGGACAACAGCGAGCCATAATCCCGGCGCATCACCCGCGAGCCAACAGGCGTTCGCAGGATGTCGCTCAGGCTCTGGCTGATATGCTCCGCATCGGTGATCGCGCCGCCGGTGCTGCGGCTCATGCCGATATAGGTTGCCGTCATAGTGGCGCTCCTGTTGTGCCGCCGCTATCGCCGGGGTGTTTATGGGTATGCAACACTTTGCCGTTCGAGGATAACGAGCCGCCACTATGCTCAATGTTGCCGCTCATCGTGCCGCCTTTCTGCACTTCCAGCGTGCCGGTGATTAGCTTGTTGGTGCACACCACTTCTGGCGTATCGAGCGTGATGCGGGAAGACGCTTTGACGGTCACCACTGGTACAGTGGCGGCGATGGATTCGGATGCGGCCACGTTCGCGGTTTTAATGCCGGTGACAGTCAGCGCACTGGTTTCAGGCTCGTACTCAATAACCGCGCCATCCGGGAAAGCAACATGCCAGGCATCCCCCGAGGCTGACGGCGCGGGATTGTCATCGGAATAAATACCCGGCAGCACAAACGCGGTATCGAGCTCACCGCCAACAGCGAGAATTAAAACCTGCTCACCGATGGAGGGAGCCCACCATGTGCGCGAACGTCCGGCGCGCTGCGTCAGCCACTGGAGCCAGTCGGTAACCATACCGCCAGTTTGCACACGGCAGCGACCGGCATTGAGATCGATTTCGACAACGACACCGGTGCGCACCATATTGCGGATAGCGCGGGCGAGTTCATTAATGTTTGCGAGTGTGTTCATACAACGAAGAATGCCGCTAAGAGAAAGAAGCGGCAATTAAGGTAGGTTAGATAGAGTCTGAAACAACCTTATGTCTCAGCTTCGCTATCCCATATACGTTTTATTATCTCCATACTTTCTTTATGTGCCTGTTGATGCTTTTCAAATTCTTTATTAAAGAAAAAGAAAAAAGCCAACTTCAGTTGAGGCATCTGGATAAAGATAAACTCATCCACTTTATGAAAAAAAGTAAAGCTTTCATTTTTACTTTTGAAAATCATCAAAGAGTTATATTTACCATCTTTCCATTTTGACATGAGATTCCGTCTGGCCTTTCTTAGTATTCTATATGTATGGTTGGGCGTAGTATCGACATCCCCCCAAAACATAGCGACAGGTATTTGCGCCAAAAAAGGAATGTATTGTTTCCCCTTATATCTCAAGAAGCGATTTTGTAGATCCATCACTTGCAGTTTAAAACCTAAGTACTGCAACCACCAAATAATGCAGTCATAATCATAACCATTCAGGTTATTTAGATGCTTTACAGTTAACATCCTTTTCAAATAATCTTCGAATGCTCCAAGCAATTCAGAATTGCATGTTCTGCATGCCGGTATAGTTGTTTTAATGTAACTTGAAGATTGGTTATTTGTAGTGCTTATTAAAAATTTATCTGGATCTGATTCAAATGCCCATTGAGGAATAACATGCTCGCGCGTTATCTCAGCCTCACTACCACATAAAACGCATAGCTTCGCTTGGTGATTATTTGTTAAGTGATTCATCACATAACTCTGCGAGCGTTTTATTTTATTTCTTAAAATCCCAAATTTTTTGTCCATCAGTTACTCGTCTAGACTTTTAGACTTGATAACCTTAGTAATATCTCTTCTTCAACCAGTTGTATAGAAACTTTATCAAAGCCAACTAACTGGCGCTCCGGATATTGAATTTCGTAACTGTTCCGCCCTGGCCTATCTTTGAGCCCATACTGATGAACTCTCGCAATGCGCTGCACCTTCCCGGTAAATTCCACCACCGCCGCGCTGTCGTTGCCGCTGGCTTTCAGATAACGGTTGGTGTGCAGTTTCGCGAACATCTCCCGCTTTATTCGCCCTTTTTTTGCCCTGACGGGCTGACGTTTGCGCGGCACATATGCCGTACCGTCGGGTGCTTTCTGCGATTTAATCCGCTGTTGCTGATTCCGGCGCAGCTTTTTCGCAATATCGGCAGTCAGGCGTCGACGACCAGCAGGCGACAGCGCAGCAATCAGCCCCGCGAGTCTGTCATCGAAGGGTTTAAATTCATTCATCCCACTTACTCACCAGTTCGCCGTTAACATACAGCTCAACCGGGCGGGTCACCGGCTCCGGCGGTGGCGGTTCGGGGATGCACTCAACATGCAGCGCGGTGCCCACTTCTTTGACCAGCGTGCGCTCGGTGATAAGCAAACTGATGCTGATATCGAAACTACTGTCGTTGTTGATATCGGCCTCAAAGGTGAAACCCTTTTTCTGGCCGGTGTCGGTGGTCAGAATATCGGGCTGATACTCGCGCAGCCAGGCCAGCACCGGTACGAGGATCAAATCAAAATCGCCGGTGAAATCAGTTACCACTACATTCAGGCTGTACTGTTTTTCAAATGACAGTGATGTCGCCAGCGTGGCGGCGATATTACCGCCGTCCACATACAGGCGCAGCATTTCAGGGTTAGCGGCAAGCACCGGCACGGCATCAGCCAGGGCTTTTCGCAGACTGTCGGGTTTGAGCATCTAATTCATCCTGGCATTGTTTGACGGTTTCAATCTGGAGTGCGCAGTTCTCTAATGCGCGTTCGAGGTTGCGGATATCGGCGCTTAAATCGCCGTTCGTTTGCGGATCACTTCCCGGCATCGGACACAGGCTGACTTTCGGGCAGCCGTTGTAAACAATCACCGGCACTGGCGCAGGCGGCGCGCTGATGCAACCGGCGCACAGCATCAGGCAAAGCGGCGCTATACCAGCGGCGAAACGCTTCATTTTCATTGAGTAACCTCGTTATGGTTTGCTCCCGCTGCGCTTCCCGTGCGCTGACGGCATTCAGTTTCTGGCGTAAACCCACCTGCGCCCGTTCGTTTTTATCAGCCCGGTCGCTGGCAACAATGAGCTGGTTTTTCAGCATACCAATCGTCGTTTTCTGCTCGCTGGCGACCCGGTTTGCTTTACCGAAAGACTCGCGAAGCGTGCCGTTCTCATGGCGCATCCACAGCAGGCCAGTCACGGCGAGAACCAGCAGGATAATTAACGTTTTCATTCCGCCCCCTTAAGGCAGTAAGCCCGCTCACGCGTGCGCCGGTTTTCCAGCCCGGTATTTTTGACGCCATCGATATAAACCCAGCGCGTGAGCTGATCGCATGCCTGCCACCACTGGTGACGTTTGAGATACGAAACCAGCGTTGACCTACAGGCTGCGCCGGTGCCGACGTTAAAAGAAAAACTGACCAGTGCGTCATAGACCCGCTGCGGCATTTTCACCGGCACACACACCGCAAGGCGGCGCTCAGTGTTAAGCACGTCAGCAACCAGATTTTCAGCCGCTTCCCGCTCGGTGATATCGCGTTTTTGGGTGACCCCGGCAGTGTGGCCGATGCCTGATGTCCATACACCCGCACTGCACTGGTAAGGACGCAGACGGCACCCCTCAAGGTCAGCCAGCAGGGCAAGACCTTCCTGCGAGATATGGAGCAAACGAAAATCAGGCACCAGTGCCGCCAGTAACAGCACAGCGGCCACACTGCAACGCTTAACGATTGATGACATTGCCAATCTCCTTACCGCTCAGGGGGCTTTGTCCGAGCTGGAGCGCCAGCAGCGCGTAGCTTTTGCGGCGGTAATACCAGTTCACGCCAACGGTGAGGACGACACCCAGCGCGCCAAAATAGGCGGCAAAATCCTGCGGTGTCATTGCGCCGAAAAAGGTCAGCGCGACGCTAATCCAGTAGGCGAGCGAGGAGGTTATCTTTTCCATACTCAGTCCCATAAATTCACCGTTTCCTGTACAGGCGCGGTTTCAGTTTCCGGTAGTTCGACGGCAGTGCCATGCGGCAGCACCGCGCCGAGTTCAGCCAGCCCCGGATTCGCGGCGAGCACGGTCTCGAATACGCCCACAGTGCGCCCGTAATGCCGGACGCAAATGACATCAAGCGTGTCGCCCTGATGCGCATAAACCTTCATCAGATCTGGCTCACAATGCAGCGCGGTTTGTCCTGAATGCGGGCGACTGACCAGCGCATATCCCGCCACAACTCATCGATCGTGGTGTCGATGCTGTCGGCTTTCTTGTCACCTCGCGCGCTGGCATCCACGCCGCGATAGCGTTCATAAAGCGTGGCGGTCGCCATTGCGCACACGGCGCGCTGGTAATAAAAAACGCGGGTGCTTTCACCATCGAGCATGTCCGACGGCACATCGGCGAGACGCTCAAAACCGGCCTTAATCTGGCTGGCGCGCCAGTCGTACAGCTCCGCATTGGTCTCGGCGATGCCTGTTTTAATCGCTTCGCGAAGCCGCACCGGGGCAATGGTCTGCTCAAGACGCATGGATTCGCGCACCCGTTTCGGGTCGATGTCGGGAAAGAAAAAGGTGTTTTTAATTACCGGTTCGTCGCCCGCGGGCGGTGGAATGACAACCGTATTTCCCGGCTGCGGTTCGTCGTTTTTTTTAATAATCAGCGTCGTCATGACTACCTCTGAAAAGGGTGGGCGGTGGACGCCGGTCGCCGTTAAGGTGAAACACCTTCATTGACCGGCGTGCCGCCCTGGCGCGGGGCGCATTCTTTTAACCGGCGACTTTGCGGGGGCGACCCCGCCCACGTTTCGCCGGTGTCACTGTTTTTTTCTGTTGCGTGGTTTTTGCGGGCGCTTTCACGGCAACAGGCTTTGGATTTAACTCCCGCGTAAGGCGCTCAATGTCTTTCCTGACGCCTGCGTTACGGTCGAGCTGGTTCGCCCGCTGGAGGTGAGTCATTGCGTCAGGGAGCTGACCGGCATCACGCAGCGTCAGGCCAGCCACTTTGTGCAGGCGGGCGCGCACTTCATCGGGCATGTCGGCCTGGCTGGTCAGGTTGATGGCATCGAGAAGAATTGCCGCACTCACCGGCTGACCGGCATCGCGGGCGCGAAGCGCTGCCAGCGCCACCTCTTCGGCGAGCATGTAAGGCACGGTGCGGGAATGTTTTTCCGGCATCGCCAGCTTGTAGCGCAGGGCGTAGCGGGCAATTTCCAGCGCACCGGTGATATCCCCGGCATCGAGACGCCACAGCATCACCGTCACCAGAATGTCATCCTGCGCGCCGGTGCCGTTTTCCAGTACGCCCGTCACCCAGGGCAGATAAAACGGTAACAGATCGCGCTTTTTCTCGGCCTTGCGTTCATTCGAGTGGATTTCTTTTAGCGTCCGGCGGTCTGCGGCCAGCTTAACGAGCATCTGCTCATAAGCGGTGGCATGGCGCAGCGGGGCATTTTCCCGCTGCGCGGCCTGCATGGCCGAGACCCGCATCGCGTGACGCTGTGCGGGGCTCGCCATCGGTTACGCTCCTTCGCCGGTGGTGTTACCCGCCGCCAGTACTTTCATGGCGTCGGCCAGCTCTGCGGCAAACACTTTCGCGATTTCCGCTTCCGGGGAGTCGCTCTCTTCCGGTTCAAGGATCTCGATGTTTTCAATCAGGCAACCGGCTTCGTAATCCTCGATAACGAAATCGACTTTTACCTGTTCGTAGTTTTCCACCTGGTCGAGTTGCGGATTTTCGGTGATGTGGCGGCGATGACCGTCCTCATACAGATAGATGGAAATGTTATCCAGCGTGGTAATGAAAATGCTGTTGGCCGGGAAAAACGGCGCGCGCACGGACTGGAGCTGGCCGATAGTTTTCTGGCCGACAATCAGCTCACCGGCAAGCTGTTCGCTGTTCGGCTGGAATTTGTTGATCATCGGGAAATACTTGTCGGTCAGGATGCGGCGGCCACAAATCACCACCATATCCGGGTTTTCGCGGTGGATTTCGGCAATCAGCGACTCATGCGCATCCATAACCAGCGCGTCGAGGTTTTTGTAATAGCCCTTTTTACCCACAGTGATTTTGTCAGAAACGATGTTGCCGGCTTCATCCGTCACGTTATTCATCACGCGTTCCGGCGCGTCGTTGCGGTATTTCTGCAACCAGCCGACCGCCACATCCTGCAACAGCGGGTTAGCGTCACGGTCAGATGTTGCCGCGCGTTTCACACCGTTAAAACCAATGGTGATGTAGTCCAGCGCCTGGCGCTTGATGATCGCGTTACGGATACGAATCTGAAAATCCTGATAACGCGCCCACAAATCGAGCTTGTTGTATTTCAGGTGGTAATCGAAGTTCACCGGCTTACAGAAATAGCGGTACGCATCCATTTTCGAAAAATCGGCGGTCTGGCGCTTCACACCGTTGTCAGTGTCGGCAGTGCTGGCAATCGTGCCATTAACATCAATACCGACTTTCTCCTCGGTGAGCTCGCGCACCACGACCATATTGATTTGTTGCAGGAACGAGGAGGACTGCTGGATTTTTTCAAACAGCGTCTGCGTCACCGACGGTTCAACGCTGAATTTCTTGCTCAGGTCTTCAACCCCGACGCCGTTCAGCTCGGCGAGGCGGCTCAGGTACTGATTAAACTTAAAACGGGTTTCTTTACGCATTGTGTCTGTTTTCCTGTTCTGAAAAAGGGGCTGATTAGCAGTCGGTCAGGGTCGCATCCGCACCGTCGCCGCCGGTGCTCAGTTTGCGGCGCGGCTGCGCTTTGCTTTCGGTCTTGTCCAGGGTGGCGGTGAGCGTGCTGAACTGCTCGCTGGTTGTGGTGGCCTGCTCGGTCACGCTTTGCTTAAGGGTTGCGAGCTCCGTTTCCAGCGCAGAGAAACGCGTTTCGGCGCTGTCGTGGATGGTCTGCACACGCTCGGCGATGGTGGTCACTGCTTCATGTACATCGCTGAATCGCGCGTCATCGCTTGTTTGTTTGCGGCTGAAAATGGATTTGACCGAGTCGGTCAGTTTGTTCAACAGGGTTTCGGGAACGTCCTCGAATTCCAGCTCGGCAAGCGTGGCGACCGAGAACAGCGTTTCGGGGCTGGCCTTGAAGCGCTGGAGCGGGTTGTGTTTGGCGGTGCGGCAGAATTCCAGATATTCCGTGCCGAGGCTTGCCGGGTCATCGGTAACCGCCAGGCCGGTCAGGTAGCATTTCCCGCTGTTGGCGAAATTCGGGTGAATTTCCATTGAGGTGTAAACCTTCTGGCCTTTACCAACCATGTCGACCAGGGTGTCGAGCGGCGCGATTTTGCCAAACAGTGCCAGCTTGCCGTTGAGCGCGGAATCGTCTTCGATTTTTTCCGCTTTCAGCTCGACCACATCGCCATAACGCTGGAAAGCACCGTCGGGCAGGATGCCGCGCAGATGTTCGAGATTGATGCGGCAACCGTAGACGCGAGGGTCGAACGCGTCAGCCATTTCCTGAATATCCGCCGCACTGATTTCGCGCCCGTCGCAGGTGTCGCCCTCAACGCCGATACGAAAGAATTTTGAAACTTTTTTTGCCATCGTCAGGAGTCCTGATTGTGTGTGAAGGATTCACGGTTTTGTCAGGGCTAGTTTCCCTACCCGGCACGTCCCCCGCTATCAATCCTGGATGGCTTACTCTCTACACATCAGCACTTTAGCGAATCGCAGACCGCGCTTAAGTAGCCTTGCCCTGTATCAATTACGGCGAGGCATTCATGACCATCACCACAGACACGACATTACTTAACGACCCGCGACGCCAGGCGGCGCTGTTGTACTGGCAGGGGTTTTCTGTGCCGCAAATATCGGAGATGTTGCAGACCAAACGGCCAACGGTTCAGAGCTGGAAACAGCGCGACAGATGGGACGACACCGCGCCGTTAGACCGGGTGGGAAATACGCTGGAGGCGCGATTAATCCAGCTTTACGCCAAGCCGGATATGACCGCCCATGATTTCAAGGTCGCTGATTTTCTGGCGCGCCAGATGGAGCGTTTTGCACGCATCAACCGTTACGGCCAGACCGGCAACGAGGCGGATCTCAATCCGAACGTGGCAAACCGCAACAAGGGAGATCGCAGGAAGCCGAAAAAGAATTTTTTCAGCGAGGAAGCTATCGAAAAACTGGGAGAGATTTTCTTCGACCAGTCTTTCGACTATCAGCTCGGCTGGCATAAAGCCGGACTTGAGCACCGTATCAGGCACATCCTTAAATCGCGTCAGATTGGCGCAACATTTTATTTTGCCCGCGAGGCGCTGTTGCGCGCCCTGGCGACCGGTCAGAACCAGATATTTTTATCCGCATCGAAAACACAGGCGTATGTGTTCCGAAAATACATCATCGCCTTTGCCCGCCTGGTGGATGTTGACCTGAGCGGCGACCCGATTGTCATCGGCAACAATGGCGCTGAGCTGTTGTTTCTCGGCACCAACTCCAACACCGCGCAGAGCCACAACGGCGACCTGTATGTTGATGAAATTTTCTGGATCCCCAACTTCCAGAAATTACGGAAAGTGGCGTCGGGCATGGCGTCACAAAAACACCTGCGCACAACCTATTTTTCGACACCCTCATCACTCGGTCACGGCGCTTACCCGTTCTGGTCTGGCGACCTGTTTAACCGTGGGCGCGCCAGTGCCAGCGAGCGGGTTGAAATTGATATCAGCCACGCCGCGTTAGCGCGGGGCGTGGCCTGTGCGGATGGTCAGTGGCGGCAGATTGTCACTATTGAGGACGCGCTCGCCGGGGGCTGTACCCTGTTCGACCTCGACGCGCTCAGGCGGGAAAACAGTGCAGACGACTTCCGTAACCTGTTTATGTGTGAATTCGTTGACGACAAGGCGTCGGTGTTCCCGTTCGAGGAGCTGCAACGCTGCATGGTCGACAGCATGGAAGAATGGGAGGACTACTCGCCGTTCGCCGACCGGCCATTCGCCCAGCGCGTGGTGTGGATTGGTTACGACCCGTCACACCGTGGCGACAGCGCCGGATGTGTGGTGATCGCGCCGCCGGTGGTTGCCGGGGGCAAGTTCCGCATTCTGGAGCGGCACCAGTGGAAAGGGATGGATTTTGCCACTCAGGCCGAGTCTATCCGCTCGCTCACGCGAAAATACAACGTGGAATACATCGGCATCGACTCAACCGGCCTCGGTCAGGGCGTGTTCCAGCTTGTGCGCTCGTTTTACCCGGCAGCGCGCGACATCCGCTATACGCCGGAAATGAAAACCGCAATGGTGCTTAAAGCGAAAGACACCATCACGCGCGGTTGCCTCGAATACGACGTCAGCGCGACCGATATCACGCAGTCTTTCATGTCCATCCGCAAAACCATGACCAGCAGCGGTCGCAGCGCCACTTATGAGGCCAGCCGCACCGAGGAAGCCAGCCACGCGGATCTCGCCTGGGCAACCATGCACGTACTGATTAACGAACCGCTGACCGCCGCAACCGGCCAGCCGTCATCCTCCATTCTGGACTTCAACTGATGAGCAAAAACAAAAAACAAAAATTCACCCCGAAACCGCGCCAGCACACCGCCGCACCCGCGCAGAGCATGGAGGCATTTACCTTCGGCGAGCCGGTGCCGGTGCTCGATAAACGCGACATTCTCGATTATGTGGAGTGCATTGATAACGGCCAGTGGTATGAGCCGCCGGTCAGCTTTTCCGGCCTAGCGAAAAGTATGCGCGCCGCCGTTCACCACAGCTCACCGATTTACGTGAAGCGAAATATTCTGGCCTCAACTTTTATTCCTCACCCTTTACTTTCACCACAGGACTTCAGCCGATTTGTATTGGATTTTCTTGTATTTGGTAACGCATTTTTAGAGAAACGTCTCAGTGTTTCAGGAAAAACCCTGAAGCTTGAGACCTCACCGGCCAAATACACCCGGCGCGGAGTGGAGGATAATACCTACTGGTACATTCAAAACTACACGCAGGCGCATCAGTTTGCGCCGGGTTCTGTGTTTCACCTTCTGGAGCCGGACATCAACCAGGAGCTTTATGGGATGCCGGAATATCTCAGCGCGCTTAATTCGGCCTGGCTGAACGAATCCGCGACGCTGTTTCGCCGCAAGTATTACCAGAACGGAGCGCACGCCGGTTACATCATGTACGTGACTGATGCCGCGCAAAGCAGCACCGATGTCGAGGCGCTGCGCAAGGCGATGCGGGATTCGAAAGGGCTCGGAAATTTTAAAAACCTGTTTTTCTACGCGCCGAACGGAAAAGCCGACGGAATTAAAATCGTTCCGCTGAGCGAAGTCGCTACGAAAGATGATTTTTTTAATATTAAGAGGGTAAGCGCTGAAGATCTTATGAGCGCTCATCGTGTTCCCCCTCAGATGATGGGTATGATGCCAAATAATACAGGAGGGTTTGGTGATGTGGTGAAGGCCGCACAGGTATTTGTAAGAAACGAACTTACCCCACTCCAAGAACGAATTAAAGAGATTAACGATATCATGGGGCAAAACATTATAAATTTCAGGCCTTACGATTTTATTTAATCAAACAACAATGAAGGCAAACTCACTATTTAATGAGTTTGCCCTTACAATCTAAATGTATGTTGCAACCCATTTGACAACGCAATACTCTCAATTTTTTCAACTGAAATACCAAGCCGGGACATTATAGCTAAAACAGTTAGAGCCTCTGTAATTTTCATAAATTTATACACTTTCTCCGGCGACTCAGAAAACAAAGGCTGATGAATTATTTTATTTCTCGAACTACAGATATCACCAATTTTCACATCATCCAGATTTAAAGCATCTATCATTGATTGCGGAAAACTTTTTATGAAGTGATGAATAGAGCTTTCCGTATTGTGCTTGCTTTTATTAGCTCGTTTCACAGCGCGAAAAAAATCACTAATTGATGCTTCAGGAAAATTTTTAGCAAAGAAACGCCTACTTCTTTTGAGCAGCTCCGACAATCTATTTTCATCAACATAGGATGATTTTTTAATTGTCATCGTTTCGATTATTCTGTAGAAACCTAAAAACCTTTCCTCATTACTATTCACCATAGTATATGTGACATATTTTTTTATGAGTTCTTTTGTATCATTATTATCAGGATTATAGTAAGCATCCCATACCATCGACGGAAATTTTTCTTCAGAATCATCATAATAAGGTGTGGAATAAGGAATAAAAACACCAACGTTGCCTCTGTTTTTTTCCGTTTTTTTTTCTGCGAGGTAGAAGACTGCCCCATTACGGCCTAAACAAGAATCGCTATCCACCTTCACTTGCGAAATATTCAGTGACTCACCAATCAAAAATCGCAAAAGCATGTATAAATCAACATAGCTTTTAATGAGGTTATCCAAAGAAATTTCCTCATCAAAAGTTATAGTGACATGTGGAGTTACCGACATGCCTACAGTATGCAAACCATCTAAGCCACCTAAACGAAACGAATAATAGAGACCAATATCACCCAACCCTCTGATAGATTTTTCAAACTCAGTGCAATCGTTTTCGAGAGGCCGTTGGTTAATTATCCCTCTCTGTATGATACGATTCAATTTTCGCGTGCAACCAGACCATTTCTTAAGGTTTTCTCCGAAAACACTAATACTTGAAAAAGAAGCATCGGTACTCAATTCCCCTCTAGACTTGAGAAAACCTTGCGCAGAATATAAATAATCTTTGAATACCCCATCATTGCCAAGCCTCATAAATGAGTTTTCATTTAAATCAAGACCAAAAAGCAAATAATTACCAAAACTACTTATGAAAGTCACTTTATTTATTGAGAGCATACCGATGTAGTCTCGCCTAATTTCTCCATTAAAGTCGAATATTCTAAGTTTTATGCTGTCATCGGTCATCAACATTTCCGCAACATAATATTCACCATCAAGCTCTACAGAACCTTTCTGACAACTGATCATCTCACCAGCATAATAGTCAATCTCGTCCACCATCAGCTATAGCTATCCTACGTTGGCTGTCACTCACATTCGAATTATTACTTTTTCCCTGCAGAAGCAAGTAAAAAAAGATGCCCGTATGTTTTTTTATGCAACCGCTTTAATAAGTGCGCGCAATGCTTTCCCCGCCTCGCCTGCCCGCTTTATGGGTCGGTTTTAATGCAGTTGCATGACCACTCTGGATCCGCGCCAGATCTGGCAGCGCACAGCCATAACGGGTAATTCTGGCGAACGCAAAACCATGCACCTGATGCATGCACAGCAAAAAAATGAGAAAACCTCACTAAAATCATTCAAAAAGTGCGTTTGTTATCTTCTTTTTCCGCCTCGAAAGTTTCATATTTCGTGCGCAACATATTCAGAAGATCACTAGGCATTTTTAACCTATATTGCCTCATGGCAGACTCGATAATAAAAAAACCTTTTTTGAATGTCAGCCCACCACCACTTTCAAGTTTTGAAAAAATCGCAGCCCACTGAGGACTGTAATGTGTATAAAACGCAAACTCCCATTTTTCTCCTAACTGATATAGAGCATGGGGGATAGGGCCCCCTCCTCGTTTAAGATCACTTATCTCCGCACTAGCTTTAGAGCCGTCTATTGCAATAAAAATTTTTAAAATATGAACCGTAATCGGCTTCATGTTCTTTACAATAATGTTTGTGCCTATATCATTTTTATCAATCGCAGGAATTACTTCTAGAGAAAGTTGGACTTGTTCAACATTACTTTGCGACGCTTGGTATGATGCATACAAAGAGATAATAACCGCAAATAAGGTTGCCATTCCTGAGACCCACCCCCCAATCATAGCCAAATAAGCGACAGCATCTTTATTTTCTGGTTTCGCCCATTCAGTCTGAAAAGAACCAAGCCACAAACCAAGAACAAATATAAAAACACCAGTCATTATGAAAGTAATTATTTTCCAATGCATTTTATCTCCCTCAAATTATTATAGTTTAACTCCTCGCGAAATTCGTCCCATCTGATGGTGATGAGCAATAATTAACTGTTAAGTTTATTCGCGCTTGACACGGGTTAAAGCCCGGTAAATTTTATCTACAGCATACACGCCGATGATCGCGATAAATATGGACGAAAGCGCAAAGAATACCATCAAAGAAAGGAAAGGGCTAAATAAGCCCCCCAGACTCGTAAGTTCACTGAGCCTGCCCATATTGTCAGTCGATACTGTTCTTAAAACAATCTCGGGAATTATTAGGAAGGAAATAATTACAGCCGTGACATATATAAGTATTTTTTTAGCTTTTTTCATCTTCTTCCTTGCCCCCATAAGCAACCATGATCAATCATTAACCAATAATGTTACAACAAGGCAAATGGAAATGGCAGAAAACTATCTTAAAATGAAAGCGCAGTCAGATAGAAGGATGGCTATTGTTTTAACTAAAGCATTAAGGGAGATCCACGCTGGTCAGATGGATACCATCGAGAAAGTCAAACTTGGTGGAGAGCGGCTTATTAACTATGGATCATGCTTTGTATCTGACGAATATTTCAGAAGAACCTGCTCTGAGCAGTGGCGGGAAGATACGCGCCTAGTTTTTTCTCTGACAGAAGTCTACAAACGAAATGATGTCGTACTTGACATGGTCGAACTGTATTTTCGGAAAACTCTTAAGCGACTGGGGGAAGAAAAAAGTCTTAACCTAGTATCTTACATAAAGCAAAAAATTGGTGACAAAGCCAATGATGCTGTTGAAAGATCAAGTAAGCTCGCTCTTTCTTTGACTATAGCGAAACTGATTGTAAGCAGTGCAGATTTTCAGGAATCTCATATTCGCATGGTTAACGCTATGTCTACATGGTTTGTTAACATGACAACGTTGTATTCGAGAGCGCAGATAGCATCACTGGCAATAAACAAACTGAAATTTCAGGATGCTGCATATTATCAATTACTTTTCCGTGAAAGGATAGAAATGCTGTATTTCCTTATCGAACCGCAAATGTCTAAAGTGATTTACCAAGTGGAATCTGGCGGAAATAATGAGGAAGTTATTGGCGACGCTTTATATGAAATGTTGAAAAGATGAAGAAGATTTTAATGTTTCTGTGGGGAGCCCACTCCCACTTAGTCCCCATCGCACTTATCCTGGCAGGGGCTTTTTTGTTTATTCGATTCATCCCCGACTATTCAGGGAGACTTACTTTTTTATGGTTCATTATCGTTTCCTATTTTTACATTAAATATAATCGCTGGTACTGATAGCCCTGTAAAAGGGCTATCGTCTGGTTATTTTTTTAGAGGCATTAAAACAACGATAAGTTGGGATCGTCCTCAGCCGTTAAAGATTCCAAATACCTGACCTCAGCAGCCTTTTTAACTACTAAAAAAGCCATTCCTTCATTCAGCGACACAGGGCGCTCAATGCCGAAGATAAATGCATCCTGATAGGTCTGCCCGAGCCAGTAGCCGCCGCCATATTCTTTGAGTCGCTGGAAGAACACCCAGCCACCATTGATAAATCGCGGTAATACCTGCCCGCGATAAACAACCTGGTAATTACTGTCTTTAACACCCATCCAAAACCCTGCCGCCTCGCCTTACTCGTTGCCCAACCCCGCAACACGATAAGCAATTATCGAATTGCGGCGTTCCCGCTAACTAAAACCCAAACTGAGCACAATAATTGAGCTCATATGCAATCAGTTTTTATTCATTGTTTTTCCAATGGAACCGCCGAAAACGAGACAGAAAACTCATTATTTTTCATTGAACTACCTTTTGCCAATTCAGCAATCAAATCCAAAGCTATTTCGCGATCCCTTTCACGACAAATTCCTTCGGTGGTCAAACGCGCAATCAATTCGACCCGCTCCAGCATGACCACTTCCTTCAACTCGTTATCCACAAGACCTCCCCAGACGAGATACTGTATAAACATACAGTAACATGTAATATTGCGAAATGGGAAGTAAAAAAAGCGCTCCACTAATTATGGTATGTGCATGATATAAATATGAATTAACGATCATCTATGCATAGCCATTTCAGCTAAGTCCGCAACGCGCTTAAGAATTTCCCTACGTCTGACCTGACGTGAAGGTGATGCTGGAAATATCTCCCCTGACGCCGACCCCGTGCACCATTTACCACCGATAAAACTCTTACCGCCCGCCATCAAATGCAGCGCTTCGCCGCGACTTAAGGTTATGCCGGTCGATAACTGGATCTCATCAATCGTTCGGGCTATAGCTTCGTCCTGCTCTGCCGTTCCGTGGATAAATTTACGCCGGGCAACCGGCTTTTTATCCCTTAACCGGTTAGTTAACTGCCGTCGCTCATAGCGACTCAGGGGTTTAGATAAATCCAGCATCGGCGGATCACTTTCGCTTCCCGTACAGTTATTGACAGAACTCCGAGAGGGCGCAGAAGCGCCCTTAACGTCAACGGCCAAATCAACGGCACGCTTCGGCACAATCTTCCATTGTGTGAGACGGGTTAAAATTGGGGAATCTGCGCCGACAGTGGCGTCGTACACGCCCTTAATGCAGACCGTCTCCTCACCATACTGGTTAAGCTCGGTACGCGGCTCATAAAGGGTACGCACCTGTAAATCGTCCCGGCGCACGAAAGGACCACCCTGAGCATTAACATAGTCAGCCCATCGCCCATAATGAGCCGCGTCATGCACTTCGGCGAATTCAACACTAAGCGCTCTGGCTGTTTCTGGGTCAGCCATTTTGCGCAGCTCCCTGTAGACAGTCACAGGCGCACCGCCGATAAACTGAAACTGACGGATGTGCCAGCGAGCCGCCCAGGCTGAAACGGCAGGAGCGGTTTCTTTCAACAACTCGCCGCTTTCGTCATCGGTTTCATCATCGAGCGCGTAACCGTCGATATTTTTTGAAATGTATTTAGCGACATAGCCCGTTGCGCTTCCCTTATCCGGGTCGATGGCCTCCGCATGGAAACGCGCCTTTCGAGCCTTGTCGCTTTTGAGCTCGCTTTCGTCCTCCTGCCACGCATAATCACGGATAACTTTGCGCACGCGCTCGACATCTTCCGGCAGCATAAACATCAACATATGCCAGTGCGGGGTTGCGTCATGATGAGGTTCGGCGACGCGGATCCCAAATATGCGGATTTCTTCGCGGTGAAGTTTGGCGCGGATGCGCGCCCAGAGTGAGGTTAAATAATTCTGCGTATCGGACGGGCTCGCCCCGTTCCATTTATGGTTACGGTAGCCCGCTTTAGTGGTGGCGTGATATTTCGACGGCGCTGTCAGCGTGTAGAACTCACCAACGTAACCGAGCTCATTACAGATATTTTCGAATCCGCGGATTCTGGTCATCAGCTCACAGCGACGAATCGCCGGGTTAGCGACCGAGCCGTCATATTTTTCAATCAGGCTGAATCGGTTGCCGTCGTCGTCTTCCAGCTCCAGTCCCTTAAGAAATTCGCGTGTGCGGCGCTTCTGCTCGCGCCAGTCGGTTACGCAATTCTTGCTGGCGTAGACGTGTTTTTTCTTGCTGACGTTGCCGACCGCAATTTGTAGATGTTCGCGCCATGCAGAAGCAACCCGCCGCAACCGGCCACGCCACCACGTCTCATTAAACATGCGCATAACAGCCGGGGCGATTTCGTCCTCACCGACATATTTATTTGTCACGCGCTCCCAGTGTGGCGGCGTCACGTTGAACTGCATGGCAATCATACCGGCGCGCATGTACCAGCGATAAAGCGTTTTCAGCTCACCAGCTTCGTTATCATCATTATCCGCCAGCTCCGAGCGGATAAAGTTAGCGATATCAGCAGCCAGCAGGTCAATATCGGCACGCGACATATCCGGGAGCCGGTTATATCTGGCGACCATATTGACCATGCGTGACGCCAGATATTGCATGATCCGAGTATCGAAGTGACCATTAAAAACTGCGGCAGACACATCACTGTTAATGCCGGTGGACTGGTATTTTTTGGCGACCAGTTCAAGGCGCGGCAATGCCTTTTTGCAGAAGCTGATCAAAAAGGCATTGGCTCGCTGACTGTCGTGATGTTGCTCCAGCGTTGCAGCGGTACGAATCACATCATAACGCACACATTCAGGCTGGAGAGATAACGCTTTGCGCGCATGCAGCAACGCCGCAATCATATGATCGCGACGATGCTGTTCGGCATAAGTAAGATAGGGGCTGGCTATTGCTGACCGGGGAGCATTCCACGGGTAAGCATACGAGATCGCCACTCAAACGCCCCTGTAATGTTTCGACTTCAACTCGCTGATTTGTTGGCAGGTGACGCAAAGCGCCACGCCGTGAATTGCCATGCGGCGGGCTTCCGGGATAGATGCGTCGCACTCCTCACAGGTAAAACGCGATGGCGCGCTTATACGGCTGCGCGCATTGTTGATATGGCGCTCGCGTTCTTCCTGCTCACGTTGTTGGATGAGATCCATTGCGTCGGCCATCAGTGCAGCTCCTGAGATTCGTTCTCAAAACGGGTCGCCTCGCGGCGCAGCAATTCAGCGGCTTCTTTGCCGTTCATGCCTTCCTGGGTGATATAGACGGCCAGAGCCTCAAGACGCGATGAAACAGCAGCGGCACGGGCGCAGCGTTCTTCTCGCTTTGCCTTATCGAGCATCAAAAACAGCGGGTCTTTGTCAGCGATAAACATCTTTGGTAATTCCTGTTGCATCACTCTTTCTCCAGATTTCGGGCAAAGAAATGCCCGGCGGGTTTACGCCATTAATTGCGGGTTTGTTTATTTAGCTAAGATGCATTCATGAACAGAAAATCGACGGGGCAAAATACTCCCCCAGCGAGTAATTTCATTCATTGCCTGAATAATCATTTTCCGGCGATTCACGTCGAAAGATTCAAAAGGCTGACCGACTTCATCACTACGGAATGAGCCGGGGCTGGTGCGGTTAGCCAGCGTCATCACGACAAACTTAAAATTGTCATCAAGCTTGTTGAAATTACGCAGCGCTCGATTTTCAGTCATTTTTAATTTCTGATGAAAGCGGGCGAAACACTCTTCCCCGGACATGGTTTCCGGTTGTTCCGCAAGGCAATCAGAATTGTTAAATAACTTTGCCGCTGGAATATTCTGAGCGGTGATATTCATTCCGTTCATATTGACCCCTGCAATATTTTCAGCAAACGCTCAACCGTCTTAGGTTTACGCTTCGTCTGTAAATCACTTAACAGCTCTGACTGGTTATGCGAGGGATGCCAGCGCTTACCATTGGTTCCTGCTATCCAGCCGTGACCGTAATGCATGGACGGGCTTTGCTTAACCAGCAGGGACGCGAACGATGGTTCATTGTTCATCATCACCTCACATTAGCCCGAACGATGCGCCGAGACCGCTCACGGTATCAATAGCACTCGCCATTGCCGGGTTAGCCTGGAGGCGCGCCTGTAATGCCAGGGCGGTCAAAGAAAGCAAGCGAATACCAGAATTCACGCTTTCAATCATGTTGTGCTTAAGTGCCTGGGTAAGACGTTCTGTCGATGCCGCGCCACCCGCCAGCGTGCCTAGCTCATTCATCGCGCGCATGACATATGTCTGCAATTTATCCTTAGCCAGCTCGTTAACCGGCACACAGGGCAAACAATGGATTTGCGCCAGAAAACCATCAACGAGGGTTGAATCCTCAGTCAGGTCAGTCAGTAACCAGATTTCGGCTGGTGTTAACTGGTGCGGTTGTTCCGGGTTGAGCTTGTTACGCAGTGTCTGAACATTCATACCTGCGCGTTCGGCTAGCTTCGCCATATTGTGGCGCTGAGCAAATGCCTTACACGCTTCGTCAAAATGGGGATGTTTGGAAACCTGAAAATCAAACATGTCGCATCCTTAGAATTCACTTAAAGTGAATCACGCCCCAAATACGAGTTGAAAGCGAGAATGACCCAACGCCTTGCGTAATTGATCTTCTTTCCAGCGGGCATAGTAGATACGAATCGGGCCACTTGCTTTCTTACAGCCTTTGCGGATAGAGCGTGGCTCAATAGGTACACATGGGTTGTCGCCGGTCGTCCAACGGTAAGCGGTACGCTCAGATATCCCTTCCAGCTCTGCAAACTGTTGCAGAGTAACAATAGGGGCAGGCACTTTGATGATTGCGATTTCAGAAGCCATATTGCATGATTCCTTATTTGAAAATTTCAGACAGTGATTGCCAAAGTTTTGCCGACGTTTGCCATCGACTGCCACCAACAACCGAATCCTAATTCCAATAATGGAATCGGTCAATATGAGAATGCCATTTATGGACTTTGAAAGCCAAATTTCAAACGAGGAAGTTTTAGATAGGATCTGTCAGGTCTACGGGTTCACTCAGAAAATTCAGCTCGCAAACCATTTCAATATCGCTGCTAGCACGCTGCAAAACCGCTATACGCGCGGTAATATCTCTTACGATTTCGCTGCATTTTGTGCTCTTGAAACTGGCGCCAACATTAAATGGATCCTGACAGGGCAGGGATCACAAAAAGCTGAAGAACACTCAAAATCATCTTACGAACTCCAATTATTCACATTAAGTGAGGGTCGCCTTACTGAAAATGGTGTTTTGAATATCGACCTTGAGCTTTTCGAAAAACCTTTAAAAAGTGCTATCTGCATTAGAAGCGAGAGCAAAAGTTACATCACTGAGAAAGATGCGCCTTTAGCTGACGGTCTCTGGATTGTTGATGTTGAGGGTGCAATCAGCCTCCGTGAACTTACGGTTCTTCCCGGGAAAAGATTGCATGTTGCTGGAGGTAAAGTACCGTTTGAGTGTGGAATTGATGAGATCAGAACAATTGGTCGTGTAGTGGGTGTGTACAGCGAGGTTAATTGATGACTGTCCGTAAAAACCCCGCTGGCGGCTGGATATGTGAGCTCTACCCGAACGGGGCAAAAGGCAAACGCATCAGAAAGAAATTCGCCACCAAAGGCGAGGCGCTGGCCTTTGAACAATACACCGTACAAACTCCGTGGCAGGAAGAAAAAGAAGACAGGCGCACGTTAAAAGAGTTAGTTGACGCATGGTATAGCGCCCATGGTATTACGCTGAAAGATGGCCTCAAACGTCAGCTCGCGATGCACCATGCTTTTGAGTGTATGGGCGAACCACTTGCACGAGATTTCGATGCGCAAATATTTTCCCGATATAGAGAGAGAAGATTGAAAGGCGATTATGCCAGATCAAATAGGGTAAAAGAGGTATCACCCCGAACGCTTAATCTAGAACTGGCCTACTTCCGGGCGGTGTTCAATGAATTAAATCGTCTTGGAGAATGGAAGGGCGAAAATCCGCTGAAAAATATGCGTCCTTTCCGCACGGAAGAAATGGAAATGGCCTGGCTAACTCAAGACCAGATTGCACTATTGGTCGCTGAGTGCAAACGACATGACCACCCTGACTTAGAAACCGTGGTAAAAATCTGTCTCGCCACTGGCGCTCGATGGTCTGAGGCTGAGAGCCTGAAAAAAAGCCAGCTCGCGAAATACAAAATCACCTACACCAACACTAAAGGCAGAAAAAACCGCACCGTTCCCATAAGCAAAGAGCTTTATGACGCCCTGCCTGATGATAGAAAAGGACGGTTATTCAGTGATTGCTATGGCGCGTTCCGATCAGCGCTGGAAAGAACAGGTATCGAATTACCGGCAGGGCAACTTACCCACGTTTTGCGCCATACCTTCGCCAGTCACTTTATGATGAATGGTGGAAATATTTTAATTTTGCAGCGTGTGCTTGGGCATACAGACATCAAGATGACGATGCGTTATGCTCATTTTTCACCGGATCATCTTGAAGACGCAGTTAAGCTTAATCCATTAGCAGTATCCAGTTGAAATAAAAACTAACTGAAAGTTCTAAGGAGATGGTAATGTCAGAAAACAGGCCCCCAATACCAGAACCCATTAAAAGAAAAGTCAGACAACAATGCGGCTTTGGCTGTGCTATTTGCGGAATGCCGTTTTTTCAATACGATCACATTGAAGAATATGCAGATGTACAAGAACATAACGAAGGCAATCTTGTTTTATTGTGTCCAAATCACCATGCAGCAAAAACAACAAAAAAACTATCAAAAGAGCGTATTCGCGAAGCCAAAGTTAATCCATTCAATAATTCAAGAGCATCCACGTCTGTTTATAAGGTCGAACCATCGAGAGAACTTATTACCCAATTAGGTAGCAACGTTATTACAGGCTGGCATACTGATGGGAAAAGTGATCACAATACCGTTTGGGTAAATGGAAAGAGTTTTTTGTTAATCCATAGTGATGAAGGCCAATTTACCATTTCTATAGACGTTACTGATGAAAAGGGTAATATTCTTCTATCAGTGAAAAAAGGTGAGTTAGTCGTATCAACAGCAGCTTGGGATTATGTATACGAAGGTGAAAATATCAAAATTAGAGCAGCCCTCGGAGAAGTTATCTTAGATTTAAATCTATCTGATAAAAAAATTGAAATTGTTAAGGGCATGTTTATAGACAAAAACTTAGATGGATTCAGCGTACAAGATGGTTCACTGAAGTCTATATGTGCAGGCAACTCTATGAGCACCATTAGAAATTGTCGATGGCCTAGCTCAGGTTTTGGGGGATGGGGCATTTTGAATTCAGCATCAGTTCCTAATGTGTCAATTCCTCAGGGGGTAAGCTTTGCCGTGTTCACTCACTATTGAACAACTGGTTAAGTGAGATGGCGTTCGAAAGTTTTGGATAGTGGCGATAAAGTGGCGGTGGAAGTGGCTAAAAATGGGTTATCATTGGCAAACGATGGCAATCTATGTCCATGATAAATAACGCAACTTATTGATTTTCGGTTGTTCCGGTAGGAACTCATAATCGCTTGGTCGTTGGTTCAAACCCAACAGGGGCCACCAGATTCCAGCTTTAAAATCATATAATTAAGCCACTTCATGCGAAGTGGCTTTTTTGTTTCTTTTTAAATACTGTCGCTAAAATGGCGGCAAAGAGTTCCGATGCCACTGTCCAATCCCACCGTAAAAGGAATCTATTTTTATTTCCATGGAGTTTCCGACTGATAATTTGAGTTAACAGAAAAGACCAGAAAACAAAATTAAAAATAACAAATAAAAAACAATAAGTTATATATTTTTTTAAGCATTAATTTCGGGATTGAAGCCCATCTTTTACCCGGTATACTTGCCATCGCTTATCTATAAAAACTATTTCTCTGGTCAAATGAATATTGAATTTTTAAAAGAATGCATTCGCGTAGAAGTGATTGGACGCGATCACGAATTTTCATGGCGCAAAGCCATTACTCGTACCAGAAGGCATCGCCGCAAATACTTTATGTTTTGGTGGCGAGTAGCCTGTTACCTTTATGCACAAGGAGGAATGAAACGCCGCATTGCGCGCCGTATCGAAGCCAAATTGCATCGACTTTATGATATTGAAATCCCTCTCACGGTACAGATTGGCGCGGGGTTAGACCTGGCTCATATGTCCGGAATCATCATTACTGGTTACTGTAAAATCGGCGAGAGACTTCATATTAAACAAGGCGTTACGATAGGCTTGCGGTCTAAGCCGGAAGATGCGCAAATCATTATCGGTGATGATGTGAATATTGGTTGTAACTCATCAGTACTGGGCGGAAAAATCACCGTTGGCAATAACGTGACAATTGGCGCGCACTCATTAGTGATTAAAGATGTTCCCCCGAACTCGATTTACATGAATCAAATCGTCCCTTGCATCCGCCCAAAAGATCAGGCGCTTTAAGCGCCTTTCTTTTCTTTCCAGACTTTTCAACAGCGCTGCGGCCTGGTACTTCCCCTAACCACCAATTCCCCTTTCAGCACATGCTGCACAGGTGCCGCTTGCGGGTTCTCCAGTTGCGTTTTCAACACGGCGATGGCGGATTCAACCATCGCCGCTAACGGCTGAACCCAGGTAGTGAGATTAATAAGCGGCCAGTTGGACATTGCAATGTCATCGAAGCCGACCACGGAAATATCGCGCCCTGCCTGCATCCCCATTTCGCCCACCGCCACGTTGAGTGCGGCGATAGCCATCATGTCATTGGCACAAAATAGCGCATCTGGCGGGGTTGGGAGCGCCATCAGCCGCCGGGTGGCATTCATTGCCTCTTCTATCGACCACATTCCGCTATCACGCAGCGGCGGCCTCGCACCGCGTTCTTCCAGCCGCTGTCGAAAACCCATTTCACGGTCAAAACTGGTGGATGAAGTATCCCGGCCAGCGATAAACGCCAGTTGCTGGTGACCAATATCCAGCAGGAAATCGGCGATGGCGGCCCCGCCACCCAGGTTATCGCTGGTGACACTGGAAACAGACTGGCTGTCGACTTTGCGGTTGAGCAACAAAACGGGCAAATCCATCTGTTGGCACTCCTGCGCAAAATGCGAGGAGAGGCTGCTGGAAACCAGCACCAACGCTTCAACGCGATGGCGCAGGATCTCTTCCATGATCGGCGTGGTGTCGTCGTCGCGATACATCGAAAACAGCAAGACGCGATACCCCATCACGTTGAGCTTGTGGGAAAGCTCATCAAGGATCGCGGCATAAAAAGGGTTCACCAGCCCCGGCACCACAATGCCAATCAGCGTGGAGCGCCGGGTAATCAGCGATTGGGCAATAAAACTGGGGCGATAGCCCAGTTCTGCAGCCACTTTACGCACTTTCTCTTTGGTGGTTGGCGATATTTTTGCGCCTTCGGTAAAAGCCCTGGAAACCGCAGATTGCGAGACGCCCGCCGCTTTCGCGACGTCGTAACTTGTGACCGCACGTTTGTGTGAACCCGCCATTCCTTTGTCTCCCCCTAACGAATGCCTCGTCATTATGCGGGAATATCCTCGGGTGTCACTCATTTTGCGATCTGCTTTGCATTCGAATGCATTACTACTTTCCATAACATTTCATTCACGCCAGGATACGAGTGAATTCGAATGCATTATCATTTCATTAACATAATAGTGAGGCGAATTATGGCTATCTGGCTTAAGCGCGGTGCGGAATCTGAAGCGGTGAAAACGCACGATCGCTCCGTTCGTGAAACAGTTGAAAAAATCCTGGCGGATATCGAAGAACGTGGTGATGCAGCCGTTCGCGAATTGTCGATGAAGTTCGACAAGCTCGACAGAGAGGATTTTCGCCTCTCGCCGCAGGAGATCGATGACTGCTATGCCCTGCTATCAGAGCGTGATATTGCCGATATCCGCTTCGCGCAGGAACAAGTACGTAATTTTGCCCAACATCAGCGCGACAGCATGAAAAATATCGAGGTGGAAACCCTGCCGGGCGTGATCCTCGGTCATAAACACATTCCGGTGAGCGCGGCGGGTTGCTACGTTCCTGGCGGCAAATACCCGCTCTTAGCCTCGGCGCATATGTCGATTATCACCGCGAAAGTGGCGGGTGTGCCGCGTATTGTGACCTGCGCACCGCCGTTTAATGGCAAACCGGCGCCCGC
Source organism: Kosakonia sp. BYX6 (assembly GCF_038449125.1). Taxonomy (NCBI): domain Bacteria; kingdom Pseudomonadati; phylum Pseudomonadota; class Gammaproteobacteria; order Enterobacterales; family Enterobacteriaceae; genus Kosakonia; species Kosakonia calanthes. Next base: position 690,357 of record NZ_CP151800.1, on the reverse strand, counting down.
GATTGTGGTGGCACAGCATATGGCTGGCGCGGATGAAATTTACTGTCTGGGCGGCATCCAGGCTGTTGCGGCGATGGCGGTCGGAACAGAAAGCATCGCGCCGGTCGACATGCTGGTCGGGCCGGGAAATGCCTTTGTTGCTGAAGCCAAGCGCCAACTGTTTGGCCGCGTCGGTATCGATCTATTCGCAGGCCCAACTGAAACGCTGGTTATCGCCGATGAAAGCGTGGACGGTGAAATCTGCGCCACCGATCTGCTGGGCCAGGCGGAGCATGGCCCAGATTCCCCGGCGATTTTGTTGACCACGTCTGAATCGCTGGCGCGAGAAACGCTGGCGGAAATCGATCGTTTGCTGGACGTGCTGCCCACCGCCGAAATCGCCCGCCAGTCATGGGCAAAATTCGGTGAAGTAATCGTCGCGCAAGATAAACAGGAATTGCTGGATATCGCCAATGATCTGGCCTTCGAACATGTTCAGGTGATGACCGACGATCCCGACTGGTTCCTCGCCAATATGCAGAACTTCGGCGCGCTGTTCCTCGGACCGCGAACCAATGTGGCCTACGGCGACAAAGTTATCGGCACCAACCACACCCTGCCAACGCGCAAAGCGGCGCGTTACACCGGCGGCCTGTGGGTCGGCAAGTTCATCAAAACCTGTACTTACCAAAAAGTCCTCACCGACAGCGCTTCCGCGCAGGTTGGCGAATACTGCTCTCGCCTGTGCGCGCTGGAAGGTTTCGCCGGACACGGGGAGCAGGCCAACATCCGCGTGCGCCGCTACGGCCATAAAGATGTGCCGTACGCGGGGATTCCTGAGTAATCACCACGAATTGCTGCGGGGGGCAGGATAAGCAACCCTGAATAACATCGGCTGCCCTATAACAAGGAGAAAAGTGGCAGCCATGCTGATGGATAACCCTATGGATGTTTTGATTGCCTTACTGGCGTTGGGATTGCTGATGTTAGCCGCCTATCGCGGCTACAGCGTGATTCTCTTTGCCCCGCTGGTCGCGCTCGGTGCGGTGCTGTTAACGCAGCCCGCCGCAGTCGCGCCCGTCTTCAGCGATATCTTCATGGATAAGCTGGTTGGATTTGTGAAGCTCTATTTCCCGGTATTTTTGCTCGGGGCGGTGTTTGGCAAACTTATCGAATTTGCCGGTTTCTCCCGTTCGATTGTCAGTGCCGTCACCCGGTTGATGGGCCATAACAAAGCGATGCCGGTGATTATTCTGGTTTGTGCCTTGCTGACTTTCGGCGGTGTTTCGCTGTTTGTGGTGGTGTTTGCCGTTTACCCCTTTGCGGCGGAGATGTTTCGTCAAAGCCAGATCCCAAAACGGCTGATGCCCGCGACCATCGCGCTCGGGGCTTTCACATTTACGATGGATGCGCTGCCAGGTTCGCCACAAATACAGAACATCATCCCAACGACGTTTTACGGCACAACCTCCTGGGCTGCGCCGTGGCTGGGCATTCTCGGTTCGGCGTTTGTGGGGATTGGCGGCTGGCTCTATCTTGAAGTGTTGCGCCGCCGGGCACAGCGTAACGGCGAAGGTTACGGCACTAATCTGGTGAATGAACCGGAAACACCAGAAGATTTGAATTTACCGCATCCGTTTATTGCTTTGCTGCCGCTGATTGTCGTCGGCGTCGCCAACCTGCTCTTCACCTGGTTTATCCCGCAAGCCTACGGCGGGAACTTTATGATTGACCTGCCAGGGTTGAAAGCGCCGCTGGAGAGCGACGTGCAAAAGATGGTCGCCATCTGGGCAGTCATGGCAGCGCTACTGTGCGGCATCGTCACGATCTTTCTGTTTGCCTGGCGTAACCTGAAAGGCAAGCTGGCGGACGGCAGTAAAGTGGCGGTTGGCGGCGCGATGCTCGCCTCGCTGAACACCGCATCAGAATATGGTTTTGGCGGTGTTATCGCCGCGTTGCCGGGGTTTGTGCAAGTGGCAGACGCGCTGAAAGTGATCCCAAACCCGATGCTTAATCAGGCGATTACGATCAATATTCTTTCCGGGATCACCGGGTCTTCGTCGGGAGGGATGAGCATTGCGCTGGCCGCGATGGCCGATCGCTTTATCGAGTCGGCACAGGCGGCGGGGATCCCGCTGGAAGTGATGCACCGCGTCGCGTCAATGGCCGCGGGCGGGATGGATACCTTGCCGCACAATGGCGCGATCATTACGCTGCTCGCCGTCACCGGGCTTACTCACCGCCAGGCGTATAAACCGATTCTCGGTATCACGCTGTTTAAAGTCCTCGGTGCGTTCTTCATTATCGGCGTTTACTACACAACAGGCCTGGTTTAGCAGGCCGGGTCGTCTGCATGGCAGGCGGCCCTTTACTGATACTTAGCCCCCTCTTAGCGCGCAATTATGCAGGCATTTCACCGAATTGCGCCGCCATAAGCGCAATTTTCATAGAAACACTAACGCATTGAAATATGTCCCATGTAAGATGAGGCCGGACTGTTGCGAGTTTCGCAATCATGGTCCAAATTTGATGAATAATTACTCCCCTTAACAGACTCATTAAGCGCTTTGACGAAACGCCATGAACAAACCTATAAAACGGCTTGAAATCATCAAATACGCCATTGAACTGGAGGATGACAGCATCATCCTCAGCCAACTTCCGTCGCTTAAAAATGAAGTCACGGACCCGGAGTTAGCGTTTATCGTTCACGCGCTTGAAGAGAAAAACTACAGCGATGCGATACGCGCCATCACCGCCTGGCTGCAAAATCAGCGCTCAATAGTGAGCTGGCAGGATCCGCAGGTTGCCGCCAGCAAGCTGGAACTGAAAGCGCTGGAAGAGCAAATGCGGGATTTGATCGACAAGCGCAACGCGCGCATCCAGTTGCTGGATGAATTTAACGATCTCTATTTAAACCGCCTCGGGCCGCTGATGTCGCAAATCCTGCGTTTGCGTAAAACCCTCGCCGAAGCCGCCGTTCGCCGCCAGGAAGCAGAAGCCCGCCGTCGCGAAGCCGATTATCTGCGTTGCCAGAAATACCTCTCGCAGGCGGTAGAGGTGCTGGTGACATTAACGCAGCGCTGGCAAAGCATGCCGCCTCACTCCATGCAGGCGGCGGAAGCGCGCAAACATCTGCAACAGCAAAGCGATTTGATTGCCTCCCTGCTCGCCGAAGCGCAGGAACTGGAGCGCGGTCTGACGCGCGAAGACGAACCGGCACGCCAGGCGCGTGACGAAGCGCGTCATGAGTATGAAAGTTATCAAGAGCAGCAGCACGATGCGGAAAAACGCTTCAGCTTCGAGCAGAAAATGACGGAAGACGAGCGTCATGAGCTCAAACGATTGTGGCGCCAGGCCAGCAAACTCTGCCACCCAGACTTGGTGGATAATGATTTGAAAAATGACGCCCACGGCATGATGGTGCAGCTTAATCAGGCGCGCCAACGCGGCGATCTCAGCGCAATTCGCTCGATTCTGACTCGCTTACAAAAAGGGCTGGAACCGTTGATGGCAAGCGATCGTTTGAACGATTTGCAGCGCCTGCGCCAGCGCATCCTTGAAGTGAAGCAGCATATCGCCAGCCTGATTGAAGAGCTGGCGACGCTTGAAAAAGAGGAGTCCTGGCAGCTGGTCTCTACGCTCGGCGATCGGGAAACCTACTTCCGCCAGCAGGAGAAAGCGCTGGCAGAGATTCGCCAGACGCTTGAACAGCAGGTCAGCGAAGCCGAATACGACGAAGTTGCCTGAACGAAACAGGCCCGGTGATCGCACCGGGCCTGCGTTTTATTTGTTATGCCAGTACGCCTGCGCACGCACCAATTGTGGGTCGATGCCATCAGCTTCAAAACGCTTCATCAGCGATTTCACCCCCTCGCCTTCCCCGGTCAGCCAGATAAAATAGTCCTCATCCGGCACAGCCAGTGTTGCCAGTTTGTCGGCCACCGCCTGCGGGTTATGCCCGACAACCCACTGAATATCAAACCCGCTTAAATGGGCGAAATAATCCTGATACGCCGCATCCGCAACGGTCACTACCGCTGTGACTTTCGGTCGCACAGCCAGTTGGCTTAAACCTTCCAGGCGACGACGCAGCGCCGGCATCCCGGACTCGTCACAGACATAAAGCTGCCAGGCGTAGTCTTCTGGCACCACCAGCGAACCGCGCGGCCCGCCAATCGTCAGTGTATCGCCCGCCTGCGCGTTGACCGCCCAGTTGCTCGCCACACCGCCGTCGTGAATGTAGAAATCCAGCACCAGTTCATGGCGGCTGGCATCGTACAGCGGCGTATAGTCGCGGGAAGCCGGGCGCGGCCCGTCGCCCCAGTTGATGCCTTCATCCGTGACCACGGGCGGCACAAAATGCGTGCCCGGCGCCGGGAAAAAAACTTTGCTGTGATCGTCGAACCCGCGCGAGGTAAAGCCGTCAAGCTGCTCGCCGCCGAGCACAATACGCTGGAAGCCGCTGCCCGCGCGTTCTACGCGCAAAACAGTTAGCTCGCGAAAGCGCAGTTCATTACGAACGCGCTGAGGATAACGTTGAGATTGGGGGGTCATAATCGGCCTTCGTGAAAGTGAATACGATATATCTAAATGTTGTGCAAATGATAATGGTTGTTGTTTATGAAGAAGGCAAGATCTTTTTACGATATAGCCACGGTTAAGCGCACAGCTTGTTAAGCCATATAACAAAAAACATATTTATCAATAAATTAAATACATATTCGAGTTTTGAGTTGTCGATAAGCATGATTTAGATATAAATTAGATATATCAAATTTAAGCCGGAGAATATTATGCGTCAGCCACACGATAGCCACGACCGCGAACATCACCACGGCGGCGGTCGACGCCAGCGCTTTTTCGGGCACGGCGAGCTGCGTCTGGTGATCCTGCAACTGCTACGCAATAACGCCAGCCACGGCTACGAAATTATCAAAGCCATCGAAACCCTGACTCAGGGCAACTACACACCCAGTCCTGGCGTCATTTATCCAACGCTCGATCTGCTGCGCGATCAGCAACTTATTGCGATTAGCGATGAGGAAAATGGCCGCAGGATGATTGCGATAACCGCGCAAGGCGAACAGTGGCTGGAAGAGAACGAACAGCAGTTGGCGCAAATTCAGGCGCGTGTGAAAGCGCGTAATGTCGGGTATCAGTTGCGCAAGAACCCACAAATGAAACGGGCGCTGGAGAACTTCAAAGCGGTGCTGGATTTACGGGTTAATCAGGAGGAGATCAGCGCCGCGCAACTGAAACAGATAATCGGCATTATCGACCGCGCGGCGCTGGATATTTCACAACTGGATTAAGCGGTCATCGGCGCTTCACGCAAGCGGAACACTTTGACCAGCTCGCGCAAGTGCAGCGCCTGTTCGTTTAACGCCGCTGCCGCCGCAACGGACTCCTCCACCAGGCTGGAGTTTTGTTGCGTGGTCGAATCAATCAGGCCAATGGCGCTGTTGATTTGCGTAATGCCGTCCGTCTGCTCGCGGCTCGCCTGGCCAATCTCGCGCAGGATCACATCCATCTCTTCGACGTTGTTCACCATGCCGTTAATCAGACCGCTGGCTTTTTCCACCAGCGCCATGCCTTCGCGGGTCTGGCTGGTCGAGCTTTCAATCAGGTGGCGAATATCGTTCGCTGACGAGGCACTTTTCTGCGCCAGTTGACGCACTTCCCCCGCGACGACCGCAAAGCCACGGCCATGTTCGCCGGCGCGCGCCGCTTCTACCGCCGCGTTCAGCGCCAGAATATTGGTCTGGAAAGCGATGGAATCAATCAGGTTGATAATGTCGGACATGCGGTTGGAAGTGTCGTTAATGACGCGCATCTTCTCCGTCACCTGCTTCATCATCTCGCCGTTGTTTTTCACCACCGTCGCCGTTCCCGCAGAAAGGTTCGTCGCTTCGGAGGTGTTTTCCGCGGTGTTTTTGACCGTCGCGGTAATCTGCTCCATCGACGCCGCGGTCTGCTCGACCGAACTGGCCTGCTCTTCGGTTCGCGCCGCCAAATCCTGGTTACCGGCAACAATTTGCGCCGCCGCGCTGGAAATGCTCTCCGAACCGTTCTGTACCTGATGAACAATCTCCACCAGGCGGTTTTTCATCTCCATCAAAGCACGCAGCAGCACGCCGGTTTCATCACGGTGACGGGAATCGATGGTGCGGGTCAAATCGCCATCAGCAATGGCTTTGGCAAATTCCACCGCTTCGCTCAGCGGGCGGGTGATCATGCGCACGATGTACCAGCCAATCAGGCTACCGAGGCCGATGCTGAGAAACGCCAGCACAATTAACAACAGGCGGTTAGCGCCAAAATCAGTCTGCACCTGCTCGCCCGCCGCGCGCATTTGCCCGTCCTGAATGGCAATCAGCGCCAGCACTTTCTGTTTGTAAGCATTCTGGATATTGACCGTGTTGGTCATCATTTCCTGAATCGCCGCGCCACGATCGTTGTTTTTCACGGCTTCAAGGATGCGGAAACGGGAATCAAGGTACTGCTGCCGAACCGCGCGGATGTCGCCGAGGATTTTCTGCGACGGTTCGTCGTGCAGGTTTTTCGAGAGATCTTCAAGCAGAGCGCTAATCTGTGCGCTGATTTCTGAAAGTTGCTTCTGCGACTCCGCGGACCATCTGCCTTCGTTATCGAGCAGCATCAGTTGCTGGGTGCTGACAAAGGTCTGGAAATTATCGATAAGCTGATTGGCTTTAACCGTAGTGGGATAAGCGTTATGAACGATATCTTGCATGCCATTATTTGCACGATTCAGGCTAAGCAGTGATAAACAGGAACTCACTACCATCAACGCAATAAAGAAGCCGAATGCCAGAAATAGTTTCGTGCCAATTTTTACGTCATGTAAAAACATATATTCTCCATGGGTTTGATTATCTTGCTGACATAAGTGTCAAGCCCCTCACCCTAAAGGCTTGCTTAAGTCCCTGGCGCAAATTAAAAGCCTGCCACCAATAGACGTTATCGGTAACCGTAACGCTAACTTTATGACTTTGATCGTTTTTTTATTTCATTACCGTAAGATCCGATAGTTAACGACTATTAATCACCTTTAATCGATCGTTATATGTACAGAATTTTATTTTTACGAAAAACATATTATTGAGACTTAACTAGAGTTAATTATCAATTAACTCTAGCGCCAACAAAAATATTACTCATCTGGATTTCTCGCTTCAATTAATAATAAATTAACAAAAAATAAATATTATCATTACATCTTTACTGGGATAATTTTTAACCGCCAACAAAAAAACCGCCGAAATTCTCAGGCGGTTTTTTTACGTTTAACGGTAATTAATGTAATACGGAAACGGCATCTTGCAGGCGGCCCGCGCGGTGTTTCACCATCGCCGACACTTCCGCGCTTTGCTCGACCAAACCGGCGTTTTTCTGCGTGATGGCATCCAGCTCCGCGACCGCGCGCGTCAGGTCTGTCAGCCCGGTCGCCTGCTCAGAAGTGGACTGGCTGATTTGCCCCAACAGCGCGGTAACGTTTTGCACCTGGCTGACAATGTCGTTCATTGTACGTCCCGCAGCATGAACCTGATCATAGCCGGACTGCACTTTGCTGGCGCTGGCGTCAATCAGTTTGCGGATATCGTTAGCGGCACTGGCGCTGCGGCTTGCCAGGTGACGAACTTCACCGGCGACTACCGCAAAACCTTTGCCTTGCTCGCCTGCCCGCGCGGCTTCTACCGCCGCGTTCAGCGCAAGAATATTGGTCTGGAAAGCGATGTCATTAATCAGCGCGGTGATCGATCCAATGCGCTGGGTGCTGTCGGCAATCTCATCCATGGTTTTCACCACCGTCTCCATCGCCTTGCCGCCATGCGCCGCCGCGCTGCTGGCCGAGCTGGAAAGCTTGTCCGCCGCCGACGCGGTTTCCGAATTGCTTTGCACCGACGCCGCCATCTGGCTCATGGTCGCCACCGTTTGCTGCACATTGACCACCGTCTGACGGGTGCGTTCATTCAGGTCATCGTTGCCCTTCGCCAGCGTTTCGCTGCCGTTACGCACGCTGTTCACCTGGCCGGAAACATCATTGATTAACCAGCGGCACATCAGCCCCAATTGCCCGACAGCCCGCAAAGTCAGCCCCAGTTCGTCGCTGCGGTTCAGCATCTCTACGCTGTTGCGCTCGCCGGTCGCCACGCTCAGCGCCTGGCGCGCCACATTTTCCACCGGGCGAACGATCTGCCATTCAAAGGCCAGGCAACCCACCAGCATTGCCAACGTAATCGCCGCCATCGCCTGCGCATTTCCACCTGTCGACCACAACGCCAGCAACTGCGCCGCCCACAGCAGCGCCATCACGCTGCGCGCACGCCAGCGCAGCGGTATGCAAGCCAGTTTCCCCCACCCGCCTTTGCCGATCACCAGGCCTTTATAGAGGCGTTTTTTACTGCGTCCTTCATTTAATGCGTTATACAGCGGTTCCGCCGCCGCAATCTCCTCCTTTGTCGCCTGGGTGCGAATCGACATATAGCCGGTCAACTGACCGTTACGGACCATTGGAATCGCATTGGCGCGAACCCAGTAATGATCGCCATTTTTGCGGCGGTTCTTGACGATACCGCTCCACGGCTCGCCCTGTTTCAGGGTGAACCACATATCGGCAAACGCCGCTTTTGGCATATCCGGGTGGCGAACAAGGTTGTGAGGCTGGCCGTGTAATTCGTCCAGCCGGTAGCCGCTGGCGTGAACAAAAGCGTCGTTGGCATGGGTGATGTAACTTTGCTGATCAGTCGTTGACATGAGGGTGGTGTCATCGTCCAGCAAAAACGTCTGCTGGCTGACATAAAGAGGAGAAGACATGGTTGCGTCCTGTGCAGGTTATATTGCCGTAAAAAAATTATTGCGAATGTTATTTCGGCGCTAACGAATTTATCTTTAGTTGTTAAATTTGATTTAGATCGCAATTCTCAACAAAACCCTCTATTTACCGGGTTTTTTAACCTGCTGATTTTAATAGTTTCATGATGAAACAACCCAATGGCACTCATTCCTCACGCGCCATAACAGGGCATTTCGCGCACCATTTTGGCGCATACCGCCCACAATTTAGCCAATCCTGTACAACGTTTCACCAGGTTGAACACATTTTATTAACCTAACGCCATGATTAAATCTTGTATGCCTGCGTTTTGCCCTGGTGTTTATCCTGATTTTAAGCAGGCGCTTCGAAGTGGCGTAATCCCTGCAATACTTAAATCGGTATCATGTGATACGCGAGCCCCCGGAGCACATTTTGAACAGGTTACCTTCCAGCGCATCGGCTTTAGCGTGCAGCGCTCACGCCCTGAATCTCATTGAGAAGCGAACGCTTGATCATGAGGAGATGAAAGCATTAAACCGAGAGGTGGTGGATTATTTCAAAGAGCATGTTAATCCGGGGTTTCTAGAGTATCGCAAATCTGTTACCGCCGGCGGGGATTACGGAGCCGTAGAATGGCAAGCAGGCAGTTTGAATACGCTTGTCGACACCCAGGGGCAGGAGTTTTTAGATTGCCTGGGTGGTTTTGGAATATTTAATGTGGGGCACCGTAATCCAGTAGTGGTTTCCGCCGTACAGAATCAACTCGCTAAACAACCCCTTCACAGCCAGGAGCTTCTCGACCCTTTACGGGCGATGCTGGCAAAAACGCTGGCGGCACTCGCGCCCGGCAAACTGAAATACAGCTTCTTTAGCAATAGCGGGACGGAATCCGTCGAAGCCGCGCTGAAACTGGCTAAAGCCTACCAGTCGCCGCGTGGCAAATTCACCTTTGTCGCGACCAGTGGTGCGTTTCATGGTAAGTCCCTTGGCGCGCTGTCGGCGACGGCGAAATCGACCTTCCGCAAACCGTTCATGCCCTTGTTACCGGGCTTTCGCCATGTGCCGTTTGGTGACATTGACGCCATGCGAACCCTGCTGAGCGAATGCCAAAAAACCGGCGACGATGTGGCCGCCGTGCTGCTGGAGCCGATTCAGGGCGAAGGCGGCGTGATCCTGCCGCCGCAAGGCTACTTGCCCGCCGTACGTAAGCTGTGCGATGAGTTTGGCGCGCTGCTGATTTTCGACGAAGTGCAAACCGGTATGGGGCGCACGGGCAAGATGTTCGCCTGCGAACATGAAAATGTGCAGCCGGACATTATGTGTCTGGCGAAAGCGCTCGGCGGCGGCGTAATGCCGATTGGCGCGACCATCGCCACCGAAGAAGTGTTTTCTGTGCTGTTTGATAACCCGTTCCTGCACACCACGACGTTTGGTGGCAACCCGCTGGCCTGTGCGGCGGCGCTGGCGACCATCAATGTGCTGCTGGAAGAAAACCTGCCCGCGCAGGCGGAGCAGAAAGGCGACATGCTGCTGGATGGCTTTCGTGCCCTGGCACGTGAGTATCCGGATCTGGTGCAGGACGCGCGCGGTCGCGGGATGCTGATGGCGATAGAGTTTGTGGATAACGAAACGGGCTACAACTTTGCCAGTGAGATGTTCCGCCAGCGCGTATTGGTTGCCGGAACGCTCAATAACGCGAAAACCATCCGTATCGAACCGCCATTGACGTTGACCATTGAGCAGTGCGAGCAGGTGTTGAAAGCCGCAGCGAATGGGCTGGCGGCATTGCGGGTCACCGCAGAACAGATGTAACAAGATGCCCGGTGGCGCGACGCTTACCGGGCTTGCAGAGGAAGATGCCGGATGACACGACGCCATCCGGCATCTTTCCTCACGACTCCGGCATTAACCCAATAAAACTGCGCTTCTTACGCGGTTCCGACATCAAATCCTCCAACTTCTCCACGCAAGCCAGGTAATGTGGTGTTTCTTTGTGCGCCTGCACGGCGGCATCGTCCTGATACGCCTCATAAATAAAAAAACGGGTTTTCACCTTTGGATCCTGCAACACATCAAAACGCAGGTTGCCCGGCTCGCGGATCGCCCCTTCATGGTTGGCGCGAAACACCTGCAAAAACTCATCCACGCGATCCGGCTTAATGTTGATCTCCACCAGCGTCACATTCATGGTTGCACTCCTTGTTTTTCGTCCAGCCAGAATTGATACGCCTCGCGGGCGTGCATATTTTCATGTACCACTTTTTTCACCGCTTTCAGCATGGCGAGCGGCGCGCTGGACTGAAAGATATTGCGCCCCATATCCACGCCGGACGCACCCTGATCAATCGCGCGATAGCACATCTCCAAAGCCTCCTGCTCGGGCAATTTTTTGCCACCGGCAATCACAATCGGCACCGGACAACTGGCGGTGACTTTCTCAAACCCCTCTTCGACAAAATAGGTCTTCACAAATTGCGCGCCCATTTCGGCGGCAATTCGGCTGGCGAGGGAAAAATAGCGGGCGTCGCGCGTCATCTCTTTGCCCACGCCGGTTACCGCCAGGGTTGGCATGCCGTAGCGGTTTCCCGCGTCCACCAGCTTGATAATGTTGTTGATCGACTGATGCTCGAACTCGCTGCCGATGTAGATCTGCGCCGCGACTGCGCAGACGTTCAGGCGCAGCGCGTCTTCCATCGCCACGGCAATACACTCGTTAGAAAGCTCCGCCAGAATCGAATTCCCGCCCGAAGCGCGCAGCACCACCGGTTTGTTGGTCGCGGGCGGCACGACGCTTCGCAAAATACCGCGCGTACACATCAGCACATCCGTTTCGGGAAACAGCGGCGCGATAGACAAATCAATGCGCTCAAGCCCGGTGGTTGGTCCCTGAAAATAGCCATGATCAAACGCCAGCATCACCGTGCGGTTGCTCGCGGGGTTGAAGATGCGCGCCAGCCGCGCCTGCATGCCCCAATCCAGCGCGCCGCAACCTTTCAGGGCAAAGGGCACGTTTTGCTGCGGGGTAGCAAAACCAAAATCCTTACCGTCTGTAATGCCATCTAAATCCGCCATCGTTCCTCCTGCGAAAAGCTGTGACTGAACAATTGGTTTTGTGATTAAAGAATGTTCAAAAGCGTAGGCGGTGAACTATATTTACGACCAAACAAGGATCACAGTTTTATCGATGATGCCGGGCGAGGAGGCAAACCAATGCGTTACCTTTTAGCGTTAGATGCAGGAACCGGCAGCATTCGGGCGGTGATCTTCGACTTATCCGGGCGGCAAATCGCCGTGGGCCAGGCCGAGTGGAAACACCTCAGCGTGGACAACGTGCCCGGTTCGATGGAATTCGACCTCAAAACCAACTGGCGCCTCGCCTGCCAGTGCATCCGCCAGGCGCTGGAAAGCGCAAACTTGCGCGGCGCGGATATTCACGCCGTCGCCTGTTGCTCAATGCGCGAAGGCATTGTGCTGTATGACCGCAACGGCGAGGCGATTTGGGCCTGCGCCAATGTCGATGCCCGCGCCAGCCGCGAAGTGGCAGAACTCAAAGAGATCCATGACTGGCAGTTCGAAGCCGAAGTCTATAGCGTCTCCGGGCAAACCCTAGCGCTGAGCGCGATGCCGCGTTTGCTGTGGCTGGCGCACCATCGCCCCGATATTTATCGCAAAGCGGCAACCATCACCATGATCAGCGACTGGCTGGCCTCGCATCTCTCCGGGTGGTTAGCGGTTGATCCATCCAACGCCGGAACCACCGGCATGCTCGATCTGTTCACCCGCGACTGGCGACCAGAATTGCTGGATATGGCTGGGTTGCGCGCAGACATTCTCTCGCCGGTGAAAGAGACCGGCAGCCTGCTCGGCGAAGTCACGCACCAGGCGGCGCAAGAATGCGGGCTGCGGGCAGGAACGCCGGTGGTGATGGGCGGCGGCGATGTGCAACTGGGCTGCCTCGGGCTTGGCGTCGTGCGCGCCGGGCAGAGCGCCGTACTCGGCGGCACATTCTGGCAGCAGGTGGTGAACCTGCCGCAGGTACGCACCGATCCACAAATGAATATTCGCGTTAATCCCCACGTGATTCCCGGGATGGCGCAGGCTGAATCCATTAGCTTTTTCACTGGCTTAACCATGCGCTGGTTCCGCGATGCGTTTTGCGCGGAAGAGAAGCTGGTTGCCGAACGCCTGGGTACCGACGCTTACACTCTTCTGGAAGAGATGGCGAGCCGCGTGCCGGCGGGTTCATGGGGCGTGATGCCGATCTTCTCGGATGCCATGCACTTCAAGCAGTGGTATCACGCCGCGCCGTCGTTTATTAACCTCTCCATCGACCCGGAAAAGTGCAACAAAGCCACGCTGTTTCGCGCGCTGGAAGAGAATGCCGCCATTGTCTCGGCCTGCAACCTGACGCAGATCTCGCAATTTTCCGCCGTCCAGTTTGATAGCCTGGTGTTTGCCGGCGGTGCGTCGAAAGGCGCGTTGTGGAGCCAGATTTTAAGCGATGTCACCGGTTTGCCGGTGCGTGTGCCGGAAGTCAAAGAGGCCACCGCGCTGGGCTGCGCGATTGCCGCCGGTTTTGGCGCGGGGTTGTATGACGACATGGCGGCAACCGGCGAGCGGCTGGTGCGCTGGAGCCGCGAGTTCACGCCCAATCCGCAGCACCGCGAGCTGTATGACGCCATGATGTTGAAATGGCAGGCGGTGTACGCCGATCAGTTAACGCTGGTCGACAATGGGTTAACCACCTCGATGTGGCAAGCGCCAGGCCTGACCGCCCGCACATAAACGGCCGCTCCTGCTCTTCGCCACAAAGGGTTATTTGAATCCCATCACAATCATTCGCTGCCGCTTTTCCCTTCTCAGGGTACGGCAGCTACAGTAGAACTCATCCGACCACATAACAATTATTTTACATTGGAAGAGAGCATGAGCCATTACCCGTCGCTATTTACCCCGCTCGATTTGGGTTTTACCACCTTGAAAAACCGTGTGCTGATGGGTTCGATGCACACCGGGCTGGAAGAGCGCCCGGATGGCGCAGAGCGGCTGGCGGCATTCTACGCCGAACGCGCGCGCCACGGTGTGGCGCTGATTGTGACCGGCGGCGTCGCGCCTGCGCTTTCCGGCGTGACGATGGAAGGCGGCGCGGTGTTGCGGGATGTCAGCCAACTTCCCCATCACCGGCGAATCACCGATGCGGTACACCAGGAAGGCGGTAAAATCGCGCTGCAAATCCTGCACACCGGGCGATATAGCTACCAGCCGCATCTCGTCGCGCCGTCGGCGTTGCAGGCGCCAATCAACCGTTTTACGCCCCATGAGCTAGGCCATGATGAAATTCTCACCCTGATCGATGATTTCGCCCGCTGTGCGCAACTGGCTCAGTTGGCCGGTTATGACGGTGTGGAAGTGATGGGGTCGGAAGGCTATTTGATTAACGAATTTCTCGCCGCGCGTACCAATCAGCGCACCGATGAATGGGGCGGCGATTACCGCCGTCGCATGCGTTTTGCGCTCGACGTGGTGCGCGAAGTGCGCGAGCGCGTGGGCCGCGACTTTATCATCATCTACCGTCTGTCGATGCTCGACCTGGTGGACGGCGGCGGCACGCTGGAAGAGACCATCGAACTGGCGCAGGCGGTGGAAGCGGCGGGAGCCAGCATTATCAACACCGGCATTGGCTGGCACGAAGCGCGCATTCCCACCATCGCCACGCCCGTTCCGCGCGGTGCGTTCAGTTGGGTCACACGCAAGCTGAAAGGCAAAGTGCGCGTGCCGCTGATCACGACCAACCGCATTAACGATCCGCAGGTTGCCGAGGAGATCCTCGCCCGTGGCGATGCGGATATGGTGTCGATGGCGCGCCCGTTTCTCGCCGATGCGGAGTTATTGTCGAAAGCGCAAAGCGGCCGCGCGGATGAGATCAACACCTGTATTGGCTGCAACCAGGCCTGCCTGGATCAGATTTTCGTTGGCAAAGTGACGTCCTGCCTGGTAAACCCGCGAGCCTGCCACGAAACACAAATGCCGATTATCCCTGCCCTGCGCAAGAAAAACCTCGCCGTGGTCGGCGCTGGCCCGGCCGGGCTGGCTTTTGCGGTGAATGCCGCAGCGCGCGGGCACAGCGTGACGCTGTTTGATTCGCTGGCAGAGATCGGCGGGCAGTTTAATGTCGCCAAACAGATCCCTGGCAAAGAAGAATTCTATGAAACGTTGCGCTATTACCGGCGGATGATCGAGTTGACCGGCGTCGCGCTGTGCCTGAATCAGCATGTTGAGGCATCGATGCTGTCGCTGTTTGACGAGGTGATCCTGGCATGCGGCATTGAGCCGCGCATTCCGCCGATTGTGGGTATCGATCACCCCAAAGTGCTGAGTTACCTTGATGTGCTACGCGATAAAGCACCGGTCGGGGAAAGCGTGGCGATTATCGGCTGCGGCGGGATCGGCTTTGATACCGCGATGTATTTAAGCCAGCCGGGCGAACCGACCAGCCAGAATATCGCCGAGTTTTGCGTGGAATGGGGCATCGATACCAGCCTCAATGAAGTGGGTGGCCTGCGCCCGGAAGGGCCGCAGTTGCCGAAAAGCCCGCGGAAGATCGTGATGTTGCAGCGCAAAGCCAGTAAACCAGGGGAAGGTTTGGGGAAAACCACCGGTTGGATCCATCGCGCGACGTTGCAGTCGCGCGGGGTAAAAATGATCCCGGCGGTGAGTTACCAGAAGATCGACGATGCCGGTTTGCATCTGTTGATCAACGGCGAACCGCAACTGTTAGCGGTCGATCACGTGATTGTTTGCGCGGGCCAGGAACCACGACGCGAGCTGGCGGAACCGCTGCATGAAATGGGCAAAACCGTGCATTTGATTGGCGGTTGCGATGTGGCGTTAGAGCTGGATGCGCGCCGCGCAATTGCGCAAGGAACCAAGCTGGCGCTGGAGATTTGATGCCACATTCGGAATGTATCTCCCCGTAGGCCGGATAAGGCGAAGCCGCCATCCGGCGAAATTGCCTGATGGCGGCTTCGCTTATCAGGCCTACGCCTACGGGTACGGCAAACTGTTTAACGCTTTTTGCGGACTTTTACCGCCTTGAGGATGACGAACTTATTGTTGGTCGCCACGGTTTCGCAGTTGCCAAACACGCGCTTAAGCTTGCGGAAATAATCGAGGTGGCGGTTGCCTACAATGCGCAACTCGCCGCCGTATTTCAGGCTTCGGCGCGCATCATTAAACATCTGCCAGGCAATATGATCGGTGATCGCGCTCTGTTGATGGAATGGCGGGTTACATAGCACCGCGTCAAAACGATCCGGCTCCACGCCAGACAGCGCGTTATTGATCATAAATTCACTGCGCGCGACCGCGTCCGGCAAATTGCTTTCGACATTAAGGCGCGACGAGGCAACCGCCATCGCTGATTCATCGACAAACAGCACGCGGCTTTGCGGGTTTTGCGCCAGCAGTTGCAGACCAATTACCCCGTTTCCGCAGCCAAGATCGACCATCTCCCCTTCGATGTTTTCCGGCAGATGTTGCAGGAAAAAGCGCGCGCCGATATCCAGCCCGCTGCGTGAAAACACATTCGCATGGTTATGGATGGTCCAGTGAGTGCCGTCCAGCTTCCAGCTTGCAAGCTGTAAACCGTCGTTAAGCGCAGGCGCGGTAAAGGTACAGTTAATCAACCGCGCCTTTTTCCATGCCAGGGTTGTTGTGGTTGGGCCGAGGATCTTCTCGAACAGCGCGAGCGTTGAATTGTGCACATCGCGCGCTTTTGCACCGGCAATAATGCGCGTTTGCGGCGTCACCACGTCACGCAGGGCGCGCAGTTGCTGCTCAAGTAAAGCCTGTTGTTTCGGCACTTTGATCAGCACCAGCGCCGGGTTTGCCGGAAGTTCGCTCAGGCTGTCCTGTAGCGTCACGGCGCTTTCGTCGAGGTCGTTGATGCGCAGGTTGTGCTGCGTTGCCAACTCGGCAATGTAGGAGTCGTTAACGGATACCGGGCGATGCTGCGCCAGCGCACAAGCCAGCGCGCCGAAGCTATCGTTAAAGATCAGAACCGGGCCATCGACCTCATTCACCTGTTGCAGCAAATATTCATCCGCCGCGTCCCACGCCTGTAGCGACGCCTCTTCCACGCCGACAGGAAATCTGTCTAAAGTGAATGATTGTCCGTTTAACTCAACCTGGCTCATCGCCCCTCCGCAATGCTAAAATTCGCGCGTTTTATCGCTTAATTGAGTGAGGAAGTAAACACATTTCACCATGAAGACGCTCACCTACCTTCAGGGCTATCCTGAATCCCTGCTGGCGCAGGTTACCACGTTGATTGAACAAGACCGCCTGGGCGAGGTGCTGGCGAAACGCTATCCGGTCAGCCACGACATCACCACCGATAAAGCGCTGTATCAATACACGCAGGATCTCAAAAACCAATTTCTGCGTAATGCCTCGCCGGTGAATAAGGTGATGTATGACAGCAAAATTCACGTGCTAAATAACGCGCTCGGACTGCACACCGCAGTGTCTCGCGTCCAGGGCGGCAAACTGAAAGCCAAAGCCGAAATCCGCGTGGCGACAATCTTTCGCGATGCGCCGGAAGCATTTCTGCGCATGATTGTGGTTCACGAACTGGCGCATCTAAAAGAGAAAGACCACAACAAAGCGTTTTACCAGTTGTGCTGCCATATGGAGCCGCAATACCACCAGTTGGAGTTTGATACCCGGTTGTGGCTGACGCATTTGGCACTGAAATGATTTCTGCACAATGATAGATAAGGGTATCGGTTGTCAGCGCGACAATCCTCAATTTAATCATTGCGATGAATCACCGGCCGGGGCGCTACGCGGTGTAATAAACCATTTATGCTTCTGCGCGGCAGTGCACTGGTTTTGTCATTTCGACGTGGTAGAGTGGCAACAGATCCCATTTACGGAGAAGTCACGTCTTTATGATACGTTTCGCTGTCATAGGCACGAACTGGATCACGCGCCAGTTTGTCGATGCCGCCCATGAAACGGGCAAATATACCCTCACTGCCGTTTATTCTCGCAGCCTTGAACAGGCGCAAAGCTTCGCCAACGACTACCCCGTCGAACACCTCTTTACCTCGCTTGAGGGTATGGCGAAAAGCGATGCGATTGACGCGGTGTATATCGCCAGCCCCAATTCCCTGCACTTTCCGCAAACCCAACTGTTTCTGCGTAATAAAAAGCACGTTATCTGCGAAAAACCGCTGGCCTCAAACCTGCGGGAGGTGGAAGCCGCCATTGCCTGCGCGCGTGAAAACCAGGTGGTGCTGTTTGAAGCCTTTAAAACTGCCAGCCTGCCTAACTTCGTGCTGCTAAAACAGTCGCTGGCGAAGGCGGGGAAAGTGCGCAAAGCCTTTATCAACTACTGCCAGTACTCGTCGCGTTACCAGTGTTATCTGGACGGTGAAAACCCGAACACCTTTAATCCGGCGTTCTCTAACGGTTCGATTATGGATATCGGTTTTTACTGCCTGGCGTCTGCGGTGGCGCTGTGGGGCGAACCGCACAGCGTGCAGGCGTCCGCCAGTTTACTGGCCAGCGGCGTAGATGCGCACGGCGTAGTAGTGATGAATTACGGTGATTTCAGCGTCACGCTGCAACACTCGAAAGTCAGTGATTCCGTGCTGCCAAGCGAAATTCAGGGCGAGGCCGGATCGCTGGTTATCGAAAAAATCTCCGAATGCCAGAAAGTCTCGTTTGTGCCGCGCGGCGGGAAAGCGCAGGAGCTGACGCAGCCCCAACACATCAATACTATGCTGTATGAAGCGGAGACCTTTGCGCGGCTGGTGGAAGATAACGAAATTAATCATCCGGGACTGGCAGTCAGCCGTACTACGGCGAAACTGCAAACGGAAATTCGTCGCCAAATCGGTGTGGTTTTCCCGGCGGATGATGTCGGACAGGAACTCACTGCGTAAAGGTAGGTAAGCGCGGATTGAGTAACATTGACGCAATCAATATGTTGACATATTTTGTTACCTGCAAAGGGGAGTAACTTCATTGCCGGTGGATCGTCATTACGATGCGTAAGCGCATCCGGTCGCCGGGCGTCATTATCGACGTAAGTGAGACCTTGCCGGAAGGCGAGACTCCCTGCATCTAAAGCAAGCGGCTGACGTCTTCTGATGTTGGCCGTTTTTGTTTTTAGGTGAGGAATTCCCGATGAATACTGTTGGTACACCGATGTTATGGGGCGTTTTCGCGGTTGTCGTGGCGATAATGCTGGCCATCGACCTTCTGCTTCAGGGGCGTCGCGGCGTCCATACGATGACCATGAAGCAGGCGGCCGTCTGGTCCGTGGTGTGGGTTAGCTTGTCGTTACTCTTCAATGCCGCATTCTGGTGGTATTTGACGCAAACCGAAGGGCGTACCGTCGCGGACACGCAAGCGCTGGCATTTCTGACCGGTTATTTGATTGAAAAAGCCCTGGCAGTGGACAACGTATTTGTCTGGCTGATGCTTTTTAGCTACTTCGCCATTCCGCCTGCGCTGCAACGCCGCGTGCTGATTTACGGTGTGCTCGGCGCGATTGTGCTGCGTACCATCATGATTTTCGCCGGCAGTTGGCTGATTACGCAGTTCTCGTGGCTGCTGTATGTTTTCGGCGCGTTCCTGCTGTTTACGGGTGTGAAGATGGCGCTGGCGAAAGAGGACGAAACGGGGATCGGCGACAAGCCGTTAGTGCGTTGGCTGCGCGGGCATTTGCGGATGACGGACACCATTGAGAACGAGCACTTTTTTGTGCGTAAAAAGGGTCTGCTGTTCGCCACGCCGCTGTTGCTGGTGCTGATCCTGGTGGAACTGAGCGATGTCATTTTCGCGGTCGATAGCATTCCGGCGATCTTCGCGGTGACCACCGATCCGTTTATTGTGCTGACCTCTAACCTGTTCGCGATTTTGGGCCTGCGCGCGATGTACTTCCTGCTGGCGGGCGTCGCGGAACGCTTCTCAATGCTGAAATATGGCTTGTCGGTGATCCTGGTGTTTATCGGTATTAAGATGCTGATTGTCGATTTCTTCCATATCCCGATCGCGATTTCTCTTGGCGTGGTGGGAGGTATCCTGGTGTTGACGCTGTTGATCAACACCTGGGTTAACCATCAGCACGACAAGAAAAATCAGCTGCAATAAGCCCTCACCTGCCGTTAGCGGGCGGCAGGCGTTTCATCTTGCTGCGCGGTTTCGACTTTAAACGGGTCGATGCCGCGTTTTTGCATGCGCCAGAAGCGGATGATGTTCAGGCCATTCATCACCAGAAAACTGCTTTCGATCAGCGTGCCGCCGATCGATCCGAGCCAGAAGTTGTGGATCACCCAGCAACCGGTGGAACACCAGATCACGCAGCGCATCGGTAAACCTTTAAAGCGAAACAGCGCCCAGGTACTGACAATCGTCCCAATGACCGGCAACAGTTCAACAGGATGATGGAATTTCGCCAGCCCAAGCCCGCCGGTCAGCACAATAAACAGCGCCATCACCCATAAGTTTCGCGTGCGTAGCGTGATCAATGTGCGGATGGCATTGAGTAAGGCGCTCGATCCAGCCGGAAAGGCACCCATCAGGAAGAAGTGCACGCCAATGATGGCGCTATACAACGAAAGCTGTTTTTTGAAGCGACGTTCATCGCGGTTGATGAAGGTTGTAATACCAATCAGAAAGGCAATCACCCCAACGCCCTGGGCAAGCCAATACGCAGTCATGGAAATTCCTTGTAGGATTTGGAATAGAACAGCACATCATTTAATACTTGCACAGTTATTTACCAATAGATTTCGCGCCAGGGCAAGGCGGCAAGCTCACAAATCCCCGGGAGCTTACGCAAGTAAGTGACCGGGGGGAATGAGCGCAGCCAACACAGCTATGGCGCGAAAGATGAAGGTAAATTAGAGCGTTACGCCGCTTTTAAATATCGCTAACTCACGGAAATCGTTTTTCTCGTTACAGGTCTTCGTGCCGTTGGCGATATCAACAATCACATCGACAAACTCGTTCAGCAGTTGCGGCATCGCTTTACCGTGAATCAACTGGCCGGCATCAAAGTCGATCCAGTGTTTTTTCTTCGCCGCCAGTTCGCTGTTGGTGGCGATTTTAACTGTCGGCACAAAACCGCCATACGGTGTACCGCGACCGGTGCTGAACAGCACCATATGGCAGCCGGAACCGGCTAACGCACTGGTGGCGACCGCATCGTTACCCGGTGCGCTCAGCAGATTCAGACCGTGAGTTTTCAGGCGTTCGCCGTAGCGCAGAACATCCACCACCTGGCTGGCACCCGCTTTTTGCGTACAACCCAGCGATTTCTCTTCCAGCGTCGTGATACCGCCCGCTTTGTTACCCGGTGATGGGTTTTCGTAAATCGGCTGGTTGTGCGCGATAAAGTACTGTTTGAAATCGTTGACCATGGTCACGGTCTTCTCAAACGTGCTTTCGTCGCGGCAGTGGCTCATCAGGATGCGCTCTGCACCGAACATTTCCGGCACTTCTGTCAGCACGGTTGTCCCACCGTTACCGATCACATAGTCAGAGAAACGGCCGAGCATCGGGTTCGCGGTGATCCCGGACAGGCCGTCCGAACCGCCGCATTCCAGACCGAATTTCAGCTCGCTCAGTTTACCCGGCTCGCGCTTATCGTTGCGCATTGCCTGATACAGCTCATGCAAATGCTCAAGCCCCGCTTCCACTTCGTCATCCTGGTGTTGGCAGACCATGAAGTGGACGCGTTGCGGGTCGAACTCACCCAGCGTCTGGCGGAAAGCGTCAACCTGGTTGTTTTCACAGCCCAGGCCAATCACCAGCACCGCACCAGCGTTCGGGTGACGCACCATGTTTTGCAGCATAGTGCGGGTGTTGATGTGGTCGTCGCCCAGTTGCGAGCAACCGTAGGTGTGGCTGAATAAATGAACGCCATCAATGCCTTCGGCGTCCTGCGTCTCTTTCAGGAAACGGTTCTGGATCTGACGGGCAATCCCGTTTACACAGCCGACCGTCGGCAGGATCCACAGTTCGTTGCGGATCCCGACTTCGCCGTTAGCACGGCGGTAGATCTGGATATCCCGATCGACCGCCTGGCTGCCTTCATCCTGAAAATCAGGTTGATAGCTATACTCGTCCAAATCACTCAGATTGGTGCGCGCGTTATGGGAATGGATGTGCTCCCCCGGCGCGATATCTGATGTCGCATGACCAATTGGCAGTCCATACTTGACAACATTTTCACCTTCGGCAATGGCTTGCAGAGCAAATTTATGCCCGCGCACCACCGCCTGGCGCAGCCGAACGGTTTGGTTGTCGACAACGACTTCCGCGCCTTCGGCAAGATCAGCCAGTGCTACCGCAACGTTATCCAGCGAATGGATCTTGATGTATTGCATATCAACCTCAAACGGCCTTAGTTCAGTTCAATCGCGAAGTAATCACGCGCATTGTTAAAGCAGATGTTTTTCACCATTTCGCCCAGCAACTGGATATCAGCCGGGGCTTCGCCCGCTTCGACCCAGCGGCCAATCATCTGGCACAGGATGCGGCGGAAATATTCATGACGGGTGTATGACAGGAAGCTGCGGCTGTCGGTCAGCATGCCGACGAAACGGCTCAGCAGGCCAAGCTGCGCAAGCTGGGTCATTTGACGTTCCATGCCATCTTTCTGATCGTTAAACCACCAGCCGGAACCGAACTGCATTTTGCCCGGCATACCTTCACCCTGGAAGTTACCGACCATGGTGCCCAGCACTTCGTTGTCGCGCGGGTTCAGGCAGTACAGGATGGTTTTCGGCAGCAGGTTCTCTTCATTCTGCTTGCTCAGCAGTTTGGAGAGCTCTTCCGCCAGCGGACGGTCGTTGATGGAATCGAAGCCAACGTCTGGCCCCAGCAATTTGAACTGGCGCAGGTTGTTATTACGCAGCGCGCCGATGTGGTACTGCTGCACCCAACCGCGACGGGCGTATTCCGCACCCAGCCAAACCAATACGGCAGTTTTGAACTGCGCGACGTCTTTTTCATTCAGGGTTTCACCGGCCAGGCGGCGAGCGAGGATGCTATCCAGCTCGGCTTCGCTGGCTTCAGCGAACAGCACGACGTCCAGCGCGTGGTCGGAAACTTTACAGCCGTGCGCGGCGAAGTGGTCCAGACGTTTACTTAACGCAGTTTGCAGATCAGCAAAACGACGAATGTCGGTATCAGACACTTCGCCCAGTTTCGCCATGTAGTCGTTAAACGTTGCTTGTTCAATATTGAACGCTTTATCCGGGCGCCAGCTCGGCAGCACTTTCACGCGGAAAGAGGTGTCTTTGGCAACGGCCGCGTGGTGTTCCAGAGAATCAATCGGATCGTCGGTAGTGCCGACCATTTTCACGTTCATCTGCTGCATGATGCCGCGCGCGGAGAATTTGTCCTGCGCCAGCAGCTCATTACCCTGATGCCAGATTTCATCAGCAGTAGCAGGAGAAAACAGCTTACCTGTAATACCAAATGGACGACGAAGCTCCAGATGGGTCCAGTGGTATAACGGGTTGCCAATCGTGTGCGGTACGGTCGCTGCCCAGGCGTCAAACTTTTCGCGGTCAGAAGCGTCGCCAGTACACAGGCGCTCTGGCACACCGTTGGTGCGCATCGCGCGCCATTTGTAGTGATCACCTTTTAACCAGATGTCATACAGGTTTTTAAAGCGGTAGTTTTCCGCGATCTGCTGCGGCGGCAAGTGGCAGTGATAGTCAAAAATCGGTTGGTCTTTTGCGTAGTCGTGGTACAGACGGCGAGCAAATTCGGTATCGAGCAGAAAATCTTCAGTCATAAACGGGGTCATTATCGTCTTCCTCTAAACGAGTGCGTCTGATGTCTTACCTTAATGCTGACAAAGTTATCACACCAATTTCCATAGACCGAAGATATTTTCGTGAGTTGGATCAATAAAAGCAGACAAAAATTTACAGTTTATTTGAGTAAACACCCCGCCAGCCCGCGCCGTATCTGGCTCGCCTCACCAAAGTTAAAGACCACACAAAGAAAAACACTTTTGTGATGTCACTCACCTTTTCAAGTTGTATGACAAGTTATCTTGCTGCCGTCGAATACATAAGCCGACGGAATGCATTCCCGATATCACGTTGATCGGACTTAGCGGTACGGATGCCGACTTAAAAAAACGTTTACTGATGGCAAGGTTTGGGCCGTATCGGGACACCCCTCCCGGTTACGTCCTCCCCGTTTCATCTTTCGGACGCTTCGAAGGATGACCGCGCTAGCGGAATAACATAACGATGAGGTTTACATGCGTAAAATCAAAGGATTACGTTGGTACATGATAGCACTGGTGACGGTCGGCACCGTGCTTGGGTACCTGACACGTAACACCGTAGCGGCAGCCGCTCCAACGTTGATGGAAGAGCTGCACATCTCCACTCAGCAATATTCGTACATCATTGCGGCTTATTCCGCGGCTTATACCATAATGCAGCCTGTTGCAGGCTACGTTCTGGACATCCTGGGTACTAAAATTGGCTACGCTTTCTTCGCCATTACCTGGGCGGTGTTCTGCGGCGCGACTGCGCTGGCAGGCAGCTGGGGTGGCCTGGCACTGGCACGTGGTGCGGTCGGTGCGGCTGAAGCTGCAATGATTCCGGCGGGCCTGAAAGCCGCTTCCGAATGGTTCCCGGCGAAAGAACGTTCTATCGCTGTTGGCTATTTCAACGTGGGTTCCTCTATTGGTGCGATGATCGCGCCGCCATTGGTGGTGTGGGCTATCGTGATGCACAGCTGGGAAATGGCATTTATCATTTCCGGTGTGCTGAGCTTTATTTGGGCGATGGCATGGCTGTACTTCTATAAGCACCCGCGCGATCAGAAAAAATTAAGCGAAGAAGAACGCGAGTACATCATTGGTGGTCAGGAAGCACAGCACCAGACCAACAACGGCAAGAAAATGACAGTTTGGCAGATTCTGGGCACCCGTCAGTTCTGGGGTATCGCGCTGCCGCGTTTCCTGGCAGAACCAGCCTGGGGTACGTTTAACGCCTGGATCCCGCTGTTCATGTTTAAAGTTTACGGCTTTAACCTGAAAGAAATCGCCATGTTCGCCTGGATGCCAATGCTGTTTGCTGACCTGGGCTGTATCGTGGGGGGTTACCTGCCGCCGCTGTTCCAGCGCGTCTTCGGTGTTAACCTGATTGTCTCCCGTAAAATGGTGGTGACAATGGGTGCGCTGCTGATGATCGGCCCTGGCATGATCGGCCTGTTCACCAGCCCGTATATTGCAATCGGCCTGCTGTGTATCGGTGGTTTTGCTCACCAGTCACTGTCTGGCGCGCTAATTACACTCTCTTCTGACGTATTTGGTCGTAACGAAGTGGCAACGGCAAACGGCTTGACCGGTATGGCCGCGTGGATGGCCAGTACCATGTTTGCTCTGGTGGTGGGTGCGCTGGCGGATACCATCGGCTTTAGCCCGCTGTTCGCTGTACTGGCGCTGTTTGACCTGTTGGGTGCGCTGCTGATTTGGACTGTGCTGAAAAACCAGACCGCCGAAGAAGTTGTTAGTCACTCTGTCGGCGGCCCAGCGGAACAAAGTTAGACCTCGATTTTAAAACTATTAAAAGCCGCCTCAGGGCGGCTTTTTCATACCCGAAGATGGTGGGATCGTGGTAAAAGTGGTATAACAAATCTAATATTGCCCTTCTCTTCCTGGAGCTCATATATGGAAATCGCCGAGTCACGACGTTTGTACCAGCAGCTTGCCGCCGAGCTTAAAAGCCGTATTGAGCAAGGCGTCTATCTTGTGGGTGACAAACTGCCCGCCGAGCGCTTCATCGCCGATGAAAAAAGCGTCAGCCGGACCGTGGTTCGTGAAGCCATTATCATGCTCGAGGTGGAAGGCTACGTAGAAGTTCGCAAAGGTTCCGGTATTCATGTGATTTCCAACCAGGCGCGCCACACGCAGGCGCCGGACGAAAATCTTGAGTTCGCTAATTACGGCCCGTTTGAACTGTTGCAGGCGCGTCAGCTTATCGAAAGTAATATCGCCGAATTCGCCGCCACCCAGGTGACGAAGCAGGACATTATGAAGCTGATGGAAATCCAGGATAACGCCCGCAAAGAGAAGTGCTTCCGCGATTCGGAATGGGATTTGCAGTTCCACGTGCAAGTGGCGCTGGCAACGCAAAACACCGCGCTGGCGGCCATTGTTGAGAAGATGTGGACGCAGCGTGTGCATAACCCGTACTGGAAAAAACTGCATGACCATATTGATTTGCGCACCGTCGATAACTGGTGTGACGATCATGACCAAATTCTCAGGGCGTTGATTCGCAAAGATCCACACGCGGCTAAAGTGGCCATGTGGCAACACCTGGAAAACACCAAGCAGATGCTGTTCAACGAAACCAGTGACGACTTTGAGTTCAACGCTGACCGTTATTTGTTCGCGGAAAACCCGGTAGTCCATCTCGATACCGCAGCGACCGGCACCAAGTAAAAATGTCACGTAAGGCGCACACTTACGTTGCGCCTGTCCCAATTCTGGGTAAGTGAACAGTATAGAGTGTCAGCCTGTGTAAATACCCTCGCCACCCCCTCGTTCGGCAAGCAAAATCACTTCTGAGCGTTTTTCTGACTGACGTATAACCTCAGCCTTTGTTACAATTAGATGCATTTCACCACTGTGTGAGTTAGCGCTTGCTCACTGCGTCTCTTACCAGGATTACCACTGCACCCGGATGTGCCACGAGCGACCATAATCTATGAGAAATATCGCCGTGCTGTTCTCTATAGGTAGCAGACGTGACGTAAACCGATGTACCAGGAACACCGAATGGAACTTTTAAGCCAATTACTTCATGCCCTCTGGAGCCAGGACTTCGAGACGCTGGCTCACCCCGGCATGATCGGCATGCTTTATTTTGTTTTATTTGTCATCTTATTTCTGGAAAACGGCCTGCTTCCGGCGGCTTTTCTCCCCGGCGATAGCCTTCTGGTGCTGGTTGGCGTATTGATTGCCAAAGGCGCGCTGGGCTATCCGCAGACCCTTCTTTTGCTGACCGTCGCGGCCAGCACGGGCTGTTGGCTGAGTTACATTCAAGGCCGATGGCTGGGTAACACGCGGCTGGTGCAAAAATGGCTGTCGCATCTGCCCGCACATTATCACCAACGCGCGCACCATCTGTTTCATAAACATGGGCTTTCTGCGCTGTTGATTGGTCGTTTTATTGCTTTTGTCCGTACGTTGTTACCTACCATTGCCGGGCTTTCGGGTCTGAGCAATGCGCGTTTTCAGTTCTTTAACTGGATGAGCGGCCTGCTGTGGGTGTTGATTCTGACCACGCTGGGCTATCTACTGGGCAAGACGCCGGTGTTTCTGAAATATGAAGACGCGCTGATGTCATGCCTGATGTTGCTTCCGGTGGTATTGCTGGTGATTGGCCTGATTGGCTCACTGGTAGTGCTGTGGAAGAAAAAACAGAGCAATCGGGGTTAAGACCATGGAATTGCGACGTCCTTATCTGCGCTGGTTACTGACAGGCATCACTGCGATGGCTTTTTTCGGCGTCATGATTTTTACCTGGACGGCGCTGCAAAACCGCGAATCCACGCTGGCCATTCGCCCTACCACACAAAACATCAGCGTGCCGGATGGTTTTTCCGTCTGGCACCATCTGGATGCTAACGGCATCCACTTCAAAAGCATTACGCCTAAAAACGACACCCTTTTAATTAAGTTCGAATCCAGCGCGCAGAGCGCAGCGGCAAAAGCCGTGCTGGATCGCACTTTACCTCATGGTTATATCATTGCCGCACAGGACGATGATGACAGCCAAACCTCCGCGTGGCTGACCCGCCTGCGTAACAGCACGCATCGATTCGGATAATCCTTCCAGGATTCTGAATCTTTTCACTTACTTTGGTGTTTAT
This sequence comes from Kosakonia sp. BYX6, assembly GCF_038449125.1. Taxonomy (NCBI): domain Bacteria; kingdom Pseudomonadati; phylum Pseudomonadota; class Gammaproteobacteria; order Enterobacterales; family Enterobacteriaceae; genus Kosakonia; species Kosakonia calanthes. Next base: position 662,609 of record NZ_CP151800.1, on the reverse strand, counting down.
CCGTTACTTAACTATGCTTGAGTAAACGGAACCAGGGTTCACTTTATGTCACTGGATGCTGGCGTGACCACCGTTTCGCTGGCCAACAATGGAAGGTTATCGACCATGAAAAACCGCATCGCACTGGCGCTGGCTCTTTTTTCTCTCAGCGCTGCTTCTCAGGCTGCTACGCTTTGTCAGGAAAAAGAGCATGAGATCCAGCGGGAGATTAGCTATGCCGAAAAGCATAACAATCAGAGCCGCATTACGGGCCTGAATAAAGCCCTGCGCGAAGTGCGCGCTAACTGCTCTGATGACAAGCTGCGCGCCGAGCATCAGAAGAAAATCGCGAAGCAGAAAGAAGAGATTGCCGAGCGTCGTCACGACCTGGCCGAAGCGAAGCAAAAAGGCGATGCGGACAAGATAAGCAAGCGTGAACACAAGCTGAAAGAAGCACAGCAAGAGCTGAAAACGCTGGAAGCTCGTGACTACTGATTAATGGAAATGACCACTCACTCACCTGGAGAGAATTATGTCGAAAGATAATGCTGACCATCTGCGCGCTGAGTTGAAATCCCTTGCGGACACCCTGGAAGAAGTGCTGGGTAATTCCGGTGAAAAATCGAAAGAAGAGCTGGGCAAGTTACGCACCAAAGCGGAAAAAGCGCTGCGCGAAAGCCGTCATCGCCTTGGCGAAACCGGCGATGTGATTGCCCGTCAAACCCGCGAAGCGGCAGCCCGTACCGACGAATACGTGCGCGATAACCCGTGGGCCAGCGTTGGCATCGGTGCCGCAGTCGGCGTGGTGTTGGGCGTGCTGCTGACGCGTCGCTAAGATGGCGGATTCACGACACGCGCAGGGGCCTGGCAAAAGCGCGCTGGGGATTGGTCAACGCATTCTGACCGTCCTTGTTGAAATGGTTGAGACCCGCCTGCGGCTGGCGGTTGTTGAGCTGGAAGAAGAGAAAGCCAACTTGTTCCAGTTGCTCCTGATGGTGGGGCTGACCATGCTTTTTGCCGCATTTGGCCTGATGAGCCTGATGGTGCTGATAATCTGGGCCATCGATCCGCAATATCGCCTGAACGCGATGATTGCAACCACCGTGGTGTTGCTGGTGCTGGCGCTGATAGGCGGCATTTCGACACTGCGTAAAGCGCGGGCGTCAACGCTGCTGCGACACACACGCCAGGAGCTGGCGAATGACCGCGCTTTGCTGGAGGACGATAAATCGTGAGTAGCAAAGCGGAACGTCTAAAGCGTAAAGCGCTTTTGCTCAGCGAGATCCAGCAGCAACGGCTGGATCTCACTGCCGGACGCCGTGACTGGCTTGAAGCGACCGGCGCATACGATCGCGGCTGGAATACTCTTTTAAGTCTGCGCTCGTGGGCGCTGGTAGGCAGCAGCGCGATGGCAATTTGGTCAGTTCGTCATCCCAATATGCTGGTGCGCTGGGCCAAACGCGGGCTTGGCGTCTGGAGTCTTTGGCGGCTGGTCAAATCAACGCTTAATTCTCCACGCTAAAACGTCACCTGCTTGCTTCTACGGGCGATCATTACCGATCGCCCGTTTCTGTTTTTCTTACTCAGTTTTTTTGAAAAAATTCGACAGTATTCCTTGCTAACAATCCTAACCCGTCACGATTACTATCCTCTCCATCGACAGCAAATACGCGGCAAGCGCCCGTAATTGCAACCTATTTACTGCATACCGCTCATATGGTTCTCTGGAGAGAAAGATGAAAAAATTAGAAGATGTTGGTTTCCTGGTTGCACGTATCCTGATGCCAATTCTGTTTATCGTGGCGGGCTGGGGCAAAATCACCGGTTATGCGGGCACTCAACAATATATGGAAGCGATGGGCGTGCCGGGCTTCCTGCTGCCACTGACCATTCTTCTTGAGTTCGGCGGCGGTCTGGCAATCCTGTTCGGTTTCCTGACTCGCACCACGGCATTCTTCACCGCCGGTTTCACGCTGCTGACCGCGTTCCTGTTCCACAGCAACTTTGCCGAAGGCGTGAACTCCCTGATGTTCATGAAAAACATGACTATCGCTGGCGGCTACCTGCTGCTGGGTATCACCGGTCCTGGCGCAATCAGCATCGACCGCGTACTGAATAAAAAGTGGTAAGCGCTCTATACTGACTGAAGACACCAAAGCGAGGAGTTCACTCCTCGCTTTTGCTATCAGAAGGAGAAAGCAAAAATGGGACAACTGATTGATGGTGTCTGGCATGACACCTGGTACGACACCAAATCCACCGGTGGGCGCTTCAAACGCTCAAATTCCGCGTATCGCAACTGGCTCACCGCCGATGGCGCACCCGGTCCTTCTGGCGAAGGCGGTTTTGCCGCCGAAAAAGACCGCTACCACCTGTATGTTTCGCTGGCCTGTCCGTGGGCGCATCGCACGCTGATCCTGCGAAAATTAAAAGGCCTGGAGCCGTTTATCTCCGTTTCCGTGGTCAACCCGCTGATGCTGGAAAACGGCTGGACGTTTGCCGATGATTTCCCCGCTGCGACCGGCGACACGCTGTATCAACACGAATTCCTCTACCAGCTTTATCTGCATGCCGACCCAAACTATACCGGCCGCGTAACGGTGCCTGTGCTGTGGGACAAAAAGAACCACACTATAGTGAGCAACGAATCGGCGGAAATCATCCGCATGTTCAATACCGCTTTTGACGGGCTGGGCGCAAAAGCCGGGGATTACTATCCGCCGGAACTGCGCACGCAGATCGATGAGCTGAATAGCTGGATTTACGACAACGTAAATAACGGCGTTTATAAAACCGGTTTTGCCACCAGCCAAGACGCTTATGACGAAGCGGTCGTTAATGTGTTTACCGCGCTGGAACGGCTTGAGCAGATCCTCGGCCAGCACCGTTATCTGACCGGCGACCGCCTGACCGAAGCGGATATCCGTTTGTGGACCACGCTGGTGCGTTTTGATCCGGTGTACGTTACGCATTTCAAATGCGATAAACACCGCATCAGTGACTATCTCAACCTGCATGGCTTCCTGCGCGACATCTACCAGCTGCCCGGCATTGCGGAAACCGTCGATTTTGCGCATATCCGCAATCACTACTATCGCAGCCACAAAACCATCAACCCGACCGGAATTATTTCCATCGGGCCGTGGCAGGATCTTGATGAACCTCACGGGCGCGACAGCCGTTTTGCCTGATCTTTCGGGCGCGTCACAACGCGCCCAAATAATTTCCCGCCGATTTATCGCTTTGTAAATTTGCCGTCTATTCTTACTGTGATCGTTTAGAAAACAACGAATTGACCGTTGATCGAGGTTGAGAATGGACTGGTATTTTAGGGTGCTTCGCAATTACGCCGTCTTTCATGGGCGCGCGCACCGCCGCGAGTTCTGGATGTTCACTCTGGTCAACATCATTCTCTTCGGCGTATTGAGTGTAGTGGACAAGATAATCGGCTGGCATGTGCTCAGCCTGGCGTATGAGTTGCTGGTGCTGGTGCCAACACTGGCAGTACAGGTGCGCCGCTTGCACGATACGAATCGCAGTTGGCGCTGGCTGTTGCTGTTGTTATTTCCGGTGATTGGCTGGTTGGCGTTACTGGCTTTTTACAGCCAACACGGCACATCTGAAGAGAACCTTTTCGGCCCGCAGCCGAAAGCCTTCCTCTGAAACTGACGGCTAGCTTATCTCCCGGCGAAAAGCTTGGGGATTTCGCGCAGGCACCAGGCTTTCCCTTCGCCCATGCTATCGCGGCGCCAGGCCATAATAATATCAACCTGGCCAGCGTATTCCGGGCTAACCACGCGCAAGCGGCCTTCGGCAATATCCTGCTCAACCAGCGGATAAGGCATGGTGGCGACGCCCAACCCTGCCAGCAACGCCTGGCGTTTATCTTCAATGGTGCTCACCGTCAGCCTCGGCTGCTTATCCAGCAACTGCACCGTTAACACCGGGCGTTCTCGCGCGGTATCGGCAACCGCCACGCCGCGATATTTCACGCGCGTAACTTCCGACAGCGGCTCCGCTTCGTGGTGAATCGGGTGCTCCGGCGCGGCGACATACACATTCATCACCGAATAAAGTTTGCGGGAGTTAATTTCCGACGAGGAGCGAAAATGCATATCCGGCGCGATAACAATATCCGCCCGCCCCTGCTCGAGGCGCTCCCAGGCTCCCGCCAGCACTTCGGTAATAATCGACAATTGCGTGGTGGCTTTCGCCGCCAGCCTTTCCACCAGCGGAAACAGTGCCACCGAGGGAACCAGCGCTTCGGTGACCAGCGTTAAATGCGTTTCCCAACCGCGCGCCAGCGCTTCGGCATCGGTTGTCAGTTTATCTGCGGCTTCCAGCAAAACGCGGCCGCGTTCCAGCAACATGCGCCCGACATTGGTGAATTTCGTTCGATGCCCGGAGCGGTCAAACAGCACCACATCCAGCTCTTCTTCCAGTTTTTGCATGGTGTAACTGAGCGCGGAAGGCACGCGCCCCAGCTCATCTGCGGCGGCGGCAAAGCTGCCACGCCGGTCAATCGCATCCATCACGCGTAACGCTTCCAGCGTTAATGCTCTTTCTTTGGCCATGATTGTTCTCATTCAGGAAATTTGAACATACCAGGCAGAATATCTGGCTAACAATGCATCGTCCATCCCTTTAACATTGTTTTAAGTAAAGAGAGGTCAATAATTATGATTACTACCCGTACTGCGAAACAATGCGGACAAGCTGACTTCGGCTGGCTTCAGGCCCGCTACACTTTTTCCTTTGGACATTACTTCGACCCGAAGCTTTTGGGCTATGCCTCACTGCGCGTATTGAACCAGGAAGTGCTTGCCCCTGCGGCTTCATTCCAGCCGCGTACCTACCCGAAAGTGGATATTTTGAATGTGATTCTGGAAGGCGAAGCGGAATACCGCGATAGCGAAGGTAACCATGTTCAGGCGAAAGCGGGCGAAGCGTTGTTAATCGCCACCCAGCCTGGTATCAGCTACAGCGAACATAATCTGAGTAAAGACAAGTCGTTGACGCGTATGCAGTTATGGCTTGATGCCTGCCCGGAGCGTGAAAACCCGCCGGTGCAAAAAGTCACGATTGCCGATGCCTCGCAACAACTGCTGGCCTCGCCGGATGGCAGCGAAAACAGTTTGCAGTTGCGCCAGCAGGTTTGGCTGCACCATGTCGAGCTGAAAAAAGGCGAAGAGCTGAAAATTCAGTTACATGGCCCGCGCGCCTATTTGCAGTCTATTCACGGGACGGTGCATGCCGTCACACATTGCGAAGGGAAAGAGGCACTCACCTGCGGTGACGGCGCTTTTATTCGTGATGAAGCTAACATAACACTGGTCGCCGACACGCCGCTGCGTGCTTTGCTGATAGATTTACCGGTGTGATGGGTCAATATTTTTAGGTGAGTCAATGAGTATCCGCACAATAAATAGCCCGTTTGATCGCGTAACCTCTGGCGATCAATTACCCGACGCTCCCGCGCCGACGTTCGGGTTTGAAGAGATGCTGACGGAACTGGAAGTTATCGTCGCTGAAGCTGTCATTCGTCTGGCGGAAGAAGAAGCCACCGCCTGACCAACCGCCCCGGTGCTGGCCGGGGCATCACGCCTTGCTGTTTAACACACGAAACGCGCCCGGTGTCATACCAAAACGCAGTTTGAACGCGGCGATAAAAGCACTGACGTTTTCATACCCGCACTGCATGGCGGTTTCGCTGATCGGTCCGCCACGTAATAACCAAGTGATTGACGCGAGGATCCGCGCCTGCTGACGCCATCGGCTAAAACTGAGGCCCGTTTGTTCGCTAAACAAGCGGCTTAACGTCCTGATGCTCAACCCGTTTTCCGCTGCCAGTTCTTGCTGGCGAAGTGTGTTCTGCGGTTGCAATAACAACTGCTCCGCGATGCGTCGCGCCCGCCGATCATGCGGCAACATCAGTTGTAACGGGGCTGGCGGCGCAAGGCGGATTTCATCCATCATCACCGCCAATAAATGCTGCTCGCGTTGGGCCGTTTCCACTTGCGGATCAAGCTGGCTGATCCTCTCCATCAGCAACAATAAAAACGGGTCGGCGGGCCACACGCCCGGCTGCTGCGGCAAAGCGTCGCTGCCGCATACGCTAAGCTGCACGCTGTGACCTTCTACTTTCCCCACCGTCCAGGCGCAGTGGCGTAACTGCGGCGGAAACCAACCGATCGTCGCGGGCGTCAGCGCCCATTGCGTCTGCTCGGTTTGCACCATCATCATTCCCCGGCGGATACAGAATAGCTGACCCGTAACATGCTGATGCCATTCGGTTTTGTGTTTGCTTTGGTGCGACAGTTTTTGGCTTTGTGTGATCATGGCTGATTCACCGTATTTAATGTCCAGTTACGGTTAATATACCGCCGCCTTTCGACGATATCCTCAGTGAACCACGCAATGAGGAAAAAGAAATGTCGAATGCAGCCAAATTGGTCACGCAAGCGTTACACAACATTGTTTGCCAACCGGATCATGACGAAGCGCGGATCCGCGGCTACTTTTCGCCGGACTATCAGCAACAAGTCAACGGCGAAGCGCTGGATTTTGCGGGTTTTGTCAGCCATATGGCGAAGCTTAAACAGCTTACCCGGTCGATTGACATTACGGTGGTGGCGATCGCCAGCCAGCACAACGAGGTGCTGACGCGTCATCACGTGTCAGTTGAAAAGAAGGATGGCGCGCAATCGCATATTGAGGTTTTTGCCCATTTTACGCTGCGGGAAGGGGTAATTATCCGCTGCCAAGAACTCACCAGGCTGATCGATGGCGCAGCAGAAGATCACTCGCTAGGTAGCGTCAGATGAAACGGCGACCGGCTCTTGGGCGAAAACGTGTTGGATGAAACGCCGCAGGATTTCCGCCGCGCCAGGCGCGGGCAGTACGCCAGCGACCAGGCTGTCGGTGTCGGTGCCTTCTTTTTCAATGTGCGGGCGATTGAGTCTTAACAAATCTGAGGCGATTTCCGGCGTCATTTCCGGGTGGAACTGCACGGAAACGGCCTTAGGCCCATAGCGTACAATCTGGTGAGGATCGTGCACTGACGCGGCCAGCACGGTGGCGCCGATGGGCAAGCGGGTGACAGTTTGCCGGTGGGTCAGATGCGCCGGGAAGCTTTCTTCCAGATGCGTAAGCAACGGATCGCTGGCGGCTGCGGCGTTGAGATAGACGGTTTTGGTGCCAGCTTCGCGCCCTTTTTCGTGGTATTGCACATCGCCGCCCAGCGCCCAGGACATCAGTTGATGGCCGTAGCAAACGCCAAACAGCGGCATCTCAATCGTCATTGCCTCGCGGATCCATTCTGCGGTTTTCTCACTCCACGGCAGCCGGTCAGAAACCATGGCCCAGGAACCAGTAATGATGGCGGCCCGGCGGGCATCCGGCGCGGGCAGCGTTTCCCCTTCGAAGACGCGAACCACTTCAACTTCGTCCAGTTCGCATCCGATCACCTGGCAAAACCAGAGCGGAACGTCGCCGTGCGCCTCGCGTAAAGGTTCCGGGGCATTCCCCACCTGGACAATGATGATTGATTTTTGATGCATAACGGCAACAACTCCCGTAGCGATGATGGCAACCTGTTTAACAGGGTAGCGCTTTTCGCCCGCCGATAAAGGGGATATTTGTTTATAAATTAGACAAAACAGAAATGAGGGATTCGCCGCGAAGGTTTGTAGGTTTCGCCGTAGGCCTGATAAGCGCAGCGCCATCAGGCGGCTTAACGACTGGCGGCGGCAGGTTTGCAGGCTCCGCGTAGGCCTGATAAGCGTAGCGTCATCAGGCGGCTTAGCGACTGGTGGCGGCAGGTTTGCAGGCTCCGCGTAGGCCTGATAAGCGTAGCGCCATCAGGCGGTTTTGCGGCTGGCTGTTTTGCCGGATGGCGGCTACGCCTTATCCGGCCTACAGGTTCACAGGCCTACAAAAGCAAAACGCCCGCAGGATTTCTCCTGCAGGCGTCTTTAAGAGTCGAAACTGACCGATAAGCCGCGTTCTTTTCATAGAAAGAGGAGTGGACAGGCATTCAACCCAGCATAAAAGCAAAACGCCCGCAGGATTTCTCCTGCGGACGTCTTTAAGAGTCGAAACTGACCGATAAGCCGGGTTCTGTCGTGGACAGTCATTCATCTAGGCCAGCAATCGCTCACTGGCTCAAGCAGCCTACCCGGGTTCAGTACGGGCCGTACCTTGTGAACCCCTATTTGGCCTTGCTCCGGGTGGAGTTTACCGTGCCGCGAACTGTTGCCAGACGCGCGGTGCGCTCTTACCGCACCCTTTCACCCTTACCTGATCCCACTTGCGCGGGCCATCGGCGGTTTGCTCTCTGTTGCACTGGTCGTAGGCTTGCGCCTCCCAGGCGTTACCTGGCACCCTGCCCTATGGAGCCCGGACTTTCCTCCCCTCCGCCTGTCTCCCCCGAAGGGGACGACGACGAAGCGGCGACTGTCTGGTCAGCTTCGGCGCGCAGTATAGAGGGTTTGCTTGCGCCTGTCACCCTTCCGTCAACATTCCAACTTGCAATGTCGCGGCAATATTTCGCGAAGCGCGATAAATATTATCGAACGCCCCGCGAAACGCCTCTTCCAGCGTGCTGATACTGGTCAACACGCTGAATACCGCGTCAATACCATACTGATGCACCACACCGACATCACTGGTCAAACTGCCCGCAATCCCAATCACCGGCTTGTGATATTTCTTGGCGACATGCGCCACGCCAACCGGCACTTTGCCGTGAATACTCTGGCTGTCGATGCGGCCTTCGCCGGTCACCACCAACGTACAATCGTGAATATGCTCTTCGAGGTTCAGCGCCTGCGTGACAATCTCAATGCCGCTGCGCAATTCCGCGCCGAGAAATGCCATTAACGCCGCGCCCATGCCGCCTGCCGCACCGGATCCCGGCACGTTTTTCACATCGACGCGCAGATCTTTTTTGATCACGTCCGCGAAATGCCCGAGGTTGCGATCCAGTTCGACAATCAACGCTTCGGTCGCGCCCTTCTGCGGGCCAAAAATACGTGATGCGCCCTGCTCACCAATGAGCGGGTTGGTAACATCGCAAGCAACGCGAATGGCGCAGTTTTTCAAACGCGGATCCAGCCCGGAAATATCAATGCTGTTCAGGCTCATCAGGCTGCCGCCGCCGTAGCCAATTTCCGTACCGTTGGCATCGGTCAATTTAGCGCCCAGCGCTTGAACCATACCCGCGCCGCCGTCGTTGGTCGCACTGCCGCCGATACCAATAATGATGTTCGTTGCCCCTTGTTCCAGCGCGTGCAGAATAAGTTCCCCGGTGCCGCGCGAAGTGGTAATCAAAGGGTTGCGTAATTCAGGTGGGACGAGCGCCAGCCCGCTGGCCGCCGCCATTTCAATAAATGCGGTTGCCCCATCGCCAGACATTCCCCAGCAGGCATCAACGTCCTCGCCCAGCGGGCCAGTGACGCTGGCGGTCTGCACAGTCCCTTTCGTGGCGGCTACCATGGCTTCAACTGTACCTTCACCGCCGTCCGCGACCGGAACTGACACGTATTGAGCATCGGGAAAAATTTCCCGAAATCCTTTTTCTATCGCCTGCGCTACTTCCGTAGCAGACAGGCTTTCTTTGTAAGAGTCTGGGGCGATTACGATTTTCATAGTTGTGAGCCTGACCAAGCCGCGCACTTCACCCTTCAGACCCACTGCGGCCTGAAGAGGTGGACGTCTAAAAACCAGGGCGCGTTCACGCCCTTTCTATTAACGAGTAACTTCGATTTTCGTCAGTTTCTCGTAGTAGCACGCAATGGCGCTGTGGTCGGCGTTACCCAGACCGTCAGCACGCAGCGCTTGCATCATTTCCATCACGGCGGCGGTCAGCGGCAATTGAGCGCCCACACCATGCGAAGTATCCAGCGCGTTAGCGAGATCTTTGATATGCAGGTCGATGCGGAAACCCGGTTTGAAGTTGCGATCCATCACCATCGGCGCTTTCGCTTCCAACACGGTGCTACCCGCAAGACCGCCACGGATCGCCTGGAACACCAGATCCGGGTTTACGCCCGCTTTGGTTGCCAGCGTCAACGCTTCAGACATGGCGGCAATGTTCAGCGCCACAATCACCTGGTTTGCCAGTTTGGTCACGTTGCCCGCGCCGATATCACCGGTGTGAACAACAGAACCGGCCATAGCTTTCATCAGGTCGTAGTATTTGTCGAAAGTCGCTTTGTCGCCGCCAACCATCACTGACAGCGTGCCGTCGATCGCTTTCGGTTCGCCGCCGCTTACCGGCGCATCCAGCATTTCAACGCCTTTCGCTTTCAGCGCTTCGCTGATTTCACGGCTTGCCAGCGGGGCGATGGAGCTCATGTCGATCAGCACAGTACCGGCTTTCGCGCCTTCAATAATGCCGCCTTCGCCCAGCGCCACTTCTTTCACGTGCGGGGAGTTTGGCAGCATGGTGATGATGACATCGCACTGCTCGGCAACGGCTTTCGCGCTGGTCGCGGTTTCCGCGCCTGCGGCGATCACTTCGGCAACCGCGTCCAGATTACGGTCCACGACCACCAGTGAGTAACCGGCTTTAATGAGGTTTTTACTCATTGGTTTACCCATGATACCCAGGCCAATGAAACCAACTTTCATCGTCATAATGCGTCTCTCTCTTTAAATGGTGGTTTGATTATTTCTTAAAGGTGTCGGCCAGTTTCTGCGTCGCCGAACGGAACACGCCCAAATCGCTGCCAACCGCAACGACCGTCGCGCCCCATTCCAGATAGCGACGGGCGTCAGCTTCAACCGGCGCCAGGATGCCGCTCGGTTTGTTGTGCGCTTTGGCGCGCGCAAAAATGTGCTGAATGGTGCGCTGAACTTCCGGGTGCGCCGCATTGCCGATATAACCCAGCGTGGCCGCCAGATCGCTCGGGCCGACAAACACGCCGTCGACGCCATCGGTCGCCAGAATAGCGTCGAGGTTATCGACACCGGCCTGGCTTTCGATCTGCACCAAAATGGAGATATTGGCGTTGGACTGGCGGAAGTAATCCGGCACGGTGCCGAACATATTGGCGCGGTGAGAAACAGAAACACCGCGAATACCTTCCGGCGGATAACGGGTCGCCGCAACGGCGTTTACCGCTTCTTCTTCGGTTTCGACAAACGGAATCAGGAAGTTATAGAAACCGATGTCCAGCAGGCGTTTGATCACAACCGGATCATTGGTCGGCACGCGCACAACCGGCGCACTGACGCTGCCTTTTAACGCCATTAATTGCGGTACAAAAGTGAGCACGTCGTTAGGGGCGTGTTCGCCATCAAGAAGCAGCCAGTCAAAGCCTGCCAGGCCCAGAACTTCAGTGCTGATATGACTACCCAGCGCAGACCAACAACCGATTTGAATCTGTTGGGCCGCCAGCGCGGCCTTGAATTTGTTTGGGAAGATATCGTTATTCATCTTTTGTACCTTAATGTGTTGTTGCTTATTTCTTCAGTTCCATACGTTTGATGTCGCCAACCACGAACAGGTAGCAGACCATCATCATGAGCGCTGAACAGCCGACGAACACCAACGCACCGTTGAAAGAATGCAACTCTTTAACCATGTATCCGATGACCAGCGGCGTCACGATAGAAGCCACGTTACCAAATACGTTGAATACACCGCCGCACAGGCCAACGATCTCTTTTGGCGCTACGTCGGAGATAACTGGCCAACCCAGTGCGCCAAAACCTTTACCAAAGAACGCCAACGCCATCAGCGCGACAACCAGGACGGTGCTGTCGGTGTAGTTACACAGGATGATGCTGGAAGCCAGTAACATCCCGACGACGATCGGCACTTTACGCGCAACGGTCAGGGTTGAGCCACGTTGAATCAGATAATCAGAGAACAGACCGCCCAGCACCCCACCGGCAAAACCGCACAGCGCCGGGATCGAGGCGACAAAGCCCACTTTCAATATCGACATGCCCTTTTCCTGCACCAGATAAATCGGGAACCATGTCAGGAAGAACCAGGTAATGGTGTTCAGGAAGTACTGACCGAAGAACACGCCGAGCATCATGCGGTTGCACAGCAACTGCTTGATGTAATCCATTTTCGGACCGGCTTTTTTGCCGTCGTCGGTTTTTTTGTGGTCCATATCGACAACCGCGCCGTTCTTCTCAATGTACTCCAGCTCTTCGCGGGTCATACGAGGATGATCGGTTGGGTTGTGGACGAATTTCACCCAGGCGAAGGTCAGCACAAAACCGATTACGCCCATGACGGTAAACACATGCTCCCAGCCCCAAGCGTAAGTCAACCAGCCCAGCAGCGGCGAGAACAGCGCCAGTGAGAAGTACTGCGCAGAGTTAAAAATCGCTGACGCGGTACCGCGCTCTTTCGCCGGGAACCACGCCGCCACAATGCGGGCGTTCGCCGGAAATGAAGGCGCTTCAGAGAAGCCCAACATAAAGCGCATGAAAAACATTGAAATCCCGGCATATGCTATCGGGAAGAAGTCGACAAAACCTTGCAAAAAGGTAAAGAGCGACCAGAAAAACAGGCTGTAGGTGTACACTTTTTTCGATCCGAAACGGTCGAGCAACCAACCGCCAGGGATTTGCATCAGCAGGTAAGCCCAGCCGAATGCCGAAAAGATGTAACCCATTGATACAGAATCAAGTTGCAGCTCTTTCGCGACATCGGTCCCGGCAATAGAAAGCGTTGCCCGGTCTGCGTAGTTAACTGCGGTTACAATAAATATAATGAGCAGAATTAAATAACGGGTGGGTAAAGCCCGTTTTGTTTCGACGGTTTGTTCAATAGCCATTTTTAATTTCCTCAGGCACCGCTAACTTTAAAATATAATTATTGTGATGGTTATTATCTGATTTTATTTAAGCACTCGGAACTCAATTCAGATAATGGATACTTCGATTTTATTAGCCCTCAGTATAATCAGCACGAAGAAGTCATACACTGTTGGCTTGCTCAATTTTCACATTATCGGGAAAGATTATTTTGAGCATATGCACATAAGCCTGGGCGCTGATGCACAGATCTTGCATTACACGGCCCCGCCAGACGGGGCATCACAATAATAAGTGATTTAGATCACATTTTAATATTTGAACTCCTGACATTCTTATTTCCAACAACCAAGATTTTTCTTTCTGATATTAATTACAGAATAAAGAATAGTTCCTCTTTTTTGAGTAATGCATCGTACAGTTAGCTGGAGATTACTTGACAATGTCCGACATCAAAATAAGACAGCAATCGCCTGGGGCGTTTTATATTAAAGTTCACGACACTGATAATGTCGCGATTATCGTTAACGACAATGGCTTAAAAGCGGGAACGCGTTTCCCGGACGGTCTCGAGCTGATTGAGCATATTCCGCAGGGCCACAAAGTTGCGCTGGTGGATATTCCTCATCATGGCGAAATCGTGCGTTATGGCGAAGTCATTGGCTACGCCGTTCGCGATATCCCACGCGGTAGCTGGATTGATGAATCTACCGTCGAGCTGCCAAAAGCGCCGCCGCTGAACACCCTTCCGCTGGCGACGAAAGTGCCTGAACCGTTGCCGCCGCTGGAAGGCTACACCTTCGAAGGCTACCGTAACGCGGACGGCAGCGTCGGCACCAAAAACCTGCTCGGCCTGACCACCAGCGTGCACTGCGTGGCGGGCGTAGTGGATTATGTGGTGAAGATTATCGAGCGCGACCTGCTGCCGAAATACCCGAACGTAGACGGCGTAGTCGGTCTGAACCACTTATATGGTTGCGGCGTGGCGATTAACGCACCGGCCGCAGTTATCCCGATTAGGACTATTCACAACATTTCGCTGAACCCGAACTTCGGCGGTGAAGTGATGGTGATCGGTCTCGGCTGTGAAAAACTGCAACCGGAACGCCTGTTGCAAGGCACCGACGATGTACAAGCCATTCCGGTGGACAGCGCCAGTATCGTGCGTTTGCAGGATGAACAGCATGTCGGTTTCCGCTCAATGGTGGATGATATTCTGCAAGTCGCGGAGCGTCACCTGGCGAAGCTGAACCAGCGTAAACGCGAAACCTGCCCGGCGTCTGAACTGGTGGTCGGCATGCAGTGCGGCGGCAGCGATGCGTTCTCCGGCGTGACGGCCAACCCGGCAGTGGGTTATGCCTCTGACCTGCTGATCCGCTGCGGCGGCACGGTGATGTTCTCGGAAGTGACCGAAGTGCGCGATGCCATTCATCTGTTGACGCCGCGCGCAATCAACGAAGAAGTCGGCAAACGCCTGCTGGAAGAGATGGCCTGGTACGATAATTATTTGGACATGGGCAAAACCGACCGCAGCGCCAATCCGTCTCCGGGGAACAAAAAAGGCGGCCTGGCCAACGTGGTCGAAAAAGCGCTGGGCTCAATTGCGAAATCCGGTAAAAGCGCCATTTCCGAAGTGCTTTCGCCGGGACAACGCCCGACAAAACGCGGACTGATTTACGCGGCGACACCCGCAAGCGACTTCGTGTGTGGCACACAGCAGGTCGCTTCCGGCATCACCGTTCAGGTGTTCACCACCGGTCGCGGTACGCCGTATGGCCTGGTCGCCGTGCCGGTTATCAAAATGGCGACGCGCACTGAGCTGGCAAACCGCTGGTATGACTTAATGGATATCAACGCGGGCACCATCGCAACCGGCGAAGAGACTATCGAGGATGTGGGCTGGAAGCTGTTCCACTTCATTCTTGATGTTGCCAGTGGTCGCAAGAAAACCTTCTCGGATCAATGGGGTTTGCACAACCAACTGGCTGTGTTCAACCCGGCTCCAGTGACCTGATTTTAATAAAAAAGTGTAAACCTCACGTTAAGCATGGCTCCGGCCATGCTTTTTTTTATTGCTTCACCAGCAGTACATCGATACCGCTTTTCTGCAATCCGTGCAGGCTTTCCGCCGGGATACCTTCATCCGTGATGATCATATCGATACGCTGCGTGTCGATGATTTTGTGCAAACTCAACCGGTTAAATTTGCTGGAATCTGTCACGACAATAATGCGCTCTGCCACTTCACACATGCGTCGATTCAGCCGCGCCTCGTCTTCGTTATGCGTACTGACACCGCGTTCAAGATCGATGGCATCAACGCCGAGAAAGAGAATGTCGAAATGGTAATTCTGCAGCGACTGCTCCGCCTGATCGCCATAGAAGGACTGTGATTGACGGCGCAGATGCCCCCCGGTCATCAGTAACTCGACCCCTTCGGCGTCAAACAAAGCATTCGCGACATTCATACCATTCGTCATGGCGATCACCTCCTGGTGATGCTTCATCATGCGCGCAATTTCATATGTCGTGGTTCCCGAATCGAGAATAACGCGGTGCCCCGGTTTAATCATTTCAGCCGCCGCCAGCGCAATCCCCCGTTTCAGGCCCGTATTGAGCGCACTTTTGTCTTCAACTGAATGTTCGGTCGCCGGTGTGTTGCCGTCACAAATAAGCGCCCCGCCATAGGCACGCACGGCAATGCCCTGTTTTTCCAGGAAGGCGAGGTCGTTGCGGATAGTTACTGTGGATACACCAAAAAGAGCAGATAAATCATTAACCTGGACGCTTCCCTGCTGCCGTAGCCGCTGGATAATCTGCTCACGCCTTTCGCTCGTGCCGATGGTGCGCTTTTCGGGTGAGGAACTCGTGCTGGCCATAAGAAATCCTTTAACTTAACTTTCGTTTCATTTCGATTTACTTATTAAACCTGACTCCATAAGGAATGCAAGCACCAGATGGGAAGCTGCTCGCATAAACTTCACATAAGCAACTTTCGTTATATTTGTTTTGTGAAACAGATCGGAAAAGCATTATCTTTCATTTTATTTTTACGAGAGCATGCACCAAGATAAAGGAAACAAAACGAAAGACATTATGCCAATAAAGCTATAGAGGGAGAGGAAAGTGAAACATCTGACTGCGCTAATAAAGCACCACAAAGAGGGCGACCGGAAAGGGATCTACGCCGTTTGTTCTGCCCATCCTCTTGTGCTTGAAGCCGCAATACGGTTTGCCGCCACCCATCAACACCCCTTACTCATTGAGGCCACATCGAATCAGGTTGATCAATTCGGCGGTTACACTGGCATGACACCGGCGCAATTCCACGCTTTCGTTTGTCAGCTTGCCGATAAACTGGGCTTCCCGCGATCGCAGTTGATTTTAGGCGGCGATCATCTTGGCCCCAATCGGTGGCAAACGTTACCCGCTTTCGAAGCAATGTCGCATGCAGAAGAGTTGATTAAGCATTACGTCGCAGCGGGTTTCAAAAAAATCCATCTTGATTGCAGCATGTCATGCGCCGACGATCCCACACCGCTCACCGATGAGATCGTGGCAGCACGCGCCGCAAGACTGGCGCATATGGCAGAAGTCACCTGCATGGAACAATGGGGTGAAGCCGATCTGGTCTATGTCATCGGTACAGAAGTCCCTGTGCCAGGCGGCGCGCATGAAACACTGGCCGAGCTTGCCGTTACCTCTCCCGCTGCCGCGCACGCCACATTGCAGGCGCATCGCGCCGCATTTGAACAACAAGGGCTAAGCAGCATCTGGCCGCGCATCATCGCGCTGGTGGTCCAACCCGGAGTGGAATTCGATCACACGCAAGTCGTGGATTACCAGGCGTCAAAAGCCAGCGAACTGAGCAGAATGGTTGAAGACCAGCCGACACTGGTATTTGAAGCCCACTCAACGGATTACCAGACACCTCAGGCTCTGCGGCAATTGGTTCACGATCATTTTGCTATTTTGAAAGTCGGCCCGGCACTTACCTTCGCCCTGCGTGAGGCATTGTTTGCCCTGGCGGCGATCGAAGAGGAACTGCTCCCCGCCCGTGCCTGTTCCGACCTGCGCCATGTGCTAGAAAATGCCATGCTCGATCACCCTGAGTACTGGCAAAGCCATTATCACGGAGACAGTCATGCCCGCCGCCTGGCGCGCGACTTTAGCTATTCCGATCGCGTGCGTTATTACTGGCCGGATCGCCACATTGATGAATCCTACACACGGCTGGTAAGCAACCTGGCAGAACAGCCCATTCCTCTGCCGCTCATCAGCCAGTATCTGCCGCTTCAGTACGCCAGAGTGCGTGAACAGGGGCTGAGCGCAACACCCAACGCGCTGATCATAGACCACATTCAGGACGTGCTGCGTCAGTATCACTCAGCCTGTCAGGGCGTTGTCTGATAAAAATTAAAAGGAAAACGTTATGCCAAACATTGTGTTAAGCCGTATTGATGAACGCTTAATCCATGGTCAGGTGGGCGTGCAATGGGTTGGATTCGCCGGAGCGAACCTGGTGCTGGTGGCCAACGATGAAGTTGCCAACGACCCGGTACAACAAAATCTGATGGAAATGGTGCTGGCGGAAGGGATCGCCGTGCGTTTCTGGTCGCTGCAAAAAGCGATCGATAACATCCATCGCGCGGCTGATCGGCAAAAGATCCTACTCGTGTGTAAAACCCCCGCTGACTTTTTGACCCTGGTAAAAGGCGGCGTCCCGGTTAGCCGTATCAACGTCGGGAATATGCACTATACCGATGGCAAAAAGCAGATCGCCAAAACTGTCTCTGTCAACGCCCACGATATTGCTGCGTTCAACGCGCTGAAAGCCAACGGCGTGGAGTGCGTAGTACAAGGTGTGCCAACAGAGCCCGCACTGGACATCTTCAAACTACTTTGAGGCACGCTTATGGAAATCAGCTTCCTGCAGGCCACCGCGCTGGGCATTCTCGCCTTTATCGCTGGCCTGGATATGTTTAACGGCCTGACACACCTACACCGCCCGGTGGTGCTCGGCCCGTTGGTCGGGTTCATTCTTGGCGATTTGCACACCGGCATTCTTACTGGCGGGACCCTGGAACTGGTGTGGATGGGCCTGGCCCCGCTGGCTGGCGCTCAACCTCCTAACGTCATTATCGGTACCATTGTGGGAACCACATTTGCCATTACCACCGGTGTGAAACCTGATGTGGCCGTCGGCGTCGCAGTGCCTTTTGCCGTCGCGGTGCAGATGGGAATCACCTTTCTGTTTTCAGTGATGTCCGGCGTCATGTCGCGCTGTGACCGCATGGCGGCGAATGCCGACACCAAAGGAATCGAGCGCGTGAATTACCTGGCGATGCTGGTTCTGGGCGTGTTCTATTTTCTCTGTGCATTCCTGCCGATTTTCTTTGGCGCCGAGCACGCCAAAGCCGCCATTGATGTGCTACCGACACGGCTTATTGATGGACTCGGCGTAGCGGGGGGGATCATGCCTGCTATCGGTTTCGCTGTGCTGTTGAAGATAATGATGAAGAACGCTTACATCCCCTACTTCATTATCGGTTTCGTTGCCGCCGCCTGGCTGAAGCTCCCGGTACTGGCGATCGCCGCCGCCGCACTGGCGATGGCTTTGATCGATCTATTGCGTAAACCTTCGACAGAGAGTGTGTCCAATGCTCAGCAAAAGGAGTCTGAAGATGGCATCTAACCAAACTGCTCTGCCTGACGTGGAAAAACCCCAGGAAACGGTGCTGTCTGGCAGCAACGACAATCGCTATGAAGACCAGACGATGGGTACAGAATTGACCAGACAGGATATCAACCGTGTTGCCTGGCGTTCGATGCTACTTCAGGCATCGTTTAACTATGAACGCATGCAGGCTTCCGGCTGGCTCTACGGTCTGTTACCCGCGCTGAAGAAGATCCATACCAACAAGCGTGATTTGGCGCGAGCCATGAAAGGTCATATGGGTTTTTTTAATACCCACCCTTTCCTGGTCACCTTTGTCATCGGCATCATCCTGGCAATGGAACGTTCTAAACAGGACGTTAGCAGTATTCAGAACACCAAGATCGCCGTTGGTGCGCCGCTTGGCGGTATCGGCGACGCCATGTTCTGGCTTACGCTGCTGCCCATTTGCGGCGGCATTGGTGCCAGTTTGGCGTTGCAGGGATCGATACTGGGCGCCGTTATCTTTCTGCTGCTGTTTAACGTTGTTCATTTAGGCCTGCGCTTTGGCCTGGCGCACTATGCTTACCGCATGGGAGTCGCCACAATCCCGCTTATCAAGGCCAATACTAAAAAAGTCGGTCACGCCGCTTCAATTGTCGGTATGACGGTAATCGGTGCGCTGGTGGCTACCTATGTGCGATTTTCCACTACGCTCGAGATAAAAGCGGGCGATGCGGTGGTCAAACTGCAAAGTGACGTTTTCGATAAGCTCATGCCGGCCTTTCTGCCGCTGCTGTATACGTTGGGGATGTTCTGGCTTGTGCGGCGGGGATGGAGTCCGTTACGTCTGATAGGCGTAACCGTAGTGTTGGGTATCGTCGGTAAATTTGCACATTTCCTCTGAATTCAGGAGTTACGATGCTAGGAATTATTCTTTGTGGACATGGTGGTTTCGCCAGTGGAATGGCAAGAGCAATGACGCAAATTCTGGGTAAACAGTCGCAATTTATCGCTATCGACTTTCCGGAAACCTCAACTACGGCCTTACTGACAGAACAACTAGAAAGGGCGGTTAACACGCTGAGTGACAACGAGGGGCTGGTGTTTCTCACGGATCTGCTGGGCGGTACGCCATTTCGTGTTGCTTCCACCTTAGCGATGCAGCAGCCGAACTGTGAGGTCATTACCGGTACCAACCTGCAGTTGCTGGTGGAAATGGCACTTGATCGGGATGAATTAAGCTGTGAAGCGTTTCGCTCGCAGGCGCTTGAGTGCGGCCATCGCGGTCTGACAAGCCTTGCCGATGAGCTGGGGCGCTGCCGCGATGAAAAACAGATCGAAGAAGGAATCTGACAGATGTATGCCGTTTGACGGCAATAACCTGGCTCCCCCCTGTAGTCCTTACGTTGTGTTATTGAGGCATGGCGCTGTTCTTACGCCATGCCTTTCTTTTTGCTTTCACAGTACTCCGCCCTTTCGATAAATAAATTTCACTTCCTTTGTTTTAACGATCACACTTTTCGATTTATTACCAATATTGCATTGATATTTCATTTTTCTTTCGTTAAATTTCTTTTAACGCAAAAAACAGTTTAATGAAACGAAATGAAAGGTTTCCTTTCTACTCACTTTTGTGACCGTGCATGACTAAGGAATATGCTATGAGTGAAATGCTTTCCGGGCAATCAAACACGTCCACCTGGACCGAACAAGAAATACGTCAACAGCCAGCGTGCTGGATTGCTTCGCTTGGAAATATCGATCGCCAACGTGATGAGATTGATGCCTTTTTGCAGCCCGTTTTATCAATAAAAAACCTAAAAATCATTCTTACTGGCGCAGGGACTTCCGCCTTTATTGGCGACATTATTGGTCCCTGGCTTGCGCGCCACACCGGGAAAAACATAACTGCAGTACCAACCACTGACCTGGTAACGAATCCCGCAGACTACCTGCAGGAAACGCAACCGACCCTGCTGGTCTCTTTCGGCCGCTCCGGCAACAGCCCGGAAAGCGTCGCGGCTGTTAAGCTGGCTGACCAGTTTGTCAAAGAGTGTTTTCACCTCGTGATCACCTGCAACGAAGCCGGTGCGCTGTACCAGAATGCCGCAGCCTGCAGCCACGCCTGGGCCATGCTGATGCCTGCCGAAACGCACGATCGTGGCTTCGCCATGACCAGCAGCATCACCACCATGATGGCAAGCTGCCTTGCCTTGTTCGCCCCCGACATAATGAACACAGCACGGTTTCGCGATGTTGCCTTACGCTGCCAGCAAATCATCCACTCGCTCGGGGATTTCTCCGGCAGCGTATTCGGTGATTTCCCCTTCAAACGCATTGTCTATCTTGGGAGCGGTGGCTTACAGGGCGTGGCAAGGGAATCGGCGCTCAAAGTGCTGGAACTGACCGCTGGGAATCTGGCCGCCTTCTACGACTCCTCTGTTGGCTTTCGCCACGGCCCAAAATCGCTGATTAATAACGAAACGCTGGTTGTCGTGTTCATTTCGAGCCACCCTTACACGCGTTTGTACGATCTCGATCTGCTGGCAGAACTTCACCGCGAAAACCAGGCACTGCGTGTTGTCTCTGTCTCCGCATCAAAGGAGCACGCCATTACCGCCGGAACGCATATTACGTTGCCACCCGCCCGCGATTTTCTTGATGTGGAGCAGGCGTTTTGTTTTCTGGTGTACGCGCAAGTGTTCGCGCTCACCCAATCGATAAAAGCCGGGATAACCCCGGATACGCCATCCCAGAGCGGTACGGTCAATCGGGTAGTACAAGGCGTCATCATCCATCCGTGGCAGGAGGCGTAATGAGCATTATCTCGACTAAATACCTTCTGCAGGATGCGCAGGCCAAAGGCTACGCTATACCAGCGTTCAATATCCATAATGCAGAAACTATCCAGGCCATCCTGGAAGTCTGTCAGGAGATGCACTCGCCGGTGATCCTTGCCGGTACACCGGGCACTTACAAACACATCGCCATTGAAGAGATCTACGCACTCTGTGACGCTTACTCTGCCAGTTACCACATGCCTGTGGCGCTTCATCTGGATCATCATGAATCGCTGGAAGATATCCGCCGGAAGGTCAGTGTCGGCGTACGCAGCGCCATGATCGATGGTAGCCATCTCCCTTTCGACGAAAACGTCCGGCTGGTCAAATCCGTGGTTAATTTCTGCCATAGCCAGGATTGCAGCGTCGAAGCTGAACTCGGGCGGCTTGGTGGCGTAGAAGACGATATGGACGTTGATGAGGAAAGCGCATTTCTGACATCCCCACAGGATGCCCGTCGCTTTATTGAATTAACCGGCATCGACAGTCTCGCCGTCGCTATTGGTACAGCGCACGGTCTGTATACGAAACCACCAAAGCTCGACTTCCAGCGGCTTGCCGGGATCCGTAACGTGGTGGATATCCCTTTGGTTCTGCACGGTGCCAGCGATGTCCCCGATGAATTTGTCCGTCGGGCGATTGAACTGGGCATCTGCAAGGTCAACGTCGCGACGGAACTGAAAATCGCATTCGCCGCGGCGGTGAGAAAGTGGTTTGGCGAAAACCCCGACGGCAACGATCCGCGGTACTACATGCGGGTCGGGATGGATGCCATGAAAGAGGTTGTGAGAAGTAAGATTACGGTCTGCGGTTCGGCCAACAGGCTGGAGAAATGAAAAGCTATGAGGCAGTGACCGTTCCATTAAACAATTAATCTCAAGATATAACTGGAATAAATATTAAAAAGGAACATACCCGTAATAGTTAATGACAGGACAATAACATGAGCTCACCCAATATTTTATTAACGCGTATCGATAACCGTCTCGTCCATGGGCAGGTGGGCGTGACCTGGACGTCTGCTATCGGTGCCAATTTGCTGGTCGTTGTCGACGATGAAGTGGAGAAAGACACATTACAGCAGAAATTGATGGGCATAACAGCAGAGACCTATGGGTTTGGTATCCGCTTCTTTTCTCTGGAAAAAACGATAAATATTCTCGGTAAAGCTGCGCCTCACCAAAAAATATTCCTTATTTGCCGTACACCAGAAACAGTACGGAAACTGATTGAAGGTGGCATTGAACTTGGCGAGGTGAACGTCGGCAATATGCATTTTTCTGCGGGGAAAAAACAGATAAGTAGCAAAGTCTATGTCAATGAGCAGGACCTGGACGATTTGCATTTTATTAAACATCACGGGGCACACGTTTTTATTCAGGATGTTCCCGGCGATGCAAAATCCTATATACCCGGCTGAGCCTTTTGCCCGGCAAATGATGATAAGCAACGCTCACTGAAGAGGCTGAAAAATGCATGAAATAACGCTAGTACAGGGGTTATCCCTGGCAGCTCTGGTTTTTTTCCTCGGTATTGATTTCTGGCTGGAAGCATTATTCCTGTTCAGACCCATTATTGTTTGTACCCTGACAGGTGCGATTCTCGGGGACATTCATATTGGGTTGATTACCGGCGGCTTAACCGAACTCGCCTTTGCAGGCTTAACCCCTGCGGGCGGTGTGCAACCCCCAAACCCAATTATGGCGGGCGTCATGACCACGGTCATCGCCTGGTCTACCGGCGTCGATGCCAAAACGGCAATCGGCCTTGGTCTGCCGTTTAGCCTGTTAATGCAGTACATCATTCTGTTTTTCTACTCCGCCTTCTCGTTATTTATGTCGAAAGCGGACAATTACGCCAAAACGGGCGATACCCATGCCTTTGCACGTCTTAACTGGCTTACTACGCTGATTGTTGCCAGTTCATACGCCATTATCGCGTTTCTGTGTACCTACATGGCGCAGGGCGCTATGCAGGCGCTAGTGAAAGCGATGCCTGCCTGGCTGACGCACGGATTTGAAGTTGCGGGCGGCATTTTACCGGCGGTTGGTTTCGGCTTGTTATTACGTGTCATGTTCAAAGCGCAATACATTCCATACCTGATCGCCGGGTTTCTGTTCGTCTGTTATATCCAGGTTAGCAACCTGCTGCCGGTTGCTGTTTTAGGTGCCGGTTTCGCAGTTTATGAATTCTTCAATGCGAGGGCGAAAAGCCAGTCTCAGCCGCAGGTTGAAGGCACCCCCAGCGATAAAGAGGATTACAGCAATGGCATCTGAAATCAGTAAGAAAGATATCACCCGTTTAGGTTTCCGTTCATCCGTGCTGCAGGCCAGTTTTAACTATGAAAGGATGCAGGCTGGCGGTTTTACCTGGGCGATGCTGCCGCTTCTGAAAAAGATCTATAAGGACGATAAAGATGGCTTAAGTGCCGCAATGAAAGACCATCTGGAGTTCATTAACACCCATCCCAATCTTGTTGGTTTTTTAATGGGATTACTTATCTCAATGGAAGAGAAAGGGGAAAACCGCAGCACGATTAAAGGGCTAAAGGTGGCGCTGTTTGGTCCTATTGCGGGGATTGGCGATGCCATCTTCTGGTTTACCCTGTTACCGATTATGGCTGGTATCTGTTCCTCCTTCGCCAGCCAGGGAAACTTGCTTGGTCCGATACTTTTCTTCGCGGTGTATCTGGCGATTTTCTTTTTGCGCGTAGGCTGGACACATGTTGGTTATTCAGTGGGTGTCAAAGCGATTGATAAAGTGCGTGAGAATTCGCAAATGATCGCGAAATCGGCGACGATCCTGGGGATTACCGTTATCGGCGGCCTGATTGCTTCGTATGTTCATATCAATGTGATCACCACTTTTCCCATCGATGACACACACAGCGTGGCGTTACAAAAAGACTTCTTTGACAAAGTGTTCCCAAACATTTTGCCAATGGGTTACACGCTACTGATGTATTACCTGCTACGTGTGAAAAAAGCCCACCCGGTTATGCTGATAGCGGTGACATTTGTACTGTCAATTCTCGCATCAGCGCTGGGTATTCTCTGACAGAGCCAGAGCGCAGAGTTGCTGCGCTCTGGTTATAATGCGGCTTACCCTTGCTGTTCCAACGCGTATTTATAAAGCGCATTTTTCTTCACACCGTGAATTTCCGCTGCCAGCGCGGCGGCTTTCTTCAACGGTAACTCGGCTTGCAGCAGCGCCAGCGTGCGCAGCGCGTCGGCGGGCAGATCGTCTTCTTGCGCTTTGTGGCCTTCGACGATCAACACCATTTCGCCTTTGCGGCGGTTTTCATCTTCTTTGACCCATGCCAGCAACTCGCCGACCGGTGCGCCCTGAATGGTCTCCCAGGTTTTGGTCAGCTCGCGCGCCAGCACAACATAGCGGGATTCGCCCCATACCGCGACCATGTCTTCCAGGCTTTCCAGCAGGCGATGAGTGGATTCATAGAAAATGAGCGTGCGGCTTTCTGTTTCCAGCGCTTTCAGCGCGTCGCGCCGCCCTTTGGATTTGGCGGGGAGAAAACCTTCATAACAGAAACGATCGGAAGGTAAGCCCGCCGCGCTCAGCGCTGCGATGGCTGCACACGGGCCAGGCAGTGGCACGACGCGGATGCCGGCTTCGCGACAAATGCGGACAAGGTGATAACCCGGATCGTTGATTAACGGTGTGCCGGCATCGGACACCAGCGCAATGTTCTGCCCCTCTTTTAGCTTCGCCACCAGCATTTGCGCTTTTTGCTGCTCGTTATGATCGTGCAGCGCAAACATGCGGGCGTTAATCGCGAAATGCTGAAGCAATAAACCGGTGTGGCGGGTATCCTCAGCAGCAATTAAATCAACGGCTTGCAACACGGTTAATGCGCGTTGAGTAATATCAGCCAAATTCCCGATGGGAGTAGGTACAATAAAAAGCTGACCTTGAGAATTCTCCGCCGATTCGTGTTGTTTCATTGTTTCATCCGTATTGCCGATTTAATATTGAGCATTGCGTAAAAAATATCACTGGATACAGTATGCTACCGTCAAGATTACTACGTTCGAAAGCCACGCGCTGCCTGCCTGTGGTGCTGGCTGCCCTGCTATTCGCGGGCTGCGGCACGCAGTCTACAGACCAGAGCACTCCGCATATGGAGGGTTCGGCGCAGGCTGATTCTGGCTACTACCTGCATCAAATGCAGCAAAGCTCAGATGATAGCAAGACCAACTGGCAATTACTCGCCATTCGTGCACTGCTGAAAGAAGGCAAAACCCAGCAGGCAAGCGAGTTGTATGGTCAGCTACCGCAGGATTTGAACGACAACCAGCGCAAAGAATATGATTTGCTCGCCGCCGAAATGAAACTCGCGCAGCGGGATTTCGCCGGCGCCCAAGCGCTGTTCGATAAAATCGACCCCAGCAAACTTGAGCAAAACCAGCAGGCGCGTTACTGGCAGATTGGCATTACTGCCGCGCAGGGCAAACCCTCATTAACGCTGCTGCGTGCCTTGATCGCCCAACAACCGCTGTTAACCAAGCCGGAAGATCAACAGAAAAATATTGATGCAACGTGGCAAGCCCTTGCGTCGATGACCCAGGATCAAGCACGCGCGTTAGTGATCAACGCCGATGAAGTCACCCTGCAAGGCTGGCTCGACCTGCAACGCATGTGGTTCGATAACCGTAACGATCCCAATATGCTGAAAGCGGGCATTACCGACTGGAAAACGCGCTACCCGCAAAACCCGGCGGCGAAAATGCTGCCGAGCCAGTTGTCGAATATGCAAAATTTTCAGCCCGCCTCAACCAGTAAAATCGCCCTGCTGCTGCCGTTAAATGGCCAGGCATCGGTGTTTAGCCGCGCCATTCAGCAAGGTTTTGAAGCGGCGAAAAACGGCGCTTCTCCGGTTTCCGGCCCGGCGGTTCCTCAGCAAGTCGCGCAGGCCGCCACAACAGATGTGGTCAGCCCTTCGCAGGCAAATGTCAGCGATCTGACAGACGCCCAGGCGCAGCAGGATGTCGCCGCGCCGGATGCTCAGCAAGCGCAAGCCCCGGACAGCGCGGCGCAAAGTGCAACGGACACGTCCAACGAAGCCGCCGCCGCTGACAACAGCGAGCAAGATCCTGCGGCGACCACCGCTGCGCCGCCTGCAGACGCCAATGTGACACAACCGGTAGCCGCGCCCGCCGCAACCGGAACACCGGCTAACCCTGGCGCCGAACTGAAAATCTACGATACCAGCGCCCAGCCGATGGATCAGATCCTCAATCAAGTTCAGCAAGACGGTGCCAGCATCGTGGTCGGCCCTCTGCTGAAAAACAATGTTGAAGAGCTGATGCGCAGCAATACCACGCTGAACGTGTTAGCCCTCAACCAGCCTGAGCATGTCGAAAACCGCGCCAATATCTGTTATTTCGCGCTGTCACCTGAAGATGAAGCCCATGACGCCGCGCGCCATATTCACGATCAGGGCCGCCATGCGCCGCTGCTGCTGGTTCCGCGCAGCGCGCTCGGCGAGCGTGTGAGTACCGCATTTGCTGATGAGTGGAAAAAGCTCGGCGGCGGCGTGGTGCTGGCGCAGAAATTCGGTTCTACCGCGGAATTGCGCATGAACCTGAATGGCGGCTCCGGCATCGCCATGACCGGCAGTCCGGTGACTTCAAGTTTGCCGGAACAACAGGGCGTGACCATTGGCGGCCTGAACATTCCGGCGCCGCCGACCGATGCGCAAATCAGCGGCAGCGGCAGTGTTGATGCGGTTTATATCGTGGCGACTCAGGATGAAATCGCGCTGCTTAAACCGATGATCACGCTACGTACCGGCAGCCAGAGCGGCGTCATGTTGTACGCCAGCTCTCGCAGCGCCCAGGGCGGCGCAGGCCCGGACTTCCGCCTCGAAATGGAAGGCTTGCAGTTTAACGAAATCCCCATGCTGGCTGGCGCAAACCCGTCGCTGATGCAACAGGCGCTGAGAAGCGTGAATAACGACTATTCACTGGCGCGCCTGTATGCAATGGGTGCGGATGCCTGGTCGCTGGCGAACAATTTCTCGCAAATGCGCCAGGTGCCGGGTTTTGAATTGAACGGCAATACCGGCGATTTGACCGCCACTCAGGACTGCGTGATCAACAGGAAGTTGTCATGGCTCAAATACCAACAGGGGCAAATCGTCCCGGCGAGTTAACTCGCAAACAGACCGGCGACGCGTGGGAAGCGCAAGCGCGTCGCTGGCTGGAAGGCAAAGGACTGCGGTTTATCGCCGCCAATGTGCGCGAGCGCGGCGGCGAAATAGACCTGATAATGCGGCACGGCAGCACCACCGTATTTATCGAAGTCCGCTATCGCAAATCGGCACACTTTGGCGGCGCGGCGAGCAGTGTCACCGCCGCGAAACAGCGCAAACTGCTGCATACCGCCCGTTTGTGGCTCGCCCGTCACAATGGGAGTTTTGATACTGTGGATTGCCGGTTTGATGTGGTAGCCTTCACCGGAAATGATGTTGAGTGGATACAAAACGCGTTTAACGACCACTCATAATTGCTGAATTATAGGGATTACCGTGCTCGAACGAATTAAAGTCTGCTTTACGGAAAGCATTCAAACCCAAATTGCGGCGGCGGAAGCGCTGCCAGATGCTATTTCCCGCGCAGCCATGACGATGGTTCACTCCCTGCTTAACGGCAACAAAATCCTCTGTTGTGGCAACGGCACGTCAGCCGCCAACGCACAGCATTTTGCTGCCAGCATGATCAACCGTTTTGAAACCGAACGACCCAGTTTACCTGCCATTGCACTTAATACCGATAATGTGGTCTTAACCGCGATAGCAAACGACCGTCTGCACGATGAAATCTACGCGAAGCAGGTTCGTGCACTCGGTCATACCGGCGATATTTTGTTGGCAATTTCTACGCGGGGTAACAGTCGCGATATCGTGAAAGCCGTGGAAGCGGCCGTTACGCGCGATATGTCGATCATTGCACTCACCGGCTATGACGGCGGCGAGCTGGCAGGTTTGTTGGGGCCGCAAGATGTGGAAATCCGTATTCCTTCCCACCGCAGCGCACGCATTCAGGAAATGCACATGCTGACGGTGAATTGCTTATGCGATCTGATTGATAACACGCTTTTTCCTCACCAGGATGATTAAGGAGTACACATGAAGGCATTTACGCCCCTCGCAGTCCTTATTTCCGCACTGCTGTTACAGGGTTGTGTTGGCGCAGTGGTGGTCGGTTCTGCCGCCGTAGGTACCAAGGCCGCGACGGATCCGCGAACCGTCGGCACCCAGGTGGATGACAGCACGCTGGAACTGCGCGTGAATAGTGCTCTGTCGAAAGATGAACAGCTTAAGAAAGACGCGCGCATCAATGTCACGGCATATCAGGGGAAAGTGCTGTTGACCGGTCAGGCGCCGACGACCGATCTCTCTTCCCGCGCGAAACAGATTGCCGTTGGCGTTGAAGGCGCAACTGAAGTCTATAACGAGATCCGTCAGGGTCAGCCGATTGGTCTGGGTACCGCCTCTTCCGATACCTGGATCACCACCAAAGTTCGCTCGCAGTTGCTGGGCAGCGACCAGGTGAAATCGTCAAACGTCAAAGTAACCACGGAAAATGGCGAAGTGTTCTTGATGGGCCTGGTCACCGACCGTGAAGGCAAGGCGGCGGCGGATATGGCGAGCCGCGTCAGCGGGGTGAAACACGTCACTACCGCGTTTACCTTCCTCAAGTAATGAAAAAGCCCGGTTTCACAACCGGGCTTTTTTCTTCGTTGTACTCTTCGGCAAACCTTACACCAGCGCGACAAACCCGGTAATCATTCCGCACAGCGCCACCAGCCCGCCGGTCATCCACAGTGCTTTTGCCGGAAATGACTTACGCAGCATAATCAGCGAAGGCAGGCTCACCGCCGGCAGTGTGATCAACAGCGCCAGCGCGGGCGCCATGCCCATTCCCGCCAGCATCATGGTCTGCACGATGGGGATCTCTGCCGCCGTTGGAATCACAAACAAACAGCCGACAATCGCCATTGCGATAACCCACAGCACGGTGTTATCGACCGCGCCATCCGCATGCGGGAACAACCAGACGCGCGCGGCGCCCAGCACCAGAACGGCAAGAATATAAACCGGAATAGTGCTCCAGAAGAGTTGCCACAGCGCTTTGCCCCAACGCGCCATAAAACTGCCCTGCGGCTCTGGCAGCGTGATATCTACCGCTTCAGCCTGCTGCGGGCTCTCTTTTACCAGCGTTTGCACCAGCATCGCCACGCCCAGCACAGTCACCAGACCGGCGACCAGACGAATGATGGCAAAATGCCAGCCGAGCACAAAGCCCATAAACACCAGCGTTGCCGGGTTTAACAAGGGGTTGCCCATCCAGAATGCGAGTGCGCCGCCCATCGACACGCGCTGGCGCCGCATTCCGGCCGCCACTGGCGCCGCACAGCAGGAGCACATCATGCCCGGCAACGAGAACAGCGTGCCGAACAACGTGCCGCTAAAGCGTTTTTGCCCAAGCGTGCGTAACAGCCAGTCGCGCGGGATGAGTACCTGAATCAGCGAGCCAAGCAATACGCCGAGTACGGCCGCTTTCCAGACAGCGAGAAAATAGACCATGGCGTAATCCAGTGCCGCCTGAAACGGGCTGGCGTCGGCCTGGGAAAGAATCGATTTACCGATGCTGTGCGTCTCGGCCGCGGTAAAGGCTTTGCCGTAATACGGCTGCCATTTCACGTACCAAAGACCAACGATAACAACAAGAAAGAACAGTGCGGGTTTCCACCACTGAATGGGTGTTGCCGCCTGAGGTGAAGACTGACCAGTCATAGCATTCCCCGGGGATTATGTGGTTTTAAGCCAGCGAATAGTACGCCTGAATTGTCATTTTGCAAATGGGCTGGCAGCGGCAATCGCACGCAGTTGTGCTGATTCAATCACTTGTACCCCGTTGTTATCGGTAGAAAATGCCAGGGCCAGCAGCGCACGCGCGACATCCTGCGCGGAAATCGACTTCCAGTTGCCCGGTAACAGGCGAAAAAGCGGTGCAAACAGTGACTCACTGACCCGCTGTTTTTCCCGATCGCCCAAAAGCATCGATGGGCGAACAATCGTCAGTGACGGCCAATCCTGCGCAATCAGCGCATTTTCCATTTCCCCTTTTACCCGGTTGTAGAAAAATGGTGAACGCGCATTGGCGCCCATCGAACTCACCACCAACATCCGTTTTGCCCCCAGCCGTAGCCCGGTCAGCGCGGTATCCACCACCAGCGTGAAATCCGCATGCACAAACGCTTCTTTGCTGCCCGCTTCCCGCCGCGTTGTGCCCAGGCAGCAAAAGACCGTATCCACCGGTTCGCTAACCAACGCCAGCGCATCGCTCAGTTGCGGATCGTGGGGATTTTCTACACCAGGGAACCCCTGCAAAGGGCGGCGCGTTGGCGCGGCAATGGCGGTAATGCGCGGTTCATTAATCAGCAACCGCAGTAAATGCCCACCCACTAAACCGGTCGCGCCGGTGATTAATACACGTTGCATATCGTCTCCTTTGCAGACGAATCCGTCTTGTAATGTCAGCCTGTTGAACCAGGCTTACAGTTCTGATGAGTTAAAGTATGCATAACTCCCTTTCTGAAGCCAAAACAACGGAGGAAGTATGAGCAAGAAAATTGCGGTCTTGATCACCGACGAGTTTGAAGATTCAGAATTCACCTCTCCGGCGCAGGCGTTCCGCAAAGCGGGGCACGAAGTGATCACCATTGAGAAGCAAGCCGGAAAAACGGTGAAAGGTAAAAAAGGTGAGGCGGAAGTGCCGATTGATAAAGCCATTGATGAAGTGCGTCCGGCGGACTTTGACGCGCTGCTGCTGCCGGGCGGGCATTCGCCGGATTCGCTACGCGGTGACGATCGCTTTGTCACGTTTACCCGCGATTTTATCAATTCCGGTAAACCAGTTTTCGCCATCTGCCACGGTCCGCAGCTATTGATCAGCGCGGATGTGATTCGCGGCCGCAAGCTGACGGCGGTGAAACCAATCGTGATAGATGTGAAGAATGCCGGGGGCGAGTTCTATGACCAGGAAGTGGTGGTCGATAAAGATCAGTTGGTCACCAGCCGTACCCCCGATGATTTACCGGCGTTTAACCGCGAGGCGCTGCGCTTACTGGGTGCTTGATTCGCGGATCCAGTGAAGTTTTTTGCCAAATCCCAGCGTGTTGTCGGTGAACTTCAGTTCGCTCAGGCGAATCTCCCACATCGGGGCTGACAACATACGGGCCACCGGAAAGCGTCGGTTGTACTGCGCCCGCAGCGCCGCGCTTTCCTCCCCGTCTAAGCGACGAATTTCCCCGGCAAATTGCACGCCGCGAATCAGCGCGACGGTTTTTGGTTGGC
The DNA here is from genome assembly GCF_038449125.1 of Kosakonia sp. BYX6. NCBI lineage: Bacteria > Pseudomonadati > Pseudomonadota > Gammaproteobacteria > Enterobacterales > Enterobacteriaceae > Kosakonia > Kosakonia calanthes. The sequence goes on along the minus strand of NZ_CP151800.1, from coordinate 630,970 downwards.
CGTTTACCGTGCCTGCGACCTGCGCTTTCAGGCCAGTCATTTGCGCGTGGCGCGTTTGATCTTCGCTGAGCACATAAAAGGCGACGGCTTGAGGGTCATAAAAATAAAAGGCGTTAGCGCACCATAACTCTCCCCGATTCGCCACACACCAGGTGACAACATGCTGTTTCGCCAGCCAGCGGTTAATGGCTGCAAGAGTCTCCATTTTTTCTCTCCCTCATGTTATTTTTCGTTCACATTAACACACTGAACAACGCCATGACGCCCTGGTTTCTTTATCTTATTCGCACGCACGACAACATGCTGTACACCGGTATTACAACCGATGTGCCGCGTCGTTTTACGCAACATCAAAATGGAAAAGGGGCAAAAGCCCTGCGAGGAAAAGGCGCGCTGGAACTGGTTTTTACCGCGCAGATTGGTGAGAGATCGCTGGCGCTACGGCTGGAATACCGGATTAAGCAGTTAACCAAGCGCCAGAAAGAGCGCCTCGTCGCCGGAGATGGCTCATTCGAAGCGCTGCGGGAGAGTCTGTTAACGCCCGTGGTTAAAGACGATTGAAATGGTCGCTGTATTCCACCAGACCGCTTACGCCATTTAGGGCGTCATCCGCGAGAGGGTGAATTAAAAACGCCTCTTCGGTTTGCGGCCAGCGGCAGCGCAAATCACACTGCGCGGCCTTTTTAAAACCGAGACGGCTATAAAACGCCGGATCGCCCAGCGTCACCGCTGCGGCATAGCCAAATTCATTTAGCGAATCCAGCCCTTCATAGACCAGTTGGCGCGCGATGCCCTGGCCACGATACTGCTCATCGACGGCCAGCGGCGCAAGCCCGACCCATTGCAACTCTTCCCCGGCGACCGTTACCGGACTGAAAGCGACATAACCAATCACTTGCCCTTCATCATCGGTCGCGACAAATCCCAGCGTGATCAAACCGTCTTCGCGCAGATCGTGCACCAGTGTGGCTTCAGCCTCACCGCCAAAGCTGCGGCGCAGCAAGGCGTCAATACCGGGTGCATCAATGGGAATTTCAACTCTAATCAGCATGGCTCACCTACAGAAGGTTGTGTCGTTGCAGGCGGCGCTTGCAGGCCAGCCTCAACAAATTCCGCCAGCTGTAGCAGCACCACCCGCAGGGGTTTTGGCATCTGCTCCAGTTCAATGGCATCCATCAGGTTTTTCACATACAGCCCCAGTTCCGTATCCCCTTCAATGACCAGGCGACGCTGGAAGAAAAGTGTATCCGGATCCTGTTTACGTGCAGCAATCATCAGTAAATCACTGGCGCTCGCACTAAAGCTGACATCCGCGTCGGCAGATTCGCGAACGATCATCTGCCCATCCTCAACAGAGGTATACCACGTCAGGCCAATATCACTCACCTGAATACTTAACCAGCGCCCTTCGAGAAACTCAAGTTCTCCGTCCGCCAGCGCCTGTTGGAATTGCCAGCGCAGTACCTGCTCCAGCACCTGACGTTTGATGGCAAACGGCGTCAGCTTAACCGGCACACTCAGTAACGACGGGCCAAAATGAACAAGACGCGAGCGCAATTTCTCCAACACGAGCTTTACTCCCTGAAATGATAATGACGGCTATTTTGCCACAATCATGAAATGGCATAGCGGCACACATCAACAATTACGTAATAAATGGGTGTCGATTATTAGCATCATCAATAAGCATTTAGCTGCCTCAAATCAAAAATTGTCGCTGACAGGTTAACTAAAATCCCAGTTCATTAACAATTTAGCGACCCCACGGGGTACGTCCGGGCCGTAGCGCCCTTGATTGCAGGATACACTATGGAGTTGCTCTGCCCTGCCGGAAACCTTCCGGCACTGAAGGCGGCCATCGAAAACGGCGCCGATGCTGTGTATATCGGCCTGAAAGATGACACCAACGCCCGCCATTTCGCCGGACTCAACTTTACGGAGAAAAAACTCCAGGAAGCGGAGCGTTTTGTGCACCAGCACCGCCGTAAGTTGCATATCGCCATCAACACGTTTGCGCATCCTGACGGTTACCAACGCTGGGAGCATGCCATTGATATGGCAGCGCAGATCGGTGCCGATGCGTTGATTCTGGCGGATCTGGCGATGCTGGAATATGCCGCCGAGCGCTATCCGCAGATTGAACGCCACGTTTCCGTGCAGGCGTCTGCCACCAACGAAGAAGCGATCCGTTTTTATCATCGCCACTTTGACGTTGCGCGCGTGGTGTTGCCGCGTGTGTTGTCCATTCATCAGGTCAAGCAACTTGCCCGCGTGACGCCGGTGCCGCTGGAAGTGTTCGCTTTTGGCAGCCTGTGCATCATGGCCGAAGGCCGTTGTTACCTCTCCTCTTACCTGACTGGCGAATCGCCCAACACCGTGGGTGCCTGTTCTCCAGCGCGTTTTGTACGCTGGCAGCAAACCCCACAGGGGCTGGAATCGCGCCTGAATGAAGTGTTGATTGACCGCTATCAGGATGGCGAAAACGCCGGTTATCCGACGTTGTGTAAAGGCCGTTATTTGGTTGATGGCGAGCGTTATCACGCGCTGGAAGAGCCGACCAGCCTGAATACGCTGGAACTGCTGCCGGAATTGCTGGCGGCGAATATCGCGTCTGTGAAAATCGAAGGCCGCCAGCGCAGCCCGGCATATGTGAGCCAGGTGGCGAAAGTGTGGCGTCAGGCGATCGATCGCTGCATGGCTTCGCCGCAAGACTTTGTGCCGCAAGCCGCGTGGATGGAGACGTTAGGCGCCATGTCAGAAGGCACACAAACCACCCTCGGCGCATATCACCGCAAATGGCAGTAGGTAGAAGATGAAATATTCATTAGGGCCGGTGCTTTATTACTGGCCAAAAGAGACGCTGGAAGATTTTTACCACCAGGCTGCCGCAAGCCAGGCCGATGTGATTTATCTTGGCGAAGCGGTGTGCAGTAAGCGACGCGCCACCAAAGTGGGCGACTGGCTGGAGATGGCGAAAACACTGGCGAGCAGCGGCAAGCAAGTGGTGCTTTCCACGCTGGCGCTGGTGCAGGCCTCGTCCGAGTTAAACGAACTTAAGCGTTATGTGGATAACGGCGAATTCCTGCTGGAAGCCAGCGATTTGGGGGTGGTGAATCTGTGCGCCGAGCGCAAGCTGCCGTTCATCGCCGGGCATGCGTTGAACTGTTATAACGCGGTCACGTTGCGCCTGCTGCTTAGGCAAGGCATGGTGCGTTGGTGCATGCCGGTGGAACTCTCTCGCGACTGGCTGATTAACCTGCTCGATCAGTGCGAAACGCTCGGCATTCGCCAACAATTTGAAGTGGAAGTGCTGAGCTACGGTCATCTGCCACTGGCTTATTCCGCGCGCTGCTTTACCGCGCGTTCGGAAGACCGGCCAAAAGATGAGTGCGAAACGTGCTGCATTAAATACCCGAACGGGCGCAGCGTGCTGTCACAGGAAAACCAGCAGGTGTTTGTGCTCAATGGCATCCAGACCATGAGCGGTTATGTTTATAACCTTGGCAATGAACTGGCGTCGATGAAAGGGATTGTCGATATCGTGCGTCTGTCGCCGATGGGCACAGAAACGTTTGCCATGCTGGAGGCATTTAAAGCCAACGAAGCGGGCAACGCACCGCTGCCGCTGGCGTCGAACAGCGATTGCAATGGCTACTGGCGCAGGCTGCCAGGGTTGCAGCTACAGTGCTAAAAAAGCTCACTTTGTTAACAGAAATTGTCATAAGTTAATGCAGTATGAAAGTTGCAGCTTTTCTGGCCTGACGCGGCACATTGCGCCAGGCTGGAAGAAGACCTTCAATCTGATGACGATGCTGTGGCAAAGTGAGTTTATATGTCTGATAAAACCATTCCTTTTTCGGTGCTGGACCTGGCACCGATTCCGCAAGATTCCAGCGCTCGCGAGGCGTTTGCCCATTCACTGGATCTGGCGAAGCTTGCCGAAAAACGCGGTTATCACCGCTTCTGGCTGGCAGAACATCACAACATGACCGGTATTGCCAGCGCGGCGACGTCGGTGCTGATTGGGTATTTGGCGGCGAATACGCAAGCCCTGCACCTTGGTTCTGGCGGCGTTATGTTGCCAAACCATTCACCGCTGGTGATTGCCGAGCAGTTCGGCACGCTGAACACGCTCTATCCTGGACGAATCGATCTTGGCCTTGGCCGTGCGCCGGGCAGCGATCAACGCACCATGATGGCGCTGCGTCGCCATATGAGCGGCGATATTGATAATTTCCCTCGTGATGTGGCGGAACTGGTGGACTGGTTTGACGCCGTCGATCCGAACCCGCATGTGCGCCCGGTGCCGGGTTATGGCGAAAAAATTCCGGTCTGGCTGCTTGGCTCCAGCTTGTACAGCGCGCAACTGGCTGCCCAACTTGGCCTGCCGTTTGCCTTTGCCTCGCATTTCGCCCCGGATATGCTGTTCCAGGCGCTGCATCTTTATCGCACCAACTTCAAACCATCTGCTCGCCTGGAAAAACCGTACGCAATGGTGTGCATCAATATTGTTGCCGCCGATAGCAACCGCGATGCGGAATTCCTCTTCACCTCTATGCAGCAGGCCTTTGTGAAGCTGCGCCGTGGCGAGACGGCACAGTTGCCGCCGCCCATTCCAAATATGGATCAGTTCTGGTCGCCGTCCGAGCAGTACGGTGTGCAGCAGGCGCTGAGCATGTCGCTGGTGGGTGATAAAGCGAAAGTGCGCCACGGGCTGGAGTCGATTCTGCGTGAAACAGAGGCGGATGAGATTATGGTTAACGGGCAGATTTTCGATCACCAGGCGCGGCTCTACTCCTTTGAACTGGCGATGCAGGTGAAAGAGGAGTTGCTTGGGTAGTTTTGTTTTGCCGGGTGGCGCTTCGCTTACCCGGCCTATACGTTCGCGTCGCCGCCACCCGCATAAATCTACTGATACACCGGCAATACATTAAAGCTGGATAACAAGTGGACCACCGCGTTGCCAGCACCAAACAGCAGGATCAGGATGATCATCGGTTTGCCACCCCAGACGCGGAATGTCGGGCTACCAAAGCGTTTGCGGGATGCGTTCGCCAGCAAAGCCGGGACAATCGCAGCCCAAACTGTCGCCGCTAAACCCGCATACCCAATGGCATACAAAAAGCCATTCGGCCACAGTAAGCCTCCGACAATCGGCGGCACAAATGTCAGTAGTGCTGTCTTAAAGCGCCCCAGCGGGGAATCATCAAATTTGAACAAGTCTGCCAGGTAATCAAACAACCCTAGCGTCACGCCGAGGAAGGAACTGGCAACGGCAAAGTTCGAAAAAATCACCAGCAGCAGATCCAGGCTGCGGCTATTAAGCACACCGCTCAATGCCTGCACCAGCACATCAATATTACCGCCTTTGGCCGCGATATCGATAAACGCCGGGCGCGGAATATTCCCCATGGTGACCAGCAACCAGATGACATAAAGCCCCAGCGCCAGCAGCGTACCGTACACCAGGCAGCGAATAATGGTGCGCGGGTCTTTGCCATAATATTTCATCAGGCTGGGAACATTACCGTGGTAACCAAACGAGGCCAAACAGAACGGTAGCGTCATCAGCAAATACGGTGTGTAAGACGTATTGCCCTGCGCGACATTCAGCAGCGTCGTGGGTTCAACATGCCCCAGCAGGCTGCCAAAAGTGAGAAAGAAAGTAATTACTTTCGCGCCCAGCACAATCGCCGTCATACGGCTGACGGCATGGGTGGAGAGCCAAACGATAAACGCCACCGCCAGTGCAAAAACCAGCCCTGCCAGGCGCGGCGGCACGTTCAATGACATCTCTGCAAAGGTGTGGTGCAGAATAGACCCGCTCGCGGAGATGTAAGCGTACGTCAGGATATAAAGCACGAAGGCGATAGAGAGACCATTCACCAGATTCCAGCCTTTACCGAGCAGGTCTTTGGTGATGGTGTCGAAGCTTGCGCCGCTGTGATAATTGAGGTTGGCCTCCAGGATCATCAAGCCTGAATGCAGCATGCAAAACCAGGTAAACAATAACGCCAGAAGTGACCAGAAGAACCACGCGCCGGACATCACCACCGGCAGGGAAAACATGCCTGCGCCAATGATGGTGCCGCCGATAATCACCACCCCGCCGAACAGCGAAGGGGAAGCCTGAGTGGTTGTCAGTGTCGACATCTAAATGATTCTCCTGTGATGGTCCAATGCCGGAATGCGAAGCCGCTGCATTGTACCAGTACAGGAGTACAAAACAGATAAAAAAAGCCCCAATCGGTTCGACTGGGGCTGTATCTATTTCTTTACGGCGTATAACGCAGAATAATCGACGTTAATTACGCGTCGTTACGACGACGGCTGGTGGTGCTGTCGTCACGGCGCGGTGCGCGGCGTTCGCCACCAAAACCACGACCTTCCTGACGTTCACCGCTGAAACGGCGACCTTCACCACCGCGACCGCCTTCACGACGTTCGCCACCGAAACCACCGCGACGTTCACCGCCACCGGCAGGACGACGTTCGCTGCGCTCACGCGGTTGTGCATCGCCCAGCAGCTGCATATTCATCGGCTTGTTCAGAATACGCGTGCGAGTGAAGTGTTGCAGGACTTCGCCCGGCATGCCTTTCGGCAGCTCGATAGTGGAGTGAGTACCGAACAGCTTGATGTTACCGATGTAACGGCTGCTGATATCACCTTCGTTAGCAATTGCGCCAACGATATGACGAACTTCAACACCGTCATCACGACCCACTTCAATGCGGTACAGTTCCATTTCGCCAACATCACGACGTTCGCGACGCGGACGATCTTCACCGCCACGCTCAGCACGTTCGCCACGCGGGGCACGATCGTTACGATCGCCACGACGTTCGAAACGCTCATCACGTTCGCGGAATTCACGACGCGGACGCATCGGCGCATCCGGCGGCAGAATCAGCGGACGTTCGCCCTGTGCCATTTTCAGCAGTGCAGCGGCCAGCGTTTCGATGTCCATCTCTTCTTCAGAAGAAGGCTGGATTTTCGCCAGCAGCGCACGGTACTGATCCAGATCGCTGCTTTCCAGTTGCAGCTGAACTTTGGCTGCGAATTTTTCCAGACGGCGTTTGCCCAGCAGTTCTGCGTTCGGCAGTTCTACTTCCGGAATGGTCAGCTTCATTGTACGTTCGATGTTGCGCAGCAGACGACGCTCGCGGTTCTCAACGAACAGCAGCGCGCGCCCAGCACGACCCGCACGACCGGTACGGCCGATACGGTGAACGTAGGATTCGGAATCCATCGGGATGTCGTAGTTAACAACCAGGCTGATACGCTCAACGTCCAGACCACGGGCCGCAACGTCGGTCGCGATCAGGATATCCAGACGACCGTCTTTCAGGCGCTCCAGAGTCTGCTCACGCAGCGCCTGGTTCATGTCACCGTTCAGCGCGGCGCTGTTGTAACCATTGCGCTCCAGCGCTTCGGCGACTTCCAGCGTTGCGTTTTTGGTACGCACGAAAATGATCGCCGCGTCGAAATCTTCAGCTTCCAGGAAGCGAACCAGTGCTTCGTTTTTACGCATGCCGTACACAGTCCAGTAGCTCTGGCTGATGTCCGGACGAGTAGTCACGCTGGACTGAATGCGCACTTCCTGCGGGTCTTTCATAAAGCGACGGGTAATGCGACGGATAGCTTCCGGCATGGTTGCAGAGAACAGAGCGGTCTGATGACCCTCCGGGATCTGCGCCATGATGGTTTCAACGTCTTCGATAAAGCCCATGCGCAGCATTTCGTCGGCTTCATCCAGCACCAGACCGCTCAGGCGAGAGAGATCCAGCGTGCCGCGTTTCAGGTGATCCAGCAGACGACCCGGCGTACCGACCACGATCTGCGGGCCCTGGCGCAGGGCGCGTAACTGCACGTCATAACGCTGGCCGCCGTACAGGGCAACCACGTTTACGCCGCGCATATGTTTAGAGAAATCGGTCATTGCTTCAGCTACCTGAACCGCCAGTTCGCGGGTCGGAGCAAGCACGAGGATCTGCGGCGCACGCAGGTCCGGATCGATGTTATTGAGTAGCGGCAGAGAAAACGCTGCCGTTTTACCGCTACCAGTCTGGGCCATACCCAGCACGTCACGACCGCTCAGCAGGTGCGGAATGCACTCAGCCTGGATCGGAGATGGTTTTTCGTAACCGAGATCGTTAAGGGCTTCAAGGATAGGAGCCTTCAGGCCCAGATCTGCAAAAGTGGTTTCGAATTCAGCCATGTAGTACAAGTGCCTCTATGTCATTGGCGGCCAGTCTACATAACTCATCGTGAAAAAGATTAGCAATTTTCATTGAAAAGTGTGAACCGGCTCAAAGTAGGTTGATTGACGAACAATAAAGCCCTCACCCGCGAAGGTGATGGCAATCAAAAGAGATTACGGGCTGATATATGTTCGTCAGCTATTGCTGGTCCGATTCTGCCAGGTCGTCTTGCTCCTGGCCCAAGAGCGCTAATTCCAACAATGCGTAACGATGCTCAACAAAATTATGGACGTTGTTGGCAACCGCTAGTTTGAACAGTGCCGTAGCGCTGTCCTTGTCCCCCAGACTTAGGTAGTACTTACCTAAATAGAAGTTGGTTTCACTGAGATGCTCAGCGAGCGAGGTGTTATCCGTTGCGTCCGCCTTCAGGCGATCCATCAGCGTTGGTTCGCTAATGTCACCGAGGTAGAACTCGACAATATTCCATCCCCATTGTTCCTTGTCCGATTTCTCGAAGCGCTGTTTCAGGGCTTCTTTCGCCTTGTTCTCATCGAGCTTCCGCTCAACGATGTAAAGCCACAGGCTACGGAAAGGATCATTAGGATCGTCTTGATAAAACGCCAGCAGATCATCTTGCGCTAACTTGTCACGACCGCCGTAATGCAGGGCGATGCCGCGATTTAAGTGCGCGTAGTTGTAAGTTGGATCAAGCTCAAGTACAGAATCAAACGCTTCATAGGCAGCATCAAAATTGCCTGCCTGCGTTAAATAAATGCCTAAGTAATTGAATACTTCCGGCATATCGGGTCGGATTGCCAGCGCTTGTGAGAAATCATTTCGCGCTAAAGCTCTCAAACCGAGGCTATCATACAATACTCCGCGCTCATATAAAAGCTGTGCGCGCTCGTCATCGGATAAAGCCCGACTGGCAAGAATTTGTTCCATGCGTGCCAGAATCACTTCTTGCTGCAAAGTCGGTTGCAATGGCACCGCGAGGACTTCGCTCTTACGCCAGGCAGAGTTGCTGCATCCTGCCAGCGTTAAAGCTGTCGCAACGAAACACCAGCGCAAAAAAGGCTTCATTTCCCACTCCCGAAGACAACAATTGGATGAACGTCCTGTCCCCCGGCTGCAAACATGGCGTCCTGCCTGCGAATAAGCCCTCCGCCGTAACGGAGGGCAAAGGCAACCTTACTCGCCCTGATCTGCTTGCGGCGCTTCTGACGCTTCAGCAGGCTGAGTTTGTTCAGTCGCTTCTTTAATGCTTAGACGAATACGGCCCTGGCGGTCAACTTCCAGAACTTTCACCGGTACTTCCTGGCCCATTTGCAGGTAATCAGTCACTTTCTCAACGCGCTTATCAGCGATCTGAGAAATGTGTACCAAGCCTTCTTTGCCACCACCGATGGCAACAAACGCACCAAAATCAACGATACGAGTCACTTTACCGTTGTAGATACGTCCTACTTCGATCTCAGCAGTGATCTCTTCGATACGGCGAATTGCGAATTTCGCTTTCTCACCGTCGGTTGCCGCGATTTTCACGGTACCATCGTCTTCGATTTCAATGGTCGTGCCGGTTTCTTCGGTCAGGGCACGAATAACGGAGCCGCCTTTACCGATAACGTCTTTAATTTTGTCCGGGTTGATCTTGATGGTATGGATGCGCGGTGCGAATTCAGAGATATCGCCACGCGGCGCGTTAATCGCCTGTTCCATAACACCCAGAATATGCAGACGAGCGCCTTTCGCCTGGTTCAGCGCAACCTGCATGATCTCTTTGGTGATACCTTCAATTTTGATATCCATCTGCAGTGCAGAGATACCGTCGCGGGAGCCCGCAACTTTGAAGTCCATATCGCCCAGGTGATCTTCGTCGCCCAGGATGTCAGACAGAACAACAAAGTTGTCGCCTTCTTTCACCAGCCCCATCGCGATACCCGCAACAGCGGCTTTCACCGGCACACCCGCATCCATCAGCGCCAGAGATGCGCCACAAACGGAAGCCATGGAAGAGGAACCGTTAGATTCGGTGATTTCAGATACCACACGTACGGTGTACGGGAATTTATCTGCTTCCGGCATAACTGCCAGCACACCGCGTTTCGCCAGACGACCGTGACCAATTTCACGACGTTTCGGCGAACCTACCATCCCGGTTTCACCAACGGAGTACGGAGGGAAGTTGTAATGGAACAGGAAACTGTCAGTGCGCTCGCCCATCAGTTCGTCGATGTTCTGCGCATCACGCGCCGTACCCAGCGTCGCAGTAACCAGCGCCTGGGTTTCACCACGGGTGAACAGAGCGGAACCGTGAGTACGCGGCAGAACACCGGTACGAACGTCCAGACCACGGATCATATCTTTTTCACGACCATCAATGCGCGGTTCGCCAGCCAGAACGCGGCTACGAACAACGTTTTTCTCGATAGCGTGCAGGATTTCACCCAGCTCGTTAGCGTCAAGGGTTTCATCTTCAGCAACCAGCGTAGCGATGGTTTCGGATTTGATCACGTCAACCTGAGCGTAACGCTCCTGTTTGTCGGTGATGCGGTAGGCATCGCTCAGACGCGATTCAGCCAGTGCCGCTACGCGCGCGTTCAGCGCTTCGTTTACTACTTCTGGCTGCCAATCCCAACGCGGTTTACCTGCTTCTTTCACCAGATCGTTAATGTTCTGTATAACAACCTGCTGCTGTTCGTGGCCATATACTACCGCGCCCAGCATCTGGTCTTCGCTCAGCAGTTCTGCTTCGGATTCAACCATCAGCACAGCGGCTTCAGTACCGGCAACCACCAAGTCCAGCTTACTTTCTTTCAGCTCTTCCTGAGTTGGGTTCAGCACATATTGGTCGTTGATGTAACCCACGCGAGCGGCGCCAATCGGGCCGTTGAACGGGATACCAGACAGAGACAGCGCAGCAGAAGCACCGATCATCGCAACGATATCCGGGTTAACCTGCGGGTTAACGGAAACAACAGTGGCGATAACCTGAACTTCGTTAACGAAGCCTTCCGGGAACAGCGGGCGAACCGGGCGGTCAATCAGACGCGCGATCAGAGTTTCGCCTTCGCTCGGACGGCCTTCGCGACGGAAGAAACCACCTGGGATTTTACCAGCAGCGTAGGTACGCTCTTGATAGTTAACGGTCAGAGGGAAAAAATCCTGACCTGGTTTTGCTTTTTTCTGGCCAACAACAGTGACGAATACCGCGGTGTCATCCATGCTAACCATAACGGCAGCAGTGGCCTGACGTGCCATCATGCCGGTTTCCAGCGTGACGGTATGTTGACCATATTGGAATTTACGAACGATCGGATTCAGCAAAATTCTATCCTTTCTTAATGAACATCAGCACACCCAAGGCGTGCTGACAATTAAACCGGACCTTCTTGCATCCTCGCGACTAATGACAACCCTAACCCGCCCATTGCGGATAAAGCCTCTCATTAGCCGCGCGAACCTCTGCAATGAAGATCATACTTGGCAACAATACATTAGTTTACTGCCAATTGCTGCCGCCTGGTTGAAAAAAGGGGCCTTAAAGGCCCCTTCTTGAAACTCGCCAGACTTAGCGACGCAGACCCAGACGCTCGATCAGCGCGGTGTAGCGTGCAACGTCTTTACGTTTCAGGTAGTCGAGCAGTTTACGACGCTGAGAAACCATGCGCAGCAGACCACGACGGCTGTGGTGATCTTTTTTGTGCTCTGCAAAGTGACCCTGCAGGTGGTTGATCTGAGCAGTCAGCAGTGCAACCTGAACTTCGGTAGAACCGCTGTCGTTAGAACCACGACCAAACTCGGAAACGATTTTTGCTTTAGCTTCAACGCTTAGAGACATTTTGAACTCCAATAATAAAAAAATGAAAGGGTGCCAATCTCTAATTCAGCGCCCCCAGGTATAACGCCGGACGATGTTAAATACATAGCCCGGCGTTAAGCGGCAATATTCTACTCGTAGTCAGGGTTTCCCGCAAGGTAAGCCCGTTATACGGCAGGATACTCAACCACCAGACGACGCGGCGCAATACGCCCATCATCATCTATTTCGCCCATCCCGATGAACTTCGCATCATCACCTTCCGTCACGCGCACCAGCCCTTCAACTGGCACGCCAGACGCACGCACTGGTTGGCCATTTTTGAAATACGCGGCAACCATAGACGGAATATTCACCAGCGGGAAATCCGATGCCGGGCTGTCCATTGGCATCAGTAAGGGATCCAGCAACTGAGCCGCCGGAATCTCCTGCTGCTCAGCCTGCTCAACCAATTCACGCAAGTGTTCAAGCGTGACCATGCGTTCAACCGGATATTTACTTACCGCCAGCCGACGCAGGTAGATAACATGCGCACCGCAACCCAACTTCTCGCCGAGATCATCAATGATAGTGCGAATGTACGTGCCTTTCGAACAATGGATTTCCAATTCTAGTTCGTTGCCTTCGTGGCGAATAAACAGCAGTTCGTAAACAGTGATTGGCCGTGCTTCGCGCGGGACATCAATGCCCTGGCGCGCATATTCGTAGAGCTTCTTTCCCTGATATTTCAGGGCTGAATACATCGACGGCACTTGTTGCGTATCACCGCGAAAACTTTCCAGCGCAGCGGCCAGCTGATCGGCGCTGAACGTAACGGGACGTTCTTCGACAATCTGCCCATCTGCATCGGACGTATCGGTACGCTGCCCAAGGCGAGCAATCACGCGATAGCGTTTGTCGGAGTCCAGCAGATATTGGGAAAACTTCGTCGCCTCGCCCAGGCAAATTGGCAGCATGCCGGTTGCTAGCGGATCCAGCGCACCGGTATGCCCGGCGCGGTTGGCATTGTAGAGACGTTTTACTTTCTGCAGAACATCATTGCTGGAAGCGCCCTGCTGTTTATCCAGCAACAGCACGCCATGCACGTCGCGACCGCGACGACGAGGACGACTCATCAGTCCTCCTTGCTGTCGTCCGGGTTAACACGACGTTCATCATCGTGTTTCACCACGCTGGTCACCAGGTTGGACATGCGCATCCCTTCGACCAAGGAGTTGTCGTAGAAGAACGTCAGTTCAGGCACGATACGCAAACGCATCGCTTTACCCAGCAAGGTGCGGATAAAACCAGATGCATCCTGCAACGCCTTGATGCCTGCTTTTACAGACGCTTCATCTTTGTCGTTGAGGAAGGTAACAAACACTTTGGCATAAGCCAGATCGCGAGAAACTTCGACCCCGGAAACGGTAGTCATCATACCCAGACGCGGATCTTTGATTTCACGCTGCAGGATAATTGCGATCTCTTTTTGCAATTCCTGAGATACGCGCTGCGGGCGACCAAATTCTTTCGCCATAATAATTCTCCAGACTAAAAAGGGGCCGTAGCCCCTTTTGATATTGCTTGCCGGATGGCGCTTCGCTTACCCGGCCTACGTTGCGTTATCGCGTTGATTATTCGATGGTGCGCTGGATTTCGATAATTTCGAATACTTCGATCATATCGCCAGTGCGTACGTCATTGTAGTTCTTCACGCCGATACCACATTCCATACCGTTACGGACTTCGTTAACGTCATCTTTGAAGCGGCGCAGAGATTCCAGCTCACCTTCATAGATAACCACGTTGTCACGCAGAACGCGGATTGGGTTGTGACGTTTGACGACACCTTCGGTAACCATACAGCCTGCGATCGCACCGAACTTCGGTGATTTGAACACATCGCGAACTTCGGCCAGGCCGATGATCTGCTGTTTCAGTTCCGGAGAGAGCATACCGCTCATCGCCGCTTTCACTTCGTCGATCAGGTTATAGATGACGGAGTAGTAACGCAGATCCAGACCTTCCGCTTCGATCACGCGACGCGCAGAGGCATCGGCACGCACGTTGAAGCCAACCAGAATCGCGTTGGACGCAGCAGCAAGAGTCGCGTCTGTTTCGGTGATACCACCTACGCCGGAACCCACGATCTTCACTTTCACTTCGTCAGTAGACAGTTTCAGCAACGAGTCGGAAATCGCTTCCACAGAACCCTGAACATCGGCCTTCAGTACGATGTTCACTTCGTGAACTTCGCCTTCGGTCATGTTGGCAAACATGTTTTCCAGTTTGGATTTCTGCTGACGCGCCAGTTTGACTTCGCGGAATTTACCCTGACGATACAGAGCCACTTCACGCGCTTTCTTCTCGTCACGTACCACTGTCGCTTCGTCACCTGCTGCCGGAACGCCGGACAGACCGAGAATTTCCACCGGAATAGACGGACCCGCTTCAGTCACTTCGCGACCAAGTTCGTCACGCATCGCACGGACACGCCCATACTCGAAGCCACACAGAACAATGTCGCCTTTATGCAGCGTACCTTCACGAACCAGTACGGAAGCAACCGGACCACGACCTTTATCCAAGAAGGATTCGATGACCACACCACTCGCCATACCTTTACGTACGGCTTTCAGTTCCAGGACTTCGGCCTGCAGCAGGATAGCATCCAGCAGCTCGTCGATACCGGTACCGGCTTTCGCAGATACGTGTACGAACTGGCTTTCGCCGCCCCACTCTTCCGGGATGATGCCGTACTGAGAGAGTTCGTTCTTAACGCGATCCGGATCGGCTTCCGGTTTATCAATTTTGTTGACTGCAACTACAACCGGCACCTGCGCCGCTTTCGCGTGCTGGATAGCTTCGATGGTCTGCGGCATCACGCCATCATCTGCAGCAACAACCAGTACAACGATATCCGTTGCCTGAGCACCACGAGCACGCATTGCGGTAAACGCGGCGTGGCCTGGGGTATCCAGGAAGGTGATCATACCGTTGTCGGTTTCAACATGGTAAGCACCGATGTGCTGAGTAATGCCACCCGCTTCACCGGAAGCCACTTTCGTTGAACGAATGTAGTCCAGCAGAGAGGTTTTACCGTGGTCAACGTGCCCCATGATGGTCACAACCGGCGCGCGCGATTCTACCGCTGCACCTGTGTCACGGTCGCTCATTACCGCTTCTTCCAGCTCGTTTTCACGACGCAGGATAACTTTGTGACCCATTTCTTCCGCAACCAGCTGCGCGGTTTCCTGGTCGATAACCTGGTTGATGGTGGCCATTGCACCCAGTTTCATCATCGCTTTGATGACCTGAGAGCCTTTGACTGCCATTTTGTTAGCCAGCTCGCCAACGGTCAGGGTTTCGCCGATTACAACGTCACGGTTAACAGCCTGAGCCGGTTTCTGGAAGCCCTGTTGCAGAGAAGAGCCTTTACGCTGACGGCCGCCTTTACCACCGCGAACCGCTGCACGCGCTTCTTCACGGTCAGCTTTGCTTTCCGAGTGCTTGTTACCTTTCTTCGGACGCGGCGCTTTAGCGGTACGGGTACGACTACGACCACCTTCAACTTCGCGATCGTTATCATCTTCCGCCTGACGCGCATGCTGGGAAGTGGTTACATGATAATCGCCAGTTGTCTCTTCTTCTTCAGTGCTGGCAGCAACCCAGCCATTTTCATTTTGTTCTGCCATACGACGAGCTTCTTCCGCTACGCGACGTGCGTTTTCTTCCAGTTTACGACGAGCCTCTTCTTCCGCTTTGCGCTTGAGTTCTTGCGCTTCGGCTTCACGACGGGCTTTATCCGTCTGGGCTGCTCTGGTCATTTCGTCAGATTGTTGGTTGCTCACTTTGCTATTTTCCGCAGCCTCGCGTTTTGCATTTTCAGCATTATCGCGTTTAGCTTTTTCTTCAGCCTCACGTTTCAGGCGACTTTCGGCCTCACGCTTGGCTTTTTCCTCGGCTTCTCGCTCAGCGGCATCCTCTGCTTCACGACGGGCCTTCTCTTCCGCTTCACGCATCGCCTCTTCTTCCGCAGCGAGACGTTCAGCCTCTTGTGGATCGCGTTTTACAAAGGTGCGCTTTTTACGGACTTCGATCTGCACCGATTTACTTTTACCGCCGGTGCCCTGAATATTTAATGTGCTGCGCGTTTTGCGCTGCAGCGTCAGCTTATCAGGCGAGGAGCCGTGTTCACGGTTCAAATGCGCTAATAGCGTCTGCTTTTCTTGTGCCGTCACTGAATCTTCAGCGGACTTGCGGATCCCTGCATCAGCAAATTGCTGTACCAGGCGGTCCACAGAGGTTTGAATCTCAGCGGCCAGCGTTTTTACGGTTACATCTGTCATGCTGTTCCTTCCTGCTACAGTTTATTACGCTTCGTCACCAAACCAGCAAATATTACGTGCGGCCATGATGAGCTCACCTGCTTTCTCGGTGGTTAACCCTTCGATATCGCTCAGGTCATCTACACCTTGCTCGGCGAGGTCTTCCAGCGTACAAACACCACGAGCAGCCAGTTTGAAAGCCAATGCACGATCCAGACCTTCCAGGTTAAGCAGGTCTTCAGCGGGTTCTTTATTACCCAAACTTTCTTCCTGCGCCAGCGCCAGGGTGGTCAATGCATTTTTCGCACGATCACGCAGGGCTTCGACGGTATCTTCGTCCAGACCATCGATTTCCAGCAGCTCTTTGATTGGCACATAGGCCAGTTCTTCCAGCGTTGAGAAACCTTCTTCAACCAAGACAGTGGCGAAATCTTCGTCGATATCCAGGTAGCGAGTAAAGGTATCAATCGCTGCATGAGCCTCAGCCTGATGCTTGGACTGCAGGTCCTCAACGGTCATTACGTTGAGTTCCCAGCCGCTCAGCTGAGACGCGAGGCGCACGTTCTGGCCGTTACGGCCAATCGCCTGCGCCAGGTTGCCCGCTTCAACCGCGATATCCATCGTGTGTTTGTCTTCATCCACTACGATAGAAGCGACATCAGCCGGTGCCATTGCATTGATAACGAACTGAGCAGGATTGTCGTCCCACAGCACGATATCAATACGCTCACCGCCGAGCTCAGTCGAAACCGCCTGAACGCGAGCACCGCGCATACCAACGCATGCACCGACCGGATCGATACGTTTATCGTTGGTCTTCACTGCGATTTTGGCGCGTGAACCCGGATCGCGGGCAGCGGCTTTAATTTCGATGACTTCTTCGCCGATTTCCGGTACTTCAATGCGGAACAGTTCGATCAGCATTTCCGGTTTGGAACGCGTCACGAACAGCTGCGCACCGCGTGCTTCTGGACGCACGGCATACAACACACCGCGAATACGGTCGCCCGGACGGAAGTTTTCGCGTGGCAGCATATCTTCGCGCAAAATCACGGCTTCGGCATTGTTGCCGAGGTCGAGTGTAATGTTGTCGCGGTTCACTTTTTTGACCACGCCGGTGATGATTTCACCTTCGTGTTCACGGAACTGATCGACAACCATTGCGCGCTCAGCTTCACGTACTTTTTGTACGATAACTTGCTTAGCGGTTTGAGTGGTGATGCGGTCAAACGTCACAGATTCGATCTGATCTTCAACGTAATCGTCAAGATTCAGGCTTTCATCTTCATAACGTGCCGCCTCGAGGGTGATTTCACGCGTTGGCTGAGTAACTTCTTCAACAATGAGCCAACGACGGAAGGTGTCAAAATCACCACTTTTACGATCGATGCTTACGCGCACATCAATCTCTTGTTCGTATTTTTTCTTGGTTGCTGTAGCCAGAGCACTTTCCAGCGCTTCAAAGATTTTTTCACGCGGAAGCGACTTTTCGTTAGAAACAGCTTCAACAACAGCCAAAATTTCTTTGTTCATTGGGGGCCTTTCACCTCAATCCAGACTGTTAAAAGTGGGGGACCAGGTTCGCTTTCTGGATATTGCTCAATGCGAACACTTCATCTTTACCTTCGACCGTAACGGTGATCATCTCGCCATCGACATCTTTAATGATGCCCTGCCATTTACGGCGATTCTGAACCGCCATACGCAGAACCAGCGAGACTTCGTCGCCCTTAAAGCGCGCATAGTGCTCAGCCGTAAACAAAGGACGCTCAAGACCTGGTGAGGAAACCTCCAGGTTGTAAGCTACGGTAATCGGATCTTCTACATCCAGTACCGCACTGACCTGGTGGCTGACATCAGCGCAATCATCAACATTGATGCCATCTTCACTATCAATATAGATGCGCAGCGTAGATGTGCGACCGCGCACAAATTCGATACCGACCAGCTCATAGCCCAGTGCTTCAACCGGTGCCGTAATCATCTCTGTTAATTTTTGCTCTAATGTGGACAAGTCCACCCCCAAGACATAAAAAAAGGGCGTATAGCCCAGTTATTTCGTACTCAGATAACAAAAAACCCCGATAAATCGGGGCTTTAAATAACTGAACCCTATAGCCGCAACTGCGGCCTGGAGAACCTTCCATGAGTATTTTTTTCAAATCCAGCGACGAAGGCGTTAAGTCTTCATAGTATATTTGAAAAAGAACACTTAGGGAAAGTGGTTGCGGGGGCCGGATTTGAACCGACGACCTTCGGGTTATGAGCCCGACGAGCTACCAGGCTGCTCCACCCCGCGCCTGAAACGTGGCAAATTCTACCCGGTTGAGCGTGAATTTGCAAATAATGCTGGGATTTGGTACCGAAGACGGGACGTAAAACCGGCTTGCAGTATATTGATAAACATAACGATCTGTCAACCGTCTACACTTAGCATCCCGTGCGCCGCGGGTATGCATTTTATTGGAATAGTTTTTAAGCAAGCGATGCGCGTTTTCCTTCAATATCGTAATGAAAATTGCACTCTTCTCTTTCGGTCTCTACCAAAAGATGATTAAATGAAAACTCATTTATTTTGCATAACCATTCACTGTTCATCTTGGTCGAATGGCACAAATAGCATGGCGTGGCTGTTAAGTCTCTCACCATCGGTCTATCAAGCAGGGATTTTTTATGACAACGATTCTCAAGCATCTTCCCGTAGGTCAACGTATTGGTATCGCTTTCTCTGGCGGTCTGGACACCAGCGCAGCGCTGCTGTGGATGCGCCAGAAAGGCGCGGTTCCTTATGCATATACTGCGAACCTGGGCCAGCCTGATGAGGATGACTATGAGGCGATTCCCCGTCGCGCTAAAGAATACGGTGCGGAAAATGCTCGCCTGATCGACTGCCGCAAACAGTTAGTCGCTGAAGGCATCGCCGCCATTCAGTGCGGCGCATTCCACAACACCACCGGTGGTTTGACCTACTTCAATACCACGCCGCTGGGCCGTGCAGTCACCGGCACAATGCTGGTTGCGGCGATGAAAGAAGATGGCGTGAATATCTGGGGTGACGGCAGCACCTATAAAGGAAACGATATTGAACGTTTCTATCGTTACGGCCTGTTGACCAATGCCGAGCTGAAAATCTACAAACCGTGGCTTGATACCGACTTTATTGATGAGTTGGGCGGTCGTCAGGAAATGTCCGAATTTATGACCGCATCGGGTTTCGATTACAAGATGTCGGCCGAGAAAGCCTACTCAACCGACTCCAACATGCTGGGCGCAACGCACGAAGCGAAAGATCTCGAATTCCTTAACTCTAGCGTGAAAATCGTTAACCCGATAATGGGCGTTAAGTTCTGGGATGAGAGCGTTAAAATCCAGGTCGAAGAAGTGACGGTCCGTTTTGAACGTGGTCACCCGGTTGCCCTGAATGGCAAAACCTTCGCTGATGACGTGGAACTAATGCTGGAAGCAAACCGTATCGGTGGACGTCACGGTCTGGGCATGAGCGATCAGATCGAAAACCGTATTATCGAAGCAAAAAGCCGTGGCATCTATGAAGCGCCGGGGATGGCACTGCTGCATATTGCTTACGAACGTCTGTTAACCGGTATTCATAACGAAGACACCATCGAACAATATCATGCGCATGGCCGCCAGCTTGGGCGTTTGCTGTATCAGGGCCGTTGGTTTGATCCGCAAGCGCTGATGCTGCGTGATTCCCTCCAACGTTGGGTAGCGAGTGCAATTACCGGTGAAGTAACGTTGGAATTGCGCCGTGGTAATGACTATTCGATCCTCAACACCGTTTCCGACAATCTGACCTACCAGGCAGAACGTCTGACCATGGAAAAAGGCGACTCGGTGTTCTCACCTGACGATCGTATCGGCCAGCTGACCATGCGTAATCTGGATATTACGGATACCCGCGCAAAGCTGTTCAATTATGCTCAGACGGGTTTACTGTCGAACACTTCCGGTAATGGTCTGCCACAGGTTGAGAACCTGGAAAATATCGATAAGAAGTAATCGCTCCAGAC
This sequence comes from Kosakonia sp. BYX6, assembly GCF_038449125.1. Classification (NCBI taxonomy): domain Bacteria; kingdom Pseudomonadati; phylum Pseudomonadota; class Gammaproteobacteria; order Enterobacterales; family Enterobacteriaceae; genus Kosakonia; species Kosakonia calanthes. The sequence continues at coordinate 610,610 of NZ_CP151800.1, read as the reverse complement.
ATGCAAAAAGCGCCTCGGGGCGCTTTTTTATTGGCTGCGAAGCGTAGGTATTTATGCCGCAGACAGAAAGTACAGACGAAAAAAAAGACATCTTACGATGTCTTTTTTTCGGAATGTTGGTACCGAGGACGGGACTTGAACCCGTAAGCCCAATCGGGCACTACCACCTCAAGGTAGCGTGTCTACCAATTCCACCACCTCGGCACGACTTACTTATTGCGGGATATCGCTGGTCGGCTGCGCCGGAGCTGGCTGAGTTTGCTCAGTCTTCGCCGGTGCGCTCAGATTTTCCCACTCGCTTCCTTTATTGGTTTTGTTGCTGTTAATGTTGCCCAACACAAGGCTAATAATAAAGAACAGAGTTGCCAGCACAGCAGTTGCACGAGTCATGAAGTTACCAGAACCACTTGAACCGAACAGCGTACCTGACGCACCAGCGCCAAAGGAGGCTCCCATGTCAGCGCCTTTACCTTGCTGCAGCATGATCAGGCCTACAAGAGCCAGCGCCACAATAAGGAAAACTACTAAAAGAGCTTCGTACATAATCAACCTGTTCCTTGCGGGGTTGCCGCAGCCAATGCTTCAAACCAATAAAAGTGGGATGTTTCTTGCTTTCCCACTGAAGCGGGTGTGAATACTAACCAAAGCGAATGACCTTCGCAAGGGCAATTTCAGTGCATTTTATCAAGTGCGGAAAAAAACAGCAAAACTGCGAAGTCCGGCTAACAAAAAGACAGCAACAGCTGCCTTTTTAGTCACTTATCACGCAATTATACGGCTTTGACTGCGTCCGCGATGCGATTTGCCAGCGCTATCACTTGCGTCTCATCTTCACCTTCGACCATGACGCGAATTAATGGCTCTGTGCCAGACTTACGCAATAGCACACGCCCACGGTTACCGAGCGTCGCTTCAACGTCTGCTGTTACCACTTTTACTGTTTCATCTTCGAGCGGATCGCCCTTGCCTGCCGTGAAACGCACATTGACCAGCACCTGCGGGAACATTTTCATACCACTGCACAGATCATGCAAAGTCATATGGTTACGCACCATCGCCGCCACAACCTGCAAGCCTGCGACAATGCCATCACCGGTAGTGGTTTTATCCAGCAGAATCACGTGGCCTGAGTTTTCGGCGCCGATGCGCCAGCCTTTTTCCTGCATTTTTTCGAGCACGTAGCGGTCACCCACTTTCGCGCGCGCGAACGGAATTCCCAACTGCTTAAGCGCCAGTTCCAGACCCATGTTGCTCATCAATGTGCCCACAGCACCACCGCGCAGTTGCCCCTGACGTAACCCTTCGCGTGCGATGATGTACATGATCTGATCGCCATCGACCTTATTACCTTCGTGGTCAACCATGATGACGCGGTCGCCATCACCATCAAAAGCGATGCCCAAATCCGCTTTCTCTGCCTGCACTCGCTGCTGCAACGCGTTTACATCAGTCGCGCCGCATTTTTCATTGATGTTTACACCGTCCGGCTCGCATCCCATCGCAATCACTTTTGCGCCCAGCTCACGGAAAACGTTCGGCGCAATGTGGTAGGTCGCGCCATTGGCACAATCGACAACGATTTTTAGGCCATTGAGGCTGAGTTCATTCGGGAAGGTTGCTTTGCAAAACTCAATGTAACGGCCTGCGGCGTCGACAATGCGGCTTGCTTTGCCAAGCTCGGCGGAATCCACACAGGTCAGCTCTTTTTCCATCTCAGCTTCGATGGCTTCTTCAACCGCATCCGGCAGTTTAGTGCCATCAATAGAGAAGAATTTGATGCCGTTGTCATAAAACGGGTTATGGGAAGCTGAAATCACAATTCCCGCCTCGGCGCGGAATGTGCGAGTCAGATAGGCCACCGCCGGGGTTGGCATTGGGCCAGTAAATGATGCGGAAAGCCCGGCGGCTGCAAGACCTGCCTCCAGCGCGGACTCCAGCATATAGCCAGAGATACGGGTATCTTTGCCGATAATGATTTTACGCGAGCCGTGGCGCGCCAGAACTTTCCCTGCGGCCCAACCCAGTTTCAGTACGAAATCAGGGGTGATCGGTGCGTCGCCAACTCGGCCACGAATGCCATCAGTGCCAAAATATTTACGATTACTCATAGCGTTTATTTTCCTTCGCTGACAGTGTGGCTTCCACCACCCGCATAGCTTCAACCGTTTCTTTTACATCATGAACACGAATAATCTGCGCACCTTGCATTGCGGCGATCACCGCACACGCCAGGCTGCCACTTAAGCGCTCGGACGGCCCAACATTCAGCAATTGCCCAACCATCGATTTGCGTGACATTCCTACCAGCAACGGTAAGCCGAAATGGTGAAATTCAGATAACCGGGCAAGCAGCGCATAATTGTGGGTGAGATTCTTACCGAAACCGAATCCAGGGTCGAGCAACAATTTCTCTTTTGCGATCCCCGCACGTTCGCAGCGCGTAATATGTTCGGTGAAAAAATGGTTCACATCGGCAAACACATCAGCATATTTTGGGGCTTCCTGCATAGTTTTCGGCTGCCCTTGCATATGCATCAGGCAGACCGGTAAGCCAGTCTGTGCGGCAGCCTCCAGCGCGCCGGGTTCCGTCAGCGAGCGAATATCATTGATGATATGCGCCCCAACATGCGCGGCTTCGCGGATCACTTCAGGCTTCGAGGTATCAACAGAAATCCACACCTCAAAGCGCTGCGCAATTGCTTCTACGACCGGAATCACTCTAGCAAGCTCTTCTTCCACGCTGACATCTGCCGCACCGGGACGGGTGGATTCTCCGCCGATGTCCACAATCGTCGCACCCGCGTTGATCATCAAGTTTGCGTGTTTGACCGCCTCAACCAGCGTGTTATGCGTACCGCCGTCAGAAAACGAGTCTGGCGTAACGTTAAGGATCCCCATGACATGAGGATGAGACAGCTCAAGCGTGGAGCCCTGGGCATGAAGTTTCATGACGAAAGTCCCTGAAATATTGCGGTTATGCGATAAAGAAAAACCCCGGAGCAAGCCCCAGGGTTTCGTTAAGTACTGATCATCAACAGCGGAGAACTTACTTGTCGCCCAGCTGTTCTGACATGGTGTTGCCCGGGTTAGGCGTACGCGGTTCATCAACCGGACGCGGCGCGCGCGGGGTACCATTGCTATCAGAATTGTTCGCGCCTGGATCTTCCCAGCCAGCCGGCGGACGTACGTCGCGACGGGACATAAGGTCATCAATCTGCGGTGCGTCGATGGTCTCATATTTCATCAGAGCATCTTTCATCGCATGCAGAATATCCATGTTGTCGTTCAGGATCTGACGCGCACGATTGTAGTTACGTTCAATCAGCGCTTTCACTTCCTGGTCGATGATACGCGCAGTCTCATCGGACATATGTTTTGCTTTCGCGACGGAGCGGCCGAGGAAAACTTCGCCCTCTTCTTCGGCATACAGCAGCGGACCGAGTTTGTCAGAGAAGCCCCACTGCGTAACCATGTTGCGCGCCAGGTTTGTCGCGACTTTAATGTCGTTCGACGCACCGGTGGAAACATGCTCAACACCGTAGATGATCTCTTCTGCCAGGCGGCCGCCGTACAGCGTTGAAATCTGGCTCTCTAGTTTCTGACGGCTGGCGCTGATTGCATCACCTTCCGGCAGGAAGAACGTCACACCCAGCGCACGACCGCGCGGAATGATCGTCACTTTGTGCACCGGATCGTGTTCCGGCACCAGTCGACCAATAATAGCGTGGCCCGCTTCGTGATAAGCGGTGGACTCTTTCTGCGCTTCCGTCATCACCATGGAGCGACGTTCCGCACCCATCATGATTTTGTCTTTCGCTTTTTCGAACTCGACCATGGAAACAACACGTTTGTTACCACGGGCAGCAAACAGCGCAGCTTCGTTGACCAGGTTCGCCAGATCGGCACCGGAGAAACCCGGTGTACCGCGTGCAATGATTGCAGCATCGATATCCGGCGACAGCGGCACACGGCGCATATGAACTTTCAGGATCTGCTCGCGACCGCGAACATCCGGCAGACCAACAACGACCTGACGGTCAAAACGGCCTGGACGCAGCAGCGCAGGGTCAAGCACGTCCGGACGGTTGGTTGCGGCGATAACGATAATACCTTCGTTACCTTCGAAGCCATCCATTTCTACCAGCATCTGGTTCAGCGTTTGTTCACGTTCATCATGACCGCCGCCCAGACCAGCGCCACGCTGGCGACCTACGGCGTCGATTTCATCGATGAAGATAATGCACGGTGCGGCCTTCTTGGCTTGTTCAAACATGTCACGCACACGAGATGCGCCCACACCGACGAACATTTCAACAAAGTCAGAACCTGAAATTGTAAAGAACGGCACTTTCGCTTCACCGGCGATAGCTTTCGCCAGCAGCGTTTTACCCGTACCCGGAGGGCCGACCATCAGGACGCCTTTCGGGATTTTACCGCCCAATTTCTGGAAACGGCTCGGCTCACGCAGATACTCAACCAGTTCGCCTACTTCTTCTTTAGCTTCGTCGCAACCAGCAACGTCAGCGAAAGTCGTTTTGATCTGATCTTCCGTGAGCATACGCGCCTTGCTCTTGCCGAACGACATGGCACCTTTGCCACCGCCGCCCTGCATTTGGCGCATGAAGAAAATCCAGACCCCAATCAGCAACAGCATAGGGAACCAGGAAATGAAGATGTTAGCCAGCAGGCTTGGCTCTTCAGGCGGTTCACCCACAACCTTGACGTTTTTGGTCAGCAGGTTGTCGAGCAGTTTAGGATCGTTGACCGGGATGTAAGTCGTGTAACGGTTACTATCTTTCTTGGTAACGTTGATCTCACGTCCGTTGATACGCGCTTCGCGAACCTGGTCCTGGTTGACCTCTTGCAGGAAGGTAGAATAATCCACCTTGCGGCCATTAGACTCGCTGGGCCCAAAGCTCTGGAATACTGACATCAGCACGACGGCAATGACCAGCCAGAGTATTAGGTTTTTCGCCATGTCACTCAAGGGATTAACCTCATATTACAACTGTGTTAAAAACAGCGTCAGGATACAACATATCCCGCTTCATTCAAACCAAAGGCCGAAGTCAACGGGGTATCATTTTCGCCCGGTCGCTACAATATACACTTCACGTGAACGAGCACGTGAAGAGTCCGGTTTACGCACTTTCACCTTCGTAAACAGGGAGCGAATCTCCGTGAGATACTCATCGAAACCTTCGCCCTGGAACACCTTCACTAAAAAACTACCGCCTGGTGCCAACACATCACGACACATTTCCAGCGCCAGTTCCACCAGATACATGGAACGCGGGATATCGACCGCTGGCGTACCGCTCATGTTTGGCGCCATATCTGACATGACAACTTGAACTTTACTGTCACCTACTCGTTCCAGTAAGGCTTTCAGAACTAATTCATCACGAAAATCGCCCTGAAGGAAGTCCACGCCAACGATTGGATCCATCGGTAAAAGATCGCAAGCAATAATACGACCGTTACCACCGATTTGCGTGACCGCGTATTGTGACCATCCACCGGGTGCGGCACCCAGGTCCACAATCGTCATACCCGGCTTAAAAAGCTTGTCACTTTGCTGTATTTCATCAAGTTTAAACCAGGCTCGGGAACGCAACCCTTTTTTCTGTGCCTGCTGAACATATTTATCGCTAAAGTGTTCCTGAAGCCAGCGGCTCGAGCTGGCAGAACGCTTTTTACCTGTCATTTAACTTTCCATCCGGGTTCATCATCGACACCGATAAATTTCGACGTGCAATTTGGCGATACAGAGGAGATGGCGGTAGAATGACCCGTTTTCAATCCCAACGTAAGCAAAATATACGATGAATCTGAGTACTAAACAAAAACAGCACCTGAAAGGTCTGGCACATCCGCTCAAGCCGGTAGTTATGCTTGGCAATAATGGTTTGACCGAAGGGGTACTGGCCGAGATTGAACAAGCGCTAGAGCACCATGAACTTATCAAGGTGAAGATCGCCTCTGAAGACAGAGACACTAAGTCCTTGATTGTGGAAGCTATCGTTCGCGAAACCGGTGCCAGTAACGTACAGGTCATCGGTAAAACGCTGGTGCTTTATCGCCCAACCGCGGAGCGTAAAATTTCGCTGCCACGCTAAGGATATCCTGAATTGAACACAAAATCTGTGTAAAACGAGGGGATTCCGCCAGCAGACGTGCAAAATGCCACGCTCCCGGAGTTCATAAAAGGCCGCAATGCGGCCTTTTTCTTTTCTTTACAATACGTCAACAATTGAAGCTAACGTAACAATCAAAGATATTCCACTTTGATGATTTCGTATTCCACTTCGCCGCCTGGCGTGCGAATGACAACCACATCATCCTGCTCTTTACCCACCAGACCGCGCGCGATTGGCGAGTTTACTGAGATAAGATTCTGTTTAAAGTCAGCTTCATCGTCACCAACAATACGATAAGTTTGCTCTTCTTCACTATCCAGGTTCAGCACTGTCACAGTGGAACCAAAAATGACGCGACCGTTTTTCGGCATCTTTGAAATGTCGATAACCTGCGCGTTGGACAGTTTAGCTTCGATATCTTTAATGCGGCCTTCGCAGAAACCTTGCTGCTCTCGCGCCGCGTGATACTCAGCGTTTTCTTTAAGATCGCCATGCTCGCGGGCTTCCGCAATAGAGGCGATGATTTCTGGGCGACGAACGGTTTTAAGAAACTCCAGCTCTTCGCGCAATTTCTCGGCACCACGTAAGGTCATCGGAATAGCTTGCATTTGTTATACCTCTTAAACATTCCTGTAAGGAGCAGAACCCTGCCCCGTCAGCTTTATCTCCCCACATTCAGGCGTAAACCGCCGGGCAGGAGCAAAAGAAAACTGACCCGGGGACAAAGCCCCAGGTCAGCAGCAATTTTTCAATTTGATACGTATTTTACCCGGAAGTTCACCGTGGGTCATCGTTTACTTTCCGGGTCGATGCGCCGTAGTATGACGGCTTGTTTCCAGCTTGTTAGCGCGAGATTATGCGATTTCCCAGCTTTATCATCGGATTGACCACCAGTATAGCCCTGAATGTTCAGGCCGCGAATGTCGACGAATACATCAACCAGCTCCCGGATGGCGCCAACTTAGCCCTGATGGTGCAAAGAGTGGGAGCCAAGTCCCCTGAAGTGGATTACCACGGTAAGCAAATGGCGCTGCCTGCGAGTACGCAAAAAGTGATAACCGCGCTGGCGGCGCTTTTGCAACTCGGACCGGACTTTCGCTTTACAACCACGCTGGAAAGCAAAGGTTCTGTTGATGGCGGCACATTAAAAGGCGATTTAATTGCGCGCTTTGGCGGCGATCCGACGCTAAAACGTCAGGATATTCGCAATATGGTCGCTGCGCTGAAAAAATCGGGTGTGCAGAAAATTGATGGAAATGTGCTTGTCGATACCTCTATTTTTGCGAGCCACGATAAAGCGCCCGGCTGGCCGTGGAACGATATGACACAGTGCTTTAGCGCTCCACCTGCCGCCGCCATTGTCGACCGTAACTGTTTTTCGGTTTCGCTCTACAGCGCGCAGAAAGCGGGCGATTTAGCCTATATTCGTGTGGCGTCTTATTACCCGGTGAACATGTTCAGCCAAGTACGCACACTCGCGCGCGGCTCCTCGGAGGCGCAGTATTGCGAGCTGGATGTTGTTCCTGGAGATTTAAACCGCTTCACGCTGACAGGCTGCCTGCCACAGCGTGCCGACCCATTGCCGCTAGCCTTCGCCGTTCAGGATGGCGCGAGTTACGCGGGCGCAATCATCAAAGATGAACTTAAAGACGCCGGGATCACTTATACCGGAACGCTGTTACGCCAGACGCAGGAAAACCAGCCGGGTACAGTGATTGCCAGCAAGCAATCTGCACCATTGCATGACTTGCTGAAACAGATGCTGAAAAAATCAGATAACATGATTGCGGATACCGTGTTTCGCATGATTGGTCACGTGCGCTTTGGCGTACCGGGCACCTGGCGAGCGGGTTCTGATGCGGTACGCCAAATCCTGCGCCAGCAAGCTGGCGTCGATCTCGGTAACACCATCATTGCCGATGGCTCAGGTCTGTCTCGCCACAATCTGCTGGCACCGGCAACCATGATGCAGGTGCTGCAATACATTGCACAACACGATACTGAACTGAACTTCATCTCAATGTTGCCACTGGCGGGCTATGACGGCTCGTTGCAGTACCGGGCTGGTTTGCATGAGGCGGGCGTGGACGGCAAAGTGTCGGCGAAGACGGGTTCGCTGCAAGGGGTCTACAACCTTGCCGGGTTTATCACCACCGCTAGTGGCCAGCGAATGGCGTTTGTGCAGTATCTTTCAGGCTATGCAGTGGAACCGGCGGATCAGCGCAATCGCCGCATTCCGTTGGTGCGTTTTGAAAGCCGGTTGTACAAAGACATTTATCAGAACAACTAACAAAAATGCCGGGGAGCATATGCTGACCCGGCATTTTTTTACGACATTCCCCGACTGACCGGGGAAATTACTGGAATTAACGTTTGTAAATGAATTCGACGCCTTCTTCGTCGTCTTCGTCCCAGTCGTCATCCCACTCTTCGTCGTCTTCAACAGCCTCTTCCGCTTCTTCGAGCTGCTGGCGATGATAATCATCCCACATAAACTCGACTTTCTCAGGCTGCTGCTCTTCCTGCGCCTGCGTGATCGGGTTTTCGATGATAAAGGTCATCACATCCCAACACAGATCTTTGACACCCTGCTGGCTAGCGGCGGAGATCAGGTAGAACTTATCTTCCCAACCCAGCGCTTCGGCGATAGCTTTCGCTTTGGCTTCCGCTTCGGCTTTATCCATCAGGTCAATCTTGTTGAACACCAGCCAACGCGGTTTAGCAGCTAGCTTCTCGCTGTACTTTTCCAGTTCGCCAACAATAATGCGGGCATTTTCAGCCGGATCGGAACCATCGATCGGATCGATATCGATCAGGTGCAACAGCACGCGGCAGCGTTCAAGGTGTTTCAGGAACCGAATCCCAAGGCCTGCGCCATCGGCGGCACCTTCGATCAGCCCTGGAATATCCGCAACGACGAAGCTCTTTTCGTTATCCATACGAACAACGCCAAGGCTCGGTACCAGAGTGGTGAACGGGTAATCCGCCACTTTCGGTTTTGCCGCCGATACCGCACGAATAAATGTAGATTTGCCGGCGTTCGGCATACCCAGCATCCCAACGTCGGCCAACAGCATCAGTTCCAGCTGCAGATCGCGTTTATCGCCTGGCGTACCCATCGTTTTCTGACGCGGAGTACGGTTAACCGAGGATTTAAAACGGGTATTACCAAGGCCGTGCCAACCACCTTTTGCTACCATCAGGCGCTGACCATGCTTGGTCATATCCCCCATGGTTTCACCGGTGCCCTGATCGATAACACGCGTCCCGACCGGGACTTTTACCGTAATGTCTTTTCCGCGTTTACCCGTGCAATCACGGCTCTGGCCATTCTGACCACGCTCAGCACGGAAAGATTTTTCGAAACGGTAGTCGATCAGGGTGTTAAGGTTTTCGTCCGCTTCCAGCCAGACATCACCACCATCGCCACCGTCGCCGCCATCAGGGCCGCCTTTCGGAATATATTTTTCGCGACGGAAGCTGACACAGCCGTTACCGCCATCACCCGCCACGACCAGAATCGTAGCTTCATCAACAAACTTCATTTTACTCTCCGTAACTCATTCGCCTGAGCGGGGCACAGTGACGATTACTTCGCGACTGCGCCAACGTCCCCAAAGACGATGGCCAATAGCGGAAAACATCGCGCCCGCAACCACGACAAACGCACCGAGATAACCGACAAGGTTTAACATCGGTCTGGCGAAAACATCGGGCCAGGCCATTGATAACAAATCTGAAAATAACAGCGTAAATAGCGGCGTCAGCGTGATCAACGCACTGACCTGCGCCGCCTGCCAACGCGCCATCGCTTCCGCCAGCGCACCGTATCCTACCAGCGTATTCAGCCCACAAAAAATCAGGCAGGCCAGCTGCCAGTCACTCAACTGGAGCAGCACTGCAGGCTTCGCCAACGGCAACAATGCGACTGTACATAAAGTGTACAGCAAAAAGAGGATCTGCTGGGACGCAAGGCGGCGCAATAATACTTTTTGCGCAACACCATAGCTTACCCACACCGTTGCAGCACCGACGCCGAATATCACACCCCAAGTGTAATCCGTCAGCCGGGTAAAAATTTCCATCAAGCTGGTATTAAAAAACATCACCAGACCGCAAATGAGCATTAGCGCGCCGATGATCTGGGTGCCACGCATCTTCTCTTTCAGGATAAAGACGCTAGCAACCATCATGCCCACAGGCGAGAGTTGCCCAATGACCTGTGAAGCCGTCGGGCTAACATACTGCAGGGAAGAACTGAACAGAATGAAGTTCCCGAATAGCCCGCCCGTGGCTATAGCCAGCAGAATTAACCAGCGGGGCTTGCGAAAAAGATGCAGCGGTGGAAGTTTTTTCTTCCATGTGAGAATCAGGCCAAGACCGATTCCCGCCATTAAAAAGCGATAAAACACCACCGTTGGGGGTTCCATCACTTCCAGCACCTGCTTCATCGCAATAGGTAACGCGCCCCAACACATTGCGGTGGTAAGCGCCAGGACAATACCGATGCCTGCCTGCTGTTTCATGCCCGTATTCCCTGCCAGAATTTTGCCGGACTTCTAATGTAAAAAGCCCCGCAACGTGTTGCGGGGCTTTCTTCCGTTACCGGGACGCGAAAAACTTATTCAGCAACGATGCTGATAAATTTACGGTTTTTCGGGCCTTTAACTTCGAACTTAACTTTACCGTCAGTCAAAGCGAACAGAGTGTGGTCACGGCCGCAACCTACGTTAGAACCAGCGTGGAATTTGGTACCACGTTGACGAACGATGATGCTACCTGCCAAAACTGCTTCACCGCCGAAGCGTTTTACGCCCAGACGTTTAGCTTCTGAATCGCGACCGTTACGAGTTGAGCCGCCAGCCTTTTTATGTGCCATTTAAATCTCTCCTCAGGTCTTAGGCGCTGATGCCAGTAATTTTCACATCAGTGAACCACTGACGGTGGCCTTGCTGCTTACGGTAGTGTTTACGACGACGAAACTTAACGATTTTAACTTTCTCGCCACGACCATGAGCAACAACTTCAGCTTTGATTACGCCGCCATCAACGAAAGGAACGCCGATTTTGACTTCTTCACCGTTTGCGATCATCAGAACTTCAGCGAATTCAACAGATTCGCCAGTTGCGATGTCCAGCTTTTCCAGGCGAACGGTCTGACCTTCGCTTACTCGGTGTTGTTTACCACCACTTTGGAAAACCGCGTACATATAGAACTCCGCTTCCGCGCACATATTCTGATCGATTCAGAGTGCGCTATAAATATTCACAATAGGGCGCGAATATTACGCAAATTGCGAGCCGTTGACAAGTGTGATCGACACACCACGCAGAAAAAAAACACAACATGTAAGGTAACGTTTATCTGGCGCGTTTTTTCAGTACAATCGACAATACTCTTCTAACCCGTAACCCTTTGTTATCCCATTTTGATATGTGGTAAACAGGACTGAAAGCCCGGCTTTTGCGATGAATTTAGAAAAAATCAATGAGTTAACCGCGCAGGACATGGCGGGTGTGAACGCGACGATTCTGCAACAACTCAACTCGGATGTGCAGTTAATCAACCAGTTGGGTTATTACATCGTAAGCGGTGGCGGAAAACGTATCCGTCCGATGATTGCCGTGCTGGCGGCACGCGCCGTTGGCTATGAAGGCAATTCGCATGTCACGATCGCTGCATTAATCGAATTTATCCATACCGCAACGCTCCTGCACGACGATGTTGTGGATGAGTCGGATATGCGCCGTGGTAAAGCCACGGCCAACGCCGCGTTTGGTAACGCCGCAAGCGTGCTGGTCGGGGATTTTATCTACACCCGCGCATTCCAAATGATGACCAGTCTTGGCTCGCTGAAGGTGTTGGAAGTGATGTCAGAAGCGGTGAACGTCATTGCAGAAGGCGAAGTACTGCAATTAATGAACGTCAACGACCCAAACATCACCGAAGAAAACTACATGCGTGTTATCTACAGTAAAACCGCGCGTTTGTTTGAAGCGGCGGCGCAATGTTCCGGTTTGCTCGCAGGGTGTTCCGATGTTCAAGAAAAAGGCCTGCAGGATTATGGCCGTTATCTGGGCACCGCTTTCCAACTGATTGATGACCTACTTGATTACAGTGCAGACGGTGAAACGCTGGGTAAAAATACCGGTGATGATCTGAACGAAGGCAAACCAACGTTGCCTTTATTGCATGCCATGCATCACGGAACACCGGCGCAAGCGCAGATGATTCGTGATGCGATTGAGCAAGGTAACGGTCGACACCTACTGGAACCTGTTCTGGAAGCCATGGCTCAGTGCGGTTCATTGGAGTGGACACGTCGCCGTGCCGAAGAAGAGGCTGATAAAGCCATCGCAGCATTGCAGGTTCTTCCAAGTTCTCAATGGCGAGATGCCCTGATTGGTTTAGCTCACATCGCCGTTCAGCGCGATCGTTAATCTTCCCAGCTTCCCGCGAGCCATCGCGGGAATGTTCATATATGTTCTTATAATCCTCTTATCCTTTTCCTGACGCTACCTCTCCTGAACACCTTTCCCTTGTCATAATCCGAAAAGGCAAAACATTACATGAACTTTTTAGAACACATGTTCCCATATGCGTATAGTGATTAGTGTTGTTGGCGCATGATGATTGACACCTATTTTTTATCAGGGAGATGTTATGGAAACGAAATATATCGACTGGCATCAGGCCGATATCATTGCCGGGCTGCGGAAGAAAGGTACGTCGCTGGCAGCGGAATCACGTAAAAATGGGTTAAGTTCGTCCACCCTCGCCAACGCTTTAACTCGTCCATGGCCGAAGGGAGAGTTGATCATCGCACAGGCGCTGGGAACCGAACCCTGGGTTATCTGGCCATCTCGTTATCATGACCCTGTTACGCATGCTTTTCTCGATAAGACCAAGCTCATTCGAAAGAAAAGAAACGAAGCATAAATTTTGCCGCAAATAAAAAGGGAGCCTCAGCTCCCTTTTTCATGGTGATAAAAACTTACTCGCCTTTCACACGCTCAATGTTCGCACCCAGTGCGCTGAGCTTATCTTCAATGCGCTCATAACCGCGATCGATATGATAAATGCGGTCTACGAAGGTGGTACCTTCCGCGATACAGCCCGCCAGCACAAGGCTTGCAGAAGCACGCAGGTCGGTTGCCATTACCTGCGCGCCAGAAAGTTTCTCTACACCGTGGCAAATCGCCGTGTTGCTTTCAATTTCGGCATGTGCACCCATACGAATCAGTTCTGGAATGTGCATGAAACGGTTTTCAAAGATGGTTTCAGTAATCACACCTGTTCCTTCGGCAACCAGGTTCAGCAACGTGAACTGGGCTTGCATATCGGTCGGGAACCCCGGATGCGGCGCAGTACGTACGTTAACCGCTTTAGGGCGCTTGCCGTGCATATCCAGGCTGATCCAGTCTTCGCCCACTTCGATATCCGCACCCGCATCACGCAGTTTAGCTAACACCGCATCCAGCGTATCCGGCTGTGCGTTGCGACACACAATTTTGCCGCCGGAAATTGCCGCAGCGACCAAGAAAGTACCGGTTTCGATACGGTCCGGCAGAACGCGATAAACACCGCCGCCCAAACGTTTCACACCTTCAATAGTGATGCGATCGCTACCCATGCCGGTGATTTTCGCACCGAGGGTGTTAAGGAAGTTGGCGGTATCGACAATTTCCGGCTCTCGCGCGGCGTTTTCGATAACAGTAGTGCCTTCGGCCAGCGTCGCGGCGGACATAATGGTCACCGTCGCACCAACACTCACTTTATCCATCACAATATGCGCGCCTTTCAGGCGGCCATTGACGGAGGCCTTAACATAACCTTCTTCCAGTTTGATCTCTGCGCCCAGTTGCTCCAGGCCGGTGATATGCAAATCAACCGGGCGAGCACCGATAGCGCAGCCGCCAGGCAGCGAAACCTGACCCTGACCAAAACGGGCTACCAGCGGCCCCAGCGCCCAAATGGATGCGCGCATGGTTTTTACCAGATCGTAAGGCGCACAGAACACATTCACCTGGCTTGCATCGATCCATACGGAACCGTTACGTTCCACTTTAGTACCCAGCTGGCTGAGCAACTTCATGGTGGTATCGATATCTTTCAGTTTCGGAACGTTACGGATTTCGACCGGTTCTTCTGCCAGCAGGGCAGCAAAAAGAATCGGCAGTGCAGCGTTTTTTGCACCTGAAATTGTCACTTCGCCCTGGAGACGCGTCGGCCCCTGTACACGAAACTTATCCATTCATCTGATCTCTGTTAAGAATTCACACGCGCAGATGGGGTAACCCCATCTGCGCTCAAAAACCGTTGAGTTTGCGATCGCGCGCCCATTCTTGTGGCGTATAGGCTTTGATCGACAGGGCATGAATACGGTTGTCTGCGATGTATGCCATCAGCGGACCATAAATCGTTTGTTGTTTCTTGACCCGGCTCATGCCATCAAAAATTTCACCCACAGCGACAACCTGAAAATGGCTGCCATCGCCAGTGACGTGGGCTTCCTGGAGAGAGAGTGCTTCCATCAGCACGGTCTGGATTTCATGATTTTCCATGGGTGTAAATATCATCTAATAGTGAAAACAGTCACACATCTTAGAGGAAAGTGACGTTGTCTTAAACAAGCAAAAAGCCCCATCAACAGAATGAATGGGGCTTTGGTTAGTAACGCGTTGAAAAAGTTAGCGAGGCAATACATTCTGAGGCAGATTGTACAGCGCGGCGAGCGTCATGACATTTTCGCTCATGCCCGAAAGCATGACGTCAACGCCCTGCTTTTTCCCCTGCGCAACAAGATGAACCAATAGCGCGACGCCTGCGGTATCAACACGCGTTACGCCGTGCAAATCGATACAGGTCACGCCCTTCATCGCTTCCTCACGCGCATCCCATAAGGGATTTAACACATCCTGATCCAGCTCACCCAGCAATGCCAGGCGTTCGCCATCACGCGACCAGCTTAACTGCTGGGTCATTGTTTTTTCTCGTCCAGGGTGATTTTCTGGCGGGAAATAGATTTCAGCTCAGCAGTCAGACCGTCGATGCCTTTGGTTCGCAGCAGATCGCTCCACTCATTCTGCTTGGTGGTGATCATACTCACCCCTTCCGCGATCATGTCGTAAGCCTGCCAGTTACCGCTTTGGGTATTTTTACGCCACTGGAAGTCCAGGCGTACCGGCGGGCGGCCATTGGGATCGACAATGGTGACGCGGATCGGCACGATCGTCGCGTCGCCCAGCGGTTGCTCAGGCGCAATTTGATAAGTCTGACCATGGTAAAGCGCCAGCGCCTGGCCGTAGGCCTGTTTCAGGTACTCACGAAAGGCAGTGAAGTAGGCTTCACGCTGCGCCGGAGTCGCTTCTTTGTAATAGCGTCCCAAAACCAGCGCACCAGCATATTTCACCTGCACATACGGCAATAATTCTTGATCAACAACTTCACGCAGATAATCCGGGTTTGCCCGGATCTGCGGCTGCTCGTTTTTAAGTCGATCAAACGTTTTCTTTGCCGCATCTTGCATGGCGGCGTAAGGGTTACTTTGGTCGGCAGCGAAAGTGGTGCCAAGCGGTGCAACAACCAGTAGAGCAACCATTAATAGACGTTTAAACATGCGTCTGTTCTCCTCGTTAATTTGTCTGACCAGCAGACGGTGCCGCTTGAGTATTCCCTTCATCTTGCGCGGGCGCATCGCCTGAATTCTTATTGTCACCGCCTTTACTGTTGTAAAGGAATTGTCCAATCAGATCCTCAAGCACCATCGCGGACTTAGTGTCCTGGATTGTGCTGCCTTCTTTAAGCATAGATGTTCCCATCTCAGGATCGTCAAACCCGACGTTCAGCGCCAGGTATTGCTCGCCCAGCAAACCGGAAGTTCGGATAGCCAACGAGCTTGTATCAGGGATTTGGTTATAACGATCTTCGATATCCATCGTGACACGTGGAAGATAGGTTTTCGGATCAAGAGCAATATCAGCAACGCGGCCAATCACCACCCCGCCGATGCGCACCGGCGAGTTCGCTTTCAAACCGCCAATGTTGTCGAACGTCGCATAAACACGGTACGTCGGTTCTGTACGGATTGAGGCGACATCTGCCGCTTTCAGGCAGATAAAGAGCGCGGCCAATAACGCCAGCAGGAGGAAAACGCCGACCCAAATTTCACTTTTTTTCGTTTGCATGAACTCAATTCCCAAACATCAATGCGGTGAGCACAAAATCAAGGCCGAGCACGGCCAGCGAGGAGTGCACAACGGTACGTGTTGTTGCCCGGCTGATCCCGGCCGAAGTCGGGATCGCATCGTAACCGTTAAACAACGCAATCCAGGTCACGGTGATAGCGAACACCACGCTTTTAATCAGGCAGTTAGCCAGATCCCTACGCAAGTCGACGGCGTTCTGCATCGCGGTCCAGAAGAAACCTGTATCAATGCCTTTCCAGTTAACGCCAACCAGTGAACCACCCCAAATGCCAACCGCGACAAAGATAATTGTCAGCAGCGGCAACGAGATAACGCCGGCCCAAAAGCGTGGTGAAATAACCCGTCGCAGCGGATCGACCGCCATCATTTCAAGGCTTGAAAGCTGCTCTGTGGCACGCATTAAACCGATCTCGGCGGTCAGCGCTGAACCTGCGCGTCCGGCAAACAGCAGCGCGGCAACCACCGGCCCCAGCTCGCGCAACAGCGACAGCGCCACCAGCATACCGAGGCTCGTTTCTGCGCTGTAAGTGGTCAGCACCAGGTAACCCTGGAGGCCGAGCACCATACCGATAAACACGCCGGAAACGATAATGATGAGCATCGACAGCACGCCGACATTATAGAGCTGGCGTATCAGTAGCGGCGCATGCTTGCGAAACTCCGGCTTGCCAACCACCGCGTTGAAGAGCATCAAACCAGCGCGCCCGAACGTCGCGATCGTTTTGATCCCGCGATGTCCAAGCGCTGCCAGTGCATTTAACAGCATGAGCGTCTTAACTCCCTGTTTCTAATAAATCTTGCTGGTACTCGCCAGCAGGATAGCGGAATGGCACCGGACCATCAGCAATGCCATCAAGGAACTGACGCACGCGAGGATCGCTATTTTCCTGTAACCCTTGCGCGCTGCCGTGGGCGACAATTTTCCGGTCCGCAACAATATAGGCATGATCCGCGATGCTCAATACTTCGGGCACGTCATGGGAGACCACGATACAAGTGACCCCCAGCGCGCTGTTCAGTTCGGAAATCAATTTGACCAGCACGCCCATGGTGATCGGATCCTGGCCCACAAAGGGCTCATCAAACATGATCAGATCCGGCTCCAGCGCGATTGCCCGCGCCAGCGCAGCCCGTCGCGCCATACCGCCTGAAAGCTCTGAGGGCATCAGTTTTGCCGCGCCGCGCAAACCGACCGCTTCCAGTTTCATCATCACCGTGCTGTGCAGAAGTGCCGGTGGCAACGTGGTGTGCTCACGCAAAGGATAGGCGACGTTGTCGAAAACGTTCATATCGGTGAACAGCGCGCCGGATTGAAAGAGCATGCTCATTCTTTTGCGCACGGTGAACAGACGCGAACGCGTCATCGCCGGCACGTTTTCGCCATCGAATAAGATTTCGCCGCTGTCAGGCGGGATTTGCCCGCCAATCAGGCGCAGCAATGTGGTTTTACCGATCCCTGACGGCCCCATGATGGCGGTGATTTTACCGCGCGGTACCGTCAGTGAAATGTTGTCGAAGATGGGGCGGCTGCCGCGAGAGAAGCTGACGCCACGAACATCGACCAAATCCGCCACTGTCTGGCTCATTTCCTCTTCCTTATAAGCCCTGTCGGCTGCAAGCATGACGCTTGATAACATCACGAACCCAACATTTTTACAGAATATTACCTGCTGAGGTTAGCGAAAGCTGGCATTTGTTTTACTTTTGAGCCGCATAAAGTCAAAATTAGGAATCATTACGCTACGCGGAAATCCCGGTGTTACCCGGCATGGCAGCCTGCGGACCGGCAAAATTATACCTTAAGAAAGGACTTTAGATGCTCTTAGCGACGGCGCTATTGATAATTGGTTTACTTCTGGTGGTCTACAGTGCCGATCGTCTGGTGTTTGCCGCGTCGATTCTCTGCCGCGCATTAGGCGTCCCGCCGTTGATTATCGGCATGACCGTGGTCAGCATCGGCACGTCGCTGCCAGAAATCATTACTTCCGTCGCTGCGGCGATGCATGGCCAGTTGGATCTGGCTATCGGCACCGCCATCGGTTCAAACATCACCAATATCCTATTAATCCTCGGCGTTGCCGCCCTGTTGCACCCTTTTACTGTCCATTCCGATATTCTGCGTCGCGAATTGCCGCTAACCTTAGTAGCCAGCCTGTTGGCGGGGGCTGTGCTATATGATGGTCAGCTCACGCCCATTGACGGCATCTTTTTACTGTTATTAGCCGTGCTATGGCTGGTGTTCATTGTTAAAATTGCCCGCCTGGCTGAACGCCAGGGCAACGACAGCCTCACACGTGAGCAGTTAGCCGAACTGCCGCGCGATGGCAGTTTGTCGGTTGCCTGCCTGTGGCTGGGCGTCGCATTAATTATTATGCCGATGGCAACGCGCATGGTGGTGGACAACGCCACCGTCGTCGCAAACTACTTCGCCATCAGCGAACTCACCATCGGCCTGACGGTTATCGCTATCGGCACTGGGCTTCCTGAGCTGGCAACGGCCATTGCGGGTGCCCGCAAAGGTGAAGACGATATCGCCATTGGCAATATCATTGGCTCCAACATATTTAACATCGCTATCGTGCTGGGCTTGCCCGCATTGATAGCGCCAGGCAGTTTCAACCCGATGGCGTTCACGCGTGATTATGGGGTGATGTTGCTGGTCAGCGCCCTTTTCGCCCTTATCTGCTGGCGGCGTAAGCAAATCAGCAAAGGCGTTGGCGCGCTGTTGTTCGGCGGGTTTATCTTATGGCTGGCGATGCTCTACTGGCTGTCGCCGCTTTTGACTGGATAATCGGATACGCACTATGTCGCAAATAGATTTGCAGCCGGGTTTTGACTTTCAACAAGCAGGCAAAGATGTCCTGGAGATTGAACGTGAAGGCCTCGCACAGCTGGATCAATACATCAATCAGGACTTCACCCAGGCATGTGAAAAAATGTTTTACTGCGCCGGAAAAGTCGTCGTAATGGGGATGGGCAAATCCGGTCATATCGGCAGAAAAATGGCGGCGACCTTCGCCAGCACCGGCACTCCCTCGTTTTTCGTGCATCCCGGCGAGGCCGCTCATGGCGATCTGGGGATGGTCAGCCCCCAGGATGTGGTGATTGCGCTATCTAACTCCGGCGAGTCCAATGAGATCCTCGCGCTGATCCCGGTGCTCAAACGCCTGAAAGTTTCCCTGATTTGCATTACCAGCCGCCCGGAAAGCAGCATGGCGCGCGCGGCGGATATTCATCTGTGCGTAAAAGTGCCGAAAGAAGCTTGCCCGCTGGGTCTTGCGCCGACGTCAAGCACCACTGCCGCGCTGGTCATGGGTGATGCGTTAGCCGTGGCGTTACTGAAGGCGCGCGGTTTCACCGCCGAAGATTTTGCGCTCTCCCACCCCGGCGGCGCACTGGGTCGTAAACTGCTGTTGCGCGTTAATGACATTATGCATACCGGCGATGAGATCCCTCATGTCAGCAAAGAAGCCAGCCTGCGCGATGCGTTGCTTGAGATCACCCGTAAAAATTTGGGTATGACGGTTATCTGCGATGATCTGATGAAGATCGAAGGCGTCTTCACCGATGGTGACTTGCGTCGCGTGTTTGATATGGGTGGCGATGTGCGCAGTCTGGGGATTGCTGATGTCATGACGCCCGGCGGCATACGTGTACGTCCGAATATCCTGGCGGTCGATGCCCTGAACTTAATGCAATCCCGACACATTACCTCCGTCATGGTTGCCGATGGCGACCAGTTGCTGGGTGTGTTACATATGCATGATTTGCTGCGCGCTGGCGTGGTGTAAAGAAGGACATGAGAATGAGTAATGCTGGCGCGTCGCTTGCCACCTGTTATGGGCCGGTAAGCACGCAAGTCATGGAAAAGGCGGAGAAAATTCGCCTGCTGATCCTGGATGTCGATGGCGTCTTATCCGATGGGCTCATCTATATGGGCAACAACGGCGAAGAGCTAAAAGCGTTCAACGTTCGCGATGGTTACGGGATTCGCAGCGCGCTCACTTCCGGCATTGATATTGCGATCATTACCGGACGTAAAGCTAAACTGGTAGAAGACCGCTGCGAGACGCTGGGGATCGCGCATCTGTATCAAGGTCAGTCGGATAAACTTTTCGCTTACCGGGAGTTATTGACCAAGCTGGCGCTGACACCCGAGCAAGTGGCCTACATCGGCGACGATTTGATCGACTGGCCGGTGATGGCGGAAATTGGCTTAAGCGTTGCTGTGGCCGATGCGCACCCGCTGCTGCTGCCACGCGCGGATTACGTCACGCGTATCAACGGTGGTCGTGGCGCAGTGCGTGAAGTTTGCGATTTACTGCTGCTGGCGCAGGGCAAGTTGGATGAGGCCAAAGGGCAATCAATATGAGTAAAACCAGACGTTGGGTCATTATTTTGCTGGCACTGGCCGCACTGGTACTGATTGGTATTAACCTCACCGCTCAGGATGAGCCGGAACAAGCCGCCACCAATAGCGCGGATCCGACGTACAAGAGCAAACACACGGATACCGTGGTCTACAGCCCAGAAGGCGCGCTGAACTATCGCTTGATCGCGCAAAACGTCGAGTATTTTTCCGCTGAGGGCATTAGCTGGTTCGCCCAGCCGGTATTAACAACGTTCGATCAGGACAAAGTGCCGACCTGGTCTATCAAATCGGATAAGGCAAAGCTGACCGAAGACAGAATGCTTTATCTTTATGGACATGTTGAAGTCAACGCGCTGACCGCAGATGCACAACTTCGAAAAATCACCACGGATAACGCCCAGATTAACCTGGTAACGCAGGATGTTACCTCCAACGATCAGGTCACGTTATACGGAACTACATTTAATTCCACCGGCCTGAAAATGCGCGGCAATTTACGCAGCAAAAACGCCGAGCTGATTGAAAAGGTTAGAAGCTCCTATGAAATTCAAAACAAACAAACGCAGCCTTAATCTTATCCTGGCCAGTACGCTTTTGGCCGTCGCGCTTCCGGCACTCGCCGTGACCGGGGATACCGACCAGCCTATCCATATCGACTCCGATCAGCAGTCGCTGGATATGCAAGGCAACATTGTCACCTTCACCGGTAATGTCGTGGTGACGCAAGGGACGATCAAAATCAACGCCGATAAAGTCGTCGTCACGCGCCCTGGCGGCGAGCAAGGCAAAGAGATCATCGACGGTTACGGCAATCCCGCAACGTTCTACCAGATGCAGGACAACGGCAAACCGGTGAAAGGCCACTCTTCGCAGATGCATTACGAGCTGGAAAAAGATTTCGTCGTGCTGACCGGTAACGCCTACCTTGAGCAGTTGGACAGCAACATTGCTGGCGACAAAATCACCTATCTGGTGAAAGAGCAGAAAATGCAAGCGTTCAGCGAAAAAGGCAAACGCGTGACCACGGTACTGGTACCGTCGCAGTTGCAGGACAAGAGCAATAACTCCGCCACCGCTCCGGCGCAAAAAAAGAGTAACTAATTCGTTATGGCAACATTAACTGCAAAAAATCTCGCCAAGGCTTACAAAGGCCGTCGCGTGGTTGAGGATGTTAGTCTGAGCGTTAACTCAGGCGAAATTGTCGGGCTGCTTGGCCCTAACGGTGCAGGTAAAACCACCACTTTCTATATGGTTGTGGGGATTGTGTCGCGGGATGCGGGCAACATCATCATTGATGATGAAGATATCAGCCTGCTGCCATTGCATGCGCGCGCGCGTCGCGGCATCGGCTATTTGCCGCAGGAAGCGTCGATTTTCCGCCGCCTGAGCGTCTACGACAACCTGATGGCGGTGCTGCAAATTCGTGATGATTTAACCGCCGAACAGCGTGAAGATCGCGCCAATGAGCTGATGGAAGAGTTCCATATCGAGCATCTGCGCGACAGCATGGGCCAATCGCTTTCCGGTGGCGAACGTCGACGTGTGGAAATTGCTCGCGCGCTGGCGGCGAACCCGAAATTTATTTTACTCGATGAGCCATTTGCGGGCGTTGACCCAATTTCGGTTATCGATATTAAACGTATCATTGAACACCTGCGCGACAGCGGCCTGGGCGTGTTGATTACTGACCACAATGTTCGCGAAACGCTGGCAGTGTGTGAACGTGCTTATATCGTCAGTCAGGGGCATTTGATCGCGCACGGCACACCGCAGCAAATCCTTGAAGACGAACACGTTAAGCGCGTATATCTTGGGGAAGACTTCAGACTCTGATAGGGTAGGGTTTATTGACGTTTTTTGTCGGAGAGTGCTGCTCTGAATATGAAGCAAGGTTTGCAACTAAGGCTTAGCCAACAGCTAGCCATGACGCCACAACTGCAACAGGCCATCCGTCTGTTGCAGTTGTCCACGTTGGAACTTCAGCAGGAACTTCAGCAAGCGCTGGAGAGTAATCCGCTGCTGGAACAAACCGACCTTCATGAAGAAGTGGATAACCAACAAACCCAGGAAAACGAAGGCCTGGACACCGTCGACGCACTCGAACAGAAAGAGATGCCCGACGAGCTGCCGCTGGACGCCAGCTGGGATGAGATTTACACCGCAGGCACCCCTTCCGGCAGCAGCAGTGATTATATTGATGACGAGCTGCCGATTTACCAAGGCGAAACCACGCAATCTCTGCAAGATTATCTGATGTGGCAGGTGCAACTGACGCCGTTTTCCGATACTGACCGCGCTATCGCGACCTCCATTGTTGATGCCGTTGACGATACCGGTTATCTCACCGTGTCGCTGGAAGAGGTGCTGGAAAGTATGGGCAACGAAGACGTCGGTCTTGATGAAGTGGAAGCGGTGCTCAAGCGCATCCAACGCTTCGACCCGGTCGGCGTGGCGGCGCGGGATCTGCGCGACTGCCTGTTAGTGCAACTTTCCCAGTTCGCGAAAGACACGCCGTGGTGTGAAGAAGCCCGGCTTATCATCTGCGATCATCTGGATCTGCTCGCCAATCACGATTTCCGCACGTTAATGCGCGTCACGCGCCTGAAAGAAGATGTGTTGAAAGAAGCGGTCAATCTGATCCAATCTCTGGATCCGCGCCCTGGTCAGTCGATCCAAACTGGCGAACCGGAATATGTCATTCCTGATGTGCTGGTGCGCAAGCATAACGGGCGCTGGACCGTGGAGTTAAACTCCGACAGTATCCCGCGTCTGCAAATCAACCAGCAATATGCCGCAATGGGCAGTGGCGCGCGTAATGACGCCGACACGCAGTTCATTCGCAGTAACTTGCAGGAAGCGAAGTGGTTGATCAAAAGCCTGGAAAGCCGCAATGACACCCTGTTACGCGTCAGTCGCTGCATTGTCGAGCAGCAACAAGCGTTCTTTGAGCAGGGTGAAGAATTTATGAAGCCGATGGTGCTGGCAGATATCGCCCAAGCCGTCGAGATGCACGAATCCACCATTTCCCGTGTGACGACGCAGAAGTACCTGCACAGCCCTCGCGGCATTTTTGAATTGAAGTATTTCTTCTCCAGCCATGTGAATACCGAAGGCGGCGGCGAAGCTTCGTCCACGGCTATTCGCGCACTGGTGAAGAAATTGATCGCCGCAGAAAACCCTGCAAAACCACTGAGCGACAGTAAGCTGACGACCATACTTTCCGATCAGGGAATTATGGTGGCGCGGCGCACCGTCGCGAAGTATCGAGAATCTTTATCCATTCCGCCGTCAAATCAGCGCAAACAGTTGGTTTGACCCAACCGATAAGGAAGACACTATGCAGCTTAACATCACAGGACAAAACGTCGAGATCACCGATGCTCTGCGCGAATTTGTGAACAGTAAATTCGCCAAGCTCGAGCAGTATTTCGAAAGGATCAATCAGGTCTATATTGTGTTGAAAGTGGAGAAAGTGACTCACATCTCGGATGCCACCTTGCATGTCAACGGAGGTGAATTGCATGCCAGTGCGGAAGGGCAGGACATGTATGCTGCTATCGATGGTTTAATTGATAAACTTTCGCGGCAGTTAAACAAACATAAAGATAAACTGAAACAACACTAATTGTCCGG
Source organism: Kosakonia sp. BYX6 (assembly GCF_038449125.1). Taxonomy (NCBI): domain Bacteria; kingdom Pseudomonadati; phylum Pseudomonadota; class Gammaproteobacteria; order Enterobacterales; family Enterobacteriaceae; genus Kosakonia; species Kosakonia calanthes. Next base: position 586,256 of record NZ_CP151800.1, on the reverse strand, counting down.
GCGTCCGTCTGGCGCGTTGCACCCCGCCGCAACCCGGCTGGGTGCTGGCTTCGACGCCGCTTAGGTGAAATTATGATGAATAACGATTCCGCTCTTCAACTGAGCAATGTCCTTAACCAGGAATGTACCCGTAGCGGCGTTCACTGCCAGAGTAAAAAACGTGCTCTGGAAATCATCAGTGAACTGGCGGCAAAACAGTTGGGTCTGCCGCCGCAGGTCGTCTTCGAGGCGATCCTTACGCGTGAAAAAATGGGCAGTACCGGCATTGGTAACGGTATCGCCATTCCACACGGTAAGCTCGAGGAAGACACGCTGCGCGCCGTTGGCGTTTTTGTGCAACTCGAAACGCCCATTGCTTTCGACGCTATCGATAATCAACCCGTCGATCTGCTGTTTGCGTTGTTAGTACCAGCCGATCAAACCAAAACGCATCTACATACGCTTTCGCTGGTCGCCAAGCGACTGGCGGATAAAACCATCTGTCGGCGCCTGCGCAGCGCGCAAACTGATGAAGAGCTGTATCAGATAATCACGCAGACGGAAGGCGAGAGTGATGATGCGTAACGGGGTAACACGCTTTTTATCAGTCGTTCTGAGGAGAAATGGCCCATGGTCCTGATGATCGTCAGTGGTCGTTCGGGTTCAGGGAAATCCGTGGCGCTACGTGCACTGGAAGACATGGGTTTCTACTGTGTCGATAACCTGCCGGTGGTGCTGTTGCCTGAGTTGGCGCAAACGCTCGCCGACCGTCAGATTTCCGCCGCCGTCAGTATCGACGTGCGTAACATGCCGGAATCACCGGAAATCTTTGAGCAGGCAATGAGCAATCTGCCGGAGGCCTTCTCTCCGCAACTGTTGTTTCTTGATGCTGACCGTAACACGTTGATCCGCCGTTATAGCGATACGCGACGCCTGCACCCGCTCTCCAGCAAAAATCTGTCTCTGGAAAGCGCCATCGATGAAGAGAGTAATTTGCTGGAGCCGCTGCGTTCCCGCGCGGACCTGATTGTCGATACCTCGGAAATGTCAGTGCATGAGCTGGCTGAAATGCTGCGTACGCGCTTGCTCGGCAAACGCGAGCGCGAACTGACCATGGTCTTTGAGTCCTTTGGCTTCAAGCACGGTATTCCGATTGATGCCGATTATGTCTTTGACGTTCGTTTCCTGCCAAACCCACACTGGGATCCGAAATTGCGCCCGATGACCGGCCTCGACAAACCCGTCGCGGCGTTCCTCGATCGGCACACCGAAGTGCACAACTTTATCTATCAGACGCGTAGCTACCTCGAACTGTGGCTGCCAATGCTGGAAACCAACAACCGCAGCTATTTGACTGTGGCTATCGGTTGCACCGGTGGTAAACACCGTTCCGTCTACGTCGCCGAACAACTGGCGGATTATTTCCGCTCGCGTGGCAAGAACGTTCAGTCCCGTCACCGCACGCTGGAAAAACGCAAAACATGACCGTAAAACAAACCGTTGAGATCACCAATAAACTGGGGATGCACGCGCGCCCGGCGATGAAACTGTTTGAACTGGTGCAAGGCTTTGATGCGGAAGTACTGCTGCGTAACGACGAAGGCACTGAAGCGGAAGCCAGCAGTGTGATTGCGCTACTGATGCTGGATTCCGCGAAAGGACGGCAGATTGAAGTGGAAGCCAGCGGCCCGCAGGAGAACGAAGCGCTAGCCGCCGTTATTGCACTGTTTGTCGCCGGGTTTGACGAAGACTGATTAATGCAGCTTGTTACGCTGCAAAAATTCTTCTCCGCCTAACTGGCGCATCTGGCGCAGGATCCACGCCTGCCGGGTGCGCACATAGCCGGACGGCGCGGCAGCCTGGAAACGTATCGGGTTGGGTAACACCGCAGCCAACAGCGCCGCTTCCGCCATGGTCAGACGGCTTGCCGGTTTGTGAAAATAGCGCTGCGACGCCTCTTCCACACCAAATACCCCTTCGCCAAACTCGGCGATATTCAGGTAAACCGTCAGGATGCGCCTTTTCGTCCACACCGCTTCCATCCCGAGCGTTAATCCCGCTTCCAACCCCTTACGCACCCAGCTTTTACCGTCCCACAACAGCAGGTTTTTAATGGTTTGCTGAGATAACGTCGATGCGCCGCGAATACGATTTTCATGGCGTTCATTATGGGAAAGCGCCTTCTGAATCGCCGCAATATCCAATCCCCAGTGATCAGGAAAACGTTGGTCCTCCGCAGCAACCACCGCCAGCGCCATCCACGGGGAGATCTCATCCATACTGACCCAATCAGAATGCGCCACATAGCCGAAATTACCGGTCAGCCAGGCGCTGATTTGCCGCTCCACCATCACCGCTGAAAACGGCACCGGCAGAAAACTGAACAGCACAATCCCCCCGCCCCAGAAGATGGCCAGAACCAGTAAAACCCGCAGAGCAAGACGTTTAAGCGTGGCTTTCAGCGAACCGCGAAATCCCTTATTCATTCAGTCAACGCCAACACGCGAGCCACCAGCTTTTCGATCCCCGTTGCCGCCTGAGCAATGTCCTCGGCCAGCATATAGGCCGGGGTAGTCACCACTTTGTTCTCTTCATCAATAACAATATCGCCCACCGGACAAGGCACATGTTCTGCGCCCATTTCTTCCAGCACTTCGACGGTATCGATATCCGTACCAATCGTTAAACGCAGCGGAAAGTCGAAGATTTTCGGCAACATCGCGGGCGCGATGCACATGAAACCCAGCGGTTTACCGGCCTGGTGCATCTCCAGCGCCAGCGTTTTCAATTCGCCATTGACCACACAATCACTGCCGAGGCTGGCGAAATTACTCAGGTTTTTCGCCGCGCCAAAACCACCGGGCACAATCAACGCATCCAGATCGTTTGCTGATGCCTGAGCCAGCGTTTGGATATTCCCACGGGTAATACGCGCCGCTTCAATCAGCACATTACGGCTTTCGGTCATGGTTTCACCCGTCAGGTGATTCACCACATCGCTTTGCCATTTATCCGGCGCGAAACAGACGGCTTGCGCACCGTGACGGGCGATCGCCAGCAGCGTAATCACTGCTTCGTGGATCTCCGAACCGTCATAAACCCCTGCGCCACTGAGAACAACGCCGATTTTTTTCATGCTTTAAATCCTTTATGCAACTTACTGACGATAATTAAAAATTTTGATAAGGGAGCCTTGCTTCACACATTTCACTGATTGATGTAACAAATCATTTAAGATTTGCTATCTTATGTGCGTGTGGTCGAATTTTTTCAGACTGCGCCATTGCAAAGAAAACCAAAAATTACGGCGCAGCCACGGTTTCCCTGGTGTTGGCGCAGTATTCGCGCACCCCGGTTAATCCGGGGTCATTTTTTTGCAGCATCGTCTACCCAGGCTTTCAATACCGCAACATCGTTACGCCACTCCTGCTTCATCTCTTCGAACCATTCGCCAACGTTATCCCACCAGGCGGGAAGATCGGGCGACTGGATCTGCTGGCCCAGTTGCTGAATATGGCGTAAACCGACTGAACCGGCGGCACCTTTGATCTTATGCCCCTCGTCGACGATCCCTTTTTGATCGCGCGCCGTGAGGTTCGACTCCAGCACACTCAGGTAGCCCGGCATCATTTTCTCAAACACCGCCAACCCGTCGGTGATTAGCTTCGGCCCGACCAGCTCGAGATATTGCTCCAGCATCGCGGTGTCCAGCAGCGTTTGCGCCTTACTGTTATCCGTGGTTGCCACTTGTTCCTCCTCGTCGTCACCGGCATCCCAAAACTTTTTAATCATGGCAGTTAATGCCGGGACTGCCAGCGGTTTGCTTAAGACATCATCCATGCCCGCATCGAGGTATTCCTGTTTGTCCTTCAGGACGTTAGCGGTCAGCGCCACCAGCGGCGGCAGATCTTCGCGCGGATAACGGCTGGTCAGCGCCCGCGAAATATCCAGCCCGGTCATGTCCGGCAACTGAATATCCAGCAACACCAGGTCGTATTCACCTGGGGTAAACATCTCCAGCGCGGCCGTGCCGGTCATTGCGACATCCACGCTGCTGCCGAGTTTTTCCAGCACCGAGCGGGCAACAATCACGTTGAGTTCGATATCTTCCACCAGCAGCACATGCAGCGCCGGTAGCGGCATGTCATCTTCTTTAAACGCGTCATCCACTTCTTCGGCCACCGCTGGCGCGTGCACGGTCAAGGTGAAAAGAGAACCGTTGCCTGGCTGGCTGCTGACGGTGATATCGCCGCCCATGCTTTTCGCCAACCGACGTGAAACCGCAAGGCCAATGCCGGTGCCCGTCGCCGGTTTACCGCCGTGGCGATCTTTCACCTGGTAATACATGGCGAAGATTTTGTCCTGCTCGTCGCGCGGAATGCCGATGCCAGAGTCCTGCACTTCAAAATGGAGCATGTCGCCCTCATCGAAGCGAACGCGAACTGTCACCTGCCCACCTTCGCGGGTAAATTTGACGGCGTTGCTGATAAGGTTCCAAAGAATTTGCCGCAACCGCGTACCGTCGGTGACCACCTGGTGCGGTAGCGGCAATGTCGGTTCCAGTTCAAAACGCAGCCCTTTCTGGTGCGCTTGTAAGCCGGAGAGGTTTTCCAAATCGGCCAGGAAACTGGTGAAGTCGAGCGGCTGGTTATCGAGCTGCACTTTGTGCCGCTCCATCTTATCCATGTCGATAATATCGTTGAAAATATTCCCCAGCGTCACGGCGGAAACATGGATTGTTTTCAGGTACTTCTCTTGCTCTTGCGTCAGTTCGGTGTCGAGCAAGATACGGCTTAACCCGACGATGCCATTCAGCGGCGTGCGCAGCTCGTGGCTGATCGTAGAGATAAACGTGGTCTTATCCCGGCTGGCGCGCTCCAGCGCATCCTGATAGCGCTTACGCTCGGTAATATCGCGGCCAAAACCCATTAACCCGTGACGTTTACCCACGCGGTCATAATAGGGAACTTTGCGGATTTCGAAGCAAGCTTTGCGCCCGTCCGGGTAATCGAGCCACTGTTCATAGGTCAACGACACGTTATGGCGAAAGACTTTTTCGTCGGTTTCGATAACCTTGCGCGCCGCCTCCGGGGCATACACATCCTGCGGTTTCAGGTTAATCAGTTGCTTCTCGCTCTTTCCGGTCAGCAGCTCCATCGCCCGGTTACAGCCAGAGAACTCTTTATCTTCGTTACGGTAGAAAACCAAATCCGGGGAAGCATCAAGGAATGATCGCAGGAAAGAGGATTGTTGTTCGAGCTGGATCTGCGTCTGCTCACGCTCCTGCATCTCTATTTTCAGCCTTTCAAAGGTCGCCTGGCGCTCCGCTTCGGCCTTCTCACGATCGCTGATTTCCTGGTTGAGCTGCGTGATGTTGTCTTTCAACTGCACATTGAGCTTCAGATCGCGGTCGCGCATCTCTTCAAGCTTTTCAACCAGTCGCGATAAGCGCTGACGTGACTCCTCAAGCTGCTCGACCACCACCGATAAAAAGTAGACCGCCCACGGCGTAATCAACAGACCAAAAAAGATGGAGCGGATAACATCGATGCTCTCAACCTGCCCCTGCAACACCATGGTGACCGCCATCTGCACAACGATAGCCAGAACCACCAGGGCCAACGCCAGCAGCATGGAAAAACGCACCAGCCCCAGCTTCATCATCAAATCGACGTAATATTGCGCCAGTAAACGGATTTGCTTCATAGAGATTTCCTCGGACAATTCCGCTCAATAATACTCAATTCTGAGCAAGGGGTTGAAGCTTGTGCGAAAAATGCGGCGACAATATGTCTTTATGGGCGCAATCAGGCAGGTAATTGCCAGCAGCGACCGAGCGCAGAACCTTGCCCGCCCTGCTCAGTTAAGTAGCGATCCAGTTCTACCATGCCGGTCCAGCGGTTTTCACACCACAGCGGCGCCAGCAGCGTTGGGCGGCGAGCGCTGGCGGAAACGCGGTGATAAATCACCTCCGGCGGCGTATGGCGGATCATCTCCCCGGCGGTAACGGTATATTCCTCAAGACCAATACCGTTCAGGCGACCCGCTTCCCACGCCTTCGCCATGATGCTGCCTTTAACAATATGCAGCGGATGCAGCTTGATGCCGTCGACGCCCGTTTCGACAACGCGATCGATCGTCTCCAGGCAATCCCACTGGCGCTCTCCGGGCAAGCCGACAATCAGGTGCGTACAGACTTTCAAACCGCGTTCACGCGCCAGTTGCGTTGTTTTTTGATAACAGGCGAAATCGTGCCCACGATTAATGCGATGCAGTGTTTTATCGTGCGCCGTTTGTAAGCCCAGCTCCAGCCAGACTTCATAGCCTTGTTGATGGTATTCACACAGTAAATCCAGCACCGCTTCCGGCACGCAATCCGGGCGAGTACCGACACATAATCCAACGATATTGGCCTGGCTTACTGCCTGCTGATACATGGAACGCAGCACCTGCACTTCCGCCCAGGTACTGGTATAAGCCTGAAAATACGCGAGGTAACGCCGGGCGCGATTCACAAGTTGCGCCTGATGGGCAAGCTGCGCGGCAATGGATTGGTGCTGTTGCGTTTCGTCGGCAAAGGAAGCGACATTGCAAAACGTACAACCGCCACGGCCAATCGTGCCATCACGGTTTGGGCAACTGAAGCCGCCATGCAATGTCAATTTATGGACTTTTTCGCCATAGCGGCGGGCAAGATCCCCACCAAACATATTGACTAATTTTTGTAACTGCATAATCTGATAAGCCGCCCGAATGAGAGGGCGTAGCCTGCCACTTTTAGCTTTCATCGGCGATGACCTGGATCAATCGCCCGGGAAGGCTTTCATCCATTGCATAATCAGTCATTATAATCGCAATTTCATTCATCGCCGGGTCGATTACTTTTGCTTATGTTCCGGCGTTAATTTGCAGAAATAGTGACATGAGTGAAAAACAGTGACTTTAAGCGGCTCCATCGCCTAAAGCAGAATAAACATCTGCCATTAAAACCCCACTTAGAATAGAACATCGGAAACAGCGCTTTTGGATAGTGAGTCAGATCACACTCCGTTGCCGCTTCCCACCGTCGGCCTTGAATGTAAAAATCATTAAACACCTTTTAAAATCAGTTAGATAGTTAACATTTAGCACATTTTTGGATAAATAAGCTCGGCATTTGACCTGTGTACAGATTCCCGATAAGTTGGAAATCCGCTGGAAGCTTTCTGGATGAGCGGTCTGCTCATCATATTTATGCAGTAATTGAGATTCCCTCTTAAGCAAGTCCTCAACACTTGTGTATCGAAGCGAAAAGGAAATTAAAGAGGGCGACATGCGAGGCAATTTGCCCCGTCGCCATGCTCTTTTTGCGCCTGTGCGTAACGATCGGGAGGGCTCACGTAGAGCCTGGGGAGGTTCACTGATATGTTGTACGATAAATCTCTTGAGAGAGATAACTGTGGTTTCGGCCTGATCGCCCACATAGAAGGCGAACCTAGCCACAAGGTAGTGCGTACCGCTATTCACGCACTGGCCCGAATGCAGCACCGCGGCGCGATCCTCGCCGATGGTAAAACCGGTGACGGTTGTGGCCTGCTGTTGCAAAAACCTGACCGCTTTTTCCGTATTGTTGCCGAAGAGCGCGGCTGGCGTTTAGCCAAAAATTACGCCGTCGGCATGCTGTTCCTGAACCAGGATCCGGAAAAAGCCAGCGCGGCGCGCCGTGTTGTTGAAGAAGAGCTTCAGCAAGAAACCCTCTCTCTTGTCGGCTGGCGCGACGTGCCAACCAACGAAGGGGTGCTCGGTGAAATCGCCCTCTCCTCTCTGCCTCGTATTGAGCAAATTTTTGTTAACGCCCCGGCTGGCTGGCGTCCGCGCGATATGGAGCGCCGTCTGTTTATCGCCCGTCGCCGCATTGAAAAGCGTTTGCAAGAAGATAAAGAGTTCTACGTTTGTAGCCTCTCTAACCTGGTGAACATCTATAAAGGTCTGTGTATGCCGGCTGATCTGCCGCGCTTCTACCTGGATCTTGCGGATCTGCGTCTGGAATCGGCCATTTGCCTGTTCCACCAGCGCTTCTCCACCAATACCGTGCCGCGCTGGCCGCTGGCGCAGCCGTTCCGCTATCTGGCGCACAACGGTGAAATCAACACCATTACCGGTAACCGCCAGTGGGCGCGCGCGCGTACCTATAAATTCAAAACCCCGCTGATCCCGGATCTGCAAGATGCCGCGCCGTTCGTCAACGAAACCGGTTCTGATTCCAGCTCGCTCGATAACATGCTGGAACTGCTGTTGGCAGGCGGGATGGATATTGTGCGCGCCATGCGTTTACTGGTGCCGCCAGCCTGGCAGCAAAACCCGCAGATGGATCCCGATCTGCGCAGCTTCTTCGACTTTAACTCCATGCATATGGAGCCGTGGGACGGCCCGGCGGGCATCGTCATGTCCGATGGTCGTTTCGCCGCCTGTAACCTCGACCGTAACGGTTTGCGCCCGGCGCGCTACGTCATCACGAAAGACAAGCTGATCACCTGCGCTTCCGAAGTGGGTATCTGGGATTATCAGCCGGATGAAGTGATGGAAAAAGGCCGCGTTGGCCCAGGCGAACTGATGGTGATCGACACACGCGAAGGGCGCATTCTGCACTCTGCGGAAACCGATGACGATCTGAAAAGCCGCCACCCGTATAAAGAGTGGATGGAGAAAAACGTCCGCCGCCTGGTGCCGTTTGAAGATCTACCGGACGAAGAAGTCGGCATCCGCGAAATGGATGACGACCTGTTGGCGAGCTACCAGAAACAGTTTAACTACAGCTTTGAAGAGCTGGATTCCGTTATCCGCGTGTTGGGCGAAAACGGCCAGGAAGCCGTCGGGTCGATGGGCGATGACACGCCGTTCGCCGTACTCTCCAGCCAGCCACGCATTATTTATGACTACTTCCGCCAGCAGTTTGCGCAGGTGACCAACCCGCCAATCGATCCGCTGCGTGAAGCGCACGTTATGTCGCTGGCTACCAGCATCGGGCGTGAAATGAACGTCTTCTGCGAAGCGGAAGGCCAGGCGCACCGCTTGAGTTTCAAATCGCCGATCCTGCTGTATTCCGATTTCAAACAACTGACGACAATTAAAGAAGAGCACTACCGCGCCGACACGCTGGATATCACGATCGACGTGACGCAAACCACGCTGGAAGAGACCGTCAAAGCGCTGTGCGACAAAGCAGAACAGATGGTGCGTGATGGCACGGTTCTGCTGGTGCTGTCGGATCGTAATATCGCGAAAAATCGTCTGCCGGTTCCGGCGCCGATGGCGGTGGGTGCCATTCAAACCCGTCTGGTCGATAAGAGCCTGCGCTGCGACGCCAACATTATTGTTGAAACAGCAAGCGCGCGTGACCCGCACCACTTCGCCGTGCTGCTGGGCTTCGGCGCGACGGCTATCTACCCGTACCTGGCGTATGAAACGCTGGCGAAATTGGTAGACAGCAAAGCCATCGAGAAAAATTACCGCGCGGTGATGCTGAACTACCGTAACGGCATCAACAAAGGGCTGTACAAGATCATGTCCAAAATGGGCATCTCGACTGTCGCCTCTTACCGTTGCTCGAAATTGTTTGAAGCGGTCGGCCTGCATGATGATGTCGCCGAACTGTGCTTCCAGGGCGTGATTAGCCGTATCGGCGGCGCGGGCTTCTCCGACTTCCAGCAAGATTTGCTGAACCTGTCGAAACGCGCGTGGCTGGCACGTAAACCGCTGGAGCAAGGCGGCCTGCTGAAATATGTCCACGGCGGCGAATATCACGCTTACAACCCGGACGTTGTGCGCACGCTGCAACAAGCGGTGCAGAGCGGCGAGTACAGCGATTATCAGCAATACGCGAAGCTGGTGAACGAGCGCCCGGCGGCAACGCTGCGCGATCTGCTGGCTATCACGCCGAACGGCGATGCCGTGAGCCTGAAAGATGTGGAACCGGCAGCGGAGCTGTTCAAACGCTTCGATACCGCAGCCATGTCCATCGGCGCACTTAGCCCGGAAGCGCACGAAGCGCTGGCAGAAGCGATGAACAGCCTCGGCGGTTTCTCTAACTCCGGCGAAGGCGGCGAAGATCCGGCACGTTATGGCACTAACAAAGTCTCGCGCATTAAACAGGTTGCTTCCGGTCGCTTCGGCGTCACTCCGGCGTACCTGGTGAATGCGGATGTTATCCAGATTAAAGTCGCGCAGGGCGCGAAGCCGGGTGAAGGCGGTCAGTTACCGGGTGATAAAGTCACGCCGTACATCGCCAAACTGCGTTATTCCGTGCCGGGTGTCACGCTGATTTCCCCGCCGCCGCACCACGATATTTACTCTATTGAGGATCTGGCGCAGCTGATTTTCGACCTGAAACAGGTCAACCCGAAAGCGATGATCTCCGTGAAATTGGTTTCCGAACCCGGCGTCGGCACTATTGCGACCGGTGTGGCGAAAGCCTATGCCGACTTGATCACCATCGCCGGTTACGACGGCGGTACTGGCGCCAGCCCGCTCTCCTCGGTGAAATATGCCGGTTGCCCGTGGGAACTGGGCCTGGTGGAAACCCAGCAGGCGCTGGTCGCGAACGGCTTGCGTCACAAAATCCGTTTGCAGGTGGATGGCGGCCTGAAAACCGGCCAGGACATCATCAAAGCCGCGATTCTGGGTGCGGAAAGCTTTGGCTTCGGCACCGGCCCGATGGTGGCGCTGGGTTGTAAATACCTGCGAATTTGTCACCTGAATAACTGCGCGACCGGCGTGGCAACGCAAGATGAAAAACTGCGTAAGAACCACTATCACGGCCTGCCGTTCAAAGTGACCAACTACTTTGAATTTATCGCCCGTGAAACCCGCGAGCTGATGGCACAGCTGGGCGTGAAACGCCTGGTGGATCTGATTGGCCGCACCGACCTGCTCACCGAGCTGGAAGGCTTCACCGCCAAGCAGCAAAAACTGGATCTGGCAAAACTGCTGGAAACCGCGGAACCGCATGCCGGTAAGGCACTGTACTGCACAGAAAACAACCCTCCGTTTGATAACGGCGTGCTGAACGCGCAGTTGCTGCAACAGGCGAAACCGTTTGTTGATGCGAAACAGAGTAAAACGTTTTGGTTCGATATCCGCAACACTGACCGTTCCGTGGGGGCGCTGCTGTCTGGCTATATCGCCCAATCTAACGGCGACCAGGGTCTGGCAGCGGATCCGATTAAAGCCCACTTCAGCGGCACCGCAGGCCAGAGCTTCGGCGTGTGGAACGCCGGCGGTGTCGAGCTGTATCTGACCGGCGATGCCAACGACTATGTCGGTAAAGGCATGGCTGGCGGTCTGTTGGCCGTTCGCCCGCCGGTCGGTTCGGCTTTCCGCAGCCACGAAGCGAGCATTATCGGTAACACCTGTCTGTATGGCGCAACCGGCGGTCGTCTGTATGCCGCAGGCCGCGCTGGCGAACGTTTCGCCGTGCGTAACTCCGGAGCCATCACCGTGGTGGAAGGCATCGGCGATAACGGCTGTGAATACATGACCGGCGGCATTGTCTGCGTGCTGGGTAAAACCGGCGTCAACTTTGGCGCGGGGATGACCGGTGGCTTTGCTTACGTGCTGGATGAAGACGGCGAGTTCCGTAAACGCGTGAACCCGGAGCTGGTGGAAGTGCTGAGCGTCGATGACCTCGCCATCCATGAAGAGCATCTGCGTGGTTTGATCACCGAGCATGTGCAGCATACCGGTTCTCATCGCGGCGAAGAGATGCTGGCGAACTGGCCGGCGTTCTCCTCGAAGTTCGCTCTGGTTAAGCCGAAGTCCAGCGATGTGAAAGCGCTGTTGGGTCACCGTAGTCGTAGCGCCGCAGAGTTGCGTGTGCAGGCGCAGTAAGGAATTCAGATGAGTCAAAATGTTTACCAGTTTATCGACTTACAGCGCGTTGATCCGGCCAAGAAACCGCTGAAGTTGCGTAAAATTGAATTTGTTGAAATCTATGAGCCCTTCTCTGAAGGGCAGGCCAAAGCGCAGGCCGACCGTTGCATCTCTTGCGGCAACCCTTACTGCGAGTGGAAATGTCCGGTACATAACTACATTCCGAACTGGCTGAAGCTGGCCAACGAAGGGCGTATTTTTGAAGCGGCGGAGCTGTCGCATCAAACCAACACCCTGCCGGAAGTGTGCGGGCGCGTCTGCCCGCAAGACCGTCTGTGTGAAGGTTCCTGTACCTTAAACGACGAGTTCGGCGCGGTGACCATCGGTAATATTGAGCGCTATATCAACGATAAAGCGTTTGAGATGGGCTGGCGCCCGGATTTGACGGGCGTGGTGCAGACCGACAAACGCGTGGCGATCATCGGTGCTGGGCCGGCTGGCCTGGCGTGTGCCGACGTGCTGACCCGTAACGGCGTGAAAGCGGTCGTTTTCGATCGTCACCCGGAGATTGGCGGCCTGCTGACCTTTGGTATTCCGGCCTTCAAGCTGGAGAAAGAGGTGATGACCCGCCGCCGTGAAATCTTCACCGACATGGGTATTGAATTCAAACTCAATACCGAAGTGGGCCGTGATATTCAGGTTGAGGATCTGCTGAAAGATTACGATGCCGTGTTCCTCGGCGTCGGGACCTATCAGTCGATGCGTGGCGGCCTGGAGAATGAAGATGCGCAGGGCGTGTTCGACGCGCTGCCGTTCCTCATCGCCAATACCAAGCAGATTATGGGTTACGGCGAAACGCCGTCCGAACCTTATATCAGCATGGAAGGTAAACGCGTGGTGGTGCTTGGCGGTGGCGATACCGCGATGGACTGCGTGCGGACTTCAGTACGCCAGGGCGCGACGCACGTTGTCTGTGCTTATCGTCGTGATGAAGAGAACATGCCAGGCTCCAGACGCGAAGTGAAAAACGCGCGTGAAGAGGGTGTGGAGTTTCAGTTCAATGTGCAGCCGCTGGGCGTAGAAGTGAATGCCAACGGTAAAGTGTGCGGCGTGAAGATGGCGCGCACCGAAATGGGTGCGCCGGATGATAAAGGCCGCCGTCGCGCGGAAATCGTCGCCGGTTCTGAACATGTGGTTCCGGCTGATGCGGTGGTGATGGCGTTTGGTTTCCGTCCGCACAGCATGGAGTGGCTGGCGAAGCACAGCGTTGAGCTGGATTCGCAGGGCCGCGTTATCGCCCCGGAAGGCAGCGAAAACGCGTTCCAGACCAGCAATCCAAAAATCTTTGCCGGTGGCGATATCGTCCGTGGCTCCGATTTGGTGGTTACCGCAATTGCCGAAGGCCGCAAAGCGGCGGATGGCATCATGAATTACCTCGAAGCGTAATATCCCTGTAGCGACCAAAAAGGAGGCTTCGGCCTCCTTTTTTATTGGTTCATTGCCGGGTTTTCAGCAAACCGCTTTTACCGGAAACCGCGCCCACCGCGCCGCTAAAGGGCTTGCCATCAACCGTGTCATGCGTTCGCAAGGCTTCCGGGCGCAGCCAGCGTTGCACCCGCGACGGCATATCCAGGCCGATCAGCAAGATAACGACAAAGGTCAGGCCGAAAGAGAGCGATCCCAGCGCGCTGCCCAGATCCAGACGCTGCGCAATCAGCGCACCGAGGATCGGCGCTAACGCTCCGCCGAGCGCGCCGACGTTATAGGTAAAACCCAGTCCCGCCGCACGCTGATCGGTATCGAAGTAACCGCCGATCAATTTTGGGAGTAAACCGGAGATCCCCTGCCCCATCATTTGCTGAAAAAAGAGCAGGATCCCCAGCACCCAAACGCTGGATCCACCAATGGCAAACACCGGAATGATCAACAGTTGCGACGCGAGCAGGCTGTAGACATAGGCTTTGCGGGTGCCAACCCAATCGCCGAGAAAACCGCCGACGCAGCAACCCACCGCCGCCCCGAAACCGCTAAAGAACAGCACTTTCGCCACCGTCGCCGGATCGTATGCCAGCTCGGTCTTCAACCAGGTTGGCAATAATGCTTGAATCGGCCACGAATAGAGGAAGGCAAACAGCACCACCACCATCAGCATCACGCCGGTCGGCCAACGTTTGCCGCTGCTTTGCACCATAAAACTGATAAAGATCCCGGCGCACAGCAGGCCGAGCAGCGTCACGATGCCCGCGTTATTCAGTTGCCCGGCAAAGCAGAACCACAGCGCAACCGCGGCAGCAGCAGTCAGCAGAATGTTCAGAATGCGATACGGCCCGCGATAAAGAATATCGACCATCGTGCGCACCGGTGCTTTATCGGCCTGCCTTTGTTGCCAGTCTTCCGCTTCCGGGATGTTTTTGCGCAACCACAGCGCGAAGACAATCGGCAAGATGCCGATAAAAAACAGCGCTCGCCAGCCCCAGGTTGGCACAACAAGGCTGTAAACCTGAGCCGCCGCCACTGCGCCAACGGAGAAGCCGGAAATTAAAAAGCCGCTCGCTTTGTTGCGTAGCTGTTTTGGCCAGCTTTCAATGACATAGGTTGCGCTGGAGCCATATTCCCCGGCCATCCCCATGCCGATCACCAGACGGGCGATAAACATGGTGGTATAGCCCGGCGCGAAACCGCACGCCAGCGTTCCCATCGAGAACAGCACAATACTGGTGACCATGGAAAGGCGGCGGCCGTAGCGATCGCCCATGGCGCCGAGCATCAGGCCACCGAACCAGCGCGAGATAAACGCGGCGGAAATCAGAGTGGCGGCCTGCACGGTGGTTAAACCAAACTCGCTCTGGATTTCCGTTAATACCAGCGCGATCAAAACAAAATCAAAGCCATCAAGCAGATACCCCAACCAGGCGGCGAAGAAAGCGCGCCACTGCGCACGATTAAGATGGCGGTACCACGGGACGTTTTGCAGCGTTGTACTCATAAGAGTCTCCCGCGACGGGCGGCGCCCATTCGCTTTTTGTCGGGTACAGTCAGGCAAGGCCGAAAAACCGGCGCCTGTTTTATGGGCAGCGTTGTTCTTTTTCTTGCTGTAATTTTTCCGCCAGTGCTTTCAGCGCCGGGAGATATTGCTCGTCCACGGGCGCGAAGGGTTTACGGCACAGCGGCACGGAAAGCACGTCCATATAATGCAAAACGGTTTTCAATCCGCGGAAAACGCCCACGTTCACCAGTAAGTCGATGACGCGATTACATTCGCTTTGTAGCGCCTGCGCCGTTTTCACATCCCCTTCCTGCAAGGCTTTGGCGATGCCGAGATAACGCCAACCCATGATGTTGTAAGTGCTACCGATACCGCCGTTTGCACCTGCCAGTAACCCGGCGGCGAAGATCTCGTCATAGCCGTTGTACAGCACCAGATCCGGATGCGCGCGGCGGATTTGCTCCATTTGATAGAGATCGCCGGAGGTTTGTTTAAGCGCGCCGACGCCCGGTAATGTCACCAGTGTGTCGACCTGCTCAAGCGTCAGCTTCACGCCACTCAGCGCCGGAATGTTGTACACCACCATCGGCAGACCATCGGCGGCATCGGTAACGGCGCGGTAATGCGCGCAGTGCTCATCAAAACTAAAGGGGTAATAAAATGGCGTTACGGCGGAAATAGCGTCGTAACCATAACGGCTGGCAGCCTGCGCCAATTGCTGACTTTCCATGGTGCTGACAGCGCCAACATGGGCGATTAACGTGATTTTGCCACGCGCTTCTTCTGCCACAATTTCCAGCACCTGTTCACGCTCCGCGCGGCTTTGCACAAAGGCTTCGCCAGTTGAGCCGCCCACATACAGCCCATCGAGCCCCTGGTTGATGTTAAAGCGCACCAGTTGGCGCAGGCTTTCAACATCCAGATTCTGTTTGGCATCAAAGGGCGTCAGTAGCGCCGCCATCACCCCGCGTAAATTCGTCGACATACCGATCTCCTGTTTTGAGCACTGAATTAACTATATACCTTTATACCTGTTATACCACAATGGGACGATGTGAATGGGTAAGAGAAAGATCAGAATGGGATCGGCTTCACTAAACGATCGGGCGGATCGCGAAGGTTACTTGCGCTTTTTCTTGCTTTGCTCGAAAGCGTGCCAGGTAGCGAAAACGCTGTTGAGATGCGTATTCAACGCACGTTCGGCGGCATCTGGATCGCGACGGCGAATGGCGTCGACAATGGCGATATGTTGCTGATAGCTCACATTGTTATGCTCGTGCAGTTCCTGCTCCGGCACCGTCGGGCGAGCCGCAATCAGCCAGTCGAGCAATGCGACATGGATGGTCAAAAAGATAGGGTTGCCGGGAATTTCCGCCAACACACGGTGGAACTCGACATCAGAGCGGATAAACGACGCGTTGTCATCCAGCGACTGGCTGTTCAACTCAAGCGCGGTTGCCAGCCGTTCAACTTGCGCGTCGGTGGCGTGCTCCGCTGCATGACGTACGAGGCTGGATTCAAAAAACAGGCGCAGCTGCTCAAAATGGGCGATGCCGCCGGGACGGGAAAGAAAGTCTTTCGCCATGCCGGAAAGCCCGTTGATGATGGTATCGGCGGAGGGACGGGAAACGCGGGCGCGCTCACCGTTATTGATTTGTACCAGCCCTTTGCGTTTCAGCGCCGCCAGCGCTTCACGCACCGAGGGGCGTCCCACATTGAAAAAGGACATCAATTCGCGCTCCGACGGCAGCTGTTCACCTTCGGCGAACTCGCGGCGGCGGATCATCTGTTCCAACTCTTCTTCCACCATATCCGACAGCTTTTTACGCGCCAGAGGACGGCGACGCAGTGCGCGACCTATGGTTTCCGGTTGTTGCTCAGCGTGAGGATCAAATGCGCTCATAAATGTTGGGTTGGCTGGTTGCAAGTAAAGTCATCCGGCAGAGTGTCGCCGGGGTGTTCAAATGACAAAGCAGGGCCTACTGGCCCTGCTTAATCCTATTACTTCACTACTCGCAGCGACGGACGCCCACCGCGCGGCGGCGGATCGTCATCAGGATCGTTATCTTGATCCTCTGCGTGGTCGGGTTTATCACCGTCGATAACCGACATTACCGTCTCGCTTTCCTGCACGGAAGTATCGCCATCATCGTTCTGACTGACGACCTCTTCATCGTACGCGGCTTCCGGTTCGAACATGGTACCTGCACCGTTTTCACGGGCATAAACCGCCAGGACAGCGGCCATCGGTACAGCGACCTGGCGCGGCACACCGCCGAAACGCGCGTTAAAACGCACTTCGTCATTGGCCAGTTCCAGATTGCCAACCGCACGCGGTGCGATGTTCAACACGATTTGCCCGTCACGCGCATATTCCATCGGCACGCGTACGCCCGGCAACGTCACATCAACAACCAGATGCGGCGTGAGCTGGTTATCCAGCAGCCATTCGTAAAATGCCCGTAACAAGTACGGGCGGCGTGGAGACAGTTGCGACAAATCCATTCAATTAACCCCGGCCAAGGCGCATTTCGCGCTCGGCTTCTGTCAGAGAGGCAAGGAAAGAATCGCGTTCGAAGACGCGCGTCATATACCCTTTCAGCTCTTTGGCACCTGCGCCACTCAGTTCGATGCCCAATACCGGCAGACGCCACAGCAGCGGTGCAAGGTAGCAATCAACCAGGCTGAACTCGTCATTCAGGAAGTATGGCTTCTGGGTGAACAATGGGCCAATCGCCAACAGTTCTTCACGCAGTTGCTTACGCGCTGCGTCAGCCTGCGCGCCGCTGTTGTTCTGGATGATATTCATCAGCGAATACCAGTCTTTCTCAATGCGGTGCATGTACAGACGGCTCTCGCCGCGCGCCACCGGGTAAACCGGCATTAACGGCGGATGCGGGAAACGCTCATCCAGATATTCCATAATGATGCGCGATTCCCACAGGGTGAGTTCACGATCTACAAGTGTCGGTACGCTTTGATTCGGGTTGAGGTCAATCAGATCCTGAGGAGGATTATCCTTTTCCACGTGCTCAATTTCGAAGCTGACACCTTTTTCGGCCAGCACGATTCGGACCTGATGGCTATAGATGTCCACAGGACCAGAAAACAGCGTCATTACCGAACGTTTGTTGGCAGCGACAGCCATGAAAACCTCCAGGTGTATTCAGATTTTACTGCTACCGGACAAACTCGACCGGTCAGATGTTTAGTTACCTACCCGCGCGTACTGTCATTCTCGTTTAAAAAGCAAACAAAAAATGAGCAATCCCAGCCATTTGGGCAGAAAATTGGATGATAGTTTACCAGATTTTGCAGGCTTTGTGGTGAGGGGATTCCGGAAATGCTGAAAAAGAAGAGATAATCGATTGATTGCTGTGGATAACACGATTTTTATCCATAAAAAAACCCGGCTTGCACCGGGTTTTTCGCCAATCGCTCTGCCGAAGCAGAAAACAATTAACGTTTGGAGAACTGCGGACGACGACGTGCTTTGCGCAGACCGACTTTTTTACGTTCAACCTGACGCGCGTCACGAGTGACGAAGCCAGCTTTACGCAGTTCGGAACGCAGAGACTCATCGTACTCCATCAGAGCGCGGGTGATACCGTGACGGATCGCACCAGCCTGACCGGAGATACCACCACCTTTAACAGTGATGTACAGGTCCAATTTCTCAACCATGTCGACCAGTTCCAGCGGCTGACGAACTACCATGCGGGCAGTTTCACGACCGAAGTACTGTTCCAGCGAACGCTGATTGATTACGATTTTACCGTTGCCCGGTTTGATAAACACACGAGCGGCGGAACTTTTGCGGCGACCAGTGCCGTAGTATTGATTTTCAGCCATTGCCTATAATCCCGGTTAGATGTCAAGAACTTGCGGTTGCTGTGCCGCGTGGTTGTGCTCGTTACCCGCGTAAACTTTCAGTTTACGGTACATAGCACGACCCAGCGGGCCTTTTGGCAGCATGCCTTTAACCGCGATTTCAATCACACGCTCAGGACGGCGGGCAATCATCTCTTCAAAGGTCGCTTGTTTGATACCACCGATGTGGCCGGTGTGGTGGTAATACACTTTGTCTTCACGCTTGTTGCCGGTTACAGCAACTTTTTCTGCATTCAGAACGATGATGTAATCACCGGTATCAACGTGCGGAGTGTATTCCGCTTTGTGCTTACCGCGCAGGCGACGAGCCAGTTCGGAAGCCAGACGGCCCAGAGTTTTACCGGTCGCGTCAACAACATACCAGTCGCGTTTTACGGTTTCTGGTTTAGCTGTAAAAGTTTTCATTAAAAGCTTACCCAAATAATTAGTTTCACGTTGGTGAACACCCAAACGTTTAGTCAGTTGAGGTTCACACGACAAAGTCCGGCAAACCTACCCCTTCGAATAGCCAATGCCGGCGCATAGAAAGTTTTGGGAAAAAAACTTTCCCGTAACGTGGGGTCGCAGGATTATAGAGAAGTTGGGGTCAAAGATCGACCCCTTTTAGTGATTTGAATAAGGAATTGTGCGGCCTGTTAACTGCATCACGGCATGTGCACGCACTTCAGGTACTCCTCGCTTTGCATCTCCTGTAAACGAGACAAGCAGCGCTGAAACTCAAACTTCAACCGTTCACCTTGATAGATCTCATGCAACGCTGCCGCCGCGCTGATCACCAGCTTCACGTGGCGCTCGTAAAACTCATCCACCAGCGCGATAAACCGCCGGGCTTCGCTCTCCATTAGCGGCGTCAGCACCGGGACATCAAACAGCATTACGGTATGGAACAGCCGTGAAAGCGCGATGTAATCATGCTGGCTGCGTGCATCAACACATAATGTGGCAAACGACACCGCCAGCGTTTGGTTTTCAACACCCAATGTCGGTAGCGCACGGTGGTTGATTTCCAGTTCCGGCGCGTTTTGCCGCGCGGTACCGGCCAGTGCCAGCCACAGTTTATCCATCTGCTGGGCGGTATCAGCATTAAGTGGCGTTAACCACAAATGCGCCTGCGTCAACGTGCGCAAACGGTAATCAATCCCCGCGTCGACATTCATGATGTCGCAAAACTGCTTAATCGCGTCGATAGCGGGCAGAAAACGCGCGCGTTGCAGCCCGTTACGATAAAGCTCATCCGGCGGAATGTTCGACGTCGCAACCAGCGTGATACCGCGCGCGAACAGCGCTTTCATTAGACCGCCGAGCAACATCGCATCGGTAATATCCGAAACGAAAAATTCATCAAAACACAGTACATCGGTTTCGGCTTTAAAACGGTCGGCCACGATCTCCAGCGGGTCGCTTTGCCCTTGCAGCGTGGTCAATTCTTCATGCACGCGCAGCATAAAGCGGTGAAAGTGCAGGCGCTGTTTACGCTCGCCGGGCAGGCTTTGATAGAACATGTCCATCAGCCAGGTTTTACCACGTCCCACGCCGCCCCACATATAAAGGCCGCGTACGGGCGCACGCTCCTGCGTTTCGCGTTTACCCAGTAACTTGCTGAACTTCGCCATCAAACCACCGCTCTGCGGCGCGGCGGTTTCACGTTCGGCAATAAGTTGTTGGTAAATCGAATCCAGTCGGTTGACGGCTTCTTTTTGCACATCATCCGGCTGATGGCTACCCTCGTTCAGGGCATTGCGATATCGCGATGTCGGGGAAAGGCTTTGCATGATGTTATTGTTGTTCCTTGAAAATCATTCCGCCCCCACAGGGTTAACGAAAAAAAGGCCGTTCTACACTACGCGATGCTGCGTCAGGATTCCACTTCTGCACAATTAGCGGTTATAGTGGCATTAACAGGCGCAGGCAGGAGCTTGCCGCCCACACCCTACGGAAACAGAAAACAACGGGAGAAGTTCATGACCTGGGAATATGCGCTAATTGGGTTGGTTGTCGGCATTATTATTGGTGCCGTGGGTATGCGTTTTGGAAACCGCAAATTGCGCCAACAGCAGGCCTTGCAGTACGAACTGGAAAAAAACAAAGCAGAACTGGAAGAGTACCGCGAAGAGCTGGTAAGCCACTTTGCCCGCAGCGCAGAGCTTCTCGATAACATGGCGGACGATTACCGTCAGCTTTATCAACATATGGCAAAAAGCTCAACCAGCCTGCTGCCGGAAATGTCTGCGGAAGAGAACCCGTTCCGTAACCGTCTGGCAGAATCCGAAGCCAGTAATGATCAGGCGCCGGTGCAGATCCCGCGCGATTATTCGGATGGCGCATCCGGTCTGCTGCGCGGTCGCGCAGATCGTAAATAAGGCGTTAAACCTTCCTCATTTTACGGGCGCGCCTCTCGCGTCCGTCCCTTCTTGTTCATCGCAGCTATTATTTAGTCATTCACCGCATTGTTAGCCGGTTGAAATTTCAATAACATCAAATTGTTTTTTGGGCGTCATTCCTTTTACTTCAGGTTACGAGAGCCAGCATCGATGAAGAAACAAACCCAGCTGTTGAGTGCATTCGCGTTAAGTGTCGGGTTAACTCTCTCGGCACCATTCCAGGCGATGGCGGCCATGCCGTCGCAGATACCTGGCCAGGGGGCGTTACCCAGTCTTGCGCCGGTTCTGGAAAAGGTTCTGCCCGCGGTGGTGAGCGTGCAAGTTGAAGGGACGGCAGTGCAAGGTCCGAAAGTCCCGGAAGAGTTGAAGAAGTACTTTGGCGAAGAGTTGCCTGACCAGCAGCAACAAGCGCAGCCTTTTGAAGGCCTGGGCTCCGGGGTGATTATTGATGCCGCCAAAGGCTATGTGCTGACCAACAATCATGTCATTAATCAGGCACAAAAAATCAGCGTGCAGTTGAACGACGGACGAGAATTCGACGCCAAACTGATCGGCGGCGATGATCAAAGCGACATCGCGCTGCTGCAACTGCAAAACGCGTCTAACCTGACACAAATCGCCGTTGCCGACTCCGATAAACTGCGCGTTGGCGATTTTGTCGTCGCGGTGGGCAACCCCTTCGGCCTCGGGCAAACCGCCACTTCGGGGATTGTTTCCGCGCTCGGGCGCAGTGGTCTGAATCTGGAAGGGCTGGAAAACTTTATCCAGACCGACGCCTCAATCAACCGCGGTAACTCCGGCGGCGCACTGCTCAATCTTAACGGCGAGCTTATCGGCATTAACACCGCGATCCTCGCACCGGGCGGCGGCAGCGTCGGGATTGGTTTTGCCATCCCAAGCAATATGGCGCAAACGCTCTCCAGGCAGTTGATTCAGTTCGGCGAGATTAAGCGCGGCCTGCTGGGCATTAAGGGCACGGAAATGAGTGCCGATATCGCAAAAGCCTTTAACCTCAATGTGCAACGCGGTGCTTTCGTCAGTGAAGTTCTGCCGAATTCAGGCTCGGCAAAAGCCGGGATCAAACCCGGTGACGTGATCGTCAGCCTGAACGGTAAATCGCTGAACAGCTTTGCGGAATTGCGTTCGCGGATTGCCACCACCGAACCGGGAGCCAAAGTGAAGCTGGGCCTGCTGCGTGACGGCAAACCGCTCGACGTGGAAGTGACACTGGATAAAAGCACCTCGTCTTCTGCCAGCGCTGAACTGATTTCACCGTCGTTGCAAGGCGCAGAGCTGAGCGATGGTCAGTTGAAAGATGGCACCAAAGGCATCACGGTTGGCGACGTCGAAAAAGGCAGCGCGGCGGCGCAGGCGGGTTTGCACAAAGATGATGTGATCATCGGCGTCAACCGCGAGCGTGTGCAGTCGATTGCCGAAATGCGCAAAGTGCTGGAAGCGAAACCATCCGTCATGGCGCTGCATATTGTTCGAGGTAACGACAGCATCTATCTCCTGCTGCGTTAAGCATTTCCACTTCCGGGCATCACCGCTGCGTGTGATGTCCGGATAACTCATGTTATGCTTCAGCCGACCTTCTTTTAACGACTATCCCATCATGTATGTGAAGCTTTTACGCTCGGTTGCAATCGGTGTTGTGGTCGGTGGCCTGATAATCGCCGCCATGCCTTCGTTACGCCAAAATAACCCACTTACGACGCATCAGTTCGACAGCGCCGATGAAACGCCCACCAGCTATAACCAGGCGGTGCGCCGCGCTGCGCCAGCAGTGGTGAACGTTTATAACCGTAGCCTGAACAGCTCCACCCATGATCGCCTTGAAATTCGTACACTGGGTTCCGGCGTCATTATGGACCAGCGCGGGTACATTATTACCAACAAGCACGTGATCAACGATGCGGACCAGATTATTGTCGCGCTGCAAGATGGCCGGGTGTTTGAAGCGTTGCTGGTCGGGTCAGATACGCTGACGGATTTGGCCGTGCTTAAAGTTAACGCCACAGGCGGCTTACCGGTGATTCCGATCAACGCGAAACGCACGCCGCACATTGGCGATGTGGTGCTGGCCATCGGTAACCCTTACAACCTCGGGCAAACCATCACGCAAGGGATCATCAGCGCCACCGGGCGTATTGGTTTGAACCCCAGCGGTCGACAAAACTTTTTACAGACCGATGCGTCCATCAACCACGGTAACTCCGGCGGTGCGCTGGTGAACTCGCTGGGCGAATTAATGGGCATCAACACCCTTTCCTTTGATAAGAGCAACGATGGGGAAACGCCGGAAGGCATTGGTTTTGCCATTCCTTTCCAGCTTGCCACCAAGATTATGGATAAGCTTATCCGCGATGGCCGCGTGATCCGTGGTTACATTGGCATTGGCGGTCGGGAAATTGCGCCACTGCACGCGCAGGGCGGTGGCGGTATCGATCCGATTCAGGGAATTGTGGTTAACGAAGTGTCACCGGACGGCCCGGCTGCGCGCGCAGGCATTCATGTGAATGATGTGATCACCTCAGTAAACGGTAAGCCCGCCGTTTCCGCGCTCGAAACGATGGACCAGGTGGCAGAGATTCGCCCAGGTTCAGAAATTCCGGTCGAGGTCATGCGCGATGACAAGAAACTCACCTTGCAGGTCACCATTCAGGAATACCCGGCGACCAACTAACCGCCATAAAAAAACCGGAGCCAAGGCTCCGGTTTTGCTTTCTCTCGATCCGTGCTTAGCGGTTTACGAAATCCACGCCAAGCTGGATATCTTTTTTCAGCGTGTCCAGCATGCCTTCCAGCGATTGCTGCTCAAATGCGCTGAGCTTGCCAATCGCGTGACGCTCTTCAATACCGTTAGGCCCCAGCAACAGCGGCTGCGAGAAGAAACGGGCAAACTCGCCGTCACCTTCAACATAGGCGCATTCAACCACGCCTTTCTCGCCTTGCAGCGCACGTACCAGCGACAAACCAAAGCGCGCAGCGGCCTGGCCCATCGACAACGTCGCTGACCCGCCACCCGCTTTCGCTTCCACCACTTCGGTGCCCGCGTTTTGAATGCGTTTCGTCAGGTCGGCAACTTCTTGCTCGGTAAAGGTTACACCCGGCACCTGCGACAGCAGCGGCAGGATGGTAACGCCGGAGTGCCCGCCAATCACCGGCACTTCAATATCGGCTGGCTTTTTGCCTTTCAGCTCAGCAACAAACGTATTGGAGCGAATAATGTCCAGCGTCGTTACGCCAAACAGTTTGTTCTTGTCGTAAACACCCGCTTTTTTCAACACTTCAGCCGCGATGGCGACCGTGGTGTTAACTGGGTTGGTGATCACACCGATACACGCTTTCGGTGCCGTTTTCGCAACTTGCGCCACCAGGTTTTTCACAATACCGGCGTTGACGTTGAACAGGTCGGAGCGATCCATACCCGGTTTACGCGCCACACCTGCGGAGATCAGCACGACATCGGCCCCTTCCAGCGCGGGAGTCGCATCTTCGCCGGCGAAGCCTTTAATGTTCACATCGGTAGGAATATGGCTGAGGTCAACGGCAACCCCAGGCGTGACAGGTGCAATGTCATAGAGAGAGAGTTCTGAACCAGAAGGCAGTTGCGTTTTCAGTAGTAGGGCAAGCGCCTGGCCGATACCGCCGGCCGCGCCGAGGACTGCGACTTTCATCCTAAACTCCTTATTATGGTTAGCTAAATATCTTGTTACTCCGTTGCGGCGACCTTAATTCACCCTGGTAATTATGACAATAAGCGCGCCAAAATAGTGCGGCACAACCCACTGTTAAGATTTTATATGAGGATGATACGACCGTCAGATCGGCAAACTAAGCAACTAACACAGAGAGTTTATAATATAGCTGCAGGATTCACCAAAATAACATCAACTTTATAACATTTAATTTACTTTTTAATGTTATTTGCGACGTAAGACACATGTGGCTGTGCTTCACGACAGGATTTGCTAAACTCCGCGCTTTTCATAGCAACTTTTCAGAATTTCCTGCTCCGGATTATTTGCATAAAAATTCACATATATGCATAATCATGTGTTTTCACAGCCAAATCACGGGTGACTTATGCGAAGCTCGGCTAAACAAGAAGAATTAATCAAAGCGTTCAAAGCGCTACTGAAAGAAGAGAAATTCAGTTCTCAGGGTGAAATTGTACAGGCCTTGCAAGATGAAGGCTTCGACAATATCAACCAGTCCAAAGTCTCACGCATGCTGACCAAATTTGGCGCAGTACGCACGCGTAACGCGAAAATGGAGATGGTTTACTGCCTGCCGATTGAACTGGGCGTGCCAACCACCTCCAGCCCGCTGAAGAACCTCGTACTGGATATCGACTACAACGATGCCGTCGTGGTTATTCATACCAGCCCTGGCGCCGCGCAGTTGATTGCCCGCCTGCTTGATTCCCTGGGTAAAGCGGAAGGCATCCTCGGTACCATTGCCGGTGACGATACGATTTTCACTACGCCAGCCAGAGGCTTCACGGTAAAAGATCTCTACGAAGCGATCCTTGTTCTGTTCGAGCAAGAGCTGTAATTGCGCATTCCCCTCGGCATTTGCTGAGGGGGAATGTTCGGTAATTTCCCTCTCAAGTACGACTTTCCACCTCATTTTATTTAACAGTTAGTGCGATTTCCCGTTTCATATCACCCCGCCAGCCGATACCACCGCACGAAAAATCAAAGACCTATATCTTTATGATTTTCTTAACTATCGTTAGTTAATTCTGCACCCTAAGGTAAATTCTTATGCTTTTCCGCGATAAGAACACGCAAAGATTATTCCTATAATCCATAGTTATAATTAGCCTGTTATTAATTATTCGCGTGATTAGTGTATACTTGATTTTGTGATGAGGGTCACGAAACAAGACCCCGTAAGAATTGAAAAGACAAGAATACGACGAGGTAGAAATCATGAATATCAAATCAACAGTAGTAACAATGGGTATCCTTTCAGCACTGTCATTCGGCGCGTTCGCGGCGGATTCCATCAGCGCAGACCAGGCGCAATCGCGCCAGTCAATGGGTACCATCTCCGTTGGCGCGGCGGCGTCCTCTCCAATGGATATGCATGAACAACTGAGCAAAAAAGCCGAAGAACAAGGTGCTTCCGCGTATCGCGTTATCGAAGCACGTAGCGGCGACAGCTGGCATGCAACTGCAGAACTGTACAAATAAGTTTTACCAAACCCTATAAATCGATCGCTCAACGGCACCAGGCATAAAAATAGCTGTTCAACCCTTCTCGCCGTTGAGTCTCTCTTAAGGAGAAAAGACTATGAAACGTAATATCATCATCGCATCCCTTGGCCTTGCATCCCTGATCTCTTTCGGCGCAGGCGCCGCCACGCTGGTTAACAACGATCAAGCCAGCAACTTGCAACCAATGGGCAGCATCTCTGTTTCACAGGTTGCCGGTGTACCGATGGATATTCGCCAGGAACTCTCCGCGAAAGCCGATAAAGCGGGCGCAAGCAGCTACCGCATTGTTGAAGCACGTACGGGCGATCAGACCCACGTCACGGCGGAACTTTACAAATAAACCCTCGTCGTCTGTCCGACGACTTGCCCCTGCCTGTTTGGCAGGGGCTTTTTTTTATGTCAAACAGCCTTAAAACCGATAGCTAACGTTCGCATTGATGGCATGGTTTACATTGTAGTTGCCGAACGCAGAGCGCTCCATTGCAAGCCCGAAACGCAGATTTTTACTGATCCGCCCATCCACAGTGGCGTGGTACAACATCCTTTTATCTCGCTTGCTGGTCAGGCGTTTTTCCCCTGACGCATCGCGCAATACCGTTTCGCCATTGGCTATCAAATCAAACTGATGCCCAAGGCCGGCGCGCGTATTTATCGTCCAGCTTTTACCACTAAATGTTTTCCCTACCGCCACACCTGTGCGACCAATCAATGGCGTCGCGTTTTGATGGCGCATCGATACATTCACGCCATTATCATTCCATTTGAAACGGGTCGCGGAGAGCGCGCTGTAGACAACGTCGGCCTGCGGCTCGACGTAAAGATCCTCTGCCAGACGATAGCGATAACCACTTTGCACGCCGCCAATCCAGGTGCGCGTGAGGTAATCCCGCGCCCCCAGGCCGCTTAAGCCCACTTGATAATGATTGAAAGAGTGAACGTACTTACCGATCACGTCGATATACGCACCGGAATCCGCTAACAAAGAGGCGTAAATCCCACCGCCGAATGCGCGAGTATTGCCCTGCAAATGCTCCCCGCTGGCCTGGCGCTGAGTGTGGCTCATCAGCACGCCGGTGAACAAGTCAGCATTGGAACGGCGCTGTTGAGTATCAAAACCCGACTCAGTCGTCGTGTAGCGATCGGCATAACCGGCGTTTCCCGCCCCGTTGCCGCGATAAGTACGCGCCCAGATGCCGCTCTTCCCCCGAGTGTCCCGTAACTCACCTGTCCTTTTATTAAGATTGTTTATTTCGGTGATGAGCGTCTTATAGCCCATTCCCATAAACCGCCTGGCTGAAGCCAACGCTTCAGGGTTCGGAACATATTTAAGCCCTTCAAGGATCCACTGTGTTCTGTCCACGCCTCGCACAACACGCACCAATGGGTGCAATTGGCTGAAACCCGTAACAGGCCCGCTCACATTGAACAGCGCGGCGTTGGCACTCCTGGGCGCGATGACCAGGGGGATATTTATTCGCTCAGAGCCCGGATTTTTAACGACATTGAGAAACAGCTTGTTGTTCTGACCGGTCGCTCTGTCGCGCACCACGATTTTGTCACTGTCTTTAAGGTTGGTGCGCAGCACAAAACTGGTATCATCCGCGCGTAACTCCATGACCTTCAATATGCGGAACTTGCCGCCGGACATCCCCACCAGCGATTGCGAAATGCTTAAATTGCCCAGTTCGGAATCCCCGCGCATATCCCAACGCGTGAATTTCATGCTCATCTGCGCACGTGGCGCTGTAAAAGTGCCTTGCCAGGCGTTTTCATACCCGGCAAGCGTTGCCGCCATCCGCCGCTGTTCAGGAGAGAGGTTATCCGCCAGGCGCGCGTCGTCATCAACGTTGAAGCGAACCACTGCACGATCCTGAGATTGCATATCTCCCTGTATAGAGACAAACGGTAAAACGCGGACCAGGCTGCCCTCTTTCAGTTCATACTTTGCCGCGTCTTTCAGTGTGTAGATCATTGGGCCCACCTGCTTTGCTCGCATGGGTGCGCCGGTGAAAGAGAGTGTTGCAGCAGGCCCGACGGTCACGGTTGAGTTAGTGGTCCATCCCCCATTTGCCGTCAGTTGTGCGTTGGGTTCTAGTGTCAACGGCGTGTTGTTGAACTGACTATAACCATTAAAAATGGCATGACGCGAAGCGACACTAACCTTACTGTTATGCCCGCTAACGACCCCGGTAAAGACTTCCCGAATATGCAATTCTGACCTCGCCATCAGCGTAACCTGCCCCTGATATCGGCTGAGCTCATCCTGGCGGCTGGCTATCGAGACCCCCTGGCGTGGGTCACTCATAACGCCTTTACCATCACTGGCATCAATGTAAAGTGACGGGCTTCCTAAGGTAATCACCGAATTTTTGGCGCTGATATTGGCGTACAACGAAGCATTTCTGGCGAGGTCTAAAGCGGCTTTATCGAGTATCAGCGTGTTGAGTTTGAATGTTCGCTTTTGCCAATCTGTTTGGTAGATTGAGACCGGTTCGGTCCGTAAAGAGTTATCCCCCAGACGTCTTACTTTCTCTACCGTTTCGGGAAGATTGTAAGCATGAATAACCGGATGCCCCTGGAAAACCAGGCGGCCATTTTTCTGCGTGAAATTACCAGCAATATCAACAGAACCGTCCAACATGAGCGCGCCTGTGGTTCCGGCCTCAAAACGATTATTGACATTGAGGTTCCCCCTCAGTTGGCCATGAAAAATATATACCGACGCTTTGTGTCGCTCATACCACGTGCGAATAGCCTGCTCACGATCGTGTCCGATGAATTCCCATTCCTGGCTGCTGTGGTGATTGTCCGGAAACCACGTGTAGGGCACCGTTTTAAGGATGAAGTAATCCATCGTCCTGGCGTTAGAATTAGGGTAACCATACAATTCGCCAACCTGCCCAACCCGGGAATTTGACCACTGCTGAACAACAACATCACCAGGCTTTTTTTGAAAACTCAGGGTAATATCCGCAGGTCTTTTGGCGCGATTGACCAATGCAGCGCCATAATCTCGCGCATTGAGCCGGTGAAAGGTCAGGTTGTTGCCATTAACGTCCAGCCTGCCGCCACGAAACCCCCATGAAATCTCATCGGGATCGATCTGCCGACTATCATGCAACATGACCAACGGCCTGCCACTGGCCAAATTCACCGACTTAAAGGCCTGCACCCTGCCTTGGTCATCCGGTATCTGAGACAGGTAAACGGTTCCGTCTCCGGCTTTTAACCCGCCTGGATTAATCCCCGTCCCGTTCACTTTCAATGTGCCTTTACCAATTTTATGCAAGTTATCAGACTGTATACCATTCACCTTCCAGGTCACGGTCACACCGGGGCCAACATTCACCCCGCCCCCCACCCAAGTCTGGGCCTGTATGGGTGCCACGACATAGTTGTTATTGAATGTCAGGCTACCCGCGCCCTGATTGACATTATCCTGCAACATAATGACGCCCCCGGCGCCAATAAAACGAAGATCTCTACCATTATGCGCATCGCCCTGTTTCTGCCCTTGCATTGCAAAAGCATTGCGTCCCTCAAATAAATGCCCATCGCCTGTCGCATTACTGTATCGCCATAAAAAAAGAACGTTGCCATTTCTATTTTGAATAGGATCACTACTGTACTTTCGAACCGTTTCATCAACAAAATCATGCGGTATAACGGTATAAGCACTTTTCTCTGGCCTATCTAAAAGGAGCAAGCTTAGTGTCCCGGCAACAACCCATTTATTAAGAAAAGCGTCCCAGGCGAATAAAGGGGAACCACTATCACCCATGGTTGGATGATTATTTACAGGACCATTCTTATGATTTAAAACATCCCCGGACGTTATCACCAATAGTCCTGAGAAATCGACAAAAGGCCGTCCCATTGTACCGCCGGTTAAATATCGGTAGGCAGATTGAATATCGATCCCCCTTTCCCATATATCAGCAATTTTTTGCGTTCCCGATCCTAATCGATAATAAACAGGGAATCGGTCTTCATCAGCAAACGACTCGGAATTCATATCAGCCGGGACAATATCGGCGGGAACCACATTCGTCACCAGCTTATTTAACCTAATGATACTGAAATCCTTATCATTAATATTCCCTCTACTTACCATATGATAAATCTCGTCACCAAAACTGAGATTAGCAAAATGCGTGGCCGGATTGTGGTATACGCTCACAGCATATTGTGGAAGGATCATCGTGGAGATACCACTCATATTATCGACACTACTAAAATCTGGCATCGGTGCTTTATTAAGGATCCCGGCCAAGTAGCCATATTTGTTATAAACTTGAACATCTCTCGCGCCAGGATAAAACTGCCCTTTATTTGTCGCGAAATCACGATAAGTTTGATAAGGAATTTCATAATTCGCTATTGATCGCTGAACCAACCGCGTATTTGCGGCGCAATAATAAGGATGGAACAAATTAAGAAAACAAAGCATCAACTTTAAGACAAGAGAAAACATCTTATTCATACCAACCGTCCTGTGGTTTAGTGATGGAATAATTTTTCGCTCAGCATTGCCAAATATAAAACCAGGATCTAACGCTTTCAGACTTCACTGCCTGTTGAGAATAAACTTAGCACAACTTCAATTCTCTATTTTCTGAAAAAGTCAGGTTTTTACCGCATATTAAAACGCAGCGCCCCTTCGGCTCATCGGACAGCAGGATCAGCGTCCCGAAACGGGACGCTGGTCAGTTTAATCTCAAAACCTGTAGTGCATATTCGCATTGATGGCATGGTTCACGCCGTCATTGCCGAATACAGAACGCTCCATTTCAAGCCCGAAACGCAAATTCTCGCTCAGTTGCCCGTCAAGAGCCGCATGGTAGAGCACTCTTTGATCCCGCTTTCCAGCAAAGCGGTGTTCTCCTGAAATATCTCGCAGCGCGGTTTCGCCCTTGCGCAGCAGATCGAACTGGTAATTCAGGCCAGCTCGCGCCGTAATAGTCCAGCTTCGACCAGTGAAATGCTTTCCCGTTGTCACACCAGTCCGGCCAATCAACGGGGTCGCGTTCTGGTGACGCAGAGAAACCGTGATGCCATTATCGTTCCATTTCAGACGGGTTGCAGAGAGCGTGCTAAAGACGAGTCCGGCCTGCGGTTCGATATAGAAATTTTCATTCAGATGATAGCGATACCCACTCCCCACACTTCCAATCACGGTACGTGAGGTGTGATTCCTCGGCGCTGGCCCGGTTAGACTCGTTTGATAAACATCGAAAGAGTGAATGACTTTTCCGATCGCATTGATATACGCGCCGGAATCCATTTTAGCTTCAGCGTAAAGCCCTGCGCCAAATGAGCGGGTATTGCCACGCAATCCCACACCGCTCGCGTCGGTACGGGTGTGGCTCATCAATACGCCGGTAAACAAATCTGTACCTGACCAACGGCGTTTTTTATCAAACCCTGTCTGCAAAGCAGTATAGCGGTCTGCGTAACCGGCTCTTCCTGCCCCGCTACCGTTTTCTGTGTGACCCCAGGCACCGTCCTGAGCTTGCATATCTCGCAAATCCTCCAGCCTTTTATCAAGGTTGTTGACTTCGGTAATGAGCTGCCTGTACCCCATGTCCAGGAACCGTTTCGCGGTCGCCACTGCCGCAGCATTAGGGGTAAATTTAAACCCTTCGAGGATCCATTGGGTTTTGTCGGCGGTTTGCACAACGTTCACGATTGGATGCAGTTGGCTAAAACCGCTTACGGAGCCATTGATTTTGAACAGTGAGACGTTGGTATTCGCGGGAGCAATAATGAGCGGGATAGCCATTTTCCCGTCGACGGGGTTTTTAATGATGTCGATAAATAGCCTATTGTTCTGGCCAGTCGCGCTGTCGCGCACCACAATTTTATCGCTATTTTCACGATCGGCGCGCAATACAAACCCGGTCTTATCCGCCTGTAAATTCCTCACCGTCAAGGTATGGAACTTGCCGCCGGACATTCCCACCAGCGAGCGTGAAACGCGCATTTTGTTCACCTGAGAATCCCCGCGCACTTCCCAGCGTGTGGACTTCAGGCTCAGCCGTGCGTGCGGAGCATGAATACTCCCGCGCCAGGCATTCTTAAACCCGGCAAGCTCACCCGCCAATCGCTTCTGCGCAGGAGAGAGGTCATCAGCCAGGCGGCTGTTATCATCATCACCAAAGCGAATCATTGCCGGATTCACGGAATGAATATTGCTTTTGAGAAAAACAAACGGTAACACGTGGATATCGCTGCCTTCTTTCAACTCAAACCGGGCTTTTTTATTCATAGCGTAAATTGCCGGTCTGAACTGATTGCCTTCTGCCGGCGTCCCGGCGAGAAAAAGGGACGCAGTAGGCCCTACTGTCACTGGTGCATTGGTGGTCCACCCTCCGTATGCCTTAAGTTTTGCGTTTAATTCAAGGGTCAATGGCGTGTTATTAAAGACGCTATAACCATTAAATGTGGCATAACGCGACGCGACCGTGACCTTGCTGTCATGCCCGGTAATGCGACCGGTAAATATTTCCCGGATTGTCAGTTCTGAGCCAGCCGTCAGGCGAGTATTCCCGTGATACCAACTCAGTTCATCATAACGGCTGGCTATCGACGTCCCTTGCCGTAGCGCACTCTCAACCCCATTACCCTCCTTGAGATCAATATACAGTGACGGGCTGCCCAACGTAATTACCGCGCCTTTAGCATTGATATTCCCGACGAGAGAGGCATTTCTGGCGAGGTCGAATGCTGTATTTTCGAGTATCAGATTGTTGAGCCGAAAGGTACGCTTCTGCCAATCCGTTTGATCGAAAGAAACCGGATCAGTCCTTAACGAGTTGTCTTTGAGTGATTTTAATTTGTCTACCGTTTCAGGAAGATTGAAGGCGTGAACCACCGGATGCCCCTGGAAAACCAGCCGCCCATTTTTCTGTGTAACGTCACCCGCGATATTCACCGCGCCGTCCAGCACCAGCGCGCCCTCGGTGGCGATCGCCACCTCGTTGTGAAAATTCAAATTTCCCTGCAATTGACCATGGAAAATAAATCCGTCAGTTGAACGCTGATCGCTCAAGGTAATATCCGCCCTCTTTTCGTCACGATTGATAAGCTCAGCGCCGTAATCTGCGGCATTGAGGCGGTGAAAGGTCAGGCTATTGCCATTAACATCCAGCTTTCCACCGCGAAATCCCCACGAAATGGAATCCGGATCGACTTGCTGACCATCGTAAAGAACGACCAACGGCCTGCCGCTGGCAAGATGCACCGATTTAAATGCCTGCACCCTGCCTTGATTATCCGGCGTCTGGGCCAGGTAAACCGTTCCGTCTCCCGCGTTTAATCCCCCCGGATTAATACCTGTTCCATTAATTTTCAGCGTACCTTTACCCACTTTGTGCAAGTTATCGCCCGCGATGCCATTCACTTGCCAGGTCACTGTCGCACCGGGCGCAACATTTACTCCCCCCCCAACCCAGTAATGCTCGAGCGGTGATGACACCGTATAGTCATTATTAAACGTCAGACTTCCCGCGCCCTGATTAACGCTATCCTGAAGCAGAATAACGCCCCCTGCGCCATTAAAAACCAGGTCTTTACCCGTCTGCGAAAGCGCATTTCCCAGGCCTTGCATCAAATAACCCGATGCCCCCTGAATTAAATTCCCCATGCCCGACGATTTATCATATCGCCAGAAAAACAGATCGTTTTTGTTGGTATTACCAATAATAGCGCTGGTGTATTTCTGAATAGCGACCTCGATTAATTCAGGTGCCACAATGGAATAAACACTTTTTTCTGGCTTATCTACATAAATAAAATTCAATGCTCCGGCGATAACCCAATGATTACGATGCGAGTCCCATGTAAATAGCGGCGAACCACTGTCGCCCTGCGCCCCATGGTTGGCAAGAGGACCATTTACCGGGTCAAATACATTGCCGGAATTCGTCACCAACTCATCAGGTGAAGAAAAAACAGGACGCCCTATTGTGCCGCCGGTTAAAAATCGGTAAGCAGACTGAATATCCGTTACCTGCCCCGTTTCATCCATGATTTTTTGCCGGCCTGAACCAATGCGGTAAAAAACAGGAAACCTCTCTTCATTATCGAGGGAGGCAAAATTCATCTCAGCTGATAAAGTTTCAGCCGGGGCAACATCCGTCACCAGCTTGTTTAACCGAAGGATATTGAAGTCTTTTTCGGGAACACTCTCCCTTTCGACCATCTGATAAGTGTGATGACCAAAATTAAGCGTAGATAACAGCGATGAGGAATTAGGGGTTACGGTCGCCGCATATTGAGGATGAATAAGGGTGGCGACACCACTCAAACAATCAACGCTACTAAAATCAGGCATCGGTGCTTTATTAAGCACACCAACCAACTCATCGCGTTTATTATAAATATTCACATCGCGCGCCCCTGGATAAAAAGCACCTTTATTGAGCGCGAAATCACGATAGGTTACATAGGGAATGTCATCACTGGCTAATGAACGCGCCAGCCGCGGATTTGCAGAAGAATAAAAAGAAATTAATACAGTAAAAATAAAAAAGGACACATTTAACTGGAGAGCATATGATTTTTTCATACTAACCATCCTATGGCTTAGTGATGAATTTACTGATTGCTCATCATTGCTACGCGTAATAAAAACTAACTAATATTGACTTTCCTCAGGCTTTATAGCCTGTTGCGAATAAACTTAGCACAGCTTTAATTCTCTCTTTTCTGAAAATGGAGACTTAGCGCACGTTAAAACGCAGTTCCCCTTCCAGCTCCTCTTCGGCTTCATCGAACAGCAGGATCAGCGCCCCAAAACGGCGACGCTGGATCTCCGGCAAATGAATAAACTCAATCTCCAGCGGCAAAGGCAACGCCCCATCGGTAACCGTGTCCCACAGCGAATCCAGATCGTGAACTTTCTCACGCTCAAGCGCGAACTGGCGGGTAAATTCACGGTAGAAAGCGCTTTGATCGGCAATGTTATTAAAATCGAATGTGTAGGTATTCATGGTTCCGTCAC
Source organism: Kosakonia sp. BYX6 (assembly GCF_038449125.1). Lineage (NCBI taxonomy): Bacteria > Pseudomonadati > Pseudomonadota > Gammaproteobacteria > Enterobacterales > Enterobacteriaceae > Kosakonia > Kosakonia calanthes. The sequence goes on along the minus strand of NZ_CP151800.1, from coordinate 550,940 downwards.
CTGCCTGAAGAGGCGGCATCTGCCGCCTAAATGTTTACAATCCGCCCAGATGCAGGGTTTTCACTTCGAGGAACTCTTCCAGCCCCAGTACCGAGCCTTCACGGCCCAACCCCGACTCTTTCACGCCGCCGAACGGCCCCAATTCTGTGGATACCGCGCACTCATTAATGCCGATCATGCCGCTTTCGATGGCCTGCGAAACGCGGAATACCCGTTGTAGATTTTGCGTATAGAAATAGGCCGCCAGACCAAACGGTGTCGCATTGGCGCGTTTCACCACCTCCTCTTCACTGGTGAAGCGGAAGCAAGCCGCAACCGGGCCGAACGTCTCTTCCTGGGCGAGTTTCATGCCGTCGCTGCAATCGCCCAGCACGGTCGGCTGCCAGAAGTTACCGCCCAGGCTGTGCGCTTTGCCACCGGCCAGCACTTTCGCGCCTTTGGCAACGGCGTCTTCAACATGCTCACGCACTTTATCAACGGCCGCCGATTCAATCAGCGGACCAACCACCACGCCGTCTTCCAGGCCATTCCCCACTTTCAGCGCATTGACGGCATCGGTGAGTTTTTGCGTAAACGCGTCATACACCGACTCCTGAATATAGAAACGGTTAACGCTGACGCACACCTGCCCGGCGTTACGGAATTTATTGGCGATCGCACCCTGTACTGCGGCATCAATGTCGGCATCGTCAAACACGATGTAAGGTGCATTGCCGCCCAACTCCATGGACACTTTTTTCATGGTTTCTGCGGCGTTACGCACCAGCGTTTTACCCACCGCTGTCGAACCGGTAAACGAAATTTTGCGCACATCATGGCTCGCCATAATCGCATCGCTAATTTCCGGCGTATTCCCGGCCACAGCATTGAGCACGCCATCCGGCACGCCGGCTTTTTTCGCCAGAGCTAACAGAGCAAACGCGCTGAGCGGCGTGTTATTCGCCGGTTTGATAACCCCCGTACAGCCCGCGGCTAGCGCTGGCCCCAGCTTGCGGGTGAGCATCGCCATCGGGAAGTTCCACGGCGTGATGGCTGCGACAACCCCGACCGGTTCGCGGGTGGCAAGAATGCGCGAACCCGGTTTGATCGGCGGAATGATTTCACCGTTGGCGCGTTTGGCCTGCTCGGCAAACCACTGAATAAAGCTGGCGGCGTATTCCACTTCGCCCTCGGCTTCTTTCAACGGTTTGCCCTGCTCTGTGGTCATCAACCTACCCAGCCAGCTTTTGTTCTCAATAATCAATTCATACCAGCGATAGAGAATGGTGGAACGCTCTTTCGCGGTTTTCGACCGCCAGCCGGGAAAGGCACGGGTCGCGGCAGCGATGGCTTCTTCAGTCTCTTTTTTGCCCGCTTTCGCGACCTTAGCGATGGTCTCACCGGTGGCCGGATTCAGAACGTCAAATGTGGTATCCAGCGATTTCCAGACGCCATCGACAAGATAGCCGGTCTGGAAAAGCGCATTGTCCTGCAGTGCCTGCGTGGTCATTTGTCCTCCTGATCTGGGGTTTATCGAATCTCCCACAAAGTATAGTCATAAAAAAACCGACGCTTATGGCGTCGGTTTGTCATTAACTGCGAGTTAACGCATGTTGGTATTTGTGCAACATGCCCGTCAACCTGTGCACCGGTTCGGTTACCTGCGGCGGGGCTTGCCAGTAGCGCAGTTTCTCCTGGTAGACATCCAGTTCCTCCAGTAGCTGCGTGAAATAGCGCCGCCGTTTCGTGTCGGAGCTTGCCGAGATCACCTGCGATGCGGTGCGCCGCAACTGGCGATGGAAGGCCGACAAGTCGTCGTTAATCGGTACCGGCGCATCGCGCAGACGCTGGTGCGCAATAATCAGCGTTAACGCCAGGCGGAACTTCGCCACATCGCCGGGGAATTTATTCAACAGTAAAAACAACTGTTGATAGAGCGCCGGCAGGTGATTCTCTTTGCGACGCGCCGTGTTGGTGGTCATCGCTGACACCGCTGCAGAGACAAACTGGTTCAGCAGCACACGCCCGGTGCGCGCCTGCGAGTTATCGCGCACCAGCAGGATAACGACCATCGCCAGCACCACGCCAACCAACTGCCCCAGCGCGTTATCCAGGAATTGGCTGAATTTGAAGGTCATCGGGTTATCGAGCACCAGGATGTTGATCGTCCCCGCCAGCGTACCCAGCGAACCGAGCCGCCGTTTTTGTACTTCGATACCGATGAAAAAGGCTAACACCGCCAGGCTGATGCACAACAGCAGCATACTTTGTTGCGTCGATGGCAGGATAACGAGGAAATAGAGCGCGCCAATGGGCAGGGCCCACAACATGCCGTAGATAAAATCTTTCGCCACCATGATTGGGTTAGGCAGGCGCATCGCCAGCGATGTCACCACCGCAATCATCACCATCGCGCCGCTGCCGGAAGTCCAGCCGGTCCACAGCCAAAACAGCGTGCCGAGAATGCACGAAAGCGTAGTACGCCAGAAGTTAATCATCGCGTGATGGCGCTCGGCGGATTCCGGTTTCACCACCACTTCGCCCTGCAACACCTCTTCTTCCACGGCGCTAATTTTGGTATTGCCAATCACCCCGCGTTTTAGCAACAGGTAACGGGTCGCCGAACCAATCCAGCCGGACAGGGACACGGGCGTATCCCGCTCACCGGTCCAGGCAATCACCCGACGCATTCTTTTCAGTTGCTTGTGCGCATCCTGCACCGTTTCAACCGGTTCATCGAACAGTTCACGGAAAGTATTGGTAATAAGCTCCGGGCGCGTGTTTTGAATAAGGTAGGTTTCGCAGGCCTGGGTAATCAACGTCAGAGATAACGTGTTGATTGCTTTCAGGCGGCGGTTGGCACGCCCCCAGCGCGACGACTCAATCTTCAAATTGCTGCGCATACCCTCCAGCGCGGCGGTGCGGCGTACCAGTGCCGCCCAGGCTTTATCAACTTCTTCGCCGTCGCCATGTTTGATGCACAACTGCATAAGCTGGTAATGCGCCACCAGCAAACCGTCCAACTCGCGGTCAATCTCTTGTTTGACCGAGCGCGGCGAAAACAGCAAGTCGGCGACAATCGCGCAGAGAATGCCAATCACAATCTCGCTGCACCGTTCCACGGCATATTGCGGTGCCAACAGCGGTTCCGTCTGGATGGTGATGACGATGATTAAGGCCGTATACCCCGCCAGCCCCCAGGCATAGGAGTTTTCGACGCGCACCAGCGAGGAGATCCAGGTACAAAACCCCGCCCACAGGCAGCACACTACCAGCATCAGCAGCGGTGCGCGGATCAACATAATGATGATGGTAAGACCGGCGATACAGCCGATAAAGGTCCCGACGATACGCAACATGCCACGATAACGAATCGCCCCGGAATAGGGTTCACCACCGGCGGCAAACGCCGGGCCAGCGGCGACAATCGCGGCGGTCAGCACCGCCCAGCGCGGGGTTTCAAGCTGAAAGTGGAAACCGACAAACAGCGCCAGAACAATGGCGAAGGCCAGCTTGCAGGCAAAGCGCAGATGCTGGCTGGCAATCGAGAACAGCCCCATAGCGATTACCCCAACTCACGCAGGCGATGCGCCATTTTGCGAAAGAAAGAGTCGTGGCTGGCATCGCGATCGGCCTTTCCGGTGACCACGACAGTGGCAGTGGTGCCGGCCGGCCACAGGTTCCCCTGTTGCTGGTCAAGACGGATACGTACCGGAACGCGCTGCGCCAGGCGCACCCATTCGAGGTTCGAGTCAATGGTCGCCATGCCTTTGCTGTCATTGCTGCTGCTGGCGTTGGTCACCCCGGCCGCCACGCTATCTACTGTGCCTTTCAGCACCTGATTGCTGCCTAACGGCGTCACTTCCGCGCGGTAACCGGCGCGAACGCCTTCCAGTTTGGTCTCTTCCATATAGGCCAGAATGTAGAAGCTATTCTGCTTCACCAGCGCCACGGCGGTGGAGCCGCGGGTAATAAACTCACCGGCGTAAACATTCAGGTTGGTGACCCAGCCATCAGCCGGGGCGCGAATAATCGTGCGCTCAAGATCCAGTTTCGCCAGGTCGCGCGTCGCTTGCGCTTTGGCTAACTGATGCAGCTCGGTTTGCAGCGTGTTGTTGGCCTGATCGATTTCCTCTCGCGACATCGCCTGCACGCCTAACTGGTTACGGCGGCCCGCTTCACGGCGTTTCTCATTGACCAATGCCTGGTAGTAAGCGACATCCGCTTCGTCTTGTTCCAGCGCTTTTTGGTAGCGTGGCTGGTCAATGGTGAACAGCACCTGGCCCTGTTTCACCAGTTGGTTGTCATGCACATTGACGGTAGTGACAAGCCCGGTGACATCCGGGGCGATGGCCACAACGTCAGCGCTAAAGCGCGCGTCGCGTGTCCACGGTGATTCAGTGTAATAGACCCAGGCGCGGAAAATCGCGATAAACGCCAGGATAACCAGCACCACCGTGATTGCGGTACGGGAGATATTTCTTGTAAGTGTTTTCACTTCTACCTCAAACAAATAAGCGCGACAGCAGGTAAAACAGGCAGCAATAGAGCGCGGTATTAAACAACGCAGGGTGCCAGACGAAGTCGTAGATCCCGGTGGGGACCAACACCCGGCGCACCAGCCAGAAGATCGCCAGTGACAAAAGTAATTCGAAAAAAATCGGTGGGAACGACAAACCGAACACCACGATGACGGGAAACAGACTCATGTTGACCTTGGTTAGAAACGTGCAGGTAAAAACGTTCTTACGTCACCGCAGGAAAGGGCAAGGAGAGCCAGGCGAGAGTGACGTGAATATTATTGATAGATAGTATATTAACGTAACTGTTATGCTGTTATCTATATTATGTGATCTAAATCACTTTTAAGTCAGAGTGAATAATGGAACGACTAAAACGCATGTCGGTGTTCGCCAAAGTGGTGGAATTGGGTTCGTTTACCGCCGCCGCCCGACAGTTACAAATGAGCGTTTCGTCCATCAGCCAGACGGTGGCGAAACTCGAAGATGAGTTACAGGTCAAGCTGCTGAACCGCAGTACGCGCAGCCTGGGGCTGACCGAAGCGGGCAAAATTTACTATCAGGGCTGCCGACGGATGCTGCACGAAGTGCAGGACGTCCATGAACAACTCTACGCTTTTAACAACACGCCTATCGGCACGCTGCGCATCGGCAGTTCTTCAACCATGGCGCAAAATGTGCTGGCAAAAATGACCGCCGAAATGCTGAAAGAGCATCCTGGTTTGTCGGTTAACCTGGTGACGGGTATTCCCGCGCCGGACTTGATTGCCGACGGGCTGGACGTGGTGATCCGCGTGGGCGCGTTGCAGGATTCGAGCCTCTTCTCGCGCCGCCTCGGCACCATGCCAATGGTGGTTTGCGCGGCGAAAAGCTATCTCGCGCAATACGGTACGCCGGAAAAGCCCGCCGATATGGTGAATCATTCATGGCTGGAATACAGCGTGCGCCCGGACAATGAGTTCGAACTGGTCGCGCCGGAAGGGATCGCCACGCGGTTAATTCCGCAGGGTCGCTTTGTCACCAACGATCCAATGACCTTAACGCGCTGGCTCACCGCCGGGGCGGGCATCGCGTTTGTGCCGTTGATGTGGGTGATCGAGGAGATCAACAGCGGGCAATTGGAGATCCTGCTGCCGCGCTACCAGTCGGATCCGCGTCCGGTTTACGCGCTCTATACCGAAAAAGATAAGCTGCCGCTCAAAGTGCAGGTCTGTATTAACTACCTGACGGACTACTTTATTGAAGTGGCGAAGGTCTATCAGAGCATGCAGGGACGCAGCGTTTGAAACATTCACCCTCTTCGCAGGAAGAGGGTGAAGCAAGGTGATTACGCAGTACCGCCAACGGTCAGGTTATCCACTTTCAACGTCGGCTGACCAACGCCCACCGGCAGGCTTTGGCCTTCTTTGCCGCACACGCCGACGCCGTTATCGAGTTTCAGATCGTTACCAACCATCGAAATCTGCTGCATTGCTTCGATGCCGGAGCCAATCAAGGTCGCGCCTTTCACCGCTTTGGTGACTTTCCCTTTTTCGATCAGGTAGGCCTCAGACGTTGAGAAGACGAACTTACCGGAGGTGATATCGACCTGGCCGCCGCCGAAGTTCGGCGCGAAAATCCCGTAATCGACCGATTCGATAATTTCCTGCGGCGTGGATTTACCGGCCAGCATGTAGGTGTTGGTCATGCGCGGCATCGGCAGATGCGCGTAAGACTCACGGCGCCCGTTACCCGTTGGGTTCATCCCCATCAGGCGCGCATTCATTTTGTCCTGCATATAGCCTTTCAGCACACCGTTTTCGATAAGCACGTTGTACTGCCCAGGCGTGCCTTCATCATCAATCGAGACCGAACCGCGACGATCGGCAATGGTGCCGTCATCCACCACCGTACAGAGTTCCGATGCCACCAGCTTGCCCATCTGGCCGCTGAACACTGAGGTTCCGCGACGGTTGAAATCCCCTTCCAGGCCGTGGCCAACCGCTTCGTGCAGCAGCACGCCCGGCCAGCCCGCGCCCAAAACCACCGGCAACGTGCCCGCAGGCGCGGCAACAGCAGAGAGATTCACCAGCGCCATACGCACCGCTTCGCGCGCCCAGGCGTCAGCACGCACATCGCCATCAACATCTTGCAGGAACCAGTCATACCCGAAACGTCCACCACCGCCGCTGGAGCCGCGCTCGCGTTTGCCATCGTCTTCAACCTGAACGCTGACCGACAGGCGCACCAGCGGGCGCACATCCGCCGCCAGCGTACCGTCGGTCGCCGCCACCAGAATCAGCTCATAAACACCGGTCAGGCTGGCGGTCACTTCCTGTACACGTTTATCCGCCGCGCGGGCGGTTTTGTCCACGCGACGCAGAATGTCGAGCTTCTCTTCGCGACTCATGCTTTGCAGCGGATCAAGGCTGGTGTACAGGCTGTGGTGCTCAACCGCGCCCAGCGTTTTCACTTTCCCGTCGCCGTCTTCACGCACGATAGTGCGCGCGGCCTGGGCGCTTTGTTCCAACGCCAGCAGGCTGATTTGGTCTGCATAGGCAAAACCGGTTTTCTCGCCGCTCACGGCGCGCACGCCCACGCCCTGGTCGATATTGTAAGAACCATCTTTGATGATGCTGTCTTCTAAAACCCAGGATTCGTGATAGCTCGACTGGAAATAGAGGTCGCCGTAGTCAAGACGACGTGCGGTCAGTTGACCGAGAATGGCAAACAGATCCTGATGACTCAGGCCGTTCGCTGCCAGTAGTTGTTCACTCACCAGATTAAGACTCATCATTTTTTCTCGTCGTTGCCGCCACATCGGGCAATAAAAAAGTGTGATACAAGGAGCTTGAGGCAATTCGCCGATGCCGTCAAATCATTGCTTTTTGTCGGTGCGAGGCTGGCGCAGGACTTCGTTGATCTGCGGCTGGTCCACCGGACCGGTAATGTGGTAGCGCAAAATGGAGACTTTATTCCACAGTGGACCCAGCACTTTACTGGCCGCAAACACCGCCGCACCAACAATCGGGTTAACCGCAAACGCCGCCGCCACACCGACTGTCGCGGAGATTTCCGGCGCGACCACGGCTTCCACATCCAACTCGCGGCGCACCAGATTCACAGAACCTTTCATCGCGATATCGGCTTCCAGGCCATCGACCAACGTATCGTCGCTGTGCAGGACGCCATCTTTGATCCACGCCGTGCTGCGAATCGAATCGAACCAGAAACCTTCACTGCTGAAGGTATCGCTGAAATCAAAACGCAGCTTGCGCAGCAGCGAATCGACGCTAAACAGACGCAACAACTGCCCGGCATGCCCGGTGCTGATATCGGTGATTTGTCCTTTACCCAGGCGCGTGCGTAGGATGCCGTTCAGCGACTCTTCCTGCGGCTGCCACGGCGGGCTGCGCCAGTGCAGATCGTAATTAATATTGAACGACGAATCGCGCACCGGTGTCGGCACACCGAAGAAGCCCATCGCCGAATCGATCTTCTCACCGCGCAACGCGCCTTTGATCGATGTACGTTCCGCGCCGTCGCGGTTAACCCATTCGCCATCGGCGGTTAAACGCGCGGTGCCGCTATCAATCAGGCCATTCGCCAGTGTGAGTGTGTCGCCGTTAATGGCGAAATCACCGTCGATGCGACCATATTTCTGCCCCCACAACCAACACTCTTTGCAGCGAAGTTGCAGATCCGGCCAGCCGGTGAAATCCACCCGTGTCTGCCCGCGCAGCAGCGTGGACGGCGACGAAATGTCATTATCATTTGGCGCCGTGCTCGTCGGATTGTAATAGAGATAGCGAATGGCGGCCTGCCACGGCGCATTATCACGTACCGTGAGCGCCCCGCTGATTTCGCGCGCCTGCACTTCAATGGTCGAACCAGAAATTTGCGGCTGCGAGACAATACTCAGGTTGTTCCACTGTTGACCGGCCAGCGTCAGCGCAGGCGTTCGCAGCGTCACGCTTTCCGGGAAGGTCGTCGAACTGCTGACGTTATTCGCCACGCCTTGTTTAAACAGCGCCAGCCATTGCGCGCCATTCATCGCCGGTAAATTCAACTCCAGCCCGGCTTGTTCCGGCAGCGGCGGAAGGGTGCGGCTGTCCGACGCCCAGATCCCGCGGTCAAGCGTCAGTTTGTTATTGAGCAACCAACGGCTGTTGAAATGGTGGTTTCCCCCAGCGTTGCCCGTCAGGTTGAAGCTGCGCAGGTTCCCTTCGACATTCACTTTTACCGGCAGCGCTTTGCCTGCGGGTTTATCCAGCGGCGGCGGCAACGTACTGGCGAGATTATTCAAATCACCGTCAATATTGACCTTGTAAGTTGTGCCGCCGCGATGGGGCAACTCAATGCCCACATTGCCCTTCCACGCCACGCTGCCTTTCAGCGCATCGTTCAGTCGCGTGGGCAACACGCCGGTACGCGCGGGTTGCCAGTTACCGTTCAGATTCACCGCCACCTGGTAGGCTTTTTCACCCTCGGTGGTGGAGAAATCAACGTTCAGCGGTTGGTTAAACCAGGTGGCCTGTAACGGCTCACTCTGCAGGTTGCCGTTCTCAAAACTGAATTTACCGCTGAGGTTTTTCAGGGTGCTGTTGAGCGGCTTAATAAACAGCGAGTTGTTGTTGAGCGCCACGTCGCCTTTGGCGAGGGTCATTTCGCCGTCGAGCGGAATATCGAGATGTAAGCGAGCGCTCACATCGCCGTCAATTTGCAGTTCATCTAACGCGCTGCCGAGCGTGTCGTGCAGCGGCGTCTCTTTGAAGTATGGCCCAACGGCTTTGCCCGGCCCGTTGATATCGGCATCGATCAGCAGCTTCTCTTTGATGTAATCCGGTATGGTCGCGGTCAGGTTGCTGGCCGTCACGCCGCCGAGCGCCACCTTGTCGCTTTTCATCCACAGGCCGTCGTTAAGGAAGTCCAGTTCGATATCGAGGTTTTGCAGCGCAGGCCAATCAGGCTGGAAGGCAAACGTCGCATTGTGCAGCGGCACACGCACTTCAAACTGACCTTCGTTGTGTTTATAGGGGAACAGATGCGGGTTGCCGCCGTAGACCAGCGTCGCGTTTTGCGTTTGCCCGCCTTTGATTGCCGCGCTCAGATAATCCACCAGCGCTTTGCCCATCAGGTTTTCCGGGAAGTAGCGCCACGCCTGACCGGCATCGGAAACGTTGATCCCCGCCAGAATACCAAGCCAGGGCTCATCGCCCTGCGGCTTGAGGTAACGGAAATCACCGCGCGCGTGAAGGCCAGTGGCCTGCACATCAATATGGCGACCGTCCAACTGGAAACCGTGCGCGTTCTTCTGCCAGTTCAGCGTGGCGACGCCTTTTTCAATCTCCAGCGGCGCACGAAAGACGGTCTGATACGGCATTTTCGCCTGCGTGATATCGGCGGTTAGACGCCCGTCTTCGACGCTGCCTTCCAGCTTACCGGCCAGATGCTCAACGCCTGGCAACAGCTTCCACTGCTTCCAGCTAATGTCGTTCCACTGCGCCTGGAAACGGGTTTTCTCGGTGGCTTGCAGGGGAATATCGAGCGCCAGTTGTTCCAGCTTGCCGCCGGGCTGCATGGTGTTCCAGATGTTAAATAACTCTGGTGAAATTTTCTGCGCGATCGGCAGCAGCCCTTCCAGGCTGCCCAACTCAAGATTGTTGGCGCGAACGCGAAGTTCATCGCTGCGCTGGCTGTTGGCGCCGCCCACTTCCTGCGCCGGAACCCAGGCAAAACTCAGCGCGCCCTGCGGCCAGGGTTTGTCATCAATGGCGATTCGCGTGACCGGCACGTCAAACTGCCAGCCTTGTTGCTGGCGGGAAACGTGCGCGGTGAGGTTATCCACCGTCATGCGGTGCAACGTGTTATCGCCCTGCCAGCTGGCACCGCCCTTTTTCAGCCACACGTCACCGCTTGCGACCTCGCCTTTATTCAGCGTCAGCCAGCCTTCAAGGCTAAAGCGCGCGGAATCCAGCGCGACATTGTCTTGCATCCATTTGCCAAGCCAGGGTTTAACGTCGATATCGTCGGCCTGCAACCAGACACGCCCATTATTCAACAGACCGTTATCATCACGCAGATCCATACGTACCTGCATAATGCCGTGCTGCCCGGTCAAACTGGAGAGGCTTACCTGCCCTTCCGCTCGGTGGCGATCGTTGCCGTTAAGCCAGGTTAATTGCGGGATCGCCAGTTCGGCGCGCTGGCCGGAGAGTGTCAGGAAACTGATGTGGCTGTCGCGTAGATCGAAGTGATCGAATTGCCGTAAAAACAGATCGCTGATGCGGTCTGACGCAAGGGTTTCGCCGTTGTCGTTTCGTTGCAACGGCGTATTGCTGTGCATTTCAAGCTGGTAGAAGGTGAGATTGCGGAACTGCCAGCGCAGATGGATCAGGCTTTGCCAGACATCCAGCGCCAGCGTCACGCGTTTGACGGAGAGATCGCCGCCGTCATTGAGCGTCGCTTTAATGTCGCGCACGTCCAGTTCAGGGCCGAAGGTTTGCCAGCGTGCCTGTAGCTGGCTGGCGCTGACCGGAACACCGGTTTGCGCCGTGATTTGCGCGAGGATCGGCGCACGCCACTTATCCAGATGCGGTAAAACAAGGCGCAGCCCACTTACCAGCAACGCCGCGATAACGATCAGCGTCGCTCCTGTAAGCAGCAATATCCCCGGCAGTCGCCTCACGCCTCTCTCCTTGTCAACTAAACCCGATCCGCAGCACAGCTTCGCAATTACATCATGACTACGTCAAACTGCTCCTGATTATAGAGCGGCTCGATTTGCACTTTGACCTGCTTGCCGACAAAGATTTCCACTTCCGCCAGCGCGTGCGACTCTTCGCTTTTTAACGCTTCCGCCACCGCCGGGGAAGCATAGACCAGGAAGCGATCCGAATCGTAAGCATGATGCACGCGAACGATTTCGCGCATGATCTCATAGCACACGGTTTCAACCGTTTTCACCGTGCCGCGGCCATGACAGGTGGGGCATTCGTTACACAACACGTGCTCCACGCTTTCCCGTGTACGTTTGCGGGTCATCTCCACCAGGCCAAGCTGCGAGAAACCATTGATGCTGGTTTTCACCCGATCTTTGCTCAGCGCCTGCTCCAGCGAGTGCAGTACGCGGCGGCGGTGATCTTCATTATTCATATCAATGAAATCAATAATGATAATGCCGCCAAGATTACGCAATCGTAGCTGGCGAGCAATGGCCTGCGTGGCTTCGATGTTGGTGTTGAAAATGGTGTCGTCGAGATTGCGGTGGCCCACGAAGGCGCCGGTATTGATGTCGACGGTGGTCATCGCTTCGGTCTGATCAATTATCAGATAACCGCCAGATTTCAGTTCAACTTTGCGCTCCAACGCACGCTGGATTTCGTTCTCGACATCGAAAAGGTCGAAAATCGGCTGGCGCCCGCTGTAGTGCTCCAGCTTGCTGGTCATCTCCGGGATGTATTCGGCGGTGAACTCCAGTAGCGCTTCAAACGTCAGGCGTGAGTCAACGCGGATGCGATCCAGATGCGCATCGGCGAAATCACGCAAAACACGCTGCGCCAAAGCCAGCTCGCCATACAGTTTATAGCGGGTCTGCTGGCGTTTTTTGCGCTCCATCACCTTCGTCCACACGCGCTTAAGGTAAGCGGCGTCGGACGCGAGATCCTCTTCACATACCCCTTCAGCGGCAGTACGAATAATAAAGCCGCCCTGCTCGTCGCAATAGTTGGCGACCACGTGTTTGAGGCGATCACGCTCGGCTTCGCTTTCGATACGCTGAGAAACCCCGACATGCGCGGCACCAGGCATAAACACCAGATAACGGGAAGGCAGCGTGATATCGGTCGTCAGGCGCGCGCCTTTGGTGCCAAGCGGATCTTTCACCACTTGTACCATCAGATCCTGCCCCTGACGGACGAGTTCGGAGATGTCGCGAACGGTGAAGTTTTTCTGCTCTTCCCCGGCGACGCATTCGGTATGCGGCATAATGTCGGAGGCGTGAAGGAACGCCGCCTTTTCCAGACCAATATCTACAAAAGCCGCCTGCATGCCCGGCAGTACCCGGCTGACCCGACCTTTGTAGATATTGCCTACTATCCCGCGCCGTGCTTCGCGCTCGATGTGAATTTCCTGAAGGATGCCGCCATCGATATAAGCGACACGTGTTTCCGAGGGTGTAACGTTGACCAGTAATTCAGCCGTCATGATTATCTCTTCCTTCACGCAGTGCGTTAAAATTGCTCAGCAATTCACAGGTTTCCACCAGCGGTAACCCCACAACGGCATGATAACTACCGTTAATTTTTCTGACGAAACAGCCACCCAGCCCCTGAATACCATACGCGCCGGCTTTATCCAGCGGTTCACCACTGGCAACGTAGTCGGCGATTTCCTTTTCCGATAACACTTTGAAGGTCACTTCGGTTGTCACCAGACAATCCAGCACCTGCTGGCGATCCGCCAGCGCGACTGCGGTCATCACCTGATGGGTTTGCCCGGAAAGTTGGCGCAACATACTGGCAGCATGCGAGGCGTCTTTCGGTTTTTCAAGCACTTCGCCATTTAATACAACGATGGTATCCGCGCCCAACACCGGCAGATCGCCAGACACCATCGCCACACCCGCCTGCGCCTTTTCACGGGCGAGGCGCTGCACATACTGTCGGGGGCTTTCCTGCGCCTGGCGCTGCTCCTCAATGCCCGGAACAATGCGCTCGAATGAAACCCCAAGCTGCGTGAGCAGTTCCTGACGGCGGGGAGAACCAGAAGCAAGCCAAATATCTGTCATATCAACCTTATTGCACTGCAAACTGCTGGCGAATCTTGCGCATGAGTAAGAAGATCCACGGCCAGAGCACGCCATTCACCAGGCTGCTCCAGAAAATTTCTGGCTTGAACGAAACGTTAATCACCAAAAATTCGGCCCAGAAGACAATCACTTCTGTTGCCAGCGACAACAACATCACCACCAGCGCTTGTTGCCAGAGCGCCAGATTACGGAATAACTGAAATTTCAATGCGACCAGGTAGGCGACGATGCTCAGGGACAACGCACGTACGCCAAGGGTGGACCCGCTAATCAGATCCAGTATGGCACCCATCGCGAAACCCGTGCCAACATTTACGCGATGCGGTAAGGCGAGGATCCAATAGAGTAAAATCAGCAGTACCCAGTTTGGCCGGTAGACGATGATGTCATCCGGCCAGGGCATGATTTGAAGCAATAGCGCAATGAAAAACGAGAGCCAGATGACCCAGCGCCCCTGGCTACGATAGCTTGCCACTATTGCCCTCCCGGAGAGACTTGCGGCGGCGGTTGTGTAATACCGGTCGCCGGAGCTGGCATTGGCGCAGGCGGCCCCATGGTATCCGGGGACGGTAAAACCTGCGGCATCATCTGTAGCAGACGTTCATTGGCAACACGGTGCACATCTTCCGGCGTTCGCGGGTTCAAACCGTTACGATCGGCGCCCCACAGCAGCAGCAGATAACGCAAACGTTGCAGGCCGGCAGTCGGTCGAGCCTGAATCACCGTGTACGCGCGCTGCGTATCCAGCTTAACGGACGAGACCACCGCAACCGGGTAACCTTCCGGGAAGCGCCCACCAAGACCCGATGTCACCAGCACATCGCCGACGCGAATATCGGTATTCGCGGGCAGATGTTCCAGTTGCAAATCATCGGTACAGCCGTTACCGGCGGCAATCACGCGGATATCATTACGCAGCACCTGAATCGGCAGCGCGTGGGTGGCATCGCAAATCAGCAGCACCCGGCTGGTCATCTTCGCAACCGCGATAACCTGACCGACCACGCCTTTGTCGCTAATGACCGGTTGGCCTTCGTAAACGCCGTTGACGCTGCCTTTATCGATAACGACTTGATCGCTGTAGGGATCGTTCACCGTGGAGATCACCTGGGTGACCATTTTTTGCTCGTCCTGACGCAGCGGCGAACCGAGCAGTTCACGCAGGCGCGCGTTCTCTTGCTTGTACTGTCCTAACATCAACAGTTCGCTGTTTTTCAGCAGCAATTCCTGACGCAACGCCCGGTTTTCAAGCTCAAGCTGATCGCGCGAAGCCAGCGTTTGCGACACGCTGTCTAATAATTCGCGGGGACCATTGGAAATAAAATAGAAAGGGCTGACGGCAGTATCCATGTACGTTCGGATTTGGCTGAACGTACCGAGGCGGCTGTCGGCAATAATGACTCCAAGCGCCACCAAAACCGCCAGAAAAAGGCGAATCTGCAGTGACGGGCCACGGCTAAAAATTGGCTTCATAGGCTTTGCGTATTCTCAGGCCAGACAGATACGGAGCAACAGTTGCTCCGTATCTGGCGCGGACTACTCTTCGCTGAACAAGTCGCCGCCGTGCATATCGATCATTTCCAGCGCCTTGCCACCGCCACGCGCTACGCAAGTCAGTGGATCTTCTGCAACTACAACGGGAATGCCCGTCTCTTCCATTAACAGGCGATCAAGGTTACGCAGCAGCGCGCCACCACCGGTCAGCACCATACCGCGCTCGGAGATATCAGAAGCCAGTTCTGGCGGGCACTGTTCCAGAGCAACCATTACTGCGCTCACAATACCGGTCAGCGGTTCCTGCAACGCTTCGAGGATCTCGTTAGAGTTCAGGGTGAAACCGCGCGGCACACCTTCAGCCAGGTTACGACCACGGACTTCGATTTCACGCACTTCGTCGCCCGGATAAGCGGAGCCGATTTCGTGTTTGATACGTTCTGCGGTGGCTTCACCGATCAGGGAACCGTAGTTACGACGCACATAATTAATGATCGCTTCATCGAAACGGTCACCACCAATGCGCACAGAGGAAGAGTAAACAACGCCGTTCAGGGAGATAACGGCGACTTCGGTGGTACCACCACCGATATCAACAACCATAGAACCGGTTGCTTCAGAAACCGGTAAGCCTGCGCCAATTGCCGCGGCCATCGGTTCTTCAATCAGAAAGACTTCACGAGCGCCAGCACCCTGTGCGGATTCACGGATAGCGCGGCGTTCAACCTGGGTTGCGCCAACCGGGACACAAACCAGAACACGCGGGCTTGGACGCATAAAACTGTTGCTGTGCACTTGCTTGATGAAGTGCTGCAACATTTTTTCGGTGACGAAGAAGTCGGCGATAACGCCATCTTTCATCGGGCGGATAGCCGCGATATTGCCCGGAGTACGCCCAAGCATCTGCTTCGCTTCATGACCGACCGCGGCCACACTTTTCGGTGAACCTGCACGATCCTGGCGAATGGCTACCACGGAAGGCTCATTCAGTACGATGCCTTGTCCTTTTACATAAATCAGGGTATTCGCGGTACCCAGGTCAATGGACAGGTCATTAGAAAACATGCCACGAAATTTTTTCAACATACTAAGGGATAATCCTGAAAGCTGGGGCGGAAACAAAATCCGCTTACTTTACCAACCACACGCAGCAGCGACAAGGCGTAAGAAGTATCTGCTACGGTGAAAATTAGTGCAGTTTGTTTCCTTTGTTGCAAAACGACATGACTTCGTCCGGAAGCGAAAAAAACCACCTGTTCCAGCACGTTGCATTTACAACCTGTCAAAGGTCAAACCGGCTTTTTTGTACTGCGATAATCCGGCGGGCAGGCACGCACGCCCCCAAATACGACAGCGCACATTATTCTACGTGAAAACGATTCAAACAGCAGTTCAAACCGAATATCTTTGCGAATATTTTTTCACATTGGTATCGAGCGGTTGGGAAGACGCGAAGAAATCGCCTTGTCCACCCGCAATACCCCGTTCCACCAGCATCTGCCATTCGCCGCGCGAACGAACACCGGTTGCAAAAACTCGCGTTCGCGTGCCTTTACACGCCTCCACAAGGCTTTGCACCAGCAGCTGATTTTCGGTGCGTTTTTCAATGTTCCTGACCAACCCCGGATGCAGCTTTAATAACTCAACATCCAACGCTTTAATCCAACTGGTGCTCACCAACGTCAGGCCCGCCTGAATCACGGCGACGCGCGCGCCCAACGCGTTGATTAAACGCACAACCGACTGTAACCGGCTGATGTGTTGACAGACATCAGCCTCCGCAAGTTCAAAAATAATCCGTTTGCGTTGCGATTTTTCGCATTGCATCAATGTATCGCGCAGCCAGCGCTGAAAACGCGGGCGAATCAATGACTCAACGGTGACCTGCATCGCCAGGTTTTCTTCCGGCCAGAAACCGAGGAACGGCATCAAGCGCGTCACCTGCAAACGGTCGTACTCTTCGGAGAGACCAAACTGCAACACCATCGGCATATATTCTTCGGCAATCACCTCTTGCTCGCTGTCGAAAATGCGGCACATCAACTCCCGGTGATGCACTTGCCCGTCGCGGTTAACCGCCGGTTTTTGATAAACACGCGGCCCGCCACGGCTCAGCATCTGTTCGATAAGCGTTCGCCAGCGGACATTGCCGCGCCCTTGCTCTGGCAAGGTGTCGTCATAGACCGACCAGCTATTCGCGCCTTGCAGCATCGCGTTGCGCGCCGCGGCTTCCGCGTGTTCCATTACCTGTTCGGTGGGCTGCCCGCCGCGCCAGCCGCAGATACCAATATGCATAATGTCTTCGCGGGTCAACATTTTGGTTGGCGGCAAGCCATCAACCGCTTTGAGGATCTGCCCGGCGATGCTTTCCGCTTCCTTTAATGTGCGGTGCGGCAACAGTACGGCGAAATCGCTGCGGTGATAGCGCGCCAGCAGCGCACCAGGGTAACGCATAATAAAGGTGGAAAGCAGATTGATGAGCGTAAAGAGATACTCTTCCGCCGCTGTCGCCTCGCGCATGAGGTCAAAATCCGGCAGACGAATCATCATCACCACGCCGTGCGAACCAACTTTTTCCTGATCTTCCAACAGCGTCGCCAGTTGGTTATCAAAAAACAGGCGGTTATTCAGGCCGGTGCGCGTGTCTTGCGCCGCGTAAGAGCGGATCAGCGTGTCCATGCGGCTGCGTTGATCGCTGGCAAACTGGATGTCGGTCAGCAGCACGTCCAGCGCGCTACTAGTGCGTGATGGCCACTCATAAATGCTGCCGCGCACCTGCGGGCCGCGCTCGCCATTGAGGATCCGCGTCGCCCGCGTCTCCAGCAACTCCTGGCCAGAAAGCTGGCGGCGCAGCCAGCGCACGGCGAGAGAAACAATGACCAGCATAAAACCGATCGCCACCGTCAACGGCGCGGTGGTCAACAGCGAACGAAAGTAGTTCGCCATCGGATCCTGATAGACCAGCGTAAACGTTAAACCGGGATTTTTGAGCGAAGGGATGTGCAATTCACGGGTTTGGTAGTTACTGCCCGCCGGGCGGTAACTTTCGTTACGCGTATAGCTCAGCACCGTGCGCCTGCCTTGTTTGATTTCGATGGCGGTAATATCGACCGGCACCATCAACTCATCAAGTTGTGTCGCAAGTCTGGCAACCGGCGTTGAAATCAAACGGGTGTCGACGACGGCGGCCACGGCTTGCACGCGGTTGGCCACTTTGCTCTGAATGGCGGTATAAAAGCTGAGTGAACAGCCAATGAGGGTGACAAAAATCGCCAGCCCCGTTAGCAGGGTCACAAAAGCAGAAAATTTCGTCGTTAATCGCATCCTTGTGTTAACTCCGTTATATAAAGAACGAAACGGTACCGACCCGGTTAAAGCAAAAATAGTAAGTACTAACTTTTATGCGTAATCGTGTCCAGAAAGGGCCCGCAGGCTTTAAGAATAGTGAGGCACCGTTTTTCACACCTGCGAGTATAGTCTTCAGAAATTATTTGCCAATAATCAATAGGCCTAAAGAATGGATTTTACGGGCAATATTCAATGTTTGGTAACACACTGCCGCTCGCGCTTGTGCGTCTCTTGCACCATGCTTAGGTGCCACACTGACGGAGGATGTAATGAAGAAAAAACTGACCGAAGCTGATGTGACTGCTGAATCCGTCTTTATGATGCAGCGCCGCCAAGTACTGAAAATGTTGGGTATTGGCGCAACGGCCGCCACGCTCTCGTCGGCAGCCCATGCCGATCTGTTGGATTGGTTTAAAGGCCACGATCGGCCGAAAGCCCCGGCCGGCAAACCGCTCGATTTTAGCAAACCCGCGCAATGGCAAAATCCGCTTCCGCTGACCCCGGAAGAAAAAGTCACCGGCTACAACAACTTTTATGAGTTTGGGCTGGATAAAGCCGACCCTGCCGCCAATGCGGGCGGGATGAAAACCGATCCCTGGACATTAACGATTGATGGCGAAGTGGCGAAGCCGCTCACGCTCGATCATGCGGAGCTCACCTCGCGCTTCCCGTTGGAAGAGCGAATTTACCGCCTGCGCTGTGTGGAGGCTTGGTCGATGGTAGTGCCGTGGATTGGTTTTCCACTGCATAAACTGCTGGCGCTGGTTGAACCCACCAGCAACGCAAAGTATGTCGCTTTCCAGACGCGCTATTCGCCCGATGAGATGCCTGGGCAGAAAGACCGTTTTATCGGCGGCGGGCTGGCCTATCCCTATGTAGAAGCGTTACGGATAGATGAAGCGATGCACCCCCTCACATTGCTGACCGTTGGGGTGTACGGCAAAGCGCTGCCGCCGCAAAATGGCGCGCCCATTCGCCTGACAGTGCCGTGGAAATACGGGTTTAAGAATATTAAATCCATTGTCAGCATTAAGCTGACCAGCAAACGACCGCCAACGACGTGGAACCTCTCCTCGCCGCAAGAGTATGGTTTTTATGCCAATGTGAACCCGCATGTCGATCACCCGCGTTGGTCGCAGGCCACCGAGCGGTTTATTGGCGCGGGCGGGGCATTGGATGTAAAACGTCAGCCGACATTATTGTTTAACGGTTACGCGGATGAAGTGGCGTCGCTCTATCACGGGCTGGATCTTAAGGAGAACTTCTAAGTGCGTTTAACAGCAAAACAGGTAACCTGGCTGAAAGTTGCGCTGCATTTGGCCGGTCTGCTGCCGTTTATCTGGCTGTTCTGGGCGGCTAACCAGGGCTATTTCAGTGCCGATCCGGCGAAAGATATTCAGCATTTTACCGGCAGGATGGCGCTGAAATTCCTGCTGGCGGGCCTGTTGGTCGCCCCGCTCGCGCGTTATGCAAAACAACCTTTATTGATTCGCACCAGACGCCTGCTCGGACTGTGGTGTTTCGCCTGGGCGACCTTGCATCTCACCAGCTACGCGCTGCTGGAATTGGGTATTAACAACCTGGTGTTGCTGGGGCAGGAACTGACCACGCGTCCTTATTTGATGCTTGGGGCGATCAGTTGGCTGATCTTGTTGGCACTGGCCGCCACGTCAACGCAGTGGGCGCAGCGAAAATTAGGCAAGCGCTGGCAAAAACTGCACAACTTTGTCTATCTGGTGGCGATCCTCGCGCCGATTCACTATCTCTGGTCGGTGAAGGTGCTTTCCCCGCAACCAATCCTTTACGCAGCCGCTGCTATCGCCCTGTTAGCGTGGCGTTACAAGAAGTTCCGCCAATGGTGGCATTAGCTTTTCATTCTGTGCAGTTCCCCGCAGAAAGGCTATCATTCTTCGCCATATCCGGTGGCGTGGTTGATAATCTTCCCTGATAAGACCAGTATTTAGCTGCCAATTGCTACGAAATCGTTATAATGCGCGACTTCGGTTTTCATTTTCAGGTTTTTTTCCACCCTGGAAAGGTGACAATCGTGGATCGAAGGTATATTTTGTTTTTTACCGGAGAATCGCAGGAGATAGCGGCATAATGGCTGATAAGTTTCACATTTTAGTGTTAAACGGACCGAACCTTAACATGCTCGGCACCCGTGAACCTGAGAAGTATGGCACGCTCACGCTCGATGAGATTGTTAACCGTTTGAGCACGGAAGCAGCGTCGCTTGATGTGGAACTGGCGCATTTTCAGTCAAACGCGGAGTACGCAATCATCGACCGTATTCATCAGGCTAAAGACAATGTGGACTTCATCCTGATCAATCCGGCCGCGTTTACGCACACCAGTGTTGCTATCCGCGACGCATTGCTGGCGGTGAGCATCCCGTTTATTGAGATCCACCTGAGCAATGTGCATGCGCGGGAGCCGTTTCGCCACCACTCCTATCTTTCGGATATTGCCGCAGGCATTATCTGCGGGTTGGGTGCGGACGGTTATTCATACGCTTTACAGACGGCGGTTAAACGCCTGTCACAATCACACTAAACAAGAGTACGGAACCCACTCATGGATATTCGTAAGATTAAGAAACTGATCGAGCTGGTTGAAGAATCAGGCATCTCTGAACTGGAAATTTCTGAAGGCGAAGAGTCTGTTCGCATCAGCCGCAGCGCGCCTAATGCAGGTTTCCCGGTTATGCAGCAGGCTTATGCCGCGCCGATGATGCAACAACAGCCTGCACTGGCTACCGCTGTCGCGCCTGCCGCAGCGCAGGAAGCCCCTGCAGCAGCAGAAATCAGTGGTCACATCGTACGTTCCCCGATGGTCGGAACCTTCTATCGCACCCCGAGCCCGGACGCTAAAGCGTTCATCGAAATCGGCCAGAAAGTTAACGTGGGCGACACCCTCTGCATCGTTGAAGCGATGAAAATGATGAACCAGATCGAAGCCGATAAAGCAGGCGTGGTGAAAGCCATTCTGGTTGAAAGTGGCCAACCGGTTGAATTTGACGAGCCGCTGGTCGTCATCGAGTAACGAGGCGCACATGCTGGATAAAATTGTTATCGCCAACCGCGGCGAGATCGCACTGCGTATTCTTCGTGCCTGTAAAGAGCTGGGCATCAAGACGGTCGCTGTGCACTCGACGGCGGATCGCGATTTAAAACACGTATTACTGGCGGACGAAACGGTCTGTATCGGTCCGGCACCGTCCGTTAAAAGTTACCTGAACATCCCGGCAATCATTTCTGCGGCTGAGATCACTGGCGCAGTGGCGATTCACCCGGGCTATGGCTTCCTTTCTGAGAACGCCAACTTCGCCGAACAGGTTGAGCGTTCCGGCTTTATCTTCATTGGCCCGAAAGCCGATACCATTCGCCTGATGGGCGATAAAGTGTCCGCGATTACCGCTATGAAGAAAGCAGGCGTACCAACCGTACCCGGTTCCGACGGCCCGCTGGGCGACGATATGGATGTAAACCGCGCCCATGCTAAACGCATCGGTTACCCGGTCATCATCAAAGCGTCCGGCGGCGGCGGTGGTCGTGGTATGCGCGTTGTGCGCAAAGACGCCGACCTGGCACAGTCCATCAGCATGACCCGTGCGGAAGCGAAAGCCGCTTTCAGTAACGACATGGTGTACATGGAAAAATACCTGGAAAATCCTCGTCACATCGAGATCCAGGTGCTGGCCGACGGTCAGGGCAACGCTATCTATCTGGCAGAGCGCGACTGCTCCATGCAGCGCCGCCACCAGAAAGTGGTCGAAGAAGCGCCGGCACCGGGCATTACTCCGGAACTGCGTCGCTACATCGGCGAACGCTGCGCCAAAGCCTGTGTGGATATCGGTTATCGCGGGGCGGGTACTTTTGAGTTCCTGTTCGAAAACGGCGAGTTCTACTTTATTGAGATGAACACCCGTATTCAGGTTGAACACCCGGTGACCGAAATGATCACCGGCGTTGACCTGATCAAAGAGCAGCTGCGCATTGCAGCCGGTCAGCCGCTGTCCATCAAGCAAGAAGAAGTGACGGTAAAAGGCCATGCGGTGGAATGCCGCATCAACGCCGAAGACCCGAACACCTTCCTGCCGAGCCCGGGAAAAATCACGCGCTTCCATGCGCCTGGCGGGTTTGGCGTGCGTTGGGAATCGCATATTTACGCTGGTTACACCGTCCCACCGTATTACGATTCCATGATCGGCAAGCTTATCTGCTACGGCGAGAGCCGAGATGTGGCGATTGCACGTATGAAGAATGCGCTGCAAGAGCTGATCATCGACGGTATTAAAACCAACGTTGATTTGCAGATGCGTATTATGAGCGACGAGAATTTCCAGCATGGTGGCACTAACATCCACTACCTGGAGAAAAAACTCGGTTTGCAGGAAAAATAATCTGCATTGCGCGCAAAAGGCCGGATCTTCCGGCCTTTTTTCTTTTTCTCTCCCCTCATCTTTTCCTTAGGGTACAATCCCCGCTTTCTTCATTTCCAAGGGAAAAAAATGGACAACCGTTTTGTTCAGGCCCACAAAGAAGCCCGCTGGGCACTGTGGCTGACCCTTCTTTATCTTGCAGCGTGGTTAGTGTGCGCTTACCTACCGGGTTCGGAGCAGAGTTTCACTGGCTTACCGCGCTGGTTTGAAATGGCCTGCCTGTTAACGCCGCTGGTATTTGTTTTGCTTTGCTGGGCGATGGTGCGTTTTATCTTCCGTGATATCCCGCTGGAGGATGACGATGCAAACTGAAATTATTGCCGTTCTGGTTATCTACCTGATTGTGGTCTTTGGCCTCTCCTTTTATGCCATGCGTCAACGCAGCAGCGGCACGTTTCTGAGCGAGTATTTCCTCGGTAGCCGTTCGATGGGCGGGTTTGTGCTGGCGATGACGCTGACCGCAACCTATGTCAGCGCCAGTTCCTTTATTGGCGGGCCGGGCGCAGCCTATAAGTTCGGGCTGGGTTGGGTACTGCTGGCGATGATCCAGGTGCCGACCATCTGGCTTTCGCTTGGCATTCTCGGCAAAAAATTCGCCATTCTCGCCCGCCGCTACAACGCGATCACCCTCAATGACATGCTGATGGCGCGCTATCAGAGCCGCGCTGTCGTCTGGCTTGCCAGCATCAGTTTGCTCGTTGCGTTTGTCGGCGCGATTGCCGTGCAATTTATCGGCGGCGCACGTTTGCTGGAAACCGCTGCGGGTATCAAATATGAATCCGGCCTGCTGATTTTCGGCATCACCATTGCACTCTATACCGCGTTCGGCGGTTTTCGTGCCAGCGTGCTCAACGACACCATGCAGGGCATGGTGATGCTGATCGGTACGCTGGTGCTGCTGGCTGGCGTGATCCACGCGGCGGGCGGTTTGCATCACGCGGTCGACACGCTCCAGCAAATCGATCCGAAACTGGTGAGCCCGCACGGCGCGAGCGATATTCTTTCCCCGGCGTTTATGACCTCTTTCTGGGTGCTGGTGTGTTTTGGCGTGATCGGCCTACCGCATACCGCTGTGCGTTGTATCTCCTACAAAGACAGTAAATCCGTACATCGCGGCATTATTATCGGCACCATCGTCATCGCGCTGTTAATGCTCGGTATGCATCTGGCGGGTGCCTTAGGCCGCGCCGTGTTGCCGCATTTGTCGGTGCCGGATCAGGTGATCCCGACATTGATGGTCGAAGTACTGCCACCGTGGGCAGCCGGTCTGTTTTTGGCCGCGCCAATGGCGGCGATCATGTCGAATGTTAACGCCCATCTGTTGCAGGCCTCCGCAACGATCGTCAAAGATCTGTGGCTGAGCGCGCAGCCGACTAAAATTCGTCATGAGCAGCGTTTGAAACGCATTTCGACCGCGACGACATTAATCCTCGGCGTGTTGATGATGCTGGCGGCCTGGCGTCCGCCTGAAATGATCATTTGGTTGAACCTGCTGGCATTCGGCGGGCTGGAAGCCGTGTTCCTGTGGCCGCTGGTGTTGGGGCTTTATTGGGAACGCGCCAACGCGGCGGGTGCGCTAAGCGCCATGATCGTCGGTGGCGTGCTGTATGCCGTGCTCGCCACTTTTAATATTCAGTACCTGGGCTTCCATCCGATTGTGCCCTCGCTGCTGTTAAGTTTGCTGGCCTTCGTCGTCGGGAACCGTTTTGGTCAACCCGCGCCGCAGGCTCCGACTATTTCTGTTAATGAATAAAGAGTTAAGCCATGCCATGGATCCAATTGAAACTGAACACCACCGGCGCACATGCTGAAGATCTGAGCGATGCTCTGATGGAAGCGGGGGCCGTGTCCGTCACTTTTCAGGACACGCACGACACGCCGGTTTTTGAGCCATTGCCGGGTGAAACCCGCCTGTGGGGCGATACCGATGTTATCGGTCTGTTCGACGCCGAAACTGAAATGGCAGACGTGGTTGCTCAACTCGCTTACCACCCGCTGTTGGGTGAAGGCTTTGACCATAAAATCGAGCAGCTCGAGGATAAAGACTGGGAACGTGAATGGATGGATAACTTCCATCCAATGCGTTTTGGCGAGCGTCTGTGGATTTGCCCGAGCTGGCGCGATGTGCCGGATGAAAATGCGGTAAATGTGATGCTCGATCCGGGCCTGGCGTTCGGCACCGGTACGCATCCAACCACGTCGCTGTGCCTGCAATGGCTGGACGGTTTGGATCTGGCGGGTAAAACGGTGATCGATTTTGGCTGCGGTTCCGGCATTCTGGCAATCGCCGCGCTGAAACTGGGTGCAGCAAAAGCGATTGGTATCGATATCGATCCGCAGGCGATTCAGGCAAGCCGCGATAATGCCGAGCGCAATGGCGTCTCGGAGCGCCTTGAATTGTATCTGCCGCAAGACCAGCCAGAGGCGATGAAAGCCGATGTTGTGGTGGCCAACATCCTCGCAGGCCCGTTACGCGAGCTGGCGCCGCTTATCAGCGTGCTGCCTGTTTCAGGCGGCTTGTTGGGGCTGTCGGGGATCCTTGCCAGCCAGGCGGAAAGCGTCTGCGAAGCCTACGCCGATCTGTTCGCGCTCGACCCGGTGGTTGAGAAAGAAGAGTGGTGTCGGATCACCGGCCAGAAAAAGTAATCTTACAACGTGGCCTACGGGCCACGTTTTTGTATGTCCTGTTTTTTGCTATTTGTTTTTGCGGGGGATTATAATCTGTCGCCACATAAGATCTTGTGGTAACACGTTGATTTTAAAATCATTCATCGGACGAATAAAATGAAACTGCACATAGCGAAAACGGCGATTGCCATGGCAAGCCTGGTTCCCTTGCTAGCATGGTCTGCGCACTGGGGTTATGAAGGTAAAGGGTCCCCGGAACACTGGGGTGAACTGAGTAGCGAATTCATAACCTGCCAGAATGGTAAAAACCAATCCCCCATCAATATCGACAAAACCCTCACCGCCCACCTGACCTCTTTTGAATACCATTACCGCGAAAGCCCTGCGTTATTACTCAATAACGGCCATACGATTCAGGCCAGCTTTCTTCACAACACCAACACCCTGATACTGGATGGTGAAACCAGTCATCTACAGCAATTCCACTTCCACGCGCCCAGTGAAAATACCATCCACAGTCAGCATTACCCACTGGAGATGCATCTGGTGCATACCTTTGCGAACGGCGACATCGCGGTGATCGCCGTGATGTTTGAGCTCGGTGCAGCGAACCAAGAGCTGGCAGAGTTGTGGCAGAAGTTGCCGATAAAAGTGGAGAGTTCTGAACCGATACAGCATCGTATCGATTTGGCAGCGCTGTTGCCGGTCGATAAAAGCTACTGGCGCTTCAGCGGTTCACTGACTACACCGCCGTGCTCCGAAGGTGTTACCTGGTTGGTGATGAAACATCCACTGACAATTTCTTCCGAACAGCTTGCGCAGTTCACATCGGTGATACATCACAATAATAATCGCCCATTACAGCCGCTGCATGGTCGGCTGGTCGTCGAGTAACAGGCTGAAAAGTTCATATAAAAAACGAGAGCGGGTTCGCAAAACCCGCTTTTTTTAGTGCAAAAAAACAGCAGTTACGCCGCTTATGAGTCAGTAAAAACCTATAATCTGCGCGAATTTATCAGTTACATGAAAATTTTACCTTTCGCATAACCTAATGAAATCTATGATTTAATGCTTGCCACATCATTGCGGACTGTCTATTCCTTGATCTACAACAGAGGATTGCTCAAAGTTTGGCCTTTCATCTCATGCAAAAAATGCGTAATATACGCCGCCTTGCAGTCACAGTATGGTCATTTCTTAACTCATGCGCATCGGACACCACCAGCTCAGAAATCGCCTGATCGCAGCGCCAATGGCTGGCATTACTGACAGACCATTCCGGACGTTGTGCTACGAGATGGGAGCCGGTTTAACCGTATCCGAGATGATGTCGTCTAACCCGCAAGTGTGGGAAAGCGAAAAATCCCGACTACGGATGGTGCACATTGATGAACCCGGTATTCGCACCGTGCAAATTGCGGGAAGCGACCCGGAAGAGATGGCGGAAGCCGCACGTATCAACGTGGAAAGTGGCGCTCAGATTATTGATATCAATATGGGCTGTCCGGCTAAAAAGGTGAATCGCAAGCTTGCAGGTTCCGCCCTGTTGCAGTACCCGGATTTGGTGAAATCGATCCTGACCGCGGTAGTTGGCGCAGTGGATGTCCCTGTTACGCTGAAGATTCGCACGGGCTGGGCTCCGGAGCACCGTAACTGCGTAGAGATTGCCCAACTGGCCGAAGAGTGTGGCATTCAGGCTCTGACCATTCATGGACGCACCCGCGCCTGTTTGTTCAATGGAGATGCTGAGTACGACAGTATTCGGGCAGTTAAGCAGAAAGTTTCCATTCCGGTTATCGCGAATGGCGACATTACTGACCCGCTTAAAGCCAGAGCTGTGCTCGACTATACGGGGGCAGATGCCCTGATGATAGGCCGCGCAGCTCAGGGAAGACCCTGGATCTTTCGGGAAATCCAGCATTATCTGGACACTGGGGAGCTGCTGGCCCCACTGCCTTTGGCAGAGGTTAAGCGCTTGCTTTGCGCGCATGTTCGGGAACTGCATGACTTTTATGGTCAGGCAAAAGGTTACCGAATCGCACGTAAACACGTCTCCTGGTATCTCCAGGAGCACGCTCCGAATGACCAGTTTCGGCGCACATTCAACGCCATTGAAGACGCCAGCGAACAGCTGGAGGCGTTGGAGGCATACTTCGAAAATTTTGCGTAAACAGAAATAAAGAGCTGACAGAACTATGTTCGAACAACGCGTAAATTCTGACGTACTGACCGTTTCTACCGTTAACTCTCAGGATCAGGTAACCCAAAAACCGCTCCGTGACTCGGTAAAACAGGCACTGAAGAACTATTTTGCTCAACTGAATGGTCAAGATGTTAATGATCTGTATGAGCTGGTACTGGCTGAAGTAGAACAGCCACTGTTGGACATGGTGATGCAATACACCCGTGGTAATCAGACCCGCGCGGCGCTGATGATGGGCATCAACCGCGGCACGCTGCGTAAAAAACTGAAAAAATATGGAATGAACTGATTAATCATCAGTGAGTTGCATTGATAAAAAGGCGCTGACCGGCATGGGTATGCGCCTTTTTTATTGCTCGAAATGACATCTAAAACACTGCTTTCCCGCGCGTTTCGCGGCTGCGGATTAAGGTATATTTCCTGAAAATGGTTGCAAGAAAGGGAGAGACGGAATGATTCGCAAATATGGGTGGCTGATTGCTTTTGCTCTCTCGATCCTCGCGCTGGATGGCTTAATCATGCACTGGGTGGAGTATATGACCACCGACATCGATAAATGCCGCAATATGAATTCCGTCAATCCGCTCAAACTGGTGAACTGCGATAATCTGTAAGTAATTGCTTGTAGCGAAATTTCGTGAAAATGCAGCAATTGCCTTGGTTTACGCAGGGATTTAAATCGTTTTGAGTCATCACCATACGATGATAATGTCTCAGCCCTTTTCGCCTGTACTATTTTCACCTGTACGACAGTAGTTATGCGTAACGCCCTTAGTGAATGAGTTGATGACATCATGCTGGTTAGCCAATACGACTATATCCTTGTTGTTGTTTCTTTTGTTGTAGCCATTTTGGCCTCCTATACCGCCCTGAACATGGCCGGACGCGTCTCCACCAGCACCGGTACGTCATCATGGGTCTGGTTAAGTGGCGGCGGCGTTGCAATGGGGATCGGCGTCTGGGCCATGCACTTTATCGGCATGCTGGCCATGAATATGTCGATGAATATGCACTATGAACCGCTGCTGACCGTGCTCTCAATGGTGATTGCCATCGGTTCGTCGTTGTTCGCGCTGTGGCTTGTCAGCGTTCCCGAACTGCATTTACGTCGTCTGCTCCCTGGCTCCATCGTTATGGGTTTGGGCATTGCGGCGATGCATTACACCGGCATGGCGGCGTTACAGGTTTCCCCGGCGATTATCTGGCGCATGGGCTGGGTCGCCGTGTCGGTGATCATTGCCTTAGTCGCCTCCTTTGCCGCGCTGTGGCTCACTTTCCGCCTGCGTCATGAAGGCGCGCAGGTCGCGCTCATGCGTTTTGGTGCCGCCATTTTGATGGGCGTTGCCATTGCCGGGATGCATTACACCGGCATGGCGGCGGCGCAAATTCCCCTGCAGCACAGCATGGCTGGTCATCATGGTTTCAATAGCAACTGGCTGGCGATCCTGGTCAGCATGATGGCCTTCTCGGTACTGGGCATTACCTTATTGGTATCAATGTTTGATGCCCGTTTGCAGGCGAGAACTTCTTTGCTGGCCACCTCGCTGGCCGCCGCCAACCGCGAACTGGCACGCCTGGCGCTTCACGATACCTTAACGCGCTTGCCCAACCGCGTGTTGTTGGCAGACCGCCTTGAACAGGCGGTGAATAAAGCCAAACGTGAAGGCTCTTTCTTCGCGCTGATGTTTATGGATCTTGATGGTTTCAAAACCGTCAATGATGCGTGGGGCCACGATGTCGGCGATAAATTACTGGTCGCGGTTACCGATCGGCTGACGCAGCAATTAAAAGGGCAATATACGCTGGCGCGCATTGGCGGCGATGAATTTGTGTTGCTGGCGGAAGTCGATGCGCCGGATGATGCGGCCGCTATGGCCAGCTCGCTGGTGCGCGTGATCGATAAACCGTTCAATATCGATCCTTATGATGTGATGGTGACATTGAGCGTCGGTATCGCCCTTTATCCGCACGACGGTAAAAACGAACGTGAATTGATGTTCAACGCCGATGCGGCGATGTATCACACCAAGCATGTGGGGCGTAACGGATACCATTTCTTCCAGCCTTCGATGAATACGCTGGCGCAAACGCAGCTGCAATTGCTGAATGATTTATGGATGGCGCTGGAGCGCGAAGAGTTTCGCCTGGTTTATCAGCCCAAATTCAAAGCCCCTTCCGGCCCGGTGATTGGCTTCGAAGCGCTACTGCGCTGGCAGCATCCTTATCAAGGCGTTCTCTCCCCGGATGTGTTTCTGCCGCTGGCGGAGAAAACCGGCCTGATTGTTCCGCTTGGCAACTGGGTTGTAGATGAAGCCTGCCGGCAGCTCAGCGAATGGCACAAGCAAGGCCATACGGAATGGTCCATCGCCGTCAATCTCTCCACGTTACAGTTTGAGCAGAGCGCGCTGGTGCAAACCATTATGGATACGCTGAAAAAGCATGATGTTCCGCCAGATAAGCTGATTCTGGAAGTTACCGAGACCACCGCAATGAGTAACCCGGATGAGAGCGTACGGGTACTGACAGAATTGACGGCGTCAGGCGTGAAGGCGTCCATTGATGATTTCGGTACCGGTTATTCCAGCTTGTTGTATTTGAAGCGCCTTCCGGCGTGTGAGTTGAAAATCGATCGCGCGTTTGTGCGTGAGCTGAGCAATGAAGGCGATGATGCGACGATCGTCTCGGCGATTGTGGCGCTCGCCAAGACACTGAACCTGAAGGTGGTCGCGGAAGGCGTAGAAACGGAAGCGCAGCAGGCATTTCTTACCGAGTTGGGTTGTAACACCTTACAAGGTTATTTATTGGGTAAACCGGTAAGCGCTGAATCTATTACCGCGCAGGGAAATAAATTTTCCCTGTCGGATTCCGTTATCTGAATACAAAGAAGCTTTTAAATAAAAGCGTCGGCGGGCACTTTTATTTTACGTCGGGAGCGATTTAGATTATTCTTATGCCCCTAATATAAGCCTGACAATTCGTAGCGCTCGTCATTAATCAATACCTTACGTTGGGCAACGATATATTTTCGTCGGCGCTCCATCTTTTCTGCATTATTTCACTTAACAGCCGGTGTTACCTTCATAAAGTTTACAATGCACATACTTTGAGATTATTACGCTGGAGAATCTATTTTATCGAATGATAAAATCACTGTATCGATTCTGAAGAGATATCGCGGTTATTGATGTCGGGAATCGTGATTATTTAGAGGTAACATGATGAAAAAATTCATTTCCGTAGCACTGCTGGCAACCTTCCTTGCGGGTTGTGCCCACGATTCTCCTTGCGTACCGGTTTACGACGATCAGGGTCGGCTGGTACATACCAATACCTGCATGAAAGGGACGACACAGGATAACTGGGAAACCGCCGGTGCGATTGCTGGCGGCGCGGCGGCGATTGCTGGCCTTACGCTCGGCATCGTGGCGCTCACCCGATAAATGTCCAAAAGCGCGGCTTGCCGCGCTTTTGCTTTATAACGGTGCAATCCCTTTTTTAGTCGTAAATTTTTGGCCTCAAAAACGAGCAGTGCGAAACAAATTCTGCCGTTATTCTCTCCCGCTTCGTCTGCAACGCGTTATATTCCACCCGCTTGCGTGATTCAATTCACAAATTAATGCCATCCTATTCATTGCTAATATTCACCTGCGAAACTTGTCTGTTAATACAACGTAAAAAATGACCCTTTTTTGCTCCATTTTGTGGAGCGCGTTGTATTTTTGCACCATCACAGGGCAATCGTTCTGTTTTTTCCTGTCTACACTCTCAATATTGCGGGCTTGGTGCCCAAATTACGCCGCCCGCAAAAACTGGCATTACCTTTGCTTTACCAAAAATGGCCATCGCCACAGACAGGTTCAGGCGTTTCCCGGACGCCTCATATAACGATAAATTTAGCCACACAGGATGCATTATGAAAAAGATGATGATAGCCAGCCTGGTCGCTGCCGGTGCACTGTTTGCTGTCGCAAACCAGGCTCACGCAGGCGCAACGCTGGATGCCGTAAAAAAGAAAGGCTTTGTACAATGCGGTATCAGTGACGGCCTGCCCGGCTTCTCTTATGCGGATGCGAGCGGTAAATTCACCGGTATCGACGTGGATGTTTGCCGTGGCGTTGCTGCTGCCGTGTTCGGCGATGACACTAAAGTAAAATACACGCCGCTGACCGCTAAAGAGCGTTTCACCGCGCTGCAATCCGGCGAAGTGGATATGCTCTCACGCAATACCACCTGGACTTCGTCTCGCGACGGCGGCATGGGTCTCTCCTTCACTGGTGTAACGTATTACGATGGCATCGGCTTCCTCACGCATAACAAAGCGGGCCTGAAAAGTGCGAAAGAGCTTGATGGCGCAACCGTTTGTATTCAGGCAGGTACTGACACCGAGCTGAACGTGGCGGATTATTTCAAATCCAACAAAATGCAATATACCCCGGTGACATTCGACCGCTCTGATGAATCCGCGAAAGCGCTGGAGTCCGGCCGTTGCGATACGCTGGCTTCTGACCAGTCTCAGTTGTATGCGCTGCGTATTAAACTGAGCACCCCGGGCGAGTGGATCGTTCTGCCGGAAGTGATCTCCAAAGAACCGCTGGGTCCGGTGGTTCGCCGTGGTGATGATGACTGGTTCTCTATCGTACGCTGGACGCTGTTCGCTATGCTGAATGCGGAAGAGATGGGTGTGAACTCGAAGAACGTCGACGAGAAAGCGGCAAACCCGGCAACGCCGGATATGGCTCACTTGCTGGGTAAAGAAGGCGACTTCGGTAAAGACCTGAAGCTGGATAACAAGTGGGCTTACAACATCATCAAGAAAGTCGGGAACTACGCTGAAGTCTTTGAACGTAACGTGGGTTCAGAAAGCCCGCTGAAAATTAAACGTGGCCAGAACAACCTCTGGAACAACGGCGGTATTCAGTACGCTCCGCCAGTGCGCTAATTCGCAAGTGCTGTAACGGGCGTCACCCCTGCGTGACGCCCAGCCCAGAGTCATGGTTACTGAGGTTTTCTCTATGTCCCATCGCCGCCCAACCGTGAAAGGTTCCCTTTCCCTTTCTAACCCTGCGGTTCGCGCCTGGCTGTTTCAAATCCTTGCGATTGTCGCCGTGGTCGTTGTCGCAATCTATTTGATACATAACACTGTTACTAACCTGAATAATCGCGGGATCACCTCCGGCTTTGCATTTTTAGATCGCGCCGCCGGTTTCGGGATTGTTCAGCACCTGATTGATTATGAGCAGGGCGATACATATGGCCGGGTGTTCCTTGTTGGCTTGCTGAACACGCTGCTGGTCTCCGCGTTATGCATTGTTTTCGCCTCATTCCTCGGCTTTTTCCTTGGTCTTGCGCGCCTGTCGGAAAACTGGCTGCTGCGTAAACTGTCGACGATTTATATCGAGACTTTCCGTAATATCCCGCCGCTATTGCAGATCTTCTTCTGGTACTTCGCGGTACTGCGTAACCTGCCCGGCCCGCGCCAAGCGGTCAACACGATGGAACTGGTGTTTCTGAGTAATCGCGGCCTTTATATTCCTTCGCCGCAAATGGGCGAAGGGATGCTGGCTTTTGTCGGCGCGATCGCGATCGCCGTGATGATTACCATCAGCCTGTTTCGCTTTAATAAAGCCCATCAGATTAAGACCGGGCAACTGCGTCGCACGTGGCCCATCGCGCTGGCGCTGATCATTATGTTGCCGCTGCTGGCGCACTGGCTGTTTGGCGCGGCATTACATTGGCAAGTTCCGCATCTGCGCGGATTTAACTTCCAGGGTGGAATGGTGCTGATCCCGGAACTGGCGGCGCTGACTATTGCGCTGTCGGTATATACCTCCGCGTTTATCGCCGAAATTATCCGCTCGGGTATTCAGTCGGTTCCTCATGGGCAACATGAAGCGGCCCGCTCGCTTGGTCTCCCGCATCCGGTGACATTGCGCCAGGTGATTATTCCACAAGCGCTGCGCGTCATTATTCCGCCGTTAACCAGCCAGTATCTCAATATCGCGAAAAACTCGTCGCTGGCCGCGGCAATCGGTTACCCAGATATGGTGTCGTTATTCGCCGGTACCGTGCTGAACCAGACGGGCCAGGCCATTGAAACCATCGCCATTACGATGTCGGTTTATCTGCTTATCAGCCTGACGATTTCGCTGCTGATGAATATCTATAACCGCCGTATTGCCTTGATTGAGCGCTGAGGAACGAAGATGACAAAAGCAATTGTGTCGCCCTCTACGCGCCAGATTCCGGCAGGAAGCAATGGCGCGATGTTGTGGGTACGAAAAAATCTGTTTTCTAGCTGGTCGAACTCGCTGCTGACACTGCTCAGCCTGTGGCTGATGTGGGAACTGATCCCACCGCTGCTGGACTGGGTATTGTTTCAGGCGAATTGGATTGGCTCGACCCGCGCCGATTGCACCAAAGCGGGTGCCTGTTGGGTTTTTATCCATGAACGTTTTGGCCAGTTTATGTATGGTCTTTATCCGCACGATCAGCGTTGGCGCATTAACCTGGCTTTGGTAGTTGGCCTGCTCTCTATTGCCCCGATGTTCTGGAAATCACTGCCGCGGCGTGGCCGCTACATTGCCTGCTGGGCGGTAATCTACCCGATTGTTGTTTGGTGGCTGATGTTTGGCGGTTTCCTTGGGCTGGAACGTGTCGAAACCCGCCAGTGGGGTGGCTTAACCCTGACGCTGATTATCGCTTCTGTCGGTATCGCCGGTGCGCTGCCGCTGGGGATTTTACTGGCGCTGGGCCGCCGCTCGAAGATGCCGGTGGTTCGCATCCTATCGGTGGTGTTTATCGAGTTCTGGCGCGGCGTTCCGCTGATTACGGTGCTGTTTATGTCCTCGGTGATGCTGCCGTTGTTTATGTCGGAAGGCACCAGTATCGACAAGCTGATCCGCGCGCTGGTTGGCGTGGTCTTGTTCCAGTCCGCCTATGTTGCGGAAGTGGTACGCGGTGGTTTGCAGGCGCTGCCGAAAGGCCAGTACGAAGCAGCTGAATCTTTGGCGCTCGGTTACTGGAAAACACAGGGGCTGGTTATTCTGCCGCAGGCATTGAAGCTGGTGATCCCGGGGCTGGTGAACACCATTATCGCGCTGTTTAAGGACACCAGTTTGGTGATCATCATCGGTCTGTTTGATCTGTTTAGCAGTGTGCAGCAGGCGACCGTCG
Source organism: Kosakonia sp. BYX6 (assembly GCF_038449125.1). Lineage (NCBI taxonomy): Bacteria > Pseudomonadati > Pseudomonadota > Gammaproteobacteria > Enterobacterales > Enterobacteriaceae > Kosakonia > Kosakonia calanthes. Next base: position 516,363 of record NZ_CP151800.1, on the reverse strand, counting down.
ATCCCGCCTGGTTGGGAATGTCGACCGAAGGTTATGTTTTTGCTGCGTTAGTTTACTGGATTTTCTGTTTTAGCATGTCGCGCTATAGCCAGCACCTGGAGAAGCGCTTTAACACCGGGCGTACACCGCACTGAGGATCACAATGAGTAATATAACTATGCAATCTGGCGACGCGATGATTACGCTCGAGAACGTGAATAAATGGTACGGGCAGTTTCATGTTTTAAAAGACATCAATCTGGATGTGAAACAGGGGGAGCGGATCGTACTCTGCGGCCCTTCTGGCTCGGGGAAATCGACGACGATTCGCTGCATCAATCATCTGGAAGAACATCAGCAGGGCCGTATTGTGGTTGATGGTATCGAGTTGAACGAAGATATTCGTAATATCGAAAAGATTCGTCAGGAAGTCGGCATGGTGTTTCAGCACTTCAATCTCTTCCCGCATTTGACTGTATTGCAGAATTGCACGCTGGCGCCGATTTGGGTGCGCAAGATGCCGAAGAAAGAAGCGGAGGCATTGGCGATGCATTACCTGGAGCGAGTGAGGATTGCGGAGCATGCGCATAAGTTTCCGGGGCAGATTTCCGGTGGACAGCAGCAGCGCGTGGCAATTGCGCGTTCACTGTGTATGAAGCCGAAGATTATGCTCTTCGACGAACCCACGTCGGCGCTGGATCCGGAGATGGTGAAAGAGGTGCTGGATACGATGATTGGTCTTGCCGAATCAGGGATGACCATGTTGTGTGTAACGCATGAAATGGGATTTGCCCGCACCGTTGCTGATCGTGTGATCTTTATGGATCGCGGTGAAATCGTTGAGCAGGCTCCACCGGATGAGTTCTTCGCGAATCCGAAATCAGAACGTACCCGCGCGTTCCTGTCACAAGTTATCCATTAATCGTTACGGCGTTGTCATACAGGCCATCCTGCAGGGTGGCCTTTTTGTTGCGTAGCGGGAGGTTTATTTATTGCGTAGTGGAAAGTTTATGATGCGCTGAAATGACAAAAGGCCTCGTCTTTCGACAAGGCCTTCTGCTTTATTTGATGCCTGGCAGTTCCCTACTCTCGCATGGGGAGACCCCACACTACCATCGGCGCTACGGCGTTTCACTTCTGAGTTCGGCATGGGGTCAGGTGGGACCACCGCGCTACTGCCGCCAGGCAAATTCTTTTCTAAGTGCCGAACTTTAACCGCTATAACTGGTGCTGATACCCAGAGTCGAACTGGGGACCTCACCCTTACCAAGGGTGCGCTCTACCAACTGAGCCATATCAGCACACTAAATTTGATGCCTGGCAGTTCCCTACTCTCGCATGGGGAGACCCCACACTACCATCGGCGCTACGGCGTTTCACTTCTGAGTTCGGCATGGGGTCAGGTGGGACCACCGCGCTAGTGCCGCCAGGCAAATTCTGTTTACCGCATGCAGACTTCTCCTCCGCACCCGGCTTTATCTGTATCAGGCTGAAAATCTTCTCTCTCTCACACCAAAACATCTTCGGCGTTGTAAGGTTAAGCCTCACGGTTCATTAGTACCGGTTAGCTCAACGCATCGCTGCGCTTACACACCCGGCCTATCAACGTCGTCGTCTTCAACGTTCCTTCAGGAGACTTTAAGTCTCAGGGAGAACTCATCTCGGGGCAAGTTTCGTGCTTAGATGCTTTCAGCACTTATCTCTTCCGCATTTAGCTACCGGGCAGTGCCATTGGCATGACAACCCGAACACCAGTGATGCGTCCACTCCGGTCCTCTCGTACTAGGAGCAGCCCCCCTCAGTTCTCCAGCGCCCACGGCAGATAGGGACCGAACTGTCTCACGACGTTCTAAACCCAGCTCGCGTACCACTTTAAATGGCGAACAGCCATACCCTTGGGACCTACTTCAGCCCCAGGATGTGATGAGCCGACATCGAGGTGCCAAACACCGCCGTCGATATGAACTCTTGGGCGGTATCAGCCTGTTATCCCCGGAGTACCTTTTATCCGTTGAGCGATGGCCCTTCCATTCAGAACCACCGGATCACTATGACCTGCTTTCGCACCTGCTCGCGCCGTCACGCTCGCAGTCAAGCCAGCTTATGCCATTGCACTAACCTCCTGATGTCCGACCAGGATTAGCTGACCTTCGTGCTCCTCCGTTACGCTTTAGGAGGAGACCGCCCCAGTCAAACTACCCACCAGACACTGTCCGCAACCCGGTTCACGGGTCCACGTTAGAACATCAAACATTAAAGGGTGGTATTTCAAGGTCGGCTCCACGCAGACTGGCGTCCACGCTTCAAAGCCTCCCACCTATCCTACACATCAAGGCTCAGTGTTCAGTGTCAAGCTATAGTAAAGGTTCACGGGGTCTTTCCGTCTTGCCGCGGGTACACTGCATCTTCACAGCGAGTTCAATTTCACTGAGTCTCGGGTGGAGACAGCCTGGCCATCATTACGCCATTCGTGCAGGTCGGAACTTACCCGACAAGGAATTTCGCTACCTTAGGACCGTTATAGTTACGGCCGCCGTTTACCGGGGCTTCGATCAGGAGCTTCGCTTGCGCTGACCCCATCAATTAACCTTCCGGCACCGGGCAGGCGTCACACCGTATACGTCCACTTTCGTGTTTGCACAGTGCTGTGTTTTTAATAAACAGTTGCAGCCAGCTGGTATCTTCGACTGGTTTCAGCTCCGTGAGCAAGTCACTTCACCTACGCACCAGCGTGCCTTCTCCCGAAGTTACGGCACCATTTTGCCTAGTTCCTTCACCCGAGTTCTCTCAAGCGCCTTGGTATTCTCTACCTGACCACCTGTGTCGGTTTGGGGTACGATTTCGTGTTACCTGATGCTTAGAGGCTTTTCCTGGAAGCAGGGCATTTGTCACTTCAGCACCGTGGTGCCTCGTCATCACGCCTCAGTGTTAAAAACAACCGGATTTGCCTGGTCGTTCCACCTGCACGCTTAAACCGGGACAACCGTCGCCCGGCCGACATAGCCTTCTCCGTCCCCCCTTCGCAGTAACACCAAGTACAGGAATATTAACCTGTTTCCCATCGACTACGCCTTTCGGCCTCGCCTTAGGGGTCGACTCACCCTGCCCCGATTAACGTTGGACAGGAACCCTTGGTCTTCCGGCGAGCGGGCTTTTCACCCGCTTTATCGTTACTTATGTCAGCATTCGCACTTCTGATACCTCCAGCATGCCTCACAGCACACCTTCAACGGCTTACAGAACGCTCCCCTACCCAACAACGCATAAGCGTCGCTGCCGCAGCTTCGGTGCATGGTTTAGCCCCGTTACATCTTCCGCGCAGGCCGACTCGACCAGTGAGCTATTACGCTTTCTTTAAATGATGGCTGCTTCTAAGCCAACATCCTGGCTGTCTGGGCCTTCCCACATCGTTTCCCACTTAACCATGACTTTGGGACCTTAGCTGGCGGTCTGGGTTGTTTCCCTCTTCACGACGGACGTTAGCACCCGCCGTGTGTCTCCCGTGATAACATTCTCCGGTATTCGTAGTTTGCATCGGGTTGGTAAGCCGGGATGGCCCCCTAGCCGAAACAGTGCTCTACCCCCGGAGATGAATTCACGAGGCGCTACCTAAATAGCTTTCGGGGAGAACCAGCTATCTCCCGGTTTGATTGGCCTTTCACCCCCAGCCACAGGTCATCCGCTAATTTTTCAACATTAGTCGGTTCGGTCCTCCAGTTAGTGTTACCCAACCTTCAACCTGCCCATGGCTAGATCACCGGGTTTCGGGTCTATACCCTGCAACTTAACGCCCAGTTAAGACTCGGTTTCCCTTCGGCTCCCCTATACGGTTAACCTTGCTACAGAATATAAGTCGCTGACCCATTATACAAAAGGTACGCAGTCACCCCATTAATGAGGCTCCCACTGCTTGTACGTACACGGTTTCAGGTTCTCTTTCACTCCCCTCGCCGGGGTTCTTTTCGCCTTTCCCTCACGGTACTGGTTCACTATCGGTCAGTCAGGAGTATTTAGCCTTGGAGGATGGTCCCCCCATATTCAGACAGGATACCACGTGTCCCGCCCTACTCTTCGAGCTCACAGCATGTGCATCTTCGTGTACGGGGCTTTCACCCTGTATCGCGCGACTTTCCAGACGCTTCCACTGACACACAAACTGATTCAGGCTCTGGGCTGTTCCCCGTTCGCTCGCCGCTACTGGGGGAATCTCGGTTGATTTCTTTTCCTCGGGGTACTTAGATGTTTCAGTTCCCCCGGTTCGCTTCACAGCACTATGGATTCATGCTGTGATGATGCACCTGAGTGCACCGGGTTTCCCCATTCGGACATCGCCGGCTATAACGGTTCATATCACCTTACCGGCGCTTTTCGCAGATTAGCACGTCCTTCATCGCCTCTGACTGCCAGGGCATCCACCGTGTACGCTTAGTCGCTTAACCTCACAACCCGAAGATGTTTCTTACGCATCATCACGTTGCGAAAATTTGAGAGACTCACGGAACAGTTCGCACTGTTCCGCGTTTCAATTTTCAGCTTGATCCAGATTTTTAAAGAGCAGATATTTCAAACGTGACTTTACAAGTCAGTTTTGAAATATCAGGGCCGGTGACTTTCACTCACAAACCAGCAAGTGGCGTCCCCTGCGAGGTTCAACCTCATCAGTTAACGCGTGGCGTCCCCTAGGGGATTCGAACCCCTGTTACCGCCGTGAAAGGGCGGTGTCCTGGGCCTCTAGACGAAGGGGACACTGAAGTCTCAATCGCAAGACGCCTTGCTTTCTGCTTTTCATCAGACAATCTGTGTGGGCACTGCAGGGGCAGGTTCTTTCAGGTAAGGAGGTGATCCAACCGCAGGTTCCCCTACGGTTACCTTGTTACGACTTCACCCCAGTCATGAATCACAAAGTGGTAAGCGCCCTCCCGGAGGTTAAGCTACCTACTTCTTTTGCAACCCACTCCCATGGTGTGACGGGCGGTGTGTACAAGGCCCGGGAACGTATTCACCGTGACATTCTGATTCACGATTACTAGCGATTCCGACTTCATGGAGTCGAGTTGCAGACTCCAATCCGGACTACGACGCACTTTATGAGGTCCGCTTGCTCTCGCGAGGTCGCTTCTCTTTGTATGCGCCATTGTAGCACGTGTGTAGCCCTGGTCGTAAGGGCCATGATGACTTGACGTCATCCCCACCTTCCTCCAGTTTATCACTGGCAGTCTCCTTTGAGTTCCCGGCCGGACCGCTGGCAACAAAGGATAAGGGTTGCGCTCGTTGCGGGACTTAACCCAACATTTCACAACACGAGCTGACGACAGCCATGCAGCACCTGTCTCACAGTTCCCGAAGGCACCCCGGCATCTCTGCCAGGTTCTGTGGATGTCAAGACCAGGTAAGGTTCTTCGCGTTGCATCGAATTAAACCACATGCTCCACCGCTTGTGCGGGCCCCAGTCAATTCATTTGAGTTTTAACCTTGCGGCCGTACTCCCCAGGCGGTCGACTTAACGCGTTAGCTCCGGAAGCCACGCCTCAAGGGCACAACCTCCAAGTCGACATCGTTTACGGCGTGGACTACCAGGGTATCTAATCCTGTTTGCTCCCCACGCTTTCGCACCTGAGCGTCAGTCTTCGTCCAGGAGGCCGCCTTCGCCACCGGTATTCCTCCAGATCTCTACGCATTTCACCGCTACACCTGGAATTCTACCTCCCTCTACGAGACTCAAGCCTGCCAGTTTCGAATGCAGTTCCCAGGTTGAGCCCGGGGATTTCACATCCGACTTGACAGACCGCCTGCGTGCGCTTTACGCCCAGTAATTCCGATTAACGCTTGCACCCTCCGTATTACCGCGGCTGCTGGCACGGAGTTAGCCGGTGCTTCTTCTGCGGGTAACGTCAATGAAAATGGTTATTAACCATTTCCCCTTCCTCCCCGCTGAAAGTACTTTACAACCCGAAGGCCTTCTTCATACACGCGGCATGGCTGCATCAGGCTTGCGCCCATTGTGCAATATTCCCCACTGCTGCCTCCCGTAGGAGTCTGGACCGTGTCTCAGTTCCAGTGTGGCTGGTCATCCTCTCAGACCAGCTAGGGATCGTCGCCTAGGTGAGCCTTTACCCCACCTACTAGCTAATCCCATCTGGGCACATCTGATGGCAAGAGGCCCGAAGGTCCCCCTCTTTGGTCTTGCGACGTTATGCGGTATTAGCTACCGTTTCCAGTAGTTATCCCCCTCCATCAGGCAGTTTCCCAGACTTTACTCACCCGTCCGCCACTCGTCAGCAAAGCAGCAAGCTGCTTCCTGTTACCGTCCGACTTGCATGTGTTAGGCCTGCCGCCAGCGTTCAATCTGAGCCATGATCAAACTCTTCAATTTAAGTTTGATGCTCACTGAATTAAACTTCGTAATGAATTACGTGTTCACCCGTGAGACTTGGTATTCATTTAGCGTCTTGCGACGTTCAAGAATCCATATCCCCTGAGTGCCCACACAGATTGTCTGATAAATTGTTAAAGAGCAGTTGCGACGCGCCCTGGCGCTCTGTCGCGAGGTGGCGTATATTACGCTTTCCTCTTTCAGAGTCAACCCTGAATTTCAGGATTTTTTCTCTTCCGTCGAAGCGACTATCTGGTGAAGTGATTCACGTTGTCGTGTCAACGGAGGCGCATTATAGGGATCCCAATTTTTAGCACAAGTCTTTTTGCGATCTTTTTTGCTGACTGCTGTTTTTTCATTCTTTTTGCTGCGATCCCGTACGATCTGCGCAAATAATGATACGTAAAAGACTTGCAGAAGGTGGATCGAATGATCAAAGTCATTATCTCGCCCTGTTTTCGATGAGGTATTTATGTCTAGCGTTTTACGCCCTTATAAGGATTTACTTCCCAAACTTGGTCAGCGAGTAATGGTTGATACAACCAGCGTGGTGATTGGCGATGTCAGAATTGCTGATGATGTGGGTATTTGGCCGCTGGTCGTGATTCGTGGCGATGTGAATTACGTAGAGATAGGCGCACGCAGTAATATCCAGGACGGTAGCGTTCTACATGTCACTCACCAGTCTTCTTATAATCCCGACGGCGATCCGCTGATTATTGGCGAGGATGTGACGGTAGGACATAAAGTCATGCTACACGGCTGCACTATTGGCAATCGCGTGCTGGTCGGGATGGGTTCAATATTACTTGATGGTGCCATTATTGAAGATGATGTCATGATCGGCGCGGGCAGCCTGGTGCCTCAAAATAAAAGGTTGGAAAGCGGTTTTCTTTATTTAGGCAGCCCGGTAAAACAGATCCGCCCCTTGAAGGAGGCGGAAATTGAAGGGTTAAGGTATTCAGCCAATAACTATGTTAAGTGGAAAGATGAGTATTTGAATCAAGAAAGCCAGACCACGCCTTGAGCGTCTTCTGCTTGCTGGCGGATAAGTTGTTCCGCCTCTTCTTCCAGATCCCAGCGATAATCACGAAAGAGCGCCAGATATTGTTCTGGCGTTTCGCCACCGTAGCGTTGCGCCAGCACGTCGCCTTTAATGGCACAAATGACCTGCATGCCATTGACCAGAGCAGGAAAACACACCGCCTGCATTGAAGCATTCCATTCCTCACGATCCGAAAACTGGATGGCCTGGTTCATTTCTCCAGTTCCTGCTTCAGCATGGCGATGACAGGTTCGACATCTGGCAGCACGCCATGCCACAGCAATACCGCGTGCGCCGCTTGCCCCACCAGCATCCCTAAACCGTCTGCACATTGCTTTGCGCCTAAACTTTCGCACCAGGCAAGAAATGGCGTTTTACCTTTTTGGTAGAACATGTCGTAGCAATAAAGACCGGGGTGAATAATTTTTTCCGGTAATGCCGGGATATCGCCACCAATACCGCTAGAGGTCGCATTGATAATCAGATCGAACTCATGACCACTCAGCGCATCCATCGCAATAGCGTCAATACTCCCCGTATGAGCAAAAAGTTCTGCCAGCTCTTGCGCCCGAGAATATGTACGGTTCGTGATGGTCACCGCACAATCCAGCGATAGTAAAGGAAGAATAACACCGCGCGCTGCGCCGCCCGCCCCTACCAAAAGGATACGAATGCCCGGACGGATGAATGCCAGCCGTTGCAAATCGCTCAACAAACCAATTCCATCGGTGTTATCACCGAGCAAGCGGCCATCTTCAAGACGTTTTAAGGTGTTTACCGCCCCCGCCAGCGCCGCGCGCTCGGTCAACTCATCGGCACGAGCAAACGCCTCTTCTTTAAACGGCACGGTAATATTCGCGCCTTTGCCACCCGCCTTAAAAAAAGCATTCAGCGTATTCACAAAGTCGTCCACAGGCGCAAGAACACGTCCATACGAGTGCTCAATGTTCAGTTGGCTGGCGAATTGCTGGTGTATAAACGGCGATTTGCTATGGCTAATGGGATTGCCAAAGACGACGTAAGATTCCATACAATTACCCCTGACGGAAAAGTTCGCCGGTAAGGGCGTCACGGATTTCAGAAGGATTCTGCCGGCCACCGGTTGGGACATCAACCACCGGGAAACCCGGGCCAAATTGCTCGATTACTTCCTGGGCGGTTCTGCAGGGCGGCAAGCCAGACAAGTTAGCGCTCGTCGAAACCAGCGGCTTATCGTAGGCTTCACACAGCTCAATCACCAACGGGTGGTCGGTTACGCGCACAGCTAAAGAGTCGAAACGCCCTGTTAACCAGCGCGGCGTACTCGGTTTAGCTGGAAAAACAAATGTTACCGGGCCGGGCCAGCACGCAAAGATGGCTTGACGCTGCGCATCATCCAGCATGCTGTCATCTATATAGGGTTTTAGCTGTTCATAATTTGCAGCAATAAGGATTAAGCCTTTATCCACAGGCCGCTGTTTCAGTTCGAGGAGGCGATGCACAGCAATTTCGCTGTCAGGATCACAGCCGACACCGAAGACAGCTTCTGTTGGATAAGCGATGACGTGTTCTTTGTTCAGGATCTCCACCATTGAAGCGATGGGATCTGTTGGCAGGTTATTCTTCACGAGTTTGTTCCGCCGTAACCGGCTTTCCACATTGTTTACTGGCACAAAAGCGCTTAACGCCCTGCGCGGTTTTCTTTTCGATAAGCAACGGGTAATGGCAGACTGCACATTCACCCGCCACAGGTTTGAAATTGATGACGAACTGGCAATCGGGATAGCGATCGCAGGAATAGAAAGTTTTACCGTATCGGGAACGACGTTGTACCAAATGCCCGCTCTGGCATTGCGGACAGGTAATTGCGGTTTCGTCTGGCTTATCAATCAGTTCGGTATGTTCACATTCCGGATATTGGCTACATCCGATAAACATACCAAAACGCCCCTGCCGCAATACCATCGCAGCACCACAAAGAGGGCACAACTGACCTTCCAGAACTTTGACGATATGTCCATCCGCTTGGCTTTTCAGGGGGCGGACATAATCGCATTCCGGATAGTGGGAACATCCGAGAAACGGACCATGTTTCCCGGAACGTATAACAAGTTCAGCCCCGCATTGCGGGCAGGGCTCGTTGTTGCGCACCGCAAATAGCGCTGATTTGGCCATAACGACTCTTGAAGCTACAAAAATGATTAGTGCAGCATACCTTCATTCACTTCAAAGAGTAATTCTTCCATTTGCTGGTAGGCGTTTTCGCAACCCGGGATATTGAAGAGAACCATCAGGATGACCCATTTCAGGTCTTCCAGTTCAAACTCTGCCGTATCCAGCGCCAGCACACGTTCAATCACCATTTCTCGCGTTTCGAGGTTTAGCACCTGAATCTGCTCAAGGAATAATAGGAATCCCCGGCAACTGGCATCCAGCCGTTCACTCTCTTCAGCGGTGTAGATACGCAATGAGAGCGGATCTGAAGCAAGCTGCATCGGTTCGGCAAGGCCTTCCTGATAATCAGCCAGCTTTTCCAGCCACAAAAGTGCATTGTAGATATCTTCACGATCAAATCCGGCGTCGGTAAGATCCCGTTCCAGTTTGTCCTGATCCACACGCATTTCAGCTTCGTTATGGATGTAAGTCTCAAACAAGTACATTAGTACGTCGAACATGGCTTGCCCTCCTCAATCGGACATAGCCGCCGGGTACAGCTGCGATCCACCCTGCTAACTCCAGTTCAAGCAATTGAGCGGCTGTGACTGGCACAGGTTGGCCGGCACGTTCAGCGACGACGTCAACAGGTGTTACCTCATCTCCTACGTTAGCCAGGAGCTCAGGAAATGGCAATGCCACCTTTTCGTCTTCTGGAGAATAAATTGCATTTTCGCGGGTTTCTTGCACCCAATTCAGCCCGTATTGCAAATTTTCAAGAATTTCTTCAGCGCAGGTCACGGGCGTTGCGCCTTGTTTTAATAACCAGTGGGGGCCTTCACTCCCAGGGCTGCCGATGGCTCCGGGTAAAGCAAAAACTTCCCGACCTTGTTCAAGCGCGAGTCGGGCTGTTACCAGCGAGCCGCTGCGCAACGCAGCTTCTACGACCATCACGCCACGACTAAGACCGCTGATAATACGGTTACGACGCGGAAAGTGTCCCGGCTTTGGTGTAGCCGCCAATGGAAACTCCGATACAAGCGCACCGCCATTATCCAGTAATTGAGCGGCGAGTGCCGTATGCCTGCGCGGATAAAGGCTATATAAGCCATTACCCAATACACCAATACTTTTTCCGCGCACATGCGTTGCCGCACGATGAGCAATGCTATCAATCCCCAATGCCATCCCGCTGGTAATGGTTAAACCCGCGCGGGCAAGCGTCTCACAAAAAATGCGTCCCCAGCGTTCGCCATACCAGGAATGTGCTCGGCTACCTACCACGGCCAGTTGCTGCGTCTTTAATACAGCAAGATCGCCTTTCACAAATAACGCGCCGGGATAATCAACGATAGCTCGCAGCGATGCGGGATATGCTTCATCACTCGCGATGATCAAATGGTGATGAGGCTCAGTAAGCCAACTCTGACACTGGTCGAGCTCCCGCGCAGACAAAGAGAAAAAGCGGCGGGTTTGCGCAACAGTTAACCCGAAACGTTGAAGCTCTGCGGCAGTAACACCGCTATTTTTCTCCAGCCATTGCGCAGCGCTAAGCCACTCGTCTCCGCATAAGTCACCAACCTGTATCAGCCGTAACCAAATTTCCGTGGACATCATCCTTTTTTCTCCTGCCACAAGCCGCTCTGGCGATCCTTGCGATTGGTCACTGATGCTGTCAATCGGAGGGGGATTTGTCTAGAATAGAGGTAATATTCTTTACAACTCCTGAACACGACTCTGGATATTTATGGCAGTTTTGCATGTGTTACATATTCCGGACGAGCGCCTTCGCAAAGTCGCCGAGCCGGTAAAAGAAGTGAATGCGGATATTCAACGTATCGTCGATGATATGTTTGAAACTATGTACGCAGAAGAAGGTATTGGTCTCGCAGCAACACAAGTTGATATTCATCAGCGCATTATCGTTATTGATGTTTCCGAAAATCGCGATGAGCAGTTGGTGCTGATTAACCCGGAGCTGCTAGAAAAAAGCGGAGAAACGGGAATCGAAGAAGGCTGTCTGTCTATTCCGGAGCAACGTGCACTGGTACCACGAGCTGAGAAAGTTAAGATTCGCGCGCTGGATCGTGATGGAAAAACGTTTGAACTGGAAGCTGATGGTCTGCTGGCGATTTGTATCCAACATGAAATGGATCATCTGGTGGGCAAATTGTTTATTGATTACCTGTCGCCGATGAAACGTCAGCGTATCCGCCAGAAAGTCGAAAAACTGGATCGTATGAACGCCCGTGCATAAGACGGGTAGAAAAGGATAAACGTGTCAGAATCTCTACGTATTATTTTCGCCGGCACTCCTGACTTCGCAGCGCGTCATCTTGACGCGCTGTTGTCTTCTGAGCATCAGATCGTTGGGGTTTTTACCCAACCTGATCGCCCTGCCGGTCGCGGTAAAAAACTAATGCCAAGCCCGGTGAAAGTACTGGCGGAAGAAAAAGGGTTACCTGTATTCCAGCCTGTATCTTTGCGCGCGCAGGAAAATCAGCAAATCGTTACCGACCTCAATGCTGATGTCATGGTCGTTGTCGCTTACGGGCTGATTCTGCCAAAAGCTGTGCTGAGCATGCCTCGTCTTGGCTGCATCAATGTACATGGCTCATTACTTCCACGCTGGCGCGGTGCGGCGCCTATTCAGCGCGCATTATGGGCCGGCGACGCTGAAACGGGCGTCACTATCATGCAAATGGATGTAGGGCTGGATACCGGTGATATGCTGTACAAACTCGCCTGCCCAATCACGCCTGAAGATACAAGCGCCACGCTGTACGACAAATTGGCACAGCTCGGCCCGCAAGGGCTTATCGAGACGCTGCAGCAGCTTGCGCAAGGTAACGCGCAACCGCACGTACAAGACGAAGCACTGGTGACCTATGCTGAAAAACTCAGCAAAGAAGAAGCCCGCATGGACTGGACGTTGAGCGCTGCCCAGCTTGAGCGCTGCATCCGCGCGTTCAACCCATGGCCAATGAGCTGGTTTATGATTGATGATCAGCCGGTGAAAGCCTGGCAAGCCTCCGTCATTCCTACGTCTGTAAAGGCTGAACCCGGCACGATCGTTGACGCTTCTAAAGCCGGGATTCAGGTCGCTACTGCCGATGGGATTCTGAACCTTGAATCGCTGCAACCTGCGGGTAAAAAAGCGATGAGCGCGCAGGATCTATTAAATTCACGGCGGGAATGGTTTGTCCCTGGCAACCGTCTGGCCTGACACTGATTTTTAGCCCGGTTTTGCCGGGCATTTTTATTTTGTGGCTATGAAAAAACAAATGAATTTACGCAGCATGGCTGCGCAGGCGGTTGAACAGGTCATTGAACAGGGGCAATCGCTCAGCAACATTCTTCCGCCGTTACAACAAAAAGTTTCCGACAAAGACAAAGCACTGCTCCAGGAGCTGTGCTTTGGCGTGCTGCGCGTGCTGCCTCAGCTTGACTGGCTCATCAATAAATTGATGTCTCGGCCGATGACGGGCAAACAACGCACTGTGCACTATTTGATTATGGTTGGGTTTTACCAACTTCTGCATACGCGTATCCCGCCACATGCGGCACTGGCAGAAACCGTGGAGGGCGCGGTAGTCATTAAGCGCCCACAGCTTAAGGGTTTAATCAATGGCGTGCTGCGACAGTTTCAACGTCAGCAGGAAGAGTTACTCGCTGAATTCGCAAAAAGTGACAGCCAATATCTCTTCCCGTCATGGTTGATCAAGCGTTTGCAGAAAGCGTACCCACAACAGTGGCAGCAAATTATTGATGCCAGCAATCAACGACCGCCAATGTGGTTGCGCGTCAATCGTCAGCACCATACGCGGGACGGCTGGCTGGCGCTGCTGGAGGAAACAGGTCAGCAAGGATTTGTACATGCGAATTACCCTGATGCTGTGCGCCTGGCCAATGCCGCACCGGTAACGTCGCTTCCCGGTTTTGCCGAAGGATGGGTTACCGTCCAGGATGCTTCTGCCCAAGGTTGTATTACATACCTTGCACCGCAAAACGGCGAACGTGTTCTCGATCTCTGCGCTGCACCAGGCGGGAAGACAACACATATCCTGGAAGCTGCCCCGGAAGCCAGCGTATTGGCAGTCGATATTGATGAACAACGTTTATCGCGTGTTTACGACAACCTGAAGCGTTTGGGAATGAAAGCTCAGGTGAAACAAGGCGATGGACGTTTTCCCGCGCAGTGGTGTGAAAATGAGCAATTCGATCGCATCCTACTGGATGCCCCTTGCTCTGCAACGGGCGTTATTCGTCGTCACCCTGACATTAAATGGCTGCGCCGCGATCGCGACATTCCTGAACTGGCACAGCTGCAATCGGAAATTCTCGACGCTATCTGGCCGCATTTGAAAACCGGCGGTACGCTGGTATACGCAACGTGTTCGATCCTGCCTGAGGAGAACAGCCAGCAGGTTGCCGCTTTCCTCGAACGCACGCCTGACGCGCAACTGAGTGTCACCGGTACGCTGGATCAACCCGGGCTGCAGAATCTGCCAGGCGCGGAGGAAGGTGATGGCTTCTTTTACGCTAAGATAATCAAACAGTGATAAAGGCAACGGGTCACAGCAGATGAAAATAATTATTCTGGGTGCAGGGCAGGTCGGCGGCACGCTGGCGGAAAACCTGGTCGGAGAGAATAACGATATTACCGTTGTCGATACCAATGGCGATCGTCTGCGTATTTTGCAGGACAAATTTGATCTGCGCGTCGTACAAGGGCATGGATCGCATCCGCGAGTGTTGCGTGAAGCTGGCGCCGATGATGCGGACATGCTGGTCGCGGTCACCAGCTCAGACGAAACCAATATGGTTGCCTGTCAGGTTGCCTATTCACTGTTCAACACACCAAACCGCATTGCTCGTATTCGTTCACCGGATTATGTGCGTGACGCGGATAAGTTATTCCACTCCGAAGCGGTGCCTATCGATCATCTGATCGCGCCGGAACAGTTGGTCATCGACAGTATTTATCGCCTGATTGAATATCCGGGCGCGTTGCAAGTGGTGAATTTTGCGGAAGGCAAAGTGAGCCTGGCTGTGGTGAAAGCGTATTATGGTGGCCCACTTGTCGGTAACGCGCTTTCGACTATGCGCGAACATATGCCGCACATTGATACTCGCGTGGCGGCGATTTTCCGCCACGATCGTCCTATCCGTCCGCAGGGTTCAACGATAGTTGAAGCCGGTGATGAAGTGTTTTTTATCGCGGCATCGCAGCACATTCGTGCTGTTATGAGTGAATTGCAGAGGCTGGAAAAGCCCTATAAACGCATCATGCTGGTTGGCGGCGGGAATATTGGCGCCGGGCTGGCGCAGCAGTTGGAAAAGGATTACAGCGTGAAGCTGATCGAACGCGATCAACAGCGCGCGGCTGAGCTGGCTGAAAAACTACAAAATACCATCGTTTTTTATGGTGATGCGTCGGATCAAGAACTGCTGGCCGAAGAGCATATTGATCAGGTGGATCTGTTTATTGCCGTCACCAACGATGATGAAGCCAATATTATGTCGGCGATGCTGGCCAAGCGTATGGGCGCAAAAAAGGTGATGGTGCTCATCCAGCGACGGGCTTATGTCGATCTGGTGCAGGGAAGCGTGATCGACATAGCGATCTCTCCGCAGCAAGCGACTATTTCCGCATTGCTCAGCCACGTGCGAAAAGCGGATATAGTTGGCGTCTCTTCATTGCGCCGCGGGGTAGCGGAAGCAATCGAAGCAGTTGCACATGGTGATGAAACGACATCACGGGTTGTCGGTCGCGTTATTGATGACATTAAACTTCCGCCTGGTACGATTATTGGTGCCGTAGTGCGTGGTAATGACGTGATGATCGCCAATGATAATTTGCGCATTGAGCAGGGCGATCATGTGATTATGTTTTTGACTGATAAAAAATATATCACTGACGTTGAGCGTCTATTCCAGCCCAGTCCCTTCTTCCTTTAGTAATTTGGGACGCACTATTGAGCGTCCCTTTTTATTCCCTATGTTTGTAAGGGGCTAAGAAATCTCACTAATTTAGGCCATCAAATGGAAATTGCTCCGTATGTTGTTAGACTTATTGTGACGTACAGCACATGGAGAAAACGATGAGTATGTTAAAAGAATTCCGCGAATTCGCGATGCGCGGAAATGTAGTCGATTTGGCAGTAGGTGTAATTATCGGTGCAGCATTCGGTAAAATAGTTTCATCGCTGGTTGCCGATATCATTATGCCGCCATTGGGTTTATTAATTGGCGGGATCGATTTTAAACAGTTTGCGCTGATATTACGTGACGCTCAGGGAGATGTACCCGCTGTCGTCATGCATTACGGCGTCTTCATTCAGAATATTTTTGATTTCATCATTGTCGCTTTTGCCATTTTCCTGGCGATTAAAGTGATCAATAAACTGAAACGCAAACATGAAGAACAGCCGAAAACACCACCGGCACCGAGTAAAGAAGAAGTGTTGCTGAGTGAAATCCGCGATCTGCTGAAAGAGCAAAACAATCGCAGTTAAGCAGATGCAAGAAGGCCAGTGGTAAATAAGCGATTCGCTTGCTTGCCACTGGCCTCCTGAAAGCCTCGTTTAGTATGTTTATTCTTCCGCAGATAACTCCCTTTTCCTTTCTTATTTTTCTCGACACGTTGCCGAAACAGCGGGTCATGTAGTAGCGCCTCAATGGCGTTATCGTTAATCTGCCCTTTGGTATGTTGATAGCGGCTCATTATTTCTCCAGATTGTATGTGAAAACGGGCGAAGTGTAGACTTCCCGATTCATAAGATCAACTGCGCACGGTATTCGGGTTACTACCTACTCCCTGTTCCAGAGCTTCAAGAATTGAACAATAGACACTGCTGTGAGCTGTCCCACAACATGCATCATTGAGTTTTTGTAATGAGCGGCGCATTGACTGCAATTCTTCTATTCGCGCTTCGACTTCGCTAAGCCGCTCTTGCACAATGCTTTTCGATTCCTGGCATGTATGGTGTTCTGGATCGATACGGATCGACAGAAGCTCGCGAATTGACTCAAGGGTAAAACCTAATTGCCGGGCATGACGAATGAATTTCAGGCGCTGCAGGTCTTTGTCGGTGTAGAGACGAAAGCCACCCTCGGTTCGTACTTCATGATCCATCATCTGCTGCTTTTCGTAATAACGGATTGTGTCCGGGGTGACGTCCGCCATTTTTGCAATTTCACCAATGCGGTACATGGTTACTACTACTCCTCGTTGATCTTTTGTAGCAGCTGCGCTGCGTACTCCCCACGGAGAAAATCGGTGCTTAGTCCTGCTTGCCGTAGTTTCAGCTCAAGTAATGACAATCGACGATTAAGTTCATGGTATTGCGGATGATCATCTTGAACGCTGGTAAGCAGATCGATAAGTGCCACAGCTTCTTTCCGATATTCGAGCTCCGGCGGAAGGCAACTTGCATTCTTTAACAAACGATATCCAGCACGGAGCTCATTCGGGACATGCGAATCATCATCCAAAAAGAGGGGTTCGCCGCTACCAGCAAGATTGTCAAACTCACCCTTTTGCTGGGCATCAAGGATATGCCGTTCTGCCCACTGATCAAGTAACCACATTATGGCCTCCCGGGGGTTGAACAAAAAAGGTACACGTATTGTAGGAGTGTGTAGATGTGGAGGGTATAAAAAAACCCGCCGAGGCGGGTTTTTTTACGTTACTACAGATTACTCTGCAGCAGCTTCTGCTTTCGGCTCGGCGCGATCAACCAGCTCGATGTAAGCCATCGGAGCATTGTCACCAGCACGGAAGCCACACTTCAGAATGCGAGTGTAACCACCGGCACGGCTCGCGAAACGCGGGCCCAGCTCATTAAACAGTTTTGCCACGATCTCGTTATCACGAGTGCGGGCGAATGCCAGACGACGATTAGCAACGCTATCAGTCTTGGCAAGAGTAATCAGCGGCTCAACTACGCGACGCAGCTCTTTAGCTTTCGGCAGAGTCGTCTTGATGATCTCATGACGAACCAAAGAACCTGCCATGTTACGGAACATGGCCTGGCGATGGCTGCTGTTGCGGTTCAGTTGACGACCACTCTTACGATGGCGCATGACCTTATCCTTCTCAGTAAAACCTTAACCTGTGATCCGGTTACTCGTCAGCAATGCTTGCCGGCGGCCAGTTTTCCAGGCGCATGCCCAGAGACAGACCACGTGAAGCCAGCACGTCTTTAATCTCGGTAAGAGATTTTTTACCCAGGTTCGGCGTTTTCAGCAACTCAACCTCAGTACGCTGTACCAGATCACCGATATAGTGGATAGCTTCTGCCTTAAGGCAGTTAGCAGAGCGGACAGTCAATTCCAGATCGTCAACAGGGCGCAGCAGGATCGGATCGAATTCTGGTTTCTCTTCTTTAACTTCCGGCTGACGTACATCACGTAAGTCAACGAAAGCTTCAAGTTGTTCTGCCAGGATGGTTGCCGCACGACGAATCGCCTCTTCAGGATCGATTGTGCCATTGGTTTCCATTTCGATGACCAGCTTGTCCAGGTCGGTACGCTGTTCAACACGTGCTGCTTCAACATTATAGGCAATTCGCTCTACAGGGCTGTAGCACGCATCAACCAGCAGACGGCCGATCGGGCGCTCATCTTCTTCCGAATGAATTCGGGCAGACGCCGGCACATAACCACGCCCGCGCTGAACTTTGATACGCATATTGATAGATGCGTTTTCATCGGTCAGGTGGCAGATCACATGCTGCGGCTTGACGATTTCGACATCACCGTCGTGGGTAATGTCGGCTGCGGTCACAGGGCCAATGCCAGATTTATTCAGAGTAAGAATAACATCATCTTTACCCTGAACTCTCACCGCCAGCCCTTTCAGGTTGAGCAGGATTTCAAGGATATCTTCCTGAACGCCTTCTTTGGTGCTGTACTCATGAAGTACACCATCAATCTCAACCTCAGTCACCGCGCAACCCGGCATCGATGAGAGCAGAATACGGCGCAGTGCGTTACCCAGAGTATGGCCAAAGCCACGCTCTAAAGGCTCAAGGGTCACCTTGGCGTGCGTCGAACTCACTTGCTCGATATCTACCAGGCGCGGTTTTAGAAACTCTGTCACAGAACCCTGCATTGTGTCCTCTCTTTGGTACTAAGCTTTACTTGGAGTAAAGCTCGACGATCAGGTGTTCGTTAATGTCCGCAGACAGATCAGAACGCTCCGGCTTACGCTTGAACGTGCCTTCCATCTTGCCAGCATCAACTTCCAGCCAGGTTGGCTTTTCACGCTGCTCAGCCAGCTCCAGAGCGGCTTTCACGCGAGACTGCTTTTTCGCTTTCTCACGAATGCTAACCACGTCATTCGGACTAACCTGATAAGAAGCGATGTTAACAACACGACCGTTTACCATGATTGCTTTATGGCTGACCAGCTGACGTGCTTCTGCACGAGTGGCACCGAAGCCCATACGGTATACAACGTTGTCCAGACGACCTTCCAGCAGAGCCAACAGGTTTTCACCGGTATTGCCTTTCAGACGTGCTGCTTCTTTGTAGTAGTTACGGAACTGACGCTCCAGCACACCGTAGATACGGCGAACTTTTTGCTTTTCACGCAACTGCACACCATAGTCAGACAGACGCGGTTTACGCGCACCGTGCTGGCCAGGAGCTTGTTCAATTTTACACTTGGTATCGATCGCGCGAACGCCAGACTTAAGGAACAGGTCTGTGCCCTCACGACGGCTCAGCTTGAGCTTAGGACCCAAATATCTTGCCATTTTCTTTCTCCAACAATCCTAGAAAACGACCGCGTTATACGCGACGTTTTTTCGGCGGACGACAACCGTTGTGAGGGATCGGAGTCACATCAGTAATATTAGTGATGCGGAAACCAGCGGCGTTCAGAGCACGAATGGTAGATTCGCGGCCCGGACCCGGTCCCTTAACCATAACTTCCAGATTCTTGATGCCGTATTCTTTTACGGCTTCAGCGCAACGCTCTGCTGCAACCTGAGCTGCAAACGGAGTGGATTTACGAGAACCACGGAAACCGGAACCACCGGCTGTTGCCCAACCCAGCGCGTTACCCTGACGATCAGTAATAGTAACGATGGTGTTGTTGAAAGAAGCATGGATATGAGCCACGCCGTCAGAGACTTGTTTTCTTACACGTTTACGTGCACGAATTGGTGCCTTTGCCATTATTCAATCACCCCGATTATTTCTTGATCGGTTTGCGCGGACCCTTACGGGTACGTGCGTTGGTCTTGGTACGCTGACCGCGAACCGGGAGACCACGACGATGACGCAAACCGCGATAGCAACCAAGGTCCATAAGGCGCTTGATGCTCATGCTAACTTCACGGCGCAGATCACCTTCAACGACAAATTTGGCAACTTCGTCACGCAGCGTGTCGATTTGTTCTTCAGACAGCTCACTGATCTTAACATTCTCAGCGATGCCCGCGGCAGCCAGAATGGCTTGAGAGCGGGTTTTGCCGACACCGTAGATCGAAGTTAATGCGATCACAGCATGTTTTTGATCAGGAATGTTAATGCCTGCTATACGGGCCACTATGCACTCCTATAATTTTACTTGCACGCTCCATGCTGAAAAGCCCGTTTTCAGGATACTCAAATGGAAACGTACAGACATACAAAAGATTGGCTGGCTAATCTAGCCAGCTCAACCCAACTTTGCAAGAAAAATATGCGAAATAATCAGCCTTGGCGCTGTTTATGCTTCGGCTCGGCACTGCAAATCACACGGATGACGCCATCACGCTTAACGATTTTGCAGTTACGGCATAATTTCTTGACGGAAGCACGAACTTTCATTTTTACTCTCCGTAACTTCTCGGGCGACCATTAACGGCCGTAGCCTTTCAGGTTCGCCTTCTTCAATGCAGACTCATACTGACTGGACATCATTAGAGTTTGCACTTGAGCCATAAAGTCCATAATCACGACAACAACGATAAGCAGGGAGGTCCCACCGAAGTAGAACGGTACTTTCATTGCATCACGCATGAACTCCGGGATCAGGCAGATAAAAGTAATATAGAGCGCACCGACCAAAGTCAGACGGGTCATTACTTTATCGATATACTTCGCCGTTTGCTCTCCCGGACGAATTCCTGGTACAAATGCACCGGACTTCTTCAGGTTATCTGCTGTTTCACGCGGGTTGAAAACCAACGCCGTGTAAAAGAAACAGAAGAAGATGATTGCAGACGCATAGAGTAACACATAAAGCGGTTGCCCAGGCTGCAAATACAGCGAAATTGTTGTCAGCCAGTTCCAACCAGTACCGCCCCCGAACCATGACGCGATGGTAGCCGGGAACAGAATAATACTGGAAGCGAAGATTGCCGGGATTACCCCCGCCATATTCACTTTCAGCGGTAAATGTGTGCTCTGAGCAGCATAGACACGACGGCCTTGCTGACGTTTCGCGTAGTTCACCACAATGCGGCGTTGACCACGTTCAACGAAAACAACAAAGAACGTCACTGCGAATACTAATACTGCAACCAACAGCAACAGGAGGAAGTGCAGGTCGCCTTGACGCGCTTGCTCGATAGTATGGGCAATGGCTGGCGGAAGACCCGCCACAATGCCGGCAAAGATAATGATCGAGATACCGTTACCGATACCGCGTTCAGTAATCTGTTCACCGAGCCACATCAGGAACATTGTTCCTGTAACCAGACTCACAACAGCGGTGAAATAGAATGCAAAGCCTGGATTCATTACCAGACCTTGCATACCAGGCATATTCGGTAAACCGGTAGCAATACCGATCGACTGGAATATGGCCAACACCAGAGTACCGTAACGGGTGTACTGGCTGATCTTACGACGACCAGACTCCCCTTCTTTCTTCAACTCCGCCAGGGCCGGATGAACGACCGTTAACAGCTGGATAATAATTGATGCCGAAATATACGGCATAATACCCAGAGCAAAGATAGAAGCACGGCTGAGAGCACCACCAGAGAACATGTTAAACATTTCAATGATGGTGCCACGCTGTTGCTCAAGCAGTTTGGCAAGTACAGCGGCATCAATACCAGGGATCGGAATAAAAGAGCCAATACGGAACACAATCAACGCACCGATAACAAACAGCAGTCTGCGTTTCAGTTCGCCAATTCCACCCTTGGCACTTTGAAAATCTAATCCCGGTTGTTTAGCCATCTGCTACTTATTCCTCAATTTTACCGCCAGCAGCTTCGATAGCAGCACGAGCGCCTTTAGACACACGAAGGCCACGAACAGTTACCGGACGAGCTACTTCACCAGCCAGGATCACTTTCGCGAACTCGATCTGGATGCCGATAATGTTAGCCGCTTTCAGCGTGTTCAGGTCTACTACGTCGCCTTCTACTTTAGCCAGATCGGACAGACGAATTTCTGCCGTAATCATTGACTTACGCGAAGTGAAACCGAATTTCGGCAGACGACGGTACAGAGGCATCTGACCACCTTCGAAACCGCGACGTACGCCACCGCCAGAACGAGACTTCTGACCTTTGTGACCACGACCACCGGTTTTACCGAGGCCAGAACCGATACCACGACCCAGGCGTTTACCCGCCTTTTTAGAGCCTTCGGCCGGAGACAGAGTATTTAAACGCATCTCTTACTCCTCAACTTTAACCATGAAGGAAACCGCGTTGACCATACCGCGAATCGCAGGAGTATCCTCACGTTCAACAGTATGACCAATACGACGCAGACCCAGGCCAAGCAGCGTTGCCTTGTGTTTCGGCAGACGACCGATTGCACTGCGGGTTTGAGTGATTTTAATAGTCTTTGCCATGGTCAATTACCCCAGAATTTCTTCAACGGATTTACCACGCTTGGCAGCGACCATTTCTGGAGACTTCATATTTTCCAGGCCATCAATAGTTGCACGAACCACGTTGATCGGGTTGGTGGAACCATATGCTTTAGCCAGAACGTTATGAACCCCAGCGACTTCCAGAACGGCGCGCATTGCACCACCGGCAATAATACCGGTACCTTCGGAAGCCGGCTGCATGAATACACGAGAACCCGTGTGAGTACCCTTAACCGGGTGCTGCAGGGTGCCGTGGTTCAGCGCGACGTTAATCATATTGCGACGGGCTTTTTCCATCGCTTTCTGGATCGCTGCCGGAACTTCACGCGCTTTACCGTAACCAAAACCAACGCGACCATTACCATCACCAACAACAGTCAGAGCTGTGAAGGAGAAAATACGACCACCTTTAACGGTTTTAGATACGCGGTTAACCGCGATCAGCTTTTCCTGCAGTTCGCCAGCTTGTTTTTCGATGTGAGCCATCTTACACCTCTACCTTAGAACTGAAGGCCAGCTTCACGGGCAGCATCTGCCAGTGCCTGGACGCGACCATGATATTGGAACCCGGAACGGTCAAAGGACACATCTTTAATGCCTTTTTCCAGAGCGCGTTCAGCAACAGCTTTACCTACAGCTGCGGCCGCGTCTTTGTTACCGGTGTACTTCAGTTGTTCAGAGATAGCTTTTTCTACAGTAGAAGCAGCTACCAGAACTTCAGAACCATTCGATGCGATTACCTGGGCGTAAATATGACGCGGGGTACGATGTACCACCAGGCGGGTCGCACCAAGCTCTTTGAGCTTGCGGCGTGCGCGGGTCGCACGACGGATACGAGCAGATTTCTTATCCATAGTGTTACCTTACTTCTTCTTAGCCTCTTTGGTACGCACGACTTCGTCGGCGTAACGAACACCCTTGCCTTTATAAGGCTCAGGACGACGGTAGGCGCGCAGATCTGCTGCAACCTGACCGATCAGCTGTTTATCCGCACCTTTCAGTACGATTTCAGTCTGAGTCGGGCATTCTGCAGTGATACCGGCCGGCAGTTGATGGTCAACAGGATGAGAGAAACCCAGTGCCAGGTTTACTACATTCCCTTTGACCGCTGCGCGGTAACCTACACCAACCAGCTGCAGCTTCTTAGTGAAGCCTTCGGTAACACCGATAACCATTGAGTTCAGCAGGGCACGCGCGGTACCAGCCTGAGCCCAACCGTCTACGTAACCATCACGCGGACCGAAAGTCAGAGCATTGTCTGCTTGGTTAACTTCAACAGCATCGTTGAGAGTACGAGTCAGCTCGCCGTTTTTACCTTTGATCGTGATAACCTGACCGTTGAGTTTAACGTCAACGCCGGCAGGAATAACGACCGGTGCTTTAGCAACACGAGACATTGTTTCCTCCGATTAGGCTACGTAGCAGATAATTTCGCCACCAAGACCAGCTTGGCGCGCTGCACGATCAGTCATAACACCTTTAGAGGTAGAAACAACTGCGATACCCATACCACCCATAACTTTCGGCAGCTCATCTTTTTTCTTATAGATGCGCAGACCTGGGCGGCTGATACGCTGAATGCTTTCTACCACAGCTTTACCCTGGAAGTACTTAAGAGTTACTTCCAGTTCCGGCTTGGTGTCGCCTTCAATTTTGAAATCTTCAATAAAACCTTCTTCCTTCAGCACGTTGGCAATTGCCACTTTCAGCCTGGAGGAAGGCATGGTGACCGCAGCTTTGTTCGCGGTCTGACCGTTACGGATACGGGTCAGCATATCCGCGATCGGATCTTGCATGCTCATCTGTCTTTACTCCCGTGATTCAATTGGTGACAATTACCAGCTAGCCTTTTTCAGACCCGGGATTTCACCGCGCATTGCGGATTCACGGACCTTGATACGGCTCAACCCGAACTTCCGCAGGAAACCATGCGGACGACCAGTTTGACGGCAGCGGTTACGCTGACGAGACGGGCTGGAATCACGCGGCAGACTCTGCAGCTTGAGAACAGCGTTCCAACGATCTTCGTCGGAAGCGTTCACATCAGAAATGATCGCTTTCAGTTCAGCGCGTTTCGCGAAGTATTTTTCAGCTAAAGCTACGCGTTTAACTTCGCGTGCTTTCATAGATTGCTTAGCCATGAAGTAACCCTACCTTACTTGCGGAACGGGAAGTCAAAGGCAGCCAGCAGAGCACGGCCTTCTTCGTCAGATTTCGCAGTAGTGGTAATGGTAATATCCAAACCACGCACGCGATCGACCTTATCGTAGTCGATTTCTGGGAAGATAATCTGCTCACGGACACCCATGCTGTAGTTACCACGACCGTCGAAAGACTTAGCGGACAAGCCACGGAAGTCACGGATACGAGGTACAGCAATAGTGATCAGGCGCTCAAAGAACTCCCACATGCGTTCGCCACGCAGAGTCACTTTACAGCCGATCGGATAGCCCTGACGGATTTTGAAGCCCGCAACAGATTTGCGCGCTTTGGTGATCAACGGTTTTTGACCGGAGATTGCTGCCAGGTCAGCTGCTGCGTTATCCAGCAGTTTCTTGTCAGCGATCGCTTCACCAACACCCATATTCAGGGTGATCTTCTCGACCCGAGGGACTTGCATGACAGAATTGTAGCTAAACTCAGTCATGAGTTTCTTAACTACTTCGTCTTTGTAGTAATCATGCAGTTTCGCCATCGTACTACTCCAAATTACTTGATAGTTTCGCTGTTAGACTTGAAGAAACGGACTTTTTTGCCGTCTTCGAATCTAAAGCCTACACGGTCGGCCTTGCCGGTTGCCGCATTGAAGATCGCAACGTTAGAAACCTGAATTGCAGCTTCTTTTTCAACGATGCCACCCGGTTGGTTCAGGGCCGGAACCGGCTTCTGATGTTTTTTAACCAGGTTGATACCTTCAACAATGATCTTGCCGGAAGACAGGACATTTTTTACTTTACCGCGCTTACCTTTATCTTTACCGGTTAACACGATAACTTCGTCATCACGACGGATTTTAGCTGCCATGATTCGCTCCTTAGAGTACTTCTGGTGCCAGAGAGATGATTTTCATAAACTTCTCAGAACGAAGTTCACGAGTAACCGGCCCAAAAATACGCGTACCGATTGGCTGCTCGCTGTTGTTGTTCAAAAGAACACAAGCATTGCCATCGAAGCGAACGACAGAACCGTCAGGGCGACGAACACCCTTCTTGGTGCGCACCACTACCGCCTTCAGCACATCACCTTTTTTGACCTTACCACGCGGAATTGCTTCTTTGATGGTGATCTTGATGATGTCGCCTACGCCTGCGTAGCGACGGTGCGAGCCACCCAGAACCTTGATACACATTACGCGACGTGCACCGGAGTTGTCGGCGACGTTCAGCATAGTCTGTTCTTGGATCATTTCAGTGCTCCGCTAATGTCAACTACTACTGAAGACCCCAGAATCAGGGTCGATAAAAAGCCCCATATCGGGGGCGCAGCATTATAACACCGCTTCCTAGATATGGGTAGAAAAAATAAACGGCTCATCGCTGAGCCGTTTATTCGTTTGAGAACGCGTACTGTATTACAGAACCGCTTTCTCTACAACGCGAACCAGCGTCCAGGACTTGGTCTTGGACAGCGGACGGCATTCGCGGATTTCAACCACGTCACCAGTACCGCATTCGTTGTTCTCGTCATGTACGTGCAGTTTAGTCGTACGTTTGATGAATTTACCGTAGATCGGGTGTTTCACGAAACGTTCGATAGCTACAACAATGGATTTCTCCATCTTGTCGCTAACAACACGACCTTGCAGAGTACGGATTTTATCGGTCATTACGCACCCGCCTTCTCAGTCAGTAAAGTCTTAACTCGTGCGACATCACGACGCACTTGCTTCAACAGGTGAGTCTGTTGCAGCTGGCCACTTGCAGCCTGCATACGCAGGTTGAACTGCTCGCGCAGCAGGTTAAGCAGCTCGGTGTTCAGCTCTTCAACGCTCTTTTCACGCAGCTCTTTTGCTTTCATTACATCACCGTCTTAGTTACAAAGGTGGTTTTAATCGGCAGTTTTGCTGCTGCCAGCTCGAAGGCTTCACGGGCCAGCTCTTCCGGAACACCGTCCATTTCATACAGGACTTTACCCGGTTGAATCAAGGCAACCCAATACTCCACGTTACCTTTACCTTTACCCATACGAACTTCCAGCGGCTTCTCGGTGATCGGTTTGTCCGGGAATACACGGATCCAGATCTTACCCTGACGCTTAACAGCACGAGTCATAGCACGACGTGCTGCTTCGATCTGACGAGCGGTCAGACGACCACGGCCAACAGCTTTCAGACCGTAAGTGCCGAAGCTCACATCCGTGCCCTGCGCGAGACCACGGTTGCGGCCTTTGTGCACTTTACGGAATTTTGTACGCTTTGGTTGTAACATCAGCGACGCTCCTTATTTACGGCCTTTACGCTGCTGCTTTTTAGGTTGAGCAGCCGGTTTTTCCGGTTGTTCAACTGCAGCCATACCACCAAGGATCTCACCTTTGAAGATCCACACTTTTACGCCGATTACACCGTAAGTGGTGTGCGCTTCGGAGGTGTTGTAGTCAATGTCAGCGCGCAGAGTGTGCAGCGGAACGCGACCTTCACGGTACCATTCGGTACGTGCGATCTCAGCGCCGCCCAGACGGCCGCTAACTTCAACTTTGATACCTTTAGCGCCCAGACGCATGGCGTTCTGTACAGCACGCTTCATAGCACGACGGAACATAACACGACGTTCCAGCTGAGAAGTGATGCTGTCAGCAACCAGTTTTGCGTCCAGTTCAGGTTTACGAACTTCGGCGATATTGATCTGTGCAGGAACGCCAGCGATATCCGCTACGACCTTGCGCAGTTTTTCAACGTCTTCACCTTTCTTACCGATAACGATACCCGGGCGAGCAGTGTGAATGGTTACACGAATGCTTTTAGCCGGACGCTCGATAACGATACGAGATACAGACGCTTTAGCCAGTTCCTTAGTCAGGTACTGACGTACTTTAAAGTCGCTGTCCAGGTTGTCAGCGAATTCTTTGGTGTTCGCAAACCAAGTAGAGTTCCATGGTTTTACAATACCCAGGCGAATACCATTAGGATGTACTTTCTGACCCATTGCTAGTCTCCAGAGTCTCAGCGATCGGACACAACCACAGTAATGTGGCTGGTGCGCTTCAGGATGCGATCTGCACGACCTTTCGCACGCGGCATAATGCGCTTCATGCTCGGGCCTTCGTCTACGAAAATTTTCGCAACTTTCAGATCGTCAATGTCAGCGCCATCGTTGTGTTCAGCGTTAGCAATGGCAGATTCCAGAACTTTCTTGACCAGTACAGCCGCTTTCTTATTGGTGTAGGTCAGAATATCCAGGGCCTGCGACACTTTCTTACCGCGAATCAGGTCAGCAACAAGGCGAACCTTCTGAGCAGAAGAACGAGCATGGCGATGTTGAGCTAAAGTTTCCATCTCTTCCTCCTACCTTATTTCTTCTTCGCTTTTTTATCAGCAGCATGGCCGCGATAAGTACGAGTCGGTGCGAATTCACCCAGTTTGTGACCGACCATTTCGTCGGAAACAAATACCGGAACGTGCTGACGACCATTATGGACAGCGATGGTCAAACCGATCATGTTAGGAAAGATCGTTGAACGACGGGACCAAGTGCGCAGGGGCTTCTTGTCTCCGCTTTCCACCGCTTTCTCTACCTTCTTCAGCAAGTGCAGGTCAATAAAAGGACCTTTCTTGAGAGAACGTGGCATGGCTTATCCTCTAAAATTATTTGCTACGGCGACGTACGATGAATTTATCAGTACGCTTGTTGCTGCGGGTCTTCTTACCTTTGGTCTGAACGCCCCACGGAGTTACCGGGTGCTTACCAAAGTTACGACCTTCACCACCACCGTGTGGGTGGTCTACTGGGTTCATCGCAGTACCGCGAACGGTAGGACGAATACCACGCCAGCGTGCAGCACCTGCTTTACCCAGAACGCGCAGCATATGCTCAGCATTGCCAACTTCGCCCAGAGTAGCGCGGCAGTCTGCTTCGACTTTACGCATTTCACCAGAACGCAGACGCAGGGTGACATAAGCACCGTCACGAGCAACGATCTGAACGTAAGTACCAGCGGAACGAGCCAGCTGACCGCCTTTACCTGGTTTCATTTCTACGTTATGAACGGTAGAACCAACCGGGATATTGCGCATCGGCAGGGTGTTGCCTGCTTTGATTGCAGCATCAACGCCAGACTGAATCTGGTCGCCAGCTTTCAGGCCTTTAGGGGCCAGGATGTAACGGCGTTCGCCGTCTTTGTACAGAACCAGCGCGATGTTCGCGGAACGGTTCGGATCGTACTCAAGACGTTCAACAACTGCCGGAATACCATCTTTGTTGCGTTTGAAGTCAACAATACGGTATGCCTGCTTGTGGCCACCACCGATATGACGAGTGGTGATACGGCCATTGTTGTTACGACCACCGGATTTGCTGTTTTTTTCCAGCAACGGAGCAAAAGGTTTGCCCTTGTGCAGCTCAGGGTTAACCACTTTAACTACGTGGCGACGACCCGGAGATGTCGGTTTACATTTAACAACTGCCATTGTATTACTCCTCCGACTTACTCAGCGCCGCCAACGAAGTCCAGATTCTGGCCTTCTTTCAGGGTGACGTAAGCTTTTTTCCAGTCGCTACGACGACCGATACGCTGTCCGTGACGTTTAACTTTCCCTTTAACTACCAGGGTGTTAACGACTTCGACTTCGACTTCAAACAGTTTCTGCACAGCAGCTTTGATTTCTGCTTTGGTCGCGTCTTTAGCAACTTTGAGAACGATGGTATTGGTTTTTTCCATCGCAGTAGACGCTTTTTCAGAAACGTGCGGTGCACGCAGCACCTTCAGCAGACGTTCTTCACGAATCATGCCAGCATCTCCTCAACTTGCTTAACAGCATCAGCAGTCATTACGACTTTGTCGAAGGCGATCAGGCTAACCGGATCGATACCAGTCGCGTCGCGAACGTCAACCTTGTGCAGGTTGCGCGCGGCCAGGAACAGGTTCTCGTCCAGCTCACCGGTGATGATCAGCACATCTTCCAGAGCCATGTCTTTCAGTTTCTGAGCCAGCAGCTTGGTTTTCGGTGCTTCAACAGAGAACTGCTCGACAACGATCAGACGATCCTGACGTACCAGTTCGGACAGGATGCTTTTCAGCGCGCCGCGGTACATCTTTTTGTTAACTTTTTGACTGTGGTCCTGCGGACGCGCAGCGAAGGTCACACCACCAGAACGCCAGATCGGGCTCTTGATAGAACCAGAACGAGCACGGCCGGTGCCTTTCTGGCGCCACGGTTTTTTACCGGAACCAGTTACTTCAGCACGGGTCTTCTGAGAACGAGTACCCTGACGAGCACCAGCTGCATAAGCTACAACAACCTGGTGTACCAGCGCTTCGTTGAAGTCACGACCGAAGGTAGTTTCGGAAACAGTCAGCGCGCTCTGCGCGTCTTTCAATACTAATTCCATTGCTATCTCCTCACGCCTTCACAGCTGGTTTAACGATCAGGTCGCTACCGGTTGCACCCGGGACAGCACCTTTAACCAGCAGCAGGTTGCGCTCAGCGTCAACACGTACTACGTCCAGGCTCTGAACGGTTACGCGCTCATTACCCAGCTGACCTGCCATTTTCTTGCCCTTGAACACTTTGCCCGGAGTCTGGTTCTGACCGATAGAACCCGGAACGCGGTGAGACAGGGAGTTACCGTGGGTAGCGTCCTGGGTACGGAAGTTCCAGCGCTTAACGGTACCTGCGAAACCTTTACCTTTAGAGGTGCCAGTTACGTCAACTTTTTTAACTTCAGCAAACAGCTCAACGCTAATGTCCTGACCTACGGTGAATTCTTCGCCGTCAGCAAGACGGAATTCCCACAGACCACGGCCAGCTTCAACGCCAGCTTTAGCGAAGTGACCAGCTTCCGGCTTGGTTACACGGTTAGCTTTTTTAGCACCGGTGGTAACCTGGATAGCACGGTAGCCATCGTTAGCCAGATCTTTAACCTGAGTAACGCGGTTTGCTTCAACTTCGATTACGGTTACTGGGATAGATACGCCATCTTCAGTGAAGATGCGGGTCATGCCCACTTTTTTACCGACTAAACCAATCATTGTTTCAACCTCTCAATCGCTCGATGACCTGATCAACCCAGGCTGATCTGCACGTCTACACCGGCAGCCAGATCCAGACGCATCAGAGCATCAACGGTTTTCTCGGTTGGCTCAACGATGTCAACCAGACGCTTATGAGTGCGGATTTCGTACTGATCACGCGCATCTTTGTTGACGTGCGGAGAGATCAGAACGGTAAAGCGCTCTTTGCGGGTCGGCAGCGGGATCGGACCACGTACTTGCGCACCAGTGCGCTTAGCAGTCTCGACGATTTCGGCGGTTGATTGATCGATCAGACGATGATCAAACGCTTTCAAGCGGATACGGATTCTTTGGTTCTGCATGAGACCAGAGCTCCAATTATTTATAGACGAAAATAATTACTCCTCACACCCATTACGATTGATGGGGGAGTGTAATCGTTCTTACGTAGCCCCCCGATTGGGAGCATTGTTAGCGATTAAACAACACCGCTATGGTTCAGATTGAACCACCCGTCAATTACGACAAGCCCGCGCATTATACGTAAATTTGGGCCAGACGCAAGTACAGTTTAGAAATTACACAACTCAGTGCATATGCTCGCAGAAAGGATGCAAAGGAGGTTTCCTCAATGATATTTCCTGGAAAGGTGATCGCAATAGCGGAATTGTCGCCTTTGTTTACCGCCTCGTTTTACGCATCCTTCGCTCATTGTGTTGGTCAATGACGAGGCAGGGATGCCATGCTTTTTCTTTCTATATATTTGCTACTAAACCTGATTCTTGTCAGGTATGACATGCGCAGCGGTCTGCTGCCGGATAGTTTCACCTGCCCTCTTCTCTGGTCAGGTCTCGTTTGGCATTGCACTTCGCATGTTGAGTTTTTGCCGCAATCGGTAATAGGTGCGGTGGCGGGTTATGCGGGTTTCGCCTTTCTTTATTGGAGCTATCGGTTGCTACGCGGTAAAGAAGGTCTTGGCTATGGCGACGTGAAATATCTTTCTGCTCTGGGTGCCTGGCATGGTTGGGAGCAATTACCCGCATTGGTATTCGTTGCTTCGCTTCTCGCCTGTGGTGCGATGAGCGTTAATGTTCTTCGTCGCCGAAGTTTGCAGGCATTAAAAAACCCGCTGCCTTTTGGGCCATTTCTGGCGGCAGCGGGTTTACTGATCGGGTATCCGGCTTTGATACCGTCTTAATCTTCAACTTTGATTTGCGACTGGAGATAATTCTGGATGCCGATTTTCGAGATAAGATCGAGCTCTGTTTCCAACCAGTCAATATGATGCTCTTCTTCGGCAAGAATATTGATCATCATATCGCGGCTAACATAGTCATGAACGCTGTCGGCATAAGCGATCGCTTCACGCAGATCTTTTGCGCCTTCCAGTTCCAGACGAAGGTCTGATTGCAGCATCTCTTCGACATCTTCACCAATCCCGAGTTTGCCTAAATCCTGCAAATTCGGTAGCCCTTCAAGAAATAAAATACGCTCAATGTATAGATCGGCATGTTTCATTTCATCAATGGATTCATGGTATTCAACATCGTTGAGGCGCGTCAGTCCCCAATTTTTGAACATTCTCGCGTGGAGAAAGTATTGATTGATTGCGACAAGCTCATTTCCCAATAATTTATTGAGATAATTTATGATTTTAACATCACCTTTCATTATATAGTCCCTCCGCTTCCACTCATTGAAGCGTAGATGGGGCTACAAGGATGTCAAAAAAAAGATAGAGCTTTAGGCGATCTCTTTGTATTCCGGCATCTGCGTCAATTCGTCCTGCATAATTTCTCTTGCCGCACGAATACATTTACCACATTGATTTCCTACCGGAACAAATTTGCGGAGTTGTTGAAATGACTGAGGGTGAAACTGGCGCACTGCCTGGCGAATTTTCTTATCACTTACACCATTACACAAACAAACGTACATGAATCACTCCCGTTCACTTTATGCACAGAAGTGTAAATGAGAATGGTTATGATTACAACGATGCAACTGTAAAAGTGCGCGTACTTGCATAACTAAATCGCGGGTAAATAATACCGGGCCATCAATGACAGACAGTAAAAAGGGCACCGAAGTGCCCTTTTTAATTCAAAGCTAAATAATTAGCCCAGAACTTTAGCTACAACGCCCGCGCCAACGGTACGGCCGCCTTCACGGATTGCGAAACGCAGACCATCGTCCATTGCAATCGGGTGAATCAGGGTAACAACCATTTTGATGTTGTCGCCCGGCATTACCATCTCCACGCCTTCCGGCAGTTCGATGGTGCCAGTCACGTCAGTTGTACGGAAGTAGAACTGCGGACGGTAGCCTTTGAAGAACGGAGTATGACGGCCGCCTTCATCTTTGGACAGGATGTAAACTTCTGATTCGAATTTGGTGTGCGGCTTGATGGAACCCGGCTTAGCCAGTACCTGACCACGTTCGATTTCTTCACGTTTGATACCACGCAGCAGAACGCCTACGTTCTCACCAGCACGGCCTTCGTCCAGCAGTTTGCGGAACATTTCTACGCCGGTACAGGTGGATTTCGCGGTGTCTTTGATACCAACGATCTCAACTTCTTCACCCACTTTGATGATACCGCGCTCTACACGACCGGTAACAACGGTACCACGACCGGAGATGGAGAATACGTCTTCGATCGGCAGCAGGAACGGCTTGTCAATCGCACGCTCAGGTTCCGGGATGTAAGAATCCAGGAAGCCGGCCAGTTCGATGATTTTCGCTTCCCACTCTGCGTCGCCTTCCAGCGCTTTCAGAGCAGAACCACGGATGATCGGCGTGTCGTCGCCCGGGAAATCGTACTGAGACAGCAGTTCACGAACTTCCATCTCTACCAGTTCCAGCAGCTCTTCGTCATCTACCATGTCACATTTGTTCAGGAACACGATGATGTACGGAACGCCTACCTGACGACCCAGCAGGATGTGCTCACGGGTCTGCGGCATCGGGCCGTCAGTCGCAGCTACAACCAGGATCGCACCATCCATCTGCGCAGCACCGGTGATCATGTTTTTAACATAGTCGGCGTGGCCCGGGCAGTCTACGTGTGCGTAGTGGCGAGTCGGGGTGTCATATTCAACGTGAGAAGTGTTGATGGTGATACCACGAGCTTTTTCTTCCGGCGCGTTATCGATCTGATCGAATGCGCGGGCAGCACCGCCGTAGGTTTTAGCCAGTACGGTAGTGATTGCAGCAGTCAGAGTAGTTTTACCATGGTCAACGTGACCGATTGTGCCGACGTTGACGTGCGGTTTTGTACGTTCAAATTTTTCTTTAGACACGGCTTTATTCCTTACTATAGTGCTC
The DNA here is from genome assembly GCF_038449125.1 of Kosakonia sp. BYX6. Lineage (NCBI taxonomy): Bacteria > Pseudomonadati > Pseudomonadota > Gammaproteobacteria > Enterobacterales > Enterobacteriaceae > Kosakonia > Kosakonia calanthes. The sequence goes on along the minus strand of NZ_CP151800.1, from coordinate 482,508 downwards.
TCCCTCTATGGAGAGAGCACGGGACTTTGGTTTTAACCCTGCGGCTTATTTACCACGGGCTTCAATTACGGCCTGAGCAACGTTGTTCGGCGCATCATCATACTTCAGGAACTCCATGGAGTAAGAAGCACGACCTTTAGTCAGAGAACGCAGCTGAGTTGCGTACCCGAACATTTCAGACAGCGGAACTTCAGCGTGGATCACAACGCCAGTAACGTTGGTTTCCTGACCGCGCAACATACCACGGCGACGGCTCAAGTCACCGATAACGTCACCGGTGTTCTCTTCCGGAGTCTCAACTTCAACCTTCATGATCGGCTCAAGCAGAACAGGTTTTGCTTTCTTGAAGCCTTCTTTAAAGGCGATAGAAGCCGCCAGTTTAAACGCCAGTTCAGAGGAGTCAACGTCGTGGTAAGAACCGAAGTGCAGACGAACACCCATATCCACAACCGGGTAACCCGCCAGCGGACCAGATTTCAGCTGCTCCTGGATGCCTTTATCAACGGCCGGGATGTATTCGCCAGGAATTACACCACCTTTGATGTCGTTGACGAACTCATAACCTTTCGGATTTGAGCCCGGCTCCAGTGGGTACATGTCGATAACAACATGACCATACTGACCGCGACCACCAGACTGTTTGGCGTGTTTACCTTCGATATCGGTAACTTTCGAGCGAATCGCTTCGCGGTAAGCAACCTGCGGTTTACCCACGTTCGCTTCAACGTTGAATTCACGTTTCATACGGTCAACGATGATATCGAGGTGCAGTTCACCCATACCAGCAATAATGGTCTGGTTAGATTCTTCGTCAGTCCATACGCGGAAAGAAGGGTCTTCTTTAGCCAGACGGCCCAGAGCCAGACCCATTTTTTCCTGGTCAGCTTTGGTTTTCGGTTCTACGGCGATGGAGATTACCGGTTCCGGGAATTCCATACGCTCCAGAATGATCGGGTTGTCCGGGTCACACAGGGTATCACCGGTGATCACGTCTTTCAGACCGATTGCTGCAGCGATGTCGCCTGCGCGAACTTCTTTGATCTCTTCACGTTTGTTAGCGTGCATCTGAACGATACGACCGAAACGCTCACGTGCGGATTTCACGGAGTTCAGTACGGTATCACCAGAGTTAACCACACCAGAGTAAACGCGGAAGAAGGTCAGGTTACCAACGAACGGGTCGGTAGCAATTTTGAACGCCAGTGCAGAGAACGGCTCTTCATCACTTGCGTGACGCTCAGCTGGGGTATCTTTACCATCGTCCAGCATACCGTTGATCGCAGGAACGTCAGTCGGGGACGGCAGGTAATCAATTACCGCATCCAGCATCGCCTGAACACCTTTGTTCTTGAACGCAGAACCACAAGTTACCAGGATGATTTCGTTGTTCAGAACACGCTGACGCAGAGCAGTTTTAATCTCTTCTTCAGTCAGTTCCTCACCACCCAGGTATTTCTCCATCAGCTCTTCAGAAGCTTCAGCAGCGGATTCGATCAGGTTCTGGTGCCATTCGTCAGCCAGATCCTGCATATCAGCCGGGATATCTTCGTAAACGAAGGTAACGCCCTGATCGGCATCGTTCCAGTTGATCGCTTTCATTTTCACCAGGTCAACAACACCGGTGAAACCTTCTTCAGCGCCAATTGCTAGTTGCAGCGGAACCGGAGTCGCGCCCAAACGGGTTTTGATCTGGTCTACAACTTTCAGGAAGTTCGCACCCATGCGGTCCATTTTGTTAACGAACGCAATGCGCGGAACTTTATATTTATTTGCCTGACGCCATACGGTTTCAGACTGCGGCTGAACACCACCAACGGCGCAGTAAACCATTACCGCACCATCAAGCACACGCATGGAACGTTCTACTTCGATGGTGAAGTCAACGTGCCCTGGGGTGTCGATGATGTTAACGCGATGCGGTTCATACTGCTTCGCCATGCCAGACCAGAATGCAGTAGTCGCTGCGGAGGTGATAGTGATACCACGCTCTTGCTCCTGCTCCATCCAGTCCATGGTTGCGGCGCCGTCGTGAACTTCACCGATTTTGTGGTTCACACCGGTGTAGAACAGAATACGTTCGGTAGTCGTGGTTTTACCGGCGTCGATGTGCGCACTGATACCGATGTTACGGTAGCGTGCGATGGGTGTTGTACGAGCCATTTGATTCCTCGTTTGTCTCTTTAGGCGTTCAGATTTAAGTTGCCAAACAGCGGGCGACTTACATGAAGCGCCCGCCTGGTGACTAAAACTCCGAAGGGATTACCAACGGTAGTGTGCGAACGCCTTGTTGGCTTCGGCCATACGGTGAACGTCTTCACGTTTCTTAACTGCAGTACCTTTGTTGTCTGCAGCATCGGAAAGTTCGTTCGCCAGGCGCAGAGCCATGGATTTATCACCGCGTTTACGAGCAGCTTCAACGATCCAACGCATTGCCAGAGCATTGCGACGAACCGGACGAACTTCAACTGGAACCTGATAAGTAGAACCACCTACGCGGCGAGACTTAACTTCGACAGTCGGGCGCACGTTTTCGAGAGCGACTTCGAAAGCTTCCAGTTCATTTTTACCAGAACGCTGAGCCAGGGTCTCCAGCGCGCTGTATACGATTGCTTCTGCAGTAGATTTTTTACCGTCTACCATCAGGATATTTACAAATTTCGCCAGCAGTTCTGATCCGAACTTAGGATCCGGCAGAATTTTACGCTGACCAATAACACGACGACGTGGCATGGAAATACTCCGTTGTTAATTCAGGATTGTCCAAAACTCTAAGAGTTTAGTTTGACATTAAGTTAAAACAGTTTGGCCTTACTTAACGGAGAACCATTAAGCCTTAGGACGTTTCACGCCGTACTTGGAGCGAGATTGCTTACGGTCTTTAACACCGGAGCAGTCGAGCGCGCCACGAACAGTGTGGTAACGAACACCCGGGAGGTCTTTTACACGACCGCCACGGATCAGGATCACGGAGTGCTCCTGCAGGTTGTGACCTTCACCACCGATGTAGGAAGTCACTTCGAAACCGTTGGTTAAACGAACACGACATACTTTACGCAGTGCGGAGTTCGGTTTTTTCGGGGTGGTAGTATATACACGAGTACATACGCCACGTTTTTGCGGGCATGCTTCCAGCGCAGGCACGTTGCTTTTCGCAACTTTGCGTGCACGTGGTTTGCGTACCAGCTGGTTAACTGTTGCCATTAAATAGCTCCTGGTTTTAGCTTTTGCTTCGTAAACACGTAATAAAACGGCCTCATATAATATGAGGACGCAGAATTTTATGGCTGTGCTTAAAAGGTGTCAAGAAATATACAGCGATCCCACATTACCAATGCATCTGGACGGCGTTTTTCACCGTCAGGCTAACGAAATCAGTATAGCTAACCTTGGCGACACTGCTCGAAATTTGACCATCAAGACCGCGAGCATCAACGTCATCTTTTAGCACATGCACTGTTATGGGGGCGTTCAGTAATAACTCAACATAACGCCCGCCCTCCAGCGCAGCCGCTACTCCATCGGATAACAGTAGCAAATCATCCCCCGGCCGCAGCAAGCGCAGCAGCGCCGCCATATCGCACTGCCAGGGTGAGCGGGATAAAGTCAACAGCATAAGCGCCTCAAAAGGTCAGTACGACAGCGTATTGCTCAAGCGCGTCGCGCAGCGCGTCCGGCTCCAGACGCTGAGCGGGTAGAACAAATGCCGTCTCATCGCCTAAACCGCGTTCACGCAGCGAAGCCGCGCACAGCCAGCACTGTTCGATGTCATAAAGAGGAAGGACTTTAAACGTCGCGATGTAATCCCGCGCCAGAATCGCCCCCGGCTGTTGGTTTGCCAGCAGTTGGAATACGCCGTCGCCGACAAAAAAAACGCCGATATCATCGCTAAAGGCTGAAGTGGCTAACAACGCATCCAGCCCTTCACGCCCGGAAGAGGAACCATGCGGTGCGGAGGTAAAGACAAAAGCGATACGTTTCATCAGAACTGCACCACTCTATCGCAAGAGAGCGCGGCTTCGGCCAGCGCACCAAGCCCCGTCAGCGAGAAACCCGCTTGCAGATTCGCACCAGGCAGCGCCAGGCGCTGCGCTGCGGTGTCATCCACCACACCACGGCGCAACGCAGCGGCGACACAGATGTGCAATTCAACCTGCTGTTCATCATGAAGGCGCTGCCAGGCGCGAACGAGGTCAAACTCGTCGCTGGCAGGCGCAGTGAGCGCATTCGCATTGCTCACCCCTTCGCGATAAAAGAAAACACTACTGAGCGTGTGCCCCGCTTCCAGTAACGCCAGAGCAAACTGGTACGCGCTACTCGCCTGCTGTGTGCCATACGCCGGGCCGGTCACCATCAGAGCAAAACGCATTACCGATCTGGCCCGGAAAAATCGCCGCTTTTGAACTGGCGGATATAGAGGTAAACGGTGTGTTTGGAAATATTTAGACGGTCAGCCACCTGGTTGATCGCGTCTTTAATATCAAAGATACCTTTCTCATAGAGGTTCAGTACGATCTGACGATTCTTGGCATTGTTGGAAACGTTACGATCGGCATTGACCTCTTCGATGGTGAACTCCAGCGTTTGCATAACCAAGTCTTCCACAGAAGACGCAAAGTTCACCGAAGAGCCAACATCAGGAGTTTCAGGCGGGATAAAGGTGCTCATAATTTGCGAGAACGGCACATCAAGGTTCATGTTGATGCACAGTAAACCAATCACGCGGTGATCGCGGTTGCGGATGGCAATCGTCACTGACTTCATCAGTACGCCGCTTTTCGCGCGTGTGAAGTAGCACTTCGAGACGCTGCTGTCGGCACCGGTCATATCGTGCAGCATGCGCAGCGCGAGGTCGGTAATGGGTGAGCCAATTTTACGCCCTGTGTGTTCGCCATTGGCGATGCGGATAGCGGAACATTTCAAATCCTGCAGGGAGTGCAAAACGATTTCGCAGTGCGAACCAATGAGCATCGCTAACCCGTCCACCACCGCTTCATAGGATTTGAGGATATCGAAGTCGGTCTGATCGAAAGGACGTTGATCCAGGAGATCTAGCTCACTGGTTTCGTTGGTTAATAGCGACCTGGACATGAAAAAAAACACTCCTTTTCAGGAGCCTGTCGTTATGTTTTCAGGGCAGGCTCAGTATTCATATGGGGATATAAATTAATACATCGTAGGCAAAGCTTTCCAGAATTATATCCTCGGTGCAAAAAAAAACGCCGCCCGAAGGCGGCGCGTTTCACACTTTTATTTCTTACTGCTATCGGCATCTTTCGCATCAGCAGCTTTATCGCCTGCTGCCGGAGCCGCTTCTGGCGCAGCAGCGTCAGCTTTCGGTGCCGGTTTGATATCCAGCAGCTCGACTTCGAAGACCAGCGTGGAGTTAGCCGGGATACCCGGGACGCCAGTTTTGCCGTAAGCCAGTGCCGGTGGGATGACCAGCTTGATCTTGCCGCCTTTCTTGATGTTTTTCAGGCCTTCAGTCCAGCCCGGGATGACGCCATCGAGACGGAAAGAGAGCGGCTCGCCACGGGTGTAAGAGTTATCAAACTCTTTACCGTCGATCAGCGTACCTTTGTAGTTCACAACAACAGTGTCACTATCTTTCGGCGCGTCGCCGGTACCCTCTTTTTCTACTTTATACAGCAGACCGGTATCAGAGGTTTTCACGCCTTTCTCTTTCGCGAAAGTATCACGGAAGGTTTTGCCTTTCGCTTCGTTTTCAGTCGCGTCTTTTTCCATGCGATCCTGAGCGGCGGTTTTCACGCGGGTTTCAAACGCTTGCAGAGTCTGTTCGATCTCCTGATCGCTCAGTTTGCTCTTATCAGCAAACGCGTCCTGAACACCGGCGATCAGCTGAGCTTTGTCCAGCTTGATACCCAGTTTTTCCTGCTCTTTCAGGGAGTTTTCCATGTAGCGGCCCAGTGATGCACCCAGCGCATAGGCGGATTTCTGGTCGTCATTTTTAAATGCCGCTTTGCTGTCAGTTGCTGCCGCAGCCTCTTTTGTTGCGGTTTGTGCAGCAAAAGAAATCGGTGCATGAAGGGCAACGGCCATGGTGGTCGCCAGCAGCGTGACTTTAAACAGTGATTTCATCCATTTCTCCAGGGGCCGGGGCATCTCGCCCCAGGGTTATACACAAAGTTAAGAAGCGTACTATAAAGCGTTGCGGCAGAAATCAACATAAGCACTCTTCCTGAATTCACCTGATTTGTGACTATTTTTGTTTAAATAAGTTTCTGCTATACGGCCTTAATGCTGTATCGAAAGGCAAAGTTCAGTAAAATCCGCCCGTTTAACGTAAATCGAGCCGGACGCAACCCAGAGGTGATCAATGCAAGAGTTAACAACAGAAGCGCGACTGGCGGAACTGGAAAGCCGACTGGCCTTTCAGGAAATGACCATTGAAGAGCTGAACCAGACGGTTATCGCTCATGAGCTGGAGATGGTGAAGCTGCGCGAGCATGTGCGCTTGCTGGTGGAAAAGGTCAAAGCCAGCCAACCATCGCACCTGGCCTCCCCTTCAGAAGAGACGCCCCCGCCCCATTATTAAGGCGTAAAAAAAGCGGGTTTCCCCGCTTTTTGTGCCTGATGGCGCTTCGCTTATCAGGCCTACATAACGTGTTTCAGAAAGCCAACGCACCTGTGGCGCGAAAGACGACGGGTATTAGTGGCAGCCGCAACCGCCGTGACCGCCACAACCACCTTTGCCACCGTGGTCGTGATCATGGTCGTGACCGTGACCGCCGCAGCAACCGTCGTGATCATGGTCGTGGTCATGATCGTGACCATGCGGACCATGAACGTGGCCGTGCGCCAGTTCTTCTTCCGTTGCTTCGCGAATCGCGACAACTTCAACGTTGAACTTCAGGTTCTGGCCAGCCAGCATGTGGTTACCGTCAACCACAACGTGGTCGTCTTCCACTTCGGTAATCTCAACCGGTACTGGACCCTGGTCGGTTTCCGCCAGGAAGCGCATGCCAACCTGCAGTTCATCAACGCCCATGAAGACGTCTTTCGGTACGCGTTGTACCAGGTTTTCGTCGTACTGACCGTAAGCGTCATTCGCGCCAACAGCCACATCGAATTTGTCGCCGACTTCGTGACCGTCCAGCGCGTTTTCCAGACCGGAGATCAGGGAACCGTGACCGTGCAGGTAGTCCAGCGGCGCACTCACCGGAGACTCATCAACCAATACACCGTCTTCTGTACGTACCTGATAGGCCAGGCTGACCACCAGGTCTTTTGCTACTTTCATGATATCTCCTGAGCGTGGGAAAAATACTGGCGCAGATTGTAGCGGAATTCTGCACCCGTGTACCCTTTAGCTTAAAAAAACCTGCCTGATATCGCTAGTCCGGATGAAAAATCCCTATCACTTGCTCATCTTTGCGTACATGCTCGCGCGTCTCTTTATCCGCCTCGCGCATTTGATGCCCACACTTAACACATTCAACAATATCGACATTATTTTCACGCCACATTGCCAGTGAGTCTTTCGCCTGGCATGCCGGACAGGTCGCACCGGCGATAAAACGTTTACGTACAGCCATTCGACTCCCCTTATTCAAACTCGTCCCAGCCATCCAGCTGGCGACGCTCTTGCTGCATTTCACGCTGAAAAATCTCCTCCAGCTCGCGCCGTGCTTCGCGCACGCGGGAAATTTGTACTGTGTCGGTATGCACCGGCATCAGTTCACGCAGCATACGCATGTCCAGACGCTTAAAGTGCAATTGCGCCCGCTGAGCCTGATGCGGATGCATCCCAAGCGAAATTAGCGCCTTGCGGCCTAACTCCAGCGCACTCGAAAATGTTTCACGGGAGAACTGCGAAACACCGGCCAGCAACAGTTCATGGGCCTCGACACGTCCCCGCGCCCGCGCCAGAATCGCCAGATGAGGAAAGTGCTGCTGGCAAATCTCCACCAGCTTCATCGTATCTATCGGGTCGTTACAGGTGATAACAATAGATTGCGCCGCCTCCGCGCCCGCCGAACGCAGCAATTCAACCTGCGTGGCATCACCGTAATAAACCTTATAACCGTACTTACGCATCAGGTTGACCGCGCTGATATCGCGCTCCAGCACGGTGATGCGCATTTTGTTGGCCATCAACAGGCGGCCAATCACCTGACCAAAACGGCCAAACCCAACGACAATCACCTGCGGTTTATCATCGTCAACCCACGGCGCTTCGTCTTCGTCCTCCGGCGTGTTGAAACGCCGGGAGAGGAGCTTATCAACGCCGCGCATCAGCAGCGGCGTGGTCATCATCGACAGCGTAACGGTCACCAGCAAGAGCGCCATTTGATCATGCTGAAATAAGTGCTGGGAAGAAGCGGCGGAAAAGAGCACAAACCCAAACTCGCCGCCCTGGCTTAACACACCGGCAAACTGCATACGCTCCGAACTGCGCAAGCCGTACACGCGCGCCAGCAGGTAGAGCACCAGTGTTTTCACCGCCACCAGCACCGCCACACTCATTACAATCCACAATAGATGGGTATAGAGCACGCCAAGGTTCAGCGCCATACCTACGGAGATAAAGAACAACCCGAGCAGCAGCCCTTTAAACGGTTCGATGGCGATTTCGAGTTCATGGCGATATTCACTCTCCGCCAATAAAACACCAGCGATGAACGTGCCGAGCGCCATCGACAACCCGAGCGCATCCATAAACAGCGCCGAACCGAGCACTAACAGCAGCGTCGCGGCGGTAAACACCTCCCGCACGCCGGAACCGGCAATAAAGCGAAACACCGGGCGCAGCAGGTAACGTCCGCCAATTAACATGCCCGCGAACGCCAGCACTTTCATGCCGACTTTCATCCAGTCGAGATGATCGTTGCCATTGCCCGCCAGCAGTGGCACCAGCGCCAGGGCCGGGATCACCGCCAGATCCTGAAACAGCAGCACCGAGAAGCCAAGCTGCCCGGACTCGCTGCGGTTCATGCCTTTATCACGCATCAGTTGCAGCGCCATCGCCGTCGACGACATCGCAAGGCCGATCCCGCCAATCACCGCCGCCTGCCAGGAGAATTGGGTCAGCATTAATAACCCGGCGAGGATCGCCGCGCTGAGCAGTACCTGCGCCGCACCAACGCCAAAAATAGAGCGGCGTAATTCCCACAGTTTGGCAGGGTTCAGCTCCAGCCCGATGATGAACATCAGGAATACCACGCCCAGCTCCGAGAAATGCAGGATTTCATCGACGTCGCTGATAAACCCCAGCCCCCACGGGCCAATCGCGATGCCCGCCAGCAAATAGCCGAGCACCGCGCCGATGCCCAAACGCGCCGCCAGCGGAACAGCAACAACCGCCGCAAAGAGGAATAACACGCCAGCCAGTAAAAGTGTGGAACCTTCCATTAGCGGCCTCCGTCCGGCAGCGGTGAGGCCAGCCAGTCATCGTAAGCTTTGGCATGGCTAGCCAGTTCCTGCGGTGCCTGTCTGCGCGCCCAATAAATGACGATCGGGCTGAGCCAGTGCATGCGGCACATCGCGGCGGTCAGCTCAAATGGGCGCAAAACATCATTCATCGAATAGCGATTCAGTCCATCGTGGCGATAAGCGCTTTCCGGTTCACCCGTGGTGATGACGCTGCGCCAGTACTTTCCCGCCAGTTGATTCCCGCCAATACCGCTGGCGAAGCCGCGGCTCAACACGCGATCGAGCCACTCCTTCAGCAACGCCGGGCAACCGTAGGTGTACAAAGGGTGTTGAAACACAATGACATCATGCTCGCGCAACAACGCCTGTTCACGAGGAATATCAATAAAAAAGTCAGGATAACGGGCGTACAGATCGTGCACCGTTACGTTTGGTAGCTGCGTTGCCGGCTTAAGCAAAACCCGGTTTGCCACCGAGTCCTGTGATTCCGGATGGGCATACAGCAGCAACACTTTCGCTGTCTGCGACATCTATTCCCCTCCCGGGTGTCGAATCTCCGGCAACATGCCCAGCGGCCTGCCAGAATGATTTTGTCTATCGTCTTCATTTTGGGCTAACATTGCGGCCCCGGTACGGCATTTGGCCGAAACCTTACATTACCATAATGACAAATTAACATAGTCGGAACATACGGCGTCTTATGATTGTTTTCTCCTCGTTACAAATTCGTCGCGGCGTGCGTGTCCTGTTGGATAACGCCACAGCCACCATCAATCCAGGCCAAAAAGTGGGGCTGGTGGGTAAAAACGGCTGCGGCAAATCGACCCTGCTGGCGCTTTTGAAAAACGAGATAAGCGCCGATGGCGGCAGCTTCACGTTTCCCGGCACCTGGCAACTGGCGTGGGTGAATCAGGAAACGCCCGCTTTAGATGAAGCGGCCATCGACTATGTGATCGACGGCGATCGTGAATATCGCCAGCTTGAAGCGGAACTGAATGCCGCCAACGAGCGCAACGACGGTCACGCCATTGCCACCGTCCACGGCAAACTCGACGCCATTGACGCCTGGACGATTCGCTCTCGCGCCGCCAGCTTGTTGCACGGACTGGGTTTCTCCAATGAGCAACTCGACCGCTCAGTGAGCGACTTTTCCGGCGGCTGGCGCATGCGTTTAAACCTGGCGCAAGCGCTGATTTGTCGTTCCGATTTACTGCTTCTTGATGAACCGACTAACCACCTCGATCTCGACGCGGTGATCTGGCTGGAGAAGTGGCTGAAAAGCTATCCCGGCACATTGATCCTGATTTCCCACGACCGCGATTTCCTTGATCCAGTGGTCGACAAAATTCTGCATATCGAGCAGCAAAGCCTGTTTGAATACACCGGCAACTACAGCTCGTTCGAGCGCCAGCGCGCCACGCGGCTTTCCCAGCAACAAGCGACCTATGAAAGCCAGCAGCAGCGCGTGGCGCATCTGCAAAGCTTTATCGACCGCTTCAAAGCGAAAGCCAGCAAAGCCAAGCAAGCGCAAAGCCGTATCAAAATGCTGGAGCGCATGGAACTGATTGCCCCGGCGCAGGTTGATAACCCGTTCCACTTTAATTTTCGTGCCCCGGAAAGCCTGCCAAACCCGATTCTGAAGATGGAAAAAGTCAGCGCGGGTTACGGCGATCGCACCATTCTGAACGCCATCAAACTCAACCTGGTGCCGGGTTCGCGCATCGGTCTGCTGGGGCGCAACGGCGCGGGCAAATCGACGCTGATCAAATTGCTGGCCGGCGAACTGGCGGCGCAAAGCGGTGAAATCGGCCTGGCGAAAGGCATCAAGCTCGGTTACTTCGCCCAGCACCAACTGGAGTTTTTACGCGCCGACGAATCGCCGTTACAGCATCTGGCGCGCCTGGCGCCGCAGGAGCTGGAGCAGAAGCTGCGCGATTATCTCGGCGGTTTCGGTTTCCAGGGCGATAAAGTCACCGAAGTGACCGAACGTTTTTCCGGTGGCGAGAAAGCGCGGCTGGTACTGGCGCTCATTGTCTGGCAGCGCCCGAACCTGCTGCTGCTCGATGAACCGACTAACCACCTCGATCTGGATATGCGCCAGGCGCTGACCGACGCGCTGATCGAGTTTGAAGGCGCGTTGGTTGTTGTGTCGCATGACCGCCACTTGCTACGTTCGACCACCGACGATCTCTACCTTGTCCACGACGGCAAAGTCGAGCCGTTCGACGGCGATTTGGACGATTATCAGCAGTGGCTGAGTGATGTACAAAAGCAGGAAAGCCAGCCTGCGGATACCGCGAAAGAGAACGGCAACAGTGCCCAGGCGCGCAAAGATCAAAAGCGTCGCGAAGCCGAACTGCGCACACAAACCCAGCCGCTGCGTAAAGAGATTGCCCGTCTGGAAAAAGAGATGGAAAAACTCAACGCGCAACTGGCACAAGCCGAAGAGAAGCTGGGCGACAGCGGGTTGTACGATCAAAGCCGTAAAGCGGAATTAACCACCTGCCTGCAACAACAGGCGGCGGCGAAATCCGGCCTGGAAGAGTGCGAAATGGCGTGGCTGGACGCGCATGAACAGCTAGAGGCGATGCTGCAAGAATAATGCGCAGCAGCGGGCGAGAGAGCTTATGAATCTGGATATCACCAACGACATTACGTTTCGCAAGCTGGGTATTTTCATGGTCTTCATGGAAAAGGGAAATATCGCCCGCGCCGCCGAAGCCCTCAATCTGAGCGGTGTTAGCGTGCACCGCGCCCTGCATACGCTGGAAGAGAATGTCCGTTGCCCGCTGTTTGTGCACAAAGGGCGCAATCTGATCCCGCTGCCCGCTGCCTGGACACTGCTGGAATATTGCCAGGAAGTGACGCAGTTGATGGAGCGCGGACTGGACGAAGCGCGCAAAACCGCTGGCGTTGGTCAGGGGCGTTTACGCGTCGGCACGCTCTATTCTCTGACGCTGGAAACCGTGCCGAGGCTCATCATGGGCATGAAGTTGCGCCGCCCGGATCTGGAAATGGATCTGACGATGGGCTCGAACGACACGCTGTTGCATATGCTGGAAGAGGGCTCGCTCGACGCGATTCTCATCTCAATTTCCGAGAGTGAAATCGACACTAACAATCTCGAAATACTGCCGCTATTCCATGACGATATTTTTCTCGCGGCGCCCGCCAGCGCAACGCTGAAAACCAGCACCCTCGCCGATCTGCGCGATTATCGCTCACAAAAATTTGTCTCGCTGGCGGAAGGGTTTGCCACCTACGCCGGTTTCCAGGAAGCGTTTCATATCGCCGGGTTCGAGCCGGAAATCGTCACCCGCGTGAACGACATTTTCTCAATGCTCAGCCTGGTGCAGGCTGGGGTGGGTTTTACGCTGATGCCGGGCAGGATGAGAAAAGTGTATGAAGGTTCGGTGCAGATGCTGCGCTTGGCCGAGCCGTACCAAATGCAGCAGTTGATCGCCATTGTCTTTGCCCGCAACCGCGAGCATGACCCCAATTTGTTGGCGCTGGCCGCCGAAGGACGAATGTACGCGCGCAGTTTGGGTGACAGTGCATGATTCATTGCCCGATGGCGACGCGGATTCCCCGCACCTTGTAGGCCGGATAAGGCGTAGCTGCCATCCGGCAAAGCAAAACCAGGGGAGTCCGTAGGCCGGATAAGGCGTAGCCGCCATCCGGCAAAGCAAAAATCCTCAATCCCTAAGCCGCTTCGCCAGATGCACAGCCACATCGACGCCGCTGCGCTCGAGCGAAATGCATTCCCCGTTCCACGCCGCCTGACGCGTCAGGCACGTCAAAATCCCGCCCGGCGGCATCTCAATCGCCAGCCTCGCGTCGCGTTCATTGGCGGCGACGACCGCTTCCTGCCAGCGCACGGTGCGCGCCATATTGCGCGCCAGATCGTCGGCGATTTTCTCCGGCTGCCACAGCACGCGCCCGGTGCTGCCGCTTAAATACGCGCATTGCGGCCGGTTGAGCGTGACATCGGCAAAGGCCTGCGCCAGCTTTTCTGCCGGTTCCGCCAGCAACGCGCAGTGGGAAGGCACACTCACTGCCAGGCGGTGCGCTTTGTTGGCGCCTTTCGCCAGCGCGCGCGTTGCGACGTCCGCCATCGCCTCATCGCTTCCGGCGATAACAATCTGGGTTTCAGCATTGAGATTGGCGATATACGCCCCGCTGCCTTCCAGCAACTTTTCCACCTGGGGCAGTGTCAGCCCCATGATCGCAGTCAGCCCGTACCCCTGCGGATACGCCTGCTCCATCAAATCACCGCGCAACGCCACAAGACGCAACGCATCATGAAAATCGAGCGCTCCGGCAATCACCGCCGCCGGGTAGGCGCCAATCGACAGACCGCTGGCGATGTCCACCGTGACACCCCGGCGCTGCAACTCGCGTCCCCAGGCGACACCGGCAATCAGCAAAGCCAGTTGTACAGCACGCGTGTGCTGCAACGACGCTGCCGTGTCGAGGGTGTCCGCTTCGGCACCAAGGACTTCACGCGCTTCCTGCATCTCCGTTCCCGGAAGCGCCTGTAACATACCGGGGCGCTGTGTCCCCTGCCCCGGAAAAGTAAACAGAATTTTCATTATTCCTCCCTGTGCCACGGGTCGCTCACCAGACGCGGCCCGTGGTTTGTTTTCAGCATCACTCGCCCATCGCGCAGCCACTCCGCCAGCGCAAAACCGCCAAGAGGCGTGTCAACTTGCGTATCCGCCCGGCATAGCCCACCGCTAAGTTGCTGCTGCCAGCGTTGCAAATCACGTTTGGCGAGCGGTTCAGGGGCGCGGATCAGCAGGTCGAGATCGCTTTCGGCATGAATCACCGGAATGCCGGTTGCCAGCGCGTAACCGGTGCTGCCGGTCACCCCCCAGCACCACGGCCAGGCGAACTGCGCCAGTTGCAGCGCCAGTTGCACCGGCGGCTGGGAGATAAACGGCGAGCGCGGCAGTACCTGCGGCGCGACAAGCTGTTCGGGTGAGACCACGCGCGCAATCTGCTCCGGCCTCACCCACCCCGCGGCACGTTGGTCGCGACGCAGGCCGCGCACGCCAACGGGGATTCGACCGTCGTTTGCAACATCACGCCGCACCACCACCGGTAACCCAGCGTGCCAGACCTCCGCGACCCAGGGTTCGGTTACCCCTTCCAGCGCATCTTGTGTCAGGAGCCAAAGAAGATCGTGCGGGCGTGCTGTTGCGGTCATGATTACATTCCTGATGTCAGCGAGATAAACAGCGGCAGCGACAGGATACAGAGCACGGAGCTGAGCAGCAGCACCGCTTCCGCATCCGGCGATTGCACGCCAAAGCGGTTACCAAATACCACACCGAAGAAACCCGCAGCCAGCGCAATCATCAGGATCGCGGTGATCGCCACCGAGCCGTGCAAACCGAGCACCAGCACAATCCCCCAGGCAATCGCCGGTTGGATCAGAAGCTTAGTGATGGTGGCGGAGATAACCATGGTGTTGATCGCCAGTTTACGTGCGGAGAGGATCACGCCAGTCAGGAACAGTGCCGCAGCCGTCGCGGAAAGGCCCAGTGGTTTGATGGACGCCAGCAGCAGATCCGGCATTTTGATGCCGATAGCCGACAGCACAACCCCCAGCAGCGGCCCCCAGACAATCGGTTTTTTCACCGAACGCCACATCAGTACCGGCAGCATCGTCAGGGTAGAACCGGTGTCGCCACCTGCCGCGCGGGCTTTTTCGCGCTCAAGGATCAGCAGGCAGAACGGCGTCATCAGCACGGAACCACAGGCGATGGAAACCGCAACAGACAGCGAAGTGGACGGCACTTCGCCCAGCACGCTACCGAGGATCGGCAGACCCAGCGCGGCATAGTTCGGCAGCGCGACGGTCAGCGTCAGCACCGCGGCATCCTGCGGTGATTTTTTGAAAACGGCGGTCGCCAGGAAGTAAATGGCGGCATAGGTAATCCACATGGAAAGGGTCAGCACCACAATCAGCGGGGATTGCGCGATGATACCGGCCCACGGCGTCTGCACGGTGGCGCTAAACAGCGCGGCGGGCAGGGCAAAATCCATTACAAAGATATTCAGCAGGGAAACATTTTTGTTGTCGACCATTTTGGCCTTCCCTGCCCAGAAACCCAGCAGCATGATGACGAAAATCGGTGCAAGGGCATGAACAATTACATAAGTCATAAATCACCTGTAAGCCTTCAAAAGGAAAAGAAATAGCACTAGCGCGATGTTTTTATTTTCAGTAGCGCATGAGCGCGGCATTCACGCGCGCCCATGCGTTGCTATCTGGCAGGTTTCTTTTTACTTACCAGCTCGCTTTCATGCGTTCGCGCACGAGAGCGGAGCTGCGGCGGTTGTCAGCACCCAGACGGTTTTTCAACGAGGTGTCCTGACGAGCGTCTTTGATAGCCTGTTGCAAGGTGCTTTGCACCTGCGCCAGATCGGTTTCTGAAGGGGCATCCGGGTTGCTGATGTTCAGCAAATCCGACAGCAAACCCAGCGTGGCATAGTTGCTGATGTCATACGCCATCGGCGGAATGGTTGCCGCCAGTTTTTCCAGCGCCTCGACGGTACGCAGCGTAATACGCGCCGCAGAGTCTTTGCCCATGGCGTGGATCAGCACGCCGGCATCATTGAAGGCAATCAGGCGGTTGGCCTGGTAACCGTGGGCAAGAAACGCCCCCGACATCGCTTTGCCAACGATCAGACCAATCACCGGGTGACCCACCAGACGCGCATTGGCGTAAGCGGCAGCCGCTCCGGCCAGCGCCTGATGAATACCAAATGCTTCTTCGCGGCGGCCATAGGCCTGGCTCGGCACATCGATCACCGCAATGATCGGGCGTTTCACGCTGTTATTGGCATCGGCGGCAACGGTTTCGCTCACCACTTTCGCCAGCGTCCAGCCTTCCAGCAGACCGACTTCGCCTTTTGCGGCGCGCGGATAGTGGTTATTGGCATCCGGCACCACCGCGATAAAGCGCACCGCTTCACCGTTAACATTGCCATCTGCCGCCTGCACTGACGGGCACAGCCCGCTGAGGTGCTCGGCATTGGGCGCTAGTTTTTCCAGCCATAAAGCGCCGCGGCTGACTGTCGTACTCATGCTTTACCCTCCCCGGCAAACAACGCGTTGATCTGCTCGGTATCCGCCTGTTTGCGGGTATCGAACTGGGTCAAACGTTGCAGATAATCGTCGTAGTTATCGGTGCGATGTTTCGCCGGCACGCCTTTGGCAATCGCCTCGTTCATCGCCTGTTTCACCGCATTGATACCGTCGCCCACCAGCGCATCCACCAGCCCGCTGCGATAACGCACTTCGCCGCCGGTCATGCTCCAGATAAACGGACGATCGCGCGAGTCGTACTCGTCGATCCCGGCTTCCTGTTCAATAACCTGCGGGCCGTTCAGACCAAGCCGCGCTTCGCGGGTGACAATCAGATAGCTGCACAGCGCCGCCGCGATGGACATCCCGCCGAAGCAGCCCACGGTGCCGGCGACAATGCCGACCACCGGGGTGTAACGGCGCAGATCAACAATCGCCGCGTGAATATCGGCAATCGCCGCCAGCCCCAGGTTGGCTTCCTGCAAACGCACGCCGCCGGTTTCGAGGCATAACACCGCCTGAGTTGGGATGCCGTTGCGGTTATCTTCTGCCGCCAGTTCCAGCGCCGCCGCCATTTTCGCGCCGGAGACTTCGCCCATACTGCCACCCTGGAACGCGCCTTCGATGGCGACAACCACCGCCGGTTGGCCGTTGAGGGTGCCTTTGGCGACCACCATGCCGTCATCCGCCTGCGGAACAATGCCCTGCGCCCCTAACCACGGGGAAACAATGCCCTCGAACGGATCTAACAGTTCGCGGTAGCTGCCTTCATCCAGCAGCGTTTGGGCGCGTTGACGCGCTTTAAGTTCGATAAAACTGCGATCGTCACGCATAGCTCACCTCCTCGAAAACCTGTTCGATACGGATACGCGCCACACCGGGCGTTGCGCCGAAATCGTGGATCACAAGCTGGCCCGCAGGCAGCGTGCTGACCACACTTAACCGGTTGAACAGCGCTTCCCAACGTCCACGGCTGTTATCCACGGAGGTGGTGATATCAATCGTCAATGTTTGCCCCTGGTCGGCGGTGAATAACACCTCCATATCCCCGGAGCCCACAACGCCCGCCAGCGCTTTGCCGCGTAATGCGCGGCCGGCAGGCACGGTTATCGTAATGTGTTCCATAACTTCCTCTTAATTCGCTAAATAAGGCGTCGTAACGCGATCGAGAAACAGCGTGGCGGCGAGTAAATCGGCCGCGCCACCCGGCGAGGCGTTCAGCGCCAGCATTTTTCTGTCCAGTTCAGCAAGCGCCCGCTGCCCGTTCGGATGCGCAACACCACCGGCTTGCAGCACCGCGCTTGCGCCGTGGCGCATCGTCTCCAGTCCTTCCATGCCCGCGCGGGATAACACGCAGGTATCGCTCAGCGAGGTCATGATGGCCATCAGCGCATCTAGCCGCGCTTCGGTTTCATCGCTGCCGTGCTGGCGGCTTTGCTGCAATTGCGGCAGGGCCAGTTTCATGATGTGCGGAAACGCCTGCTGGGCTTCTTCACGCGCGCCCGGCACCCGGTAGCGGTGCGTGGCGCGAAGGCCTTTGCTGAAAACTTTTGGCGCCGCGTCATCCGGCAACTGCGCCAGCCGTGCGGCGGTGGCGGTAATGGTCTCTGCCGAGTCGCTGCCGCCTGACATGGCCACCGCGCTAACCAGCAATCCGAGCGCCCAAATCGCGCCGCGATGGGTATTCACGCCATTGGTGGCCGCCATCATCTGCTGTTCGCCGTCCCGACCAAGACGCCCTATGGTTTGTCTGAGCGCGACATCCGCTGGCCGCAGCCAGCTTTGTTGCGCCAGCGCCTGAAACGTGGGGGTCAGGCTGTGCGCGGAACGCTCCATCAGATCGAGCGTTAAATCGTGGTGCGCACCACTCCCCCGGCTGTCCACCAGACCGGGCTTCGGGCTTAATCGTGCTTCGTCAATCAGACACTGTGTGGCGGCTCGCGCCAGCCATTCGGCACCGCCTTCAGCTTCAATCCGTGGCAGAAGTTTCATTACCAGCTCCGGAATTTCGCAGGTGGGTTGTAAAGACCGCCGGACCATTCCACCAGGTCAGCGACGCTGCTGGCTGCTAACAGTGAGCGCGTGGCATCAGTGCGGCGAATGCCCATATCTTCCGGGTAGACCACTTTGCCGCTTTGGCGCAGTTGCGCGACGCGTTTGGCGTCAACGCCCAGACCGATATCGGTGATACCGGCAACCGCAGCGACCATCGCACGGCGCTCTTCCATGCTTTCAGCGCGATAGAGGTAAGCAATCCCCTCTTCGGTCAGCACGTGTGTGACGTCATCGCCGTAGATCATGACCGGCGCCAGCGGCATGCCGGAGGTTTTCGCCACTTCCACCGCGTCGAGGCTTTCCACGAAAGTCGGTTTGGCGCCGGCCTGGAAGGTTTCGACCATCTGCACAACCAGTTTTTTTCCGCGTTCCATTGGGTTAGGTTCGGTGATCATGTTCAGCCAGGCCGGTGTTGCGTGGCGACGACCGTGCGGGTCATGGCCCATATTTGGCGCGCCGCCGAAACCGGCCAGGCGTCCACGGGTAACGGTTGAGGAGTTGGCATCGCCATCAATCTGCAAGGTCGAACCGATAAACATATCCACGGCGTATTGACCGGCTAACTGGCAGAACGCGCGGTTGGAGCGCATCGAACCATCGGCACCGGTAAAGAACACGTCAGGGCGGGCGCGGATGTACTCTTCCATCCCCAGTTCACCGCCGAAACAGTGCACGCTTTCGACCCAGCCGCTTTCAATTGCCGGGATCAGCGTTGGATGCGGGTTCAGCGTCCAGTGTTTGCAGATTTTGCCTTTCAGGCCGAGCTGTTCGCCGTAGGTTGGCAGCAGCAGTTCGATAGCGGCAGTGTTAAAACCAATACCGTGGTTGAGCGACTGCACCTGATGTTCCGCGTAGATGCCTTTAATCGCCATCATCGCCATCAGGATGTGTTCTTGCTTGATCAGGCGCGGGTCACGGGTGAACAGCGGCTCGATGAAGAACGGTTTGTCAGCAACCACCACATAGTCGATCCACGAACCGGGGATATCCACGCGCGGCAGATCGCATTCGTCGTCAACCAGTTCGTTGACCTGCGCAATGACGATCCCGTCGCGAAACGCGGCGGCTTCCACCAGCGCGGGCGTGTCTTCAGTACTTGGTCCGGTGTACAGGTTGCCTTTGCGGTCTGCTTTGTAACCAGCAATCAGCGCCACATTCGGGCACAGGTCAACGTACAGGCGGGCGTAAAGTTCGATGTAAGTGTGGATTGCGCCGATTTCCAGTTGCCCATCTTCCAGCAGTTGCGAAATGCGCAGGCTTTGCGTGCCGGAGAAGGAGAAATCGAGTTTGCGGGCGATACCTTTCTCAAAAATATCAAGATGTTCGCTACGCCCGACGCTTGGCATGATCATGTGCAGGTCGTGCACTTTCTGCGGGTTCACTTCGGCCAGCATGCGCGAGAGGAAATCAGCCTGTTTTTGGTTGTTCCCTTCCAGTACAACGCGGTCGCCCGGAGCGATCAGTTTTTCCAGCATGGCGACAAGATCGCCGGTCGGCAGTACCTTGCCTTGCACGGGAATGGACGCCAGGCGACGCTGTTTCTCGCTACGCCGCGTGTTCCATACCTGTGCTGGCTTTTGCCCAGATAACATTATTAACCTCCTGATTCAGCTCATCATTTTGACTTGCTTAACACTGAACGTAGTCTGCGCTCCGGTGAGAAATGCATCAATTAAGGTGCTGGCTAAATCATTAGCCTGAGAGTAATAATCAAAGTGACAATTTGTGATGCAGATCAGTTTAGGCAGGTAAGAAAAGCTTTATGGGGCGCTTTTAACCTATACAGGAGCCGCAAATTATTAAACGGCTCAATTATTCGCACGTATAATGTTCGCCGGTTTACA
This sequence comes from Kosakonia sp. BYX6, assembly GCF_038449125.1. Lineage (NCBI taxonomy): Bacteria > Pseudomonadati > Pseudomonadota > Gammaproteobacteria > Enterobacterales > Enterobacteriaceae > Kosakonia > Kosakonia calanthes. The sequence continues at coordinate 462,123 of NZ_CP151800.1, read as the reverse complement.
GAGATTAGAAGACGAAATGGCAGAAATTACCCCTGCGAATCTCCTTGAAGATCAAGGCGTTTCACACTATTTCCAGCCGATGCGGGGTGCGAGCAATCCGCATCTACAAACCATGCTGCCGCGATTGATTCGCCGCCGTTTGCAATTCGAACCCTGGTGGCAGCGCCTTGAACTGCCAGACGGGGATTTTGTTGATCTCGCGTGGAGCGAAGAGCCGTATCAAGCCCGCCATAAACCGCGCCTTGTGGTGTTTCATGGTCTGGAAGGCAGCCTGCACAGCCCTTACGCACATGGCCTGATCCATGCGGCAAAACAGCGCGGCTGGCTGGGCGTGGTGATGCATTTTCGCGGGTGCAGCGGCATACCAAACCGCCTGAGTCGGATTTATCACTCCGGTGAAACTGAGGATGGCACCTGGTTTTTGCACTGGTTGCGCGAAGAGTTCGGCCCGGTACCGACCGCCGCCGTGGGTTACTCGCTGGGCGGCAATATGCTCGGCTGCTTGCTGGCGAAAGCGGATGACAGTTTGCCTGTCGATGCGGCAGTGATTGTCTCGGCGCCGCTGATGCTGGAAGCCTGTAGTTATCATATGGAAAAGGGCTTTTCGCGCGTTTATCAGCGCTATTTGCTGAACTTGTTGAAAGCCAATGCCGCGCGCAAATTAAGGGCCTACCCCGGTTCTTTGCCAACCACGCTGCCGGCGCTGCGAAAGGTGCGGCGAATTCGGGAGTTTGATGACATGATCACGGCGAAAATCCACGGTTTTGCCGACGCGCTGGATTACTATCGCCGCTGTAGCGCCATGCCGCAGCTGCCGCTTATCCGCAAACCGACGCTGATTATCCACGCCAAAGACGATCCGTTTATGGATCATAACGTGATCCCGGATGCCAGCCATTTACCCACGAATATTGAATATCAACTGACAGAACACGGTGGTCACGTTGGTTTTGTCGGCGGAACACTCCGTCACCCGGAAATGTGGCTGGAGAAGCGCATCCCGGACTGGTTATCCGCCTATTTGGGAGCATCATGATTATTCCGTGGCAAGAACTTGACGCGCAGACGCTGGACAACCTGATTGAGAGCTTTGTCTTGCGCGAAGGCACCGATTATGGTGAACATGAGCGTTCGCTTGAACAAAAGGTCGCCGACGTTAAACGGCAACTGCAACACGGCGAAGCCGTGCTGGTGTGGTCGGAACTGCACGAAACGGTGAACATTATGCCGCGCGGGCAGTTCCACGAATGACAGGGTGCGGGCGGCTTTGATACTGAAAATAATCGTTGATTCAGGGAGTAGCTATGTCCGCCAAACATCCGGTTATCGCCGTTACAGGCTCCAGCGGCGCGGGAACCACCACCACCAGCCTCGCCTTTCGTAAAATTTTCGCCCAACTCAACATGCACGCGGCGGAAGTGGAAGGCGACAGCTTCCATCGCTACACCCGCCCGGAAATGGATATGGCTATCCGCAAGGCCCGCGATCTTGGCCGGCATATTAGCTACTTTGGCCCGGAAGCCAATGACTTTGGCCTGTTAGAACAAACCTTTAGCGACTACGGCCAAACCGGCCAGGGCCAGGCGCGCAAATACCTGCACACTTACGATGAAGCCGTCCCCTGGAACCAGGTGCCGGGCACTTTTACGCCCTGGCAACCGTTGCCGGAACCGACCGATGTGCTGTTTTATGAAGGGCTGCACGGCGGCGTGGTGACACCGCAGCATGACGTTGCGCGCTATGTCGATTTGCTGGTCGGCGTGGTGCCGATCGTTAACCTTGAGTGGATCCAGAAACTCATTCGCGACACCAGCGAGCGCGGACACTCCCGTGAAGCGGTGATGGATTCCGTGGTGCGGTCGATGGAAGACTACATCAACTTTATTACGCCGCAGTTTTCGCGCACCCATATCAACTTTCAGCGCGTGCCGACGGTTGATACCTCCAACCCGTTTGCCGCGAAAGGCATTCCTTCACTGGATGAAAGCTTTGTTGTTATTCACTTCCGCAATTTAGAAGGGATCGACTACCCGTGGTTGCTCGCAATGTTGCAAGGTTCATTCATCTCGCATATGGATACGCTGGTGGTGCCAGGCGGCAAAATGGGGTTGGCGATGGAACTGATCATGACGCCGCTGGTACAACGGCTGATGGAAGGGAAAAAGATTATATAGCCCGGACTGCGCCGCCGGGCTGCGTAATCAGGCTTCGATCACTTCGTAGGAGTGGGTGATATTCACCGCTTTTTCCAGCATCAGCGCCACAGAGCAATATTTCTCTGCCGACAGATCAACCGCGCGAGAAACGGCGGCATCTTTCAATGCGTTACCGGTGACGACGAAGTGCAGATTAATATGGGTAAACAGGCGCGGCGCTTCTTCACGGCGCTCTGAGGTCAGTTTCACTTCGCAGTCGGTGACGTTATGACGCCCTTTTTGCAGGATCGACACCACGTCGATTGCGCTGCACCCGCCTGCGGCCATCAGAACCATTTCCATTGGGCTTGGCGCTTTGTCGCCAGAGTTGCCGTCCATCAGAATTTGGTGACCAGAAGCGGACTCACCAAGGAACGTTAACCCTTCAACCCATTTCACACGTGCCTGCATTTTCATCACTCCGGAGTTGCAATTTTCTTTACAGATTACGCGCACATAAGAAAAGCCGCAACGGAAGGCGACCTGCGTCATGCTGAAGCGAGACACCAGGAGACAGGCGTTAAAAGCTATGCTAAAACAGTCTGGATGCTACAGAGATACATTGACGTTACGCATGTACGCAAAGGACATCATACATTAGAGGCCGCAGATGACGCTGACGGTCCACTTCCCGGGATTTGGGAAGCTTTGATTGCAACCCCAGAAACAGGGTTCCCTTACGCCCGGCTTCTGGAGCCAGCTTATAACAGAGGATAACCGCGCATGGTGCTTGGCAAACCGCAAACAGACCCGACTCTCGAATGGTTCTTGTCTCATTGCCATATTCATAAGTACCCGTCGAAGAGCACGCTTATTCACCAAGGTGAAAAAGCGGAAACGTTGTATTACATCGTCAAAGGCTCAGTGGCAGTGCTCATCAAGGATGAAGAAGGTAAAGAGATGATCCTCTCTTACCTCAACCAGGGCGATTTTATCGGTGAACTGGGCCTGTTCGAAGAAGGTCAGGAGCGCAGTGCCTGGGTACGCGCCAAGACCGCCTGTGAAGTAGCCGAAATTTCCTACAAAAAATTCCGTCAGTTGATCCAGGTTAACCCGGATATTCTGATGCGTCTCTCCGCGCAAATGGCGCGTCGCCTGCAGGTGACTTCGGAGAAAGTCGGCAACCTGGCGTTCCTGGACGTTACAGGCCGCATTGCGCAAACGCTGTTGAATCTGGCGAAACAGCCGGACGCAATGACCCACCCTGACGGCATGCAAATTAAAATTACGCGTCAGGAAATTGGTCAGATCGTCGGTTGCTCCCGTGAAACAGTCGGTCGCATTCTGAAAATGCTTGAAGATCAAAACCTGATCTCCGCCCACGGCAAAACCATCGTCGTCTACGGAACACGTTAATCTGCAAAACGGCGCATCGCTTATCCGGTGCGCCGTTTTTCTTTCCCCATGTGGCGCAGGCTGATTTATCACCCCGAGATCAACTACGCACTGCGACAAACGCTGGTGTTGTGTTTGCCTGTGGCGATTGGTTTGCTGGTCGGCCATTTACAACAAGGTCTGCTGTTCTCCCTCGTTCCCGCCTGCTGCAACATTGCCGGTCTTGATACACCCCACAAACGTTTTTTCAAACGCCTGATTATTGGCGGCTCGCTGTTTGCGGGCTGTAGCCTGGCCGTTCAACTACTGCTTGCCGACGATTTTCCCTTGCCGTTGATCCTGACCGTGCTGACGTTGCTGCTCGGCGTAACGGGGGAAATCAGCGCGCTGCATGGGCGTTTATTACCGGCCTCGCTGATTGCCTCTATCTTTACGTTGAGCCTCGCCGGGAATATGCCGGTGTGGGAGCCGCTACTGATTTACGCGCTGGGTACGCTCTGGTACGGGCTGTTTAACTGGTTCTGGTTTTGGATGTGGCGCGAGCAGCCGTTGCGCGAATCGCTCAGTTTGCTCTACCGGCAACTGGCCGATTATTGCGAGGCAAAATATAGCCTGCTGACCCAGCACGCAGACCCAGAAAAAGCCTTGCCGCCGCTGCTGGCCCGCCAGCAAAAAGCGGTAGATTTAATAAGCCAGTGCTACCAGCAGTTGCACATGCTGGCGGCCAATAAAAACAATGATTACAAACGCCTGCTGCGCGTCTTTCAGGTTGCGCTGGATTTGCAGGAGCATATCTCCGTCAGTTTGCATCAGCCTGCTGAAGTGCAAAAACTGGTCGAGCAAACCCACGCCGAGCAGGTTATTCGCTGGAATGCGCAAACCGTCGCCGCTCGCCTGCGCGTGCTGGCGGATGACATTCTTTATCACCGCTACCCGACGCGTTTCACCATGGAGAAACAAATCGGCGCGCTGGAAAAAATCGCCCGTCAGCACCCGGACAACCCGGTCGGGCAGTTTTGCGCCTGGCATTTCAGCCGTATCGCCCGCGTACTGCGTACGCAGCGCCCGCTCTATATTCGCGATCTGATGGCCGAGAAGCAGCGCCGTTTACCGCTTTTCCCGGCGCTGAGAAGTTATCTGTCGCTAAAATCTGCCGCCCTGCGCAATGCCGCGCGCATCAGCGTAATGCTCAGTATCGCAAGCCTAATGGGCAGCGCCCTGAACTTGCCGAAGCCGTATTGGATCATGATGACGGTGATGTTTGTGACGCAAAACGGTTATGGCGCGACGCGGGTGCGCATTGTCCACCGGGCAGCGGGCACGTTTGCGGGACTGATGATCGCCGGGGCAACCCTGCACTTCCACGTGCCACTCGGTTTCACGCTGGCCGCAATGCTGCTTATCACGCTGGTCAGCTATTTGATTATTCGCAAAAGCTACGGCTGGGCGATGGTCGGTTTTACCATTACAGCCGTTTATACGTTGCAGATCCTGACGCTAAATGGCGATGAGTTCATTATCGCCCGGCTTGTTGATACGCTGATTGGCTGCCTGATTGCCTTCGGCGGGATGGTCTGGCTGTGGCCGCAGTGGCAAAGCGGCTTGCTGCGCCAGAACGCGCACGACGCGCTGGAAACCGATCAGGACGCTATTCGCTTGATCCTCAGTGATAACCCAGAAGCCACGCCGCTGGCCTGGCAGCGTATGCGCGTTAACCAGGCGCATAACGCGTTGTTTAACTCGCTGAATCAGGCGATGCAGGAACCGGGTTTTAACACGCGTTACCTGAACGATATGAAACTGTGGGTCACCCACAGCCAGTTTATCGTTGAGCATATTAATGCGATGACCACGCTGGCGCGCGAGCACACCATGCTGACGCCTGAACTGGCACAGCGCTATTTGCAGTCATGCGAAATTGCCCTGCAACGGTGTCAGCAACGGCTGGAGTATGACGGGCCGGGTGAATCGGGGGATGTGAATATTCTGGAAGCACCGGAGACGTTAACGCACGGGCCAATGAGCACGCTGGAGCAGCATTTACAGCGGATTATCGGGCATCTGAACACCATGCACACCATTTCGTCAGTGGCATGGCGTCAGCGCCCGCATCACGGTAATTGGCTTCGTCGACGCCTTACGCGTTAACCACTTTTGCTACCGCTTGCGCAAAGCGATGCATGCCTTCATCGATATCTTTTTCATCGACGATCAGCGAGGGCGCAAAGCGCATCACATCAGGGCCAGCATTCAACACCATCACACCTTCTTCGGCGGCCGCGTAGAGGAAATCACGCGCACGGCCTTTGAACTGTGGTTTTAGCTCGGCGCCAATCAGCAGCCCCATGCCGCGAATATCGCTAAACAGGTCGAATTTCTCGTTGATTTGCTGCAAATGCTTAACGAACAGCTGGCGTTTCTCATTGACGCCATTCAGCACGTCCGGCGTATTGATAATATCAAACGCGGTACCAGCCACGGCGCAGGCCAGCGGGTTACCCCCGTAGGTGGAACCGTGTGAACCGACATGAAACGCGCTGGCAACCTCTTCGGTGGTCAACATCGCGCTAACCGGGAAACCGCCGCCGAGGGCTTTCGCGCTGGTCAGGATGTCCGGTGTAACGCCGTAATGCATATACGCGAACAGTTCGCCGCTGCGGCCCATGCCGCACTGCACTTCATCAAACACCAACAGTGCGTTGTGTTCGTTGCACAACTCACGCAAACCTTTGAGGAATTCCGGCGTTGCCGCCGTCACGCCGCCTTCGCCCTGGATAGGTTCAACCACGACCGCGCAGGTGTGATCGTCCATCACCGCTTTTACCGCATGCAGATCGTTAAACGGCACATGGATGATATCGGCCGGTTTCGGGCCGAAGCCATCGGAATACTTCGGCTGGCCGCCCACTGTCACGGTGAACAGCGAACGCCCGTGGAAAGCATTATGAAAAGCAATGATTTTGGTTTTGTACGGGCTGTGGCGCGTAGATGCATAAAAACGCGCCAGCTTAAATGCGGTTTCGTTGGCTTCGGTGCCGGAGTTCATAAATACCACGCGCTCGGCAAAAGTGGCGTCGATAAGTTTACGCGCCAGGCGCAGCGCGGGTTCATTGGTAAACACGTTGCTGATATGCCACAGCGTTTCGCCCTGGGTTTTCAACGTTTCCACCAGCGCCGGGTGACAGTGGCCTAAAGCGGTAACCGCAATACCGCCTGCAAAATCAACATACTCTTTGCCCTGCTGATCCCACACACGGCTGCCTTTTCCCTTCACCGGGATAAACTCGGCCGGTGCGAAAATTGGCAGAATCACTTCGTCGAATGTTGCGCGCGTAACGGCGTCTTGCTGAGTTGCCATGTCATACCCATCCAGTTTTATGTCGCATTGATTATGAAAATATAATCACGAAATATGCATAAAAAATCACTGCATGGCAACCAGAAATCACCGTGTCAGGAAGTTTTGCAGTAATTGGTGGCCCTGCTCGCTGAGGATACTTTCCGGGTGGAACTGCACCCCTTCCAAATCCCACTGCCGATGGCGAATACCCATGATCTCCCCGCTTTCGCTCCACGCCATGACCTCAAAACACTCAGGCAACGTGGGCGGATCGATAACCAGCGAATGATAGCGAGTGACAGTTAATGGATTATTAAGACCCGTAAATACGCCCGCGCCGTGATGGGTAATAGGAGAGGTTTTGCCGTGCATCACTTTTGCCGCACGCACAATGGTGGCGCCAAACACTTGCGCAATCGCCTGATGGCCCAGGCAAACGCCAAGAATCGGCAATTTACCGGCGTAATGCCGAATGACATCCAGCGAAATACCAGACTCATCCGGCGTGCACGGGCCCGGCGAGATAACGATCTTTTGTGGCGCCAGCGCGGCAATCTCCGCCAACGTCAGCTCATCGTTACGCCTTACCTCCACGCTTGCGCCCAGTTCACAAAAATACTGGTACAGGTTCCAGGTGAAGGAGTCGTAATTGTCGATAAGCAGGATCATGTGAGTTCAGCCGAATGCAGTACAAATTGCGCAAAACTATACGGCACTTCGCCTGGATAAAAAACGGGTTTGCAGAGCAGACCTGCTCGGCTGCGATAATCGCCGGATGGCGCTGACGCTGATCCGGCCGACAAATGATCCGCTCCACTGGGTTTTGTAGGTCGGATCAGCGTCAGCGCCATCCGACAAAATGATGTTACTCCCCTACCACCGCTTCGCTCACCACGTTGCCGAAGATCGCATACAGCGGTTGTAAATCGCCCATCGCACCGGCCTGGTTCGCGGTGCTCCAGTCGTTGGGATCGATATCGCGCCAGTCGAGAGAAAAACCGGCGTGCAACGCGAGTTGTTCAAAGAAGATGCGCTGCGCAATACCATTACCGAGACGGAACGGGTGCAGCACATTGATTTCACAGTAATAATGCGCCAGCCGCTCAATAAACTCGGCTTTCGCCAGCCCGCACAGCCACTCCTCATCTTCGAGTTGCTGCATCAGCGCATTCCCTTCCTTCTCGATGTATTCGAAATGGCAGAAACGGGTATCGCCTTCGTAGATATCCACTTCGCGAACCTGCCCGGCCCAGTCAAACACATCCTGATAAAGGTGATGGTGAATGGCGCAAAGATGGGGCAGCCCGCGCGCTAAAGGGCCAAGTTCAAGCGTTGCGGCGCGTAATGCCGTCAGTTGATAAGCGGCTTGCTCCAGCCGCTGTGTCTCGTGAATGCCTAACACATTGCGCATCACGTTCAGGCCAGGAAAGAGGTACGGATCGCGGCCATCGCCAAATTTATCGCTCATAGTGCCTCCGGAGTTCTTCAAGACGCACATTGGCTTCTTCGGCGTTAAGCGTCACAAGTTCACTGTCAACGCCCTCCAGACGCCTGCTGGCCTGGAAATTGACATTGCGCTGCTGCTCCCAGAGACGGGATTTTTGCCTGTCGGTGAGTTTCTTGCTCATAGCGCCTCCCTGTTTAGACGTGTACTTGCCCAAATTATAAGCAGAAAATTCACGTTACGCCGGAAGGCAACAGAACACGGGCCGAACAGCCCGTGTGGGGAAAACTTATGGCAGCACTTTCGCTGAGAGGATAACAACCGGTTTTGATGGGACATTCTGGTAAGGACCCACATCGTGCGTCGGCACCTGCGAAATCTTATCGGCGATATCCATTCCTTTCACAACTTTACCAAACACCGCATAACCAAAATCACGTTGTCCGTGATCGAGGAAAGCGTTATCCGCAACGTTGATAAAGAATTGGCTGGTCGCGCTGTCTTTGTCGGCGGTGCGCGCCATTGAGATGGTGCCGCGAGTATTACGCAAGCCGTTGTCGGCTTCGTTCTTAATCGGCGGGTTAGGCTGTTTTTGCTGCATTTGCTCGTTGAAACCACCGCCCTGCACCATAAACCCCGGGATCACACGATGGAACGTCGTGTTGTTATAGAAACCGTTGTTTACGTAATCAAGGAAGTTTTTCACCGACACAGGGGCTTTCTGATTGTTCAGCTCCAGTTCGATATTACCGGCAGATGTGGTGAGCAGAACATGAGGATCGCCTTTTGCTGCCAGGGCAGCAGGGGAGATAGCAGAAAGGGCCAGTACAGCCGCAACAGCCGCCAGAGTCGATTTAACCATAAGGTTTCCTTAACGAAGTGCAGTAAAGAAAGCGAGTGGCTTGATTCTAAAGAGCAGTCAGCCAGCAGGCTAGCCTTTTACTTAATTTTACGTATTTGGTAACAGATGTAACGCCAGACGCGTCACAACGCGCGGCGCAACATCCCGGCTGGGCGCTATTTTCGCGGTGTTCGGCTGAACACCACTTCTTCACCACCGCGGTCCATTTGTACCCAACTTTGTGCCGGTTGCGTGCTGGCAATCACCCGCCCCTGGCGAATCGACCAGCGAACCGGTGCCTGGCAACGTACCGCATCAAAGCCTGTTTCTACAGGCAAAATAATCATATTTGCCGGAAAACCGGGTTCAATGCCGTACTCCACCAGGCCAAAAGTTCTGGCGCTGTTATGGGTGATCAAACGCAACCCCTGGTCAATTTGCTGGTAACCCATGAGCTGACAGACATGCAGCCCCATGTGCAGCACCTGCAACATATTGCCGGTGCCCAGCGGATACCAGGGATCGAACACATCATCGTGACCGAAGCAGACATTTATGCCCGCCGCCAGCAGCTCTTTCACCCGCGTGATGCCACGGCGTTTCGGGTAATCATCAAAGCGCCCTTGCAGATGAATATTCACCAGCGGGTTCGCCACAAAGTTGATGCCGGAAAGCTTCAGCAAACGGAATAAGCGCGAGGTGTATGCACCATTATAAGAGTGCATTGCCGTGGTATGGCTGGCGGTGACACGAGGGCCAATACCCATTTTCAGCGCCAGCGCGGCGACGGTTTCCACAAAACGCGATTGCTCATCGTCGATTTCATCGCAGTGAATATCCAGCGGGCGATCATATTTTTGCGCCAGCGCAAACGCGATATGCAGAGATTCAACGCCGTATTCGCGGGTGAACTCAAAATGCGGGATCGCCCCGACCACATCCGCCCCTAAACACAGCGCCTCTTCCAGCAATTCCGCACCATTGGGGTAAGAAAGAATGCCTTCCTGCGGGAACGCGACGAGTTGTAAATCGATCCACGGCGCGACTTCCGCTTTCACTTCCAGCATCGCTTTCAGCGCCGTCAGGGAAGGATCGGAAACATCGATGTGCGTGCGCACATGCTGTACGCCGTTGGCCATTTGCCACTTTAGCGTCTGCCAGGCGCGCGTTTTCACGTCATCATGGCTCAGCAGCGCTTTACGCTCGGCCCAGCGCTCAATGCCTTCAAACAGCGTGCCGGACTGGTTCCAGTTCGGTTCTCCGGCGGTTTGCGTGGTGTCGAGGTGAATATGCGGCTCGATGAATGGCGGCAGCGCCAGCCCGCCTCGCGCATTGAGCACCTCAAGATTGTCGCTGTGCGTCGCGCCCATCGGCGTGATTTCACCAAAACGCCCCTGCTCAATCGCAATTTGCCATAGCCCTTCGCGATCGGGTAAATGCACATTCTGAACTAACCAAAGTGGTGTTACCGACATCGCATTACTCCCTCTATTTCCCTCAGATATTTTGTATCAGAGGTCATGCCAAAAACCTTCATATTTCGTATGCAAATTCCACAATTCATAAATGCCTGCGATATCCGTAACTTATAAAAATCGATAAAAATCAGTCATATACTCATTAAGTGGTAGGTGAAGGCGTATTTGATGCACATCAATAAGCGAGGAGGCTGAATCGTTAAGGTAGGCGGTAGTAAAAAAGAAATCGAGGCAAAAATGAGCAAAGTCAAACTCGCAATTATCGGTAACGGCATGGTCGGCCACCGCTTTATTGAGGATCTTCTCGATAAAGCCGACGCCAGCCAGTTCGACATTACCGTCTTCTGTGAAGAGCCGCGTAAAGCCTACGATCGCGTCCATCTCTCTTCCTATTTTTCTCACCATACTGCTGAAGAACTCTCTCTGGTTCGCGAAGGCTTTTACGAGAAACATGGCGTAAAAGTGCTGGTCGGCGAACGCGCGATCACTATTAACCGTCAGGAAAAAGTGATTCACTCGAGCGCCGGGCGCACGGTGTATTACGACAAACTGATCATGGCGACCGGCTCCTATCCGTGGATCCCGCCGATCAAAGGTTCCGAAACACAAGACTGTTTCGTTTACCGCACCATCGAAGATTTAAACGCCATTGAAGCCTGCGCGCGCCGTAGCCGCCGTGGCGCTGTGGTTGGCGGCGGCCTGCTTGGTCTGGAAGCCGCAGGCGCGCTGAAAAACTTAGGCGTTGAAACGCATGTGATTGAATTCGCGCCAATGCTGATGGCCGAGCAGCTCGACCAGATGGGCGGCGAGCAGCTGAAACGCAAAATCGAAAGCATGGGCGTGGGCGTGCACACCAGCAAAAACACCCAAGAGATCGTGCAGGAAGGCACCGAAGCGCGCAAAACCATGCGCTTTGCCGATGGCAGCGAGCTGGAAGTCGACTTTATCGTCTTTTCGACCGGCATCCGCCCGCGCGACAAACTGGCCACGCAGTGCGGGCTGGAAGTGGCGCCGCGCGGCGGCATCCTGATTAATGACAACTGCCAGACGTCCGATCCGAATATCTACGCTATCGGCGAATGCGCCAGTTGGAACAACCGCGTTTACGGCCTGGTCGCGCCGGGTTACAAAATGGCGCAGGTCACCGTGGATCATATTCTCGGTACGCCAAATGCCTTTGAAGGCGCAGATCTCAGCGCCAAGCTGAAACTGCTCGGCGTGGATGTTGGCGGCATCGGCGATGCGCACGGTCGCACGCCGGGCGCGCGCAGCTACGTTTACCTCGACGAAAGCAAAGAAGTCTACAAACGCCTGATCGTCAGCCCGGATAACAAAACCCTGCTCGGCGCGGTGTTGGTGGGCGACACCAGCGATTTCGGCAACCTGTTGCAACTGGTACTGAACGCCATCGAACTGCCGGAAAACCCGGACGCGTTAATCCTGCCGGCCCACGCCAGCAGCGGCAAACCCTCTATCGGCGTCGATAAGCTGCCGGACAGCGCGCAAATCTGCTCCTGCTTCGACGTTACCAAAGGTGACTTGATCGCGGCCATCAACAAAGGCTGCCACACCGTTGCCGCCCTGAAAGCCGAAACCAAAGCCGGTACCGGTTGCGGCGGCTGCATCCCGTTGGTCACGCAAGTGCTGAACGCCGAACTGGCGAAACAGGGCATCGAAATCACCAACAACCTGTGCGAACACTTCGCCTACTCTCGCCAGGAGCTGTATCACCTGATTCAGGTCGAAGGGATCAAAACCTTTGACGAACTGCTGGCGAAATACGGCAAAGGTTACGGGTGTGAAGTGTGTAAGCCGACGGTCGGTTCCCTGCTCGCCTCCTGCTGGAACGAGTACGTCCTGAAACCGCAGCACACGCCACTTCAGGATACCAACGACAACTTCCTCGCCAACATCCAGAAAGACGGCACCTATTCGGTGATCCCACGTTCTGCCGGTGGCGAAATCACCCCGGAAGGGCTGATGGAAGTCGGCCGCATCGCCCGTGAATTCAATCTCTACACCAAAATTACCGGCTCGCAGCGTATCGGCCTGTTCGGCGCGCAAAAAGACGATCTGCCGGAAATTTGGCGTCAGTTGATTAACGCCGGTTTCGAAACCGGTCACGCGTACGCAAAAGCGCTGCGTATGGCGAAAACCTGTGTCGGTTCAACCTGGTGTCGTTACGGCGTCGGCGATAGCGTCGGTTTCGGCGTTGAACTAGAAAACCGTTACAAAGGCATTCGCACGCCGCACAAAATGAAATTTGGCGTTTCCGGTTGTACCCGTGAATGTGCGGAAGCCCAGGGCAAAGACGTTGGCATTATCGCCACGGAAAAAGGCTGGAACCTGTATGTTTGCGGCAACGGCGGCATGAAACCGCGCCACGCGGATCTGCTGGCGGCGGATCTCGACCGCGAAACCCTGCTGCGTTATCTCGACCGTTTCATGATGTTCTACATCCGTACTGCCGACAAACTAACCCGTACAGCTTCCTGGCTGGAAAGCATGGAAGGTGGCATCGAGTACCTGAAAAGCGTGATTATCGACGACAAATTGGGCTTTGATGCGCAGTTGGAAGCGGAAATGGCTCGCCTGCGTGACGCGGTGATTTGTGAGTGGACCGAAACCGTGAATACGCCAGCCGCGCAGACACGCTTCAAACACTTTATCAACAGCGATCGCCGTGACCCGAACGTGCAAGTGGTGCCTGAGCGCGCGCAGCATCGCCCGGCCACGCCGTATGAACGTATTCCGGTGATGTTAGTGGAGGAAAACGCATGAGCCAGTGGAACACCGTCTGCAAAATCGATGACATCGTGCCCTCGACCGGCGTTTGCGCGCTGGTAAACGATCAGCAAGTGGCGATTTTCCGCCCGCGTCATGACGAGCAGGTTTTCGCCATCAGCAATATCGATCCGTTTTTCCAGGCCAGCGTGCTGTCGCGCGGCATTATCGCCGAGCATCAGGGTGAATTGTGGGTTGCCAGCCCGCTGAAAAAGCAACGTTTCCGCCTGCGGGACGGCTTCTGCCTGGAAGATGAAAGCCGCTCTGTCACGCATTTCGACGTGCGCGTAAAAGATGGCGAAGTGCAGATTAAAGCGTGATACCCCAGCGAAACGTATAGGGAATTCGCTATTAGCCATAACGCTGGGGAATACTTGATCCGCTGCCTTACTGATGACGTTGGGTTACTGGTATGCTACGCCGAAATCTGAGCGACCGGCTGCGGTGAAAGCCGAGCAAAATCAAGCTATCGCGAATAACTAAAATACTGGGGTAATGCCGTGGACCATTTGCCAATTTTCTGTCAATTACGGGACCGTTCCTGCCTGCTCGTCGGCGGCGGTGATGTCGCAGAACGTAAAGCCCGGTTGCTTCTGGATGCGGGTGCACGGCTTACCGTCAACGCGCTCTCTTTTGTGCCGCAGTTTTCCGTCTGGGCAGCGGAAGGGATGTTGACGCTGGTCGAAGGGGAATTTCGCGAAACGCTGCTCGATGAGTGCTGGCTGGCGATTGCCGCTACCGATAACGAAGCGGTGAATCAGCAGGTGAGCGATGCGGCAGAAACGCGCCGCATCTTCTGTAATGTGGTCGATGCGCCGGCTCAGGCGAGTTTTATTATGCCCTCAATTATCGACCGCTCTCCGTTGATGGTGGCGGTTTCCTCTGGCGGCACTTCTCCGGTGCTGGCGCGTTTGCTGCGCGAAAAACTGGAATCGCTGTTGCCGCAACATTTGGGCCATGTCGCAACCTTCGCCGGTCAATTGCGCGGCCGGGTGAAGCGCCATTTCGCCAGTGTGAGTGAGCGCCGTCGCTTCTGGGAAAAATTGTTCGTTAATGACCGGCTTGCCCAATCGCTCGCCAACCAGGACACGCCCATGGTCGAGAAAATCACCGAGCAATTGCTGGATGAACCGCTGGATCACCGCGGGGAAGTGGTGTTGGTCGGCGCAGGTCCGGGCGATGCCGGGCTGTTAACCTTGAAAGGCTTGCAGCAGATCCAGCAGGCGGATGTGGTGGTGTATGACCGGCTGGTCTCCGATGAAATCATGAACCTGGTGCGTCGCGACGCCGATCGCGTTTTCGTCGGCAAACGCGCGGGCTACCACTGCGTACCGCAGGAGGAGATCAACCAGATCCTGCTGCGCGAAGCGCAAAGCGGCAAGCGCGTGGTGCGTTTGAAAGGCGGCGACCCGTTTATCTTCGGGCGCGGAGGTGAAGAACTGGAAACCTTGTGTGATGCCGGCGTGCCTTTCTCGGTGGTGCCGGGGATTACGGCGGCTTCCGGCTGTTCGGCTTATTCTGGCATTCCGTTGACGCACCGCGATTACGCGCAAAGCGTGCGGCTGGTTACCGGGCATTTGAAAACCGGCGGCGAGCTGGATTGGGCCAACCTGGCGGCAGAAAAACAGACGCTGGTGTTTTATATGGGGCTTAATCAGGCGGCAGCGATTCAGGAACAGTTGATTGCCCATGGCATGCAGGCCGAGATGCCGGTGGCGCTGGTGGAAAACGGTACGTCGGTACAACAACGGGTGGTGAGCGGTAGCTTGTCGCAGTTGGGCGAGCTGGCAGAGCAGGTGCAAAGCCCAGCATTGATTATCGTAGGCCGTGTAGTGACGCTGCGCGATAAGTTGAAGTGGTTTTGAGAAATGCCTGATGGCGCTGCGCTTTCAAGCCTACGGGATTTGTAGGCCCGGTAAGCGCAGCGCCACCGGGCAATCAGGCATTCAGGTGATTACGATTTGGCGACAAAACCAATCGCTTCATAAACCTTTTTCAGCGTTTCAGCCGCTTGCGCGCTGGCTTTCTCCGCACCTTCTTTCATCACGCTTTGCAGGAAGGCTTCGTCATTGCGGAAACGATAATAACGCTCCTGCAACTCGGTCAGCATGCCGGAAACGGCATCCGCGACTTCGCCTTTCAGGTGACCATACATTTTGCCTTCGAAGTGCTGCTCCAGCGCCGGAATGCTCTGGCCGGTAACGGCGGAGAGAATATCCAGCAAGTTGGAAACGCCCGCTTTGTTGGCAATGTCGTAACGCACCACCGGCGGCTCGTCGGAGTCGGTCACTGCGCGTTTGATCTTCTTCACCACCGATTTCGGATCTTCCAGCAGGCCGATAACGTTGTTGCGGTTATCGTCCGACTTGGACATCTTCTTGGTCGGCTCCAGCAGCGACATCACACGGGCACCGGATTTCGGAATAAACGGCTCAGGGACTTTAAAGACATCGCCATAAATCGCGTTAAAGCGCTGCGCAATATCGCGGCTCAGCTCCAGATGCTGTTTTTGGTCTTCGCCGACCGGCACCTGATTGGTTTGGTACAGCAGAATGTCTGCCGCCATCAGCACCGGGTAATCAAACAGACCGGCGTTGATGTTTTCTGCATAGCGCGCGGATTTGTCTTTGAACTGCGTCATACGGCTCAGTTCGCCGAAATAGGTGTAGCAGTTCAGCGCCCAGCCCAGTTGCGCATGCTCAGGAACATGGGATTGAACGAAAATGGTACTTTTCTGCGGATCGATGCCACACGCCAGATACAACGCCAGCGTATCGAGCGTCGCTTTACGCAGTTTCTGCGGATCCTGACGCGCGGTGATGGCATGCAGGTCGACAATGCAGTAGATGCAGTGAAAGTCGTCCTGCATGTTCACCCACTGACGCAGCGCACCCATATAGTTGCCAATGGTTAATTCACCTGAGGGCTGTGCGCCACTAAAGACGATGGGCTTAGTCATTTTTCATTTCCTGATATTCACTGTGCGGAAGCCCGAGTGCGGGCAGTAAATCTTTAAAATGGTCGAACACGTAGTCCGGCTCACTTAAGGTAATCGCTTCGCCGTAGTTATAACCGTACGTCAGGCCAACAGAGACGCTGCCTGCCGCCTGCGCGGCGCGGATATCATTGCGTGAATCACCGACGAAGAGTAACTCATGCGGTTGAATCGAGAGTTTTTCGCACACCAAAAGCAACGGTTCAGGATGCGGCTTTTTATTCACCACGTCATCGCCGCCAACCACAAACGTAAAGTACTTTGCGATATCCAGCGCTTCCAGCAATGGCGCCACAAACGGCGTCGGTTTGTTGGTCACCAGCGCCAGCGGCAGGCCTTTGGCATGTAATGCCGCCAGCGTTTCGGATACGTCCGGGAACAGGAAACTGCCCTCTTCGACGGTCTCTTCGTAATAACGGTTAAACAGCTTACGCAGCATGCCGATCTGCTCTGCCTGCGGAATATCGCCGGTCTCCAGATCGGGTTTACCCTGTGTGACTCGCTGGATAGCCCGCTCCTGGCGAGCCCAGTTGAACGCGCGTTCCATGAGCACATCTGCGCCATTTCCAATCCAGGTGACCACGCGCTGTTCGCCCGCCTGTGGAAGCTCCAGCGCATATAACGCGCTGTCCACGGCAGCCGTCAGCCCCGGCGCACTATCTACCAATGTGCCGTCGAGATCGAAAGCGACACCCTGAATCGACTGCATTTTATCCATGACTTACCTTCGCCAGTTCGCTACGCATTTCATCAATGATTTGTTTGTAATCCGGCTGATTGAAAATCGCCGAGCCTGCCACGAACATGTCCGCGCCCGCTGCGGCTATTTCGCCAATGTTGCTCACCTTAACACCGCCATCGACTTCCAGACGAATATCGAAGCCAGAAGCATCGATGCGGCGACGCACTTCGCGCAGTTTATCCAGCGTATGAGGAATAAACGACTGACCGCCGAAACCGGGGTTAACGGACATCAATAAAATCACATCCAGCTTGTCCATCACATGATCGAGATAGCTCAGCGGTGTTGCCGGGTTAAACACCAGCCCCGCTTTACAGCCGTGCTCTTTGATAAGTTGCAGCGTGCGGTCAATGTGTTCGGAAGCTTCAGGATGAAAAGTGATGATGCTTGCCCCGGCTTCGGCGAAATCCGGCACCAGGCGGTCAACCGGTTTGACCATCAGGTGCACATCAATAGGAGCGGTAATGCCGTAGTCGCGCAGGGCTTTAAGTACCATCGGGCCGATGGTCAGGTTCGGTACGTAGTGGTTATCCATCACGTCGAAATGAACGACATCTCCGCCGGCGGCCAGCACATTGGCGGTATCTTCGCCCAGGCGAGCAAAATCTGCCGACAGAATCGAAGGGGCAATTAAATACTGTTTCATCCGCATCTCCTTGAGAAATTAGGGTTCGGCAGGCTGGCGGCGCGGTGAACGGGGTTACAAGGGGGCCGGGCGATAAAGCGCCAGCAATTCATCCACCTTTTTACGTGTTCCACCGTTACTGCTGATACTGCGTCGCACTTTCACCACATGCAATTTTGCCTGACTGTACCATTCACGCGTCAACAGCGTGTCGTGGTTGGAAATCAACACCGGGATCCGGTTTTGCACCAGGTTTTCGGCAATCGCTGCCAGATGGGCCTGCTGCTCAAGACTAAAGCTGTTTGTGTGGTATGCCGTAAAATTCGCTGTTGCGGAAAGCGGTGCGTAAGGCGGATCGCAGTAAACAACGGAGTTCGCGTCCGCACGCGCCATGCTCTCGGCGTAAGATTCACAGTAAAAGAAGGCATTCTGCGCTTTTTCTGCGAAGTGATACAACTCAGCTTCCGGGAAATAGGGCTTTTTATAACGCCCGAACGGCACATTAAATTCGCCGCGCAAGTTGTAGCGGCACAGGCCATTGTAGCCGTGCCGGTTGAGGTATAAAAACAGCAGCGCGCGCCGGAAAGGCTCCTGGCATTGGTTAAACTCTTCGCGCAGCCTGTAATACACCTCGGATTGATTCGTCTCAGGCGCGAACAACGCCCGCGCGTGATGAACGTAATCGTCAGGGCTGTCTTTGACGATGTTGTAGAGGCTGATTAAGTCGCTGTTGATATCAGCAAGGATATAGCGGGAGAACGACGTGTTAAGGAACACCGAACCCGCGCCAACGAACGGCTCGATAAGGCATTCACCCTTTGGCAGATGCCTTCCGATATCGTCCAGCAGGGGGTACTTGCCCCCTGCCCATTTCAAAAAAGCGCGATTCTTTTTCATGCTGACTGATTACTTACACTCTCTCCGGCTGTGGAGAAAGCTCCGACAGCATCCTGCGCTTTAAACATTACTTCAGATCGGCCTGAACCTGATGCAGCGGCTTAGCCCACGGGTTTTTCGCCTGAACATCTGCGGGCAGTGCGGAGACTGCGCGTTTCGCTTCATCTTTCGACGCATACACACCGCTCACCAGCACATACCACGGCTGACCGTTGCGCGTCGTCTGATAAACCACGAAGTTTTTCAGGTTCTCTTTCTTCGCCCACGAATTCAGGTTGCTGTAGTTCGACGAGCTGCTCAGTTGCAGCGTGTAGTGGCTACCCGGCGCAGATTTCAGCGCACCGACATTGCCGGTAGATGTTGCACCGCTCGCGGCAGGCGCTGTGCTGGCAGCCGCTTTCGGTTGCGCAGGCGTCGCGGTTGCCGCAGGAGCTGCCGCTGTGGTTTCCGTGCGTTTCGGCGTCTGAGCGACCGGTTTCGATTCCGCTTTTGGCTCGGTTTTGGCAACCGGCGCTTTCGCGGTCGGTTTCGGCTCAATCACCATTTGCTTACGCTCAGTGCGCGGCGCGGCGGTATTGGTTTCACCGGATGTCGGCTGCTGGCGCGACGCAGCGGCGTTGCCGTTACGTACCGGCGCGACCGTTGCCGGTTCGGTCGGCAGCGTCGAACTGGCGACGTTATCAATCTGCATCTGGTTTTGCGGCTGTGACAGCGCGCTGTTCAGATCGCCCTGCACTTCTACACGCTGCTGGCCTTCAGGCGCGGCAGCAGGCGCCTGCCCTTGCGATGGCGTAGAAGAAATCGGCGGCAGAGAAACATCCTGCTGACCTGGCACATTGTTTGCCGCCTGCGGCTGCGTACCCGGCGCAGGCTGTGCGCCATTCGCTTGATCGGCCGGGTTACCCGCCGTACCAGCGTTATCGTTGTTGCCGGAGAGATCGATCGTTTTCTCTGCCGAGCCATTTTGTTCGTTGTTTGATGCAGGTGCGGGGGATTTCAGCGCAGAACCTATGCCGACAATCAGCAGTAATAGCACCAGAATGCCGACGCCCATCATCACGTACTGGCGAGAGGCTGGCTTCACGGCTGCGGCTTTCTTACGCTTACGCGGACGGCGCTCTTCGCGCTCCTCGTCAAAAGCCTCTTCATCTTCTTCATAGCGTTCTTCTTCACGCTCATCACGCGCCCGGCGGGAACGTGAAGGACGGTGTTCGTCCGCATCCACATCAACATCATCAAAGTTGATCTGCGGATCGTCGACACGCTCAGAAGATTGACGAGAACGACCAGTACGACGATCGCTGGGATCGGGTTTCAGCTCGTCTTCTGGTTTGAATTCATCCATTTAACACCCCACACAAAGGCGTATGCCACATCATGCATATCGCCCGAAGTTAAACGCCACGCAACGCGTGACCAGACCTTTCTAATATTTACGCCTGCTGGCAATCAGCAATAGCGCCAAGTACTACGTCGTGCGACACTCCGCCGCGAACTTCACTCTTCCCTATTGCCAACGGGAGCACTAAACGCATCTCTCCCGCTAACACTTTTTTATCGCGCATCATATGCGGCAGGTAAGCCTGCGCGGCCATTTCATGCGGGCCTTGCACCGGCAGACCCGCGCGTTTGAGCAAGTCTTTGATACGCTGTGTATCTGTTGCACTAAACTGGCCGAGGCGTTCTGACGCATGTGCCGCCATCACCATACCGGCTGCCACAGCTTCACCGTGCAACCAGTTACCGTAGCCCATTTCCGCTTCGATAGCGTGGCCGAAGGTATGCCCCAGATTCAGTAAAGCACGTAAGCCCGTTTCCCGCTCATCGGCAGCGACGACTTCGGCTTTCAGCTCACAACAACGGCGAATACAGTACGCAAGCGTCGGGCCATCCAGACGCAACAACGCGTCCATATTCTGTTCAAGCCAGTCAAAAAACTTGCCGTCGAGAATAATGCCGTATTTGATCACTTCCGCGAGGCCGGAGGACAATTCGCGGGCAGGGAGAGTTGCCAGGCAATCAAGATCGACAACAACCGACGCAGGTTGATAAAACGCGCCAATCATGTTTTTGCCAAGGGGATGGTTTACCGCCGTCTTACCGCCAACGGAGGAGTCAACCTGAGAAAGGAGCGTGGTCGGCACCTGGATAAAGCGCACGCCGCGCTGATAACTGGCCGCTGCGAAGCCGGTTAAATCACCGACGACGCCGCCGCCAAGCGCGACAAGTGTGGTGTCGCGCCCGTGGGGTTTTTGCAACAACGCGGTGAAGACCGTGTCCATGACCGCCAGGCTTTTATACTGCTCGCCATCTGGCAAAATCACGCTATCCACTTTCACGCCCGCCTGTTCAAGAACACGACGAACGTTGTCCAGATAGAGCGGAGCCAGAGTCTCATTGGTGACCAGCATGACCTGATCACCGGACTTCAGAGGCGCGAAGGAAGCTGGATCGTTGAACAAACCAGCCGCGATGGTGATAGGGTAACTACGTTCCCCGAGAGTGACGGTGATCCTCTCCATGACGCGACATCCACCTTAGTTGCTTAAACCCGCAGGCCTGTGTATTAAGCCAGAATTAGTTGCTTTCCAGCATATGAATAATCTGGTTTGCCACCACTTTAGCGCTCTGATCGTCGGTACGAATGGTCACGTCGGCAATCTCTTCATACAGCGGATTGCGTTCGTCGGCCAACGCTTCCAACACTTCGCGCGGCGGCGCGTCCACTTGCAGCAGCGGACGTTTTTTATCACGTTGAGTGCGAGCCAATTGCTTTTCGATAGTGGTTTCCAGATAAACCACTACGCCGCGGGCGGAGAGACGATTACGGGTTTCGCGAGATTTCACAGAGCCGCCGCCAGTCGCCAGCACGATGCCCTGTTTTTCCGTCAGCTCATTGATGATTTTTTCTTCGCGATCGCGGAAACCTTCTTCACCTTCAACATCGAAGACCCAGCCCACATCAGCTCCGGTTCGTTTCTCAATCTCTTGATCAGAATCGTAAAATTCCATATTGAGTTGTTGAGCTAACTGACGCCCAATAGTGCTTTTGCCGGCACCCATAGGCCCAACCAGAAAGATATTGCGTTTCTCTGCCATTTTTTCGGTACTACTAAGACTATTCGTTGATGATAAACCCGCTTCGCAGACTCGCGGCGTAGCAGGACATGAACTGAAACCTCATATGCGATAGTGCGAGAGTCAGATCGAAAATTATCTCAGTACTCCGGCTTGTTTGGCAACTGAATAAACACGCTATCCTTCACGCTGCTCGTTATTACGCGGAGACCACTGACGCTCAAATCGGTACTCCTTGTAAGCTAAATCATCTCTCACGTCAAACACCTGAACCAAGTTACGTAGAAAAAGGGGAGTTACGGCAGATTTAATGTACCGCTGCCAACCGGGGGGTAATAAACACCACCAACTCACGTCGTTCGTTGTCTTTTGCATCTTGTCGAAACAATCGCCCAAAGCCCGGGATTGCCCCAAGACCAGGCACTTGCGCACTTCCCGTCGTGTTTTTTTGCGAGAAGATACCGCCAAGTGCCAGCGTTTCGCCGCTTTTCACCTCCACTTGAGTCTCGATTTCTTGTTTATCAATGGCCAACGCTTCGCCCCCGGCCTGTTGCAACACCTGGCCAGGCATATTCTGGCTGATATGTAATTTCAGGCGTATGCGGTTATCGGGCAGCACCGTGGGCGTGACTTCCATACCCAATACCGCCTCTTTAAATTCCACCGCCGTGTTTCCGTTATCTCCGTTGGAGACCTGATAAGGAATTTCGCTGCCCTGCTTGATACTGGCGGGTTGCAAGTGCGACGCCAGCAACCGTGGGCTGGCGATGATCTCTAACTGCTGTTTTTGTTCGAGCGCGGAAAGCTCCAGCTCAAGCAGCCGGGCATTGATGCTGCCAATATTGAAACCCACGCGCGTGGCGGCGGTGGCGACAGAGAGATCCGCAGACAGGCCACTCATTTGCCCGCGCGCTGCCGGCGTATCTTGTGCCATACCCCATTTCACGCCCAGCTCACGTAGACTTTTTTCATTGATAGTGACGATGTAAGCGGCAAGCTCAACCTGCTCGACCGGCAAATCCATCTGCGCCACCCATTTTTCCAGGGCGGCAACGCCTTCTTTATTATCGCGAACCAACAAGCGATTAAGCCGGGTATCGACCGTTATGGCACCCTGCGGGCTAAGCAGTTTATCGCCCGCTTTCGCCAGTTCTGTTGCATCCGCATAACGCAGCGAAATGCTGCGTGTCAGCGTTGGCGCATTCAGTTTACGCTTCGCCTGGGCCGCTTCCTGCTCTGCCTGTTTTTGTTGCCGCGACTGAACGGTATGCACCTGCCAGATATTGCCTTGCTGGTTCAAGGTTAATCCCGCACTGGCCGCCACCGTTTGCAGCGCCTGCAACCAGGGAACATCGGTCAGGTTAAGCGACACGTTGCCGCTGACTTCCGACGGAATGACGATGTTCTGTTTCTCTTGTGCCACCAGCGCCTGCAACACCTGCGTGACGGGTACTTCATCGACCGTCAACGTCACCAGGTTCGCGGCCTTCACGCAGACCATCGGTAAACTAAAGAGCGCGATGCTCGCTATCCATTTTCGCATGTTGAGTTCCTTTTCGTTTCCAGCGCCATGTTGAGGGGGCGCACTCTTTCCCTGTTGCGACGTCAATTTCCTGCGGGTTGACCGAAATAATGCGCCACCCGGAGGGCAGCGTTTCACCCGCAACTACCCGATGCCACCGCCCGGCGGCATCGCTGACAATCCCTATCTTTTGCCCACCCTGCACGACGCCGTGAAACTGCCACGCGTTGAGTTGGGCAATCTGGCAGACATCCGGTAACGGTTGAAAAGGGTCGCGCATGCCGCACAGCAGCAAACACAGCCCACCGGCAAATAGCAGACGTTTAGCTGTCATCGTCACGCTCCAGTTCCAGGGTGAAATGCAGCATGTCTTCATTGGCGATCAATGAAAAAGCCGGTATCAACATGCCGCGCTCGGCAAGCAACTGGAATGTTTCAATCACCGGCTGCCAACGCGTTTCCAGCACCAGCTCTCCCCCACCCTGCGCGGGTTGCCAGCGGATGAGTTGCCGATCCTGCGCCTGGAAATCCAGCGGGCTAAAAGCGCGTACCGCGGGCAATGCCGGATGTTCCGATGGCGGTGCCAACGCGCGTAATTTGCGCCACTGCGTTTGTCGCATCTGCGACTGCTCCGCTTGTTCCGCTATCGCACGCGCCAAAACGTCTTGCTGCGGGCAAATCACTAACCACCACACCAGCAACAACCCAAGCAGCGTACTGATAAGCCAAAACAAAACCCGCATGCGCGGCGACAGGGCAAGCCACATATCAATGTTGAGTGCCATTGGCCTACTCCCGGTTTAACTGATAGTTAAATTGCCAACGGCCCTCTGCGTCTCGCGCCATTGCCCCCATCGGTTGCAGGCGAAAGCCCACCGTTTTTTGCAGCCGCTGTTCAAGCTCGCTTAATGCGTTTACGGATCGCGCCAGCCCGGACAGCTCAAGCTGGTTTTGCCGCCAGCGAAGCTGCGTCAGCCAGGCTTTTTGCGGCAACGCCGCCGCCAACGTAAGCAATGTTTGCCGCCACGCTTGCGTGCTCTCTCTCCGCAACAACCGGGCCTGCGCCTGCTGCCATTGTTCTAAGCGCGAGCGCAGCGGTTTTTCACCGGCGATTAGGCCGTTTAACACAGCGTCATCGGACTGCCGCCAGAACACTGCGCTTTGCACATCTTCCGCCAGCCTGGCTCGCCAAAGCGCAGCGCACAGCGTTATCGCGAGCGCCGTGGCTATGAACATTGCCGCCCAAAAGCGTAGGCAGCGCCGCTGCTTTTGCCGACGCCAGGGAATAAAGTTCACCAATGGTTGCATTAGTATCCCCTGGCGAACGCCAGCCCCAGCGCGACGGCGTAACGTTCGCCGTTTTGCGGTAGCGGTGGCTGGCGTGACGGAACGGCGCACCAGCAATCAAACTCGCCGGGCATGTCACCGCATTGCGCAATTTCATCTACCGGCAACCCGAGCAACGAAGCAAGCTGCGTGACAGTTTCGGCCTCTTCCCGCGCGCGTCGCCCCCAGCTTTCCTTTGTTGCCCACAGCCATTGGCGTTCATCGCACCAGGCAAGACAGCGGGACGGAGGCGTTAACCAGGGGAGCAACGGCTGTAACGCGCTGGCATCGGGTGTAATAGAGGAAAGGTGCAGCGAAAGCTGCTGGGCGATGTCCAGCAGCGCGGCGACATCTCTGTTTTGCGCCGCCGTCACGCCATAGGTTTTTGCGGGTTCATCCTCGGTAAAATCGAAACACAGTTCGTTTTCCACCATTTCCAGCTCGCGCGCCATTGCCTGGGAAACCCAGTTCGTCAGCGCCGGTTCGCGCAGGGTGATTGCCGGGCGCGGCAGCTTTCTTTGCAGCGTTTGCCCGGCGGGAAACGCCATGCGTACGCAGTGACGCTGCGGCAAAGATTGACGCCAGGGGCGTAGTGCGGCAAGCAGGTGTTCTGGCGCTTTAATGCGCCCCTGCACAACCGTGTCGGAAGGGAGAGGAAGGTGCCACCAACGGCGCAGCGACTGCCCGTAGCGGCCTGCGGCAAGCGCCACAATGAAGATGCCATCTTGTTGAATATGCAAACCAATTTGCCAATGCCTGAATGTCATAAATCACGATCTCCTTATCGTCTCGCTGGATGACGCTATATCAATGCTTCAGGCTTGCCTTTATACTACCGCGCGGTTGTTTATAAACTGCCCAAATGACTCTAAATGGGAAATCTCCAGTGAAGTTCGTAAAGTATTTATTCATCCTTGCAATCTTTTGCATTCTGCTGGGAGCAGGCTCGGTTTTTGGTCTGTACAAATATATAGAGCCACAGCTACCTGATGTCGCCACGCTGAAAGATGTGCGGCTACAGATTCCGATGCAGGTGTACAGCGCTGATGGTGAATTGATCGCCCAATACGGCGAAAAACGCCGTATCCCGCTGACGTTAAATCAGATCCCGCCTGAAATGGTGAAAGCGTTTATCGCAACGGAAGACAGCCGTTTTTATGAGCATCACGGCGTCGATCCGGTGGGGATTTTCCGCGCCGCCAGCGTTGCGCTGTTCTCCGGCCACGCTTCTCAAGGGGCGAGCACCATTACTCAGCAACTGGCGCGTAACTTCTTCTTAAGCCCGGAACGCACGATGATGCGTAAAATTAAGGAAGTGTTCCTGGCGATTCGTATTGAGCAACTGCTGAGTAAAGACGAGATCCTTGAGCTTTACCTCAACAAAATCTACCTCGGTTACCGCGCGTATGGCGTGGGCGCAGCGGCGCAGGTTTACTTCGGTAAATCTGTCGATCAGCTGACGCTGAGCGAAATGGCGGTGATTGCCGGTCTGCCGAAAGCGCCGTCAACGTTTAACCCGCTCTATTCACTCGATCGTGCGACGGCGCGTCGTAATGTGGTGCTGGCGCGTATGCAGAGCGAAGGTTATATCACCGAGCAGCAGGCCGAAGAGGCGCGCAGCGAAGCGATCGATGCCAATTACCATGCGCCGGAAATTGCTTTCTCTGCGCCGTATCTTTCCGAAATGGTGCGCCAGGAGATGGTGAACCGCTACGGCGATAAAGCGTACGAAGATGGTTATCGCGTTTACACCACCGTGACCCGCAAAGTGCAGCAAGCCGCGCAAACTGCCGTGCGTAATAACGTGATGGATTACGATATGCGCCACGGCTACCGTGGGCCGTCAAATGTGCTGTGGAAAGTGGGTGAAACCGCGTGGGACAGCAAAAAAATTACCGACTCCCTGAAAACACTGCCGACTTACGGGCCGCTGTCTCCGGCGGTGGTAACCAGCGCGAACCCGCAAGAAGCCACCGCGATGATGGCGGATGGCACCTCGGTTTCGCTGCGTCTGGAAGGGGTGCGCTGGGCGCGTCCTTATCGTTCGGATACACAACAGGGCACCACGCCGCGCAAAGTGACCGACGCCGTGCAGGTTGGGCAGCAGATCTGGGTTCGCCAGGTTGATGACGCCTGGTGGCTGGCACAGGTGCCGGATGTGAACTCGGCGCTGGTTTCCATCAACCCGCATAACGGTGCGGTGATGGCGCTGGTGGGAGGTTTTGATTTCAACCAAAGCAAGTTTAACCGTGCGACGCAGGCGCTGCGCCAGGTGGGCTCGAACATCAAACCGTTCCTTTACACCGCGGCGATGGATAAAGGCCTGACGCTGGCGAGCATTCTGAATGACGCACCAATTTCCCGTTGGGATGCGGGCGCCGGTTCCGACTGGCGACCGAAAAACTCACCGGATGAATATGCCGGCCCGATTCGCCTGCGCCAGGGTTTGGGGCAGTCGAAAAACGTGGTGATGGTTCGCGCAATGCGTGCGATGGGGGTTGATTACGCGGCTGAGTATTTGCAGCGTTTCGGCTTCCCGGCGCAAAACATTGTCCATACCGAATCGTTAGCGCTCGGTTCCGCGTCGTTCACGCCAATGCAGGTTGCGCGGGGCTATTCCGTGATGGCCAACGGCGGCTTCCTGATTGACCCTTTCTTTATCAGCAAAATCGAAACCGATCAGGGCAATGTGCTGTTTGAAGCGCGCCCGAAAGTAGCCTGTGCCGATTGCGATATTCCCGTGATTTACGGTGAAACGCCGAAATCGAACGTGCTGGAAAACAAAGATATGGAAAATGTCGCCACGTCGCAGGAGCAGCAAAACACCTCGGTGCCGATGCCGCAACTGGAGCAGGCGAACCAGGCGCTGGTGCAGCGTAGCGGCGGCGAAGAGTATGCCCCGCACGTGATCAGCACCCCGCTGTCGTTTTTGATTAAGAGCGCGCTGAACAGCAACATCTTCGGCGAACCGGGCTGGCAAGGTACTGGCTGGCGCGCGGGACGCGATCTCAAGCGTAACGATATCGGCGGCAAAACCGGGACCACTAACAGCTCGAAAGATGCCTGGTTCTCGGGTTATGGCCCAGGCGTGGTGACGTCGGTGTGGATTGGTTTTGACGATCACCGCCGCGATCTTGGTCGCACCACAGCTTCAGGCGCGATTAAAGATCAGATTTCCGGTTATGAAGGCGGTGCCAAGAGTGCGCAGCCAGCCTGGGATGCGTATATGAAAGCCGTGCTGGATGGTGTACCGGAAGATCCGCTCACGCCGCCGCCGGGTGTTGTGACGGTGAACATCGACCGCAGTACCGGGCAACTGGCAAGCGGTGGCAGCAGCCGTCAGGAGTACTTTATTGAAGGCACGCAGCCGACCCAGCAAGCAGTACACGAAGTGGGTACGACGCTTATCGACAACGGCGAGTCGCACGA
The DNA here is from genome assembly GCF_038449125.1 of Kosakonia sp. BYX6. Classification (NCBI taxonomy): domain Bacteria; kingdom Pseudomonadati; phylum Pseudomonadota; class Gammaproteobacteria; order Enterobacterales; family Enterobacteriaceae; genus Kosakonia; species Kosakonia calanthes. Next base: position 434,092 of record NZ_CP151800.1, on the reverse strand, counting down.
GCTGTTTTAAGAACAGCGATTACAGATAGCAAAAAGGGCGCTTACGCGCCCTTTTCATTTGTTATTTTGTGCGGTCAAAGTCGCCCCTGGCTTTTTAGCCATTCGCGCACTAAAAACAGTGCGCTGACGTTACGGGCTTCGGTGAAATCGGGGTCTTCCAGCAGATCCATCAGGTGCTTTAAAGGCCAGCGTACCTGAGGTAGCGGTTCGGGTTCATCACCGGGTAATGACTCGGGATAAAGGTCTTCGGCAACGATGATGTTCATCTTGCTGGAGAAATAAGAGGGCGCCATGCTGAGTTTTTTCAGAAAAGTAAGCTCTTTTGCACCAAATCCGACTTCTTCTTTTAGTTCACGGTTCGCCGCTTCGTATATACTCTCACCTGCGTCGATAAGACCTTTGGAAAATCCCAACTCGTAAGACTCGGTTCCAACCGCATATTCGCGAATCAGGATCAGATGATCGTCGACAATCGGCACAATCATCACAGCTTCATGAGCAGAAGGACGCATGCGTTCGTAGACTCGGCGCACACCGTTGCTAAATTCAAGGTCGACACTTTCTACGTTAAAAAGTCGTGAAGACGCTACGGTTTCGACGTTAAGAATGGTGGGTTTTTGCAATGATTCGCTCATTATTATCGGTCTTTGCAGAGAAACTTTCGTTATTGTGCGACACTACGCACTGTTTGGGCAATGTCCTTTGCCGCTAATTTACATTCCTGCAACCTCTCTCAAATCAATTCCCAATTTCACCAAAAAGTCAATAGCTTGAAATAAAACTAAGAATTTGCTGATATTCCCGCTGGGGTCGTTTTGCTATTCTTTTTGCCACTGGTATGCGCTTAAAAATACTCAAGTTAATTTCTTGCTTACAACGGCCAGCCACATTCGATATTCACGGGAAGGGTGCAACTGACTACACCTGTTAGAAAAAGTAAGATGGGGAAAGCATGAGCACCATTTTGATTTTTTTCGCTGCTATGCTGGCCTGCGCATTCCTCGCCGGATGGATTTACAGGTTCAGGTCGCAACGTCGGTACCGACTGCCTTATTTACAGGCTTTCACCGGCGCGACTGCCCGCAAGTTAACACCAGAAGAGCGCGACGCTGTTGAACGCTATCTGGAGACGCTTTCCCGTACGCAAAATACCCCTGGTCCGACCGGCGCAACCGCCGCGCCGGTATCCATCAAACTTAATGCCCACAGCAACACCGTTCTGTTTGTCGCGCACTCCATCACGCGCTACGGCATCACGACGGACGCGCCAAACAAATGGCGCTACTACCTGGACTCTGTTGAAGTCCATCTCCCGCCGTCCTGGGAACAACACATTACCGACGAGAATAACGTTGAGCTGATTCGCACCGACTCGATGCCACTGGTGATTTCGCTTAACGGCCACACGCTCAGCGAATATATGCATGAAGAGCGCGGCGGCGAGCTGGAAAATATCTCATCGACGCATTCTGCCATTCGCGGTGAAGAGAGCGAACAGATTGAGCTGCTCAATATTCGCCGCGAAACGCCTTACGAGTACGCATTAAGCCGCCCGGACGGCATGCGCGAAGCGCTGCTGATCTCCGCCTCGTTCCTGATGTTCTTCTTTTGCCTCGCAACGCCTGGCGTTTTTGTCCCGTGGCTGGCGGGCGGCGGCGTGATGCTGCTTGCCGCCGGGCTGTGGGGCTTGTATGCGCCACCGGCGAAAAACACGCTGCGGGAGATTCATTGTCTGCGTGGCACGCCAAAGCGCTGGGGGCTGTTCGGTGAAAATAATCAGGAGCAAATGAATAATATCTCGCTGGGTATTATTGACCTGATCTATCCACGTCACTGGCAGCCCTTTATCACTCGCGATTTGGGTCAGCAAACCGATATTGATATCTACCTTGATCGCCATGTCGTGCGTCAGGGCCGTTTTCTGTCGCTGCACGATGAAGTGAAAAACTTCCCACTACAGCACTGGGTGCGCAGCGCGGTGATCGCCACCGGCTCGCTGGTGGTGCTGGCGATGCTGCTGATTTGGGTTCCGCTGGATATGCCGATTAAATTCACCGTCTCGTGGATCAAGGGCGCGCAAACCGTTGAAGCCAGCAGCGTCAACCAGCTTGAAGCCGCCGGTCTGCGGATTGGCGATACGCTGCGCATCAGCGGCACCGGGATGTGTAATATCCACACGCAAAGCAATTGGGCATCCCGCCAGACGTCGCCATTCACGCCGTTCGACTGCTCGCAAATTATCTGGAATAACGCCCCGCCCCTGCCGTTGCCGGAATCGGAGATCGTCACGAAAGCCACAGCGCTGGCGCAGGCGGTCAGTCGTCAGCTTCATCCCACAACGGAAGAAGATTCACGCGTTAGCCCGGTGTTACGCTCAGCCATTCAAAAATCCGGCATGGTCTTGCTGGATGACTTCGCCGAAATCGTATTGAAAACACAGGATCTGTGTGCCGCCGAAGACGAATGCCTGCGGTTGAAAAACGCGCTGGTTAACCTGGGTAACAGCAAAGATTGGGACACGCTCACCAAACGCGCCAGAGAAGGAAAGCTGACCGGGGTAAACGTTCTGTTGCGCCCGGTGAGTGCCGAGTCGCTGGATAACCTGGTCACCACGTCCACCGCGCCTTTTATCATGCGTGAAACCACGCGCGCGGCGCAGGCGTTAAACAGCCCGGCGCCAGGTGGTTTTTTGATTGTGAGCGAAGAGGGCAACGAGCTGGTCGATCAGCCGTGGCCGCCCATCGCGCTCTATGATTACCCGGCACAAGAGCAATGGGCGGAATTTCAGCGCCTGGCGCAAATGCTGATGCAGACGCCGTTCCACGCCGAAGGGATCATCACCAATATTTATACCGATGCGAACGGCACCCGGCATATTAGCCTGCACCGTATGCCGGACGCGGCCGGTTTGTGGCGCTATGCCGGCACCACCCTGCTATTGCTGGCGATGGTCATTTGCAGCCTTTATAACGGTGTGCTGGCGCTGCGCCGTTACCAGCGTAACCGCACGCGCCTTGAAGATATTCAGCAGTATTATGAAAGCTGCCTGAACCCCCGGTTAATCCCCACCCAGGATAGCCTCAGCTGATAACTCATCGTTGCGCGAGCTGTGATAACCTGTCGCGCACGTTTTCTTCTGGCTGGAGCTTTTTAATGCATCTTGATATCGCATGGCAGGACGTCGATACCGTTTTGCTGGACATGGACGGCACGCTGCTCGACCTCGCCTTTGATAACTTCTTTTGGCAACAATTAGTGCCGCAAACTTACGGCGAAAAACTGGGCTTAACGCCGGAAGAAGCGCAGAGCGCGCTCCGCCTGGAATATCACGCCGTGCAGCATACGCTAAACTGGTACTGTCTGGACTACTGGAGCGAACGCCTCGGGTTGGATATTTGCGCCATGACCACACAACAAGGGCCACGCGCAGTGCTACGCGAAGACACGGTGCCCTTTTTGGATGCACTGCAAAAAAGCGGTAAGCGCCGCATTTTGCTGACCAATGCGCATCCGCATAATCTGGCGGTGAAGCTGGAGCACACCGGTCTGGCGGCACACCTTGATTTATTACTTTCCACCCATACATTTGGTTATCCGAAAGAGGATCAGCGCTTGTGGCAAGCTGTCGCCCAGGAAACGGGCCTCAATCCGGAACGCACGCTGTTTATTGATGACAGCGAGCCGATTCTGGATGCCGCGACGACATTTGGCATTCGCTATTGCCTGGGCGTGACCAACCCGGATTCTGGGATGGCGGAAAAAAGTTATCTGCGCCATCCGGCAATGAATGACTACCGCCGCTTGCTCCCCTCGCTTTTAAAGGAGATGTAATGAAACAGCAGCCTGCGCAAGAAGTCCGCCTGGATAAGTGGCTCTGGTGCGCGCGGTTTTATAAAACCCGCGCCCTGGCCCGCGAGATGATTGACGGCGGCAAAGTGCATTACAACGGGCAACGCAGCAAGCCGAGTAAAGTCGTAGAGCTGAATGCCACACTGACGCTGCGTCAGGGCAATGATGAACGCACCGTCATCATTAAAGGCATTACGGATCAACGACGCCCGGCAAACGAAGCCGTTGAACTCTATGAAGAAACAGCGGAAAGCATTGAGAAACGCGAAAAAATGGCGCAGGCCCGCAAGCTCAATGCACTTACAATGCCGCACCCCGATCGCCGCCCGGACAAAAAGGAGCGCCGCGATCTGATGAAATTTAAATCCGGTGGCAGCGAGTAACGCTCACCCGCAAGAGAGATAATCATGGCCAATCAAGACCAATTACACCGCTATCTATTTGAAAACTATGCCGTACGCGGCGAGTTGGTGACGGTCTCCGAAACCTGGAAACAGGTGCTGGAGAACCACAACTATCCGCTGCCGGTGAAAACCATCCTCGGTGAGTTGTTGGTCGCGACCAGCCTGCTGACTGCAACGCTGAAGTTTGCCGGTGACATTACTGTTCAGTTGCAGGGCGATGGCCCCATGAGCCTGGCGGTGATCAACGGTAACAACCGCCAGCAAATGCGCGGTGTGGCGCGCGTGCAGGGCGATGTGCCTGAAGACGCGGATCTGAAAACGCTGGTCGGCAATGGGTATTTAGTTATCACCATTACGCCGGAAGAAGGCGAGCGTTATCAGGGTGTAGTGGGTCTTGAAGGCGATACGCTGGCGGAGTGCCTGGAAGATTATTTCCTGCGTTCCGAACAGTTGCCGACGCGTCTGTTTATCCGTACCGGTGACGTGGAAGGTCAGCCCGCCGCAGGCGGCATGCTGTTACAGGTTCTGCCGGCGCAAGATACGCAGGCCACGGACTTTGAACATCTGGCCGTGCTGACAGAAACCATCAAAGCGGAAGAGTTGTTTACGCTGGCGGCGGAAGATGTGCTGTGGCGCCTGTACCATGAAGAAGAAGTCACGCTGTACGATCCGCAGGATGTCGAATTCAAATGCACCTGTTCCCGCGAACGCTGCGCTGGTGCGCTGAAAACACTGCCGGATGAAGAAGTGGACAGCATTCTCGCCGAAGAGGGCGAAATTGATATGCACTGCGATTACTGCGGTAACCACTATCTCTTCAATGCGATGGATATTGCGGAAATCCGCAATAACGCGTCTCCCGCCAATCCGCAGGTTCATTGATCCCGCTTATACAACGCCGCCTCCGGGCGGCGTTTTTGCATTATTCGTCACGTTTCCGCTACAATCCCGCCTGAAAGTGTTACGTAATTTTCTTCCATGAAAGCGATTACAGTCACAAAGCAAAGGTTAAAAATGTTGCCTTAGCGCATTCTGATAACATTTTCCCGATCAATGTAATAAATTTTGCCATAATTCATCCCGTTACGTGACCCTAATCACAGTGTTTTGCGTAAGCCAAGGTTTGTCGAGATAAGTAAATCTATGAGCCTCGTCCCGGTAAGCGGGCAAAGAACAACCCTACAATTTCAGGTAGTACATATTGGCTAAGGAGCAGTGACATGCGCGTTAAGAGCTTAACCCCGCAAGATCTCAAGGCTTATGGTATCAACGATGTTCAGGATGTCGTCTACAATCCCGACTACGATACGCTGTATCAGGAGGAGCTTCGTCCAGACCTGGAAGGATATGAGCGTGGCGTGTTGACGAATTCTGGTGCTGTCGCCGTGGACACCGGTATTTTCACCGGCCGTTCGCCGAAAGATAAGTATATTGTCCGAGATGACACCACCCGCGATACGGTGTGGTGGGCCGATAAAGGCAAAGGCAAGAACGACAACAAACCTCTCTCGCCTGAGGTCTGGCAGCATTTAAAAAATCTGGTCACACAAGAACTCTCCGGCAAACGCCTGTTTATTGTCGACGCGTTTTGCGGCGCGAACCCGGACTCCCGTCTCTCTGTTCGCTTTATCACGGAAGTGGCCTGGCAGGCGCACTTCGTCAAAAACATGTTTATTCGCCCAACCGATGAAGAACTGGCCGATTTTACGCCGGACTTTATCGTGATGAACGGCGCGAAATGCACCAACCCGCAGTGGAAAGAACAGGGCCTGAATTCTGAAAACTTCGTCGCGTTTAACCTTACCGAGCGCATCCAGCTAATCGGCGGCACCTGGTACGGTGGCGAAATGAAAAAAGGCATGTTCTCGATCATGAACTACCTGCTGCCGTTGCAGGGCATTGCGTCGATGCACTGCTCTGCCAACGTCGGCGAAAAAGGCGATGTCGCGGTGTTCTTCGGTCTTTCCGGCACCGGTAAAACCACCCTTTCCACCGATCCGAAACGCCGCCTGATTGGCGATGACGAACACGGCTGGGATGATGACGGCGTCTTTAACTTTGAAGGCGGCTGCTACGCCAAAACCATCCGGCTTTCTGAAGAGGCCGAACCGGACATTTTCCACGCCATTCGCCGCGATGCGCTGCTGGAAAACGTCAGCGTTCGCGAGGACGGCAGCATTGATTTTGATGATGCGTCGAAAACAGAAAACACCCGCGTCTCGTACCCGATTTACCATATTCAGAACATCGTTAAACCGGTATCGAAAGCGGGCCATGCCACCAAAGTTATCTTCCTGACGGCAGACGCGTTCGGTGTGTTACCCCCGGTTTCTCGCCTGACGGCTAACCAGACGCAGTACCATTTCCTCTCTGGTTTTACCGCCAAACTGGCCGGTACCGAACGCGGTGTCACCGAGCCGACGCCGACCTTCTCCGCCTGCTTTGGCGCGGCGTTTTTATCGCTGCATCCCACGCAGTACGCAGAAGTGCTGGTGAAACGGATGCAGGCCGCCGGTGCGCAGGCGTATCTGGTGAATACAGGCTGGAACGGCACGGGCAAACGCATCTCCATTAAGGATACGCGCGCGATTATCGACGCCATTCTGGACGGTTCGCTGGATGATGCCGAAACCTTCACGCTGCCGATGTTTAACCTGGCGATTCCAACGTCGCTGCCCGGTGTCGATAGCCGTATTCTCGACCCGCGCAGTACGTATGCATCCCCGGAGCAGTGGCAGGAGAAAGCGACTCAACTGGCGACGTTGTTTATTGAGAACTTCGAGAAATACACCGATACCGACGCCGGTGCCGCATTGGTCAGCGCCGGACCGAAACTGTAATTCGCTTACGCAAGAGCAACAAAACCCTGGCCGCAACGCCAGGGTTTCATATTGCTGACAAAGAGCCGGGTGGCGGCTATGCCTTACCCGGCCTACAAAACCTAGAGCGCCATCAGGCAGCTTAACTGCGCTGGCGCGATTTCAGGCTTTCCAGCATCACCGCCGCGATAATAATCAGCCCCTTCACCACCTGCTGGTTGTAGCCGGAAATATTCATCAGGTTCATCAGGTTAGAGATGATGCTGAGGATCATCACCCCAACGATGGTATTCATCACGTTGCCGCGACCGCCCGCGAGACTCGCTCCCCCCACCACCACGGCGGCGATAACATCCAGTTCAAACCCCACGGAAAGCACCGGCGAGCCGACGCCCGTACGCGTTGAGGCCAGCACACCCGCCAGGCCGCAGGCGAAGCCGCTTAAGGCATACACCGCGAATTTATACCAGCCGACTTTGATCCCGGCGAAGCGCGTGGCGGTTTCGTTGGAACCGATAGAAATCGTCAGGCGACCAAACACCGTGTACTTATAAACGCAATGCGCCAGCAGGGCGAAAACCACCAGCACGTAGACCGGCTTTGGCAGACCGAACAGGTAACCCGTACCGAAATCGACAAAAGACATATCATCAATAAAGACCGGTTGCCCCTTCGATATGATTAACGCCAGCCCCCTGGCAATAGTCATCATCGCCAGCGTGGCGATAAACGGCGCGATATTGAACAGCGTCACCAACGTTCCGGCGCCAGCACCGATTATCGCCGCAATAAATAAGCTGGCGAATAACGCAGGCCACAGGCCGATTTCGGGAATGAAAATCGCCACCGCCACGGAAATAAACGCCATCACCGAGCCAACGGAGAGATCGATCCCCCCGGTCAGAATCACAAACAGCATGCCCAGCGCCGCTAACCCTAACGGCACGCTCTGGCGAAGCACGTTGGTGATGTTGTCGCCGCTGTAAAACCTATCGGACAGGAAACCGGCAATCACCAACATTAAGAGAAAAACGATAAGCGTGGAGTTATTCACAAAAAACTTAAGCACCCTTTCGTGAAAGGAGGGCATGACGTGAGTCTGGCTAATCTGTTCCATTACGTTTCCTCGTTAAACCAATGCCCGTTTTGGAATGGCATGCTTCATGATGTTTTCTTCCGAAATCTCATCACCGATCAGTTCGCGAGTGATACTGCCCTCGCTCATCACATAAACGCGGTGTGACAGGTTGATGACCTCAACCATTTCCGAAGAGATTAAAATAATGGCGAATCCTCGCTCGGCGAGATCGTGAATGACGTTGTAGATTTCGACCTTTGCCCCCACGTCGACGCCGCGTGTCGGTTCATCAAGAATGAGCAAGTCGCAGCCGGTATTAAGCCATTTCGCGATAACCACTTTTTGCTGGTTACCGCCGCTGAGACTGGACACCGGATGTTCAACCGACCCTAATTTGATTTTCAGCTTGCTGCGATACTCCTCCGCTAACTTCTTGTCCTGCTGGTGGTTAATAATCCCCAGCCGGTAACACACGCTTTTCAGGCGAGATAACGAAATGTTTTCGCGAATACTTTGCGTGAGGATTGCGCCCTGCTCTTTGCGGCTTTCTGGCACCAGGCCGATGCCGTAGCGCATCGCGTCTGCCGGATGGTGAATCACAACTGGCTGACCGTTTTTGGTTATCGTCCCTTCCGACATGCGGTCGATACCGAACAGACAGCGGGCGATTTCCGTACGCCCCGCGCCAACCAGTCCAGCAAGGCCGACAATTTCGCCTTTGCGCACATGCAAATTGATGTCGCTTAACAAGGCGCGAGTCGCCAGGTTCTCAACGCGGAGGATCTCTTCCTCCTGCGGAATATTTTTCGGCGGGTATAAATTCTCGAACTTACGCCCGACCATCGCGGAAATAATGTCGTCTTCGGTGCAGGTTTTCGGGTCTAAATCGCCCACGGATTCGCCATCTTTAATGACGCTGATGGCATCGGCGATCATGAAAATCTCTTCCAGCCGGTGCGAGATATAAAGGATGGTGACGCCCTGGCCTTTGAGTAACTTCAACTGGCTGAACAGGATCTCGATTTCGCGCTCCGACAGTACGGCGGTCGGCTCATCGAGGATCAAAATTTTGACGTTGCGCGCCAGCGATTTGGCGATCTCAACCATTTGCTGGTAGGCGACACTCAAATCACCCACTTTATCGTCGGGCTTGATAGCAAAACCCAGGTTGCTTAGCACCCTGGCGGCTTTTTTGTTCAACGTGTTCCAGTTAACGAACCGCTTGCCCAACCCCAGGTCATCCAGAAAGATATTTTCCGCCACCGTTAAATCCGGCGAGAGCGCCAGTTCCTGATAGATGATACCGATCTGGCTGTCCCGGCTTTGCCCTGGGGAGGTGAAGTGAACCTCTTTACCATTAACGTGTAACGTCCCGCCGTCCTTAACATAAATTCCTGACAAGATTTTCATCAGCGTCGATTTTCCCGCGCCGTTTTCCCCGACGATCGCGTGAATATCACCCTGCTTAATTTTCAGGTTTACATTTTTTAGCGCATGTACCCCGCCGAAACTTTTTTTCACCTTATCGATGACGATTGCATACTCTTCCATCAGGAATACCTCTCGATTTTAAAAAACGTCTCCCCTTGCCATCGGGGAGACGTAACCATTAGAAAATTGAGTCTTTGTTGTAGTACTTGCTCACATTGTCTTTGGTGATCAAAATCGAGGGGATGTAGACATAATCCGGGAAATCTTTCTGACCCGCCTGGTACTTGGCAATCACGTCCAGCACGGTGTTGGTCAGTAGATCCGGGTTATTTGATGCGGTGGCCTGAATGTCGCCACGCTGCACGGCTTCAAGCCCTTTCTTGTAGCCATCGTGAGAGAAAACAAGCACGTTGTTTAACTTGTTCGCCGCTTTCAGAGACAGCACCGCACCCAGCGCCATGTCGTCCATTTCGCTATACACGCAGTTGATTTTGTCGCCCTGCGCGACGATTAAATCCTCCATCGCTTTCAGGCCACCTTGTTGATCCCAGTTTCCCCAGCCTTGGCTAATGATCGTAAGCTGCGTGTGGTTGTACTTACGCAGTTGCGTTTCGGTGACCCCGCGCATGAAGTTCACGCGACGCGCTTCACCGACCAGGTTGCCCTGGTTGCCGCTGATCAAAATGCAGTTCATTGGCTTGTCGCCAAATTTTTCGACGGCGTATTCGCCAATCATGATGTTGTTTTTCGCGTTGTTTGCTTGCACGCGAGTAATGACGGGCGCGTCGAGAGAGATATCACTGTCCAACACCACAACAGGGACGTTTTTACGCTTGGCAATTTGCGTGATGCGCAAACCAGCTTCAGGATCTTGCGGGTTAAGGATCAGGTAATTGATCCCTTGAGAGAGCATATCTTCCACGTCGGAAATCTGTTTATTCAGATCGCCGCGCGCATCGGTGGTAATCAGTTCATAGCCGCGTTCTTTGGCATGAATCTTCATATACTCGGTCAAGCCGTTAAAGAAAGCACCGTTCAAGGTACGGTTGGCGAAACCGACCTTAATTTTGTCTTCCGCATGGACGGCGACAGACAGGGATGCAATGGATAACGCTAAAGCCCAAACCATCTTTTTCACGTTCTTTTTCCTTGTGTAGGTACAGTGATAACCGGCGTAATGGGCAGCCTTAGCCGCCCTTACCAACGGATTCGGAATAACAGCGCGCAGCGTTAGCCGCGCGCCAGGTTACGAGCCTCGACCTGCTGGCGATACTGCAGGCGAAAATCCTGTAAACGACTCAGCAATCCTTCCCTGCTTTCACTCTGTGGAAGATAACGTCGCCGCTCCGTTGGCTTAGTACAGACTTCCTTCTCATCACCGCCGACGGCGAGCCAGGCCAGACGAGCCGCGCCAAGCGCCCCGCCAGCTTCACCCCCCTCATGCGTGACAATAGGTATGTTCAACACGTTGGCGATAAGCTGCGCCCATTCCGCACTGCGCGCGCCGCCGCCGACAAGTGAACATTGCGTCAGTTCGGTGCCGGCTTCATAAAGCACCTGTAAACCGTCCATCAGGCCAAACGTCACGCCCTCAATCACGGCATATCCCAGTTGCGCACGGTCAACATCATGGGTTAAGTGGCTAAACGCCCCCTGCGCCCACGGATCGTTGTGCGGCGTACGCTCGCCGGAAAGATAAGGTAAAAAGATCGGCGCATGACGGCGCTGCGCGGGCGTAAGCTGCGCCACTTCGGACATCAATGTCGCTTCGTCACAGCGCAAAAGGGTACACAACCAGCGCAGCGCGCTGGCAGCGGTCAACATCACGCTCATCTGATGCCAGCGCTCCGGCAGCGCATGGCAAAATGCATGAACCGCCGATTGCGGGTTCGGGCGATAACGGTCATTAACGGCAAACAACACGCCCGACGTGCCAAGAGAAATAAATGCATCCCCTGCGTTCACCGCGCCGATACCGACCGCGCTGGCGGCGTTATCACCGCCACCGCCCGCCACCACGACGTTGGGCGAAAGCCCCCATGACTGCGCAATTTCGTCGGTCAGCACGCCGCTGGGCTGCGAACCTTCAACTAACCGCGGCATCATGTCGCGGTGCAAATCGCAGGCCGCGAGCAGGCTATCCGACCAGTCACGCTGTGCGACATCCAGCCACAGTGTGCCCGCCGCGTCAGACATATCACTCACCATTTCGCCCGTCATACGCCAGCGCAGATAATCTTTCGGCAGCAGCACATGCGCGGTTTGCGCAAAAATCTGCGGTTCATGCTCCGCTACCCACAGCAATTTTGGCGCGGTAAACCCCGGCATGGCGAGGTTCCCGGCGATTTGGTGTAACTCTGGCGCGCGCTCGGTCAGCAACTCGCACTCTTTTGCGCTGCGCGTGTCGTTCCACAGGATGCAAGGACGCAGCACATTCCCCTGTTTGCCTAAGAGCACCGCGCCGTGCATTTGCCCGGACAGACCAATCGCCTTCACCTCCTTCCATTGCCCGGCAACTTGCCCCCGCAGCAGACCCAGCGCCTGGTTCAGCGCCTGCCACCAGCTTTCAGGATCTTGTTCAGACCAATGAGGATGAGGGCGTTGAACCGTTAACGGCGCCCCCGCCACGGCGACAATTTTGCTGTTACCGTCCAGTAACAGCGTTTTGATTTCCGACGTTCCGACATCAATACCGAGATACATAGCGCCTCCCCGTCAGGCCATCGCCAGCTCTTTTTGCGGCTGTTTCACCCACTGTTCCAGCGCGCGAACCGTGCGGCGCAACAACGCCAGGAAGTCGGCAGACTGCGCCAGTTCCGCGAACAGCGCTTCATCCGCCGCCCAGGCTGCCAGCGGATCGGGGCTGGCGAAGACGGCGCGAACCGCATCCGGTTGCAGCACGCCATCCTGGTAGGTATAAGGCAGCGCATTTTCTGCCCAGCGTTTGAGGAACAGGAAGAACAGCGCTGGAACCACCGCCGTGGCATTCGGCTCGCGGCCAAGTGCATAGCAGCCAATCAGGGTTGGCGTCACCATGCCAGGGATTTTCGACAGACCATCGGCCGCGACACGCTGGTTGGTGTCTTTGATATACGGGTTACCAAAGCGCGCCAGCACCACATCGCGATACTTTTCAAGATCCAGCGGGCTGGGTGTCAGGCAGGGAATCACATCTTCGGTAACATAGTCATACGCCATGCGGCGAATGGCCGGTTGGTTGGTACTTTCGTCGATATAGCTCTGGCCGATCAGCGTCCCGGCCCAGGCGATGCAGCTATGGGTGGCGTTCAGAATGCGGATTTTCGCCTCTTCCCACGGCAGCACGGAGTCAACCAGTTCGACGCCGACGTTTTCCAGCGCCGGACGACCATTGGCGAAATTATCTTCAATCACCCATTGAATGAAGGATTCTCCCATTACTGGGGCGTTGTCTTTTTTACCGGTGGCGGCCAGCACACGTTCCGCCACATCCGGCGTTGGGCGCGGCGTAATGCGGTCAACCATGGTGTTCGGCGACGTCGTTTCGCGCTCAACCCAGTCATACAGTGCTTTTTCGCCTTTTTGTTTCAGGAAAGAGAGGAAGCCGTGACGAAAACGCTCGCCGTTATGGCGCAGGTTGTCACAAGTGAGCAGTGTCACCGGTTCGCCGTGTTGCGCGACGCGTGCTTTCAAAATGTGGGTCAGTGCGCCGTAAAGCGTGCGAATGCCGCCGTTCAGATCGCTTTGGATGTCCGCCTGCTGGCAATCCAGCTCATGTTCCGGCGTCAGGTAATAGCCGCTTTCGGTCACGGTGAACGCAATCACTCGCGTCTGTTTATCGGCGCCTTGTTTGATGAGCGCGCTGATCTCTTTGTCCCACGGCAGCACCTTGCGGATAGAGGTGATCGTTTCATATTGACGCTCCCCTTTCGGAGAGACCGTTTCCAGCACGTACTCCCCGTTTTGCGCACGCAACGCAGACAGCAACGCGTTTGCATCATCGCGGATATTCCCCAGCGCGATACTCCAGCTGTCGTCGCCCTGTTCCATCAGTTTGTGCAGATACCAGGCTTGATGAGCACGATGAAATGAGCCCGCACCAATATGCATCCACACTGATTTTTCACTGGACATTACAATCACCTCACAATTGAGCATTTGATATTTTAATGGGCACATGCCCGATTCATTGCACGTATGTTAGGTGGTTGTGGCGAGTCTGTTCTGAGAGGCAACGCACGAAATTAGCAATTGCCCTAAAAAGTGGCATTTGCCCAATTTTATCGACAGCGTTTTGGTGTGAAGGTAAGATGCCGCGAGATCACTCAGGAATACATTCATGAACAGAGAAGAAAAAAAGCTGGAGCTGGCTGCCCGCGCGGCGTGGATGTATTACGTCGCAGGCCTGACTCAGCAAGAGATCGCCAAAGCGCTGGGGCTTTCCCGCCAGGTGGCGCAGCGCCTGATTTCCGGCGCGCGCGAAACCGGGCTGGTGGCGGTGAATATCACCCATCCGGTAAGCGGCTGTATCAAGCTGGCACATGAATTACAGGAGAAATTCGCGCTCACGCTGTGCCGCGTGGTTCCCTCAGCGGGGCTGGAAAACGATGCCATTCAACAGATGTTGGCGGTCGAAGGGGCGGACGTGATGTCGCAGTTTATCGGCGATGAACAGCCAAAAGTGTTCGCGGTCGGCTCGGGTAAAACGCTGTTTGCGGTGATCGATGCCCTTCCCCGCCAGGAGCGATTACAGCACCAATGCGTGTCGATGATCGGCGCTATCTCGCGAGACGATTCCGGTACGCGGTATGACGTTCCGCTGAAATTGGCGGAGAAAATGCAGGGAAAATACTTTTTCATTCCGGCACCGCTGTATGCCGACAGCCTGCAAGATAAGCTGATTTGGTGCCAGCACCTGGTGTACCAGCGCGTTGCCGCCCGAGCGCTTAACGCAGACATCACGTTTTTGGGGATTGGCGAAGTCGAGCTTGGCTGTCCGTTAAACACCGAAGGGTTTATTACCGACGACCAGGTTAATGACCTCAAAAAACAACAGGTTGCAGGCGAAATGCTCGGGCACTTTTTCAACCATGAAGGTGTGAGGTTAAATTCGGAACTGGATGCATTGCTGACCAGTGTGCCGCTGAGCAGCAATACAACCCGTCCGGTGATTGGTTTTTGCGGCGGCGCGAAGAAATATCACGCCATCCGCGCCGCGCTTATCGGCAAATGGCTGACGGGGCTAGTGACCGATGAAGATACCGCGCTGAAGCTGCTGCAAGAATCATAAGTTCTCTTTTTGCCCTGCTACGCGAGAAATCGGAATCGGCAGCCACGCGCGAATCGATAAGCCACCGCGCTCGCTGGTGCCTAATTCCAGCAGCCCGTTATGGTTATCGACAATGCGCTGCACAATCGCCAGGCCAAGCCCGGTGCCGCTGGTGCTGCGTGCGCTGTCGCCGCGCACGAACGGCTGGAACAGATGTTCACGCTGCTCCGGTTTGATACCCGGACCGTCGTCTTCCACCTGGAACCAGGCGCGGTTCAACTCCGTACCACTGCTGACTTTGATCCAACCGTTGCCGTAGCGCGCGGCGTTCACCACCATATTCGCCACCGCGCGTTTGATGGAGAGCGGATGCATGCGCACGATGATTTCGCCATCTGCCATCGCGGTTTCAATTTCACGTTCGTAACCGCTTTCCGCCGCGACCACCTCGCCGAGCACCGCGTTCAGATCCGCCGCTTCCATCGGCATCTCCTGGCCGGTACGCAGATAATCGATAAACTGCTCGATAATCGCATTGCACTCTTCGATGTCTTTATTAATGGATTCAGCGAGATAACCATCTTCTTCCGCCATCATTTCCGTCGCCAGACGAATACGCGTTAGCGGCGTTCGCAAGTCATGGCTGACGCCCGCCATCAACAGCGTGCGATCGTCCGCTAACTGCTTCACCCCGGCCGCCATCTGGTTAAAAGCGCGAGTCACCGAGCGCACTTCCGATGCGCCGTACTCACGCAGCGGCGGCGGAATATGCCCTTTCCCCACTTTCAGGGCGGCATGTTCGAGATCAACAAGGGGTCGGTTTTGTATGCGGATAAACAGCCAGGCACCGCCAATCGCCAACAACATAATCGCCAGCGTGTAGCGGAACAGCGGAGAAAAGTCGCCCTGGTGGATTTCCGTCAGCGGCACGCGCACCCAAATATTGGGCGACAGCCAGGTTTTCAACCACACCACCGGCGAGCTTTTGTTCACTTCAACACGCACCTCGGTCGGGCCGCCAAGCTGCTGCGCCATTTGCTGGCTTAAAAATTCATAATGCTGCGCCCAACGCAGGCCAGCGTCTTCCGCCGCCTCGTTGGAATAGAGAGAAATACCCAATTCGCGATAGATCTCGCGGCGAAATGCCGGCGGCACCACCAGTTGCGTGCCATCCTCCAGTTGCAGTTTATCGGTCATCAACATACGCACTTCGTAGGCGAGGACCTTATTGAACTGCTGGAGGCTCGGCAAAATGGCGAAATTCAGCACCACCAGGTAAGTCGTCACCAGGCTGACAAACAGCAAAGTGACGATAAGCAACAATGTGCGGGCAAAGGAACTTCGCGGCGAGAAACGCACTCGCATCATGCTTTAGAACCGTCCGGCACAAACACGTAGCCCAAACCCCAAACGGTCTGAATATAGCGAGGATGCGCCGGATCTTCTTCCACCATGCGACGCAGGCGGGAGATCTGCACGTCGATGGAGCGCTCCATCGCTGAATATTCACGGCCACGCGCCAGGTTCATCAGCTTGTCGCGCGACAGCGGTTCACGCGGGTGGCTCACCAGCGCTTTCAGTACGGCGAACTCACCGCTGGTTAACGGCATCGGCTCATCTTCGCGGAACATTTCGCGCGTGCCGAGGTTCAGCTTGAACTTACCAAACGCAATGACCGCTTCTTCCTGAGACGGCGCGCCCGGCAGTTCATTCGCCTGGCGACGCAGTACCGCGCGGATACGCGCCAGCAGCTCACGTGGGTTAAACGGTTTTGGAATATAGTCGTCGGCGCCGATTTCCAGGCCAACAATGCGGTCTACTTCTTCCCCTTTCGCCGTTACCATAATGATCGGCATCGGGTTGCTTTGGCTACGCAGGCGGCGGCAGATGGAGAGACCATCTTCGCCAGGCAGCATCAGATCCAGTACCATCAAGTGGAAAGATTCGCGAGTTAACAAACGATCCATTTGTTCAGCGTTAGCGACGCTACGAACCTGGAAGCCCTGCTCGGTAAGGTAACGCTCAAGTAATGCGCGCAGACGCATGTCGTCATCCACTACCAGAATCTTATAATTCTCTTGCATTGTTTATACTCCCAAAGGTTCCAACAATAATGTTTCCGTATTCTAAAAAAGTGCGCGTTAACGACCAGCGAAATCTGGTATAAATTCTAGTCGAAATTGTTACAAAGCATATTTAACAGCAGCTTATATGCATATTACGTCACATAAAACATGATTAATCCGCACCTTACGACGTTTCGTTTGTAAAGTGCAGACAAGACTCAAATTAAGGCTCAAGCATGAAAACGCCCCTGATCACCCGCGAAGGTTACGACAAACTGAAGCAGGAACTCGATTTTCTCTGGCGTCAGGAGCGCCCGGAAGTCACCAAAAAGGTTACCTGGGCCGCAAGCCTTGGCGATCGCAGTGAAAACGCCGATTACCAGTACAACAAAAAGCGCCTGCGCGAGATAGATCGTCGGGTACGTTATCTGACCAAATGTCTGGAAAATTTAAAAATCGTCGATTATTCGCCGCAACAAGAAGGAAAGGTTTTTTTTGGCGCCTGGGTGGAAATTGAAAACGACGACGGCGACACCTTACGTTTTCGCATCGTTGGCTATGATGAGATTTTCGGGCGCAAAGATTACATCTCCATAGACTCGCCAATGGCCCGCGCTCTGTTAAAAAAAGAAGCCGGCGATGTGGCGGTCGTGCAAACGCCCGGCGGTGAAGCGACCTGGTACGTCAATGAAATTGACTATGTGAAATAACCCCCCGGATGAGTCCGAGAGCACCCTCGGCGGCTGGCATTTTGCGGTGTCAGTCCGTATAACTATCCCCTGATTTTTGTTCAGAAGATGATAAAGAAATGATGAATGATTCGCTCTGCCGCATTATTGCGGGTGAACTTCAGGCACGAACCGAACAGGTGGAATCCGCCGTTCGCCTGCTTGATGAAGGGAATACTGTGCCGTTTATCGCGCGCTATCGTAAAGAGGTCACCGGCGGTCTGGACGACACGCAACTGCGTCAGCTCGAAACCCGTCTTGGTTACCTGCGCGAACTGGAAGAGCGCCGCCAGGCGATTCTGAAATCGATCGGCGAGCAGGGCAAACTCAGCGATGAGCTGGCGAAAGCGATCAACGGCACGCTGAGTAAAACCGAACTCGAAGATCTCTATCTGCCTTACAAACCCAAACGCCGCACGCGCGGGCAAATTGCCATTGAAGCCGGGCTGGAGCCACTGGCGGACACGCTGTGGAACGATCCTTCGCAAGATCCAGACACGTTGGCCGCCACGTTTGTCGATGCCGATAAAGGCGTCGCCGACAGCAAAGCCGCCCTCGACGGCGCGCGTTACATCCTGATGGAACGCTTCGCAGAAGACGCCGCCCTGCTGGCAAAAGTGCGTGATTATTTGTGGAAAAACGCCCACCTGGTGGCGACGGTGGTCAGCGGCAAAGAGGAAGAAGGCGCGAAATTCCGCGATTACTTCGATCACCACGAACCGCTGTCGGCGGTTCCTTCGCACCGCGCGCTGGCGATGTTCCGTGGGCGCAACGAAGGTGTGCTGCAACTGGCGTTGAATGCCGATCCGCAATTCGATGAGCCGCCAAAAGAGAGCCACGGCGAGCAAATTATCATCGACCATCTTGGTCTGCGCCTGAATAACGCCCCGGCGGACAGCTGGCGCAAAGGCGTAGTGAGCTGGACCTGGCGCATTAAAGTGTTGATGCATCTGGAAACCGAGCTGATGGGCACGGTGCGTGAACGCGCCGAAGACGAAGCGATCAACGTGTTTGCCCGCAACCTGCACGATCTGCTGATGGCTGCGCCCGCCGGGCTGCGCGCCACGATGGGCCTCGATCCCGGTTTGCGTACCGGCGTGAAAGTGGCGGTGGTGGATGCCACCGGAAAACTGGTCGCAACCGACACCATTTACCCGCACACCGGACAAGCAGCGAAAGCGGCAGTGGCTGTGGCGGCGCTGTGCGAGAAGCACAACGTTGAACTGGTCGCCATCGGCAACGGTACGGCGTCACGTGAAACTGAACGTTTCTTCCTCGATGTGCAAAAGCAGTTCCCGAAAGTCACCGCGCAAAAAGTGATTGTCAGCGAAGCGGGCGCCTCGGTTTATTCCGCCTCCGAGCTGGCAGCACTGGAATTCCCGGATCTCGATGTTTCGATTCGCGGCGCGGTTTCCATCGCGCGCCGTTTGCAGGATCCGCTGGCGGAGCTGGTGAAAATCGATCCGAAATCCATCGGTGTCGGTCAGTATCAGCACGACGTTAGCCAGACACAACTGGCGCGCAAACTGGATGCGGTAGTGGAAGACTGCGTAAACGCCGTCGGCGTAGATCTCAATACCGCGTCAGTCCCGCTGCTGACCCGCGTAGCGGGGTTAACCCGCATGATGGCGCAAAATATCGTCACCTGGCGCGATGAAAACGGTCAATTCCAGAACCGCCAGCAATTGCTGAAAGTAAGCCGCCTTGGGCCGAAAGCCTTTGAGCAGTGCGCTGGCTTCCTGCGTATCAACCACGGCGACAACCCGCTGGATGCCTCTACCGTCCACCCGGAAACTTATCCGGTGGTGGAACGTATTCTGGCGGCAACGGAACAGTCTTTGCGCGATTTGATGGGTAACAGCAGCGAACTGCGCAAACTGAAAGCGTCCGAGTTTACCGATGAGCAGTTCGGTGTGCCGACGGTGACCGACATCATCAAAGAGCTGGAAAAACCGGGCCGTGACCCGCGTCCAGAGTTCAAAACCGCGACCTTTGCCGAAGGAATCGAAACCCTGAGCGATTTGCTGCCGGGCATGGTGCTGGAAGGCGCGGTCACCAACGTCACTAACTTTGGTGCTTTCGTTGATATCGGCGTGCATCAGGATGGCCTGGTGCACATCTCTTCGCTGGCGGATAAGTTCGTTGAAGATCCGCATACGGTGGTGAAAGCCGGCGATATCGTGAAAGTGAAAGTGCTGGAAGTGGATCTGCCGCGTAAGCGCATCGCCCTGACCATGCGTCTGGATGAGCAACCGGGAGAGAGCAACTCGCGCCGTGGCGGGGGAAGTAGCAACAACCGCGATAATGGCAACCGCAGCAATGCGCGTCCGGCCAAAGCGCCGCGCGGCCGTGAGTCTCAACCCAGTGGTAACAGCGCGATGATGGATGCGCTGGCAGCGGCAATGGGTAAGAAGCGCTAATAAAAACCCCTCTCTTGCGGGAGAGGGCATTTTTAAAAAAACATTCGAAATCGATCAATTTGATCCAGTACACCCTTTCTAAAATTCTTATTAACTCTCTATTTTGTCTGGCGATTAATATTCAAAAATATTAATCAATTAACTGTTTCATTAATATCACCTTCATATTCCTTACAATTAGAACCTTAATTAAACATTAAGCGCACAAATAAAATCCTTACTTATCTGTACGCGAATAATTAGTCTTTCAGGTACGAATTGCAAAACCCGAAAATATTGCGCTACGTCAAAAGAAAATCGATTTCTTATTTTTCACCGCCGCAAACGCATTGTTTGAATTGATGATAGAAACTATTCTCATTATCATTGCCTTGGTAGATTATTCTCCATTCATTGATGACGCACAGTCCATATTGGCCCGCAGATCATAAAAGTAGGTTCTATGCAATTTTCTCCTGATAGCGCGTGGAAAATTATCGGTTTCTCGCAAGAAATAAGCCCGGCCTGGCGGCAGAAACTTCTGTCATTAGGGATGTTGCCCGGTTCCTCTTTTAATGTCGTGCGCGTGGCCCCCTTAGGCGATCCTGTCCACATTGAAACCCGCCGCGTTAATTTAGTGTTACGGAAAAAGGATCTCGCTTATCTCAAATTAGAAGCGGTTTCCCGTTAATCAAAAAGTTTTACGTAGGGTGCTAACAATAATGAAAAAAATGACCATTGGCTTAATTGGCAATCCCAATTCCGGCAAGACCACATTATTCAATCAATTAACCGGCGCACGTCAGCGCGTGGGCAACTGGGCCGGCGTCACCGTTGAACGCAAAGAAGGCCTGTTTTCAACGACCGACCACCAGGTCACACTGGTTGACCTTCCCGGTACCTATTCGTTAACCACCATTTCTGCGCAAACCTCGCTCGACGAACAAATAGCCTGCCACTACATTTTGAGCGGCGACGCAGATCTGCTGATTAACGTCGTGGATGCGTCCAACCTGGAACGAAACCTCTACCTGACGCTGCAACTGCTGGAGCTGGGCGTTCCCTGCATTATTGCTCTCAACATGCTCGACATTGCGGAAAAGCAGAAACTCCGCATCGATATCGATGCGCTGGCTGCCCGGCTGGGTTGCCCGGTTATCCCGCTGGTTTCCACACGCGGGCGCGGAATTGAAGCATTGAAGTTGGCGATAGACCGCCATCAAACCAACAATGATGTGGAACTGGTGCATTACGCTCAGCCCCTTTCGCGCGAAGCCGACGCGCTGGCCGCGCAAATGGCTGACGATATTTCGTGGCAACAGCGCCGCTGGATGGGGCTGCAAATGCTGGAAGGCGATATTTATAGCCGCGCCAACGCCGGTATTGATGCGCCGCAACTTGCTGCCGTGCTTTCGCGTTTGCAAGCCGAAATGGACGACCCGGCGCTGCATATTGCCGATGCGCGCTACCAGTCGATTGCCGCGATTTGCGATACCGTCAGCAACACGCTTACCGCAGAGCCAAGCAAGTTCACCGCCGCCGTTGACCGCATTATCATCAACCGTTTTTTGGGTCTGCCGATTTTCCTGTTCGTCATGTATTTGATGTTCCTGTTCGCCATTAACATTGGCGGCGCGTTCTCGCCGATTTTCGATGCCGGTTCCGTGGCGATATTCATCCACGGCATTCAATGGCTTGGCTACACGCTGCACTTCCCGGAATGGTTGACGGTGTTCCTCGCGCAGGGCCTTGGCGGCGGCGTGAATACCGTGCTGCCGCTGGTGCCGCAACTGGGCATGATGTACTTGTTTATGTCGTTTCTTGAAGACTCCGGTTATATGGCGCGTGCCGCGTTTGTGATGGACAGGCTGATGCAATCGCTCGGGCTGCCGGGGAAATCGTTTGTGCCGCTGATTGTCGGTTTCGGCTGTAATGTCCCGTCGGTGATGGGCGCGCGTACGCTCGATGCGCCGCGTGAACGTCTTATCACTATCATGATGGCGCCGTTTATGTCCTGCGGCGCGCGACTGGCGATCTTCGCCGTTTTCGCGGCCGCCTTTTTCGGCCAGCAGGGCGCAGTCACGGTGTTCTCGCTGTATGTGTTAGGTATTGTGATGGCGATCTTGACCGGTCTGATGTTGAAATACACCTTGCTGCGCGGCGAAGCGTCACCGTTTGTGATGGAACTGCCGGTGTATCACGTTCCGCATCTGAAAAGCCTGCTGCTGCAAACCTGGCAGCGCCTGAAAGGCTTTGTGATCCGCGCGGGTAAAGTGATCATCATCGTCAGCATTTTCCTCAGCGCGATGAACAGTTTCTCGCTGAACGGCCGCACCGTGCACAACATCAATGAATCCGCGCTGGCCTCAATCAGCCGCGTCTTCACGCCGCTGTTAGCGCCGATTGGCGTACATGCCGATCACTGGCAAGCCACAGTAGGCCTGGTGACCGGGGCGATGGCAAAAGAGGTGGTGGTCGGCACGCTGAACACGCTCTACACCGCCGAAAACATTGCGCAAGAAGAGTTCAACCCGGCGGAATTCAGCCTGACGGATGAACTCGCCGCCGCGCTGGAAGAGACCGGCAGCAGCCTGAAAGAGACCTTCAGCCTGAGCGTACTGGCAAACCCGATTGAAGCCAGCAAAGGCGACGGCGAAATGGCAACCGGCACCATGGGCGTGATGAGCCAGAAGTTTGGCAGTGCGGCAGCCGCTTACAGCTACCTGATTTTCGTGCTGCTGTATGTGCCGTGCATTACCGCTATGGGCGCAATCGCCCGCGAATCCAGCCGGGGCTGGATGGGCTTTTCGGTGCTGTGGGGGCTGAATATCGCTTACTCGCTCTCCACGCTGTTTTATCAAACCGCGACCTTCAGCCAGCATCCGATTTACAGCCTGACCTGCATTCTGGCGGTTGTGCTGTTTAACGTGGTGGTGATTGGCCTGCTTCGCCGCGCCAGAAGCCGGGTTGATGTGAATTTGCTGGCAATGCGTAAAACCGTCGCCAGCTGCTGCGACAGCCCTGCGGGCGACTGTCACTGAGGATCAGGCTAATGGCATCGTTAATTGAGGTTCGTGATTTATTGGCATTGCAGGGGCGCATGGAGGCCAGCCAGCTCAGTGTCGCCCTGCAAACACCTAAAGCGATGATTGATGCCATGCTCGATCGCATGGAAGCGATGGGCAAAGCTGTGCGCATCCAACAAGAAGCGACCGGTTGTTTAACCGGAAGCTGTAAGCAGTGCCCGGAAGGAAAAAGCGCCTGTTTGCGTGAATGGTGGGTTTTACGTTGAGTTGAAAGCTATAACGTCGCGTTTAACGCCACCAGCGCATCACAAAACTCGGCGGGATGGGAAATAAACGGTGCATGGGCCGCTTTCGGGAAAACAACCGATTCGCTGCCCGGCCACTTCTCATCTAACAATGGAACGATTTTGCGCGGCACCAGCCCGTCGAGGCGGCCATACAGGCGCAAAAACGGCACCGCCAGCGCGCCGAGTTCTTCACGCAAATCCACGGTTTTTAGAATTTCCAACCCGCTGTTCAGCACCTCTGTCGAGGGCATATCCAGTGATAACACCGCGTTTTTTAATTGCCGCGCATCCTGACGCGCGGTTTCCGTACCCAGTGTTTGCAGCGCCAGAAAACGCTCTACGGTACGCTGAAAATCTTCGTTCAGTTGCTGCTGAAAACCCGCCAGCACGTCCGGCTTGATGCCCGCCCAATCGTCTTGCGCACTAAAACACGGCGACGAAGCGACTGTAACCAGCGCATTTACGCGTCCAGGCGCCTGCAACGCAATCTGGCTCGCGACCAGGCCACCGAGGCTCCAACCCAGCCAAATTGCCTGTTTTGGCGCCTGCGCTAACACGATGTCCGCCATCTGCTGCAATGATAACGCGCCGAACCCGGTGCTTCTGCCATACCCCGGCAGATCGACCAGATGCAGCGTAAATTGCGTACTCAGTTCCGCAATAATGCAATCCCAGACTTGGGCATTCAGTCCCCAGCCGTGCAACAGCACAAGATGAGAATTCCCTTCGCCTTTGGTTTGCCACCAGATGTCATTCATCAGTTATCGTTCTCTTCTTTCACACAAGGAGGTGCAACATGCTATCAGTGCCGGGTTTGTGCTGGCTATGCTTAATGCCGTTGATGCTGAGCCACTGGGGAATCTGTTCCGGCTGCGCGCGCGCCATCCAACTGCGCGATAAAGTTTGCCCTTTGTGCGGTTTACCGGCCGCCCGGGATGATTTGCAATGCGGGCGCTGCCTGAAAAAAGCACCGCCGTGGCATCGGTTGGTAGCGGTGAGTAGCTATGCGCCACCGCTCAGTTCGCTGGTGCATCAGTTCAAGTTTTTGCCGCGCCCGGAAATCGCACCGGCGCTGGCGCGACTGCTGCTGTTGGCGGTGTTAAACGCGCGGGGTAGAAGCGTGCAACCGCCGCCGGACATGATCCTCAGCGTACCGTTGCATTCGCGTCGCCAGTGGCGAAGAGGGTTTAATCAGAGCGATTTGTTGTGCCAGTTTCTCTCGCGTTGGTTGCAGTGCCCCTACCCGCGCAAAGCGTTGAAACGCCTGCGGGCGACGCCGATTCAGCACCATCTCAGCGCGCGGTTGCGCAAACAGAATTTGAAAAACGCCTTTCACCTTGAATTGCCGGTGGCGGGTCTCCATATCGTCGTTGTGGATGATGTCGTCACGACCGGCAGCACTGTTGCAGAGATTACCCGGCTGCTTTTACGCAGCGGCGCAGCAACTGTTCAGGTTTGGTGCCTGTGTCGAACCTTGTAGACCCTCGATGATGGGCGTATTATAACCGAGTAAAATAGTCAACTATTAGGCCATTGCTATGATCCGTATTTCCGACGCTGCCCAAGCGCACTTTGTCAAACTGCTGGCAAATCAGGAAGAAGGGACACAAATTCGCGTATTTGTGATTAACCCAGGCACGCCAAACGCTGAATGCGGTGTCTCTTATTGTCCGCCGGACGCGGTTGAAGCCACCGATACCGCGCTGAAATTTGAACAACTGGTTGCCTATGTCGATGAGCTGAGCGCGCCGTATCTGGAAGATGCGGAAATCGATTTTGTTACCGACCAACTTGGCTCTCAGCTGACGCTGAAAGCGCCGAACGCCAAAATGCGCAAAGTCTCTGACGACGCACCGCTGATGGAGCGCGTGGAGTATTTGCTGCAATCACAGATTAACCCGCAGCTGGCAGGCCATGGCGGCCGCGTAACGCTGATGGAGATCACCGAAGAAGGTTACGCCATTCTGCAATTTGGCGGCGGCTGTAACGGTTGTTCGATGGTCGATGTGACGCTGAAAGAAGGTATTGAGAAGCAACTGCTGAACGAGTTCCCGGAACTGGCAGGCGTGCGCGATCTTACCGAGCACCAGCGCGGCGAGCACTCCTACTACTAAGTATTTCCATTGCGCTGTGATTTGCCCGGTGGCGCTTCGCTTACCGGGCCTACAAGTCTCCATAGGTAGGAGCCATCCAGCAACCAAACCGCGACGCAGCGCCCACATTCAGCTTGTTACCCGTATCCTCTCCCTCATTTCTCCCGTTTTGTTAACGATTAATTTCCCTGCCTTAGTATGACGAAGGTCTCAGATCTTACATTTTGATCAACGGGGTGATTCTCTTTTCATGGATGTTACCCGTATCATCCCACCCAGCACCGACAAGATAAAAAACATCCGACTACAATTTTGAGCAATGGATGTAAGCCGTAACGGTGCCGCAGCGCGTTGTTCCCAATTGGGAGGCGGCTGCCACGAAACACTGACGTTACCCATAACAAATTAAAGGCCAGGTAAATCATGCCATTAGTCATTGTCGCTATCGGTGTTGCCCTCTTACTGTTGTTAATGATCCGTTTCAAACTGAACGGGTTTATCGCTCTTATCCTGGTGGCGCTCGCCGTCGGGATGATGCAGGGCATGCCGCTGGATGCCGTTGTCAAATCCATCAAAAATGGTGTTGGCGGAACGCTGGGAAGCCTTGCGCTGATCATGGGCTTTGGCGCCATGCTCGGCAAGCTGCTGGCGGATTGCGGCGGCGCGCAGCGTATCGCCACCACACTTATTGAAAAATTCGGTCGTAAATATATTCAATGGGCGATTGTGTTAACCGGTTTTACTGTCGGTTTCGCTCTCTTCTATGAAGTCGGTTTTGTGCTGTTGCTGCCGCTGGTCTTCACCGTTGCTGCTTCCGCGCGTATTCCGCTGCTCTATGTGGGTGTACCGATGGCGGCGGCGCTCTCTGTGACGCACGGCTTCCTGCCACCGCACCCAGGCCCGACCGCTATTGCGACCATTTTCCATGCGGATATGGGCAAAACCCTGCTGTACGGTACGCTGCTCGGGATTCCAACGGTGATCCTCGCCGGCCCGGTTTACGCACAATTCCTGAAAAGCATTGATAAACCGATTCCGGAAGGGCTGTACAACGCTAAGACCTTCAGCGAAGAAGAGATGCCGAGCTTCGGCGTCAGCGTCTGGACTTCTCTGGTGCCGGTTATCCTGATGGCTCTGCGTGCGGTCGCGGAAATGCTGCTGCCAAAAGGCCATGCGATACTGCCGTATGCAGAGTTCTTCGGCGATCCGGTGATGGCAACGATGATCGCGGTGCTGATTGCGGTGTTTACCTTCGGCCTGAATCGCGGTCGTTCCATGGACGACATCAATGACACCCTGACCAGCTCGATCAAAATCATCGCCATGATGTTGCTGATCATCGGCGGCGGCGGCGCGTTCAAGCAGGTTTTGGTTGATAGCGGCGTCGATAAATACATCGCTTCAATGATGCATTCCACCAATCTTTCCCCGCTGTTTATGGCCTGGTCTATCGCGGCCGTTCTGCGTATTGCGCTCGGTTCCGCGACCGTGGCAGCCATTACCGCAGGCGGTATCGCCGCGCCGCTGATTGCCACCACCGGTGTTAGCCCGGAGCTGATGGTTATCGCCGTGGGTTCTGGTAGCGTGATTTTCTCTCACGTAAACGATCCAGGTTTCTGGCTGTTCAAGGAGTATTTCAACCTGACTATCGGCGAAACCATGCGTTCCTGGTCAGCGCTGGAAACCATTATTTCCGTGTGTGGTTTGGTAGGTTGCTTGCTGCTGGGTATGGTGGTCTGATTTTCATATTGCCCGGTGGCACCGATTGCCTGATGGCGCTTCGCTTATCAGGCCTATGAGCCGGGCCTGCAAGTTAGTTCTACAAAAACAAATGCCCGGTTATCCGGGCATTTTTGTTAGTGTTTTCCTGCCGCTTTGCGGCGTCGGTCGAGATCTTTTATCAGCTTGTTGACCTTCTGGTCGGCAAACATTTTCTCCAGCGACACCGCGAGTTTACGCCGCCAGTTTTTATACTGATAACTGGTTCCCGGTATATTCACCGGCCCTGGCATATCCAGCCAATCTTCCGGCTGTAACCCCAGCAGCGCACTGTTGCTGTCGGCGATATACCGCTGCATCCCGCGGTTAAGCACATCCGTCATCGGCATGCGCGACGCCTTATGCCCGGCGCGTTGCGGCAGGCAACCGTACTGATGCAACGCATCCAGCAGCCCTTGTTTCGCCCGCTCGCGATCGGCGTATAACCCACGCAGAATCACGTCATCCGGGTACAAACCCAGCGTTTTGCCAAGCGTTAAATCACCGCTTTCCCAGTAACCGCGCAGGGTCGGAAGGTCATGCGTGGTGGCGACCGCCATCGACTGCGCCGGGTAAGCTTGCGGCGCACGGAAGGTTTTCTCGTGATCGCTTTCGAAATAGAGCACTTTGTAGGAGTAGACGCCGCTGCTGCGCAGCTTACCGACGATTTCCACCGGCACCGTTCCCAAATCTTCGCCAATCACCATGCACTGATGACGCTGGCTTTCCAGCGCCAAAATCGCGAGCAGATCATCCACCGGATACTGCACATAGGCACCGTGATCCGCCGTTTCACCGTAAGGGATCCACCACAGGCGCAGCATCGACATCACATGATCAATACGCAACGCGCCGCAGCTTTTCATGTTCGCCCGTAACAGGTCGACAAACGGCGCATAGGCACGCGCGCGCATGACGTGGGGATCCATCGGCGGCAATCCCCAGTTTTGCCCTAGCGGGCCAAGAATATCCGGCGGCGCACCGACGGAGGCTTTCAGGCAATAGAGTTCGCGATCGCACCAGGTTTCCGCCCCGCCTTCCGCGACACCGACCGCCAGGTCGCGATATAAGCCAATCGGCATGGCGTAGCCCTGACTGGTTTCCCAGCACTCGGCAAATTGCGTATACGCCAGCCATTGCAACCAAAGGTAGAAATCCACCTCATCGGCATGTTGCTGGCAAAAAGTGTTGACCTGCGGGCTGTCGATGGACTGATACCCTTCCGGCCACACCGGCCAGCCCCAGCGCAATTCATCTTCTTTGACCTGGCTTGCATGTAACGCATCAAACGCCGCTTGCCAGTACAGGCTCTCACCTTCCTGCTGCACAAAGGCGCGGAAAGCGCAGGCTTGTTCATCCTCCTCGCCGCGCTGGCTAAAGCGCTGCCAGGCCATACGTAACGCCGCCAGTTTCAGCGCCGTTACCGTCGAGTAATCCACCCACTCGCTGTCTCGCGCGGCGCGCAATGTTTGCTGGGTAGTTGGCAGTTGCCACCACGCCTGCGCCGCGTCGCTGTCGCGAAAATCCGCCACCGCGTTGACATCGATATAAATGATATTCAACCAACGGCGGGATGACGGGCTGTAAGGGCTGGCGCTCTCCGGGTTCGCCGGGTAGAGCGCATGAATAGGGTTGAGGCCGATAAACGCGCCACCGCGGTTTGCCACCTCGCCAAGCATCGCTTTCAGATCGCCAAAATCGCCGATGCCCCAGTTAGCTTCTGAGCGCAGGGTATAAAGCTGCACGCACGCGCCCCACAACTTTTTGCCCTCGCGCAGCGCCTGCGGTTCGTAACAACGCGCCGGGGCGATAATCACCCGGCACTGCCAGTGCTGGTTTTTTTGCGTGAGCGTCAAAGTGTGGTAGCCCAGCGCCAGCCCGGTCGGCAGTGCAATGTGGGTTCCACCGCTGACGTCGCCCTGGTGCTGTTTGCCCGCCTCGGTGGTCAGTTGCCAGTGGAAATCCCCTTTCCCGGTAACCGGTAATGGCTTTTTTTTGCCATGAATAAACACCTGCACCGTTGGCACAGGTGATGTTTTGCTCGTTACAGGGTGCATCGCGTCCAGCAAACGCTGCCGGGTTTGCGCGGTGATGGACTGCGGTTTACCGTGCGCATTGATGTAGTTCGGGCTGATCCCCGCCGCCAGCGCGGCCTGCTCCAGACGTTTACTCTGCATCGCGCTTCCTTAACGTTTTGCCTGCCAGATTCGGGTTTGATAATCGCGGATCGCGCGATCGGAGCTAAACATGCCGCAGCGGGCGGTATTCAAAATCGCCGCGCGGGTCCAGGCGTCCTGGTCGCGATACAACACATCCACCCGTTTTTGCGCGTCCACATAGGCGGCGAAATCCGCCAGCACCAGGTACGGATCGCCGCCCTGTTTGCCGATGCTGTGCAGCATCTGGTCGAATGCGTGTTTGTCGCCGTCGCTGTATTTGCCGCTCTCCAGCTCTTTCAGCACCCCATCCAGCTGCTTGTCTTTTTTGCGCCATTTCACCGGGTCGTAGCCTTTGGCTTTCAACGCTTTCACCTGCTCGACCGTGTGGCCGAAGATAAAGATATTCTCCTCGCCCACCTGTTCTGCGATTTCAACGTTGGCGCCGTCCAGCGTACCGACCGTCAGCGCGCCATTGAGCGCCAGTTTCATATTGCCGGTGCCCGAGGCTTCTTTGCCCGCCGTCGAAATTTGTTCAGAGATATCCGCCGCCGGGATCAGTTTTTCCGCCGCTGACACGCAGTAATCCGGCAAGAACACCACTTTCAGTTGGTCGCCAATCGTCGCATCGTTGTTGATCACCTCTGCCACTTTGTTGATCGCATAAATAATATTTTTCGCCAGGTAGTACCCTGGCGCGGCTTTCGCCCCGAACAGGAACACGCGCGGTACGCGGTTGGCCTGTGGGTTTTCGCGGATTTCTTTATACAGCGCGATGATGTGCAGCAAACCCAGATGCTGGCGTTTGTACTCGTGCAGGCGTTTGATTTGGATGTCAAACAGCGCCTGCGGGTTAATTTCAATGCCGGTACGCGCTTTCACAAACGCGGCCAGGCGTACTTTGTTCTGCTGTTTAATGTCGCGATATTGTTGGCGAAACGCCGCATCATCGGCGTATTTCTCAAGGTTGATTAACTGGTCGAGATCGTTGGCCCACTCTTTTTTCAGCGTCTTATCAAGCAGCGCGGCCAGCAGCGGGTTGCACTGTTTGATCCAGCGGCGCGGCGTAATGCCGTTGGTGACGTTATGGAATTTGCCCGGCCACAGTTGGTGATATTCCGGGAACAGATCTTTTACCACCAGATCTGAGTGCAGGGCGGCAACGCCGTTGACCGCAAAACCGCCGACCACGCACAGGTTCGCCATGCGCACCTGTTTGTGATGCACCACTGCCAGTTTCGCCCACACCTCTTTATCGCCCGGCCAGGTTTGCTCCACTTGCACTTTAAAGATGTCGTTAATGCGCTTGATGATTTGCAAATGGCGCGGCAACAGCGCTTTGACCAGCGATTCGTCCCAACGCTCCAGCGCTTCCGGCATCAGCGTATGGTTGGTGTACGCAAACGTACGGCTGGTAATCGCCCAGGCGTCATCCCAACGCATTTGATGTTCATCGAGCAGCACGCGCAGCAGTTCAGGAATGGCGATGGTTGGGTGCGTGTCGTTAAGCTGGATCACTTCGTAATCCGGCAACTCCGCCAGTTTGCGCCCCGCCAGGTGATGGCGACGCAGAATATCGGCCACCGAACAGGCGCACTGGAAATATTGCTGCATCAGACGCAGCTTTTTCCCGGCCTGATGGTTGTCGTTCGGATAGAGCACTTTGGTGAGTTTTTCCGCATCAATGCCGGTTTGCTCGGCGCGCAGGAAATCCCCGTCGTTGAACTTGGTCAGGTTGAAAGGATGCGCATGGGTCGCCTGCCATAAACGCAGCGGCTGCGTCACACCGTTACGGTAGCCAATGACCGGCAAATCCCAGGCCTCGCCAACCAGCGTAAATGCCGGTTGCCAGTGTCCCTCTTTACTCACTTTGCCGCCAATGCCGACCTGCACATCTAACTGTTCGTTGTGGCGAAACCACGGGTAGCTGCGACGATGCCAGTCATCCGGCGCTTCATGCTGATGCCCGTCGACAAAGGACTGGCGGAATAAACCGTATTGGTAGTTCAGACCGTAACCGGTGGCGGGCTGTCCAACGGTCGCCATCGAATCAAGGAAACAGGCCGCCAGGCGACCCAGACCGCCGTTGCCGAGCGCCGGATCGATCTCCTCTTCCAGCAGGTCGGTCAAATTGATGTCGTGCGCTTTCAGCACATCGCCCACGTCCTGATACCAGCCAAGGTTCAACAGGTTGTTGCCGGTTAAACGGCCAATCAAAAATTCCATCGAAATGTAGTTAACATGACGCTGTTTTTTGGCCGCTTTCGGCGCGGGCTGCGCAACCAGCAGTTCCGCCAGTGCGCCGCTTACTGCCTGCCACCTTTGGCGAGTTGTCATTTCCGTTGCAGCCTGAACCCCCAAACGCTGCCACTGGCGCGTGAGGGCCGCTTCAAATTGCGCTTTATCAAACGTGGGCTTTGACATAAAGAATCCGGGTCCTGTAATGAAGTAAATCGACGTTTGCGCTAGTGTGCCTGGCTCAGTGTATGACTTCCTCATCCTGCCGGGGATTAGCCGGGGAGGAGCAGCGGGGATGAGCGAAAAAGTGTGATCGCTGCCACTTAAAGGTAGCGTTTTTTTCCGATATCACGAGAGAGAAATGAAATGACGTTCCACAGAAAATTCTTTTTCGTAATGCGAAGAATAGGGGAGAAATAATATTTGTGTGCTTAAGATAAATCGCCTTTCACTATTTGTGCGATTTAACAAGCGTAATTAATTAATAACTGTTAAATACCCTTACTGTTGCATGAGTTATTATCACGCCTGCGCCGCGTAGCCCGCCATCCCTGCCTTTGCCATTTGTGGTCTTTATTTATTCGTGAAATGAGAAATGTGACATAGTGCAAATTCACAATCGTCAGATTCGGACATAACTTGCAATATTTCTTCATCTGACCGACTTTATTAGTATTAATTACGAAGCGCAAAAAAAATCGCATCTCAGTTTTTCTCACAGTGAAGTGATAACCATGTTGATTCCGTCTAAATTAAGTCGTCCGGTTCGTCTCGACCATACGGTGGTGCGTGAACGTCTACTGGCTAAACTTTCCGGTGCCAACAATTATCGGCTTGCACTGGTAACCAGCCCTGCGGGCTATGGCAAAACGACGCTTATCTCGCAATGGGCAGCCGGTAAAAATGACGTGGGTTGGTTCTCCCTTGATGAAGGCGATAACCAGCCGGAACGCTTTGCCAGTTACTTTATCGCTGCGGTTCAGCAAGCGACGGGCAGCCATTGCGTGAGCAGTGAGGTGATGGCGCAAAAACGCCAGTACGCCAGCCTGGCTTCGCTCTTTTCACAGCTCTTTGTCGAACTGACCGAATGGCAGCGCCCTCTGTACCTGGTGATTGATGATTACCACCTGGTCACTAACCCCGTTATTCACGACGCGATGCGCTTTTTTCTGCGCCATCAGCCAGAAAACCTCACCCTGATTGTGCTTTCCCGCAACTTGCCGCAATTAGGCATCGCCAATTTGCGCGTGCGCGAGCAGTTGCTGGAAGTGGGCAGCCATCAATTGGCCTTTACCCACCAGGAAGCCAAACAGTTTTTCGATTGCCGCCTTAACTCGCCCATCGAAGCGGCGGAGAGCAGCCGCCTGTGCGACGATGTCGCCGGCTGGGCGACGGCGTTGCAACTTATCGCCCTTTCCGCCCGGCAAAACCACAGCGCGCCGCATCAGTCCGCACGTCGCCTGGCGGGGATTAACGCCAGCCATCTCTCGGATTATCTGGTCGATGAAGTGCTGGATAATATCGATATCAACACTCGTCAGTTCTTGCTGAAAAGCGCGCTGTTGCGTTCGATGAATGACGCACTGATTGTCCGCGTGACCGGCGAAGAGAACGGGCAAATGCGCCTCGAAGAGATTGAACGCCAGGGTCTGTTCCTGCAACGGATGGACGACTCCGGCGAATGGTTTAGCTACCACCCGCTGTTCGGCAACTTTCTGCGCCAGCGCTGCCAGTGGGAACTGGCTACTGAACTTCCAGATATTCACCGCGCGGCGGCGGAAAGCTGGATGGCGCAAGGTTTCCCGAGCGAAGCGATTCATCACGCTTTGGCGGCGGGCGACGGCAATATGCTGCGCGATATTTTACTGCATCATGCCTGGGGGCTGTTTAACCACAGCGAACTGAGCGTGCTGGAAGAGTCCCTCAAAGCGCTGCCGTGGGAAAGCCTGCTGGAAAACCCGCGTCTGGTGCTGTTGCAAGCCTGGCTGATGCAAAGCCAGCATCGCTACAGCGAGGTGAACACGCTGCTGGCGCGCGCTGAGCAGGAGATGACCACGCAAATGGACGCCTCTTTGCACGGCGATTTTAATGCCCTGCGCGCCCAGGTGGCGATTAACGATGGCGATCCGGCGGAAGCCGAGCGGCTGGCGATGGTGGCGCTGGACGAGTTGCCGCTGGCGAATTATTACAGCCGCATTGTCGCCACCTCGGTGCATGGCGAAGTGCTGCACTGCAAAGGTGAGCTGGCGAATTCGCTGGCGGTCATGCAACAAACCGAACAGATGGCGCGTCGCCATGATGTCTGGCATTACGCGCTGTGGAGCCTGATCCAGCAGAGCGAAATTCTGTTTGCTCAAGGCTTTTTACAAGCGGCGTGGGAGATGCAGGAAAAAGCGTTTGTGCTTATCCGTGAGCAGCATCTTGAGCAGTTGCCGATGCATGAATTTTTATTGCGTATCCGTGCGCAGTTACTGTGGGCGTGGGCGCGGCTGGACGAGTCCGAAGCGGCGGCACGCCAGGGTATGGATGTGTTAGCCGCCCTTCAGCCGCAACAGCAGTTGCAATGCCTGGCGTTGGTGGTGCAAGTTTCGCTGGCGCGTGGGGATTTGGATAACGCCCGTAGCCATCTGCATCGCCTGGAAAACCTGCTGGGTAATGGCCAATATCACAGCGATTGGGTGTCGAATGCCGATAAAGTGCGGGTGATCTACTGGCAAATGACCGGTGATAAAACCGCCGCCGCGCAATGGCTGCGCCAGACGCCGAAACCGGAGTTCGCGAACAACCACTTCCTGCAAAGCCAGTGGCGGAATATTGCCCGCGCGCAAATCCTGCTGGGCGAGTTCGACCCGGCGGAAATGGTGCTGGAAGAGTTAAATGAGAATGCGCGCGGCCTGCGTTTAATGAGCGATATTAACCGCAACCTGTTGCTGTTGAACCAACTTTACTGGCACGCCGGGCGCAAGAACGACGCTCAGCGCGTGCTGCTCGAAGCGTTACAGCTTGCCAACCGCACCGGGTTTATCAGCCATTTTGTGATTGAAGGCGAACCGATGGCGCAACAGTTGCGCCAGCTTATTCAGCTCAACACGCTGCCAGAACTGGATCAGCACCGCGCGCAGCGCATTCTGCGCGACATTAACCAGCATCATCGCCACAAGTTTGCCCATTTTGATGAGAACTTTGTCGAACGGCTGCTGGCGAACCCTGAAGTACCGGAACTGATTCGCACCAGCCCGCTGACGCAGCGCGAGTGGCAGGTGTTGGGGCTTATCTATTCCGGCTACAGCAATGAACAGATCGCCGGGGAGCTGGCCGTCGCGGCGACGACCATCAAAACGCATATCCGCAACCTGTATCAGAAACTCGGCGTTGCCCATCGCCAGGATGCGGTACAGCATGCGCAGCAGTTGTTGAAAATCATGGGCTACGGCGTGTGATTGCCGCTTAACACAGCTCCAGGTGCACATTGTTACTGGTGATCACCTGCATCACCCCGACGGGCGGCATGATGTCGGTATACACCGCGTCAACCAGGCCAATGCTGCCCATGTTCACCATCGCGTTACGGCCAAACTTCGAGTGATCCACCACCAGCATCACGTGACGCGAGTTTTCAATGATCGCGCGCTTGGTGCGCACTTCGTGGTAGTCAAACTCCAGCAGCGAACCATCGGCGTCGATGCCGCTGATGCCGAGAATGCCAAAATCAAGGCGGAACTGAGAGATAAAATCGAGGGTCGCTTCGCCGACAATTCCGCCGTCGCGACTGCGTAATTCGCCGCCCGCCAGAATGACGCGAAAATCCACTTTCTTCATTAAGGTGTTCGCGACGTTCAGGTTGTTGGTGACGATGCGCAAATCGCTGTGGTTGAGCAGCGCGTGGGCGACCGCTTCCGGCGTGGTGCCGATATCAATAAACAGCGTAGCGCCATTGGGGATTTGCTCCGCGACTTTGCGGGCAATGCGCTCTTTTTCCACCGTCAGTGTCGATTTACGATCGTGCCAGGAGGTGTTCTCCGAGCTGGACGGCAACGCTGCGCCGCCGTGGTGACGTAAAATTTTGTTCTGATCCGCCAGATCATTCAGATCGCGACGAATAGTCTGCGGGCTAACGGAAAATTGTTCGACCAGCTCTTCGGTACTGACATATCCCTGTTGTTTAACCAGTTCAATAATCGCGTCATGACGCTGTGTTTGTTTCATGAATTATCCCTGGAAAATTATGTTCGTTTTCGCACATTCTGCGTATCCACCAGCGCCATCGCCAGGCCAATCACCAGCCCTGCCGTATGCGCGCCGTTGGCAATGGCGAAGCCGGTCAAGCCGAACCATTCCGCCACCATCAACAACACCGTAAAGATAAACAGCCCATTCGGTAACGCGACTTGCGGCTCAGGATCGCGCACACCGCGCAACCAGACATAACCAATCAGCGCGTAAACCACGCCGGATAAGCCGCCGAACCAGGGGCCGGTAAGTTTGTGCTGCACAAAACCACTTAACAACGCGCTGATAAGCGTAATCACCACCAGTTTGCCGGTGCCGAGCCGCTTTTCAACCGCGCCGCCAAGATACCACCACCAGAAAAGGTTGAAGATAATATGCACCAGCGAAAAATGCATTACCGCATGTGTGAAGTAACGCCAGACTTCGAACTGCACACTGGCGTCCCACGGCCAGGCAAGCCAGGCCATCACGGTTTGATCGCCGATAACGCTCATCACCACAAACACAAAGATGCACAGCGCGGCCATCAACAACGTTAACGGCCCACCGCGTTCGCGCACGGCCGCCATTAACGGAAAACGGCGATATTGCAGGCCGCTGTCGGTTTGCCCGGATTGCCAGCTTGCCGCGAAGTAACGCGGGTCAGCAGGGTTTTCCATAAAGCGCGCTAATTCGCTGCGCACGCGGTCGATCTGGCTGTCATCTGCCAGCCAGATGTCGCTTTGTTCATGATGTTGAATGGTCAGGATAACGCCCTGAGTTTGCATATAATCGACAAACGCCTGGGCGACGCGGGGGTTAGCAAAAGAGGTAATCATCATCATGACAGGCGTCGCTTAATCCATACAAAGAGGGACAGTATAACGGAGACAGGCGCTCTGCCTAAAGTGTGCCGTGCGCCACTTCCGCCGGGAAATGGCGATGCCACGCATCGAAGCCGCCATCGACGCTGTAAACCTGGTCGTAACCCTGTTGCAGCAGATATTGCGCGGCACCTTTACTGCTGTTGCCGTGATAGCACATCACCATCACCGGTTTGTCGAAATCGTTATCGCGCATAAACGCGCCCAGCGTGTCGTTGGTTAAATGAAACGCGCCCGGCGTATGGCCCATCGCGAAGCTTTGCGGATCGCGAATATCCACCAGCACGGCCTGCTGCTGATGCAATTTCTGATGGGTTTCTTCTACGTTAATGCACTCAAAGTGATCCATGGCGTTCTCTTTATTAATACGGGTAAGGGCAATTCTGCCGACAAGTGTACGTCGTGACGGCAGTGAAACGCCATTATGTTATGCATATCACTCTAAATTGTTTTTTTGATGTTACCAAAAGCGCGTTCCTTTGCTATTATGAGCGATATCGAACATTTTTGAGCTTTTACGAAAGTGCGTGAGGAAAGCATGGAAACCAAAGATCTGATTGTGATAGGCGGGGGCATTAATGGTGCCGGTATCGCGGTTGACGCCGCAGGGCGTGGTTTATCTGTGCTGATGCTGGAAGCACAGGACCTCGCGTGCGCGACATCCAGTAATAGCTCCAAATTGATTCACGGTGGCCTGCGCTACCTGGAACACTATGAATTTCGCCTGGTTAGCGAAGCGCTCGCCGAGCGTGAAGTGCTGCTGAAAATGGCGCCGCACATTGCCTTCCCGATGCGTTTTCGCCTGCCGCATCGCCCGCATTTGCGCCCGGCATGGATGATCCGCATTGGTCTGTTTATGTACGATCACTTGGGTAAACGCACCAGTTTACCGGCCTCTAAAAGTTTGCGTTTTGGCTCAGAGTCGGTGTTGAAACCGGAAATCGTGCGCGGTTTCGAATATTCCGACTGCTGGGTCGACGATGCGCGTCTGGTGCTGGCGAATGCGCAAATGGTTGAGCGTAAAGGCGGGAAAGTGTTAACCCGCACGCGCGCCACCAGCGCCCGCCGTGAAAATGGCTTGTGGATTGTTGAAGCGGAAGATATCGACACCGGCGAAAAATTTAGCTGGCAGGCGCGCGGTCTGGTGAACGCCACCGGCCCGTGGGTGAAAGAGTTCTTCGATGACGGCATGCATTTGCCGTCGCCGTACGGCATTCGCCTGATCAAAGGCAGCCATATTGTGGTGCCGCGCGCGCATGCGCAAAAGCAGGCTTATATTCTGCAAAACGAAGATAAGCGTATCGTGTTCGTGATTCCGTGGATGGATGAGTTTTCCATTATTGGTACCACTGATGTGGAGTATCACGGCGATCCGAAGCATGTCGAGATTGACGAAAACGAGATTAACTACCTGCTGAAAGTCTACAACGGGCACTTCAAGAAACAGCTGACCCGCGATGATATCGCCTGGACTTACTCCGGTGTGCGCCCGCTGTGCGATGACGAATCCGATTCTCCGCAGGCGATCACCCGTGATTACACGCTGGATATTCACGATGAAAACGGCAAAGCGCCGCTGTTGTCGGTGTTCGGCGGGAAATTAACCACTTACCGTAAACTGGCTGAGCACGCGCTGGAAAAACTGACGCCGTATTACAAAGGCATCGGTGCGGCGTGGACGAAAGAGTGTGTGTTGCCGGGTGGCGATATCACAGGCGATCGCGATGATTACGCCGCGAAGCTGCGTCGTACCTATCCGTTTATCAGCGAATCAATGGCGCGCCATTACACCCGCACTTATGGCAGCAACAGCGAGTTGATTCTGGCGAATGCCAGCAGCCTTGAGGATTTGGGCGAGCATTTTGGTCATGAGTTGTACGAAGCCGAGCTGCGTTACCTGGTTGAGCACGAATGGGTGCGTCGCCTGGATGACGCGATTTGGCGCCGTACCAAACTCGGGATGTGGCTGAACGCCGAAGAGCAATCGCGCGTGGCGCAGTGGTTGACGCGCCACAGCAAAGCGGAATTGTCGCTGGCATCGTAATAGTTGTTTCGCATTATCGGCCGAAGGATTTTGTAGGCCCGGTAAGCGCAGCGCCACCGGGCGTTTTGCCGGATGGCGGCTTCCGCCTTATCCGGCCTACAACCTACAAATATATGAACGGCTTGTAGGCCGGATAAGCGCTTAGCGCCATCCGGCGAATACCGCTACAGCCGAACTGGGTTGATATTCCAGATATGTTCGGCGTACTCCTGAATCGTTCGGTCGGATGAGAAATACCCCATATTGGCGATATTGCGCATCGCTTTGGTCGTCCACTCTTCCGGGTGGCGATAAAGCGCGTCCACTTTGTCCTGGCAGTCAACATAGCTGCGGAAATCCGCCAGCACCTGATAGTGGTCACCAAAGTTAATCAACGAATCCACCAAATCGCGGTAACGTCCGGGCTCCTGCGGGCTGAACAACCCGGTGGCGATTTGCGTTAACACCTGGTGCAACTCCTCATCTTTTTCATAATACTCGCGCGGTTTATAGCCCTGACGACGCAACGCCTCCACCTCATCCGCCGTATTACCAAAGATAAAGATATTCTCTTCCCCCACATGCTCCAGCATCTCGACGTTTGCGCCATCCAGCGTGCCGATGGTCAACGCACCGTTAAGCGCGAATTTCATATTACTGGTGCCAGACGCCTCAGTACCCGCCAGCGAAATCTGCTCAGAGAGATCCGCCGCCGGGATAATTATCTGCGCCAGGCTAACACTGTAGTTCGGGATAAACACCACTTTCAGCTTGTCGCCAATCTGCGGATCGTTATTGATCACATGGGCAACGTCGTTGATCAGGTGAATAATGTGCTTCGCCATGTAATAGGCCGAGGCGGCTTTTCCGGCGAAAATATTGACGCGCGGCACCCACTCCGCTGTCGGGTCGGCTTTAATGCGGTTATACCGCGTGATGACGTGCAACACGTTCATCAACTGGCGTTTATATTCGTGAATGCGTTTGATCTGCACATCGAACAGCGCTTTCGGGTTCACCACCACGCCGAGCTGTTGGGCAATCACAATCGCCAGCCGTTTTTTGTTCTCCAGCTTGGCATGACGCACCGCCTGGTTCACCGTCGGGAAATCGAGATGCTGCTCCAGCTCGCTTAGCTGGCTGAGATCGGTGCGCCAGGTGCGACCAATATTTTCATCCAGCACATCCGAAAGCGACGGGTTCGCCAGCGCCAGCCAGCGTCGCGGCGTCACGCCGTTGGTGACATTGAGAAAACGCATCGGGAAGATGGCCGCGAAGTCCGCGAACAGCGACTGCACCATCAAGTTGGAGTGCAACTCCGACACGCCATTCACTTTGTGGCTGACCACCACCGCCAGCCACGCCATGCGCACGCGGCGACCGCTGGACTCATCAATAATCGACGCGCGGCTAAGCAGATCGATATCGTTAGGGTTCTGCTCCTGCAAGGTTTTCAGGAAGTAATCATTAATCTCAAAGATGATTTGCAGATGGCGTGGCAAAATTTTACCCAGCATCTCAACCGGCCAGGTCTCCAGCGCTTCGCTCATCAACGTATGGTTGGTGTACGAGAACACCTGGCAGGTCACTTCAAACGCCTCATCCCACGAAAACTTATGCTCATCAATCAGCAAGCGCATCAGTTCCGGGATCGATAACACCGGGTGGGTGTCGTTGAGGTGAATGGCGATTTTGTCCGCCAGGTTGCTGTAAGTCTGGTGCAATTGGAAATGGCGGCTCAGGATATCCTGCACCGTTGCCGAGACAAGGAAGTACTCCTGACGCAGGCGTAATTCGCGCCCGGAATAGGTGGAATCATCCGGGTAGAGCACGCGCGAAACGTTCTCTGAATGATTTTTGTCTTCCACCGCCGCGAAGTAATCGCCCTGGTTAAATTTACCGAGATTGATTTCGCTACTGGCCTGCGCATTCCACAAGCGCAGCGTATTGGTCGCGTTGGTGTCATAACCGGGGATAATCTGATCGTAAGCCACCGCGAGGATCTCTTCGGTTTCGATCCAGCGGCTCTTTCTGCCCTCTTGCTGAATTCGCCCGCCGAAGCGCACTTTGTAACGCGTGTTGTGGCGTTTGAATTCCCACGGGTTGCCGTACTCCAGCCAGTAATCCGGGGACTCTTTCTGCCGACCGTCGACAATGTTCTGTTTAAACATACCGTAGTCGTAACGAATCCCGTAGCCACGGCCCGGTAGCCCGAGCGTCGCCAGCGAATCAAGAAAACAAGCCGCCAGTCGCCCAAGCCCGCCGTTACCCAGCCCTGGGTCGTTTTCCTCATCAATCAGCTCTTCAAGATCCAGCCCCATCTCATCCAGCGCATTTTTCACATCGTCATAAATACCGAGCGACAACAATGCGTTTGAGAGGGTACGGCCAATCAAAAACTCCATCGACAGGTAGTAAACCTGGCGTACTTCCTGGGAGAGTTGCGCGCGAGTAGAACGCAGCCAGCGCTCCACCAGACGATCGCGAACGGCGAACAACGTGGCGTTCAACCATTCATGCTTATTGGCGATAGCCGGATCTTTACCGATTGTGAACATCAGTTTGTAGGCAATCGAATGTTTTAATGCCTCAACACTTAACGTGGGTGAAGCATAAGTAAACGGAGCATTCATATGCGTGATTCCTGGAAAACTATTTCAACCGAAAGTAAAGATCGCGGTAAGACTGCGCTGCGACCTGCCAGCTAAAATCCATTGCCATCGCCTGGCGTTGCACAAAACGCCACAGCGAAGGACGAGACCACAATACGAAAGCACGCCGGATCGCGCGAAGCAGTGACCAGGCATTACTGTCTTCAAAGACAAAACCGCTGGCGACACCGTCTGCCAGATTCTCCAGCGAACTGTCGGCAACCGTATCGGCTAACCCGCCGGTTCGACGCACCAACGGCAAAGTGCCGTACTTCAAACCGTAAAGCTGCGTTAACCCGCATGGCTCAAAACGGCTCGGCACCAGAATCACATCCGCACCGCCCATAATGCGGTGGGAGAACGCCTCGTGATACCCAATCTGCACGCCAACCTGGCCTGGGTGTTCGGCGGCGGCGGCGAGAAAACCTTCCTGCAATACCGGATCGCCCGCGCCAAGCAGCGCCAGTTGCCCGCCCTGTTCCAGCAAACCGGGCAACGCTTCCAATACCAGATCCAGCCCTTTCTGGCTGGTCAGTCGGCTAACCACCGCAAACACCGGCACTTTATCGTTAACCTTCAGCCCCATGGCGATTTGCAATTGGCGTTTGTTTTCCGCCTTCTCTTCCAGCGTGTCGCGGGTGTAGCGCGCGCCTAAGAGCAAGTCCGTCGCCGGATCCCAAATCTTCTCGTCCACGCCGTTCAGAATGCCGCTCAAACGGCCTTCCTGTTGGCGCTGGCGCAGCAGGCCTTCCATACCGTAGGCGAACTGCGGCTCGGTGATTTCCCGCGCGTAAGTCGGGCTGACAGCGGTGATATGGTCCGCGTAATACAGCCCGGCTTTGAGAAACGAAATCTGTCCGTTGAACTCCAGCCCGTGCATGTTAAAGAACGACCATGGCAGCGCGATGTCATTCATATGATGCGCATAAAACATGCCCTGATACGCCAGGTTATGCACCGTGAACACCGATTTCGCCGGGCGTCCTTTTGCGGCGAGATACGCCGGCACCAGACCGGCATGCCAGTCGTGCGCATGGACGATATCCGGGTGCCAGAACGGATCCAGACCGCTCGCCATCTCGCTGCCGACCCAGCCGAGCAGTGCAAAACGCAGCACGTTGTCGACATACGCAAACTGGTTCGTATCGTGGTAAGGGCTACCGGGGCGCTCGTACAAATGCGGCGCATCGATCATGTAAATCCCCACCCCGTTGAAATGCCCGAACAGCAGCGAAATCCGCCCGGCAAACGTCTCGCGCCGGGTGACAACCTGTGCGTCGGTGACACCACGACGAATGTCCGGAAACGCAGGCAGCAAAACGCGCGTATCAACTCCACCGGCAATTTGTGCCGCAGGCAACGCGCCAATGACATCCGCCAGACCACCGGTCTTCAGCAACGGAAACATCTCAGAACATACATGTAAAACCTGCATTGTCGCTCCTGTTCAAAGCCGCCGGGCTACGCGCCATGAGCGGAAAAACAGCACGCGGACCCCTTCCGCGCAAGGTTGTAAGTGATGCTTTCAGCCTTGTAATTTGCGCAACATTTCACGCGTCACCAGCACAATGCCTTCTTCCGATCGGTAGAAGCGCCGCGCGTCTTCTTCTGCGTTTTCGCCAATGACCGTGCCTTCCGGTATCTCGCAGGCTCTGTCGATAATGCAGCGGCGCAAGCGACAAGAGCGGCCGACCCACACATCGGGTAGCAGCACTGCCGAGTCGATATTGCAAAACGAGTTGACGCGTACGCGGGAGAACAGCACCGACTGCACGACAACCGATCCTGAAATAACGCAGCCGCCGGAAACCAGCGAGTTCAACGTCATGCCATGGCTACCCGATCGGTCCTGAACGAATTTCGCCGGTGGCAGAGATTGATTATAGGTACGGATAGGCCAGTTTTGATCATACATGTCCAGTTCTGGCATCACGGAGGCTAAATCAAGGTTGGTTTTCCAGTAGGCTTCCAGCGTGCCGACATCGCGCCAGTACGGCTCGGAATTCGGGTCGGATTGCACGCAGGACAACGGGAAAGGGTGGGCATAAGCCATCCCTGCTTTGACGATTTTCGGCAGAATGTCTTTGCCGAAATCGTGGCTGGAGTTTTCGTTTTTATCGTCCTCCTCCAGCAAGTCGTACAGGTATTGCGCATCGAAAATATAGATCCCCATACTGGCGAGCGCTTTCGTGTCGTCGTTCGGCATACAAGGGGGATTGGCGGGTTTCTCCACGAAGTCGATCACTTTGTCATGCTCGTCAACGGCCATCACGCCAAAGGCCGTGGCTTCGTGTACCGGCACTGGTAAACA
This sequence comes from Kosakonia sp. BYX6, assembly GCF_038449125.1. Taxonomy (NCBI): domain Bacteria; kingdom Pseudomonadati; phylum Pseudomonadota; class Gammaproteobacteria; order Enterobacterales; family Enterobacteriaceae; genus Kosakonia; species Kosakonia calanthes. The sequence continues at coordinate 390,434 of NZ_CP151800.1, read as the reverse complement.
GGCCACCGTGCATTGCGCGCCTTTCTCGACGTGGTCGAGCAGCATGCGCGAGTAATCCTGTTTGTAGATGTGGTCGCCCGCCAGAATCACGATGTATTCAGCGCGATAGCGGCGAATAATATCCAGGTTCTGGGTCACCGCATCGGCGGTGCCGCGATACCAATTCTCACCATGTACGCGCTGCTGGGCAGGCAATAAATCAACGAACTCGTTCATCTCATTATTGAAAAAGGACCAGCCGCGTTGAATATGCTGTATCAGCGTGTGTGATTGGTATTGCGTGATAACGCCGATACGGCGAATACCGGAATTGATGCAGTTGGACAGGGCAAAGTCGATGATGCGGAATTTGCCGCCGAAGTGCACCGCGGGTTTCGCGCGTTTTTTGGTTAAATCTTTGAGACGCGTTCCACGACCGCCCGCCAGGATCAGGGCGACGGATTTTAACGGCAGCTGGCGCGCTAACATTGTAGGGTCGTTCTTATCTAATCTCACCATGACAGACTCCGTTTTTATAACCGCTGAAATACGCACACACCATGCGCAGGCCCATGCCAGACAGTTATCACGACCGGATTGTCTTCTCCGGCAAAGGGCGCAATGGCGCACCACTCTCCTGCGGGTAATACAATTTCTGCAACTTCAGCCGTGGCATTCAGCGTTATTAACACGCTATCCGATAACAGGATTTGCAAGCGATGAACCCCGTTTTGCCACTCGTACGGCGTTAACAACCGCCCTTCTTTATTGAGCCAGGCAACGTTGCCGTCGCCCTCTTCCCACCACGCATCACGCGTGAGCGCGGGAATGCGCTTGCGCAGATGGATCAGCGCGGCGGTAAAGGCCATCAGTCCCCGGTCCGCCTGCGTCCAGTCCAGCCAGGTCAGGGCGTTATCCTGACAGTAGGCGTTGTTGTTGCCGTGCTGGCTATGGCCATGTTCATCGCCCGCCAGCAACATTGGCGTACCTTGCGACAGCAGCAGCGTGGTCAACAGAGCGTGCTGGCTTACCCGTCGCCGCTCAGAGACATCAAGGCTGCCGCCCAACCCTTCGAACCCGTGATTAAAACTGTGGTTGTTGTCGGTGCCGTCGCGGTTATCTTCGCCGTTCGCCTGGTTATGTTTGTGGTTGAAGCACACGCAATCCCGCAACGTAAAGCCGTCGTGGGCGGTGATCAGGTTGATCGATGCCGACGGTAAACGGCCTTCGCGTTTAAACACATCGCTGGAGGCGGCAAAACGCCCGGCGAATTCCCCAAGCGGCAGCGACTGTTCAAGCCAGAAGCGCCGCGTGGCGTCGCGGAAATGATCGTTCCACTCGGCAAACGGCGCGGGGAAATTGCCCACCTGGTAACCGCCAGGCCCGATATCCCACGGCTCGGCGATCAGTTTCACATCGCGCAGCAGCGGATCGTTTTGCATCACCGTAAATAACGCCGCCTGCTGGCTGAATGCCGGCGTGCGCCCAAGAATCGACGCCAGGTCAAACCGAAAACCGTCAATATGGAACGTCTCAACCCAGTAACGCAGGCAAGCGTGCGCGTATTCCACCACACCTGGCTGGCTCAAATTCAGCGTGTTACCGCAGCCCGTCCAGTTATGGTAATCACCGTCTTCTCTTACCCAATAATAGCTACGGTTATCGATTCCGCGCAGGGAGAAGGTCGGCCCGTCGAGATCGGTTTCCGCGCTGTGATTGAGCACAATATCGAGGATCACCTCGATCCCCGCCTGATGCAGCGCTTTCACCGCGTCGCGAAATTCGTTGATCGCCTGTTGCGGGTCGCTGGCATACGCCGGATGCAGCGCAAACAACGCCAGCGGGTTGTAACCCCAATAGTTGCTTAGCCCCAGCCGTTGCAAACGCGGCTCGCTGGCAAAATGGGCCACCGGTAACAGTTCGAGCGCGGTAATGCCAAGCTGCGTAAACCAGTCGATCATCACCGGGTGACCAAGCGCTTTGTAGGTACCGCGAATCGCTTCGGGAATGTCCGGGTGCAACCAGGTCAGCCCTTTCACATGCGCTTCATAGATAACCGTGTTGCCCCACGGCGTGCGCGGCGGCGCATCGTCTTGCCAGTCGAATACGTCATTAACCACCACGCTTCGCAAACCGAGTACGGCGCTGTCATGCGGATCCGGATAATCGTAACCGCCATGAAACAGCGGGTTATCGACGGCTTCACCTTCAACGCGATGGGCACAGGGATCGAGCAACAATTTGGCCGGGTTAAAACGGTGACCTTGTGCGGGTTCCCACGGGCCATGCACGCGGTAACCGTAATGCTGGCCCGCTTTGGCGCCCGCCAGAAAGCCGTGCCAAATGTCGCCCGTGCGGGCAGGCAGGTCGACGCGCTGTTCATTGCCTTCATCATCAAACAGGCAAAGCTCCACGCGCTCGGCGTGGGCAGAGAAAAGCGTAAAATTGACGCCATTGCCCTGCACTTGCGCGCCGGGCGGCGTCGCCGAACCTGCCGCCAGTTTCGTCATTCCCCCTCCCGCACCAGCCAGATGGTTGCCAGCGGCGGCAGCGTCACTAACAGCGAGTGCGCATGCCCACGATTTTCAATCTCATCGCTGTGCACCACGCCGCCGTTACCTGTGTTACTGCCGTGATAATGCATCGAGTCGCTGTTCAGCTCCTCGCGCCAGCGCCCCGGTTGGTTAATGCCGAAGCGGTAGCCGTGGCGCGGCACGGGCGTAAAGTTGCTGGCGACAATGATTTCGTTACCCTGTTTGTCGCGACGCGCGAAGACAAACACCGAGGCTTCGTGATCGTCGACCACCAGCCATTCAAAACCGTAGGGATCAAAATCGAGTTCGTGCAGCGCTTTATGGTGGCGGTAGGTGTGGTTCATATCGCGCACTAAGCGCTGAACGCCGTGATGCCAGTTGTCGCCGCCCTCAAGCAGATGCCAGTCGAGGCTGCCGTCGTGGTTCCACTCGCGGCCCTGGGCGAATTCGTTGCCCATAAACATCAGTTTCTTGCCGGGGAACGCCCACATCCACGCGTAATAGGCGCGCAGATTAGCGAACTTCTGCCAGGCGTCGCCGGGCATGCGATCGAGAATCGACTTCTTGCCGTGGACCACTTCGTCATGAGAAAGCGGCAGGATAAAGTTTTCGGTGTAGTTGTAGAGCATGCCGAACGTGAGCTTGTCGTGATGGTACTTGCGGTACACCGGATCGAGCTTCATATAGTCCAGCGTGTCGTGCATCCAGCCGAGGTTCCATTTGTACCAGAAGCCCAGACCGCCCAATGATGGCGGGCGAGACACGCCGGGGAAGTCGGTCGATTCCTCCGCCATGCTGACGGTACCAGGTGCCTGCTCACCGAGGATGCGGTTGGTATTGCGCAGAAATTCGATGGCTTCGAGGTTTTCGCGACCGCCGAATTCGTTGGGGATCCACTCGCCTTCTTTGCGGCTGTAATCGCGGTAAATCATCGACGCCACCGCATCAACACGCAGCGCGTCAATGCCGAAGCGCTCAATCCAGTACAGCGCGTTACCGACCAGATAGTTGCTGACTTCGCGGCGGCCATAGTTGTAAATCAGCGTGTTCCAGTCCTGGTGAAAACCTTCACGCGGGTCGCTGTGCTCGTAGAGCTTGGTGCCATCGAATTCGGCAAGACCAAAATCATCCGACGGGAAATGCCCCGGCACCCAATCGAGGATCACGCCAAGACCCGCGGCATGCGCGGTATGGATAAAGTGCAGGAAATCATCGCGTGTACCGAAGCGGCGCGTCGGCGCGTACAACCCGGTCGGTTGATACCCCCAACTGCCGTCGAACGGATGCTCATTGACCGGCAGCAGTTCCAGGTGGGTAAACCCCATCCATTTGGCGTAGGGCACCAGTTGGTCCGCCAGTTCGCGGTAGCTGAGCCAGTAATTGTTATCGGTGTGGCGACGCCAGGAACCGAGATGCACTTCATAGATGCTGATCGGCGCGTCGAACTGGTTCGCCTGTTTGCGCTCCTCACTTTGCGTTTTCTTGCCTGGTAAACCGCAGATAAGCGACGCGGTATCGGGGCGCATCTGTGCTTCAAACGCGTAAGGATCGGCTTTGATACGCAGCTTACCGTGCGCGTCGATCATCTCGAATTTGTACAACTGCCCATTCAGCGCGCCGGGGATAAACAGTTCCCAGATGCCACTTTCACGGCGCAGACGCATCGGGTGGCGGCGTCCGTCCCAGTAGTTAAACTGCCCGACAACCGAGACGCGCTGCGCATTGGGCGCCCAGACGGAGAAACGGGTTCCGACGACGCCATCCATGGTGTCGGCATGTGCGCCGAGGGTTTCGTAAGGCCGCATATGGGTGCCTTCGCTGAGCAGCCAGGCGTCCATATCTTGCAATAACGGGCCGAAGCGATAGGGATCGTCAATCAGGTTTTGTTGGCCGTGCCAGACCACGGCGAACTGATAATTGAACGGATTTTTGCGACGCTCAATGACGCCGCTGAAAAAACCACGGGAGTCCATACACTCCAGTTTTGCCACTTTGCGCCCGGTTTTCGGTTCGATAACCCAGACTTCGGTGGCGTCGGGCAATAGCGCGCGAACTTCCAGCCCCGCATCGGTACTGTGCATTCCCAGAACAGAAAAAGGATCGGCAAAATGACCGGCAATTAGCGCGTTAATCACGTCTCTATCAACATGAATGGACATGGTTCTCATCCTGTTTGTTGTGGTATCGCACCTTCCACCGTAGATACGCGCGGTTGCGATACTTTTTTTAACCTGAACGGTGCCGCACTTCGTGTGCATTCTCATTGCTCCGTTCCACTTTCAGGCAAAATGTTAAGACACCCAACTTAAAGCATAGCCAACGCTTTCAGAGTGCTAAGAAAATAAAACCCTCATGTTTTCTTTCTGCAAAAAAAGCATAAAAAAAGGGGTGCCGAAGCACCCCTTGATAATGTGAATACTGTTACGCCAGTTGGCGCAACATGCGGCGCAGCGGCTCGGCTGCGCCCCATAAAAGCTGGTCGCCGACGGTAAAGGCAGAAAGGTATTCTGGCCCCATATTTAATTTACGCAGACGGCCTACCGGCGTGGTCAACGTGCCGGTTACAGCGGCAGGGGTCAGTTCACGCATGCTGATTTCGCGATCGTTCGGCACCACTTTCGCCCACGGGTTGTGTGCCGCCAGCAGCTCTTCCACGGTCGGAATCGACACGTCTTTTTTCAGTTTGATGGTGAACGCCTGGCTGTGGCAGCGCAGCGCGCCGACGCGCACGCAAAGGCCATCGACCGGAATGGTGTTAGACGTGTTGAGGATTTTGTTGGTTTCAGCCTGGCCTTTCCACTCTTCGCGGCTCTGGCCGTTATCAAGCTGTTTGTCGATCCACGGGATCAGGCTGCCCGCCAGCGGAACGCCAAAGTTATCGACCGCCAGATCGCCACTGCGGGTCAACGCGGTGACTTTGCGTTCGATATCAAGAATGGCAGAGGCCGGATCCGCCAGTTCAGCCGCAACATGGCTGTGCAGTTGGCCCATTTGTGTGAGCAGTTCGCGCATGTGGCGCGCACCGCCGCCGGACGCCGCCTGGTAAGTGGCGACGGACACCCACTCCACAAGATCATTCGCGAACAGGCCGCCGAGGGACATCAGCATCAGGCTGACGGTACAGTTGCCGCCGACAAAAGTTTTCACGCCGTTGTTCAGCCCATCGTTGATAACGGCCTGGTTTACCGGGTCGAGGATAATAATGGCGTCATCTTTCATGCGTAAAGAAGAGGCTGCGTCAATCCAGTAACCCTGCCAGCCGCTTTCACGAAGCTTTGGATAGATTTCGTTGGTATAATCGCCGCCCTGGCAGGTGACAATGATGTCGAGTGCCTTCAGCGCGTCCAGGTTGAATGCATCCTGAAGCGTACCTGCTGCCTGGCCGCCAAATGCGGGAGCAGCTTGTCCAAATTGGGACGTGGAAAAGAAGACAGGGCGAATGGCGTCAAAGTCGCGCTCTTCTACCATGCGTTGCATGAGTACAGAGCCGACCATCCCGCGCCAGCCGATAAAACCAACATTTTTCATAGCGAATTCCTGCGAAGGTGTGTGCGTTGTGCGTGCGAGCCAGTTTCCAACTGGACGATGCTCCACATTACAAAATGCAGCCAAAGTCGCAAGTGAAATTAATCAATGATAGCGAACGCATCAGAAACACAGCTAATCTCTCTCTTTTTGCCGCACATGTTCGGGATAAGAATGAATGAATGACATCATCTCCGCCGCCGTCTTGTTGATCCTGATAATGGATCCGTTGGGTAACCTGCCTATTTTTATGTCGGTGTTAAAGCACACCGAACCCAAGCGCCGACGGGCAATTATGATCCGCGAACTGCTTATCGCGCTGCTGGTGATGTTTATCTTCCTGTTCGCCGGCGAGAAAATCCTGTCGGTGTTAAATCTGCGCGCGGAAACGGTGTCGATTTCCGGCGGGATTATCCTGTTCCTGATCGCCATTAAGATGATTTTCCCGAGCGAGTCTGGCGGCAGTTCCGGCCTGCCCGCTGGCGAGGAACCGTTTATCGTCCCACTGGCTATTCCGCTGGTCGCCGGCCCAACGCTGCTGGCCACGCTGATGCTGCTTTCCCACCAATATCCAAACCAGATGGGGCACCTGGTAATTGCACTCATCATCGCCTGGGGCGGCACCGTCGCCATTTTGCTGCAATCGACGTTGTTTTTGCGCCTGCTGGGTGAAAAAGGGGTTAACGCGCTGGAACGGTTGATGGGCTTGATTCTGGTGATGCTCGCCACCCAAATGTTCCTGGATGGGATTAGGGTGTGGATGAAGGGTTAAATCGATCAGGCCCGGTAAGCATTACGCTACCGGGCCTGGCAACTTAGCTCAACAACGAAAACGCAATCATCCCGATAATCGCACCGGTGGTGCCGAGGATGGTTTCCATCATTGTCCAGGTTTTCAGCGTTTGCGCTTCGGTAGCGCCGGTGAAACGGCCATACAGCCAGAAACCGGCGTCATTGACGTGGCTGACGACAATTGACCCGCCCGCGATACAGATGGAGAGTGCCGCCATCTGCGCGCCGTTGAAGTGCAGCTGTTCAATAACCGGCATCACCAGGCCGACCGCAGTCAGACAAGCGACCGTTGCGGAACCCTGAATAATGCGCACCGCGGCGGCCAGCACAAAGCAGGTGATGGCGATCGGCAAGCCCATACCGGTCAGCGCTTCGCCCAATGCCGGGCCGACACCTGAATCCACCAGTACCTGTTTGAACACGCCGCCCGCACCGATGACCAGCAGAATAATGCCCGCGGGTTGCAGCGCGTGACCGCAGATTTCCATTACGCGGTCTTTCGGCATGCCCTGGCGCATCGCCAGACCATAAATCGCCACCAGACACGCCACGAGGATCGCGGTAAACGGATGGCCGATAAACTCCAGCCAATCGTACAAATTGCTGCCTTCAGCCACGAAGCGTGCGGCGATGGTTTTCATCCCCACCAGCACCAGCGGCAGCAGAATCAGCGACAGGCTAAACGCGAACGATGGCATTTTGCCTTCGCCGAGATGCGGCTCGCTCACATCGTCCGGAATATGCAGCTGTACATGGCGGCTAATAAAGTTGCCCCACAGCGGACCCGCAATCAGCATGCCCGGGATCGCCGCGCACAGACCAATCAGGATCATCCAACCGAAATCAGCGTGCATTTGCGACGCCAGCAACATCGGCGCTGGTCCAGGCAGCAGGAATGCCGCCGCAGCCGCAACGCCGGCGAACAGCGGGATAACCAGCTTCACCAGGTTGGTACCGGTATGGCGCGCCATGGAAAACGCAACGCTAATCAGCAGTACGATCGCCACTTCGAAAAACAGCGGCAGTGCGCAAATCAACCCGGCCAGACCAATCGCGTAATGCGCGCGGCTGTGGCCGAAAGATTTGAGCATCTTGACGGCGATTTGGTCCACCGCGCCGGTTTCATGCAGAATCTTGCCGAACATCGCGCCGAGCGCCACCACAATGGCGAGAAAGCCCAGCGTACCGCCCATGCCTTTTTCCATGGTTTGCGCGATTTTAATCAACGGCATACCGGAAAAAAGCCCTGCGCCAATAGAAACCACCATTAAGGCAACGAAAGCGTGCATACGGGCTTTCATCACTAAAAACAGCAGCAGTAAAACTGAACCTACGGCTGTTAAAACAAGCGTTAATGTACTCACTGCGCACTGCCTTTCTTAATTACGTCAATTGTGCTGGCGACAACGCCATCCAGCGGCTGGTCAATATCAACAATCAGCACATCGCGCTCGTCTGCGCCCGGCTCTTGCAGCGTTTCGAACTGCGTGACCAACATCTGCGTTTTGAAGAAGTGGCCTTTACGCGCTTTCAGGCGGCTTTCGATGACATCGAATTCGCCTTTCAGGTAGATAAAGGAGAGGTTCGGGTTACCTTCACGCAGCAGGTCGCGGTAGTGTTTTTTCAGCGCGGAGCAAACGATCAGCGACACTTTGTTGGTGCGCTGCATCGCGAAAGCAGCATCATTCAGCGCCTGTAACCACGGTTTACGGTCGTCGTCGTTCAGCGGTTCGCCAGACGCCATTTTGGTGATGTTGCTGCGCGGATGGAGGAAATCGCCGTCGAGAAATGCGGCATGTAACTGATAGGCTACTTCGCTGGCAACAGCAGATTTGCCACTGCCGGAAACGCCCATCAGAACATAGACATGATGATCAAGGTTTGTTGTGCTCAAAGGGTAGCCCCCACGGGTGCAAGAGTGAATTGTTACGGGTAACTGTTATCGGTAACATTGTCCTGCCGGGGTTCTGGAGAAGCAATATCCATTCGTGCCAGAAATAAATAACTGTGAGCTACTTCAAATTTGTCAGACTAAATAGATCCACCTGGTGACAAAGTGAAACCTAAATCTAACATTTTCGGCGTAACTGCTTCACCACGAATGCGCGCCAGCAACCGTTCAGCACCGATACGCCCCATGCGTTCACGTGGCGTCAGCACGCTCGCCAGACGCGGCTCCATCACCTGGCCAATGTCGTGACCGTGGAACCCGGCGATTGCCATATCTTGTGGAATTTTTAGCCCGAGACGCTGGCACTCAAACGCCGCGCCAACGGCGAGGTCATCGTTCGTGCAAAAAATCCCGTCAAGTTGCGGGTACTCGCGGCGCGCCTGGCGCATCAGCTCAATCCCGGCGGTGTAAGAGGAAGATTGTTCCACCATCACGCTGTACGGCGTAAGCCCGGCATCCAGCATCGCCTGCTCGTAACCCTGCTGTTTGATGATAGTACGTTCATCCAGACGTGCGCCGAGGTAAGCCACACGACGATGGCCGCGCGCGAGAATGGCGGCGGTCATTTGCCGGGCGGCTTCGAAGTTGTCGAACCCGACAGCGATATCCAGGCACGGCGAACGGCTGTCCATCAGTTCCACGACCGGAATACCTGCCACTTCAATCATTTTCAGCGTGCGAGGTGTATGTGTACGTTCGGTGAGGATCAAGCCATCAATGTTCCAGGAGAGCATCGATTCCAGACGCTCCTCTTCCATTTCCGCTTTGTAGCCGTAGTGCGCGAGCATCGTTTGGTAGCCGTGCGCGTCCGTCACACTTTCAATACCGCGTAATACTTCAGCGAAAACCTGGTTGGTGAGAGAAGGGAGAAGCACGCCAACCGCCCGGCTGGTGGCATTGGAGAGAATATCGGGAGCGCGATTGGGAATGTAGCCCAGTTCATCAAGCGCAGCGGCGATTTTGCCACGTAACGCCACGGACACCTGTTCCGGGTTACGCAAAAAACGGCTGACCGTCATTTTGGTCACGCCAACACGATCTGCCACATCCTGAAGTACGGGTCTTTTCTTTTTCATCGTCCTGACATTTTAGACTGAGAGAGATTTTTTCAGTCTATCACGGACAACGCGCAACCTTCCGGCCAAAACCAGAAGGTTGCGTGATTTATTTACGCTGCATCAAACCGCTGGCAGATCGAACAGCAGAATTTCGCTGTCGCTATCGGCGTGAACCGAAATTGCCTGCTCGTCCCAAATCGCCAGGCCATCGCTGGTGGTCGCTTTGGTGCCGTTAATAGTAACGTTACCTTTCACCACCTGGATCCACACGCGGCGGTCAGCGCTGATCTGGTGAATGGACTGCTCATCTTTCAACAGCGCCCAGCGGTAAAGCTCCATATCCTGATGCACTTTCAGCGAACCGTCGCGCGCTTCCGGTGACAGCACCAGTTGTTTGCCCTGCGCGGCGTCGAAACGGCGCTGCTCGTAGCGCGGCGTAATGCCGTTAGTTTCTGGAATGATCCAGATTTGGTACAGGTGCAAACGCTCGGTTTCGCTTGGGTTGTATTCAGAGTGACGCACACCGGTACCAGCGCTCATAATCTGGAATTCACCCGCCGGAACCTGCTCTTTGTTGCCCATGCTGTCCTGGTGCTCAACCGTGCCTTCCAGCACATACGTCAGGATTTCCATGTCTTTATGCGGGTGAGTACCAAAACCCTGGCCCGGATCGATCACGTCGTCGTTAATCACGCGCAGTGCCGAGAATCCCATAAAATTCGGGTCGTAATAGTTGGCAAACGAGAAGGTATGCCAGGAATCCAGCCAGCCATGATTTGCGTGACCACGGTCATTTGCTTTGCGTAAGAAGATCATGTTTTTACCCCCGTATGTTTTCGATGGGGTAAGTGTGGACGCAATTGTTGCGCAATCATAGAGGGTGAAAATTGACCCCTCTATTCAAAAAAAATGAACAACAACAGAGGAGTCTTTTCCCCTTACTTCGCAAGGGTTATCGTGGTCGGTGAGGCCTGTTCGAAGGCCCGTTCTAACAGTTCAAGGTTAGTGAGAACTTCAGATTCCTTGACATAATTTGGCACACCGCTGGCGATCGTGGCATAGAGCGCATCATACACGCGGCCATAGTCGCCGGTTTCAGGGGTGATTTCTTCGCGTACTGTTTCGCCCGCCGCATTCACATACTCAAGAATGCCGAGGCTGTCATCAGCGGCAAACCCTGGTTCACCCGGCATAATATTGGCCTTCAGGCTGGTTTCCTGCTGGTCGATACCGTATTTGATAAACGAGCCTTTGATGCCGTGGACAATAAATTTCGGGTAATCGATCTTCACCAGATGGCTGGTTTTGACGATGGCTTTTAAATCGCCGTAGAACAGTTGCGCTTCAAACGTATCGTCAGGGTTGGCTTTATTACGCAAGCTGCGGATGTCATAAGCGGCGTGATCCGGGCGACCAAACAGCGAAATGATTTGATCCATGGTATGCACGCCAAGGCCATAAAAGGAGCCATCTTGCGGCAAGCCTGGCTTGGTTTCCGCCACCGGGCGGAAATAATCAAAATGGCTTTCGATTTCAACGAGATCGCCCAATTTGCCGCTTTCAATCACTTTTTTAGTGGTGAGAAAGCAGGAATCGAAGCGGCGATTCTGGTACGGCGAAACCGTCAGGCCTTTGCTTTTCGCCAGCTCAAACAGGGTGATAGCTTCCGCCATGGTCGGGGTAAACGGCTTTTCCACGAGCACATTTTTACCCGCCTCCAGCGCCCGTTTCGCATAGTCAAAATGGCTGTCAGCGTGGGTGCAAACGATCACCAGCTTAACCTTCGGGTCGTTCAGCACATCATCAAGATCGCTGGTGAAATGAATATGTTGATATTGCGGGTGCTGCTCTTCCGGCTTCGGGTGGCGGCGGAAGATATGCGCCACGTTCCAGGTGGCTTTACGGTTGAGTACATACGGCAGGTGATAGCGGGTGGTACTTTTCCCAAACCCAATAAATGCGCAATGTAAGGTCATGATCGTGTCCTTTGCTGAATATCAGTCTTACCTTAACGCAAGGACCGATGGAGCAGAACCCTGAACAATCCGGTTATCGATTAATGTTATGCATATTAGTAATTTACAGAATCCTAATTTCTCCCCGCCCCCTTGACCCTCCGCACAGCTTCCCGCATAACACTCCCGGCAGGAGATCGCTCTTGTTCATTCCACGGGTCAGAAGCACCCACCACGCAGGGAGTTGCGCGCAACACACCATGGAAAGGCAATATCGTTATTTGAATCTCGCACTCGCTTTTTGGGTGTTCGCACTGGCGAGCTGGTGCATGAACGCACAGCTATGGGCTCAGGTTGCGGCAGCGCTAACGCTTCTCGGCTTCTTCTTACACACAAATCAACACCAGGTTAATGCAATGTTCGGTAAACAAAAAAATCCAAAACAGCCCTCATCGCCGACGGTCAGTTCGCCACTGAATACCGAGAAAGAGACGCCGCGGGAAGAGAAACAGAATACGGTGTTTGCCAGCGGTACGCATTTTGTCGGCAATGTCACCTCGTCAGGCCAGGTTCAGGTTTTCGGCACCATTACTGGCAATATCGACGCAAAAGACAACATCATCAGGATTATGCGTAACGGCGTAGTTGAAGGGAATATTTCCTGCCGCGAGTTGTTTATCGACGGTACGGTAAACGGTGAATGTCGCAGCGAAACGATCAATATCGAAGAAAACGGCACCATTACCGGCGTGCTGACCTACAGCGCATTAACCATCAAGAAAGGCGGCACTTTCTCGGGCCAGGCGAAGCTGAACTCGCAGGCGACGAAAAGCGCGGCGGTGAACGAGAAAACCGAAAAGTCCGATAAAAAAGACGCGCGCTGAATAACAGGCAAAAAAAAAGCCAGCACCTGGCTGGCTAAGAAATACTGGAAGCAATGTGAGCAATGTCGTGCTTTCAGGTTCACCGCAACGGGTTACCTGAACGCACGGCAATAATAATCATTATCATTCGCACTTGTCCACCCCTTTTTGCAAAAAATGGCAGTTGGCGCTTCGTTCTAAAGGTCGGAATGTTAAGCATTAACCCACCAAAAAGAAGAACCAGGATGAGCGAGATAGTGATACGCCAGGCTCAAATGCGCGATGCCGAACCCTATGGCGCGGTTGAAATAAAAAGGTGAATGCCCTCTCCCGGTCGGGAGAGGGAAACGCATTAATATCCGGCGGTTAAATCATCCACCGTGCGCGGATCAGATGCGCCATACAGCGTGCCATCCGGTGCCACCATAATGCTCTGCGTGCTGCCCATCGACGCTTTCACAGCCACTTTTTGCCCTTTCTGCTCCAGCAGTTTCAAGGTATCCGGGCTAAAGCCTTTCTCGACGCGCAACTCATCCGGCAACCATTGATGATGGAAACGCGGCGCGTTGGTCGCTTCTGCCACGTTCATACCAAAATCGATAGTGTTCAGCACCATTTGCAGCACAGTAGTAATAATTCGGCTGCCGCCAGGGCTGCCGGTGACCAGCCAGGTTTTACCCTCTTTCAGCACAATCGTGGGCGACATCGAAGAGAGCGGGCGTTTGCCCGGCCCAATCGCGTTCGCATCGCCACCGACCAGCCCGTAAACATTGGGCACGCCCGGCTTGGCGGAGAAATCATCCATTTCGTTATTCATCAGAATCCCGGTGTTACCCGCGACAATACCGGTGCCGAAAATGGTATTCAGCGTGTAAGTGACCGCGACGGCGGTGCCGTCTTTATCCACCACTGAAAAGTGGGTAGTTTGGTTACTTTCGTACGGCTCCAGCTTGCCGGGGCGGATCTGGCTGGAAGGCCGCGCTTTGTTGACGTCAATCTGTGCCGCAATGGATTTGGCGTACGCTTTGTTGGTCAGCGCCTGCCACGGCACTTTCACAAAGTCCGGGTCGCCAAGGTATTCGGAACGGTCAGCATAGGCGTATTTTTCCGCCTCGGTAATCACCTGCATGGCGTCGGCGCTGCCAAAGCCATATTTCGCCAGATCGAAATTCTCCAGAATATTGAGGATTTCGACGATGTGGATCCCGCCAGATGATGGCGGCGGCATGGAGTAAACCTGGTAACCGCGGTAGTCGCCGCTTATCGGCGTGCGCTCCACGGCTTTGTAATTCGCCAAATCTTCTTTGGTCATCAGACCGCCGTTCTTGCTCATCTCCTGCGCGATTTGTTCAGCAACAGTGCCTTTATAAAAGCCATCCGGACCTTTTTCGGCAATCAATTCCAGGCTTTTAGCAAGATTGCTCTGTACCAGTTTGTCGCCCTTCTTCAGCGGTTCGCCATCTTTCCAGAAAATGGCTTTGCTGTTTTCATGGTTCGGCAATACTTCACTGCCGTAAGTTTTCAGGTCTTCAGCCAGCGCATCGTTCACCACAATGCCCTGTTTCGCCAGTTTAATGGCCGGTTGCACCACTTTGTTCAATGGCAGCGTGCCGTATTTTTCCAGCGCCATTGAGAAACCGGCGACAGTACCGGGCGTGCCGGACGCCAGATGCGAAGTGAGGGATTTTTTACTATCCGGGTTGCCCTGATCATCAAGAAACATATCGCGCGTTGCCGCGGCGGGTGCCATTTCGCGGAAGTCGATGGCGGTCACGTTGCCCTCTTTGGTGCGGATCATCATAAAGCCCCCGCCGCCAATATTACCGGCCTGCGGATGCGTTACCGCCAGCGCATAACCCACCGCAACTGCCGCATCCACCGCATTACCGCCCTGCTTGAGGATCTCCACACCGACGCGGGTGGCGGTGTCATCGACAGAGGCCACCATGCCCTGTTTGGCGACTACCGGGTGAAAAACATCGGCCTCAACACCGTATGAGACGGGAGCGGAAGCAGGTGCCGGTGGCGGCGCGGCGCCTACGCTAAAACATCCTCCCGCCGTCAGAGCGGCGATCGCCACCCAACGCGCAAACTGCTGTTTGATCATCGTCGTTCTCCACAAAGAAGGGCTACAGTTCCCGCTTAATCCTGGTTCACAACTCTTAAAAAATCATTGCCATGAATGAAAACGAGTAAACTATAGAGAGCCTCAATAGGAGGAAATCACCATGAAACATTTGATTATTGTGGCGGCGCTATTGCCTTTTACCGCTTTCGCGCAGCCGGTCAACACGACCAATAACCCTAACCAGCCGGGCTATGTGATCCCCAGCCAGCAGCGGATGCAGACGCAAATGCTTAACCAGCAACAGCAACAACAAGGCATGTTGAAACAGCAGAGGGAGTCGCAGAACCGCCTGCAACAGCAGCAATTGCAATCGCAGATTAACAACAACTCGCAACGCGTAAGGCAGGCACAGCCGGGGGAGCGCAATCCCAGCCGCCAGCAAGTGCTCCCCAACACAAGCGGCGGGATGCTCAGCGAGGGAATTAGCAACGGTGGGGTAAATACGCAGCAGCAACATATGCTGCCACAGAGTCAGAACGGCGGCATGCTGCAAAGCGCACCGCCGTCGACAACGCCTTAAGGCTGAAAATGCGGCCCGATGGTGTCGATGTTATCCGTGCAGATAGCATCGACACCCCAGCGCAGCAGCTCTGCCGCCCGCGCGGGTTGGTTAACGGTGTACACCAGAATGTGTAACCCCGCGTCGCGCAGCATGCGTACCCGCGCCTCATCCAACAGCTTATGATTGAGATGGATGGAAACGCAGGCTAAGCGGGTGGTGATCGCTTGCCAGTCATCGCGCCACACATCAAGCAGCAGACCGCGCGGCAGTTCCGGTGCGGCTTGTTGTGCTGCTTCCAGCGCGTCGATGTCAAAAGAAGAGAGTAGCGGCGGGATCATGCCTGCCCACAATTCGCGGGCAGCCAGCGCGACCACCTTGCCAGTCAAGGTTCCGGTACCCGTGCTGGGTTTGATTTCGATATTCGCCATCATGCCGTACTGACGGCAGCGGTTCGCCACTTCCGAGAGCAACGGCAGCGGTTCGCCTTTGAATTCGCCGCCGAACCAACTTCCCGCATCCACTTTTAGCAAATCGCTCCATGCCAGTTCGCCCGCTACACCCCAACCGTTGCTGGTGCGCTCAAGGTTGTCGTCATGCAGCAAAAAGATCTGCCCGTCTTTCGACAGCTTGGCATCGAACTCAATCATCGTGTGGCCGTACCGCGCGCCGACATCAATTGCCGCCAGCGTGTTTTCCGGTGCCAGTTTGCCGCCGCCGCGATGGGCGACGATATGTGGATAGGGCCAGTTATTCATACGCGTTGTCCTGTTTCACCATCAAATAAGTGCAGGTGATTTTCCGCCAAATGCAGCCACAACGTGCTGCCGGGCGTTGGGCGTTCATGATGCGCCAGACGCGCCACCAGTTTTTGCTCGCCCCAGCGACCGTGCGCCAGGTTATCTGCGCCGAGCATCTCCAGCGTGTCCATCACCAGCGGTACGCCGCCTGCGGCCTGTGAGCTTAGCGCAATATGTTCCGGGCGGATACCTAAGGTCATTTTGCGCCCGGCATAGCCGCGATAATACCAGTTGATGGGCAGCGCCATGCCGCTATCCAGCTCAAAGTGCGTTCCGGCACTGCTGATGCGACCTTCCAAAAGATTCATCGCCGGGCTGCCGATAAAGCTCGCCACAAACCGGCTGGCGGGCTTTTCATAGACTTCAACCGGCGTCCCGATTTGCTCGGCGACACCTTTGTTCATCACCAACACGCGCTGCGCCAGCGTCATCGCTTCCACCTGATCGTGGGTAACATACAGTGACGTGGTGTTCAGCCGACGATGCAGTTGCTGTAACTCAAGGCGCATCTGCACGCGCAGTTTGGCATCCAGGTTGGAGAGCGGTTCATCGAACAGAAACACCGCCGGATCGCGCACAATGGCGCGGCCCATTGCGACGCGCTGACGCTGGCCGCCGGAAAGCTCGCGCGGACGGCGTTTTAACAGCCCATCGAGTTCAAGAATGCGCGCCGCTTCCGCAACACGTCCGGCGATATGCGTTTTGCCCATACCGCGGATTTTCAACCCCCAGGCCATGTTCTCTTCGACGCTCATATGCGGGTAGAGTGCATAATTCTGGAACACCATCGCGATACCGCGATCTTTCGGTTCCATTTCCGTCACGCGCTGGCGATCAATCCAGATATCACCGCTGGAAACGCGCTCCAGCCCGGCCACCATGCGTAATAGCGTCGATTTGCCGCAGCCCGACGGACCCACCATCACAATAAATTCGCCGTCGGCGACGTCCAGCGTCAGCGGTTGAATCACCTGAGTTTTGCCGCTGTCCCAACTTTTCGTGACCGCTTGTAATTTTAATCCTGCCATCTTATTTCTCACTGTCGACCAGGCCGCGCACAAACGCGCGCTGCATGGCTAAAACGATAACGACTGGGGGGATCAGCGTCAGCAACATGGCTGCCATCACCTGGTTCCATTGCGTGGTGCCTTCGCCGCTGGCGATCATGCCCTTCACGCCCGCCACAGCAGTGCCAAGGTTGACGTCGCTGATGATCAGCAACGGCCACAGATACTGGTTCCAGCCGTAGATAAAGGTGATAACGAATAGCGCCGCGAGATTGGTTTTCGAGAGCGGCAGCACGATGTCGCGGAAAAAACGCATCGGCGAGGCGCCGTCAATGCGCGCCGCTTCCAATAACTCGTCCGGCAGCGTCATAAAGAACTGGCGGAACAGAAACGTCGCGGTGGCGGAAGCCATCAGCGGTAAAGTCAGGCCAGTGTAGCTGTCGAGCATTTTCAAGTTGGCGATCACTTCCACCGTCGGGAAAATTCGAACTTCAACCGGCAGCATCAACGTGCTGAAAATCATCCAGAAGAACAGGTTACGCAGCGGGAAGCGGAACCAAACAATGGCGAAGGCCGACAAGATTGAGACGGCGATTTTTCCCACCGTGATGACAAACGCCATCACGAAACTGTTGGTCAGCATCAACCAGAATGGCGCGCTGTTCACGCCAATACCGTTCACCCAAATGTTGCGCAGGTTTTCCCACAGATGGCCGCCAGGAATTAAGGTCATTGGCGTGTCATACACCGCGTTGATATCGAGCGTCGCGGTAACAAACGCGACATACAGCGGAAACAGCACCACTGCAATACCGAGAATAAGCATGATATGGCTGAACAGCGTCAGCCCTGGGCGATTCTCAATCATTGGTAACGCACCTTACTTTCGACATAGCGGAACTGAACTACCGTCAGCACGATCACCAGCAACATCAGCACTACCGACTGCGCCGCAGAAGCGGAGAGATCCAGCCCGGCAAAACCTTCGCGATAGATTTTATAAATCAGCGTGGTGGTCGCCTGCACCGGCCCGCCCGCCGTTGCGGCATCAATAACCGGAAACGTGTCAAAGAAGGCGTACACCAGGTTAACCACCAGCAGGAAGAAACTGACCGGCGCGATCAACGGCAGCGACAGCTTGAAGAAGCGGCGAATTGGCCCGGCACCATCAATGGCGGCGGCTTCGACCAGGGAACGGGGAATCGACTGCAACGCAGCGAAGAAAAACAGGAAGTTGTAGCTGATTTGCTTCCAGACTGAAGCGAACACCACTAAAAACATCGCCTGGCTGCTGTTTTGCGCGTGGTTCCAGTTGTAGCCAAACTGCTCCAGCGCATGGGTGATCAACCCGCGTCCTGGGTTGAAAAGGAAAATCCACAGCACGGCGGCAACGGCAGGCGCAACGGCGTATGGCAGCAGCATCAGCGTTTGATAGATCCGGCTGCCGCGCACCACGTTATCCACCAGCGCGGCAAAAAACAGCGACACCAGCAGGCCGCTGAATGTCACCAGCGCGCTAAAGCGGATTGTCGTCCAGAAAGAATCCAGGTAGTAGCTGTCGTGAAACAGCGCCACAAAGTTATCCAGCCCGACAAACTGGCTGGATAGCCCGAACGGATCGACGCTTTGCACCGAATACCACAGCGCCTCGCCCGCAGGCCAGATAAAGAAAATAATCGTGATCGCCAGTTGCGGCGCAACCAGCAAGTAGGGAAGCCAGCGTGAACGAAACACCGGACGGGATGAGGACATAAACAGGCTCTTTTTAAGAAAACGCCGAGTAGCAGGATCGCATTTGCCGGGCTTGTAGGCCGGATAAGCGCCCGCGCCATCCGGCAATCAAAGCGCTACCCGGCTTTTTTTAATTAAGACTTTGTCGACTGCTCGAAGCGACGCAGCAGTTGGTTACCGCGTTCAACTGCGGAATCCAGTGCTTGCTGCGGGGTTTTCTTGCCGGTCCATACGCTTTCCAGTTCTTCATCAACAAGGGTGCGGATCTGCGGCATGTTGCCCAGACGCATACCTTTGGTGAACGCCAACGGCGGCTTGTTCAGCATCTGGCGCGTCGCGATATCGGCACCTGGATTTTTGTCATAAAAGCCCTGCTGACGCGTCAAATCATAGGCCGCAGTGGTGATTGGCAGGTAACCGGTTTTCTGGTGCCATTCGGCGGCATTTTCCGGTTTCGTCAGGAAGTCGAGGAACTGCGCCACGCCTTTGTAAGTCGCATCGTCTTTACCCTGCATCACCCACAAACTTGCTCCGCCGATAATGGCGTTCTGCGGCGCGCCTTTTACGTTCGCATCGTAGGGCATCATGCCAACGCCGTAGTTAAATTTGGCGTAGTGGCGGATATCCGCCAGCGAACCGGAAGAGGCGGTGGTGATGGCGCAATCGCCGTTGTAAAACTTCTCGGTGGATTCGTCTTTACGACCGAAGTAGCTGAAATCGCCTTTTTTGTTCAGCTCTTCCAGCATGGCGATATGTTTTACCTGTTCCGGTTTATTGAATTCCAACACCGCGTCAGTACCGTCAAAACCGTTATTTTTGGTCGCTACCGGCAGGCCGTGCCAGGCGCTGAAGTTTTCAATCTGGATCCAGCCCTGCCAGCCACTGGCGTAACCACATTTCATCCCAGCGGCTTTCAGTTTGGCGGTGTACTCGGCCAGATCCTGCCAGGTCTTCGGCGGCTGATCCGGGTTCAGGCCCGCTTTTTTAAAGGCGTCTTTGTTGTAATAAAGCACCGGCGTGGAGCTGTTAAACGGCTGAGAGAGCAAATGGCCGGTTTTAGAATCGGTGTAATAGCCAGAAACGGTCGGTACAAACTGGCTTTCGTCAAAGTTGATGCCCGCATCTTTAAATACCTGATACACCGGTTTGATGGCTTTCGAGGCCATCATGGTGGCGGTACCCACTTCATAAACCTGCAAAATGGCCGGCGCGTTGCCGGTACGGAAAGCGGCGATACCGGCGCTCAGGCTCTGCTCGTAGTTGCCTTTGTACACCGGCACGATTTTGTAATCCGGGTGGGTTTCATTGAAACGTTGCGCCAGGGAGTCAACTTCTTTACCTAACTCCCCTTCCATTGAATGCCAGAACGGAATGGTGGTTGCGGCCATGGCGTTGCCTGCAAAAACTAATCCCATCGCCAGACCCAAAGCTGTATGTCGTAACGTTGTCATTGTGCTCTCTCTTGTTATACGGGATGCGCGATATCACGCTTTTATGCTCGCGAGGTAACATGACACGCTCGAATGACAGAAAAATAACTATTTAATTACAAATAGATGACAACCAGGCGTCAGGAAAATGTCGCTGGGATGATGAAACGGTGAAGGAAAAATGGCGGAAAATCAGGGATACGTTTCGGCTATACCGAAAAAGCAAAAGGGCTTCCCTGCAAACAGAGAAGCCCTTTATAAAGGCGCTCGGGCACTATGTCCTGACTTCATCACGACCTGAAAGGCAGGGATTGCTCCCTGCCCCAGGTTGCTACTTACCGGATTCGTAAGCCATGAAAGCGGCCACCTCCCGATCGGTATCCTTATAGCGGATTTCACACAGCGATTTCCGCGTCAGGTAAGTGAATATCAACAGTGTGAAACACAGGATGAATACGCACCAGATCAGGGTTTCTTGCGGTTGCTTCATAGCCTTCGGCTCCTTGCCTTTCGGCGGGTAAGAGGCTAGTCTGATGTTCTCAGGCATTCGGATAGCCTCGGGTTAATTGAAAAATAACTCGGGGCTTTCTTCTTTCTGCCGCACAACGTTCTACAAACCGCCATGAGGCAAAAAGCCTCAAGCGCCGCGCGCATCATATCCCATCAAACAATCTGGCAGCATCGCAGCCGGGTGTTTTTCAGACAAAAAACCGGTCCTTTTGAGACCGGTTTTGAAGTTTTTACGACAACGAATTACCCACCCAGATAAGCACTGCGCACGGCTTCGTTCGCCAGCAACGCTTCGCCGGTATCTTCCAGCACCACGTGGCCGTTTTCCAGCACATAGCCGCGATCGGCGAGCTTCAGCGCCTGGTTAGCGTTCTGCTCGACGAGGAAGATGGTCATCCCTTCTTTACGCAGTTGTTCGATGGTGTCGAAGATCTGCTGAATGATGATCGGCGCGAGCCCCAGCGAAGGTTCATCCAGCAGCAACAAACGCGGCTGGCTCATCAACGCACGGCCAATCGCCAACATCTGTTGCTCACCACCGGACATGGTACCCGCCCGCTGGATTCGGCGTTCATGCAAGCGTGGAAACAGCTCATAAACCCATTTGATACGGGATTGATACTGATCGCGGTCGGCAAAAAAGCCACCCATCGCCAGGTTCTCTTCAACGGTCATACGTGAGAAAACGCGGCGTCCTTCCGGCACAATCGCCACCGCTTCGCGCATGATTTTTGCGGTCTGCCAGTCGGTAATCTCTTTGCCATCAAACACAATTTGTCCGCTGCTCGCCCGCGGATCGCCGCAGAGCGTACCGAGCAGCGTGGTTTTACCCGCGCCGTTCGCGCCAATCAGGGTGACGATTTCGCCCTGATTAATATGCAGACTGACATTATGCAGCGCCTGGATTTTGCCGTAGTGAGCACTGACTTTGTCAAAAGATAACATCACTTTTTCCATCTTATGCCTCACCCAGGTATGCGCGGATCACGTCCGGATTGTTACGAATTTCTTCCGGCGTCCCGTTCGCCAACGGCGTTCCCTGGTTCACCACATAAATCCTGTCAGAAATACCCATCACCAGTTTCATATCATGCTCAATTAGCAGAATCGTGGTGTTGTGATGGTTACGCAGCTCGACAATCAACTCGTCCAGTTCTTTCGTCTCTTTCGGGTTCAGCCCTGCCGCAGGTTCATCCAGCATCAGGATTTCCGGCTGTGTCACCATGCAGCGGACAATTTCAAGACGACGCTGATCACCGTAAGCGAGGTTGCTGGCCTGGCGGTTTGCATGGGCTAGCAAACCGATTCGGTCGAGCCAGGTGGCTGCGCGATCCAGCGCTTCACTCTGCGCGCGACGAAAGGCCGGGGTTTTCAGCAGACCGGAGAAAACGCCGGTTTTCAGTTGCTGATGTTGCGCCACCAGCAGGTTTTCAATCACCGTCATTTCACGGAACAGGCGAACATGCTGGAACGTGCGCACCACGCCCATGCGCGCGATTTGCTGGCCAGGCAGCCCTGCGAGATGCTGGTCGCGCAGCATAATGGTGCCGCCGGTCGGTTTATAAAAACCGGTAAGACAGTTGAACACCGTGGTTTTACCTGCGCCGTTCGGGCCAATCAGCGAGACAATCTCCTGCGAACGCAGTTCCAGCGCGACGTTGTTCACGGCCAGCAGGCCGCCAAAACGCATCATCAGGCCGTTTACGGATAACAATGGCTGACTCATGCCTGCTCTCCTTTCGCTTGCCCGTTTTTCAATTTCAACTGCGGACGGGTCATCGGCAGCAAGCCTTGCGGACGCCAGATCATCATCAGTACCATCAAACCACCCAGCATCAACATGCTGTATTCATTGAAGTCACGCATCAATTCACGAGAAACCACCAGCAAAATCGCCGCGAGGATCACCGCAAACTGCGAGCCCATACCGCCCAGCACCACAATCGCCAGAACAAACGCGGATTCGGCGAAGGTGAAAGATTCCGGGCTGACAAAGCCCTGGCGAGCGGCAAACAGCGTTCCGGCAAAACCGGCGAACGCGGCGCTGATGGTAAATGCCGTCAGCTTGATGCGCGTCGGGTTGAGGCCCAGCGAGCGGCAGGCGATTTCATCTTCGCGCAGCGCTTCCCACGCGCGGCCCAAAGGCAT
This sequence comes from Kosakonia sp. BYX6, assembly GCF_038449125.1. NCBI lineage: Bacteria > Pseudomonadati > Pseudomonadota > Gammaproteobacteria > Enterobacterales > Enterobacteriaceae > Kosakonia > Kosakonia calanthes. The sequence continues at coordinate 367,524 of NZ_CP151800.1, read as the reverse complement.
ACGCAGCAGGCGGTTAATCACGAACAGCGTCAGCACCACCAACAGCAGCGCCACGAGGTAAAGGAACACCACGCGGTCGCTCGGATCGTATTTCACGTTAAAGAAGTTACTGAACGTATCCCAGCCGCCTTCACGCGCGGAACGGCTGAACTCCAGGCCAAACAGCGTTGGTTTAGGGATCTGACTGATGCCGTTCGGACCACCGGTCACTTCGGTGTTATTGAGCAGCAAAATACGCACGATTTCGCCGAAACCCAGCGTCACAATCGCCAGATAGTCGCCACGCAAACGCAGCACCGGGAAGCCAAGCAGGAAACCGGCGGCGGCAGACACCAGCCCGGCGAGCGGCAGGCAGGTCCAGAAGCCGAGGCCGTAATAGTGGTTCAGCAGCGCAAAGGTGTACGCGCCGATAGCGTAAAAACCGCCGTAACCCAGCACCAGCAGGCCAGAAAGACCCACAACCACGTTCAGGCCCAGGCCGAGGATGATATAAATCATCGTCATGGTGGCGATATCCACCGTGCCGCGCGACACCATAAACGGCCACGCCACGGCGATCACCAACAGCGCCAGCAGGAACAGTTTCTGTTTTACCGTCGAGCCATCAATCGCAGGCAAGACAAATTTCGGCCCGGAAACACCCTTGAGGCTTTTCTGGAAAACGGGACGCAGTAACTGGAAAAAGAAAACCACTGCGGTGCCGATAAAGATCCACTGCCAGCGGATATCCGCCGCAGTATCAACCACCAGTTTGGTGCCATCCAGCTCCAGTTGGACGCCCATAAAAACGCCCGCCAGGATGAAGAACATGACGGCGGAAAGCAGCGCCATCGCAAAATGCATCGGTTTCATACTTTTTCAACCTCCGGGCGACCCAGAATGCCGGTCGGCATCACCAGCAGCACCACGATCAACAGCGCGAACGAGACCACATCTTTATATTCGGTGCTCAAGTACGCCGAAGAGAGGGCTTCCGCCACGCCTAAAATCAGGCCGCCGATCATCGCGCCAGGAATGCTGCCGATCCCGCCTAGAACGGCTGCGGTGAAGGCCTTCATGCCCGCCATAAAACCGATATACGGGTTGATAACACCGTAGAACTGGCCGAGCAGCACGCCCGCAACCGCCGCCATTGCCGCGCCGATCACGAAGGTCAACGCAATAACGCGGTCAGTGTTGATGCCTAACAGGCTGGCCATTTTCAAATCTTCCGCACACGCACGGCACGCGCGGCCCATGCGGGAATAACGGATAAACACCGTCAGCGCCAGCATGGCGACAAAGGTGACGATCCAGATAACCAACTGCATGGTAGTGATTGTGGCGGCGAAGTTTTCGCTGCTGCCCACCGTCCACTGGCCGTTAAACAGGCTCGGCAACGCCACATCGCGCGAACCTTCGGTCAGGCTGACGTAGTTTTGCAAGAAGATGGACATACCGATGGCGGAGATCAGCGCAATCAGGCGCTTGGAGCTGCGCACCGGGCGATAGGCCACTCGTTCAATGCTCCAACCGTAGGCGCTGGCAATGACGATGGCGCCGACGAAGCCCGCAGCCACTAGCAGCCAACTGGTGTCAATGCCCATCATCATGAGCGCGGCGATAATCATAAAGGAGACATAACTACCGATCATGTAGACCTCGCCGTGGGCGAAGTTAATCATGCCGATAATGCCGTAAACCATGGTGTAACCGATGGCGATCAATGCGTAGGTGCTTCCCAGCGTTACGCCGTTAAACATCTGTTGCAAGAAATAGAGAAACTGCTCGGACATAACATAACCTTCTTGAATCTCTCCGAACGTTGCGCCCGGAGAGAGGGATGACAGTTATTTCGCCACGGAAGACGAACCATCGGCGTGCCATTGGAAGACACCAAATTCAAATCCCTTCAGATCGCCTTTTTCATCCCAGTTCAGCGGCCCTATAACGGTTTTAGCCCCGTTGGCTTTTAAATCTTTGATAAGCGCCAGCGGCTCACTGCTGCCGGTGCGTTCCAGCGCGGTCGCCAACGACTGCACAGCGGCGTAAGTGATCCACACATACGGGCCGCTCGGATCTTTCTTCTGTGCTTTCAGCGTATTAACAATACTCTGATTCGCCGGATCCTGGTCATAGCGCTTCGGCATGGTAACCAGCATACCTTCGGCGGCATCGCCCGCGATATTCGACAGCGAAGCGTTACCGACGCCTTCCGGCCCCATAAATTGGGTTTTCAGACCACTGGCGCGCGCCTGGCGCAGCATTTGTCCCATCTCCGGGTAATAACCACCGTAGTAGACAAAATCGATATTTTCTTTTTTCAAGCGCGCAACGAGTGCAGAAAAATCTTTCTCACCCGCGGTGATGCCGTCGAAGAACACCACATTCGCGTTGCCAGCTTTCAGCCCTTCCTGTACGGAACGCGCCAGGCCTTCGCCATACTGCTGCTTATCATGAATGATCGCGATGCGCTGCGGTTTCACCGTGTTGAGAATGTATTTCGCGGCGGTCGGCCCTTGGGAGGAGTCCAGCCCTGCGGTGCGCATAATGTGTTGATAACCGCGCTGGGTCAGTTCCGGGTTGGTCGCGCCGGGCGTGATCATCAGAATGCCTTCGTCTTCGTAGATATCGGAAGCGGGCTGTGTGGATGATGAGCAGAGATGACCAATGACATATTGCACGCCGTCGTTAACGATTTTGTTGGCGACGGCAACGGCTTGTTTCGGGTCACAGGCGTCGTCATATTCTACGGCGACCAGTTTGTCGCCTTTGACTCCGCCTTTGGCGTTGATATCTGCGATAGCCTGGCGCGCACCGTTGAATTCCATATCGCCCCATTGAGCAACCGGACCGGACATCGCACCCACAACCGCAACCTTAATATCCTTTGCCATGGCCGCGTGAGACATCGCAAGTGCAACCATTCCCGCGATAAATGTCTTCGCGTTCCTTTTCATTCGATTTGATCCCCATTCGTGATGTTGTGTGAATATTTTGTTTTTTTATGGTTAAAAAGCATTCTGTACTTTTAATGCACAACGCTGTTTTTCCCTGTGCCTTTAATGGTTTAGCGTAGTCTTTTGGCAAAAACCACATTAAATCCTCTATTTTTCAGGCGATTAAGCAGAGATAATATTCTGTATTTAATCCGAGATAAACAAAAAAAGTCCCGATATCAGCATAAAATAACGGGACTTAAAGCGGAATAAAACGCTACCAATTAGGTTAAAATGCTGCCTGTTTTTCGATCTCCAACGTTTCACGCTAGCCGAGCGGCTGCGATAAAACTATTCGCCTGTTGAATCAAAAATAAAAATCTCTCCGTCCCTGCTATGCGAAATTGATTACACTCACACTATGTTTCGCGTTTTGGACAAGCTGTACATGAAATTGACGATTATCCGACTGGTGAACTTCACCGAGCAGGATCAGATTGATTTGGCAAAAGTCTGGCCGGAGTACTCCCCCGCGTCTCTTGAGGTAGACGACACGCACCGGATTTACGCGGCACGCTTTAACGATCGCTTGCTGGCGGCCGTTCGCGTAACGTTACGCGGCACTGAAGGCGCGCTGGATTCACTGCGTGTACGCGATGTCACCCGTCGTCGCGGTGTGGGGAAATATTTAGTGGAAGAAGTAATGCGTGATAACCCGGCCATCACCAGTTGGTGGATAACCGATGTCGGCGTGGAAGACAGAAGTGTGATGGCCGCTTTTACTCAAGTATTGGGTTTTACGGCGCAGAAAAACGGCTGGGAAAAACGCTAAAAAAATGCCGGGTGACGGCTTCGCCTTATCCGGCCTACGACGCTGAACGTAGGCCGGTTATTCAAATCCCTAACCACGAATGTAGGCCGGATAAGCGTTAGCGCCATCCGGCATAACATCAGTTACTTGGCATCAGTTGCAGTGCCGTTCGCATGCCACGTAAACACACCAAACTCAAACCCTTTCAGGTCGCCCTTCTCATCCCAGGACAACGGCCCCATAACGGTATCCACGGTGTGGCCTTTCAGGTAAGTCGCGATTTCTGTCGGATCATCAGACTGGTTCAGACCAGCGGCCAGCGATTGCAGCGCGGCGTAGGTGGTCCACACGAATGCGCCGCTCGGATCCTGTTTCTTGCCTTTGATCGCGTCCACAATCGGTTTGTTCGCCGGAACCTGATCGTAGTTCTTCGGCTTGGTGACCAGCATGCCTTCCGCTGATTCACCCGCGATGTTGGACAGCGAAACGTTCGCCACACCTTCTGGCCCCATGAATTTGGTTTTCAGGCCCGCAGCGCGAGACTGGCGCAGGATCTGGCCCATTTCCGGGTGGTAGCCACCGTAATAAACAAAATCGATATTCTCTTTCTTCAGACGCGCCACCAGCGTAGAGAAATCTTTCTCGCCTGCGGTGATACCGTCAAAGAACACCACATTCGCGCCGCCTTTTTTCAGGCCATCCTGCACGGCACGCGCCAGACCTTCACCATACTGCTGTTTGTCGTGAATAACCGCGATGCGCTGCGGTTTCACGCTGTCCAGAATGTATTTCGCGGCGGTCGGGCCCTGGTCGGAATCCAGGCCGGTCGTGCGCAGCGTCAGTTTGTAACCACGCGCGGTCAGCTCAGGCGCTGTCGCAGCAGGCGTGATCATCAGAATACCTTCGTCTTCGTAGATATCAGACGCAGGCTGAGTAGAAGAGGAGCACAGGTGACCGATAACATATTTGATGCCGTCGTTGACCACTTTGTTTGCTACTGCAACCGCTTGTTTCGGGTCACAGGCATCGTCATATTTCACCGCAACCAGTTTGTCGCCTTTGATGCCGCCCTTCGCATTGATGTCTGCGATAGCCTGCGCAGCACCAGTAAATTCCTGGTCACCATACTGCGCAACCGGACCGGACATAGCACCAACAACGGCAACTTTAATATCTTTGGCGAATGCCACGTTGCTCATTGCTAACGCAATACATCCTGCCAGTAACGCTTTGCCCTTCATTTTCATCCTGATATTCCCCATTGTTATGGTTTTTGCATTTGTTGTGATGTTGTTGTGTGGCACATTGTTTCGCTTATCATCATAAGCAAAGAATATGATAGTCGTTATTAGCCATATTGCCCGTGCCTGAGCAGCATAGTCTGCTAAAACATACCCCATTTTTTGGAATATGGAATAGCAATTTTGAAGGTTGTGCGACAGAGAGATGACACAAAGTCAGAAAGCCGCCCATAAGGCGGCTGAATAATTAGCGGGTCAGCGACTGGTGGATAATATCCAGCGCTTTTCGGAATTGAACTTCCGGAATGGTCAAAGGATAGAGGAAACGGATGACGTTGCCGTAAACGCCGCAACTGAGTAACAACAGCCCGGCTGCCAGCGCTTTGTCCTGAACTTGCCTGGTAAATTCCGGTGATGGCGCGCCAGTTTGCGGATCGTTAAACTCCACCGCCACCATCGAACCCTGCGCGCGGATTTCCGCGATATATGGACATTGCGCTTTGGCATGGGTCAACACCTCAACCAAGTGTTTGCCCAATTGGTTGGCGCGTTCGCACAGGTTTTCTTCTTCGATAACATCAAGCACTGCATGCGCCGCCGCGACCGCCAGCGGGTTACCCGCATAGGTGCCGCCAAGCCCGCCCGGCGCAGGCGCATCCATCACGTCCGCACGCCCGGCAACAGCCGACAGCGGCAAACCACCCGCAAGGCTTTTTGCCATGGTGATCAGATCCGGCTTCACATCGTAATACTCGCTGGCAAACAGTTTGCCGGTACGGGCAAAACCGCTCTGCACTTCATCAATGATCAACAGAATGCCGTGGTCATCGCACAGCTTACGCAGCGCTTGCATAAAATCTGCCGGCGCCACGTTGAAACCGCCTTCGCCCTGTACCGGCTCCAGCAAAATGGCCGCGACTTGATCCACCGCGATATCCGCTTTAAAGATCCGCTCCAGGCTTTTCATCGCGTCGTCAGTGCTGACACCGTGCAGTGCATTCGGGTATTGCGCGTGGTAAATCGAACCGGGAAACGGGCCGAAGCCGATTTTGTATGGCGCAACTTTGCCTGTCAGTGCCATGGTCATAAATGTACGGCCGTGGAAACCGCCGCCGAAGGTGATAATGCCGGGACGTTTGGTGTAGGCGCGGGCGATTTTGACGGCATTTTCCACCGCTTCCGCACCCGTTGAGAAGAAAGCGGTTTTCGCCGGACCTTCGACCGGAACGCGTTCGTTAATGCGCTCGGCCAGTGAAACATAGCTTTCGTAAGGAACAATTTGGTACGCGGTATGTGTGAATGCCTGGAGTTGTTTTTCTACCGCCGCCATCACTTTCGGATGCCGATGCCCGGTGTTGAGTACCGCAATCCCGGCGGCGAAATCGATGACCTCGTTGCCTTCCACATCCCATAGCGTGGCGTTTTCCGCTTTCTCAGCGTAAAAACCACACATCACCCCAATCCCGCGCGGCGTCGCCTGTAAACGGCGCTGATGTAATTCGTTATTTTTCACCTTATTGTCCCCTGTCTGTGTGTGCCCGCATACCAAGTATATAGCGCCTTTGGCAATGCGCTGTTTCACTCAGTCTCGCGCAAGCGGAAGCTCTCCGACAGGACAGCTTTACTCTCGCGATGTGACAGAAGCCAGAAGGCTAAAAGATTATTTTCGGCAGGATAAATCAGGCAACAAAAAGCCGGGTGAGCTTGCGCTGACCCGGCTTAGTTACTGCAAACGCTTACGCTTCAATAGCGGCGCGCAGTTTTTTCATCGCGTTCTTTTCGAGCTGTCGCACACGTTCGGCAGAAACGCCGTAACGGTCGGCCAGTTCTTGTAGCGTGGACTTGTTATCTTCGTCCAGCCAACGGGCGCGGATGATTTGTTGGCTACGTTCATCGAGCCCTTTCATCGCATCAGTCAGCTTATTGGCCGCCTGCTCTTCCCAGTTATCATCTTCAATGCCATCGGCAAAGTTAGACGATTTATCCTGTAAGTAGAGCACCGGTGCCATCGGCTGGCTGTCCTGCGCATCGTCGTCAGAAGACATATCGAAAGTCATGTCCTGAGCCGCCATACGCGATTCCATTTCACGCACATCTTTGCTGGTTACGCCCAGTTCGCGAGCAACCATTTCCACTTCATCCTGGTTAAACCAGCCTAAACGCTGCTTGGCTTTGCGCAGGTTAAAGAACAGCTTACGCTGTGCTTTGGTGGTCGCGACTTTTACGATACGCCAGTTGCGCAACACATACTCGTGGATCTCAGCCTTGATCCAGTGCACGGCGAAGGAAACCAGACGCACACCGACTTCAGGGTTGAAGCGACGTACGGCTTTCATCAGGCCGATATTTCCTTCCTGGATGAGATCCGCCTGCGGCAGACCATAGCCCGAGTAGTTACGAGCAATATGAACAACAAAGCGCAGGTGAGACAGAATCAGCTTTTTCGCTGCTTCCAGATCGCCCTGGTAATGCAGCTTTTCAGCCAGTGCCCGCTCTTCATCAGCCGTCAACATCGGCCATGCGTTAGCGGCCCGGACGTAAGATTCCAGGTTGCCAACAGGGGCTAAAGCTAAAGTTTGCATTTCTTTGGTCATTCAAATCCTCTCAATTCACTTTCGACTGGCGGCGGTCTGTCCCCATCAGGCAACAAACATGCCAGCGCTTTTGAGCAACGAGAATAGCATTCACAGTTTTATCAGACAGTGATTTTATCCACAAGTTCCCTGTCGGGTTGTGAATAAATTACGCACAAATTGTGACATAAGGATGATAAACCGAAGCAAGGAACGTCAGAAGTGGTAGTACGCTTTCCCTGCAACGGGAATACTTCACGTGCAGAGAAAGAGTATACCAAAGATTTTTTAATCCGGAGTAAAGTGACGTAAATGTTGAACGGTCGCCAGCCAGGCCGCGATCCAACCAATCATTGAGCATACTAATAGCAGCAGCAGACATTCGTCGAACGACAACCCGCTTAGCTCAAACTGCGTACCGAACACCTTAGCCACTTCCGTTACCGCGGATGACAAGCGCATTACCAGAATCTCGGACAAAATCAACGACAGGAACGCGCCAGAGAAACCCAGCAGTGCACCGCCATACAGGAAGGGGCGCAGGATAAATCCATCCGTGGCGCCAATCAGTTTCTGCACATTAATGCTGTCGCGACGCGCAAAAATACTCAGCCGCACGCTGTTGCCGATCACCAGGAACACGGCGGCAACCATCAATACGCCAATCATTGCGGAGACGCGCCCCACCAGCCCGGTCAACGATGCCAGACGCGCAAACCAGCTGTCGTCCATGCGCACTTCATCAATACCTTGAATTCGGGTGATGCGATCGCGCAGCGTATTCAATGAATCCGTGCTCTGGAAATCGAGTTTTGGCACCACAACCGCCACGGCAGGCAGCGGGTTTTCCTCCAGCATATCTAACGCGCCGCCAAAACCAGACCAGTTGCGAAACTCGCCGAGCGCATCTTCGCGGGAAAGATAATTGACCTTTTCCACGCCCTGTTCGGACTGAAGCTGCCCAACAACCTGCTGAGCGGCGTTGTCATCCAGCGCTTTGTCGAAATAGACGGTGATTTGCGGCGACGGATAATACTGCGATGCCGCCTGATTAACGTTTTTGTAAACCATGTAGCAAACGCTTGGCAGCGTCAGGGAAATGGCGATAACCATCACCGTCAGGAACGTCGCCAGCGGTTTGCTTTTCAGATCCTGTAATGCGCCATGCCAGGCATAACGCACTTGTTCGTTAAAGACATTGGTTTTACGCGAAGGCGCGCGAGTCACCGCTTTGCTACGGCGAGGCGCGCTGCGATTGCCATCGCCCGAGGACGATGACGGTTTACGAAAACGGTCAAATCGATTGCCGAATTGCCGAATGTGGTTTAGTGCGTCGCGCTTATTCACCCGCCAGGCCTCCATGCAAATGGCCGTCGCTCAGGCTCAGCATGCGGTACGAACGACGGGAAATCAGCCCCAGATCGTGCGTCGCCATCAGCACCGTCACCCCAACGCGGTTAAACTCCTCAAACAGACGTAAAATCCCTTCAGACAATGCGTCATCCAGGTTACCGGTCGGTTCATCCGCCAACAAAACCGCTGGCTTATTCACGACCGCGCGGGCAATGCCAACGCGCTGTTGTTCACCGCCGGAAAGTTGGATCGGGAAGCTTTTCGCTTTGTCGAGCAGCCCGACTTTATCCAGCGCCGCCGACACGCGACGGCGGATGTCGTCACCGCTTGCGCCCGCGATGATCAGCGGGATCGCCACGTTATCGAACACCGTCCTGTCCATCAACAGATGGTGATCCTGGAAAATCATGCCAATTTGCCGGCGCAAAAACGGCACTTCCCGGTTTTTCAGGCGGGTAATATCATGGCCGCTGAACAGGATTTTCCCGGCACTTGGCCGTTCAATCCCACAGATAAGCTTCAGCAGGGTACTTTTCCCCGCGCCGGAATGCCCGGTCAGAAAGGCCATCTCGCCCTGTTGCAGGTGGAAAGTTACCCCCTGCAACGCTTGTCTCCCACCGAGATAGGCTTTGCTGACATGTTCAAAGCGAATCATTGTTAATCCTCTCGGGCAAAAAGCGCCTCTATAAAATCGCCCGCGTTAAACGGACGCAAATCCTCTATACGTTCGCCGACACCAATGTAGCGGATAGGAATGCCAAACTGATCCGCCACTGAGAAAATAACGCCGCCTTTCGCGGTGCCGTCAAGCTTGGTCAGCGTAATACCGGTCAAACTTACCGCTTCGTGGAACAGTTTGGCCTGGCTTATCGCATTTTGCCCGGTGCTGGCATCGATAGTGAGCATCACTTCATGCGGCGCGTCTTCGTCCAGCTTCTTCATCACACGCACAATTTTTTTCAGCTCTTCCATCAGGTGCGCTTTGTTTTGCAGACGACCGGCGGTATCTGCAATCAGCACATCCACATTGCGCGCTTTCGCCGCCTGGATAGCATCAAAAATGACCGAGGCGGAATCCGCACCGGTATGCTGAGCAATCACCGGAATGTCGTTGCGCTGGCCCCAAACCTGAAGCTGCTCAACCGCCGCCGCGCGAAAGGTATCGCCCGCCGCCAACATTACCGATTTGCCCTGCTGTTCAAATTGACGCGCCAGCTTACCAATGGTAGTGGTTTTACCCACGCCATTAACACCGACCATCAAAATAACAAACGGGGTTTTGCCTTCAATATTCAGCGGCTCATCCACTTTCGCGAGGATATCGCTCATCTCATCTTTTAGCAGACCGTACAACGCTTCGGCGTCACGCAGTTGCTTGCGGCTCGCGCCTTCCGTCAAATTGGTGATGATTTTGCGCGTGGTTTCCACGCCGACATCGGCAATCAGCAGTTGCTCTTCCAACTCTTCAAACAGATCATCGTCGATCTTTTTGCCGCGGAACAGACTGATAAATCCGGAACCGAGATTTTCTTTGGTTTTCAGAAGACTACGTTTTAAACGCGCAAAGAAACCCTCTTTAGTCGGTTTCTCTTGCTCTTGTGCTGTCTCTTCCTCCGGCACAACCATCACCGCTTCTTCTGCGGCTTCAGCGGCCAACGCCTGCGCGTCCAGCTCTTCGTCGCTCAGCGGCGCGTCTTCTTCATAAACCAGCTCTTCTAGCGGTTCAGCTTCTGCCAACCACTCTTCCGCGCCAGGTTCCTGCTCGATAACCTCTTCCGGCAGCGGCAGCTCTTCATGCTCAATGGCAACAGGTGTTTCTTCAACAACAACCGCTTCCGGTTCCGGCTGCACCTCTTCTTCGTGCGCCAGTTGTTCGCTGACTTCAACAACCTCTTCGGCGAATTTTTCGCTGTCGGCAACAGGTTCAACAACCGGTGTTTCTTCAACCGGCTGTTCTGTCACATTTTGCTGTTCAGATTGCGCCTCATCGGCCTGCTCTTTCTGCCCAAAGCCCAGCCAGGAAAAAAAGCCACGTTTCTTTTCATTTGCCATTGGCGACCACACTCCTCGCTGTTGATTCTATGGCGCAGCCTGTTCGCTCGACCAGGACTGAAATCATTTGTGAATTAGTCGGATAGTCTACCACTTTCCTGAACGCGCATCACGGCCTGAGGATTAGGGTTTAACGTCACTCATCAGACCGCTAGAATAGCAGGCCGAAATGATGAGCAAAGCGATGACAATGAAGAAACCCAACCGTGCAGCCAGCGGGCAAATACGTATTATTGGCGGGCAGTGGCGGGGCCGAAAATTACCGGTTCCCGACAGCCCTGGCCTGCGCCCGACCACCGATCGTGTGCGTGAAACCTTATTTAACTGGCTGGCACCGTCAATGGTCGACGCCCACTGCCTTGATTGCTTCGCCGGAAGCGGCGCATTAGGGCTGGAAGCGCTTTCCCGCTACGCCGCCAGCGCGACCTTGTTAGAAATGGAACGCAGCGTCGCACAACAGTTACAGCAGAATCTGGCGACGCTAAAAGTCAGCAATGCAAAAGTGGTTAACACCAATACGCTGACCTTTTTAGCCGGAACAGGCACGCCGCACAGCATTGTGTTTATCGATCCGCCGTTTCGCAAAGGCATGCTGGAAGAGACCGTGCGTTTGCTGGAAAACAACGGCTGGCTCGCGGATGACGCGCTAGTCTATATAGAAAGCGAAGTTGAAAATGGCTTACCGCCAGTGCCTGCGCACTGGCAATTACACCGGGAAAAAGTCGCGGGCCAGGTGGCGTATCGTTTGTATCACCGCGAAGCACAAGGAGAGAAGCATGCCGCTGCTGATTAATTTGGGGCGTCTGATGATGCTCTGTATCTGGGCCTTTCTGATTTTAAATCTGATCAAACCGTTTCCACGCCCGTTGAATATTTTCGTTAATGTCGCCCTCGTCTTTACCGTGTTTATGCACGCGTTGCAGGCCACCATGCTGAAAACCGCGCTGCCGAAAGACGGCCCGCAAATGAGCAAAGCCGAGCAGATTCGCGTTTTCCTGTTCGGTGTTTTTGAGCTGCTTATCTGGCAGAAAAAGCTGAAAGCGAAGAAGTAAGCCAGTCAGAAAAAGCGGAATTGCGCCACTAAAGGGGGAGATTGCATTGTCATCCCCCTTTTCTCGCCACTACACTGAGTAAGTGAGATTTACGCAACAATAACAGATACAGGGACTTAATTATGCTGTGGTCATTTATTGCTGTCTGCTTTTCCGGTTGGTTATATGTCGACGCTTCGTACCGCGGCCCGGTCTGGCAACGTTGGGTTTTTAAACCCGTCACCCTTTTGCTCCTGCTGTTACTGGCCTGGCAAGCACCCATGTTCGACGCCATCAGCTACCTGGTGTTAGCGGGTCTGTGCGCTTCACTGGTTGGCGACGCGCTCACCCTTCTGCCACGGCAAAAACTGCTGTACGCCATCGGGGCTTTTTTCCTCGCCCACTTGCTCTACACCATCTATTTCGCCAGCCAAATGACGCTCACCTTCTTCTGGCCGTTGCCAGTTATCTTGCTGATTGTCGGTGCGCTGCTGCTGGGGGTTATCTGGACGCGACTTGAAGAGTTGCGCATGGCGGTCTGCACGTTTGTCGCCATGACATTAGTGATGGTGTGGCTGGCGGGGGAATTGTGGTTCTTCCGACCCACCGGCCAGGCGCTGTCGGCATTTATTGGCACCGCGCTGCTGCTTATCGGCAACATTGTTTGGTTGGGCAGCCATTACCGTAAACGCTTTAGCGCTGATAACGCGATTTCCTCCGCCTGCTATTTTGCCGGGCACTTTCTGATCGTCCGTTCGCTGTATATTTAAAAGGCTTGACTCTGGAGTCGACTCCAGAGTGCATACTCCGGTTAATGAGAAAATTATCATTCACCGGAGGATGCGATGACCGCTCCCACCCCCTCACCCAATAATAAAAAAGCCCCGCAATTCGCGGCGGTCAAACTGCGTCCCGTCGAAGAAAAAAAAGCGCCGTGCTGCGCCGACGATTGCGGCGAAACCCGTGTCACGCCGGAAATCACCACCACGGGCGAGCGCTTTAGCTGGTTTGTTTCCGGTATGGATTGCGCTGCCTGCGCCCGCAAAGTGGAAAACGCAGTGCGCCAGGTGGACGGTGTCGCGCAGGTGCAGGTCGCTTTCGCCACCGAAAAGCTGATTGTCGTGGCGCAAAACGATGTACGTGAGCACGTGGAACGCGCCGTGCAGCAAGCGGGTTACCAGTTGCGCAGTGAAAACAGTACGCCTGCTCCCGCCCCGTCCCGCCTACGTGAAAACCTGCCGATCATCTTGCTCATAGTGATGATGGCGCTGAGCTGGGCACTGGAGCAATTCAACCATCCCTTCGGCCAGGCGGCATTTATCGCCACCACGCTGGTCGGCTTGTGGCCCATCGCCCGCCAGGCGTTGCGGCTGATGAAAAGCGGCAGTTGGTTCGCCATTGAGACCTTGATGAGCGTGGCGGCCATCGGCGCGCTGTTTATTGGTGCCACCGCCGAAGCCGCAATGGTGTTGCTGCTGTTTTTGATTGGCGAGCGCCTTGAAGGCTGGGCGGCCAGCCGCGCACGTCGCGGTGTGAGCGCGTTGATGGCGCTGAAACCGGATACCGCCACGCGCCTGCGCAACGGCGATCGCCAGACGGTTGCCGCAAGCCAATTGCAGCCAGGCGACACCATTGAAGTGCCGGCCGGTGGCCGTTTACCGGCGGATGGCCGCCTGCTGTCGGCTTTTGCCAGTTTTGACGAAAGCGCGTTGACTGGAGAATCCGTGCCGGTCGATCGCAGCGCGGGTGAGAACGTCCCGGCCGGAGCCACCAGCGTTGATCGGCTGGTTCAGCTTGAAGTGGTTTCCAAACCGGGCGAAAGCGCCATCGATCGCATCCTGAAATTGATTGAAGAAGCCGAAGAGCGCCGCGCACCGATCGCGCGTTTTATCGATCGCTTTAGCCGGATCTACACCCCGGCGATAATGGCCGTGGCGCTGCTGGTGGCGGTGGTTCCGCCGTTGCTGTTCTCCGCAAGCTGGCTTGAGTGGATTTATAAAGGGCTGGCATTGCTGTTGATTGGCTGCCCGTGCGCACTGGTGATTTCCACCCCGGCGGCCATCACGTCCGGGCTTGCTGCGGCGGCACGGCGCGGAGCGCTGATCAAAGGCGGTGCCGCGCTGGAGCAACTCGGCAGCATCCAGCAGGTAGCGTTTGATAAAACCGGTACGCTGACAATTGGCAAGCCGCAAGTGGCGGCTATCACCCCCTTCGCAGGCATGGAAGAAGCAGAATTGCTGGCGCTGAGTGCCGCGGTTGAACAAGGTTCCACACACCCGCTGGCGATGGCGATCGTGCAGGAAGCCCAGCGCCGCGCGCTCACTATTCCACACGCTGAGGATCAACGCGCGCTGGCCGGAAAAGGCATTGAAGCACAGATCGACGGGCGCCAAATCCGCATTAGCGCGCCCGAAAAACTGCCTGAAGGCGTGCTGGATAGCAGCATGCTGGCGAACATTAATCAGCAGGAAAACCACGGTCAGACGGTAGTGGTGGTTCAGCGAGACAATGAGGTCATCGGCACGCTGGCGTTGCAGGACACCTTGCGTGATGACGCCAAAGCGGCGGTGGCTGAACTGCATGCGCTCGGCGTCCAGGGTGTGATCCTGACGGGCGATAACCCGCGGGCAGCGGCGGCGATTGCCCATGAACTGGGGCTGGATTTTCGCGCCGGATTGCTGCCGGAAGATAAAGTGGCGGCCGTGCGCACGCTTAATGAGCAGGCACCGCTGGCGATGGTCGGCGATGGCATCAACGATGCCCCGGCGATGAAAGCGTCGACAATCGGGATTGCGATGGGCAGTGGCACGGATGTCGCGCTGGAAACCGCCGATGCGGCGTTAACCCATAACCGGCTGACCGGTCTGGGGCAGATGATCCGCCTGGCGCGCGCCACGCACCGCAACATTCGCCAGAACATCACTCTCGCGCTGGGGTTGAAAGCGGTCTTTTTGGTGACAACGCTGTTGGGAATGACTGGTCTGTGGCTGGCGGTGCTGGCGGATACGGGCGCAACGGTGCTGGTGACAGCCAACGCGCTGCGCCTGTTACGCAGCAAAGATTAGTGCGTTTTACGCACTAAATAACGATACGGCAGAGATTCGGTTTGTCCGGCGACCAGCTCATGTTCCATAAAACGGCAAAAGCCGGGAATATCGCGGGTGGTTGCCGGATCGTCGGCGATAATCAGTACAGTTTCGCCAATTTGCATATTACGCACGGTTTTGCGCACCATCATCACCGGCTCCGGGCAGCGTAAACCCTGGGCATCCAGCGTGTGGTCGGCGGTGGAAAACGGATCGGTCATCTTCATCTCGCAAGGGAAAAAACCGCATTAGTTTACGCTGCCTGTTTTGCGACGCAAGCAAGGTTAACGATTGCGCTAAAATTAGCCATTGCATCCCTTTCGGATTGCAGTATCATGCGGCGGCTTCTGCGCAGCAGAGCATGAAAAGTACTGGGTTCCCTCACCCCATTTACCAAAAAGGCCACAATATGACGCAGTTTTCGCAATCGCAGCGCACAAAGGCGCTGTTCTGGCTTTCGCTTTTCCACCTGCTGGTGATTATCTCCAGCAACTATCTGGTGCAGCTCCCGGTCGCCATTTTTGGTTTTCACACCACCTGGGGTGCATTCAGTTTCCCGTTTATCTTCCTGGCAACGGATTTAACCGTGCGAATTTTCGGCGCACCACTGGCCCGACGGATTATTTTCGCGGTGATGGTTCCTGCCTTGCTGGCGTCCTACGTGATTTCATCGCTGTTCTACATGGGCAGTTGGCAGGGTTTTGGCGCGCTCGCGCATTTCAACCTGTTCGTGGCGCGTATCGCCACCGCCAGCTTTATGGCCTATGCGTTAGGGCAGATCCTCGATGTGCACGTGTTTAACCGCCTGCGCCAGAACCGCCGCTGGTGGCTGGCGCCTGCCGCTTCCACCGTCTTTGGTAATGCCAGCGACACCGCCGCGTTCTTCTTCATTGCTTTCTGGCGCAGCCCGGATGCGTTTATGGCGCAGCACTGGACGGAAATCGCGCTGGTGGATTACAGCTTCAAAGTGCTTATCAGCATTGCGTTCTTCCTGCCGATGTACGGTGTGTTGTTGAATATGCTGCTGAAAAGGCTGGCAGACAAATCTGAAATCTCCGCATTGCAGGCCGGTTAAAGGTACGCTCAGGTAGATGTGATAAGATGCAGCGCTTAGCCGTTATGGCTGTTTATTGAAAGGAAGAAGTCAATGCGCAATCTGGTGAAATACGTTGGTATTGGCCTGCTGGTAATGGGGCTGGCTGCCTGTGATAACAGCGACAGCAAAAAGCCTGCTCAGGCTGCCGCGCCTGAAAGCAACGCAACCGGCCAGCCGGTCACTCTGCTCGACGGTAAACTCAGTTTCTCGCTGCCTGCGGACATGACCGATCAGAGCGGCAAACTGGGTACGCAATCCAACAATATGCACGTCTATTCCGATCCTACCGGCCAGAAAGCGGTGATTGTGATTGTCGGCGACAACACGCAAGAAGATCTGAGTGCGCTGGCAAAACGTCTGGAAGATCAGCAACGCAGCCGCGACCCGCAGTTGCAGGTGGTGACCAACAAATCCATTGAACTGAAAGGCCAAACGCTGCAACAGCTCGACAGCATTATCTCCGCCAAAGGTCAGACCGCGTGGTCTTCCGTGGTGCTGGGTAAAGTCGATAACAAGCTGCTGACCATTCAGGTAACGCTGCCGGCTGATAACCAGCAACAAGCGCAGACCGCCGCGGAAAACATCATTAACACCATCGTGGTGAAATAACACCGCGCCGTATATGAAAGAAAAGGGAACCTTCGGGTTCCCTTTTTATTGCAGGATGGCATGGGCCCAGTAGATGCTGCGCCACCGGAGGCAGAATGTGTATTAGCTAAGGAATATAGCCGGGCCTTTGGCCTCGATTGTGTTCAGGATGCGCAACGCAGCATTGTTAGGCTTGCTTTCATTACGTTCCCACTTCGAGACACTTTCGACCGACATCCCAACGGTACGCGCCAGCGCCGCTTGTGACATTTTCCAGCGGGCGCGAACCTGCTTAATTTGTACTCCTGTCATCGGGCGCACCTGGGGGATATTCCGCGCATCTGTCATTTCATCAATAGCCGCAACGGTTTCATCTTGCACAACCCCCAGCGTGTTATAGCGTTTTGCCATACTCTGAATGCGTTTCAGATGGTCACTCATGACAGTTCACCTCAATCAAATTCTTACTGGTTAACAGCCGTTCCAGCGTCTCCGCTGACATAGAGATAAAATCTTTTGCGATAGCGCAATACGCGTCGATTTCATCATCTTCAAGCTCTTTCCCTTTCTTTTTAGAAAGCTCACTTTTTACATAAATATCGAAGAAAAAAAGATTCTCGCCTTTATGAAAAAAAACGATAGCCCGCGCGCCATCACGAGAACTCACCGCAGGTAAAGCGATACGTTTTTTGTAGGTATATTTTCCAAGCTTGTCACCAGGCAAACCCGCGATAATCGCGGATGCTGCTTTGCATAAGGTCTTATCACTGATGCGTACTCGCCTGCGTTCCTTGTCAAACTCCACCGTGAGGTAGATGCCCATAGATTCCTTTCTCTCATCCTGTACCCGTAACGGCGACTATAGTCTTCCTTACGGATTTGAACAAGAATTGTACATCACGTTCGCAGATTATTCGCCCACCACCACCGGCCTCTGTTTTAACCGCCAGGCCAGCAGCAGTGCGATCGCCACCAGGCCTGCCGCCGCGAGGTAAATCATTGACACACCGGCCCACGCCATCAACAAGCCTGCCAGCGGCCCGGTCACACCCAGCGACAAATCCATAAACACCGTATAGGTCGCCAGCGCAGAACCCTGGTTATGTTGCGGCACGGCTTTCACCGCCACCACGCCTAATGCCGGGAACACCAGCGAGAAACCGGCGCCAGTCAAGAACACGCCCAGTTTTGCCATCCACGGATCAACCGCCAGGCCCACCAGCACCAAACCGAACGTTTCCACCACAAAGCACAGCATCGCCACATTCAGGCCGCCGAAGCGGTTGATTCCATTGGGGAACAGTAAACGCGTGCCGACAAACGCGACGCTAAACAGCGTCAGGGCAAAAGCCGCGCCTTCCCAACCTTTGGCATCGTAATAGAGCGTAATAAACGTGGCGATCACGCCAAAACCCGCCGAGCCAAGCGCCAGCGCCATGCCGTACAGCCAGACACGCCCCAGCACGGCGCGAAACGGCAGCGGTTTACCTTTGCTGGCTTTCACCGCCGCGCGTGGCAGCGCGAGTAACACCGCCAGCAGCGCAACGACCATGATCGTCAGCGACAAACCGTGCAAGCCGCCGTAGTGATAACAGAGCACGCCAAGCGGCGCGCCAAGCGCCATTGCGCCGTAGGTGGCAATCCCGTTCCACGAAATCACGCGACCAATATGAATCGACCCGACAACGCCCACGCCCCAGAGCGTTGCGCCAGTTCCGGCAAAACTCTGCCCGATACCTAAAATCACCCGCCCGAGGCACAACAGCACCAGGCTTAACAGGCCGGAGCCTTCGCCGATGCCCGCCAGCAAATAACACAACCCGCTGAGAAACGCGCCGCACAAGCCGAAGATCACCACTTTTTTCGGCCCCAGCAAATCGGCATAACGCCCGGCATGCGGTCGGCTGAGCAGCGTGGCGAAATATTGCAGGCTGATAACCAACCCGGCCCAGAACGCGCTATAACCCAGGACATCATGAACATAGCCGGGGAGCACCGCCAGCGGCAGGCCGATGGTGAGGTAACTGGCGAAGTTGAAAATGACGACGGACAAAATCCGCAGATTGAGGCGCAATCCGCTAAGCGCCGGTTCGGCGGCGTTTTCAGGCATGAAGTTTTACTCAGATTTTCACAACAGTGTTTCACTATTACCACGTCATGGCGCAGAAATCAGCATTCACTTTAAGAATATCTCTGTCGGGCGAAGACCCCGCGGGGCACTACACTTAGCTGGCAAGATGACAAAAGGAATTTACCATGACACACCCTCAGCCAGATCAGGCGGGTTTACACATACTTCTGAAATTAGCGGCGTTAGTGATTATTCTCGCCGGGATCCACGCGGCGGCCGACATCATTGTGCAGCTTTTACTGGCGCTCTTTTTCGCCATCATCCTTAACCCACTGGTGACGTGGTTTCTGCGCCGGGGCATCAAACGCCCGGTCGCCATTGCCATCGTTGTATTGGTGATGCTGATATTTCTCACCGCCTTGCTTGGGGTGCTGGCTGCTTCGATCAACGACTTTATGACCTTGTTGCCGAAGTACAACCGCGAATTTACGCGCAAGTTTATTCAGTTCCAGGATGCATTGCCGTTCCTCAAGCTGCATATGTCGCCGGAGCGCATGCTGCAACGCATGGATTCGGAAAGGATGATGAGCTTTGCCACCACCATGGCGACGCAGTTGTCGAACGCGATGGCCAGCGTGGTGTTACTGGTGATGACCGTGGTGTTTATGCTGTTTGAAGTGCGCCACGTTCCTTACAAAATGCGTTTCGCCCTCAATAACCCGCAAATTCACATTGCCGGTTTGCACCGCGCGTTAAAAGGCGTTTCCCATTATCTGGCGCTCAAAACATTGCTCAGCGTATGGACCGGGGTGATTGTCTGGCTGGGGCTGGTATTGCTGGATGTGCAGTTCGCGCTGATGTGGGGCGTGCTGGCGTTTCTGCTGAACTATGTGCCGAACATTGGTTCGGTGATTTCCGCCATTCCGCCGATGATCCAGGCCCTGCTGTTCAACGGCACTTATGAGTGCTTGCTGGTCGGCGCGCTGTTCCTGGTGGTGCATATGCTTATCGGCAACATTCTTGAACCGCGCATGATGGGCCATCGCCTCGGCATGTCGACGCTGGTGGTGTTTTTATCCTTGTTGGTTTGGGGCTGGTTGCTCGGCCCGGTAGGCATGCTGCTGTCCGTGCCGCTCACCAGCGTGTGTAAAATCTGGATGGAAACCACCGTCGGCGGCAACAAACTGGCGATCCTGCTTGGACCAGGCCGGCCGAAAAAACGGCTGCCGGGCTAAGGTTTTGACCGGGCGGGCAGAAATATAACCAGCACGCCCGCCACAATCATCAGCACGCCAAGCCCGCCGCGCAGGGAGAAGGGTTCGCGCCATCCGGGAAGCCAGATGGCGGCGGCCCACACTGCAATATAACTGAGGCTGAGCAGCGCATAGGCTTTGCTGAGCGGCAAACGGTGCAACGCCACATACCAACAGCCCATCGACGCGAGATAGCCCACCAAACCAAACAGCAGCGCCAATGTGCCTTTTTGCGGCTGTAACAGCGCAGTAAAAAAAGCGTGCGGGAGCGTCACGGGCGGCAGCGACACCATCGCGTAACGCAAAAGCAGTTGCGCGGCGCTGACCAGCACAACGCTGAGTAACGCCCAGTGCAGCCCCTTCATAGCGAACTCCCCAGCAGCATAATGCCGA
Source organism: Kosakonia sp. BYX6 (assembly GCF_038449125.1). Classification (NCBI taxonomy): domain Bacteria; kingdom Pseudomonadati; phylum Pseudomonadota; class Gammaproteobacteria; order Enterobacterales; family Enterobacteriaceae; genus Kosakonia; species Kosakonia calanthes. The sequence continues at coordinate 347,058 of NZ_CP151800.1, read as the reverse complement.
AAATGATCAACCCCACGCCCAACCCATGGCGAACCGTGACGCGCTCATGCCAGATAAAGCGCGCCGCCAGCGTCACCCAAACAAAATTCAGGCTCAGCATCGGGTACGCCACGCCCACGGGAATGCGCTGTAACACCAGCAGCCACAGCACCATCCCCGCGCCGAGCGCCATCAGCGCCAGCGTTAACCACACACCAACGTGCCTGCCGCGATGCCGGGCCTGCGCCGGGTGCGTCGCCTGTTTCTGACACAACTGCCCCAAACAGCTCAGCAAGCTTGCCAGGACTAACCAGCTCCAGCTGGTCATTGCGGATAATATTGAATTAAGACCATACGCCCCTGCACATAGACATTATCCGGTTTCGGGATCGGCATGCGGATAAAGTCATCCTGTTTAGACTGATGCAGCACCAGTGAAACCACGCCTTGCTGGCGATGCGCTGCCAGCCAGTCGGTAAAATCGCCTTTAGTAACAAACCTGTTTTGCCCGCCGGGATAAGCCAGCCCGTAAGCAAGCTCGCCGCGCGAGCCGAACAGCATGATATCCGCACGTTTTAGCTGCCAGGCGAGCCCGAAAGCGACGCCGGGGTTATCCGCCAACACATAACGGCTGGGTGCCAGCGAGTCCCAGGCAAAGTTGATCAAAAACTGCGGCTGTTTCGAATCCATCACTTTATCCGGGATGGAAACCCCCACCACCAGCGCGAGTGCCAATGGGCATAAGGCGGCAAGCGACCAACGCTCCGCACTCGCGTTGAGGGTATACAGCCCCACCAACGCCCACATCAGAAAAGCAAAAGCCGCCAATGCCGCTTTATACTCTTCGATGGGCAGCCACACCGGGTGTTTCGTCACACCCCACGGCGACACCAGCAGCGCGGCAATCATCCCCGCCACGCCAACGGCAATATTGATACCCGCATTGATGCGCAGTGCCCACCCCTTTGTGGGCTCGACCGAGAGCGCGTAGCGCGCCATCAATATTGCCAGAGGCGCAAAGCACGGCAAAATATAGGTCGGTAATTTTCCCTTTGAGATGCTGAAAAACAGCAGCGGCATCACCACCCAGCCCAGCAGATAAAACGCGTCATTGCGCGCCCGCCAACCGGTTTTGAAAGCGCCTGGCAGCAGCGCCAGCCACGGCAGCGAACCGGCAATCAGGAATGGCAAGTAGTACCAGAACGGCGCTTTGTGCTGCGCATTCTGCTCGGCGAAACGCTGAATATGCTCGACCCAGAAGAAGTAGCGCCAGAAATCCGGCTCGCGCGCAGCAATCGCCAGCCCCCACGGCAACACTGTCAGCACACAGGCGGCAACTGCCAGCCAGCCCCACAGCAGCACCGTTTTCCAGCGTTTTTGCGCGATCGTCCACGGCAGTACGCCAAGCACCGGCACCGCCAGCGCCAGAAATCCTTTGGTCATCACCCCCATCCCGCAGGCAATCCCCAAAACTAACCAACCGGCGAATTTGCCCCGCAGCGTAGTGGCCTGCACAGCCTGCCAGAAGCTGAACATTGCCAGCGTCATCCACAAGGTGATCATCGGGTCCAGCACCGCATAAGTGCCGATGCCGTAAACCAAAAACGCGGTAAGGAAGATAACGCCCGACAGCACCGCCGTGCGTTTATCGCGCCACATTTTCCACGCCAGCCCGCCGACTAACAGGGCAGAAACGGCAATGGAGAAGACCGAGCCAAACCGCACCGCGAAGTTGCTGTGACCAAACAGCCACTGGGCAAGGGTATTGATCCAGTACCCGGCAATCGGTTTTTCAAAATAACGCAGCCCCAGCAAATGCGGCACCACCCAATCACCGCTTTGCAGCATCTCACGGCTGATTTCCGCATAACGCGTTTCATCCGGCTGCCAGAGCAAGCGGTATTCCAGCGGAACCAGGTAATAAAGGGCGAAAAGCGCCACCAGCGACAAAACATAGTGCAGAGACTTCATAAACCCGGACTCAACAGTTGTTGGCAACCCAGCCAGCCTTCGCGGCCAACCACTTCGCCGCGCACCACTTTGCCTGGCGGCAGCGTACTGACATCATCTGGCAACAACTGGCTCAGCGGGCAAAAAGAGATGTTTTCGCGCGCGGCCAGGCTCAACAATTCGTCAAACCCTTCCGCGCCAATAATCCCCTCCACTTCCGCGTGGATGGTGTAGACCGACGTACCGCGATCCCGGTGCATACGATCGAGAATAAACCGGTTGTACTGCCCGGCGCTGACCGACGTGCCAACGGCTTCATCCCAGGTGGGAAGCGTGACCGGGATCTGCGGAGCCGCAAACGTGTTTTCGGTCAGTTGCGGGCGAAACGGCTGGCTGCCGCGACAATCGCTGTTGTAGTGAAAATTGAAGGCGGATTTGGCTTTCACCACGCGCTGATCGGCGCGCCAGCCCGCCGCTGCGGAGCAGGTGACAGCGCGGCCAATAATGGACTCCAGCGTCAGCAAACCGCGTTCGATCTCCGCCTCCAGATGCGCCTGATCCCACACACCACTCCAGCGCTGCCAGCCGTGGTGATCCCAGGCGTGCAGCCCGACTTCGTGCGCCAGCGCCGTTGCGCGGATCACGTCGGCGTTCCCTTCGCCGATAAGCCGCCCCGGCCAGGCGGTTCCGGCCAGCAAAATGTCCCAACCGTAAAGCGAGGCCGCACGCGAACGCAGCATCTTCCATAAGAATTTCGGCTTCAGCAGACGCCAAATGTGCCGGCCCATGTTGTCCGGGCCGACGCTAAAGAAAAAGCTCGCCTGAATGTGATGCTTTTCCAGCAGTTGCAGCAGGCGCGGCACCCCGTCGCGCGTGCCGCGAAAGGTATCGATATCAATGCGTAAGCCGACCTGTTTCATGCTTATTTCTCGTCCGTTAGTTCAACCGTGCGCAGGAAGAAATCCAGCGTCTCATCAATGGTCTGGCACATATTGACCGTCGGTTCCCAGTGCAGGCAGCGTTTGGCGTTGCGAATGCTCGGTTTGCGGTGCTCCACATCCTGGTACCCTTTGCCGTAGTAACTGCTGCTTTCCACTTCGCGAAAGCCGGCAAACGGCGGGAAACGGTCGCGCAGCGGGTGGCGTTCAAAACTCGCCAGCAGCATTTCCGCCAGCTCTTTAATGCTGGCTTCGTTGTCCGGGTTACCAATATTGATAATCTGCCCGTCGCAGCGCCCTTCTTTGTTTTCGATGATGCGATACAGCGCTTCAATTCCGTCGCTAATGTCGGTAAAGCAGCGTTTTTGTTTGCCGCCTTCAATCAGCTTGATCGGCGAACCTTCCACCAGATTGAGGATCAACTGGGTGATGGCGCGTGAGCTACCGATGCGCGCGGCATTCAGGTTATCGAGCCGCGGCCCCATCCAGTTAAATGGGCGAAACAGCGTAAAGCGTAGCCCCTCTTTCTCGCCATAGGCCCAAATCACGCGGTCGAGGAGCTGTTTTGACACCGAATAGATCCAGCGCTGTTTGTTAATCGGCCCGACAACCAGATTGGAGTGATCCTCGTCGAACACCTTGTCGGTGCACATGCCATACACTTCCGAGGTCGACGGGAAAATGATGCGTTTGTGGTATTTCACGCAGTCACGGATGATTTTCAGGTTCTCTTCGAAATCCAGTTCGAACACGCGCAGCGGGTTGCGGGTGTATTCGATTGGCGTGGCGATCGCCACCAGCGGCAGCACCACGTCGCATTTCTTGATGTGATACTCAATCCATTCGGAATGGATACTGATATCGCCTTCGACAAAGTGAAAACGCGGGCAATCGAGGAAACGGCTGATCGCGTCAGCGCCAATATCCAAGCCGTAAATTTCGTAGTTATCATCGCGCAGCAGGCGTTCGGTTAAATGGTTGCCGATAAACCCGTTCACGCCGAGGATCAACACGCGCGTGCGGCGTTTCACCGCGACAATCGGTTTGCTGGTCAGCAACGCGCCAGCCACCAACCCCAGCGATTGCGCCAGTTGCGCGCCCTGCATATAGACGCCGTTTTCCGCCTGCCCGGTTAGAATTTCCAGCGCCCCTTCGCCGCAGGCCACCCGCAGCGGGGCAACGGAAAGCACCGTTCCGGCACGCGCGGGCACCACATCGCTGCATACGCGAGATTTCCAGACAATGAATTTATGCGCACCGGCAAAGCCGAACGCCCCCGGCCACGGATCGGAAACCGCGCGCACCAGGTTTTGCAGCGTCTGCGCCGGTTTTTCCCAATCCAAGCGGCCATCTTCCGGCGTCCGGCGACCGACGTAGCTGGCGTGGCGCTCATCCTGCGCGGTTTCACTGAACGTCTGCGCGTGAATGGCCGGTAAGGCGCTTTCCAGCAGGGTTTTCGCGCTTTCGCCGAGTTTGCGGTGCAGCGACAGCGCATCATCGTTTTCCGTAATGGCGACACGCTGTTGTGCGACAATCGCGCCGGCGTCGGCGCGGGCAATCATGCGGTGCAGCGTGACGCCGGTTTCCGTTTCGCCATTGACCAGCACCCAGTTTAGCGGCGCGCGCCCACGGTAAGCGGGCAGCAGCGAGCCGTGCAGGTTAAAGGCGCCCACGCGGGCGGTGTTGAGGATGTTGTCGCACAGCACGTTGCGGTAATAGAAGGAGAAAATCACATCCGCTTTCAGCTCGCGAATTCTATCGACCCATAACGGATGGTTAACGTCTTCCGGTGCATACACCGGAATGCCGCGCTCAGCGGCAATGCGCGCCACCGAGCCGAAAAAGTGGTTCTCATTGACGCTGTCGGGATGGGTAAAAATCGCCGCAATCTCAAAACCAGCATCCAGTAATGCCTGTGTGCCGACACAGCCCATATCGTGATAAGCAAAGACAACGGCTTTCATGGGTTCTTTTCCTCTTGCGAAACAGTCTGTTCCTGGCGAACAACACGTTGAATAAAATAGCGAGGGCGCGCGCGGACATCGTTATAGATACGCCCGATATACTCGCCAAGCAGCCCCATGCCGATAAACTGCGCGCCGATAAAGGTGAACAGAATGGCGAAGAGCATAAACACCCCTTCCCCTGCCCACTGCGCGCCAAACGCCAGGCGCAGCACCACCAACAGCACCGACAGCGAAAAGCCCAGCAGCGCGATAACGCTGCCGAACACACTCAGTAAACGCAGCGGCGTGGTGGTCAGGCAGGTCACCAGGTCGTACATCAGGTTAATCAGGCGCATAAAGCTGTATTTGGAATCGCCGAACTCGCGCTCGGCGTGTTGCACCGGGATCTCAACCGCTTTGCGGGCGAAGGTATTGGCGAGGATCGGAATAAAGGTGCTGCGTTCGTGGCAGTGCAGCATGGCATCGACAATATGGCGGCGATAGGCGCGCAGCATGCAGCCGTAATCGCCCATCGCTTTGCCAGTGGTACGTTGAATCAGGCGATTGACGGTGCGCGAAGCCATTTTGCGAAACAGGCTGTCCCGGCGGTTTTGCCGCACGGTGCCCACCACGTCATAGCCTTCGTTGGCTTTGGCCACCAGCCGGGGGATCTCTTCCGGCGGGTTTTGCAAATCCGCATCCAGCGTAATGATCAGATCGCCCGTGACGTGATTAAACCCGGCCATAATTGCCGAATGTTGCCCATAGTTGCGGTTCAACATCACCGCGACGATATGGCTGCCGGGCTGCTCCGCCGCTTCCGTTAACAGTTGCGCGGAGTCGTCGCTGCTGCCGTCATCTACCAGCAGGATTTCGTATTCCACGGCAAGCTGCTCGCAGCTTGCCGTGGTGCGACGAATCAACTCAGGCAGACTCTCCTGTTCGTTATAAACCGGGATCACCACAGAGACTTTTTCTACAGGCGGTAAAGTAAACATGTCAGTGCCCTGCAATTTGCTTAAGTGCAGTAATGACGCGGGTTGTGTCGTCATGGGTCATATCCGGGAAAAGCGGCAGCGAACAGATACGCGCACTGTTCCACTCCGTATGGGGTAAAGAGACGGGGAAGCGTTCGCGGTAGTATTTTTGCGTATGTACCGCGCGAAAATGCAGGCCAGTACCGATGCCCTGCGCTTTCAGGTTTTCCATCAATGCGTCGCGAGACAGGCCGCAGCGCTGTTCATCGACGCGAATAATAAACAGATGCCAGGCGTGCTGATGCGCCCAGGCGGGCAGCGCCAGCGGCTGAAACGGCGTATCCGCCAGTTCCTGTAAATAACGTTGGGCGATGTCGTGACGCCGGGCGTTGGCCGCAGGCAGTTTTTCGAGCTGAACCAACGCGATGGCGGCATTGATATCGGCGAGGTTGTATTTGAAACCCGGCGAGATCACTTCGGCCTGTGGCGCGCGGCCGTGGCTCTGTCTGTCAAAAGCATCGACGCCAAGACCGTGAAATTTCAGGCTGCGAATGCGGTTCGCCAGCTGCTCGTCGTCCGTCACTACCAGCCCGCCTTCGGCGCAGGTCATGTTTTTGATCGCGTGGAAGGAGAAAATGGCGGTGCCGCGTGCACCAACGTGCTGGCCTTTGTAGTACGTCCCCGCCGCATGTGCAGCATCTTCAATCACCGCAATGCCGTGCTTTTCACCGATAGCACGAATGGCATCGAGATCCGCCGGAGCGCCCGCGTAATGCACCGGCACGATCGCTTTGGTGCGCGGCGTGATCGCCGCTTCAATCGCTTCGGGCGTAACCATCAAGGTGTCGTTGTCGACATCGATCATCACCGGCGTCGCGCCCAGCAGCACGATCATGTTGAGCGTGGAAACCCAGGTCATTGACGGTGTGATCACTTCATCACCGGCGCCAATGCCGAGCGCCATTAATGTCACGTGCATGCCGCCAGTCGCCGAGCTCACGGCAATGGCGTGGCGGTTGCCGGTCAATGAACAAAATGCGGCTTCCAGTGCCTGATTTTTCGGGCCGGTGGTGATCCACCCAGAAGCCAGCACCTGCTGAATGGCGGCGAATTCTTCATCCCCCATCGACGGGCGTGAGAACGGTAAAAAATCACTCATCATTTTTCCTTGGCGTCATTGACGCATTAACGGATCGCCACGCGGTTACGCAGTGGCCTGTGAGTAAAATGGCGGATGGAAGTTAAACAAAAATATAATGAATGCGCTTTTCCCGAATTTATCTTCAATGAAAGCGGGCGTGTGAATATTAGCAATTAAATATTAGGACAAGATTAAGAAAAGGGAAAAACCGGGAATTTCAGGATTAAATAAAAGTCATATTAAACAATCAATTAACTTTATTACGATGATTCTTATGATGTGAGCGATGTCAAAAAAATGCAATAAACCGCGCTGTTTGAGTGTTGGTAACGGCATTAACCGTGTTAATTAAACGGCGCGACAACGAACACCAAAAAAAGTAATGAGTTTGTGCAATTATTATTTCATTTTGGCAGTGAGAATATATTTAAGCACGTGACGTATTTATGACAAATTCAGTAGAACGCTTAACGTTAATACCCTGGTAACGCAGGCAATCACTCTGTTTATATTCTTATCACCCTCCGGCGTTTATCCGTTTTGCAACAAAATGCCAATTCCCTACTAATCACATGCCTTTTGATCCAGAACATACCATTCGTATGATGAATAATTAAAATCGTCATACTTTTCTCGCTACCGACGTTTCGTCAGGAAGCCTAACGTGTCTTGTTACCGTAAAGCTGGCGCTCTGCTGCTGCTCTGCGCATCGTTGGCCGTTTCTGCGGCCCCGCAAACCCTCACCACCGCCTGGCCAGTCAATGTTGGCCCGCTCAATCCGCATCTCTACACGCCGAATCAAATGTTCGCGCAAAGCATGGTTTACGAACCGCTGGTGAAATACCAGGCCGACGGCAGCGTAAAACCCTGGCTGGCAACCCGCTGGAAACACTCAGAGGACGGCAAAACCTGGGTGTTTACCCTGCGCGACGGGGTGCAGTTTTCCAACGGCGAGCCGTTTAACGCCCAGGCCGCCGCAGAAAACTTCCGCGCCGTACTGGATAATCGCCCGCGCCACGCCTGGCTGGAACTGGCAAACCAGATAACCGACGTCAAAGCCTTAAGCCCCAACGCATTACAAATCACCCTCAAAAGCGCCTACTACCCTTTCCTGCAAGAACTCGCCCTGCCCCGCCCGTTTCGCTTTATCGCCCCGTCGCAGTTTAAAAACCACGAAACCAAAAACGGCATTGTTGCACCGATTGGCACCGGGCCGTGGGTGTTGCAGGAATCGCGCCTCAACCAATATGACGTGATGGTACGCAATGAACACTACTGGGGCGAAAAACCGGCGATCGGCAAAGTGGTGATCAACGTGATCCCCGATCCCACCAGCCGCGCGGTGGCGTTTGAAACCGGCGATATCGATCTGCTGTACGGCAACGAAGGGCTACTGACGCTGGATACATTTGCCCGCTACAGCCAGAACCCGGCCTGGCACACGCAGCTTTCCGCACCGGTGGAAACAGTGATGCTGGCGCTCAACTCTGCCCGCGCGCCCACCAATGAGCAGGCGGTACGCGAAGCGCTGAATTACGCGGTGGATAAAAAAACGCTGATTGACGGTGCGCTGTATGGCACGCAACACGTCGCCGACACGCTGTTCGCCCCGAGCGTGCCTTACGCCAACATTGGCCTGAAAGCCCGCCAGTACAATCCCGCGCAGGCAAAAGCGTTGTTAGATAGCGCGGGCTGGACGTTGCCGGCCGGAAAAACCATCCGCGAAAAAGCCGGTAAACCGCTGCATATCGAACTGGCGTTTACCGGCACCGACGCGCTCAGCAAATCGATGGCGGAAATTATTCAGGCCGACCTGCGCCAGATCGGTGTAGATATTGCGCTGGTCGGCGAAGAGGAGAGCAGCATTTACGCCCGCCAGCGCGATGGGCGTTTCGGCATGATCTTCAACCGCACCTGGGGCGCGCCGTACGATCCGCATGCGTTTATGAGTTCAATGCGCGTACCGTCTCACGCCGATTATCAGGCGCAACTGGGTTTGCCGGACAAGGCGCTTATCGACAAAGAGATTGGCGAGGTGCTGACCACCCGCGATGAAACCGCGCGCCAGGCGCTGTACCGCGACATTCTCACCCGGCTGCACAATGACGCGGTTTATCTGCCAATCAGTTATGTCTCAACAATGGTGGTCGCAAAACCGCAACTGGGGACGATCCCGTTTGCGCCGATTGCCTCGGAGATCCCGTTTGATCAGATAACCCCGGACGCAGCGCCATGAGCCGCTATTTCTTCAAGCGCTTGCTGTTGCTGATCCCGATGATCTTCGCCGCTTCGGTGGTGATTTTCCTGCTGCTGCGCCTCGGCGCGGGGGATCCGGCGATGGACTATCTACGGCTTTCCAACCTGCCGCCAACGCCAGACATGATTGCCGCAACGCGTGTGCAACTTGGTCTCGATCAACCGCTGATCGACCAATACGCCCACTGGTTGTGGCGCGCGCTGCATCTGGATTTCGGCATCTCGTATGCCACACAACGCCCGGTACTCGACGATGTGCTGCATTTCTTGCCCGCCACCCTGCAACTGGCGGGCGCGGCGTTAGTGCTGATCCTGCTGACGTCGGTGCCGCTGGGGATTTGGGCGGCGCGTCACCGCGACGGGCTGCCGGATTTCCTGGTGCGCGCGGTGGCGTTTCTCGGCGTGTCGATGCCTAATTTCTGGCTGGCTTTTCTGCTGGTGATGTTTTTCTCGGTGCACCTGCACTGGCTGCCCGCGCTGGGTTACGGCGGCTGGCAACATCTGATTTTACCCGCCGTGTCGATTGCATTTATGTCGCTGGCCATCAACGCCCGCCTGCTGCGCGCCAGCATGCTGGAAGCCGCCGGGCAACGCCATGTCACCTGGGCGCGGCTGCGCGGTTTAAGCGAGAAACAGACCGAACGGCACCACATTTTGCGCAACGCCTCACTGCCGGTGATCACCGCGCTGGGGATGCACATTGGCGAGCTGATTGGCGGCACGATGATCATCGAAAGCATCTTCGCGTGGCCGGGCATCGGCCGCTATGCCGTGTCGGCCATCTTCAACCGCGACTACCCGGTTATCCAGTGTTTCACGCTGGTAATGGTGATGGTGTTTGTGCTCTGCAATTTGATTGTCGATCTGCTCAGCGCCGCGCTCGATCCGCGCATTCGCCACCATGAAGGAGCGCACTGATGCACTTTTTTAAATCCGCGCGCTGGCCGGTGCGTTTCGCGCTGCTGATTTTGCTATTACTGCTGGTGATTGCACTCACCTGCCAGTGGTGGACGCCGTTTGATCCGCAGGCCATTGATTTGCCCGCGCGCCTGTTACCGCCCGGCAGCGAACACTGGCTCGGCACCGATCACCTCGGGCGCGATATCTTTTCCCGGCTTTTGGCGGCGACCCGCGTGTCGCTCGGTTCAGTGATGATTTGCCTGTTGCTGGTGCTGGCGCTGGGGCTCACCGCCGGCGGCTGCGCCGGGTTGCTCGGCGGTCGCGTTGACCAGGCGATCATGCGCGTCGCCGATGTGTTTATGACCTTTCCCACCTCGATCCTGTCGTTTTTTATGGTCGGTGTGCTCGGCACCGGGCTGACCAATGTGATTATCGCGATCGCCCTTTCCCACTGGGCCTGGTACGCGCGCATGGTGCGAAGCCTCGTAATTTCCCTGCGTAGCCGCGAGTACGTGCTGGCGGCGCGCTTAAGCGGTGCGAGTTATGTGCAGGTGTTTCGCGACCATCTGGCGGGTGCGGTGGTGCCTTCGCTGCTGGTGCTGGCGACACTCGACATCGGCCATATGATGCTGCACGTCGCGGGGATGTCGTTTCTCGGGCTGGGTGTGGCTGCGCCAACGCCGGAGTGGGGCGTGATGATCAACGACGCGCGGCAATACATCTGGACGCAGCCGCTGCAAATGCTCTGGCCGGGGCTGGCGCTGTTCATCAGCGTGATGGCGTTTAACCAGGTGGGCGATGCCCTGCGCGACCATCTTGACCCTCATCTGGCAACGGAGCACGCCCACTGATGCCCGCACAACTGAGCCTTGAAAGTCTCTCCCTGCATGCCGAAAGGCCGCTGGTGCAGGATGTCTCACTAACCTTGCAACGCGGGCGCGTACTGGCGCTGGTCGGCGGTAGCGGCAGCGGGAAATCGCTGACCTGCGCGGCGGCGCTCGGCGTGCTGCCGCCAGGCGTGCGGCAAACGGCGGGGCGCATTCTCATCGACCATCAACCGGTTTCCCCGCAGGTGCTTCGCGGCGTGACGGTGGCAACGGTGATGCAAAACCCGCGCAGCGCCTTTAACCCGCTGCGCACGATGGCGGCGCACGCGCGCGAAACCTGCCAGGCGCTGGGCAAACCGGCCGATGACAAAACGCTTATCGCCGCGCTGCACAGCGTCGGGCTGGATGACGCGAAACGCATACTCGGCCTGTATCCGTTCGAGATGAGCGGCGGCATGCTGCAACGGATGATGATTGCACTGGCATTACTCAGCGATGCGCCGTTTATTGTCGCCGACGAACCGACTACCGATCTGGACGCCGTCGCGCAGGCAAAAATCCTCGATTTGCTGGAAACCATCGTGCATGAGCGCCAGCCCGGCATGCTGCTGGTGACCCACGATATGGGCGTAGTGGCGCGTCTGGCGGATGACGTAGCGGTGATGGATAACGGGCGCATTATCGAGCGCGGCGCGGTCGAGGCACTGTTCAACGCGCCGCAACACCCGCTGACTCGCCAACTTGTGGCAGCGCATTTGGCGCTATACGGCATGGAGCTTGCGCAATGAACATTCTGACGGTTGACGGCGTTTCTCACGCTTACCACCAGCAACCGGTGCTGGATAACATTTCTTTGGCGCTGAAAAGCGGTGAAAGCGTGGCGCTGCTTGGGCGTAGCGGCTGCGGGAAAAGCACACTGGCGCGTCTGCTGGTTGGGCTGGAATCCCCCAACGAAGGCACGATTAGCTGGCAGGGTACGCTGCTTTCGCACCTGAAATCCGATGCCCGCAAAGCCTTTCGCCGCGATATTCAACTGGTGTTTCAGGATCCGGTGAGCGCGGTGAACCCGCGCATGACGGTGCGCGAGATCCTGCGCGAACCGCTGCGCCACTTGCTCACGCTGCCCCGGGCGGAGCAAGACAACCGCATTGCGCAGTTACTTGATGAGGTGGAACTGGAAAGCGCCTTGCTGGATAAGCGCCCGCCGCAGTTGAGCGGCGGCCAATTGCAGCGCGTTTGCCTTGCGCGGGCGCTGGCGGTGGAACCGACGCTGCTTATTCTCGACGAAGCGGTTTCCAGCCTCGATCTGCTGTTGCAGGCCGGGGTAATCAACCTGCTCAAGCGCCTGCAACAGCGCTCCGGCGTGGCGTGCCTGTTTATCACTCACGATTTACGTCTGGTTGAGCGCTTTTGCCAGCGGGTGATGGTGATGGAAAACGGCACGCTCGTCGAAACGCGGGATGTCACTTCCCCGCTGCGTTTTACCTCGGCGGCGGGGCAAACGCTGCAACAGGCGGTTCTGCCCGCCTTCCCTTCACAACGCATAAGGACACCGCGATGCAACGCGTAACCATTACGCTCGACGATGAGCTACTCGCTACGCTGGATGACCTCAGCCAACGGCGCGGCTACCACAACCGTTCGGAAGCGCTGCGCGATATTTTGCGCGGCGCACTGGCGCAGGAATCAACCCAGGACAGTGAGAAGCAAGGCTACGCCGTGCTGTCGTATGTGTATGAGCATGAGAAGCGCGACCTGGCGAGCCGGATTGTCGCGACGCAGCACCACCATCACGACGTATCCGTTGCCACCTTGCATGTGCACATCAGCCACAATGACTGCCTGGAGATCGCCGTGTTGAAAGGCAACATGGGCGACGTGCAGCATTTTGCCGATGACGTTATCGCCCAGCGCGGCGTGCGCCACGGCCACTTGCAGTGCCTGACGACAGAGGAGTAGCGCTACACCGCAAAGCGGGTAGTGAAAAATTGTTCTGTCTGGCGCAGCGCCCGCTCAATGCGTGCCGGTTCCAGCGGGAACGGCAAATGCTCGGCTGCCGCGCGCGGAAAGGTGATACTGCGCGCCACCGCCTGAATCACGGCGAGACGAATCTCTTTCAGCGGTGCCAGCGTGAGCGGCGCATCGTATTGGCGCAGCAACGCCAGCAGCGTTTCGTCCGGCGTATCGCTGTCATTTTCCAGAAACGACTGAACTAACAAGCTGTAGCCGACCCGCTCGCCGTGCAGCCAGTCGCGCAATGCGGGCTCATAGGTCAGGCGATTGTGTATGGCATGCGCCACGCCGGGTGTGGGGATTTCGCCGCGAATGCTGTTCGCCATTCCGGCGAGGGCAATATTGGCATCAATCACATTCACCAGCGCGTCGGTCACGGTGTGCGCCTGATTATCCAACACCGCTTGCGCGCCGTGCTTTTCATACACATCGACCGCAAGGCGCGCGGTGTGTACTTTCAATTGCAGCGCCAGGTTATGCGGCGTGTGTTGTAAATAGGGGCGGAACTCGTACCATTTCGCCAGCGCATCGACAATGCCCGCTTTCAAATAACGCACATCGCTTTGCGCGATAATTTCGCTGTCCACCAGCACCCGTTTTGGCAGCGTGTTCAGCGGCTGGCTGCGGATTTGCCCGCCCTCTTCGGTGTAAAACACCGCCAGCGGCGACCAGGCCGCGCAGGTCGACGCCACCGTCGGAAGGGTTATCGACTCCCCGCCGTCAATCACATCCGCCACCGCTTTGGCGGTGTCCAGCACCCTTCCTCCGCCAACACCGACAATAAACGTCGCCCCCAGTTTGCGCGCGCGTTTCGCGTAATGCGCCACGCGCGCGTCGGTACAGTAGCCGGTCATGATTTCCGTCTGCCATTTGATCCCGCTGGCGCGCAAGCTGCTCTCCAGCGCCGGATTCACCCGTGCCCAGGCCTGTGCGCTGGTAATAATCAAAATATGTTGCGTGAGCGACGAAATGTATTTCCCGGCGTCATGACGAATACCAGCGTGATGAAACCAGGTCTGCGGGGTGTGAATGGCGAGCATTGGCGAATCCCTGTTGCCGGAAGGAGAGTGTTTATCTTCCTGGCCCCGCCTGGCGCAGGGAAGTAATAAAATCAGCAAAGGAATGCCGGGAATGGCATAAGCCAGTGTCGCCGCGTTATTGCGCAATAATTGGCAACTTTCGCGTCGCGCATGTGCCAGGCTTAATGATTTGTTAAATCCATCAACTCAAGGAGCAGGCGATGAAGATTGATCTGAGCGGCAAAGTGGCGCTGGTGACCGCATCGACGGGCGGCATTGGTTTGGCGATTGCAACAGGGCTGGCGGAAAGCGGCGCAGAAGTGATTCTCAACGGGCGCAGCGAAGCGTCGGTAACGAAGGCGAAAGAGGCGCTGGCGAAGCAGGTGCCGGGCGCGAAAGTGCGCACCGCCATTGCCGATCTCGGCTCCGCGCAGGGCGTGGATGCGCTGCTGAAAGCCGCGTCGGACGCGGATATCCTGGTCAATAACGCCGGGATTTATGGCGCGAAAGACTTTTACGAGACCGACGATGCAACCTGGGAAAATTACTGGCAAACCAACGTCATGTCCGGGGTTCGCCTGGCGCGTGCGTTGCTGCCTAACTTGGTGAAAAAAGGCTGGGGACGCGTGGTGTTTATCTCTTCGGAATCCGCGCGCAATATTCCGGCGGATATGATTCATTATGGCGTGACCAAAACGGCGCAGCTTTCGCTGGCGCGCGGGTTGGCGAAGTATGTCGCCGGTAGCGGCGTAACGGTGAACAGTGTATTGCCTGGGCCAACGATGTCGGACGGTTTTGCCGCGATGATGCAAGAAGAAATCGACAAAACCGGCAAGTCGCTGGAAACGGTGGCGAAAGCGTTTGTGATGGCGAACCGACCAAGTTCGGTTATCCAGCGTGCCGCCACGGTTGAGGAAGTGGCGAATATGGTGGTGTATGTCTGCTCGAAACAGGCATCGGCGACGTCTGGCGCTGCGCTGCGCGTGGATGGCGGTGTGGTGGACGATATCGTCTGACCCGGTTGCTGCCCGCTCGCCGGGCAGCCTGTTAAGGAGAGATTATGCGACGTTCCGTTGGCCGTTTTTTGCTGCTTTCCCTGCTATTGACCGGCGCGGCGCATGCGGCGGGTTATGGCGAACAACTGGAAGGTTTCCATTACCCATGGCCGGTTAAACACATCGATTTTCAGTCACAACAGCAGCCCCTAAGCATGGGGTATATGGATATTCAGGCCGATAAACCCAATGGTAAAACCGCCGTGCTGCTGCATGGCAAAAACTTTTGCGCCGCGACCTGGGAGAGCACCATCACCGCGCTGCACAACGCCGGTTACCGGGTGATTGCTCCCGATCAAATCGGCTTTTGTACCTCGACAAAGCCCACGCATTACCAATACAGCTTCCAGCAACTCGCCCAAAATACGCATCAACTGCTGTCGCAGCTTGGCGTGAAAAAAGCGGTGATTATCGGCCACTCCACCGGCGGCATGTTGGCGACGCGCTATGCGCTGATGTACCCGCAGGAGACGCAAAAGCTGGTGCTGGTCAACCCGATCGGGCTGGAAGACTGGAAAGCGAAAGGCGTGCCGTATCGTAATGTGGATGAGTGGTATCAACGCGAGCTGAAAACCACAGCGAAAAGCATCAAGGCCTATGAGCAAAAGACCTATTACATGGGCCAATGGAAACCGGAATACGATAAATGGGTGGAGATGCTGGCGGGGTTAAACAGCGGGCCGGGCAAACAGCGTGTGGCCTGGAACTCGGCGCTGATCTACGAAATGATCTATACCCAGCCGGTGGTTTATGAATTCAAGGACTTGCGCGTGCCGACCACGCTGTTTATCGGCACTGGCGATACCACCGCGCCCGGCAGCGACAGCGCGCCGCCGGAAGTGAAAAAAGCGGTCGGCAACTATCAGGTTCTTGGCAAAGAAGCGGCCAAACTGATCCCTAACGCCCGGCTGGTTGAGTTCGACGGGTTGGGCCATGCGCCGCAGATGCAGGACCCGGTGAAATTCCACCAGGCGTTGCTCGACGATCTCGCGAAGTAAACGGTTTGCCGGAAGTCTTTATTGGGCTTCCGGCAAATTTGCTGCATTAGACGAGGGATTTGGTCAGCACGTCAAACAGTAGCCCCGGCTGGGTCGGGATGCCGAACCGCGTATCGTCAGTGGGAAACGGCTCGGTTTCGCCGGTGCGGCGATAGCCACGGCGCAGATACCAGGCGATCAGCGAATCGCGCACTTGCAGCACGGTCATCTGGGCGGTTTTACCGCCGCGCAACCGGCACCACTGCTCGGCCGCCGCGAGTAAACGCCGACCGTATTGCGCATTTTGCAGCGACGGCGTGATCGCCAGCGAACCGAGATACCACACGTCATTTTCCACCGGTTCGACCCACACACAGCCGTTAATGCCGTTGGCGGTTTTCCACACCAGCACTGTCGCATGGGGTTTATCGGCCAGCTCCTCGCGCAGCGTTTGTTCACTCATCCGTTCGCCATCAAGCAGACCGGCTTCGGTTGTCCAGCCCGCTTCCTCGCCACCGCTGCGGTAAGCGCGGTTCAACAACGAGACGACAGCGGGTATTTCATTTTCCGCCATCGGGCGCAGATCGAGGTTGATATAACGCTCGCCCCGTTCCGGTAAAGAGCGCTCGGCGAGCCGCTTTTCAATCTGCGTGATCTGCTCAATAAAATTGCCGGAAAGCCCGGCGGTCAGTTCCTGAACCACATTGCCCAGCAGCGGCCATGCCACCTGTTCACCCTGCACAATGGCCGTTTTGCCCGCCGCCGTTAAGCGGATGAAGGTTTTTCGCCGGTCGTTATCTTCGCTTTGGCGGCGAACCAGCCCAGCGCGGATTAACCGATTGATGCTGCTGGTCATGGCAGGCTGGCTAACTCGCGCGTAACGCGCCAGTTCGCTGATGGTCAGGCCGGGCTGCTTATCCAGCACCATGAGCACCGGGTACAGCCCGGGAGGAACATGAATCCCGGTATTTTGTACCAGCGCGCTGGCCTCCGCCTGCATCTGCTCGGCAAGCCGTTTTAAGCGGCTGCCGAGAAAGGCGTAGGGCATATCAGAAAGAATATCCATTAGTCACCTTTTGAAATATATAACGGGTTATATAGTTGGTTATTTATACAAAAACCGGGTGAATGAATGCAAGAGGTCAGCGAAAAAAGCCAGATTATCCTTAGGGCCAATCGGGATAAAAATGGCCCATCAGGATCATAAACAGCGGCGTGGTGACTGTTGAAAGAATGGTGGAAAGCAACATGCTGGTGGCGGTTGCGCCTTGTAATACGTGGAATTTTTGCGCCATCAGATAGACATTCACTCCGACCGCCATCGACCCTAATAACACCACCACCTGGCTCTCTTCGCGCGGCAGATGCAGCAGATACGCCAGCAACCAGATAAGCCCCGGCATCAAGACCAGTTTCAACAGGCCGATGGCGCTGCTTTCGCGCAGACCTTTGCGGATTTGATAGCGCGACAGGCTCATGCCCAGCGTGATTAAGGTTAAGGGTGCGGCGACCTGCGCGACCATGCCGATGGGGCTAGCGAGAAATTGCGGCACCGGGCGGTGCAGCGCGAAGCTCCAGATAAAACCGGTGAAGATGCCGATGATAATGGGGTTTCGCAGCACACTGACCAGTGTTTTTCCGATGCCGCGCAGAGAGAAGCTGCCGTTTTGCGCCCACTCCACCGACACGGTGACCAGCGTCCATAAAATCAGGCTATTAAACACCAACACCAGCGCCACCGACGCGAGGCTTGTGGGACCAAGCAGGATAATGGCGACGGGGATGCCGAGCATGACATTGTTGGAGAAGATGCCCGCCAGGCCAAACACTGAGGCGGAGATGGAGTCCAGGCGAAAGACGCTTTTCGCCACGATGCGCCCAATAATGTAGATAACAAAGCAGGTGCCGAAATAGGCGATCAGCAGACGGACATCCACCGGCGGGCTTTCATAGAACTTGCTCATGACGTTGAACAACATGCAGGGGATCGCCACGTTGAAACAGAAGCGGTTTAGCCCTTCGTTAACCGATTCCGGCCAACCCGCGAAGCGTCCCAGACAGTAACCTAGCGCAATCAATAAAAAGAGCGGCGCAGAGAGCAGCAATTGCTGCGCGAGTTGCGCGAAAAATTCAGCCGTGTCCATTGTTTTCCTTGTTGTTATTTTGCCGGATGGCGCATTGATCGCCGGGTCGAACTGTAAGTATCCCATTTCTCAGTCCAGATGCAGACCCTGGAGCGCAGGTTCTGCGGCGTATTCCACGCGGCAGAGACACTTTCCCGCCGGGGCCGTTCAGCTCCGTGTGATACCAGTTAACTTCCGCATGCTGCCCGTGGCTGTCGATACGCGCCAGCGGCTTATGGCTGTTTTCTGAGTGCCATAATTAGTGATTATCAGTTGGCTGAGAGGGATAGTTTAATGTTACTTTCTGGTTTTTGTAGCTTGCTTATATCAGAAGACATCTTATCGTGCCTCTATTTAGCGCCCTTCGTTGCATATTATTCGAATGCCAAAAATATGTTTTTAAAAGGCAAAAGCCGAAAAAATCCGACTTAGCATTTTAAATTTACCTCTTCGAAAAAACTAGCTGGCTAATTTGGAAATCCGAAATCGACATAAGCCTCGGAACTCACTACCAAACACCATTTTTTTTCTTTATCGAAGAAATAATGATGCTGAGGAATATTTTTGATAACTAAATCAAGAAAAGAATAGAATAGAGAGGGTTCAATATGCACCGAAAAATCCAGCGACGAGTCATTAATGTAATAAATTTCATCGCTATTATTAATTTCACTATCTATATCGCTAATAGAAATGAATTCTTTTATTTGGTCAAGCCAATTATTGTACCCGCCTTTTAATTCTGAGCTTTTGTGCGCTTTCACTGTAGACCAACGTATTTTTGACCCAACCCACTCAAAAGAACGTGATAATTCATCAGCAACCTCCCCCCAGTCATCAACTATTGCCTTGCAACCACACAATTGAATCACTTGTTCTTTAATTTCTTCATTCAAGGTCATAGTATTTCTCTCCAGGGTTTAAATGGAAAATAAAAAGAGTCCTGAAGGTTAGACGCGATGATATCAATCGAAAATCTATCATGAGTTTTACTGATGATTTTATCAATTAATTTTCACACAATGATGTCATTCACAATAACTTTATCAAGAAATATTATGCTTTCATCATTTACAACAACATCTTTTATACTTCCAAAATTTTTAATTATTATAATCTAACACCTTCTAAGGAACGCTGAATTTTATTATTTTGATTTTCAGAAACAGTATAATGATTATCATAAAAAATCACAAATCGCTTTTACTGAAATTTATCAATGAAACATGCAAAGCTATATTTGAATATATAAATTTTATTCGCATTATAAATACCTAGTCACAAAAACTTTGAGCTCAACATTAATGATATTAAGTTTTTCTAAAAACTGCTAGGTGACATTAAATAAAACCCTTCTCATCAGAACACATCTCCCCCTAAATTTATTTTATTTCCTAACTTTACATTTCTAAAAATATTAATATTCTCTATTTTATCATGGTAATGACGAGTGATATTTTTCAATAACATAAGTATGTGTTTTTTTTCGCTTAAGATCCTTATCACTTATTCTCATAATAAAGTTTTTTATTACACCATTGTAACTTGAAATTACCCTATACTAAACATTTTAGAATTATCCATTCCAACATCATTGACCCACCTGGCAGGATATAATCAACATTAAAAATAGAATACTGCTTACACATCCAAGCAACTTCAAAGTTGAATTACATTAATCATACATATTCATCCTAATCCTAACTGCCATTTCATCAATCAAATAATAAAGCAAAAAGTAATCTCAAGTCTGCTTTCGGCTTTGTTTTATTAATCGCCGCTGACCCTTATATAATCTATTTTTCTTCCTTTAATTAACTCACTAATTTCATTAACCTTATCCTCACTAATTGAATTTTCTTCACAAATATTAATGAACTCGCTAATAAATAAAGCTGCTTCATTTTTTTGAATAAACAATCTGCACAATACTAGTCTTTTATTTTTCGTAACTGTTTAAAACAACTCCATCTTGTAGAGTTAGAAAAGATAGAAGAATGCAACGACTCACTGATTTCTAACTGAAACAGTTTATCTTCACATTTTATATGTAAACCCAACGACATGAAGTACCTCATAATATTAATACTGACTTCAACACCGCCTGTTATTTTGATTTTTATTACAGCCATTTCTTTGGGGAATCAAGATAAACTCTCCGTCAGGCTGTCCTTCAGGTTCATATCCTGAGTCAAAACTGAGCCTCATCAAAGCATAGAAACATTCAATATACACTTCAGTTGGTTGGATGTCATATAAACCATTGAACCAGTCGTCCAATATGTTGAAACCTTAAAATCTTGAATCTTCGCTTATCTATTTATACTCATCTAATTGACGATATTTATTCCACAACAAATAAAAAGTAAAAAAATTAATTAAAAAGATCATTATATTAACTATTTTTATTTGAACCAAATTAGTGAGTTTTTATTTATTATGACCACCAAAATTCATTGGGTTTATGTAAAATATAAACAGCCATATCATATTGGAAACATTGGTTTTTCTGCCTGCATCATATGCAAGGCCTATAAAAACAACCATCAAATCTTCCGATACTAAATACCAGTAGCGGAAGATATTGCTTGAGCGAATAAAACCAATGAGATCCTTATCGGATCATTTCCATCTTTGATCTAAATATGGCTCTATCGAATCTATAACCATGACTTCTGCTGATAAACTCAACCGAAAATTTTTTCTTTCATCTTCTATTTTCGCAAAAATTACATCCCCCGTGTTCTCAATTATAGGAGAACATTCAAATCCAATGCGCGATCCCACCATATCGAATTGAATTAAGCCTATAAAAGATAAAGTTATTGACAATCCATTGAAATTATTTATTTTCCATTTTTCTGGAACTCTTGAAGGTATATTTCTTGAGTTAAAGCACAATCTTACTTTTGACTGGTCATAAAATTGAAAACTTTCAAATTCAATATTATCTAGAGCTAATTCATTGTTGAACATGAATTTAATTTTTTCTTTGCCATGCGCAGTATCAAACCACATACAATATTCCTCGCTAGTACTCATAATGGTCATATGTTCCGTGAACAGAACCGTTCCTCATGCCATCTCCAGTTATAGGATTAAATGGCCGCGGATTAAAGTGTGCCCCTTGATTTCCTGGCGTTCCCGGAGGGCCGTATATATGACCAGCAGAATGTTCTTGAATAACTATTTTTGAACCATCATGCTGTGCAAAATGATACTCCCTTGACTCCAAAACATTAAAATTATCATCTTTTATAGCGTGTCCATCTCTATCTGTTAGCTGAACTTTCTTCACAGCAACTGGCTGTTGTTTCATTGGTATACCAGCATCCCTTTTGGCGGCTCTCAGCGCAGCTTTTCTTGAAGGATATCGTGCATTGCAGCCAGCCAACCCCAACGGATCCACCCACACCAGCGGATCCACGACATACGTATACGTGTTCAACCCACCCAGCAGCCCTATCGGGTCCATCTGGGTGTAACATCCGCCGCTCGGGTCGTAGTAGCGGAAGGTGTTGTAATGCAGGCCCGTTTCACGGTCCAGGTACTGGCCCTGGAAGCGCAGGTTCTGCGGCGTATCCCACGCGGCAGAGGCGCTTTCCCGCAGGCTGCGGCCCCAGGCCGTTGATGCCCCGCGCCATACGGTGTCGCCGCTGCTGTCGGTGACGCTTTCCGGCAGGCCGTTCAGCTCCGTGTGATACCAGTAAACTTCCGCATGCTGCCCGTGGTTGTCGATACGCGCCAGCGGTTCATAACTGTTTTCAGTATAGACATACTGCACTGACGCATCCGGATTGCTGTCGCTGCTTTCACCCACCATATGCAGACCGGACCAGGCGTACTGTGTGCGTTCAGGTTTGCGGGCGTGGCGACGCCAGACCTGTTTTTCCGTGCGGCGACCGAGCGCGTCGTAACGGTATTCGGCTTTCGTGAACTCCGTATCGCCATCAATGATGACCTGGCTGATACGGTGCTCGTCGTCATAGCTGTAACGCTGTGTGACGCCGCGATGAGCGTCATGGCGCTCTGTCATGCGGCCGAATCCGTCATACTCCCGGCGCACGCCGTCGAGGCGCCTCAGCAGGTTATTCCACACCGGCTGTAAATCCGGCGTTGTGCGGTTATCCGCCGCGTCGTACCAGAAACGCTCTTCCCCGCCAGGCTGCATGCTTTTTGTCATGCGGCCTGCGGCATCGTAGCCCCACAGCGACTGACGGTACTTCTCTGCCGGGGTCGCCGGTGCGCCATCGGTGATCATCCGGCGGATTATCTGGTCGGCGCGATCCCACTGATAGCGGCGCTCAAAGACCAGACGCTGGCGCGCATTGTCTGTGCAGTGGCGCTGCGTAATGCGCCCGGCGATGTCGTACTGCGTTTCCAGATCCAGCGCGCCCATCGTGCGGTGCGTTTCCCGGTGCAGCTTATCGCGCTGATAGCTGGTAACGGGCAGTGTCTGGCCGCCAAACAACAGCTGCATCTCCAGCAGATGCCCGGTACCGTAGCGCAGGAACTGCAACTGACGTCCGTCCGGAAAAGTGGTGGCACTCAGGTTACTTAGCACGTCGTACTGGTGTTGATACTTACCGGAATGATTCTCCTCGCTCACCAGATCGCCGAGTTTGTTGCGCTCAAGGACAATGAGTTCGCCATTCTCCGGCTCACGCATCTCAATGACCGACTGCCGCCACTCGCTGTAGGCATACCGGCGGATTTCCGTCGCCAGCGCGCTGTAACGGTACTCGGTGCGGTGCTGCCCGGTTTCCCGCGCCGTTAAGCGTCCGATGGTGTCGTATTCATAATTCATTACCTGCGGCGGCAAACTGCTGCCACTGGCGGGATGGCGCACCAGCGTGGCGACCTGCTGCGCGGCGTTGTAGTGATATTCCGTCCGTCGCCCGGCGTAATCGTACTGGCGCGACAATAGCCCGGCTGGCGTGTAGTCGAAACGCCAATCCTGATTGTTGGCATTGGTCAGCGTCACCAGGCGACCCGCGCGGTTGAAGCGAAAACGCGTCACATGCCCGGCAGGATCGATGGCTTCCGTCACCTGGCCGCGCGCATTGAGCGTCACTTTCCGCTCGCTTATGCCGTCAATGCTCTGACCGCACAGCAACCCGGTGTTGTTGTAGCGGAACAGCGTTTCCCGGCCGTCGGCGCGGACAAACGTTTGTAGACGTGATGCCGCGCTCCAACGGTAGTGTTCGGTGTTACCCAGCGGATCGGTGGTGAGTATCAATCGCCCGGCAGCATCGTACTGGCGGCGGCTCTGGTAGCCGGAGCAATCCTGTTCGCGGATCAGTTGCCCAAGCTCATCCCACCAAAAGCGGTGGCTGTTCTCCAGCGCATCAATGCGCAGGGTTAAGTCACCCTGGCCGTTCCACTCGAAACGGGTGACGCCGCCTTCTGGATCGGTCAGCGCGACCACATCGCCCGTCAGGTTGTATTCGTACTGCCAGACAGCGCCGTCCGGCAGCACCTCTTTTAGCGGGAAATCATAGAGCGGATGCCAGGTTTTCATTGTCGCGCGATCCAGCGGGTCGCGCTCCAGCATCATGTTGCCGCGTTCGTCCCAGGCATACTCCCAACGTCCGCCGTCCGGCTGCACAACGGCCAGCAACTGTTCGGATTTTCCCGCCCAGTTAAACTGCCACTTGCCGCCATGCACATCGGTATAGCGCGTGATGCGATAGATCTCATCCCAGTGATGCTCGCTGACCACACCTTCATCGTTACTGACTCTGGCGTAACGCTTTGTTTCATCGGCGTCGATGCGCCACTTTTCCAGCACCGCGTCTTGTTCGTCATGGACCTGGTAAGCGCTCACGCGCCAGTGGCGAGAATCTACAGTGGGTCGCCATT
The DNA here is from genome assembly GCF_038449125.1 of Kosakonia sp. BYX6. Taxonomy (NCBI): domain Bacteria; kingdom Pseudomonadati; phylum Pseudomonadota; class Gammaproteobacteria; order Enterobacterales; family Enterobacteriaceae; genus Kosakonia; species Kosakonia calanthes. The sequence goes on along the minus strand of NZ_CP151800.1, from coordinate 323,095 downwards.
GATAATGCACCGTTAAGCCCGTTGAAAAACGGTGCCAGGCCAGCATATCGCTGGCGCGATCCCAGCCAAACTGGCGGATCACGATATCGTCGGCGTCGGTAACAGCGATCAGTTGCCCCTGTTCGTTATAGCGATAGGAAACCAACAAATGGCGCGCGCCTTCGTAAATCTGATAAACCGCGTTTAAGCGCTTGAACTGCGCTTCGTATTCCAGCTCGACATCCAACGCTTCGTTATCGCTGGAGATGCGCACCAGTTGCCCCTGTTCGTTCCAGCTAAAATAGTGGGCATTTTCGTGGCGGTCATATATGCGGTGCATGCGCCATTCGCCGGGACGAGTAGGGTCCGGTTCATAAACTTGATGCTCGCCTTCGCCAGTCTGAATCACCATCGCGCCGTTTGGGCTGGAAAATAGCTTCAGGCCATCTTCCGGGAAGACAATCATATCGCCACTCAACACTTCACCCAGCCCCAGCTCACGCCCGCTCATATCCCGGAAGATCAACTGGTTATCAGGCAGGCGATAAAGCCGTGTTTCGAACGGCAGCATCCAGCCGGTGCCTAACATGCCAGTGACGCGGTTACGGCTGTTGTAGATGCGCTGCCAGTAGAGCGGCATGCGGTCCGGCAGAATAAAGTCGAGATCGTCTTCTTTGGCGAGGATTTTTGCGCCGCTGGCAATGTTCACCGGGTAGGCGGTATTCGCCGCGCTGAGCACCGTCGCGGAGATGATCTCCGAAGCAGCGATGCCGCCGAGCGGACAGATGATCTCTTTTAAAAGCCCGCGCACAAGCATGCGTTCACAGGCCAACCGGGCCAGGCGCGACAGCAATCCCAAACCGGCGCTGCCCAGTATGTTCCCCAGCAGATATGCCAGCTGGTTTTTACCGCTGCGAATATCGCGCACCGTAATGGTCTCGCCGCCAATGCGCACGCGCGGGTTCTCGCTGACTTTGATTTCGGCTTCGCAGGTACTTTTCTCACCATTGCGCGCCGCAGGTTGGTTATTGATTAAGACGGTTCTCGAACCTTGAGCGACAAAGTTGCTGCTGGTGACCGCATGGCCTTTTTTACAGTCAACGTTATCTTTTGGCATCGGTGAGGCATACGGGCTGGCGCTTTCTACTGTCGGTTGCGTTAAGTCATCCCACAGGTTCGAGCCCCACTTTTTCATATCGTCCAGGGTGAGATGGCTGGCGCGCTCGGCAACAGAGAGTAAAGCCGCCGTAGGGTTCATTGCGGTTTTCATAACCGCAGCCGCGCTCGCAAGGGCTAACGCGCCCATCGCCGCCCAGTCGATACTTTCGTCATCCGGCGCGGCGGCGAGGCTGTTCAAATAATCGCGATCCACGGTTGCGGCGGCGCGCGCCGCTTTTTTGCCCATGATATGAACATCGTCCGATCCGGAGACGATTTGCGCATCCGGCGGCCCAGGGTCTATCAGGCTATCGACCAGATTTCCGGCCGCGTTACCAACGGCTTCCAGCCCACCGCTGAAAATCAGCCCGGTGACAACCACTGCGGCGACAATCGGGCCTGCGAAGAAGCTCACAGCGGCCGTCACGCCAAGCACGATCGCCCCTTCCACCAGCCCGCCAACAAAGTCAGCCAGCGCCGAGCTGTGAATCAGCGGGTCGTCAATACGGGCTGCGATGTAATCCGTCATCCTTACGCCCTCAACTGCAATCCCGATTTAATCGACACCCAGAACGCATCAGCGTCGGCATTAAACGGTTCTGTACGGCTGAAGGTCAGCACCAGCAGATGATTCTCAACGCGCGTAACGGCGAGTTTTTCATACACCATGACATGCTGGTTTTCGAAGCGCAGCGACACTTCGCGAGCGGGCAGACCAGCAATGTCGCTGTCGTCAACATCGCCCATCACCACCTTTTTCATGCTGCGTTTGACCTTCGCCAACTGCTGGTTGATGAAGTTTTCATCTTCGTCGGGTTTGATATCCCACGCGCGCGTGACGACCAGCGTCGCAGCAACGTTTTTGAATTTCAGCACATTGATGCTGCGATCTTGGTACGCGTCCGGCAGGTTAAGGACGCCTTCAGAAAGTACAAACTGCGCCGTCGTCATTATTTATCCGTCCCTTGATTGAATACTTTTTTTACCGCGTCCTGGATTTGCGCAATGGTTGGTTCAACTTCCCCAGCTTCTTTTGGTTTTGTGATATTTAAATCCAGCAGACCGCCCGTATTGATTTCTCCATGCCCCGACGCGTCAATGGAGAAGTTCACGCACTGGAGCGTGACAGTCCCGTTGGCACCCAGCGTAAGCGCCGATTTACCCGCCACCAGCATAATGCCGCTGTCGGACGCCTGCACAATGGCGCCCTGCACCTTCTGGGTAAACCCGCCGCCGACCACCTGCTCGTGAGACAGTTGCGTAGCCTGGAAGTGTTTGCCCGCCACAGTACCCGTATGATCGCGGGTCACGTTAACGGTCTGCGAACCGCCTACGCTGCGTGTTTCGTCATTTTTAACGTTGGTATCAAGATTGCGTTCGGCCTGAACCCACACCTGCTCTTCGCCCGCTTTATCTTCAAAGCGTAGGGCGTTGGCGTTATCCACTGAACCGTCTTTCGAACGGCTGAGAAAACCCATTTGCGTGGCGGCAGCAGGCAGCGCCCACGGCGGCATGCTGGCTTCGTTATACACGCGCCCGGTGATAATTGGCCGGTCCGGATCGCCATTGATAAAGTCGATGACCACCTCATCGCCAACGCGCGGAACCTGCACCCCGCCGAAGCCCTGGCCGGCCCACGCACTTGAAACGCGGACCCAGCAAGAGCTGGTGTCATCGCCCTTCGCCAGTCTGTCCCAATGGAATTTCACTTTTACCCGGCCGTAGCGATCCGTCCAGATGCTTTCACCCTGCGGACCGACGACGCGCGCGGTTTGCGGGCCATATGTGCGTGGCCAGGGGGTTTGTTGTGCGGGTCGATAAACCACCGAAGAAGGAATCACGCTGAAATCGATGCGGTGAACGGTTTCGCTGTCCGCGCCGCTGGCATAACGGTTTTCTTCGAAATTGTAGTGCGCGGCGGTGACCAGATATTCACCGTTGTCGTTAAAGAAAGCGGCATTGGTGAGTTGAAATGTGCAGCCAGGCACAATGCCGACCGCCGTCGCCGTGCCTTCGATTTGTTGATGTTCAACCTGCCAGCGCTCCTGGCGGATGCGGGCGTAAAACTCACCGTGACCGTGTTCAACAAAGCGCCCCGGCCAGTCGTAAACATCAATGGTGCCCGGCGACGGGGAATTCGGGTTTTGCCGCGCCTGGAAAAGCCAGGCATTGGGTTTGCGGAAATCGTAATCATCCAGGCTGTACAGCCCCGGTGTCACGCTGTCCTCCAGCGCCCATTGGCTGATGCCTTCTTCGTCGGTGCTGCCGCCCGATGGCGTCTGGTGATAAGGGATAAGTTCATAACCGCTAAAGGGTTGATGCTGGGTCACCGCATCGGTCAGCACCAGTGTGTGTTTGTCCGCATCGTGGCGAAAGTGATAGGTGATCCCTTCCAGTTCCATCAAGCGGCTGATGAAATCAAAGCTGCTCTCCTGGTACTGCACGCAGTAATCCCAGGTGCGGTAACTGCCAGTCAGCTTATCTTCCAGGTTCACCTGGTATTCACCGAGCAAAGTTTTGACGATTTGCGGCACCGTCTGCCCCTGGAAAATACGCAGGTTGCGGTCACGTTTCATCGGCCACAGATCGGGCTCGACGGTGAGTTGGTAAACGGCGTAGCGCGTACCTGTGAGTTCGACGGCGCTCACCGCAACACGGGTGATTTTGCCATTGAGATAACGGCTGCCTGACAGGGTTTGCGTCGGAAGGGTGACCGTGACCGGTTTGCCGAGCAATTTGCTGCGGTCCATTCGTGCGTCAGTCCCGAGCAATTGCAGGTTAAACGCAAATGCCTCGGACAACGCTTCTCGACCAGAGATTTTCCAAAAAAGCAGTCCTTCGGCGGGTAACTGAACAGTAATACGATTGCTCATAAATCGGATCCTGACATAAACGGGCCACTCCGGGCACGTCCCTAAGTTTAACGTTGCGGATAAAGCAAAAAGCTACCGCACGAATTTTGTTAATGAAAAGACCTTTATTGTCTGATTATTCGGCGAAAGAAATGCCAGGAATTATCCTAATCCGCCGTAATTTGACCGAAAAAAACGTCATATTTTAGTAGGTTAAATGCCCGCGACAGCAAAAGGCGAAAACTTAAGTCAAATTTCACACGCTGTGTAATTTGACTTATGGTGAGTTGCGATTGTGTTATTCCCGTTGAGCCGAGTCAATTGACGTATTAATCGTTTCGCGAGTGTTCTCGCATTTTCACGTTAATCCTGCGACACCCGAGAAGAAAAACGGTATAAGTTTTTTGCCCGGCATCATTTATTATTCATGACTTAAATAAAACTAACCATTATATGCCTACGGCATTCACCCTACAGATATTTAATTACCATTTAATAGAACTTAAGCCGGATTAAATTAGTAAACATCAGGAGGGGATAATGGAGTTTTTTAATCAGTATGGTCAGCGTATCGGGCAAGAGTTTCCCGAGTGGACCAAAAGGCCGTTGCCGGAAAAAATTTACCTTAAAGGGCGTTATTGTGATGTCGTCCCGCTGGTTGTCGATCATGCCGAAGATCTCTTTCCGGAATGGCAAAGTATCGATGATGAACGCGACTGGACCTACCTTGGCGATCACCGACCCGCAAATATGACCGCGTGCTACGCCTATTTACGAAACCTGGCGGCACATCCTGAACGGATTTATTTTTCGGTGAAGGATAAAGCTGACGGGAAAATAAAAGGGCTTTTCTACGTCGGCAAATTCGATCCCGAAAACGGCTCTTTTGATATTGGCGACGTGAACTGGACGCCATTAATGAAAAGAACGCGCATGAGCACCGAGAGTCTTTATATTGTGCTGGCGTATTTCTTTGATCAGCTGAAATATCGAAGATGTGAATGGAGAACAAGCAGTTATAACACGGACGCTATTCAATCCGCGGAACGAATTGGCTTTGTGAAGGAAGGCGTCCTGCGCGATAAAAAGATCCGCAAAGGGCACCTGAGCGATATTACAGTCTTCTCAATCACCCTGCGGGAATGGGCTGGCGTCGCATCAATGATGAATGGCTGGTTGCACGAAGATAACTTTGATCACCGGGGTCGCCAGGTGCAAAAACTGGCGTCATTTCGTCGCTACTGATAACGCCATGCGCTGATCTTCTCATCAACGCATGGCAGCAAAGTTGAATGCATTACACTTTCGCGTGCTGCTTAAAGCGGAAATCTTCCATAAAGTCGCACAGTTTCTCTACGGCTCCGGGTGTCAAAGCGTTGTAGATGGATGCCCGGACGCCGCCGATGGCGCGGTGACCGCTGAGGCCAGCAAAACCGGCGATCGCCGCTTCGTGAAGGAACTTCTCTTCCAGCTTAGCCGTCGGCAGCGTGAAGGCGGCGTTCATATCTGAGCGGAATGCGGCATCGCCCCAGTTGCGATAAAAACCGTCGCTACCGTCGATCATGCTGTAGAGCAACGCCGCTTTTTGCTGGTTGATACGCGCCATGTTTTCCAGCCCGCCAATGTCATTCAGCAGCCAGCGGGTCACCAGGTACACCACATAAATGGCGAATACCGGCGGCGTATTCAGGTTTGAATGCGACTCTACCTGTCGGCGGTAATTCAGGAATGATGGCAGGTTATCCGGCGAGCTTTGCACCACGCTGTCGCGCACCAGCACAATCGTCACTCCGGCCGGGCCGATGTTTTTCTGCGCATGAGCATAAATCAGCGAGAACTTCCCGGCGTCACACGGTTTGGAGAGAAAGTCTGAAGACATATCGCAGACGCGCGGAACATCATCGCGACCCAGAATACGATCGAATTGCAGGCCTTCGACCGTTTCATTCGACACATAGTGAATGTAAGGCGCATCGGGGGAGAAATCTAACTCTTCATCCGTTGGTAAGCGACGGTAGCCGTCCTTTTCACCGCTCCAGATAACGCGCACTGGGCCCTCGCGCATCGCTTCGGTGATGACTTTGCGGCTCCAGTAGCCGGTATCAAAATATTCGGCGGGGTGCTTTTTCCCGCGCAGCAGGGTCATCGGCACCATTGAAAACTGCTGCGTTGCGCCACCCTGTAAAAACAGGATGTGGAAATCATTGGGCAAACCCAACAGCGTGCGGATATTGTTTTCGGTTTCCCGAACCACATTCTCAAACCATGCCGAACGGTGGCTAATACCGAGGATCGACAATCCCACTTCCGGGACATTAATAATCGCCTGCTGCACCTGGTTTAAAACAACGTCCGGAAGTGCGCCCGGCCCACCGGAAAAATTAAGGGCGTTATTTGGATTTAATGACATTTCTTCTTACTCTCATTCTTTATCGTCAAGCGCTTTACCGGCGCGCTGGAATAACATTTCCCGCATCGCATTTTTCACTTTCAGCATGTGAACCTGCTTATTCGGGAACATGACGTCATCGTCCATCGCATGGACCACCATCGCCGGGTCAATCTCAAAAATCAGCAACTTGCCATCCTGCGTTTCTGCGCAGTCGATACCGATATAGTGCAAACCGGTGCGCTGGCTAATGGCGTCCAGCGCTGCTCGATGGCGCTCGGCGAAGTCGGCGAACTCATTGAAAAAGCGGGCTTCCTGCGCGCGCTTATCGGCATCTTCATACATCCCGGCGTTGACGTAATGAATCATCCAGTGCGCAGAGACGCCCATATGGCAGGCATAGGGTTTGCCGTCGATCAGCACCACGCGCATTTTGCGAAACAGGCCGTCGCTGCCGCTGTAATCAACGAAACGCGAGACAAAAAAAGCCTCGCCTTCGGTTTGCGCCAGATAAAGCGCCACCTCGGCAGCCGAGTCGATTTTTTGCAGGCCGTGACCACCGTGGCTACCGACCGGGCGCACGATAATGGGAAAGTCGTGCTCCTCTACAATCTCAGCCAATATTTTCTGCCCGCCAGCCACCGCCTGTAACTGCTGGCGGGAAGTATGCAATGCCGGGCAAATCAGCAAACCAGGCACATTTTGCAGTAGCAGGCTGGCGTTATGGCGCTCGGAAGTGGACACGCTTTTGGGTGGGTTTAGCACCGGTTTTGGCCAGCCGCACAGGGCAAACGCGAGGCGCAAAAGCACGTTTTCCTGCTCATCACTGGCGCCAATCGCCACCATCACCACATCATGTTCTGGGATCGGCGCAGTCAACGGGTTGTCGCTATTTGCATCGACATAGTAATAAAGCAGGTCGATATCGCTGTTTTCTAACAAGCAGTCGAGGGGAATATTCGCCGAAAGGTTGCCAGGCACCATCAACATCAGTAGCCGTAGCTTTGGCGTCTGACGCGCGGGCCAGTGGTAGACGCGCTGCATTGCCAGCGCTTGTTCCTGGATTTGTAACCCCAACGCTTCGTGTTTCAGGCTCATCATCGCGGTGGCGAGATTCATCCACAGAACGGGAGCATCAGGGTTATTTTGTGCTTGCGCGATCAGCTCCTGGGTTATCGACGAAAAATCGACACCTGCGATGCTCATGCGCAAAAAAGGGGCCATGCCAAGAAATTGCGCCGACGAGAAGTCCGGTGCGGTCGTTAGGGTCATTTTTATTATTCCTGCTTGTGCTGTGCATACCCCTTATGATGCGACAAATCACTGGCAGGCAATCCGACGATTAACGGCATTAGTTATCGTGATAATTAAGCGTAACCTACGGAAATTAATAGAGTTATTAAGTATAAATGACGGGTGAATAGAGGAATTGCCTCCGGAGTATGAAGGCAAAATATAGAGAAATTATGGAGAGGAAAAACGCGCGGCAGAAAAAAGAAGAAACGCGGTAACTAAGGCAGATTTTTAGCGCTGAATTTACGGTTCGCCGCGCTTACTGAAAAGATTCTGCTACGCGTTTTATTCCGCTAATGCCTGCGCACACGCCCAGGCGCTCGACCACGCCCACTGGAAGTTATACCCGCCCAGCCAACCGGTCACATCCATCACTTCACCAATGAAATAGAGCCCCGGCACATTGCGCGCTTCCATGGTGCGTGACGACAGTTCATGGGTATCCACGCCGCCGAGGGTCACTTCCGCGGTACGGTAGCCTTCGGTGCCATTCGGCTGAACACGCCATTTGGTCAGCGTATCGACCAGCGTTTCCTGCTCGCGGCTATTAAGCTGCTTAAGCGTGACGTCCGGGATCTGCCCAAGCTGTTGCAGGCACTCAACCAACCTTTTCGGCAGTTGCATGCCAAGCGTGTTTTTCAGGCTTTGGTTCGGATGCGCGTCGCGCTGCTGGTTGAGGAAACTTTCCAGGTCACACTCCGGCAGCAAATTGATGCTGACGAATTCGCCCGGCTGCCAGTAACTGGAAATTTGCAGAACCGCTGGTCCCGACAGGCCACGGTGGGTAAAGAGCAGATTTTCGCGAAAAACCGTGCCGTTTTCAGCGGTAATGACCGACGGCACAGAAACGCCTGACAGCGTTTGCACCTGCTCTAGCAGCGGCTTATGCAGCGTAAACGGCACTAGCCCGGCGCGGGTCGGCAGCACTTTCAGGCCAAACTGCTCGGCAACTTTATAACCGAAAGGCGATGCGCCCAGCCCCGGCATCGACAGACCGCCGGAGGCAATCACCAGTTTCGCCGCCTGCACGCTGTCGCCGTTCAACTGCAACGTGTAACCCTCTTCAGAACGTTCAATATTGAGGACTTCACTGCGCAGGCGCTGCGTCACGTTGCCTTTTTCGCACTCCGCCACCAACATATCGACAATCTGCTGCGCGGAGTCATCGCAAAAAAGCTGCCCCAGCGTCTTTTCGTGCCAGGCAATGCCGTGTTTATTGACCAGATCGATAAAATCCCACTGGGTATAACGCGCCAGCGCGGATTTACAAAAATGCGGGTTTTGGCTGAGGTAGGCCGCAGGTTCGACATACAGATTGGTGAAGTTGCAGCGCCCGCCGCCGGACATCAGGATTTTACGGCCCGGTTTTTTACCGTTATCCAGCAGCAACACGCGGCTGCCCGCCTGCCCTGCCATTGCCGCACAGAACATCCCCGCCGCACCGGCACCGACTACAATGGCATCAAACCTTTCCACACCTGCACCCTCAATTGAAAATCGTCGCGGATTGTAAAGAGTTCATGCTGGTCGCACCAGAGCGCAGATGTGCGAAAAGCAACATAACATTGAAAAATATAAGATAATTTTAAAACTTAAGTGGATTGTAAGAAATAATGTCAAAAAAAATACATATTTCACTTTGCCCACGCTGCCAATGTCCCTGATAATGCGCGGCGTTCGTGTCCCCAATAAATGGCTTAACGACCTATGGTACATTTGTTTGCCGGCCTGGATCTGCATACCGGGCTATTACTCTTGCTTGCTTTGGTTTTTGTTCTGTTTTACGAGGCCATTAACGGCTTCCACGACACTGCGAATGCCGTTGCAACTGTGATTTATACACGCGCTATGCGTTCTCAGCTGGCGGTTGTGATGGCAGCAGTGTTTAACTTCTTCGGCGTTTTGCTGGGCGGGTTAAGCGTTGCGTATGCCATTGTGCATATGTTGCCAACCGATCTGCTGCTTAACGTTAGCTCCGCCCATGGCCTGGCAATGGTCTTCTCCATGTTGCTTGCCGCCATTATCTGGAACCTTGGCACCTGGTATTTGGGTCTGCCGGCTTCCAGTTCCCACACCCTGATTGGCGCGATTATCGGTATTGGTTTAACCAATGCGCTGATGTCCGGTAATTCCGTGGTGGACGCTTTAAATATCCCAAAAGTGCTGGAAATCTTCGGTTCGCTGATCCTTTCACCGATCGTCGGTCTGGTGATTGCGGGCGGCTTGATATTTATTCTGCGTCGTTACTGGAGCAACACCAAAAAGCGCGCGCGTATCCACATGACGCCTGCTGAACGCGAGAAGATCGACGGTAAGAAAAAGCCGCCGTTCTGGACGCGTATCGCGTTGATTATCTCCGCCATTGGCGTGAGTTTCTCCCACGGTGCGAACGACGGTCAGAAAGGTATCGGCTTGATTATGCTGGTGCTGATTGGCGTTGCGCCTGCGGGCTTTGTGGTGAATATGAACGCTTCCGGTTACGACATCACCCGTACGCGTGATGCCGTCAACAATGTGGAAACCTACTTCCAGCAACATCCGGCGCTGCTGCAAAAAGTGACCGGTGCGGCGCCAATGCTGCCAACACCGGAAGAAGTGACTACACAGCCGGGCGAGTTCCATTGCCATCCGGGTCGCGCAATCAGTGCGCTGGACCGCGCGAAAGCGATGCTGACGGGCATTGAGAATTACGAACAGGTTCCGCTGGAACAGCGTGGTCAGTTGCGCCGCATCATGCTTTGCCTGTCCGATATTACGGATAAAGTGGCGAAGCAGCCGGATGTCAGCGCGGACGATCAGCGCCTGCTGAAGAAACTGAAAGGCGATATGCTCAGCACCATTGAGTACGCGCCAATCTGGATCATCATGGCCGTTGCGCTGGCGCTGGGCCTGGGGACGATGATCGGCTGGCGTCGCGTCGCGACCACTATCGGTGAAAAAATCGGTAAGAAAGGCATGACGTATGCGCAAGGGATGTCCGCGCAGATGACCGCCGCGGTGTCCATCGGTCTGGCGAGTTATACCGGCATGCCGGTTTCCACCACGCACGTGCTGTCGTCTTCTGTTGCCGGGACAATGATTGTCGACGGCGGCGGTCTGCAACGCAAAACCGTGACCAATATTCTGATGGCCTGGGTCTTTACCCTGCCGGCATCGATTATTCTGTCTGGCGCGCTGTACTGGATTTCACTGCATCTGATTTGATGGGGTGTGTCGCACAATAAAAAACGGGTCAGGAAACTGACCCGTTTTTTTATCTCCGAAAGAATTGCCTGATGGCGCTTCGCTTATCAGGCCTACAACTCAATGCCAAATCAACAACGCAATCAAACTCACCACCACCAGCCCGCATAATGAGCTGGTCAAAATGAACTGACGGCGCACTCGCTCACAACGGCGGATAAACTCGTCATCATGATGATCGCGATAGCGTTGCCCGTAGATGTACCAGACCAGCCGCATTTGTTTGCTGGGTTGCCCGTGAGAGGTGAAAAATCCGCCGCCATCCACGTACTGATAAAGTAAGGGGTCACAACCACGAAGTACCACTAACAATGCGCGAAGCGATGAGTAATAACGCGCCATGTTAACCACACACACCACACATAAAGCCCAGAACAGTGCAACAGTGCTGATCACCATATCCCCTCCCCGGCGAGAGCCCACAAGGACTCACGCTCCTGGATACCCAACCGAGTCAGACAACGAAGAGTGTTACCAATCGCCGGACGGGGCAGCTGCGCAGGCGGTGTTCCGTACGGTTTATTTATAGTGTAGGAGATCACTTTATTTTTTTGCCAGCAACGAAAGCATCATCTATGCATCTGGTTGTAAATATTGCTTAAGTGAATCGTGATCCAGGCGGATTGACGGTGCCAAAAGAGCGTTATAAGGTAGAAATATCTTCTACAATGAGATCCTTAAGGCCGGGCGCTACGCTCACGTGAAACGCAGGATGCGAGCGCAGTGCAACAGCATCAGGGTTTCAACCCCGATGGTCATCGACAACTTATGGAAGGAGTAACACTATGGCTTACAAACACATCCTTATCGCCGTCGACCTTTCCCCCGAAAGTAAATTGCTGGTTGAGAAAGCAGTATCCATGGCGCGTCCTTACAACGCGAAAATTTCCCTTATACATGTCGATGTAAATTACTCCGATCTTTATACAGGCCTGATTGATGTGAATCTCGGCGACATGCAAAAACGCATCTCCGATGAAACGCACCAGGCGCTGACTGAGCTTTCCACCAACGCAGGCTACCCGATTACCGAAACCCTGAGCGGCAGCGGTGATTTAGGGCAAGTGCTGGTCGATGCGATTAAAAAATACGATATGGACCTGGTGGTTTGCGGTCATCATCAGGATTTCTGGAGTAAGCTGATGTCGTCCGCGCGCCAGCTGATTAACACCGTTCATGTCGATATGCTGATTGTCCCGCTGCGGGACGAAGAAGAGGATTGATGCCTCGTGAGCGAGCGGCGTAAAAACCGCCCGCTTCGCAACATCACAACCCGGTACGCGCAACGCGGCCGGGTTTTTTATTCCCCGGAACCGGGGTAGATATCAAAACGATGGCTTTTGGTGACCACCGCCGATTGCGTGGCAATACCCGCCAGCGGCGGCGCGTAATCCGGGCGTTTCACCACCACGCGCTTAATGGCTAACTGCCGCGCAGGTTCCAGCAAACCATCGGCATCCAGATCCGGGCCAACCAGCGACTGAAAAACCCGCATCTCCTTTTTCACCAGTGCGCTTTTTTGCTTATGCGGGAACATCGGATCGAGATAGACCACCTGCGGGCGCGGCGTGATGTCCGCAAGCCCCGTCAGGCTGGAAGCGTGAATCAGCTGTAAGCGGTCGCGCAGCCACGGGCCAATTTCCGCATCCGCATAACCGCGATGAAGGCCATCTTCCAACAGCGCCGCCACTACCGGGTTGCGCTCCAGCATTCGTACCCGGCAACCCACCGACGCCAGCACAAACGCATCGCGGCCCAGCCCCGCCGTGGCATCCACCACTTCCGGCAAGTAACTGCCTTTGATGCCAACCGCTTTGGCAACCGCTTCACCGCGTCCGCCGCCGAACTTGCGCCGGTGCGCCATTCCGCCCGCCACAAAGTCGACAAAAATGCCGCCGAGTTTCGGTTCATCGCGCTTGCGCAGTTCAAGGTGCGAAGGGGTGAGCACCAGCGCCATCAGGTTGTCGTCATCCTGCTCCAGCCCAAAACGGGCCGCAAGAACAGATAAGGCACCGTCTCCGGTGCCTGTTTCATTGAGCAAACAAATCTTCAAGATTTAGCCTTCGATACCGTAATGCTCAAGCATCGCGTCAATCTGCGGCTCACGGCCACGGAAGCGTTTGAAGAGATCCATCGGCTCTTCCGAACCGCCACGGGTCAGGATGTTATCGAGGAACGACTGCCCGGTTTCGCGGTTGAAAATCCCCTCTTCTTCGAAGCGGGAATAGGCGTCGGCGGCCAGCACATCGGCCCACAGGTAGCTGTAATAACCCGCCGCGTAGCCACCGGCAAAGATATGGCTGAAAGCATGCGGGAAACGGCCCCACGACGGGCCAGGCACCACGGCGACCTGGCGTTTGATTTCTGCCAGCGTTTCGAGGATTTTCGCCCCTTGCTCCGGGTTGAACTCTGCGTGCAGGCGGAAATCGAACAGGCCGAACTCCAGCTGGCGCAGGATAAACATCGCCGCCTGGTAGTTTTTCGCCGCCAGCATTTTATCCAGCAGTTCTTGCGGCAGCGGTTCGCCAGTCTCGTAATGACCGGAAATGAACGCCAGCGCTTGCGGCTCCCAGCACCAGTTTTCCATAAACTGGCTCGGCAGTTCGACCGCATCCCACGGCACTCCGCTAATGCCCGCCACGCCGGCGGTTTCAATCCGCGTCAGCATATGGTGCAAGCCGTGACCAAATTCGTGGAACAGGGTGATCACTTCATCGTGGGTGAACAGCGCCGGTTTGCCGCTGACCGGGCGGTTGAAGTTACAGGTGAGATACGCCACCGGTTTTTGCAACGAACCGTCGGCTCTGCGCATCTGGCCGACGCAATCGTCCATCCACGCGCCGCCGCGTTTGTTTTCGCGGGCATAGAGATCGAGATAGAAGCTACCGCGCAATTCGTTGTTTTCGTCATACAGCTCGAAGAAGCGCACATCCGGGTGCCAAACATCAACATCTTTGCGCTCTTTGGCGGTGATGCCGTAAATGCGTTTCACCACTTCGAACAGACCGTTAACCGCGCGGTTTTCCGGGAAGTACGGGCGCAGTTGCTCATCGCTGATGCTGTAAAGATGCTGTTTCTGTTTTTCGCTGTAGTAACCGATGTCCCACGGTTGCAGCTCATCGACACCAAATTCGGCTTTGGCGAACGCGCGCAGTTGCGCCAGCTCTTTTTCACCCTGCGGGCGCGCACGTTTAGCGAGATCCGTTAAGAACTCCAGCACCTGCGCCGGGTTTTCCGCCATTTTGGTGGCCAGCGATTTAAAGGCGTAGCTTTCAAAGCCGAGCAGTTGCGCCAGTTCATGACGCAACGCGAGGATTTCGGCCATCACCGGGCTGTTATCCCATTTACCGGCGTTCGGCCCCTGGTCGGACGCGCGCGTGCTGTAAGCGCGATACATCTCTTCACGCAGCGCCTGGTTGTCGCAATACGTCATGACCGGCAGATAGCTTGGAATATCCAGCGTTAACAGCCAGCCCTGCTGTTCTTTGGCTTCGGCCTGCGCTTTGGCGGCGGCTAAGGCGCTTTCCGGCATGCCGGACAGTTCCGCTTCATCCGTCACCAGTTTGGTCCAGCCCATGGTGGCATCGAGCACGTTATTACTGTAGATGTTGCCGAGTTCAGAAAGACGCGCGGCAATTTCGCCATAACGTTGCTGTTTCTCTTTCGGCAAGCCAATGCCGGACAATTTGAAGTCGCGCAGCGCGTTATCAACGGATTTTTTCTCCGCCACGCTCAGTTCGTCGTAATGGGAGCCTTCACGCAAATCGCGATACGCGTTATACAGCCCTTCGTTCTGCCCAACCCAGGTGCTGTACTCCGACAGCAGCGGCAGGGTTTGCTCGTAGGCTTCACGCAGTTCCGGGCTGTTTTTAACGGAGTTCAAATGGCTGACCGGCGAAAAGAGGCGACCAAGACGATCATCGACTTCCGCCAGCGGCTGGCAAAGATTCGCCCAGGTATACGGGCCGCCCTGCCCGACAACACTTTCTACCGCGCTCCGGCAATCGCCCAGCGCCTTCGTTACCGCGGGGACAACATGTTCTGGAAGGATCTGAGAAAACGGCGGGAGTTCGAAAGGCGTCAATAAGGGATTGGTCATATGCGCAGTCCTTGAAATGGGTGAATTAAAGCGCACGACGGCGCTTTGCAATGTTGTCTAGGATGGGGTTAAGTGTAGGAGATTTCAATGGTGGGCGTTGCGCTTAACCGGGTATCGCTGCAATAAGCGGAGCGTTCGGCGGCAATCTGCCGCAATCTGCGATAGACTGTGCGCCATCTCGTTTATTTCTGGAATCTCCGTACCCATGCTCAGTTATCGCCACAGCTTCCACGCAGGCAACCACGCCGACGTTCTCAAACACACCGTTCAAAGCCTGATCATCGAAGCGTTGAAAGAAAAAGAGAAACCGTTTCTCTACCTCGACACCCATGCGGGCGCGGGGCGCTATCAGCTTTCCGGCGAGCATGCGGAACGCACTGGCGAATACCTGGAAGGCATCGCGCGTATCTGGCAGCAAGACGATTTACCGTCCGAACTGGAACCTTACATGAACGTCGTGCGTCACTTTAACCGTGGCGAACAATTGCGTTATTACCCCGGTTCCCCGCTGATTGCCCGCGAACTGCTGCGTGAGCAGGACAGCCTGCAACTGACCGAACTGCACCCGAGCGATTTCCCGCTGCTGCGCCAGGAGTTCCAGAAAGATGAGCGTACTCGCGTTGCGCGCGCCGACGGTTATCAGCAATTAAAAGCCAAACTGCCGCCGGTTTCCCGCCGTGGGCTAATCTTGATTGACCCGCCGTATGAAATTAAAACCGACTACCAGGCCGTGGTCAGCGGGATTCACGAAGGCTACAAACGTTTTGCCACCGGCGTTTACGCGCTGTGGTATCCGGTCGTTTTGCGCCAGCAAATCAAACGCATGCTGCGTGACCTGGAAGCGACCGGCATTCGCAATATTCTGCAAATTGAGCTGGGCGTGCGCCCGGACAGCGATCAGCGCGGTATGACCGCCTCCGGTATGATTGTTATCAACCCGCCATGGAAGCTGGAAGCGCAAATGAACGCTGTGCTGCCCTGGCTGCACAGCAAACTGGTACCAGCCGGTATCGGGCATACGTTGATTACCCAGGTCGTCCCGGAATAATCGCAGCCATTGGTGGAACCTTTCAGGCCGCGCGCTACAATCGCGACTCTTTTCGACTTCGTTCAGGATTAAGGAAACGACCATGAGCAAACATTACGACTACATCGCCATCGGCGGCGGCAGTGGTGGCATCGCCTCTATTAACCGCGCCGCTATGTATGGTCAAAAATGCGCACTGATCGAAGCAAAAGCGCTTGGCGGCACCTGTGTGAACGTCGGTTGCGTACCGAAAAAAGTGATGTGGCACGCGGCGCAAATAGCCGAAGCTATCCACCTTTACGGCCCGGACTACGGTTTTGACACCACGGTTAACCATTTCGACTGGAGCAAATTGGTTGCCAGCCGTACGGCGTATATCGACCGTATCCACACTTCTTATGAGAACGTGCTGGGTAAAAATAACGTCGATGTCATTCGCGGTTTCGCCCGGTTTGTCGATGCAAAAACCCTCGAAGTGAACGGTGAGACGATCACCGCCGATCATATTCTGATCGCCACCGGCGGGCGCCCAAGCCACCCGGATATTCCAGGCGTGGAATACGGCATTGATTCCGACGGTTTCTTCGAATTGCCCGCGCTGCCAAAACGCGTGGCGGTGGTTGGCGCAGGGTATATCGCCGTCGAACTGGCGGGCGTGATTAACGGCCTGGGTTCTGAAACGCACCTGTTCGTGCGTAAACATGCGCCGTTGCGCGCCTTCGATCCGCTGATCACGGAAACGCTGGTCGAAGTGATGGCGGCCGAAGGTCCGACGCTGCACACCCACGCTGTGCCGAAATCGGTGGTGAAAAACGCCGATGGCAGCCTGACGCTAACGCTGGAAGATGGCCGCGCGCAAACCGTAGATTGCCTGATTTGGGCGATTGGTCGCGAACCGGCAAACGACAATTTCAACCTCGCCGTCACCGGTGTGAAAACCAATGACAAAGGCTACATCGACGTCGATAAATTCCAGAACACTAACGTGCCGGGGATTTACGCCGTGGGCGATAACACCGGCGCCGTTGAACTGACGCCAGTTGCCGTTGCCGCAGGCCGTCGTCTTTCCGAACGCTTGTTTAACAACAAGCCGGATGAACATCTGGATTACAGCAATATCCCGACCGTGGTGTTTAGCCACCCGCCTATCGGCACCGTCGGTTTAACCGAACCGCAGGCGCGCGAGCAGTACGGCGACGACCAGGTGAAAGTGTATAAATCCTCGTTCACCGCGATGTACACCGCCGTCACTTCGCACCGCCAGCCGTGCCGGATGAAACTGGTGTGCGTCGGCGCGGACGAGAAAATCGTCGGTATTCACGGCATCGGTTCCGGTATGGATGAGATGCTGCAAGGTTTCGCGGTAGCGCTGAAAATGGGCGCGACCAAAAAAGACTTCGACAACACCGTGGCCATCCACCCGACGGCCGCCGAAGAGTTTGTCACCATGCGTTAAATCGCGTTAAAAAACTGGCCGTTAAGGCCAGTTTTGCTTTTGCCCCGAACTCACAAAAGGCACGGACAATGGCAACAGCACTTCCTCATTTCCCCGTTTTTGATGGTCATAACGACTTACTGCTGCGCCTGTGGATCGAGCAAAACCCGGTTGAGCGCGTCTTCAGTGGCCTTACCGGCGGCCACCTTGATTTCCCCCGTATGCAGCGTGCCGGTTTCGCCGGTGGATTGTTCGCCGTGTTTGTGCCGCCCGCCCGTTATCTCGCCCAACAGCGCGGCATCTCACTGGCAGAAGCGGAAGCCGCACACGATCCGCTCGTCATCTGCCACCAGCAAATCGATCTTTTTTACCGTATGGCCGAAGCCTCGCAGGGCAAAATGGCAGTGTGCCGTAGCGCGCGCGACATCGCGCAATGCCTGCAAAGCGGTACGCTGGCGCTGGTGCTGCACATGGAAGGCGCAGACGCGCTCGATGCGGCGCTCACCCAATTTGACACGTTTGTCGGGCGCGGCGTGCGCAGTATTGGCCCGTTCTGGAACCTTCCCAATGCGTTTGGCGAAGGCGTTAACGGTCCATTTCCCGGATCGCCAGACACCGGGCCAGGCCTGAGCGAGGCGGGAAAAGCCCTGATCCGCGCCTGCAATCAGCAGCGCATCATGGTTGATCTGTCGCATATGAATGCGCAGGCGTTCTGGGACACCGCAGAACTCAGCACGGCGCCGCTGGTGGCCACCCATTCCAACGCCCATGCGCTCTGCGCGCAGCCGCGAAACCTCACCGACGACCAGTTGCAAGCCATCGCTGCCAGTGACGGGCTGGTCGGTGTCAACTTCGGCACGGCGTTTCTGCGCGCCGATGGGCAGCGCAACGGTAACACTTCCTTAACGAAAATTTTTCAACACATCGAGTATCTGGTTACTAAACTTGGAGAGGATCGCGTGGCGTTCGGCTCAGATTTTGACGGCATTGAACTGCCGGATGAACTGGGCGATGTCACAGGTTTACCGCGACTGATGGCCGTGCTGATGGAATCTGGCGTCGATCGGGTGCTTGCCGAAAAGCTGGCCTGGCGAAACTGGTTGCGGGTGTTAAAAATGACCTGGGGTGACTAGCGACCGAGCGTTACCCCTCTCATCTCAAGGAGATACGCTATGTGGACAAAACCAACGTTTGTTGATCTGCGCCTGGGTCTGGAAGTGACGCTGTACATTTCCAACCGCTAACCGCACCTGCCCGCCTTGTTGCGGGCTCTTTTCTTCATTTTCCGGTCTGACACATGCTGATTACTGTTCTGGGTTCGGCAGCGGGCGGCGGTTTCCCACAGTGGAACTGCAACTGCCCCAACTGTGCGGGTGTGCGTAACGGCACGATGAAAACCTCGGCACGTACACAATCCTCGATTGCGATAAGCGATGACGGCAAAAATTGGATGCTGTGCAACGCCTCGCCCGATATCCGCCACCAGCTTTTGGCCACGCCGGCACTGCATAAACCCGAGTTGCTGCGCGGCACCGGCATCGGTTCGATTATCCTCACCGACAGCCAAATCGACCACAGCGCGGGGTTGCTCAGCTTACGCGAAGGGTGCCCGCACCAAGTCTGGTGCACAAAAGAAGTCCTCGACGATCTCAGCAGCGGTTTTCCGGTCTTTCCCATGCTGAGCCACTGGAACGGCGGGCTTATTCACCACGCCATCGAACCGCTGGAACGCTTCCAGGTGGCGGTGTGCCCTGCGTTGCACTTCACCGCTATTCCGCTACTGAGCAACGCACCGCCGTACTCGCACTATCGCCATCGGCCGCTGCCCGGCCACAACGTGGCGCTGTTTGTTGAAGAGAATAACAGCGGCAAAAGCCTGCTGTATGCCCCCGGTCTTGGCGAGCCGGACGCGGCAATCATGCCGTGGCTGGAACGCGCCGATTGTTTGTTAATCGACGGCACGCTGTGGCGCGATAACGAGCTGAGCGCTTGCGGGGTCGGCAGCCATACCGGCAAAGAGATGGGGCACCTGGCGTTAGCGGAAGAGCAAGGTCTGATGGCGTTGCTGGCCTCGCTGCCCGCCGGGCGCAAAATTCTTATTCACATTAACAATACCAACCCGATCCTTAACGAAGATTCCCCGGAGCGTCACAGCCTTGAACAGCAAGGCATTGAAGTGAGCTGGGACGGGATGGTCATCGCGTTATAAGAGGTTCCATGACTGAGGCGACACGGTTAACGCCCGAGGAGTTTGAAGCCGCGCTGCGCGCGAAGGGCAAGTACTATCACATTCATCACCCTTATCACATCGCGATGCACAACGGCGAAGCGACACGGGAGCAGATTCAGGGCTGGGTCGCGAACCGGTTTTACTACCAGACCAGCATTCCGATTAAAGACGCGGCCATTATGGCGAACTGCCCGCACCCAGAAGTGCGCCGCCAGTGGGTACAGCGCATCCTCGATCATGATGGCGATGCGCAAAACGAAGGTGGTATCGAAGCCTGGCTGCGCCTTGGCGAAGCGGTCGGTTTGACGCGTGAAAGTTTACTCTCTGAGGAGCGCGTGTTGCCTGGCGTGCGTTTCGCCGTGGATGCTTACGTCAACTTCGCGCGCCGTGCCTGCTGGCAGGAAGCCGCGTGCAGTTCGCTGACCGAACTGTTCGCCCCGCAAATTCATCAGTCGCGTCTCGACAGTTGGCCCCAGCACTATGGCTGGATTGAACCCAGCGGTTATGACTATTTCCGCAGCCGCCTCGGCCAGGCGCGACGCGATGTCGAACACGGTCTCTCCTTGGCGCTGGCCTGGTGCGATACCGCCAAAAAACAGCAGCGAATGCTGGAGATCCTGCAATTCAAGCTCGACATCCTGTGGAGCATGCTCGACGCGATGACGCTGGCGTACAGCCTGAATCGCGCCCCTTATCACACCGTGACGGATGATGCGGTGTGGCACACAAAGAGGCTGGTGTAATGGATATCCAACCGAACCAGATTCCCCAATTTCGCCGCGGTTACCGCCTGCAATGGGAAGCGGCGCAAGATTGCCACGTCATTCTTTACCCGGAAGGTATGGCAAAACTGAACGACAGCGCGACCGCGATCTTGTCTGAAGTGGACGGCATCAAAAGCGCGGGCGAAATCATCGCCACGCTGGAAGCCCGCTTCCCCGATGCCGAAGGGTTGGCGGCGGACGTGCTGGAATTCCTGGCGCAGGCGTATGAACAAAAGTGGGTGATTTTCCGTGGCTGACTCCGGTAAAACGGTCAATCCGCCGCTGTGGTTGCTGGCGGAGTTAACCTATCGCTGCCCTTTGCAATGCCCGTACTGCTCCAACCCGCTTGATTTTTCGTCCCGGGAAAACGAGCTGACCACCGCGCAGTGGATTGAGGTTTTTCGCCAGGCACGGGAAATGGGCAGCGTGCAGTTGGGGTTTTCCGGCGGCGAACCGCTGTTGCGTAAAGACCTGCCGGAGTTAATCAGCGCCGCGCGCGAACTCGGTTTTTACACCAACCTGATCACGTCGGGCATCGGGCTAAGCGAGAAAAAACTGCACACCTTCGCCGATGCCGGGTTGGATCATATCCAGATCAGTTTTCAGGCAAGCGATCCCGCGCTGAACGCCGCGCTGGCAGGCAACGAGAAAGCCTTTCACCAGAAGCTGGCGATGGCGAAAGCGGTAAAAGCGTTGGGCTACCCGATGGTGCTGAACTTTGTCTTGCATCGCCACAATATCGACCAAATAGACCAGATCATCGCCCTTTCATTGCAGCTGGAAGCCGATGATGTCGAACTGGCGACCTGCCAGTTTTACGGCTGGGCGCAGCTTAATCGCGAAGGGTTATTGCCAAGCCACGAGCAGATCGCCCGCGCGGAAGCCGTGGTGAAAGCCTACCGGGAAAAGATGGCGGAAAACGGTAACCTGACGAATTTGCTGTTTGTCACGCCGGATTACTACGAAGAGCGCCCGAAAGGCTGCATGGGTGGCTGGGGAGCGATCTTCTTGAGCGTCACGCCGGAAGGCACCGCACTGCCGTGCCACAGTGCGCGTCAGTTGCCGGTAAAATTCCCCTCGGTGCTGGAACATTCGCTGTCGCACATCTGGTACGACTCCTTCGGTTTTAACCGCTACCGAGGCAATGACTGGATGCCGGAACCGTGTCGTTCCTGCCCGGAAAAAGAGCAGGACTTCGGCGGCTGTCGTTGCCAGGCGTTTATGCTGACCGGCGATGCCGACAATGCCGACCCGGTGTGCAGCAAGTCACCGCATCATGGCACCATCCTTGCGGCGCGCGAGGCGGCGAATCATAGCCGAACCCGCGTCGACGAGTTGCGTTTTCGTAACCGGGTGAACGCCCAACTGATCATGAAAGGCTAACCGTGCAGACCTCGCGCTTTCGCCTGGATAACGGTGTTGATGTCACGCTGGTGCATCAACCGGACGCACGCCAGGCGGCGGCGCTGTGGCGCGTCGATGCCGGAAGCCTGCATGAGCCTGACGCCTGGCCCGGTCTTGCGCATTTGCTGGAACATATGCTGTTTCGCGGCAGCCGCAGTTACCCGGATGCCGAGCGGCTGATGAGCTGGGTGCCAGCGCAAGGTGGGCGACTGAACGCCTCGACCCGCCTGGCGCAAACCGCTTATTTTCTTGAAGTGCCTGCTGACCAGTTACAACCGGGGCTGTTACGCCTGACGGATATGCTGGTCGCGCCGCTGCTTAACGCCGGTGAGCTAGCCGCGGAAGTGGAGGTGATCGACGCCGAGTATCATCTATTACAACGTGATGCGGAAAAGCGCCGCGAAGCCGCGCTGCTTCACAGCATGAGCCACGACGGTCGCCTTGCGCGCTTTCGCATCGGCAGCCGCGAAAGCTTTGGCGCGCGCACCGATATGCTCCACCAGGCGCTGAACGATTTCCACCAACTGCATTATCACGCCGGTCGTCGGCATCTCTTTTTACAAGGGCCGCAACCGCTGGAAACCCTCGACACGCTGGCACGTCAAAGCGCGCAAGGGCTACCGTCGATGATGCAGACATTGCCCTTCACGCTCCAGCCATCAATGAATCTTGATCAGGCGTTGCAGCAGGCGCGCGAAACCACGCTGACGTTCAGTTTTCTGATCCCCACTGCCGCCTGTGGCGCACTGCGCCAGCTACAAACGCTATTGCATGATGAAAGCGTCGGTGGGCTGATGGCGGCATTTCGCCAGCGCAATTTAGTCACGGCCATCGCCGTGCAGGTCGATCGGCTGGATGCGACCACGCACTGGCTGCGGCTCACCCTGACGCTCAGAGATAACTCCGTCAGCACCGCGCAGGTTGAAGGGCTGTTTTCCCGCTGGCTGCACGCGGTGGGCGCACTCAGTCACGCGCAATGCGCGGCAGTGCGCGCTTTCGCACGGCAAACGTTCGCGCAACTGCCGCCGCTGGAAGCGCTGCGCGAACGCGCGTTTGGTCTGCCGCCGCCCGACAAGCATGCCTGGGAAATATTATTGGCGGCATTAACTCCGCACAATCTCACCCGCCTGTGGGCATCGCCCGACGTTGCCGGGCAGCGCTGCGAAAGCCAAGGTTTCCGCCTGATACTGGCGCCTTTTGCGCAACCTGGGGCGGCGGACGTCACCGAGAGTGAATTCACCCCCTTTCTCACGCCCGCGCCGCCGGTGCTGCCAACACTGCCGCCGCGCGTGGTTCCGCTGGCCTGGCAACCCCGGCAACAAGCCGCATCGCTGCAACTGCGCCCGGCTCCGGCAACGCCGTTCAGTGATGAAGAGGGCTGGAGAATGCTCTCTCGCCTGCGAATGCTCAGTGCCGACACCGCCCGGCTGGGCGGAAAACTGACCGTGCAGCGCGAGCAGGGCATCTGGCAGCTCAATCTTTGTGGTAACCCGCTGTTAATGCAGGCGATGTTGGCAAGTCTCACTCAGCGTTTGCAGGCTCTGGATAGCAACGCCGCAGCGCAAGGCCGCCTTGCGCTGGCGCAGGATCGGGCGCTGGAGAGGCAAGGCAGCGCCATTCGTCGCCTGCTGGCGCAATTGCCGCGCGAACTGCACGCGGCCATCGCAAAACCGACGCAGCAACACTGGCAAGCGCAGCTCACCGGCGGCAACGCGGGGCTGCACCAGGCGCTATCGCGGCTGCTGAGTGAGTTTATCTATCCGATAAAAGCCGAATCCGTAGCGCATGGGCTTATTCCTTCCGGTCAGCACTATTCGCTGGCGGCGCATGAAGAGGAGAACGCCCTGCTGCTGTTTCTGCCGCTGGAAGCGCGTGAATGTGTGCCGATGCAAGCGCTGATTCTGCGTTATCAGCCGCGCTTTTTTCACCAGATGCGGGTTGAGCGAAGCCTCGGGTATGTCGCGCAGTGCCAATGGCACCGTTGCGCCGACCTGCAAGGGGTGCTGGTGGCGTTGCAGTCACCGAACCATTCACCGGACAAGCTGTTTGCCGAAGTGCAGCGTTTCTTTGCCCAGCAAGCGCAGGCCGAGCAACGTCCTGAGGCACATTGGCTGGCGCAACAACTACCCGCTGCGTGGCGGGGTACAACGTCAATAAAGCCGCAGAATTAACCTGGCCTGTTCGTTATTACAGATATTTCGTAGGCTTTTTTGATTGAGACTATTCCAACTCATCACAATCATTATTTATTTCAAAGAGGCGAAAAGGAATCAATTCCCCCCGCACATCGGAAATTTGAAAGCGTATATAAAAAATACAATCATGCTAAGATACTGCACCTTGCAACTCCCGAGGACAGGTATAAAAGAAATGGAAAATAATAGCCGTACAATGCCTCATATCAGGCGTACGACGCATATTATGATGTTTACCAACCGTAATAGCTTCGACTTTCATTTCTTTAATGCCCACTAGTCTTTAATTCGGGCACGCCAGCGTACCGCTCATCTGGAACGCTTGTTGCGCAGGCTAAGCGCCTGTAACACGCAGTGCTCACCCCATTAAATCCTGCATTTCCTGTTACCGGACAGGTTAGGATTTTCTGCATCTGAAATAAATAGACCGCTGCGTTAATTCTTTGCGCGTGATTTTTATTTTCCCGGAAATATCGATTTCTCATTAGAGAAGTTGAAGGCTTTTTATTACCTTAATTTAAAGAAGTTGACTATGTCTGATTTAAAAATCGCTGTAAGTACTTCCTGTATTGGTTGTTTTTCAACACAGCGCAGCATCGTAAATATTGATGAAACCAAGTTTATTGATGTTGCTGCCGTCGTGTTATCTGTCAATGATATTGAACGCGGTAAACTCGACGAAATTCTCGCCACCGGCTACGGCATTCCTGTTTTTGTCGTGACCGAGGGTGATGAGTGCGTCCCGGCGGAGCACCTTCCGCGCATTTCAGGCGTGTTTGAACTTAACGAGTCTCGCACCGAGTTTTATGGTCGCCAGTTGGAAACAGCCGCCAGCCATTATGAAACGCAGCTGCGTCCGCCGTTCTTTCGCGCACTGGTTGATTACGTGGCGCAGGGCAACAGCGCGTTTGACTGCCCAGGGCACCAGGGCGGCGAGTTTTTCCGTCGCCATCCGGCAGGCAATCAGTTTGTTGAATACTTTGGCGAAACGCTTTTCCGCTCCGATCTGTGTAACGCAGACGTCGCGATGGGCGATCTGCTGATCCACGAAGGCGCGCCATGCATTGCCCAGCAACACGCGGCAAAGGTGTATAACGCGGATAAAACCTACTTCGTGCTGAACGGTACGTCGTCCTCCAACAAAGTGGTGCTTAACGCGCTGCTGACGCCGGGCGATCTGGTACTTTTCGACCGTAATAACCACAAATCCAACCACCACGGCGCGTTACTGCAAGCCGGTGCGACACCGATCTATCTGGAAACCGCGCGTAACCCGTATGGCTTCATCGGTGGTATTGATGCGCACTGTTTCGAAGAAGATTATCTGCGCGAGCTGATTAGCGAAGCCGCGCCAAAGCGTGCGAAAGATGCGCGCCCGTTCCGTCTGGCGATCATTCAGCTGGGTACTTACGACGGCACAATTTATAACGCCCGTCAGGTAGTGGATAAGATTGGTCACCTGTGTGACTACATTCTGTTTGACTCCGCGTGGGTCGGTTACGAGCAGTTCATCCCGATGATGGCTGATTGCTCGCCGCTGCTGCTGGAACTGAATGAAAACGATCCGGGCATTCTGGTGACCCAGTCTGTGCACAAACAGCAGGCCGGTTTCTCCCAGACGTCGCAGATCCACAAAAAAGACAGCCACATTAAAGGCCAGTCTCGCTATGTACCGCATAAGCGTATGAACAACGCGTTCATGATGCATGCCTCCACCAGCCCGTTCTACCCGCTGTTTGCCGCGCTGGATATCAACGCCAAAATGCATGAAGGCGTGAGCGGTCGCAACATGTGGATGGACTGCGTTGCGAACGGCATCGACGCACGCAAACTGATCCTCGACAACTGCCAGCACATCCGTCCGTTTGTGCCGGAAACCGTTGATGGCAAACCGTGGCAGTCCTATGCCACCTCAGAAATCGCCAACGATCTGCGTTTCTTCCACTTCATTCCGGGTGAACGCTGGCACGCATTCGAAGGCTACGCCGAACATCAGTATTTCATTGACCCTTGCAAACTGCTGCTCACCACGCCGGGCATCAACGCGCGCACCGGTGAATATGACGCCTTTGGCGTTCCGGCCACCATCCTCGCCAACTTCCTGCGTGAAAACGGCGTGGTACCGGAAAAATGCGACCTCAACTCGATCCTGTTCCTGCTGACCCCGGCGGAAGACATGGCGAAGTTGCAACAGCTTGTCGCGCTGCTGGTACGTTTCGAAAAACTGCTGGAGTCCGATGCGCCGCTGTCTGAGGTTCTGCCTTCTCTGTACAAGCAGTACGAAGATCGTTACGCCGGTTACAGCCTGCGCCAGCTGTGCCAGGAAATGCATGACCTGTACGCACGTCATGATGTGAAACAGCTGCAAAAAGAGATGTTCCGCAAATCCCACTTCCCGCGCGTCACCATGAACCCGCAAGAAGCCAACTACGCCTATCTGCGTGGTGAGGTTGAGCTGGTTCGTCTGCCGGAAGCCGAAGGCCGTATCGCGGCGGAAGGTGCGCTTCCTTACCCGCCGGGCGTGCTGTGTGTGGTTCCGGGCGAAGTATGGGGCGGCGCAGTACTGCGTTACTTCACCGCACTGGAAGAGGGTATCAACCTGCTGCCGGGCTTTGCGCCAGAACTTCAGGGCGTGTACCTCGAAGAGCATGACGGCCGTAAACAGGTTTGGTGCTACGTCATTAAGCCTCGCGAAGCACAGAAAGGGGAAACGCTGTGAGTACAGCCAAATCCAATAAAATGGGCGTCGTCCAGCTTACCATTTTGACCATGGTCAATATGATGGGCTCCGGGATTATCATGCTGCCCACGAAATTGTCTGAAGTCGGCACCATCTCGATCATCTCCTGGCTGGTGACCGCCGTGGGTTCAATGGCGCTGGCATGGGCTTTCGCTAAGTGCGGCATGTTCAGCCGTAAATCCGGCGGCATGGGCGGCTACGCGGAGTATGCGTTTGGCAAATCCGGCAACTTTATGGCGAACTACACCTATGGTGTATCGCTGTTGATTGCCAACGTCGCTATCGCTATTTCCGCCGTGGGTTACGGCACCGAGTTGTTCGGCGCCACGCTGTCGCCGGTGCAGATCGGCCTTGCGACCATCGGCGTGCTGTGGCTGTGTACCGTCGCGAACTTTGGCGGCGCGCGCATCACCGGGCAGATCAGTAGCATCACCGTTTGGGGCGTTATCATCCCAGTGGTAGGTCTGTGTGTGATCGGCTGGTTCTGGTTTAGCCCGACTATGTATGTTGAAGCATGGAACCCGCATCATGTGCCGTTCTTCAGCGCGGTTAGCTCATCAATCGCCATGACGCTGTGGGCGTTCCTCGGTCTGGAATCAGCCTGTGCGAACGCGGAAGTGGTTGAAAACCCGGAGCGTAACGTGCCAATCGCCGTTCTGGGCGGCACGCTGGGCGCGGCGGTGATTTATATCATCTCCACGAACGTGATTGCCGGGATTGTACCGAACATGGATCTGGCGAACTCTACCGCGCCGTTTGGTCTGGCCTTCGCGCACATGTTTACCCCTACCGTGGGTAACATCATCATGGCGTTGATGATCATGTCCTGCTGCGGTTCATTGCTGGGCTGGCAGTTCACCATTGCACAGGTCTTTAAATCCTCGGCGGATGAAGGGTATTTCCCGAAGATTTTCTCCCGTGTAACCAAAGTGGATGCGCCGGTGCAAGGGATGTTAGCCATCGTGGTTATCCAGAGCGTGTTATCGCTGATGACCATCAGCCCGTCGCTGAACAGCCAGTTTAACGTGCTGGTCAATCTGGCGGTGGTGACCAACATCATCCCGTACATTCTGTCGATGGCCGCACTGGTGATCATTCAGAAAATGGCCAACGTAAACCCGACGAAAGCCAAAGCCGCGAATATCATCGCGTTCATTGGTGCGCTGTATAGCTTCTACGCGCTTTACTCTTCAGGTGAAGAAGCGATGCTGTATGGTTCCATCGTGACCTTCCTCGGCTGGACGCTGTACGGCCTGGTATCGCCACGTTTCGAACTCACCAATAAGCAAAACTGAGTACACTTCCGGGAGCTGTAAAAGGCTCCCGCGTGTTCAGGTAAATAAGAAACCGACTTCCTCGTCGGTTTTTTTATTTCCCCGGTATCCAGCGCAAAACAGTCCATCTTACGGTCGAGTAATGTCAGTGTTCGGGTGCAACGTTTCTAACGCGGTGCAAACTTCCGGATGAGGTTGAAAGACGGTGTACCAGACAGACCAGTAACCTTGGGTCGCACCGGCCAAAACATCATCGATTGTCATCGTTTCGTTTTGATAGTGCCCCAGAAAGATCCGGGCAACGTTGAATGCCACCCGTCGGGCGAGATTTAAATGGCTCTGCGGCTGCTGAGAATCATCAAGGCAAACCAAATCAATCGTGTTTTGGACTTCCTGAAGCAACGGGTTTGCAAGCCCTGCGGCAGGTTGCACCCGACCATCAGGCCAGTATTTCAGAAGCGTATAAGTGTTGTGCGTATCCGGCCAGACATAACTCTGCCGATTGTTGTTATTACTTTTTTTAAAATCGCGATTACATCGCATACACCCCAAAAGCATGTTATTCCAGTCAGTGGCTAAAGTAGGATTGAGTGATTTCGGCGCAACATGCTCAACGTCAAATTTCCCCAGGCACTCGCAGTAGGAGCAATAAGTACCAAATGCAGTGATCAAAGGCTGCAAATAGGATTGATAATTTGTCACAGGTTTCCCGGTATAAGCTGGGCGAAGAACCGGCCTCATTATTTTGCCTCCCTGGCTTTCTTCCTGCGCTCAGCGCGTAATAGCGCGACATAAACGGGGTTATCACCAAAGTATTTCTCAATGCTGTCCAGCTCTTCTGATAGCGCTGCAACCTCAGGATCGCTCTCTGGTTTGCCACTGTTTAATAGCGCGTAATAGCGGCTGGCTGTTTCAACCTGCTTATTAAATATTGCGCTACGTTGCACATTATCCATACCCATCCATTTTTCTGCGATGTCCTCAACACTCATCTCTTTTCCGAGATCTGGCGCTTCATTCGCGTTGATTTGATCGAGATCGATTAACTCTCCCTCCTTAACGGACTGAAGAATAAAAGGCGAATGCGTTGACACAATAAATTGAAGGTTTGGAAAAACGTCAACCAGACGCGGTAAGAACTCACGCTGCCATTCAGGATGAAGGTGCAAATCGACCTCATCAATAAGGATAATCCCTTCTGATTCCAGCGGGTTAGTTGAAAACGGGTTCGCCTCAGCGAGCCTTGCGGCAATATCCATCACCATCGCAAGCGTGGTGCGATATCCATCACTGAGTTGTTCGATTTTTAATTGATGTATCTCAGTTTTCTTTACATTGCCGCTTTCAGGTAACGGCGTTAGCTTTATTTGGTTTGTCGCGTCGGGATTATTCTCGTCACCTTCAAGCGCCACGTAATTTTTTTGCCAATCAACCATGATCCCGGCGGGCTCGACGGAGCGAATATTACTGAATTGCGGCATCAGACGTTTCACTGCCAACCGTATTGCAGATAGCTCCGGTAACTCTACATCAAAAGAGCGATGCTCCTTTTGTAGGCGACTTTCTCTCTCTTCGAGGCCATAGAAATATTGAACAAAACGGCGAAAGTTCGTTTTGCTTTCAAGCGCGCCATCCAGCGCTTCAAAGCGGGTAAATTTGCTTTTAAAGTCACGCTTGCGCATCGGCACATCAAATACTCCGCGCCCGGTACCGTAATAAATGAAGACCGGTAAGGTATACGGCTCGCCATCATTATGGGCATTGATAAAAGTATCAACGCGCTCATTAAGCGCTTTCAAACCCATCCCTGGCGGAATCTCTTTGAGCGTTTTTTTGGCTTTATCACGGCGTTCCGTTCGGTCCCACACCACCCCATCAACGCTTTCACATTGGATACGCATATAGGCAGGCTGCTTTCCATCTGGCTTGATGCGGAAATCCGTTTTCTTAAAGCTCAAACCACTCACACCGGGTAATCGAGTAAGAAAAGAGCCCAACCCTAATGCAATTGCATCCAGTAATGTTGACTTACCCGCCCCGTTACGGGCAATGAGAATCGTCAGGCGAGGATGTAATTTAACTTCCGTATTTTCAAAACAACGAAAGTTGGTAAGGGTAATCTTAGCTATCTTCACGATCGTGAACTCCGGCTCTCAAAGTCGATGCGGTATAGTTGTAGAAAATTCGCCCGAATGCAATTGCAACTGTCGAGTATGCTTAAAACCGCAGGCTTTAACCTGTTTATGCTTGTAAATCAGCATAATTTGACCGATCAAAATGATGAAAATCTGCGCTAAATGCGCGCGGTTTTTAACTCATTTATCAGCCATTGCACAGCAGGCTGGTAGTCATAAAGCCGGTGCGTGAGCAGCAGCAAATCGTAGGATGGCGCCCCTTCCGGCAAAGCCATAATGCGCAGCGGCAACATGTTTGCCAGCTCCTGGGCGATGCGAAACGGCACGCACATTAAATAGCCCGTCGCCACCGCCACACGCCCGCCAACCGCATAGCTTTGCACCACCGTTGCCAGCGGGCGATAGAGATGCTGCGACAACAGCCAGCCATCAATGTGATCCGCGCCAGAACTGACCGCCGGTAAATGGATCTGCGCTTCGCTGACCAAATGCTTAAGCGTCAATTGATCGGGCAAATCGGTGCGATCTTGCGAGGCGATAGCGACAAAATGGTCGGAGATCAGTCGGTGTTTGTTGAAGTAGTGCGGAATATGCTGCACGTTTTCAACACCGATAAACGCATCCAGTTGCCCCTTTTCCACCCGCTCAACCTTGATGGTTTCGGAG
This sequence comes from Kosakonia sp. BYX6, assembly GCF_038449125.1. Taxonomy (NCBI): domain Bacteria; kingdom Pseudomonadati; phylum Pseudomonadota; class Gammaproteobacteria; order Enterobacterales; family Enterobacteriaceae; genus Kosakonia; species Kosakonia calanthes. The sequence goes on along the minus strand of NZ_CP151800.1, from coordinate 292,212 downwards.
AGAATATCCACCGATAGCCGCACATTCGGTGCGGCGGTTTTGAACTTCGCGGTCAGCACCGGCATAAACATAAATTCGAAATAATCCACCGCGCCAAGGTAAAAGGTGTGCGCATCGCGCGCGGGATCAAAATGGCTCGGCCCGCGCGTGGCGGTGTCCAGCTTGCTGAGCGCGCCTTCAATTACCGGGATCATCATCGCAGCATAGGGCGTGGGTTCCATGCCGTTGCGGGTGCGGATAAACATCTCGTCTTTCAACTGCTCGCGCAGGCGGTTTAGCGCATGGCTAAACGCCGATTGGGATAAATTCGCTTTCTGCGCCGCGCGCGTGACGTTCTTCTCTTTCGCCAGAATCGGCACCAGCCGCAGTAAATTCAGATCGACCATGATTATGCATCCTGTTCATGTTTTCATGATAACAATACATTTTATGCATAACGCAGATCGTTGCTATAGTTTGCACCACACTAAGTGCTGATAATTTGCACTGACCGAACCGAGACCCACGGGAGATATTTATGAGAAATGTAACTGTCGCCGCAACCCAAATGGCTTGTACCTGGGAACTGGAAAAAAACATCCAGAATGCTGAGCGTCTGGTGCGCGAAGCTCACCGCCAGGGTGCGCAGATTATCCTGATTCAGGAACTGTTTGCCGCCCCTTACTTCTGCATCGATCAGAGCCCGGAGCACTACGCGCTGGCGCAGGAAGTGGACAACAGCCCGATTATCAAACATTTCTCCGCGCTGGCAAAAGAGCTGGAAGTGGTACTGCCGCTGAGCTGGTTCGAAAAGTGCAACAACGCTTATTACAACTCGCTGGTGATGATCGACGCCGACGGCAGCGTGCTGGAAACCTACCGCAAAACCCATATTCCAAACGGCCCGGCCTACCAGGAAAAACAGTTCTTCATTCCTGGCGACACCGGTTTCAAAGTGTGGAACACCCGCTACGCGAAAATCGGCGTCGGCATTTGCTGGGATCAATGGTTCCCGGAAACCGCACGTTGCCTGGCATTGCAGGGCGCGGAACTGATTTTCTACCCGACCGCCATCGGTTCTGAACCGGCTTACCCGGATATTGACAGCCAGCCACACTGGACCCGCGTACAGCAGGGTCACGCCGCCGCAAACGTTATCCCGGTAATCGCCTCTAACCGTATCGGCACCGAAGCCAGTAAATACATTGATGGCCTGGAAATGACCTTCTACGGCTCATCATTCATTGCCGACCAAACCGGCGCGCTGGTTGAGCAGGCTAACAAAACCAGCGAAACCGTGCTGGTACACACTTTCGACCTGGATGCCGTTGCCGCGCAGCGCGCGTCCTGGGGGCTGTTCCGCGATCGTCGCCCGAACATGTACGACGCGATTGCCACCTCCGATGGCAGCGTAAGGAGCTAAGCCATGTCACAACTGACCACGCCCGTGCAGGACGGATTTAGCATGCCGGCGGAATGGGCGCCTCATCAGGCTGTTTGGATGATTTGGCCCTATCGTACCGATAACTGGCGTGCCAATGCGGAGCCTGCGCAGCAGGCATTTGCCGCTGTCGCCAAAGCCATCGCGCAGAAAACGCCCGTCATTATGGGCGTACCGGCGGCGGAAATGGCCAAAGCGCGCGCGACCATGCCAGCCGAAATCACGCTGGTAGAGATGGAAAGTGACGACGCCTGGATGCGCGACACCGGCCCAACCGTGGTGGTCAACCCGGCGGGTGAAAAGCGCGGCATCAGTTGGACATTCAACGCCTGGGGCGGCCTGAATGGCGGCCTTTACGCAAGCTGGGATCGCGACCAGTTGGTCGCCGAACAAGTGGCGAACTACCATCAAATGCCGTGCTACCACACGGATCTGGTACTGGAAGGTGGTTCTATTCATGTCGATGGCGAAGGCACATTGCTGACCACCGCGGAATGCCTGCTGAACCCGAACCGCAACCCGCATCTGAACAAAGAGCAGATTGAACAGCAACTGCGCGAGTACCTTGGCGTGTCGCACATCATTTGGCTGCCGGACGGCGTGTTCAATGACGAAACCGACGGTCACATCGACAACATGTGCTGCTTCGTGCGTCCAGGCGAAGTGGCGCTGCACTGGACCGATGATGAAAACGACCCGCAATACGCTCGCTCGGTTGCCGCGCTGAATGTGCTGGAAAGCACCAAAGACGCGCAGGGCCGTCGCTTAAAAGTGTGGAAAGTGCCGTCGCCGCAGCCGCTGTATGCCAGCGCAGATGAAATCTGCGATGTGGAGAAAGGCACGGCGATTGAGCGTCACGAAGGCAACCGCCTGGCGGGTTCCTACGTGAACTATCTGGTCAGCAACCAGCAGATTATTTTCCCGCTGCTGGATCCAGCGACCGATGGCGCAGCGCAGGCGCTGTTTGAAGAGATGTTCCCGGATTTCGTCATCACGGGCGTTCCGGCGCGTGAAATTTTGCTCGGCGGTGGCAACATCCACTGCATTACCCAGCAAATCCCACGTTGATAAATCGCCCGGCGGCCTGTGTCGCCGGGTGTTTTACAAGGCGCGCGACATGCGAATGTACTGCACCTCTTTTTTGTAAAACGGTTCCCCTTCTGCCTCAAAACCGAATCGGCTGTAAAACGCGGTCGCCGACGTTCTGGCGTCGAGTTGCACAAAATTCACCCCCGTCTGCACTAATTTTTCGAGCACCGCTTGTAATAAAAATGCGCCAAACCCTTGCCGTTGTTGGGCGTGTAAAGTGGCAAATTTGCGAATCTGGCAGCGCTGTTCACCCAACATAAACACCGACAGACAGCAGACAACCTGCTCGTTTGCACGCACGCCAACGTGCCAGGCTTCGTCATCCCCCTCGACACGCGAAGCCGCGCGCTCAAGATGCGGCCACAGTACCGCCTGGCGGATATCAAGGCATTGCTCTAACGTAATAGTGGCGAGTTCCAATGATTTTTCCTCAGCGATAAAATTGTTTACCCTACTCTACCTTGCACAAATACGCAGCGGAGGGATTATTCACAAATCGTTGCAAAACGAATGCTCCGAAAATCGACCCTGCGTTAGCTTATGCGTTATTTAACTTATATATAAATAATCAATAAGTTGTGGACATCGCGTGACCGGGATGCGGGGCATGAAACGTGATCAACCGCACAGTTTGCTCCCCGACATCGAAGCGAATGTCTATGCTTAATTGATAGCCGGGCAACACCCGTAAATTTTTACGACGACATCCGGAGGCCAGAGTCACTATGTTCAACCAGAAACAACAAAGCGCTGAATTGATGGAATTGGTATTCGAGGACGAAACCTACGAAACCGATCCGTGCGAGTTAAAACTGGATGAAATGATCGAGGCGGAACCGGAACCGGAAATGATCGAGGGGATGCCCGCATCCGATGCGCTGACCCCTGCCGATCGTTACCTCGAACTGTTTGAACACGTGCAGTCATCGCGTATTTTCGCCGATAGCAAAACCTTCCCTGACTGCGCGCCGAAAATGGATCCGCTCGATATCCTGATTCGCTATCGCAAAATCAAACGCAAACCGGAGTTCAATTTACGCCAGTTCGTGAAGGCGCATTTCTGGACGCCGGAAAACCACGCCAAAGAGTATGTTTCCAACCCGGAAAACTCGCTGAAAGAGCATATCGACCAGCTATGGCCGATACTGACCCGCGAGCCGCAGGATCATATTCCGTGGTCTTCGCTGCTGGCGCTGCCGCAATCCTATATTGTGCCGGGCGGCCGTTTCCGTGAGACCTACTACTGGGATTCTTATTTCACTATGTTGGGGCTGGCAGAAAGCGGGCGCGACGACCTGCTGCGCTGTATGGCCGATAACTTCGCGTGGATGATTGAACGTTACGGACATATTCCGAACGGCAATCGCACCTACTATTTGAGCCGTTCGCAGCCGCCGGTGTTCGCCCTGATGGTCGAACTGTTCGAAGAAGATGGCGTGCGCGGCGCGCGGCGCTACCTTGAGCACTTGCTGATGGAGTACGCCTTCTGGATGGATGGCGCGGAATCGCTGGTGCTTAACCAGGCGTACCGCCATGTAGTGCGTATGCCGGACGGTTCATTGCTCAACCGTTACTGGGATGATCGCGACACGCCGCGTGACGAGTCCTGGATCGAGGACGTGGAAACCGCCCGTCATTCAGGTCGTCCGCCCAATGAAGTTTATCGCGACCTGCGCGCGGGCGCGGCGTCCGGCTGGGACTACTCTTCCCGCTGGCTGCGCGACACGCAACGGCTGGCCAGTATCCGCACGACGCAGTTCATCCCGATCGATCTGAACGCGTTTCTATTTAAGCTGGAAAGCGCGATTGCCAATATTTCCGGGCTGAAAGGCGACCGGGAGCGTGAAGCGTTGTTCCGCCAGAAAGCGAGCGATCGTCGGGCGGCGGTAAATCGCTATTTGTGGGATGACGAAAACGGCTGCTACCGCGATTACGACTGGCGTCGCGAAGAGATGGCGCTGTTCTCGGCGGCCAGCATTGTGCCGCTGTACGTCGGCATGGCGACCCACGAGCAGGCCGATCGGCTGGCGGAAGCGGTGACAGCGCGTTTGTTGACGCCGGGCGGTATTCTGGCGACCGAGTACGAAACCAGCGAGCAGTGGGATAAGCCGAACGGCTGGGCGCCGCTGCAATGGATGGCGATCCAGGGCTTTAAACTGTACGGCAACGACGCGCTGGGCGATGAGATTGCCCGCAACTGGCTGCAGACGGTGAATCTCTTTTACCAGCAGCACCACAAGCTTATCGAGAAGTACCATATCGCGGGCGGTACGCCGCGCGAAGGGGGCGGTGGTGAGTACCCGTTGCAGGATGGTTTTGGCTGGACCAACGGCGTGGTACGCCGGTTGATCGGTTTGTATGGCGAACCGAAATCGGAAACGTAGGCCGGATAAGGCGATAGCCGCCATCCGGCGTGATGCCTGATTGCCTGATGGCGCTTCGCTTATCAGGCCTACGCGCCAGGCTACCCATTCAAAAACGTTGTCCATACCTGTAGGCCGGATAAGGCGGTAGCCGCCATCCGGCGGGATGTCTGATCGCCTGATGGCGCTTCGCTTATCAGGCCTACGCGCCAGGCTACCCATTCAAAAACGTTGTCCATACCTGTAGGCCAGATAAGGCGGTAGCCGCCATCCGGCGTGATGCCTGATTGCCTGATGGCGCTTCGCTTATCAGGCCTACGCGCCAGGCTACCCATTCAAAAACGTTGTCCATACCTGTAGGCCGGATAAGGCGGTAGCCGCCATCCGGCGTGATGTCTGATCGCCTGCTGGCGCTTCGCTTATCAGGCCTACGCGCCAGGCTACCCATTCAAAAACGTTGTCCATACCTGTAGGCCGGATAAGGCGGTAGCCGCCATCCGGCGGGATGTCTGATCGCCTGATGGCGCTTCGCTTATCAGGCCTACGCGCCAGGCTACCCATTCAAAAACGTTGTCCATACCTGTAGGCCGGATAAGGCGGTAGCCGCCATCCGGCGGGATGTCTGATCGCCTGATGGCGCTTCGCTTATCCGGCCTACGGTTTTATAAAACCTCAATCAATCGCGTTATAAATGGCGGAATGAATATCCGCCCATTTGCGGTTCTCATCCGACGGTTCCGCCTCGTAACGCAACTGCGCCTGCTCCATCTCATACCGTTCGCGCTCCACCACCGGCGGTAAAGTACAAAACGCCCGCAAATAGTTTTTCACAATCGACGTCAGCTTCTTATTCGCCGCCATTTCATGGGTTAAGGTGGCGATAAACCGTCGGCATGGCCGATTCTCATCCATTTGTAGCCGGTAGCGCAGCAGCAGATCCAGCACATCGTTGTATTCGGAAATTACCGCTTGCTCCGTCCACGACAGTTTCCAGTTCATGCCGGTACGCAGAAACAGCGACACCACGCGCGTATCGTTACGATCGATGGCCGAGCGAAAGTTGTTTTCATCGCGCGCCAGCCCCATTCGGGTAAGTTCCTCTTTTGGCGACGGCCTTTCACGATCATTAGAGATCGGCACCGACATGTTCGCTTGCCGCGCGACCGGTGCAGAGATCTCGCCGGTAAACAGCCAAAACGCGCCGATCACGATCGTCAGCACCGCAACAACAACCGCGCCCCACAACACACTGGAGAGCATCTGTTCCCGCTCTTCACGGCTGCGCACCGTGCGCTTCGCCGGTTTATCAATACTGTCACGCATTGGCATGGTGTCTCCTCCGGCGGCGCGATCTTTTTTCCGCGCCTGTTCCCAGAATTCGTCCATATCGCCGCCCGCCTCCTGCAACAACGCGGCGGGATCTGTTTTACTCCGCCCCTCATCCAGAGCGCGCTGCACCGGCCCGGTGATTTGCGGATAGTAATTTTCCAGCATCAACAGTTGGTTCGAGGTCAGCGGCTGGCCGGACACCACACAAGCACGCATTTCACGCACATCATCGAGAAACGTTTGCAGGGTTTTGCGCGGTTCCAGAAACAGGTTCAACACCGACGCATCATTGAACAGCCGGGCGTAGTGCTGACCGAACTCTTTCTTATCCACCAGCAGCAGCGCCAGCTCACTAAAGCGCATCCCGCTTAGTACATCGTTATGATCACCCAGGCGCAGCCAGCGGCGCACGCGATCGGCGCCAAACTGCGTTTTCAGGTGGTTACGCAGGCGTTCAGGATCCGACCATGCCTGCATCACCAGCGATTTGATCATCAATTCCAGCGCGCGTAACTGTTGCAGCCCCTGCTGTTGCGGCTGCGCGCCATCGGATTTCAGCGACGTGCTGTAACTCAGCAATTTTTGTTTTTTACGCAGGTTCTCTAATGCGCTGATAAATCTCAGCGCGGCAATCAACTGATTTTCTGTCACATTTTGCCCGCTCTCATAGCGAGGAACGAGCTGTTGCAGGTGGCGAAGCTGCAAGGTGAACTGGGTTAATTCTGCATCGTTGAGTTTCAGTCGTTTAGCCACCGCGCCCCAACCACCCATACTCAGGCGCGCAATATCCAATTGTTCCAAAAACCAGCGCGGATCTTTTCCTTCATCGAAATGCACATTCAGTAGCAATAAGATTTCGACCGACGCTTCGCGAATAATGGCAATGCATTTTTCAAACTGTTCACCCGTATTAACCGGGGCAGGAGATGTCATTATTTTCCCTTAAGCACAACTTAAGAAATAACCAACTGACCGATGTCAGCACGTAATTTTTTCTTTATTTATGAGTCGTTAAAAGATAGCCCAGCTCGCGATTATTATCAGTGATACTTGTTTCAACATGAATAAAAACAGGTGGAGACATTCAGTAAATTCATGCTTTACACCTTCCCCTCCTCTGCCAGGCTTAAAAGGTGTTCAGAAAAATTTCAGGAGAAGTTATGAAGAAGATTGTGCTTACCGCCTGCGTGGCGGCGCTGTTCTCCATGACGGCATTCGCGGAAGACGCGCCAGGTTTAAAAGCAGATAAAGCGCCGCCACCGCCGCATAAAATGGATGACGGCTATCGAGGGATGGAAGATGCGCGCACCATGACGATTCAACAGGCGAAAGGCCTGCATGACGGTGCGTCGATTTCACTGCGCGGTAACCTGGTGGAAAAGCAAGGTGAGGATCTGTATGTGTTCCGCGATAAAACGGATCAAATTCAGGCCTATATTCCGATGGCGTTGTTTGATGGCAAATCGCTGTCACCGGATGAACTTATTGGCATCAGCGGTTCGCTGGATAAAAAACAGCAGCCTGCCCGCATCCGGGTTACCCATTTTCAGAAGCAGTAATCCGTACGCGCCCGGAGGCAGAACGCCAACCGGGCGTCGCCAGCACTTACAGGAACATACCGCCAGACACTTCAACGCGTTGCGCATTCATCCACGCCAACTCATCGCTCAGCAACGCGGCAATCGCATCGCCAATATCGTCAGCCTGACCCGCGCGGCCCAGCGCCGTGTTTGACGCAATGAGCTTGTTCACTTGCGGATTGTCACGCACCACACCGCCGCTGAAATCCGTCTCAATGGCACCCGGCGCAATGATATTGACCGAAATCCCGCGCGCGCCCAACTCTTTCGCCTGGTAACGCGTCAACACTTCCATCGCCCCTTTTACGGAGGCATACAGCGCGCGGCCCGGCTGGCAAAAACGCGTTAATCCGGTGGAGACATTCAGAATGCGCCCGCCATTTTTCAGCAGTGGCAGCAGCACCTGCGTCAGGAAGAAGGGGCCTTTGAATTGAATGTTCACCATCTCGTCGAACACCGCTTCGCTGGTCTCGGCAAACGCGTAATTGCTGCCGATTCCGGCGTTGTTCAACAAATAATCAAACGACTCACGATCCCACACCTCTTTGAGCAGTTTTTGCACGTCCAGCGCGAAGTTGGCGAATTGGGAAATATCCCCCACGTCGAGCTGCAACGCCACGGCTTTCACGCCTTTCGCTTCGATGTCGCGCACAACTTCATGCGCAGCCTCGGCGTTTTGGTTATAGGTCAGGATAATGCCGGTTCCCTTCGCCGCCAGTTTCAGCGCCGCGTTTTTACCCAGCCCGCGGCCACCGCCCGTCACTATTGCAATTGGTTGTGTCATAAGAAACCTCGTTTTCGTTAATGGGGTGTACAGGAAAAGCTTATTAGCTGACGCCGCAGCAATAAAGGTGCTAATTTACGCTTCACTGTTTCATTTATGACAACAATGGGGCGCAGTGATGGATAAAATTTACGCAATGCAACTGTTTATTCGCGTGGCAGAATTAGCGAGTTTTTCCAGGGCGGCAGACTCGTTGGGGCTTCCTAAGGGTAGCGTATCGCGCCAGGTTCAGGCGCTGGAAACCCAACTGGGCACGCAACTGCTCCATCGCACCACGCGCCGCGTACAGCTCACGCAAGACGGTGCGGTCTATTACGAGCGAGCGAAAGATCTGCTGACCAATATGGATGAACTCGACGGCATGTTTTTGCACGACCCGTCGAGTATCAGCGGCCGTTTGCGCGTCGATATGCCGGTGGGCGTCGCCAAAAATTTGGTGATTCCCCGCCTGCCCGCGTTTTTGCAGCAGTATCCCGGCATCGAACTGGAACTGAGCAGCAGCGATCGGCTGGTGGATATCATCCGCGAAGGCTTTGACTGCGTGGTGCGCGTCGGCACGCTGAAAGACTCGGGGCTGATCGCCCGCCAGCTTGGCAAGCTTTCGGTCATCAACTGCGCCAGCCCGGATTATCTGGCACGCTTTGGCTACCCGGAAACCCTCGACGATTTATCGTCCCATGCGCTGGTGCATTACGCCGTGAATCTCGGCACGCGCCCGCAAGGTTTTGAAGTCTGGCAGGATAAACAGACTAAATGGGTGAAAACCGGCGGCATTCTGACGGTGAACAGCACCGAAACGTATCATGCCGCTTGCCTGGCGGGGCTCGGCATTATTCAGGTGCCGCGCATTGGCGCGCGTGAGGCGCTGCGCAGCGGAAAACTGGTGGAAATTCTGCCGCAATACCGCGCGGAGCCGATGCCGGTGTCGCTGATTTACCCGCATCGCCGTAATCTTTCCCGCCGCGTGCACCTGTTTATGGAGTGGCTGGCGACCGCCCTGAAGGATTATGTCGACCAGTAGCGGCTATAATTTGGGATATAACACATTCAGGAGAAGGAAAAGAGACCTGATGACGCCGGAAAATCACGAAAAACGCCCGACGCAAGACCTCGATTACGAACCGGTCAAAAAGATGGCTGAGCCGTCTGAAAACAAGAAAGATGACGCGCCAGGAAAAGTCAGCAGCACGCTGGCGACGGTCACCGACACGGCGCAAAAAATCCAACGCCGCCCGCTTGTCGCGCACTTAATCCGCGCAACTGAACGCTTTAACGATCGCATGGGCAACCAGTTTGGCGCGGCGATCACCTACTTCTCGTTTCTCTCGATGATCCCCATCATGATGGTGTCGTTTGCCGCCGCCGGTTTTATCCTCGCCTCGCACCCGACGCTGTTGCAGGACATCTTCAATAAGATCCTGACCAGCGTCAGCGATCCGACAATGGCCTCAACACTTAAAAATACCCTTAACATCGCCGTGCAGCAGCGCACCACCGTCGGGATTGTCGGGCTGGCTGTCGCGCTCTATTCCGGCATTAACTGGACGGGCAACCTGCGTGAGGCGATTCGCGCCCAATCGCGCGATGTTTGGGAGCGTAACGCGCAAGATGAAGAGAAGATTTGGGTGAAGTATTTCCGCGATTTTGTCTCGCTGATTGGCCTGTTGGTGGCGCTGATCATCACCCTTTCCATTACTTCTGTTGCCGGTTCAGCGCAGCAGTTGATCATCGGCGCGCTGCATCTTGATTACATTGAGTGGCTGAAACCGGTGTGGGGGCTGATTGGTCTGGTGATTTCTATTTTCGCCAACTACCTGCTGTTCTTCTGGATTTTCTGGCGATTGCCGCGCCATCGCCCGCGTAAAAAGGCGCTGATTCGCGGCACCTTTATCGCCGCGATTGGCTTTGAGGTGATCAAAATCGTCATGACCTGGACGCTGCCATCGCTGGTGAAATCGCCGTCGGGCGCGGCGTTCGGCTCGGTACTTGGCCTGATGGCTTTCTTCTACTTCTTCGCCCGCCTGACGCTGTTTTGCGCCGCGTGGATCGCCACCGCGCAATACAAAGATGACCCGCGCATGCCGGATAAAACCCACCGATAAATTCATCATCGGGCTGATAAGTGAATGGAAATATCAGCCCGATCAATCATTTCAGCAGGAAAAACCAGACGGTAACTTTTATTTAACCTGAAACCAGTTTTATCCTCTAATTTCTAAAATATGTGAAGCATTTCATAGATGCGAAATCGTGAGTCTGCAAATTATTCGCTTTTTGCCGATTTTTTGTGCTCCCCGCCGTTTTGTTACAGATTGAAATGTCGCTTTTGCTGTGGCTAATATGCTCGTTCGTTCGCCAAAATAAGAAAACTTTATGCAAGCTGCAGCTACTACAACATTCGACAACGAACCGGAACACACACCAGTAAACTCGCGCAATAAAGTGGTCGTCGCGTCTCTGATTGGCACCGCCATCGAGTTTTTCGACTTCTATATCTATGCCACTGCCGCGGTTATTGTGTTCCCGCATATCTTCTTCCCGCAGGGCGACGCTACCGCCGCCACGCTACAATCGCTGGCCACATTTGCCATTGCCTTTATCGCGCGTCCTATTGGTTCCGCGGTGTTTGGCCACTTCGGCGATCGCGTGGGCCGCAAAGTGACACTTGTCGCGTCGCTGTTGACCATGGGGATTTCCACTGTCGTCATTGGCCTGCTGCCGAGTTATGAAACCATTGGCGTAATGGCGCCGCTACTGCTGGCGCTGGCCCGTTTTGGTCAAGGGCTGGGTTTAGGCGGCGAATGGGGTGGCGCCGCGCTGCTGGCGACGGAAAACGCGCCGCCGCGTAAACGCGCGCTGTACGGTTCTTTCCCACAGTTGGGTGCGCCTATCGGCTTCTTCTTTGCCAACGGCACTTTCCTGCTGCTCTCCTGGCTGCTGACCGATGAGCAGTTTATGCAGTGGGGTTGGCGCGTGCCGTTTATCTTCTCCGCTGTGCTGGTGTTGATTGGCCTGTATGTTCGCGTGTCTCTGCATGAAACGCCGGTGTTTGCCAAAGTCGCCGCCGCGAAGAAACAGGTGAAAATCCCGCTGGGCACGCTGCTGACCAAACACGTGCGCGTGACGGTGCTCGGCACCTTCATCATGCTGGCGACCTACACGCTGTTTTACATCATGACTGTTTATTCAATGACATACAGTACGTCGCCGCAGGGCCTGGGGCTGCCGCGTAACGAAGTGCTGTGGATGTTAATGATGGCGGTGATTGGTTTTGGCGTGATGGTGCCGGTGGCGGGCCTGCTGGCGGACGCCTTTGGTCGCCGTAAGAGCATGGTGATTATCACCTCGCTGATTATTCTGTTCGCGCTGTTCGTCTTCCCGCCGCTGCTCGGTTCCGGTAACCCGGCGCTGGTGATGGCGTATCTGCTGATCGGCCTGAGCCTGATGGGGCTGACCTTCGGCCCGATGGGCGCACTGCTGCCAGAGCTGTTCCCGACGGAAGTGCGTTATACCGGCGCATCCTTCTCGTACAATGTGTCGTCCATTCTCGGCGCGTCCGTCGCACCGTATATCGCCACCTGGCTGCAAGCCAACTACGGCCTGATGTACGTCGGGTTTTACCTGGCGGCGATGGCGACCTTAACGCTTATCGCGCTGCTGCTGACCCACGAAACCAAACACCACTCGCTGTAATCGTTATCCCCTCTCTGCACCGCAGAGAGGGGGCATTCCTCGTTTAGCGTTTCATCTGCGACAAAATTGTCTGGCACTGGTTCTGCTCGCCTTCAGACGGTGAAATCAGCGCCAGCAACGCGGCCGCAGGCGTAACCAGCGTCGCCAGCGCGGCAGCCACCGCACCGCGCGCGATAAGCGGACCGGCTTTCACCCCGGCCTGCGGGTTTTTGAAGCTACCGCGCACATACAGCGGCGAACGCAGGGTCACAATGCGAATGCCTTTACTCTCCGGGTCAATCGTCAAATCAAGCTGTTCCGACGCCATGCTGGCCGTACCGGTGACGTTAATGAGCGCGTTTTCCGTATCGAAGGCGAAGATTTGCGGCCTTGCCACCCCGTTGACCAGATCGAGATTCGCGGCGGCGCAGTTGACGCGCACTTCGTCATCGCCAAACAGTTGGCCGACAATAAAGTTGCCGACGTTAAGCCCAAGGATCTCCATCAGGTTGCGGCTCACCAGCCCGTCGTTCATCAGCAGTTTCAGGTTGCCGTTGCTGGTACCGAGCAGCGCAGCGACCGAATTGCCCACGCCGCGAATATCCGCGTCACCGTTCATTTCACCCAGCGTTTTCTGCATCAGTTCCACATCAGGCATCAGTTCTTTGAGCTTCAAGCGACGCGCCTGAATATCCGCCCGCCCCTGCATCGGCTTTTTATCGCCTTCGAGGTGAATGTTCGACGAGATGGTGCCGCCCGCCAGGCCGAATTTCAGCGGCTGCAGGCGCAGGTCGGCATTTTTCAGGATGATATGGGTCGACAGGTCGCTAATCGGCAACGACGAACCGTGCTCAATACGGCGGCCTTTAAAGCGAACGTCCGCATCCATCACGTCCCATTTGTCGGTTTCAAAGCGGTCATAAGGCAGCACTTTGTCCGCCGGTTGTACCGATTTTTCGCCTTTTTGCTGCTCGGCTTGTTTCGATTTTTCCGCGCCTTTGCCGGAATCGACACCAATCAGCGGCCCTAAATCCGCTAAGCGTAACTGGCGAGATTCGACATCGCCTTCCAGTTTCGGGCGCGGTTCGCCGGTGGAATAGGTCAGCGTGCCGTGAATATCGCTGTCGCCGATATGACCGTTGAAATTGCGGTAATCAAACACCGAACCTTTTTCGCTGTTGATTTTGGCGACCAGGTGGCCGTCGGTTTCAAACGGCGGCGTATCCGGCAGCAGTACGCCGGTTAAGTCGTACAACTGGCCAAGCGAATCGCCGCCAAACTTCAGTTGCAGATCAACGCCGCCCATATTCATTGGGTCGTTGATCGTGCCGACAAACGCCACGCGAGTGTTGCCGGAGCGGAAATCCGCCTGCACCGGGAACGGCGTGCCTTCGCTACGCAGCGCCAGCATGCCGCCGATTTTGCCGGTCCCGGTAATCGTCTGGTCGTTGTAGCGCCCTTTCGCCGTCAAGCCAAAGACATAATCCCCGGCTTTCGCTTTGTCATCGCTTTTGCCGGTCACTTCGCTAAAGGGCAGCGGTTTACCCAGCGGATCGACGAGGATCTCCACATCGGCACGGCTCACCGCATCATCAATGGCAATGCGTCCGCGATCGAAAAGAATATTGTCGAGTTGGAATGACCACGCAGAGGGTTTGGCGTTGGGATCGTTGCTCTCATCGCCCGCGAGGGTAAAGGTCCAGTTATTGAGCTTTTCTGAGCGGCGGATCAGCCGTGCATCCGGCTGCTGTAGTTTGATCCACGGCAGATAAACGGTTTTGCTCAGCAGTGAAAGCGGCGCGAGCGTCGCTTCGACGCGCGGCAGGTGAACCATAGTGATTTCATCAATGCCCGGCGGGTTGCCGAGAATAATATCGTCGGCGTGAACATGGGGCCACGGCACCCAACTGCGCCAGCCGGTTTCCTCTTTTTGCCGCTCCCAAACCACACCCAAATCGCCGCGAATGGCGAAGGGCCGATTCAGTTCAGTGGAGACTTTTTCATTAATGGTGGGTTTGAGGCGGTTCCAGTCAAATGTCGCAATGATAATGATGGCAACCACAATCAATAGCAGCAGCGTCGCAAAGACGGTAATGATCGCTTTACTCGTTTTTGTCATTGTTATGCCTTTCCTCTAAAGCCTTACCTGTCATAAAGATAGTAGAGGCTGAGGGAAACGGCAGCGTTTAGAGCTCGAGTATCACGTGTTCAAGTTTGGTCAACGGCATCGGGCGAGAGAGAAAATAGCCCTGCGCTGCATGCGCCGGAGAGTTTTGCACATCGCGCCACTCTTCGAGCGTTTCAATGCCTTCGACAATCACGCCCTGACAGTAGCGGTTCATCAGTTGTAGCAGCAATGTGAATAGATTTTGCCCTTCCGGCGTTTTGCGCAGCATGATGAACAAGTCGCGAGCCACTTTGATGTAGTCATAACGCACTTCGCTCAGCGCCGAGAAGTTCGCCATGCCGGTACCAAAATCATCCAGCCACAGCGGCCCAATTTCGCTGATAGAAGCGAACGTGGAATCCTGCGGTAAACGGATGTGTTCAACCAGTTCGAAGCGGATCCACGGCAGCGATTCGACCAGCGCCATCAGCGTTTTATTCTGGCGCATCGCCAGCAGCGTTGGGCCATCGACGTTTACCGACGCCAGCACATCGTTTTTGGCGAAGAAATCTTTTTGTTCTGCCAGCAGCGCGATTTGTTCATGGACGACATCAACGCGCTGGCGCACCGCCACTTCTGAAAAGTAACGGTCCGGGGCAATGCGTTGTTCCGGCTGCGAGGGATGGGTGACAATGGTCAGTACTTCAATCGCCATCAGACGGCCATCGGTTTTATAGATGGGCTGATAAGTGTAAGCACGCTCGCATTGCAGCCAATAACGACGCTCCTGCAAGCTTTCAATGCTCGCTTCCGGAATGTTTAGCCGCTGGATGACCTGCTTCAACATCATTTCTATGTCCTGTCGATGGGGATGACCTGGAAGAACTCGTCAAAGGGTTATCGGCGCTTGTTCAGATAACTTTACGTCCTGGCGGTGGGCAAAAATCAAAAAGCCGCATGGAGGAATTTGCAGGTAATACGCTTTAGCTCAAAAAAATACTGGAACGATGTTTTAATATGGTTGACCACGAATCACCCACACAGCACACTACCGTTAATTTATCTGATCTAGGTTTACGACTATGTCCAGGAAAATTGCCGTCATCGGCGAATGCATGATCGAACTGTCACAAAAAGGCGCTGAAGTTAACCGTGGTTTTGGTGGCGACACGCTGAATACTTCCGTTTATATCGCCCGCCAGGTCAATCCTTCCGCGCTCTCTGTTCATTACGTTACCGCGCTCGGCACCGACAATTTCAGCCAGCAGATGCTGGATGCGTGGCAGAGCGAAGATGTCGATACCCGCCTGACGCAGCGTATGGAAAACCGCCTGCCGGGGCTGTATTACATCGAAACCGATAGTACCGGCGAACGTACCTTCTACTACTGGCGCAACGAAGCCGCCGCCAAATTCTGGCTCGAGAGCGAGCAGTCAGATGCCATTTGCGAACAACTGGCGACTTTTGATTACCTCTATCTCAGCGGTATCAGCCTGGCGATCTTAAGCCCGACCAGCCGCAACAAGCTGTTGTCGCTGTTGCAAGCGTGCCGCGCCAACGGCGGCAAAGTGATTTTCGATAACAACTACCGTCCGCGCCTGTGGGCGAGCAAAGAAGAGACGCGTCTGGTGTATCAGCAGATGCTGGCCTGCACCGACATCGCTTTCCTGACGCTGGATGATGAAGATCTGCTGTGGGGCGAGAAGCCGGTGGAAGAGGTTATCGAGCGCACGCAGCGCGCGGGTGTGAAAGAAGTGGTGATTAAACGCGGCGCAGATTCTTGCCTGGTGGCAATCGCCGGTGAAGCCGTGGTGGAAGTCCCGGCGGTGAAACTGCCGAAAGAGAAGGTTATCGACACCACCGCAGCAGGCGATTCTTTCAGCGCCGGTTACCTGGCGGTACGCCTGACCGGTGGTGACGCCACTGCTGCCGCAAAACGCGGCCATTTAACGGCCAGCACCGTTATCCAGTATCGCGGCGCAATTATCCCGCGCGACGCCATGCCGGAATAAGTTGTGAAAGTCGCCTCTATAACAGGGGCGACTCAATGCCCGATTAATTATTCATATCCTGCAACGCGATATTTTTACCCTGCATCGCCACGGTGAAACGCGCTTCGTACGAACGTAAACCTGTCCTCACCGTAATGTTGTAAGCATTACCGTCTTTGAAAGCAAAATGATCGATGCCGGGAATACACTCACCAGACTCCAACAGTATGGGAGCGGATGCATATGATTTCTCATAAGCATATTTCACCGTGCTGTAATCCCAGATGCCAATCCCAATGATCTTTTCCCCGGCATCAGGTTGGTTTACAACAATGCAAATCTGATTGTTCACAACCGTTGATTGCGCGGGTCTCATATTGATGCGGTCACCAACCGGGCAGCCCGCCAGAAAGAGAGGAAGGAAGAGGGAAAAGTATTTTTTCATAATGGCAATCCCGCGCTTCTTATGAGTGGTTCAAATTTCGATAATGTATTTTTATCAATGACACCGATTAATTCTCGGTCCGCAAGTCTGAAAAAAGCCTTTTCGCCAAATGTTTTGAGATAGAAGTGATCTGCAATGATCGATGCTTGCTGTTCCATTGGGTAATCAGACAACCGAAATTTATCGATTTTGTATTTATAAACAGTAGCCCAGCTGACCAGCCCTCTGGTGCACACCCACATTCCTTTTTGGTGTTGCCAGACATGGGTCATTTCATGAATGAAAAGATGCTGCGTCGGAGGCGGCTCGATGGAAAAATCTCGGCGATATAGCGAACGACGGTAATACAACTCTCCGTTTGGAGTCATGACATATTGTTCATTTTGCAGCCCAAGCGGCAGGTAGCTGTCACAATGGATCCGAACAGAATCATAAAAAATTTCGTCACCGAACACGGAACGAGCCAGTAAAGTTTCGCCGAGCGTTAACTTCCTTTTGATACCTTCTGATTGATTTTCCATTAACAATCCTTTCCGTTGAGTTAATGGGACAAGCTACTGGAAGAACACTCCACCAGCAGACTTCCTTGTCCAGATGGAACTAAGCATTTTGCCCCCTTCTTCGGCTGAAGGGGATGAGATCACTGCTGCGGCGGGATATCCGACACATCCGGGCGAACATCATCAGTGCTGGCAGGCGCGGCGGGCGTTTCAGCCGGTTTCATCACCGCGTCCCACGTTGCCTGCAACTCCTTCATGTTATGTTCCGGTTCGCCTTTCGGTTGCAACAACACCAGCGTCATATCTTGCGAAAGCTGCTGATGCAGATCCTGATTCAGCAACTCCGGCGTCAGGTTGGCTAAGAAACGCTGGCGCAATTTTTGATACTGCTCCGGCGCGATATCCACCACCTGGTTTTGCAACGAACGCATACGCTGGCTGATGAGGATGTCGGTATCGGCGTGGGCGTAGGTGGCGAACAGCTTCTGCAATTCGAGGTTTTTCTGCGCAATCAGCGCCTTGAATTCCTCTTCCGGCAGGCCCTTATCACGCACTTTTGCCAGCTCGCGACCAATCACACCGGTATTGGCATCCAGTTTGTCATTCGGCGAATCGACGTTAATGGCGCATTGCGCACGCTGGAACAGTACCCGGCAGTCAAAGCCGAGGCCGATATCTTTGCTGTTGTTTTTATTCAGGTTTTGCTGGATATGCCAGAACAGCGCTTCACGGGCTAAATCCGCGCGCCAGTAGCGTTCAAGCTCGGCGGACTCGCGAATCGGCTGCCAGGCGGAATCCCACATAATCGACAGACGATCCTGCGTCACGGCTTCGCTCATCAGACTCACTGGCTGGTGCGGCAGCGGCGACAGCGTCGCGACCGGCGTCGGCGACTGGCGTTTGCCTTTCAGCTCGCCGAAGGTTTTATTGATTTGCTCTGCGACGGCGCGGCTATCGACGTTGCCTACCACAATCAGCGTCATGGCGTCTGGCGTATACCACTTCTCGTAAAACGCCTTCAACTGCTCGGCATCGACCGGTTCTTTCAGTTCACCCGCCGGATCGTGGCCCAGCAGCGGCGAACCTTTCAGGCGATAGCGCCACCAGCTGTCCTGGGTGTCACCAGGCCAGGTCGCGACCATATCGTTGCTGGCGAGGGCGTGATTCACCGTCTCAGGCGTAATGGTGAGTTTCCCGGCAGCATCCGACAGGTAGATCATCGCCTCTTTCAGCAAGTCGCTGCGATTGTTCGGCAGACTCAGGTTGTAAAGGGTGTATTCGTAGGAGACCAGCGCCGGCGGCAGCGGGCGTTTCGGGTCAATCCCTTGTTGCCATAAAGAACGAACCTGCGCCGGTTCGAGGCGGCCGCTGTGGGTCAAGGCAACACGGGGAATAAAATGGCTGAAACCGCTCTGCTGCGTGCTTTCGGTGAGCGAGCCGGTATCAATAGACAAGCGAATTTCGATGCGATCGCTGGGGCGCTGCGGCGTAGCGAGAACCTGCCAATGAAAACCATTCGACAGCGTTCCTTGTTGCCAGGCCGGATCGGGCTGGAGCGCCTCTGCCTGCACATAACCGGCCGCCGCCAACATCAGCAAACCGCCCGTTATCAATCGAATTTTTGTGCCCTGCATGAGAACCCCTAATCAACATTCCTGGTTAAAAAGTATGCCCGCCAAAAGGAGGCTTGGTGAGACATAAAACACTTCGCTTTTAGACCGCAGGAAAAGCAAAACGTCACATTGTGACGTGAATTATGCCGAAAATTCATCATGAATTGTGACGTTAGCGAGGGGTAATTATGCTTAGCTGCCCGTAGTCAGACAAGAGACTACGGGCATAAGTATCGAAATTAAGAGGAGATTCCGGGGCTTTGCGCCGTATCCGAACGATTATTCAGCGTGTTAACCAACTGTTTCTTATCAAGCTCTTTAACGTATTTCGCCACCACAATGGTTGCTACGCCGTTGCCGACCAGGTTGGTCAGGGCGCGCGCTTCGGACATAAAGCGGTCAATACCCAGAATCAACGCCAGCCCCGCCACCGGCAGGTGTCCTACGGCAGAAAGCGTTGCCGCCAGCACGATAAACCCGCTGCCCGTCACCCCAGCGGCCCCTTTCGAAGAGAGCAGCAGCACCACCAGCAAGGTGATTTGGTGAATGATATCCATATGGGTATTCGTCGCCTGGGCGATAAATACCGCCGCCATCGTCAGGTAAATCGAGGTGCCATCCAGGTTGAACGAGTAGCCCGTGGGAATGACCAGCCCGACCACCGATTTACGACAGCCGAGGCGCTCCATCTTCTCCAGCATGCGCGGCAGCGCGGATTCGGAAGACGAGGTGCCCAGCACAATCAGCAACTCTTCACGGATATAACGGATAAATTTGAAGATATTGAACCCGGTGACACGCGCGATAGTGCCCAGCACCACCACCACAAACAGAATACAGGTGATGTAGAAGCAGATAATCAACTGGCCGAGTTGCACCAGCGTCCCCACGCCGTATTTGCCGATGGTAAAGGCCATCGCCCCGAACGCGCCGATGGGCGCCAGGCGCATAATCATATTGATGATGCCGAAGATCACCTGCGAGAAGCTTTCAATGACGTTGAAAATCAGCTGGCCTTTATGGCCGAGACGATGCAGCGCGAAGCCAAACAGCACCGCAAACAGCAACACTTGCAGAATGTTACCGCTGGCGAAGGCGCCAATGACGCTCGCCGGGATCACATCGAGAAGGAAGTCGGTTACCCCCTGCGACTGCGCCTGTTCGGCGTACACCGCCACCGCTTTGGCATCCAGCGTCGCGGGGTCAACGTTCATACCCGCACCGGGTTGCACCACATTGACAATAATCAGGCCGATGATCAGCGCCAGCGTACTGACAATTTCAAAATAGAGCAGTGCAACCGCACCGGTACGACCCACCGCCTTCATGCTTTCCATGCCTGCAATGCCGGTGACAACCGTACAAAAAATGACGGGCGCGATGATCATTTTGATGAGTTTGACGAAGCCGTCACCCAGCGGTTTCATCTGCGCCCCGAGTTCAGGGTAGAAATGGCCAAGCAAAATACCGACCGCGATCGCAGTCAGGACCTGAAAGTAGAGACTTTTAAACAGGGAGGTTTTCATAAGGTGTCCTTGAGATTAAACCTCAGGCTTTATAGGGTTTTCGGTTAGCCTGCGATTTAAAAATAACACCCGTCAAACATGACAGAAATGAACTTAGATCAATTCCGAAACAACAATGTTAAAAACTTTGAACTAACTCGCACAATCCCATAACAATTTAGCTGTTTTCGGCATTATCCGAGACGGCAAAATAGCGGCGCTCAAAGGCCTCTGTCGGCATTGGGCGGGCAAACAACGCGCCTTGCGCCACATCGACGCTCACCTCAACAAGCCATGCGCGTTGCCCTTCATGCGCCACGCCATCGGCAATAACGCGCACCATCAGACTGCGCGCCAGCGGAATCATCGCCGCCGCCATATGGCTGTCGTCCGGCAAGCCATCCACAAACATTTTGCTGATTTTCAGGGCATCCAGCGGCAACGGCTGCATCTGCTGCAAGCCGCTAAACCCCATGCCAATATCATCCAGCACAATTTGCACCCCGGCTTCACGCAGTGGCAACAGCGTGGCGACGGCGAATTGCGCATCGGTGAACAGGCGGCTTTCCGTAATATCGAGGGTCAGCGTGTGCGGCGCAATAGAATAGCGGCGCAACAATTCAGGCAGTTCAGCGGCCAGGTTATGTTGCAACAGCGCCTGCGCCGGAAGCGTGACCGACAGCGGCAGCGTGATGCCGCGCGCCTGCCAGGCCACCAGCAAACGGCAAGCCTCGTCCAGCATCCACTGCGTAACGCTGGCCGTTTGCCCGCAAGAAACAATGCGTTTAAACAGTTCTTCTTCGCCAGACCAGTTGCCGTCCGCCTGCTGCAAGCGCAGCACCGCCTGGGCGCCCACCACCGCACCGCCCATTAATTCCACCTGCGGTTGCAGCCAGAGCGCAAAACGCCGCTGCTCAAGAGCACTAGCGATCTCGCGCTCTTGCGCCAGCCATTGCTGTGCTTGCTCTAACTGCGCGGGGTCGTAGAAGTGAATCTGGTTTTTGCCTTTGCGCTGCGCGCTGGCCACCGCCGAAACCGCTTGTTGATAAAGCTGTGCGGAAGAGAGGTCGCCGTTGAACATCGCCACGCCAATGTTGGCGTGCGGGCGCAGCTGGATGCCTTTAAGCGGAACGCACTCATTGATAACAGTGAGCACTCGCTTACCTAGCGTCATCGCCTGCCACGGCGCTTGCACGCCGTGCGCGAGGATCGCGAAGTCGCAAATGCTCAGTTGTGCCAGCACCATCCCCGGCGCCAGCGCCGATTTCAGTTTTTCAACCAGCGTCAGCAACAGCACTTCGCGCTGCGCTTCCTGCAACACACCGGCGGTGTCGCGCAGGGTATCGCTGGAAACCACCAGCAGCGCGGTGCGCGATTGCCCGGCCACGGCTTGTTCCAGCAGCGCCATCAGAAACGCTTTGTTGGGCAGTTCGGAAACCGGGAACTGAATCGCCTGAATGTTCAGTTCTTCTTGCTGGCGCAGCAGCATCTGCTGGTTGCGGTTGTAGCTTCGCACCATGATGCCAATCTCATCATCATGATGCAGCCTCGGCAGCACCAGTTGGTGTCCGGGCAGATCTTGCGCGGGCAGTTCATTCAGTTCGCGGGCGATTTTACGCAGCGGGTGCACCACCAGCCGGTTAATGCACCAGGTGAGCGCCACGGTGATCATCAGGGTGAGCAGTAAGTAAGCAGTTACTAACGTTGATAGCGTGCTGATGACGAACTTATAGACGCGATACGAGTCCGCTTGCAGCACCAGGTACGCCAGCGGCTGCGGGTTCGCCGGGCGTTCCAACGAATAAATCGGTAAGGAGATCTGGATTGGCAGCTCGAATATCCGCGTGATCATCACCGGCACCGGACTTTCGGGAATAAAGCGCATGCGCAGCGCCTGGAACTGGTTGGGCAGCACCACATCGGCGCGGCTCACCACCCCGGCGGGCTTGATCTGCTGAATAATGGCTTCGGCCTCGGGAATATCGGCCTTCAAAATCGCCGCTGAAAGCGGTTCACGAACAGAACGGGCGATACTTTCCAGTTGTGCAGCCGTGTTGTAGCGATTCTGCTGTAAGAAGTGAAACAGCAGAATGACGCAAAAAATAAAAACAAACACCATAGAGACAACAGAAACCATGGCCATCTGTTTAATCGTTAAAGAACGGCTAACACGCAAAATCACTCTCCAGAGAAACAATTGGCGCAGAGCAGAGATAAGGATGACTCTGCCGCCAGAGTATACTCTATCGCGACGCTCTTGAGACTAACCGCTAAGCATATTCTCAGTCCACTTATTACAGCAGTGAATGAATGAGGTAACGCGTTGATGTAAATGCAGTTAACCACGAATCTGAGGGTGTTTCGCGCCGTGGTTAACCGCCAGGAATTGTCTTTTTTTACCAGTCTGCCTGGGGAACCAGCGGCTGAAGCGGCATATCCATGTCACCCTGCCAGCCCGCGCCGGAATAACGCACGTAAATCAACCCGTGGCTCGGCGTGTAGTCCTTCGCTTGTTGAATATCGATCCCGGCACCGACAAACCAGTGGGAAGTGACGCGGCGTTCAATCAGCGCACGCGCGGTGTAACCCACGCCGGTGCTGCTGCCGCCAGATTCGGTAAGCTCGCTCGCCTGCGAACGGAACTCAGATGGAATCAGGCTCAACAGCGGATAACGCGGCATAGTTTTGGTGCGCGAGTGCGACCACGACACCGAACCGCCCAGTTCCCACGACCAGTTTTCCGTGCGCTGACGCCACAACACCGGCACCGCGAAAGAGAGGTACTCCTGCGGGCTGTAATAACCGCCCTGGCCCAGCGTGTAGTTACTCAAGTCTTTGTCGTAGTGCCAAATCATGTTGTTCAGCCCGACGGTAACGCGCCGATTGTTCTCATTAATCAGCTTGTAGTAGTAACCGGTCATCCAGCGCACACGCCAGTTATCGGCAACGTTTTTGCCTTCCAGCGTATCCGCGCCGAGGCTCGCCCAGACGCCATTCGCTTCGCCTTTGTCATAACTCAGGCTGAGCGTGCCGCCGTTGGCGCGCACGCCGCCCCAGGTTTTGCCGGTATTGCTGGCCGGATCTTTTTGTCCACCAAAGGCCAGCAATGAGCTGGAGATCGGGCGGCGGTGTAAATCGACGGTATAACCGAGCGGGCCGACATCGCTGCTGTAGCTCAGCCCGCCGACCACATCGACGACGTTAAAACCCATCGGCGTGGTGCCAATGTCCATCGACCAGGTGTTGTTTTTCCAGCCCGCCGCAATGCTGGCGCCGTTATCTGACTGATGACGGTTTCCGCCGAAACACGCCACATCGCCACAGGTACCAAAGCTCGGGTCATAAGAACCATCGGCATTTTGGCTGAACGTACCGACATCCATATTGATCACATCGGTACGGAAGAACATACGCCCGTCCGCCAGCGGCGTATCCACCTGCAACATGGTGGTGTGGGCTTTCAAATCGGAATAACCGCCCGTACCGCTGGAACTGGAATACTCATGCTGCAACGTGACATTGAGATCCTGCTGGCGGTAAAGATCCGCCGCATCGCTGCGCACGCCGCGCTTGAGCCAGTCATCTTTTTCATCATTGCGCGTTAAGCGGGTAAAGCTGTCGTTATTCGCCGGGCGCTGCGTAGTGACACCGGACGCCACCATCGCGTCTTTGTACATCTCCAGCGCCTGCTGCGGCGCGCCGGTTTGCACGTCGAAACGGGCGGCATCGCGCAGCACCAGCGCGCTCTCCATCGACGGCGGTTGGGATTTCGCCTGCGGAACAATGGTGCCAAAGATGCGCGCCGCGCTGTCGATATCGCCCAGTTGGGTTTGTACCAGCGCCAGACGCCGCTGGGTGTTGATCGACGGAGGCTGTGCGGGCGTTGCGGCGGGCATTTTCGCCAGTTGCGCGCGCGCCGCCACAAAATTACCGTCAGCGGCGTAGAGTTCGGCAAGCCCGAGCAGCGCATCTTCATTTGCCGGTTCGCGCTTCAACACGCGCTGATAAGCGTCCTGCGCGGACGCCGAATCGCCCCGCTGTTGCGCCCAATCGGCGAGTGTTAAATCAAGACGCGTGGAAGCCGGTTGCTGCGCCAGTAACGCCACGGCCTGATCTTCATGGCCGCTGTCGCGCAGGCGATTGGCTTTCTCCAGCAACTGGTTGGCTTGCAGCCTGTCCGCCAGTTCCTGAATGTTGCTGTTCCATTTTTCTTTTGGCAGGGCGTTGAGGTGGTTTAACGCCGCCATCTCCTGATTGTTCCCCGAAAGGTACAGGCTGTAAGCATAAACCTGTTCAGGATCGCCCGGCTTCTGCGCGGCCAGCCGGTGCATTTGTGAATCCGCTTCGCCCTGCTGCCCGGCCTGGCGTAAATCGCTCGCCAGACGGTAGGTTATCCACACGCTGCCGGGGTCGAGCGCCAGCCGTTTGCGTTGCAGTTCTGCCGCCTGCGCCCACTGGCCTTTGCTTTCCAGCGCTTCGGCCTGTTGCGACAACCGGTCGTTCGTCAGCCCGCGTTCAATATCGTCAATGCTGCGCCGCTGGCTGGCGGTGAGGGATTGAATAAAGCTTTCCGCTTTTTCCGGCGATTCGGCGCGGTAAATGTTGGCAAGGCCGCGCACGGCGTTGGTGTTTCCGCTGTCCATGCTCAGCGCCTGGCGGTAAAAACGCTCCGCCGCCGCGTTATCTTTGCGCGCCACCGCCGCATCACCGAGGCCGAGCACCGCGTAACTGTCGGTGTTGTCGGTGTTGCGCGCCTGCTGGTAGTAACGCTCCGCCTGCGCCGGGTTATTGGCTTTCAGCGCGTTATCGCCCTGCTCAATCAACAACCAATAGCGGTTGGTTTGCAGCAGGCTGTCCCACTTGCTGCGGTTGCCGCTGGTCGGGTCCATGGCGATGGCTTTTTCAAATTGCGCCACTGCGCGGGCGCGGTCGCCGCTTTGCGAATAGGCTTGCCCCAGCGCGCCCACGGCTTCGCTGTCAGCACTGTTCGCATTCACCGCTTGTTGCAGCTCGCCCACCGCTTTTGCTCCCTGCCCGGCATCCACCGCCGCCAGCCCTGTCGCGCGCGCGCGAAAAGCCGGATCGGCCAGTTGTTTTTGCTGCGCCGCAAGCTGAGTACGGGCGCTGTCCGCCGTATCGCCCGAGGTGAAAAGTGTCAGGAAATGCTGTAACGCTTTTACGCTGGCATCGCTCACCGGCATGTCCTGAATTTGTTGATACCAAATGCTCGCCGCCGTTTCGCGCCCGCCGCTGGATTTCGCCATCTCTTCGAGTATCGCGAAGCCTTCCGCGCTGCGGCCATCGGCAAACAGCAACGGCGCCAGCCCGCCTTGCAACAGTCCGTTGCCGGGGTTGCGGGCGTTAAGTGTTTGCAGTTGCTTGATGGCTTCATTACGACGCGCCGGGACTTTCGCGACGACCAACCAGTACTCGACCGCGATATCGCCTTCCGGCGGGTGGCCTTTAAACAGCGCATCGTAAGCGGCAATCGCTTCTTGCGTGTGGCCTGTCGTCGCCTGTAAGCGCGCCTGTTGCAGCGCCTGGCGCCCTTCTGCGCTAGAAAGCGACATAGTAGTGACCGAGGATTGATACGCGCTGGAGTTCGGTGCCAACGTTTTCAGACGGTCGAGCTGCTTTTGCGCGCCCGCCGTGTCGCCCTGGCGCAGTAAATAGCGCAAACGCGCGGCAACGACGTCCGGGTTATCCGGGTCAATAAGTTCAAGACGGTATAACGACTGGCTGACCAGATCCTCGCGCCGGGTGCTCTCGCCCAGACGAACCTGATCCAGTAACCGCTGCTGCGCGGTGGGCTCTGCCGCGCTCACGCCGGGTGCCAGCGCGAGGCCGAGTGAGAGACAAAGTAAACTTACGATGAACTTGCGCATTCCTGGTTCCAGTCAGGTTGTAACTCCCCGCGAGGGGTGAAGCGGAAACGATACTGATCCCATCCTTGTCCAAACAGGGTCAGAACGTAGCTGTAATAGGCATCATCGCCGGGGAAATGGTCAGCCACTTTTTGCCGTTGCACGGCCTGCGCATCACGATCCTGTAAAAACGGCAACAGCGCAGCAGCGAAACCGACCGGGCCATCACCGTGAATCTGCCCGGTGGCGACATCCACTTTTTCCGGCACCACGCCATTCTTCGCGGTGACGTTCGCCATCGGTTTCAGTTTGTTCAGCAGGCGCGCTTTTTGCTCGTCGCGATCATTTAGCATGCCGACCCACAAATAAACGCGGATCGCATCGTAACTGCTGACCAGAGTTTTCTCGCCTTTAAGCTGCCAGCCGTTGCTCTTTTGATAACGTACCCAGTCCGGTGAGAAGCCTTTCGGCGCGGTCTCCAGCAGCAGGCGAAGATTGGTTTCACGCAGCGTTGACCAGGGCGCGCCAAATTGGGCGAAATAACGGGCCAATTGCGGCGGCAGGTAGCTCGGGTTAAAGCGCCAGGTTGTGGGTTCGGCAAAACCGACTTTCCCCGGCAGCAACATGGAACCCAGCTCCGGCACGGTTACCACTTCCTCTTTCGCGATAAGCGCCAGCAGCGCCTTACCTAACTGAGTATAACGCGGCTCTTTCCACAGACGCCCCGCCTCTAAAAGTGACCAGGCGATCCAGATATCGCCATCGGACGCGGAGTTGCTGTCGAGCACCGCCCAACGGTCATCCTCTTTTTTCCCCCATAACCAGGCGGGAAGATGCGTGCTGAGCGAGCCCTGCGCGAGGTTGTCTTGCGTCCATGCCAATAGCTTGTCGAACATCGCGCGGTCATTGGCGGCAAGTGCGAAGAACAGCGCGTAGCTCTGCCCTTCCGAGGTGGTGATTTTGCGTTGATCGCTGGGGTCGATAACCCGGCCGCCTTCGCTGATATACGCCTGCTTAAAATGATCCCAGGCCGGCCATGTGCAGGCGGCGCGCACATTCACCGCCGCCAGCACCAGTGCTGCCATCAAAACACCCCGTAACGCATGCATGGTCAGTTACTCGTGATCCGACGGGTCAAGACGACGGCGGCTGATGATCCGCAGCAGACGCCACAGCACCCACGCCATCAACACCACAACCACCGCCGCCAGTACCGCCAGCAGCACCGGATGGTTGGAGAGCGCGTACCAAATGCGTTCAAACCACGGCAGATGACCGACGTAGTAAACATCTCCCACGCGCAGGCCGTTCACGCCCGATTCGCGGATCACCGTCACCGAGCCAAAAATCGCCGCGCGTTTGCCGCTGTCGTTCACCGCCCCGTTCAGCAGTTCGTAGCCACGCGGGCTATCGGCCAGCAGCGCGACCACGCTGCGCTGATCGTTATACGGTGACTGGAAGCCGACAATCGCCGCCATTGGGCCATCGGACGTGACACCGGTTTGCGTATCGGCCTGGCGGTCGGCGGCATCCGGCACAATCGACGGGAACGGCGTCTGGCGCAGTGGGGTTTTCACCCAGCTTTGCGCCGCATCCACCAGCAGGTCGATGCGTTTGTCATCTTTCAGCTGCGCCGGGATCGCGCCGATGATCATGATGTCGGCGTCTTTATCCTTGATCTGGTTGCCGTCGTTGGTCAGTTGAACATTGATCGCCGGGAAACCGGTTTGCGCGCCGACCGTACCGAGCGTATCCAGCAGCGTACCGACCTGCGCAGGCGTCGGTTGCGGCGGCGTCACCACGATGGTTTGCGACAAATCAGCCATGCGGCTAAACGGGAAGCCCGCGTTGGCGAACGCGCGCAGATCCGGCATCGCGATAAAGTGGTAATACTTTGAAAAATCAATGGTCGAATCGTCGCCAATCACCACGCGGTTCGGCACTTGCTGGAAGGTCACGCAGTTCTCGATCGTGCCGCCCGGCATCGGATTCATGTACTGGAAATCAAAGCGCAGTTGGTTAATCGCCCCCAGTTTCAGCGCCGGAATCGACACGTCCGTTTTGCTGTCCAGCAGCCCTTGCAGCACCGGGAGATGCAGCAGCAGACGGTTACTCTCCTGGTTCCCCGTCAGGTTGAAATATTGCAGGAACTGATTGTTCAGGCTGATATCCATGCGCGAACTGTCTTTGGTCGGCGGCGCGGTGTAACGATAATTCAGGTTCATATCGATACCGGTGCTGCGCAGCAGGTAGAGATCCGGCGGCAGGTTCATCGACAAGTTGATGGATGCCGGTTCCAGCCCGGTGGACTGCAACTGCTCTTCATAGGATTTCAGCTCGCCAAAAGTGACCGGGCGATCGGTGCGCACCCAGTTCGGCGCATCATAAGGCTGACGCGCCAGCAGCGGTTTCACCTCGTTGACCGTCACGCTATCGCCACGGAACAGCACATTGCCCTGGGCGATGCCTTTCGCTGCCTGCAACAAGTCTTTATCGTCGCGGCCAAACACCACCAGCAACTTCAGATACGGGTCAGTCGGGTGGTTGACCATGCTGATGGTCGGCCCTTTCACCGGCGGGTGATCTTTGAGGAAATCCGGGCGCTTGTCGTTGGTCGCAAAGATGATGGCATTGCTGTCCGGCAGTGCGTTGTACGACACCGGGAACGTCTGCCCGCGCCAGCCGGTACGCGAACCAAACCAGGAGGCGATCACCGCCGCCGCCTGCTGTTGCTCAACGCCAGGCGCGCTGGCGAAGACCATCGGCAGCGTTAACGGACGGTTGTCACGCGGGTCGAAGAAGGGGATCGGGAAGTGCGAAAGATCATTTTTCACCGACAGCTTCTGGTAAGTCAGATCCAGCGAGCTATCGCGGCCGATATCCATCCACAGCGTGCTGCTGGCCGGGTTTTCGCACACATCGCGATAGTGCCCGACAAACTCCAGCCGCACGCGGTTAAAGTCGGTGATAAACAGCGGGTTGATGGGCAACTGCGCCTGCGTTTTCTTGCCAAGCTGCTCTTTGGTGACCGGCAGCACGCCCATCAACTCATCGTTCAGATAGACCTTTAACTGAGACTGCACCGGCAGCAGCGACGGCGACGGCGTGTACTCAAGGTTGAGCACCGCGTTCGACACCACTTCATCGCTGCGCATGCCAAACTCGACGCTGTTGTTCGGGTTGATGCCGCGCAGCACCATACTGCCCGGCGGCGGCGCGATTTGCGCAAAGGTGAGTTTCACATCGCGCGACGGCGCATCGGCCGCCACCGGCGCGTTGGCACCTTGTACGCCAGGCATCACTTGGCCCACCACCGTTTGCCCTTCGGTTGGCGTGTTCGGCGTTACGGTTTCCGTTTGTCCCGGCGCAGGGGTCACGACCGGCTCAGTCGCGGGCGCGACCGCCGGCACAGTCGGTGCCGGACGCGCAGGCGCTGCGAAGGTCATCATTGGGGTCAGCGTGCTCATCCCCACTGCCACTGCACAAATCCAGGAAAGTTTTCTTTTCATCGCGTTTTCATCATTGTTGAGCCAATCACGTCATCGGTTGCTGCACGGCCACATTCCGTGCCGGACGGCGCGGAATAAACGACACCACCCAGGACACCAGCGTGGTGAGTGAGCGGAAAATCATTTTGACGGACGAGGGAGCAAATTCCGCGAGATGGCGATAGCCGCGGAAACCCAGTTTCAAAATATCCAGCAGGCTTTCCAGGGGTTTATCTTCCGGGAAACTGTCCTGCCACAGCGCCCATGTATCGGCGCGGGCAAAAGTACACTGCACAAAATCGATATGCTGTTTGGTGGTGAGCGGCATCAGTTGCAAACCCACTTCATTGCCGTTGACGCGCGCCACGGTGGTCGGGAACACATACTCCTGTTGGCCGCGCTTAAGCAGCAAATTCACTTTCTGCCCTTCCAGCACCTGCGCCTGGCCGTTGATCTTGATGCCGAGGCCGCCGTCGGAGAAGTCTTGCACGGTACAGGAGAAAAGATGGCCGTCTTCGCGGGCAATCGCCGCTGGCATAGTCATTTCTACACGGTGCGAACGACGCACCTGTTTGCTCTCCACCGACACCGCGACCGCGCCGCCGAGGATCACCATGTTGTAGAACACCCACGCGATACTGACAAAGACAGTGAGAATTTCGTTTTCCGGGCCGTAGAAATAGCGCCAAATCCCGACCAGCACGCCGAGCAGGTTCAATAACACCAGGTAGATATAGGGCTTGGAAATGACCCAATCCACATACTCTTCTTCCACCAGGCCACCTTTGGCGGTGACGTTGAACTTGCCTTTGTGCGGGTTAAACAGTGCCACTATCGTTGGCGGGGCGATATACCACGCCAGAACGGTTTCGTAGATTTCGCTCCAGAACGAGTGGCGATATTTACCCTGGATTTTCGAGTTGGTCAGGCTGGCGTGAATCATATGTGGCAGCACGAACAGCGCGATCATGATCGCCGGGGCATAAATGATATAGGCATGCAGCAACAGGAACGCCAGCGGTGCGGTAAGGAAGATCAGCCGCGGAACGCCGGATAAGAAGTGGAACATGGCGTTGACGTAACACAAGCGCTGCGCCAGTTTCAGCCCTTTGCCCATGAGCGGGTTATCGAGGCGGAAAATCTGCACCATGCCGCGCGCCCAGCGAATACGCTGACCAATGTGCGCGGACAAACTCTCTGTCGCCAGCCCTGCCGCCTGCGGAATGCGCATATAGGCCGACGTGTGGCCGAGGCGGTGCAAACGCAGTGAAGTGTGGGCATCTTCGGTGACAGTTTCGACCGCGATACCGCCGATTTGATCCAGCGGCACGCGACGGATCACCGCACAGGAACCGCAGAAGAAGGTGGCATCCCACATGTCGTTGCCATCCTGCACCAGGCCGTAGAACAGCGTGCCTTCGTTCGGCGTTTTGCGAAAACGCCCGAGGTTGCGTTCAAACGGATCCGGCGAGAAAAAGTGGTGCGGCGTCTGCATCATCGCCAGCTTTTTCTCTTTCAGGAACCAGCCCATGGTCATTTGCAGGAAGGAGCGTGTCGGCACGTGGTCGCAGTCGAAAATCGACACGAACTCGCCCTTCGCGTGTTTGAGCGCGTTATTAATGTTGCCCGCTTTCGCGTGTTCGTGCGTGGTACGGGCGATGTATTCCACACCGACCGTTTTGGCGAACTGGCGAAACTCTTCGCGACCGCCATCATCCAGAATCCAGATCTTCAGCTTGTCTTTCGGCCAGTCGATGCCGAGCGACGCGTAAATGGTGTTTTTCACCACGTTGAGATCTTCGTTGTACGTCGGCACGAAGATATCCACCGATGGCCATTGCGACATATCTTTCGGCAACGGCACCGGCTGGCGATTCAGCGGCCAGACCACCTGGAAATAACCGAGCACCAGCACTATCCAGGCGTAAGTTTCGGCGAACAGCAGCACCAGGCCGCACACCAGGCTGACCGGATCGTCCCAGTTCAGCGTCGACGTGTAACGCCACCAGATGTAGCGGCAGGAAACCGTCAGCGAGAGCACGATCAGCATCAGCGCGGAGAAGCGCCCCGGAATGCGTCGCACCAACAGCGCTACGCCCCACAGCAACATCAAAAAGACGAATTGCGACAACGGGTTAAACGGCTGAGTGATACAGAGAATGGCGAGAATAAACGAGAACGCCACGATCACGCCTAAAATCACGCGTCGCAGCGTCGGGTTGATGTGCGCCAGCTCTTTTTTAGCCTCGAGATGGCCAGTGCGTTGCGTGAAACGTTCCGGCAGCGTATCCAGCCAGTTGTACCAACGGCCACGCAATGCGCGCATGCGGGCGAAGCGCTGGCGGCGCGCCGATTTTGGCGGTCCCCAGGGTAAGGTAATCAGCAGCCACAAGGTTTGCAGCGCATAGCGCGCCGGGTCGAGCGGGCGCGGTTTGTCAGGGTCAATATGCGGATACCACAACAGCTGTTGTGCGCGTAATTGCTGCCAGCGCGGATGCTCCAGCGGAATAAACAGCCATGCGAGGATCGCCCAGAAACAGCCAGACGCTGCGCTAAACCCCGATGCGCCATGCTGGCGATAATGCTGGTAGCGCGCGCCTAAGCGCGCGCTTACCGGGGGGATCAGCAACCAGGCGGAAAGGCGGCTCATGCCTCGCTCCTTTCACTGGCCGGAATACGTTTGAGCAAACACCAGTTCGCCAGCGTCAGAATCTCTTCCGCCGCCAGCGCGTCGCTGCGGTATTCGCCGAGCGGTTGTTTGGCAGCCAGGCATTCCGCCATCGCTTCATCACGATGAATCACCATTGGCAGAATACGCTGCTGGCTTTGCAGCCAGACTTGCCAGAGATCGTCCTGCAACTGGCTGCCAATTCGCAGGTCGTTAATCAGGATATGCCCGCCCGCCGGCAGTGGCTGCTGGTGCAGGCGAACATGGCAATTCATGTCGGGTTTGATGACGCTAAAAACGTGATCGCACTGCTCAATAAATTGGCGCGCCAGCGGCGAAACGCCGTGCGGCAGGTCAATCAACACCCATTGATAATGCTGCTGTTCTTTCAGGGTTTGCAGAACGGGCGTGAGTTGGCTGAGCACCTCATCCAATAAATGCGTGTTTTCCCATTCGTTTGCCGCCAGGCGGCCAAAAGGCAGCACGTCGAGTTGCGAGGTGTAACGCATGCCCGCGTCGCGCCAGTCTTCGCGGTCAAGCATCGCGCGCGCCCAGCCTTGCGAGTGGTCGAAATCGACATTAAATGACAGGCGCAGAAGGTTATCAGGGCAGGCATCAATAACCAGCACTGACTCTCCTAAGAGCT
Organism: Kosakonia sp. BYX6; assembly: GCF_038449125.1. Lineage (NCBI taxonomy): Bacteria > Pseudomonadati > Pseudomonadota > Gammaproteobacteria > Enterobacterales > Enterobacteriaceae > Kosakonia > Kosakonia calanthes. Next base: position 259,148 of record NZ_CP151800.1, on the reverse strand, counting down.
GTAGCGACCAGGCGAGAGCCGCAGTGATCGATGTCGTACCAACGCCACCACGGATCCCCTGTAATCCCAAGACGGTCATCCAAGGGTCCTTTATTGTTGACGGGCTAATTCAGCCAGCAGCGGCCAGCGCTTAATCGCCGCCGCTAACTGTTCACGCTGGGAAATATCGGCGTAGTCTATTTCGGGCAATGAAAATGCCTTGCTTAGCGCCAAAAAGTCGTTTTGAAATGTATAACCCAGGGTCGGGTCTGACTGCGTTTTGGGTTCATTGTTATGCATTTGCCCCGATCCCATTGAATAATAAAATCACGTCAGATGTCGAACGGCATCATGCCCGAGAAAATTCGTTTACATGCTAAATCTGATGTTCTTTAATTTCAATGTTAGGTTTATTTCTCGGCTTTCGCTAGTAAACTGAGATACAGACAATTTCGCTTCAAGAGGGACATCGTGGACCCCATATTTTCTATCGGCATTCAATCATTATGGGACGAATTGCGTCACATGCCTGTGGGCGGTGTTTTTTGGTTAAATACCGACCGTGAACAGGACGCATTGAGCCTGATAAACCAAACGCTCGCCGCACAAGACAACGACGCGAAAGTGGCGGTGGTCGGCATGGGTCACGACCTGAAAAATATTATCAAATTGGATAAAGATCACGGTCCGGAAAAAATCCAGCTCTTCGCCATGCCAAATCAGGATAATAGTCTATACTTTTTCACCCGCGATTTACTCTGCTCCATCGAACCGCAAAAATATTTACTGATTCTGCTTTGTGAAAATAATGCCTGGCAGAATATTCCTGCTCCAAAATTACGCAAGTGGTTAGAAAGAACTCAAGCGTGGACAAAATATCACAACTGTTCTTTATTGGTTATTAACCCCGGCAATAACAATGATAAACAGTCGTCGATTCTAATGAGTGAATATCGCTCATTATTTGGCCTGGCGAGTTTACGTTTTCAAAGCGATATCCATCTTTATGATGTCGCCTGGTGGTGTAATGAAAAAGGTATTAGCGCCCGCCAACAATTGCAGCTTAATCATCATGATGGTCAGTGGCAGTTAGCCCAGCAAGAAGAAGCCTCTGTACAACCGCGCAGCGATGAAAAACGCATTTTAAGCAATGTCGCGGTGCTGGAAGGCGCGCCGCCGCTGTCCGAACACTGGTCATTATTTGAAACCAACGAAGCGTTATTTGAAGAAGCGCGCACCTGTCAGGCCGCGACGCTGATTTTCAGCCTTGCGCAAAATAACCAAATCGACACCATCGCGCGGCAGATTCACACCCTGCGCCGCCAGCGCGGCAGCGGGTTGAAAATCATCGTACGGGAAAACATCGCCAGCCTGCGCGCCACCGATGAACGCCTGTTGCTCGGCTGCGGCGCGAATATGGTGATCCCGTGGAACGCCCCGCTGTCGCGCTGCTTAACGCTGATCGAAAGCGTGCAGGGTCAGCAATTTAACCGCCTGGTGCCGGAAGATATCACCACGCTGCTGTCGATGACCCAGCCGCTGAAGCTGCGCGGATATCAGCCGTGGGAGGTGTTCTGCGATGCGGTCGCCAATATGGTTAATAACCCGTTGTTACCGCCGGATGGTAAAGGTGTGATGGTGGCACTGCGCCCGGTGCCCGGTATTCGTGTTGAGCAGGCGCTGACCCTGTGCCGCCCGAACCGCGTGGGCGATATCGTCAGCATGAGCGACAACCGCCTGATGCTGTTTTTGTCTTTTTGCCGGGTCAACGATCTTGATACGGCGTTAAACCATATTTTCCCGTTACCCACGGGGGATATTTTCTCTAACCGTATGGTGTGGTTCGAAGACAACCAGATTGCCGTGGAGCTGGTGCAGATGCGCACCCTCTCGCCGGAAAAAGTGTCGAAACCGCTTCCCGCCACAGCCCAGAACAACGCGCAGGCGAAGAAAATCATTAATGCGGAACACGACGGCACGAGCTGGCGTCGGATCCCAGAGCCGTACCGGTTATTAAGCGACGCGACGGAGCAGTCCTCATGATGTCAATCAGCGATATTATTCAGCTCATCGTGCTTTGCGCGCTGATCTTCTTCCCGCTGGGTTACCTTGCGCGCCACTGGGCGCGCCCGCTTCGCACCGCATTTCGCTTAACCTTTACCAAACCCCGTTATGTAAAACCCACCGGGGTTTTACGCCGGGACTCGCTCGTCAAGGCAGACCGTAAACATGACAAATAATACGTTGACCACTTCATCGCCTTCACCGCTGTGGCAATACTGGCGCGGTCTTTCCGGCTGGAATTTCTATTTTCTGGTGAAATTCGGGCTGTTGTGGGCAGGCTATCTTAACTTCCATCCGATGATGAACCTGGTGTTTATGGCGTTCCTGCTGATGCCATTGCCACGGTTGAGCCTGCACCGTTTGCGTCACTGGATTGCGATTCCCATTGGTTTTGGCCTGTTCTGGCACGACACCTGGTTGCCAGGCCTGGAAAGCATGATGAGCCAGGGTTCGCAGGTGGCGGGCTTTAGCGCCGATTATCTGCTGGATCTGGTCACTCGCTTTATTAACTGGCAGATGATTGGCGCGATATTTGTTCTGCTGGTGGCGTGGCTTTTTTTGGCGCAGTGGGTGCGCGTCACGGTGTTTGTGGTCGCCATTATGATCTGGCTGAACGTGCTGACGCTGAGCGGTCCTGCCTTTAATTTGTGGCCCGGCGGCCAGCCAACCACCACCGTGACCACCACCGGCGGTACGGCGGCGGCAACCGTCGCAGCGGCGGGCGATACCCCCGTTGTCGGTGATATTCCGGCGCAAACGGCGCCGCCGACGTCGGAAAACCTCAACGCGTGGCTCGCCAGTTTCTATGCCGCCGAAGAGAAGCGTCAGAGTACTTTCCCGGCGCAACTGCCAGCCGATGCGCAGCCGTTCGACCTGCTGTTTATCAATATCTGTTCGCTCTCCTGGGCCGATGTGGAAGCCGCCGGTTTAGCGTCGCATCCGCTGTGGTCGCACTTTGATATTGAGTTCAAAAACTTTAACTCCGCGACCGCCTACAGCGGCCCGGCGGCGATTCGCCTGCTGCGCGCAAGCTGCGGTCAGCCATCGCATAAAAACCTCTACCAGCAGGCCAACAACCAATGCTACCTGTTTGATAACTTGTCGAAACTGGGCTTTTCGCAACAGTTGATGATGGACCATAACGGCGAGTTTGGCGGCTTCCTGAAAGAAGTGCGTGATAACGGGGGCATGCAGGTGCCGCTGATGAACCAGGCGGGCCTGCCGCCAGTGCTGCTCTCTTTCGACGGTTCGCCGATTTATGACGATACCGCCGTGCTGAACCGCTGGATGGAGTCTGACGGCTTCAAACAGGGTCAGCGAACTGCAACCTATTACAACCTGCTGCCGCTGCATGATGGCAACCACTATCCGGGCGATCGCAAAACCGCAGATTACAAACTGCGCGCGCAGAAACTGTTTGATGAGCTGGATGCTTTCTTCACGCAACTGGAGAAATCCGGGCGTAAAGTGATGGTTGTGCTGGTGCCGGAACACGGCGCGGCGCTGCAAGGGGACAAAATGCAGGTTTCCGGTCTGCGCGATATTCCCAGCCCATCGATCACCAGCGTCCCGGCGGCGATCAAGTTCTTCGGCATGAAAGCCCCGCACCAGGGCGCACCGTTGGTGGTGACGCAGCCGAGCAGTTTCCTGGCGGTGTCGGAGATTGTGACGCGCGTGCTGGATGGCAAAATCTTCAGCCAGGACAGCGTGAACTGGGAGCAACTGATCAGTAACCTGCCGCAAACGGCGCCGGTATCGGAAAACGCCAACGCGGTGGTGATTCAGTACCAGAACAAACCGTATGTGAGATTGAACGGCGGCGATTGGGTGCCGTACCCGCAGTAAGCGGAATTTATGCCGGGTGGCGGCTACGCAATTTCGCAATATTGCTGATCGCGTAGGCCTGATAAGCGAAGCGCTATCAGGCGTTCGGTGGCAACAGCGGGCATTGCGCCGGATGGCGGCTAACGCCTTATCCGGCCTACAAAAAACAAACCCGGCGCGTAGGCCTGATAAGCGAAGCGCCATCAGGCGTTCGGTGGTAACAGCGGGCATTGCGCCGGATGGCGGCTAACGCCTTATCCGGCCTACAAAAAACAAACCCGGCGCGTAGGCCTGATAAGCGAAGCGCTATCAGGCGTTCGATGGCAACAGCTGGCATTGCGCCGGATGGCGGCTAACGCCTTATCCGGCCTACAAAAAACAAACCCGGCGCGTAGGCCTGATAAGCGTAGCGCCATCAGGCAATCAGACACCGGGCTCAAAGATGGATTACGTGTGCGGGATCTCGCGGTTCTCATCCTGGTCGACAGCGAAGCAGGCAACCAGTTGACCACCGTAATCTTTCAGCTGTGGCTGCAACTGCGTGCAGGGGCCGAAACGACGACGGCAGCGGGCGTTAAAGGCACAACCCGGCGGCGGATTCAGCGGGCTTGGCAGCTCGCCGGTCAGCTTAATCCGCTCGCGGCGGTCATCCGGGTTCAGGCGCGGTGTTGCGGAAAGCAACGCCTGAGTATATGGATGGCGCGGGTTTGAGAAGATCTGATCTTTGGTGCCCTTCTCCACACAGCGGCCGAGGTACATCACCATCACTTCATCGGCGATATGCTCAACCACGGACAAATCGTGGGAGATAAACACATAAGACAGCCCCAAATCCTGCTGCAAATCCATCATCAGGTTCAATACCTGCGCACGCACGGACACGTCCAGCGCCGAAACGGGTTCGTCGGCGATCACCACGTCCGGGTCGAGCATCAAGCCACGGGCGATAGCAATACGCTGACGCTGGCCGCCGGAGAACATATGCGGATAACGGTCGTAATGCTCGGTTTTCAGGCCGACTTTTGCCATCATCGCCAACGCTTTTTCCCGACGCTCCGCTTTGCTCAATTCGCTGTTGATCTGCAACGGCTCTTCAAGAATTTGCCCGACTTTTTTACGTGGGTTCAGCGAGCCATACGGGTTCTGGAAGACAATCTGAATCTTCTGGCGACGCAGTTTTTGCGCCTGCGGATCGTGCTTAAGCAGATCCTGCCCCTGGTAGTAAAGCTCGCCACCGGTCGGGGTTTCAATCATCGTCAACAGACGGCCGAGCGTGGATTTACCACAGCCGGATTCGCCCACCACCGCCAGCGTTTTGCCGCGCTCAAGGGTGAACGACACACCGTCCAGCGCTTTCACCAGGCGTTCCGGGGCGAACAGCCCTTTCTTCACCGGGTAGTGTTTTTTCAGGTCGATAGCCTGCAACAGCGGCTGTTGCGAGGTGGCCTCGTGCGTACTCATAGTGTCGGCCTCCCGGCGTCATCGAGTGGGTAGTGACATTTGGACTGACGGCCGCCATCGACGGTGTTCAGTTCTGGCTCTTGCTCGCGGCATTTGTCCGTTGCGTACGGGCAGCGCGGGTTCAGCAGGCAGCCATTCGGGCGGTCGTATTTACCCGGCACCACGCCCGGCAACGACGCCAGACGCGCTTTATCCTGCGCGAATTCCGGCAGCGCGCGCAGCAGCGCCTGGGTGTATGGATGGCGCGGCGCGCGGAAGATATCTTTCGCTTCGCCGGTTTCCACCACCTGGCCTGCGTACATCACAATGATTTTGTGCGCCGCTTCCGCCACCAGCGCCAGATCGTGCGTGATCAGGATCAGCGCCATGTTTTCTTTTTGCTGCAACTCCAGCAAAAGCTCAATGATTTGCGCCTGGATGGTGACATCCAGCGCGGTTGTTGGCTCATCGGCAATCAGCAGCTTCGGCCGACAGGCGATGGCCATCGCGATCATCACGCGCTGGCTCATCCCGCCGGAAAGCTGGTGCGGGTAGACGTCCAGGCGCGATGCCGGATCGGGAATTCCCACCAGGTTCAGCAGGTCGATCGCCCGCTGACGGCGGGTTTTCTTATTACCGCCCTGATGGACTTTAATGGCTTCCATAATCTGGAAACCGACCGTGTAGCACGGGTTCAGGCTGGTCATCGGATCCTGGAAAATCATCGCCACTTCGGAACCCACCAGGCTGCGGCGCTCTTTTTCCGAAATACGTTTCAGATCCTGACCGTTGAACTCCAGTTTTTCCGCCATCACGCGGCCGGGGAAATCAATCAGGCCCATGATTGCCAGCGAGCTGACCGATTTACCGGAGCCGGATTCGCCCACGATACCGATCACTTCGCCCTGGTTCACGCTATAGCTCACGCGGTCTACGGCGCGGAATTCGGCACCGACATCGCCGAAGTGCACCGATAATTTATCTACATTTAATAACGCCATCTCGAACCTCTTACTGCTTCAGTTTGGGGTCGAGCGCATCACGCAGGCCGTCACCCATCAGGTTAAATGCCAGCACCGTCAGCAGAATCGCGACACCGGGGAAGGTCACGACCCACCAGGCACTTTGTGCGAACTGCAACACGTCGGAGAGCATGGTGCCCCACTCCGGTGTTGGCGGCTGCGCACCCATGCCAAGGAAGCCAAGGGCGGCCATATCGAGAATGGCGTTGGAAAAACCCAGCGACGCCTGAACGATCAGCGGCGCGAGGCAGTTTGGGAAAATATTGACGAACATTTGGCGCATCGCACCGGCACCCGCCACGCGGGAAGCGGTCACGTAATCGCGGTTCACTTCCACCAGCACGGCGGCGCGTGTGAGGCGCACATAGTGCGGCAAGGCGACAAAGGTGAGCGCCAGCGAGGCGTTCACGATCGACGGGCCGAATATCGCCACCAGCACCAGCGCCAGCAACAGGCTCGGCAGCGCCAGCATGATATCGACGACGCGCATGATGATGTTATCAATCACGCCGCCGAAGTAACCCGCGACGAGGCCGAGCACAATGCCCGCCACCAGCGACAGCACCACCACCAAACAGCCCACCAGCAGCGACAAACGCGCGCCGAACATCAGGCGCGACAAGGTATCGCGGCCAACGTCATCGGTACCGAGAATGTGCGTCCAGGTGCCGCCATCTTGCCAGACCGGCGGCGCGAGCAGCGCATCACGGAACTGATCCGCCGGGTTGTGCGGGGCGAGGAAGTTGGCGAACACCGCGATAATCAACATGATCACCACGTAAGCCAGCCCGACAACCGCGCCTTTGTTGCGTTTGAAATAGTGCCAGAACTCTTGCAGCGGGGTCATCGGCACCGGTGCAGAAATAACTTTACTTTCAGTAACTTGTGACATGATGGCCCCTTACTTCTTATGCCGAATACGCGGGTTCACCACGCCGTACAGCAGGTCGACCAACAGGTTGACGAGGATAATCATCGTCGCGACCAGCAATACCCCGCCCTGCACCACCGGATAGTCACGGCGTTGCAGCGCATCAATCAACCAGCGGCCCAGGCCCGGCCAGGAAAAGATGGTTTCCGTCAGGATCGCGCCCGCCAGCAGCGTGCCGACTTGCAGACCGATAACCGTCACCACTGGCAGCATCGCGTTGCGCAGGGCGTGAACGATAATGACGCGCATACGGGTTAACCCTTTGGCGCGCGCGGTACGGATGTAATCTTCACCCAGCACTTCCAGCATCGAGGAGCGCGTCATACGCACAATCACCGCCAGCGGAATGGTGCCGAGCACGACTGCGGGCAGAATCATGTGCGCGAGGGCGTCGATAAAGTTGCCCTCTTCGCCCCAGATGGCGGTATCAATCAGCATAAAGCCGGTTAGCGGGTTGCTGTCGTCCAGGAACACCATGTCGCTGACGCGCCCGGAAACCGGGGTCAGGTTAAGCTGTACCGACACCAGCATAATCAGCATCATGCCCCACCAGAAGATAGGCATGGAGTAACCGGTCAGCGCGAGGCTCACGGCGGTGTGATCGAAGATGGAACCGCGCTTCACAGCGGCCATTACACCAACTGGAATGCCCACGGCCACCGCAAATATCATGGCGCAGATGCCAAGTTCCAGTGTCGCTTTAAAACGCGGCACGAACTCGTCCCACACCGGAAGACGGCTCTTCAAAGAGATGCCTAAATCACCATGCAATACGCCCCACACATACTGGACATATTGTTGCCACAGCGGCTTATTAAGACCTAACTCGGCCAGCAACTGGGCGTGACGCTCAGGAGAGATACCACGCTCACCCGCCATGATCATTACCGGGTCGCCGGGGATCATATGGACAAAGGCAAAGGTGAGAAGGGTGATACCGATAAACGTTGGGATAACTAGCCCCAGACGTCGGAGAATGAACTGCAACATAACCCGTATTCTCAGTAGTGACGCAGCGCCTGGCGACGGCACGTCTGTATTACTCACAAATGTATATTCCCTCTCTGACGAGAGGGAATGAACCTTTTCCCCCTCCCCGGTTGGGGAGAGGGGCTTCAGGTATTGTACTTATTATTCAACAGACACGTTTTCGAAGTGGTGTTTGCCTAATGGGTCAACCACATAGCCTTTAACTTCTTTACGTACTGGCTCGTACACGGTGGAGTGAGCCACGATCAGCGCCGGAGCCTGGTCATGCATCACTACCTGAGCCTGTTTGTACAGCTCAACACGTTTGTTGTGGTCGTCGGTCGCGCGCGCCGGTTGAATCAGATCTTCAAACGGCTTGTAGCACCAGCGAGAGTAGTTGGAACCGTCTTTCGCCGCAGCGCAGCTGAACAGGGTCGCGAAGAAGTTATCCGGATCCCCATTGTCGCCGGTCCAGCCCATCATCACCGCCTGGTGTTCGCCCGCTTTCGCGCGCTTCAGGTATTCACCCCACTCGTAGGTCACGATTTTGGCTTGAACGCCCACTTTCGCCCAGTCAGCCTGAATCATCTCAGCCATACGGCGAGCGTTCGGGTTGTACGGACGCTGTACCGGCATCGCCCACAGCTCAACGGTAAAGCCTTTATCCTGACCGGCTTCTTTCAGCAGCTGCTTCGCCTTCTCTGGATCGTAGGTGTAATCTTTAACGTCGTCGTTATAGCCCCACATGGTCGGCGGAATCAGGTTTTTCGCCGCAACGCCAGCGCCTTGATACACCGCTTTGATGATCGCTTCTTTGTTCACCGCGTAAGTCAGCGCCTGACGAACTTTGACGTCATCAAACGGTTTTTTCTCGGTATTGAAGGACATGTAACCGACGTTCAGGCCAGCCTGTTCCATCAGCGTGATGTTTTTGTCCTGCTTCATACGCGCGATGTCAGCCGGGTTCGGGTACGGCATAACCTGACATTCGTTTTTCTGCAGTTTGGCGTAACGGACAGACGCGTCCGGCGTGATGGAGAAGACCAGACGATCGATTTTCGGCTTGGTGCCCCAGAAACCGTCAAACGCTTTGTACAGAATGCGTGAGTCTTTCTGGTATTGCAGCAGCTGGAACGGACCGGTACCGATCGGATCGAGGTCCACTTTGTCCGGCGTGCCGGCTTTCAGCATGTTGTCGGCGTACTCTTTGGAGAGAATCGACGCGAAGTCCATGGCCAGGTCAGCCAGGAACGGAGATTCCGGGCGAGTCAGCACGAACTGAACGGTATTGTCGTCGACTTTCTTCACTTCGCTGATCAAGTCAGGCAGGCCCATGCCTTCGAAGTATTCGTAGCTGCCGCCAGAGATTTTGTGGTACGGGTTCTGATCGTTTTTCTGACGATCGAAGGAGAACACTACGTCATCAGCGTTGAATTCGCGCGTCGGTTTGAATTCTTTGTTGTCCTGCCACTTCACGCCTTTACGCAGGTGGAAAGTATAGGTTTTGCCGTCGTCGCTGATTTCCCACTTCTCCGCCAGACCCGGAATGACTTCCGTGGTGCCGGTTTTGAATTCAACCAGACGGTTATAAATTGGCACAGAGCTGGCATCGTAAGTGGTACCAGAAGTGAAAAGCTGTGGGTTAAAGCCTTCAGGCGAACCTTCAGAACAATAGACCAGGGTTTTAGCCTGCACGCTTGCCGCTACGGTCATGGCCACCAGGCTAAGACCGAGCTTCAGCATCCCTGACTTCTTCAAGGAAATACTCATTGATTCTGCTCCAATGTGATATGTGTTGTTACCCATGCATTGGGTATGTCCGACAGGCCTTTTTTAGTTTTTTACCCGGTCTGGTCGGTAATGCCCGAAGGCGTTATGAGAGATGAGGATTCCTTTCACAAGGTTGACTGAGTTGCAGTGCAGATTCTCCATGAAATGCCCCTCATGCCCTACAATCTGTCAACAGAATGTCAAAACGTCAATACAGGTAACCGGGATTTACAACCGGGGTGAGAATCGACAAACAAAGTTAAAAAAAACTTCAAGCTGCTATTTTCAGCAGGGAAATTTGTGCTATAGCCAACATAGCAGAATAATGCCCTTATAAATTCTCCGTACCTAGTGATTAACATTCACGCAGATTATGAAAAATTTCTTGCGGAATGCTGAATATCTGAGCGATAAATACCGCGAACGTTAAAACGCACAGCGAAAAATGCTGCTTTTATCCATAAGCAACGCGAAAAAAGATTCAAAGATATATAAAAAAATACGATGGAATATCGTTGAAAACAGCGAACTGGCAGCGGGATGTGGGGATAAGCGCGATTTCGGGTGAGTTTCGTTAGGTGGTAAGGTGTTTGGTTGGCCTGTCAGTTCGCGGGTTACGCCGGGTGGCGCTGCGCTTACCCGGCCTACGGCAGCGTGAATTTGCCGGGTATGTGTTTGCCTGGCCTGTGGGATCGCGGTTGCGCCGGGTGGCGCTGCGCTTACCCGGCCTACGGCAGCGTGAATTTGCCGGGTGATGTGTTTGCCTGGCCTGTGGGATCGCGTAGGCCTGATAAGGCGAAGCCGCCATCAGGCAAAATGTTTCCGGCGCAGAAGGCAAAAAACCCCGCCGAAGCGGGGTTTTCAAATTTGGTCGGTGATAGAGGATGACTCGCCACTTCGTGGCTCGCCCTGCGGGCCGTTGCTGAAGCAACGTTCTCTCGCTTTGCTCGAGTCGAACCTCCCCCCCCCGGAGCTTCTCATCCTCTTTTTGGATGCAGAAAGCAAAAAACCCAACCTTGCGGTTGGGCTTTTTTGAATTTGGTCGGTGATAGAGGATTCGAACCTCCGACCCCTTCGTCCCGAACGAAGTGCGCTACCAGGCTGCGCCAATCACCGAATGCGGGGCGCATCTTACTGCCCTCGACATGCCCCGTCAATCCCTTAATGTAAAAAACCTAACTGACTGGTGATAAAGCCAGCAAGGCAGTTACTTCGCTGCCTGCGACGGCAAATGGCACCAGTTATTGTTCTCGTTAATCCCGCCATTTGGCGAGGTATAACCGAGGCAACCCATAATGGTGTCGTACAGTTCCACATGGCGACGCGGTGTCTTAAATGCCGCTTGTTGCTTGAGCTGCGCGAACATCTGCGCCTTCTGCGGGTCCTGCAAATACTTATCAGACATCCACACCATCATCGGGACGCGGAACTGCTCCGGCGGTGCCATTTTGCGCGGCGTACCGTGCAAATGCTCGCGCTCGTTGATCGACTCACCGTGATCCGCCGCATAGAAGATGATCGCTTTGCGGTCGCGCATCTTATCGATCACGCTATCGATAAAGTGGTCCACATAAGTCACTGAGTTATCGAAAGAATTAATCATCTCTTCTTTGCTGCACTTGCTGTCCACGCCAATACACTCTGGCTTCCACTGGGCGAAGCTGCGCGGATAGCGCTGGGTGTAGTTAAAGTGTGAACCCTTGGTATGCATAATAATCATATGCTTACCGTTGGTGTTATCGTCCAGCGAACGCTGCATCTCATCGATAAGCAGCATGTCATCGACATTCTTGCCACGGTTGCGCGGCTCAGCGCCAATCTGCTCGCGGTAAGCAATGTTGTCCGCCATGGTATTGCTGTAGAACCACATCTCGCTCTGCATAGCGTACAAATCGCTGGCGAAACCAAGCTGCTTGAGCACGGCGAAAATATTCTGCTCTTTCAGAGTACGCTGCGGGTTGTCTTCCGCCCCGCCTTCACGCACGAACATGCAACGTAAAGAGAGTTTGGTGGCGGTATCGCACGAATAACCGCGGAACGCGACGAGGTTTTTCTCCTGCGACAGCTTCGGCGTGGTATCACGCGAGTAGCCAAACATGCCCATGTGATCCCAGCGCGTGGTCTCACCGATAATAAAGACCACCCAGGTATCATCGATATCTTTCGGTGCGACGTAGGTAAATTTCGTCGCCGGGTTCATCAGTGATTTGTTGTCGGAAGATTCATCCACCTGCGCCCAGGCATACAGCCCCAGCGCGGAAAGCCAGTTCGAGGGCAAATAAGAGTTGGCAACGACGCCGCCGTAGCTCGGCATATCCACGCCCGTCGCGCGCTCGGTTTGCTTTTGCTGCATATCGAGCAGGCGAATCGGCGCCCAGACCAACAATCCGGTCAGTAACACCAACCCCAGGCTGCGAATACGAATGCCTGGCGTGCTGATCTGGCTCAGCAACGTGTCGCGGTAGCGGTTACTCCAGATAAGCAGCAGCGGCAAAACGCTCACCGCCACGATCCAGACGATAAGCTGCCAGCCCACCACTTCTTTGGATAAGTCGATATCTGTGGTCATCACCGAGGCAATAATGCCGTAGCCAATCACCACATTGAGGAATGTCATGTAATAGCTGGCGGCGGCAGAAAACACCACGACCAGTGAGGCGAGAATACGCCAGACGCGTCGACCCAGCAGCGACAAAATGCGCAGCAAAAAGAAGGTGACGAGGACGGTACCCACAAGTTCGACGACCGCAGAAAGCCCTTTCAGGACGGTGAACGCATGCGCATAACCATCAAACCGACGGTAAAAAACTGCGCTATTCATAAACAGGCCGATGTACAACGCCAACAGGAAACTTAATTTCTGTTGTGTTATCGCTTTTATATAGTTCATGCAAGCAACTCTAAAAAGAGGAAAAAGCTCCTGATAACGCTAATGGCTAGCGGTTCAGGCTAAAAGGTTGCGAAGGAAGTTAATACGGGAAACTTCTGAAGCGCGCTAAGTAGACCATAGCGGCGAAGAAAAGTGTCAGTCAGAAGTGCTAATCGGCCCTCTTTTTACAAAAAAAGAGGGCCGATGTCAGAAAACGGTAACCGAAATCAGCTATCAGGAGGTGATGACATTCAGTTTTACGTCAATATTGCCGCGCGTCGCATTGGAGTACGGGCAAACGATATGCGCTTTTTGTACCAGTTCTTCGGCTTCCTGATGATCCATACCCGGCAAGTGAATATCCAGTTGGGCTTCAATACCAAAACCGGTCGGTAACGGACCAATGCCCACCTGCCCTTCAATATAGGCCTCCTGCGGCACTTTCTTTTTCTCCGTTGACGCGACATGTTTCAGCGCGCCGAGGAAACACGCGGAGTAGCCCGCAGCGAAAAGTTGTTCCGGGTTGGTGACTTCACCGCCTGCGCCGCCCATCTCTTTCGGCACACCCAGTTTTACGTCCAGCACGCCATCAGAGGAGGTTGCACGGCCATCGCGACCCCCAGTTGCCTTCGCTTTTGCACGATAAACCACTTTTTCTAAGGACATATATGACTCCTTCTGTTGGAAGAAACTGACAAATAAGGATAGTCGCTTTGGCAGGAGTTTGCGGTAGAGACAGATTTTTCCCTGGAGAAAGAAATGAAAAACCCCGCAAAGCGGGGCTTGAAATCAGAGATTGGCGTAGTGATAGCGACTGTTTTCTGTCAGGCATGCGCTTCTGTATAGAAGCGGCGTTGCGGCTGGCGAATGGTGGTGGAGAGCGCCAGCGAGAGGACAAGCAGCGCGAAGATCACGCAGAAGGTGATATAGAAGCCGCCGAACAGCGAGGCGATGATTGAACCGCAGATGCTGCCGATACCGAAGCCCAGATAAATCACACCGTAGTTTTTCGCCAGGTTGTTAAGGCCGAAGAACTCACTGACCAGCGACGGGAACACGGTGATAGAGCCGCCGAAGTTAAAGGCCACACAGGCGATAGCGGCGAAGAAGCTTACAGCGTTCAGCGGTGCGAACAACAGTGCCGCCATGCCAACCAGCGAAATCACCTGGCCGATAGTGATCACGCGGATACGGGCGATTTTGTCAGAGAGAATGCCCAGCACCAGGCGCCCGCTCAGGTTGGCGATAGCAATCACAGTGACCGCATTCGCGGCGGTCGCGACATCCAGATGCACCATGCCCTGCGCAATATCTTTCGCCACACCAATCACATACAGACCACTCATGCAGGCGGTCAGGAACATCACCGCCAGCATCCAGTACTGCGGTTTACGCATGGACTGCGCCAGCGTGAAGTCGTTTTCCACCACGCCATTAACGGTCGCCACTTTTTGCAACGGCGCATCGGTCATCAGCGTCGCGCCAAAGACGATCATCACCAGGGTGATCGCGCCCCAGATCATAAAGGTGTTTTCCAGCCCGACCGTCGCCAGCAAATGGCTGTCGATAAATTTAAAACCAAGGCTGCCAAGGCCGTAAGAACCAATGGAAAAGGCGGAGATCAGCCCTTTGCGTTCCGGGAACCATTTCACACAGTTGGAGAGCGTTAACAGGTAACCTGCGCCATCGGCCAGGCCGACCAGCACGCCCGCGCTCAGCCACAGCATCAGCAGGTTATTGGAGTGTGCGGTGAGGAAGAAGCCCAGGCCGAGCAGAAGGCCAGAGGCGATGGTGACGCGTTTTACGCCAAAACGCTCCTGTAATTTCCCGGCGATGGACGAAGAGAGCGCCAGACTAAGACTCAGCAGGCCAAAAGAGAACGCCACCTGGCTTACCGGCTCGCCCAGTTTTTCCGCCAGCGAGCTATTAAACAGACTCCAGGTGTACACGGAGCCTAACGCGAACTGCGTAATAATGGTGCCGGCCAGGGTCAGCCAGCGAGTGCGATTAGCATTGGAAGTAGTCATGGCAGTTGTCCTGCAAGAAGAATTAAGGGAATTCACTGCCAACAACCATAACGAAGCGCATTTCATGCCAGGTTAAAAAAGGCATGAAATGCAGCGGAGACGGAATGAAATGCATCTGAGCGGGAATGAATGACAGCGCGGAGTATCACTGCCACGAATAACAAATGTGAGTTAGTACATACTATCGATACAAAACGCGTCGCTATTGTTTCTTAAGTGTAAAAAGTTTGTTTTAAATAGCGGTTAGAAGCGCGCGCTGACGCCCATGCTGTAAAGATAATTTTGTCCGAAGGTGGTGTTTTCCGACTGCGACATTGTGGCATACGCGGCCAGGTGCGCGTTGAGCAGCATATCGGCGCCCAGCGTCACGTCCATCCAATTACCGTACTGGTTGGCTGGCGTCAGACGATATTGCCCGGACTGGCTCTTCCAGACATTTTCGCCAAATTGCTGGTTAAAGCTGATTTGCGCCCACGGGCGAAGGTCGCCGAAGCGGCTATCAACGCGCCATCCCAGCGAACTGACGCTGGCGTGCCACAGCGGATCGCTATACTGCACGGTGGTCGCGCTATCGCCAAATTCGTTATACATTGAGGTCGTTGAGCCATCGTAATGCCACACCGCGACCGGGCCGGTGGTGACATTACTGATAAGCGGAATATTCCAACCGAGACTCATGGTGCTGACGGCATCCAGCGGTGTCTCATCGGGCTTACTTAGTGCCAGGCCAGGCAAATTCTGTGCGGAGCGAATACGTTCTTCGAGAATATCGTTATAGCGGGGCTGCTGTTCGCTATCCCAGGTGTAGCGTTCAGTTGTCTCACTCTGTAGATCGGTACCGCTATATTCTTGCTGCCAGGCCGCCGCTGTCTGGCAAAAAAGCAGACAAGCAGGCAGCAGCGACAGCGAAAGGCCACTGTGGGTTGTTTTCATCAATTTACGACTCCAGAAAAGAGCCGAACTCGGCGTATTAGTTATCGTTGTTGGTGCGGGCAGAAAAAGCCCTTTAATAAATATTGTCTTTCTGATGTACACGTCAAGGCAGGTTGACGTTTATTTTTCCTTCACAGACGGAGTAAGGATATGCAGCGTTGTGGTTGGGTAACTCAGGATCCCCTTTATCTCGCTTACCATGATGAAGAGTGGGGCGTGGCGCAAACAGACGGTAAAAAGCTGTTTGAAATGATCTGCCTCGAAGGGCAACAAGCCGGGCTTTCATGGATTACCGTATTGAAAAAGCGCGAAAATTACCGCCAGGCCTTTCACCAGTTTGAGCCGGAACGCGTCGCCGCAATGACCCCGGAAGAGGTGGAAGTCCTGCTGCAAAACGCCGGAATTATTCGCCATCGCGGCAAGATAGAAGCCATCATCGGTAACGCCCGCGCTTACCTGGCGATGGCGGAAAATGGTGAGCCCTTTTCAGAATTTGTCTGGGGGTTCGTTGATAACCACCCGCAAATCACTCAAGCCGCCACGCTCGGCGAAATTCCCACTTCGACACCCGCCTCGGACGCGCTCTCCAAGGCGCTGAAAAAACGCGGCTTTAAATTCGTCGGCACCACCATTTGTTACTCCTTTATGCAAGCCTGTGGGCTGGTCAACGACCATGTGACGGGCTGTTTCTGCCACCCCGGAGGGCAGCATGATCCGCGCGTGGCGTAGCCCGGACCTGACTCCGCTGCTCAGCTTGTGGATGGAAAGCACCTGCTTCGCGCATCCCTTTATCAATGATCGCTACTGGCAAGAGAGCGAAGCGCTGGTGCGCGACGCCTATCTGCCGGTGGCGAAAACCTGGGTTTGGGAAGAAAACGGTGTGCTGGAAGGGTTTATCAGCGTGATGGACGCGCAATTTATCGGCGCGCTATTTGTGCGTCCCTCAGCGATTGGTCGTGGAATTGGCAAAGCGCTGATAAACCACGTTAAACAGCGCTTTTCCTGGCTCAGCCTTGAGGTGTACCAGAAGAACGAGCGGGCGGTGAATTTCTACCATGCGCAGGGCTTTCGTATTGAAGAAAGCGCATGGCAAGAGGAAACCCAACACCCGACGTGGATCATGAACTGGCAGGCGGATCGAACGCCGTCAGCGTAAGCGACGGGCCGGTATATTTCTCCACCCACGCCAGCGCGGTGTTCCCGGCGCAGCCGTTACCCAAACGCGAGCTGGGCAGATCTTTGGTCAGCACGTTAACGGCGCCGTTTTTGCAGATGCCATCCGCCGCGGGTTCCAGATCCGGCCATGCGCCTTCATGGATGCAAATCACGCCAGGCTTAATGCCGTCGGTCACGACCGCGCCCGCCAGCACCTGCCCGCGTTTATTCCACACGCGCACCACATCGCCCGCCGTGATACCGCGCGCCTTCGCATCCTCTGGATGCAAGGTGATCGGCTCGCGCCCGGCAACGGCGTACTCTTCGCGCAGGCGGGTAAAGTTAAGCTGGCTGTGCAGGCGGTGCGCCGGGTGCGCAGAAAGCACCTGAAGCTGCTGCGGTTCGGCGTTGCCGTGCCATTCGTCCGGCTCCAGCCATTTCGGGTGCGGCGGGCAATCGGCATAGCCAAAGCTGTTGATACGCTCCGAAAAGATTTCGATTTTCCCACTCGGCGTTTTCAACGGATTGGACTGGGGATCGCGGCGGAAATCGGCAAAACGCACGAAGCGCGCATTTTGCTCGCTTTCGGGCATCTCAATCAGCTGGTTCGCCTGCCAAAATTCGTCGAACGGCGGCAGCGTCACCTGCTGGCTGGCCCCACGTTCCCCGGCAATGGCATAAAACGTTTCGAGCCATTGCAGGTCGCTTTTGCCTTCGGTGAAACGCTCGCGACCGCCCGCTTCCCAGCGCTCGCTCAGTTCGGCAAACACCTCCCAGTCATCGCGCGCTTCATATTGCGGCGCGACCACGCGCTTCATCGGCACCAAATGTTGGTTACTGTAATCGCCGGTCATCGTTAGATCGTTACGCTCAAACGACGTGGTGGCAGGCAGCACGATATCGGCGTGTTTCGCCGCCGCCGTCCAGAAGCATTCGGAAATCACCACCAGTTCCGGCTTTTGCCAAGCGCGAATCAGGCGGTTGGTATCTTGATGGTGAGTAAAGTTGGCACCGCCCGCCCACCAGACAAAACGGATATCCGGGAAGTGCCTGTCCATACCGTTGTGCTGATACGGCGCGCCGGGGTTTTCCAGCGCTTCGACAATGCGCGCCACGGGGATTTTATCCACCGCGTCGATGCCCTCTTTCACCGAACCTTGCATGGAAGTCAGCACCGCCGCGCGTCGCGTCGGGTTGCCACCGTTGGCAAAATGATACGAAAGGCCAAAACCGCCGCCCGGCGTCCCGATTTGCCCCAACATGGCCGCCAGCGTGACCAGCATCCAGTGTTTTTGTTCGCCAAACTGCTGGCGCTGCATGCCCCAGCCGGCCATCAACATCGTGGTGTTTTGGTGGAAGAGTGTCGCCAGTTCACGAATTTTCGCTGCATCAATGCCACAAATCGCCGCCGCCCATTCGGCGGTTTTCGCCACGCCGTCGCTTTCGCCGGTCAGATACGCCGCAAAAATCTCATATCCTACGGTGCAGCGAGCGAGGAAGTCCTCATTTTGCCAGCCGTTTTCCACCAGCGTATGGGCGATGCCGAGCATCAAGGCCACATCAGTGCCCATGTGCGGCGCGAGCCACTCCATGCTGTCACCGAAGAATTCGACGGTTTCCGATCGCATCGGATCAATGCAGATCACCCGTTTACCGCTTTTACGCAGCGCATCGAAATAAGAGATGCCCTGCTCATCACTGGCGTTCCACGCAATTTTCAAGGTGTTCAGCGGGTTAGCGCTCCACAGCACTACCACGTCGCTGTGTTCGAGGATCAACGGCCAACTGGTTTGCTGCTGATACACTTCGCTACCGCCGACCACGTGCGGCATGATCGCCTGCGCCGCGCCGGTGGAGTAATCCCCCAGATGGCCGGTATACCCGCCCGCGAGGCTCATATAACGCTGCAACAGCGTTGCCGCTTTGTGCAACACACCGTTGGAGCGCCAGCCATAAGAACCGGCAAAAATTGACGCCGGGCCGAAGCTGTCGCGAATGCGTTTATGTTGCTCATGAATCAGCATCAGCGCCTGATCCCAGCTAACGCGCACGAATTCGTCCTGCCCGCGCACACCCTGCGGGCGAGATGGCGAAGCGAGAAAGCCTTTGCGCACCATCGGGTAGCGCACGCGCGTTGGGCTGTGGACTTGATCCTGCACCACACTTTGCAGTGAATTGGGGTGGCGGGTTGGCAATGCGCCGCGCGAGGCGAGCACATTTTCACCGTCGGTATCGACCAGCATTGGCCCCCAGTGGGCGGCCGTAAGGATTGTTTTGATAGCAGAGTTTGCCAAAGCGCGCTCCTGAGTAGCTTGCAGGTGTTATCGGATGTTTTGTTTGCGCTCTATCATCCACGGCGGCGGCGCTTTGGCAAAGAATTAAACGTCATTACGCGCACACAGCGGGAGATAAGCGGCGCTTAACGCTTGATTGCCCGCCATTTCGCGCTAAGGTGTGGGCAACATGTCACGGCGAGGGAAGCAACAATGGCGAAAACGGCGCGCCCAACCATCAGCGATGTCGCGAAAGCAGCGAAAACAGGTAAAACCAGTATTTCACGCTATCTCAATGGCGAAAAAAACCTGCTTTCCGAGTCGCTTTTGGCGCGCATTGAACAAGCCATTGCGGAACTGGATTACCGCCCAAGCCTGATGGCGCGTGGCTTGAAGCGCGGTCGCACACGGCTTATCGGGCTGATTATCGCCGACATCACCAACCCCTATTCCGTGCATGTGTTGAGCGGTATTGAAGCCGCCTGCCGCGAAAAAGGGTTCACCCCGCTGGTGTGTAACACCAACAACGAAGTCGATCAGGAGCTGCATTACCTCGACCTGCTGCGCAGCTACCAGGTGGAAGGCATTGTGGTGAATGCCGTCGGCATGCGCGAAGAGGGGCTGAACCGCCTGCAACAATCTTCGCTGCCAATGGTGTTGATTGACCGCAAAATCCCCGATTTCGACTGCGATGTAGTCGGGTTGGATAACACCCAGGCCGCGACCACCGCCACCGAACACCTGATTGAACAAGGCTTCGAAGCGTTACTGTTTCTTAGCGAACCGCTGGGTACCGTCAACACGCGCCGCGAACGTCTGCACGCATTTCGCGCCACCCTTGCCCGCCACCCCGGCGTGGTGGCGGAAAACGCCGAAGCGGTGCTGCACGAAGCGGCGCAGTTGGACAACATTTTGCGCCAGTTTCACGCCCGCCACCGGGGAATGCGCAAAGCGGTGATTTCCGCCAACGGCGCGCTGACGCTGCAAGTCGCGCGGTCGTTAAAACGCATCGGCCTGAACTGGGGCAGCGATATCGGTTTGCTGGGTTTCGACGAACTGGAGTGGGCGGAGCTTGCGGGCGTGGGCATCACCACCCTCAAACAACCGACCTGGCAGATTGGTTTTGCCGCCGTCGAGCAAGTGGTGCGGCGCATTGAAGGCCACAGCGACACGGTGCGCGAGCAGGTTTTTTCCGGCGAACTGATCGTGCGGGGTTCTACTGCCCGTTAAACAACCTTCGTGATGACGATCATAAATTCCATACGCTAAACTTTTCTTTGGAACCGGTTCCATCTAGCGTTAAGGGCAGAGTTATCGCGTGAGAACCGGACTATGCCAAGAAAAATCATTGTTGTTACCGCCGCGTATGGCCGCGACCAAATTCAGGCGCTGGGCGGCCAAGTCGCCACGCTGCCGATCATTGCCGAAGCCGGTGCCGACGGCGTTGAAATCCGCCGCGAGCTGCTGAGTGACGAAGCGTTAGCGCGTTTACCGTCGCTGGCTTTCGCTATTGATATGCACAATCTGCAAGCCTGTTATTCCGCACCCGAACCGCTGTGCCTGCCCGATGGCACGCTGAACCCGCGCTTGCCCGCCCTGCTGGAAGAAGCCCGCGCACTCAACGCTCTGTGGCTGAAAGTGTCCCTCGGCCATTTCCGTGATAACGCCGTGCTGGAAACCCTGCGCGGCTGGCTGGCGGCAAGCGACGTGCCGCTGGTGGTGGAAAACGATCAAACCGAGTGCGGCAAACTCGCGCCGATGCTGCGTTTCAACGCCGCCTGCCACACGCTTTCCCTGCCAATCACCCTGACGTTTGATACCGGCAACTGGTTGTGGGTGGGCGACACGCCGGAAGAGGCCGCGCGCCAGTTAGCGCCAGCCGTTAGCTATATTCATGTCAAGGCGGTGGCTTGCGAAGGTGAAAACCACCGCGCCGTACCGCCGGATCACAGCGATGCCCGCTGGCTGGCGCTGCTTGAAAGCCTGCCCGCCGACGTGCCGCGCGGCATTGAATTCCCGCTGGAAGGCGACGACTTAACCGCCGTCACCCGTCATTACATTACGTTGTTACGCAAGGAGCCACGCCATGCATAACCCGCTGGATGTCATCACCATTGGCGAAGCGATGGCGATGTTTGTCGCCACGGAAACCGGTGACCTGGCCGATGCCGGGCACTTTATTAAACGCGCTGCTGGCGCCGAACTGAATGTCGCGACCGGGCTGGCGCGTTTGGGTTTCAACGTGAGTTGGGTAAGCCGCGTCGGTGATGACAGCTTTGGCCGGTTTATCCTCGATACGCTGCGCAAAGAGGGTATCGATACCGCCGGTGTCACGATCGATAAACGTTATGCAACCGGCTTTCAGCTCAAATCAAAAGCTGATGATGGAACCGATCCCATCGTGGAATACTTCCGTAAAAACTCGGCCGCCAGCCATCTTTCGCCGGAAGATTTTAATGCTGCGATGTTTAACGACGCGCGCCATCTGCACATGAGCGGTGTGGCGGCGGCGTTATCGCCCACCTCTTACGCCTTGCTGGAACATGCCGCGAAAGCGATGAAAGCGCAGGGCAAAACCCTCTCTTTTGACCCGAACCTGCGCCCGGTGCTGTGGAAAAGCGAAGAGGAGATGGTGGAAAAACTCAACCGCCTCGCCTTCCAGGCCGACTGGGTTCTGCCAGGGTTGAAAGAGGGCGTGATCCTCACCGGTGAGCAAACGCCGGAAGGCATTGCTGATTTTTATCTGCAACGCGGTGTGAAAGCAGTGGTGATCAAAACAGGTGCCGATGGCGCGTGGTTTAAAACCGCCAGCGGCGAACAGGGTGCGGTTGCGCCCGTCATCGTCCAGAACGTGGTGGATACGGTGGGCGCCGGAGATGGCTTCGCCGTGGGGGTACTCAGTGCCCTGTTGGAAGGAAAAACGTTATCCGACGCCGTGCGACGCGGAAACGCTATCGGTGCACTGGCAATTCAGGTGCCAGGCGACAGCGAAGGATTGCCAACCCGTGCACAGCTGGGGTCGCTGTAACCCCGCGTTCACGAAAACAGAAACCGCGCTGTACCCTACAGACAGGCGGCAGATAACCTCAACCATAGAGGCAACCTTATGAGCAACGCCACAAACTCAGCCAAACGCTGGCTCTATATCATGCCGATTGTGTTTATTACCTACAGTCTGGCCTACCTCGACCGGGCGAACTTTAGCTTCGCCTCCGCCGCCGGAATTAACGACGATTTAGGCATCACCAAAGGTGTCTCTTCGCTGTTGGGCGCGCTGTTTTTCCTCGGCTACTTCTTCTTCCAGATCCCCGGCGCGGTGTACGCCGAGCGGCGCAGCGTGCGCAAACTGATCTTTATCTGCCTGATTTTGTGGGGTGCTTGCGCCTCGCTAACCGGTATGGTCAGTAATATCCCAATGCTTGCCGCCATCCGTTTTATCCTCGGCGTGGTAGAAGCGGCGGTGATGCCCGCGATGCTGATTTACATCAGCAACTGGTTTACTAAATCGGAACGCTCGCGCGCCAACACGTTTCTCATCCTCGGTAACCCGGTCACGGTGCTGTGGATGTCGGTGGTGTCAGGCTATTTGATCCAGTCTTTCGGCTGGCGCGAAATGTTTATTTTTGAAGGGATTCCGGCGGTTATCTGGGCATTTTGCTGGTGGGTGCTGGTAAAAGATAAACCGACGCAGGTGAAATGGCTGTCTGAGAGTGAAAAAACCGCGCTGCAAGCGCAGCTCGATAAAGAGCAGCAAGGCATTAAAGCGGTGCGCAATTACAGCGAAGCGTTCCGCTCGCGCAATGTGGTGCTGCTCTGTCTGCAATATTTCGCCTGGAGCATCGGTGTGTATGGCTTCGTGCTGTGGCTGCCGTCGATTATTCGCAGCGGCGGTGAAAACCTCGGCATGGTCGAAGTGGGCTGGCTCTCTTCGGTACCTTACCTGGCGGCGACACTGGCGATGATCCTTGCGTCCTGGGCCTCGGATAAGCTGCAAAACCGCAAACTGTTTGTCTGGCCGCTGCTGCTGATTGGCGCCTTCGCCTTTATCGGCTCGTGGGCGGTGGGTGCCAACCATTTCTGGGCTTCCTACACACTTTTGGTGATCGCGGGTGCGGCGATGTACGCACCGTATGGCCCGTTCTTCGCCATTATCCCGGAGATGCTGCCGCGTAATGTCGCCGGTGGCGCGATGGCGTTAATCAACAGTATGGGCGCGCTCGGTTCCTTCTGCGGCTCGTGGTTTGTCGGTTATTTGAACGGTGCGACCGGCAGCCCA
Organism: Kosakonia sp. BYX6; assembly: GCF_038449125.1. Taxonomy (NCBI): domain Bacteria; kingdom Pseudomonadati; phylum Pseudomonadota; class Gammaproteobacteria; order Enterobacterales; family Enterobacteriaceae; genus Kosakonia; species Kosakonia calanthes. Next base: position 235,616 of record NZ_CP151800.1, on the reverse strand, counting down.
TCCGCGTCGTACATTTTTATGGGGGTGGCGCTATTCGCCTCCGTATGGCTTACTTTAATTGTTAAGCCTGCTAACAATAAGCAACGTCCGGCAGGCGCACCATCACGAGGGAGAACCGCATGAAGCCGTCCATAATCTTGTACAAAGCCTTGCCTGATGATCTGATGCAACGTCTGGAATCGCACTTTACCGTTACTCGCGTACCGGACCTGAAACCCGAAACGGTGCAACAACACGCTGACGCCTTTGCCAACGCACAGGGCCTGCTGGGTTCCAGCCAGAACGTCCATGCGCCATTGCTGGAGAAAATGCCGCAACTGCGCGCCGCGTCGACCATTTCAGTGGGCTATGACAATTTTGATGTGGATGCACTGAATGCCCGCAACATTCTCCTGATGCATACGCCAACGGTGCTGACGGAAACCGTCGCCGATACCATTATGGCACTGGTGCTGAGCAGCGCGCGCCGCGTGGTGGAAGTGGCCGAGCGCGTGAAAGTGGGCGAGTGGACGTCCAGCATTGGCGCGGACTGGTTCGGCATCGACGTGCACCATAAAACGCTGGGGATCGTCGGGATGGGGCGCATTGGTCTGGCGCTGGCGCAACGCGCGCATTTCGGTTTTGGCATGCCGATTCTCTACAACGCGCGCCGCCATCACGCCGAAGCGGAAGAGCGCTTCCAGGCGCGCTACTGCGAGTTGGAGACGCTGCTCAAAGAGTCCGATTTCGTGTGCCTGGTGCTGCCGCTCACCGAAGAGACGCATCATCTGATCGGTCAAAAACAGTTTGAGCTAATGAAAAAATCCGCCATCTTCATTAACGCCGGGCGCGGTCAGGTGGTTGATGAAGCCGCGCTGATAGCAGCCCTGCAAAATGGCGAGATCCACGCCGCCGGGCTGGATGTGTTTGAAAAAGAACCGCTGCCCATCGATTCGCCGCTGCTGTCGCTGCCCAATGTGGTCGCCCTGCCGCATATCGGTTCCGCCACCCATGAAACGCGCTACAACATGTCGGCCTGCGCGGTCGATAACCTGATTGATGCGTTGAACGGGAAGGTGGAGAAGAACTGCGTGAATCCGCAAGCCGCGCGCTAACCAACGCGCAAATAAAAAAGAGGCGAATCTATCGCCTCTTTTTTTTTGCTCGCGCCGAATTACTGCTGTGTGGCGGAGACGGTTGCGGTCCAGGCCTGATTGAACGCCTGATGCTGCGCCGCCAGCGGCCCAATCAACGCGTTGTATTGGCTGGCCTGCTGGGAAGTCGGGAACTGAATACCGTTGGCGACAAAGCTCACCTGCGTATCCTGCTGGGCGATAAAGTCGCCGACCTGCACCAGTTGCTGAGTGAAAATCTGCGCCGCCGGAATCAGCGGTTGCAGGGCGCTAGCCGGGTTGGTCACCACTTTGGTAAACACCTGGTCGTAAACCGGCTTCAGATCGTCGGCCTGTTTCAGCGCGGCATGCGAGGCGTCGGCCTGCATTTTCGCGTTTTGCAGTTGCTGGCTCAGCACACCAAGGGAACCATTGGCCTGGCGAAGCGGTTCACGCTGCGTCATATAATCCTGGGGTACGCGGATAGCGTTAACGCTGTCCACCACCGGACGCAGACCGGAGTCCATCGCCTGGTTAACCTGCTGGGAATAGCCATAAATCACTGCGTAATCAGAGACAAACGGGCCAAACTGTTTCTTCTGATCCGCCGTCAAAGCCGGCAAACGTTCGCTACTGCGCATCGCCGTATTCTGCAGGAAATCGATAAACGCTTTGCGCTGATCGCCTTCTTTGTCAAAACACCCACTCAGGCTAACTACCATTAATAACGCCGCAACAGACGCAAACCAGCGAGAGCAGGACTTTCCTGTCGCCATTTTATTACTCCTTTCACCCATAAAAGCGCTTCTCGGCACACGTGTGCCTGACGCTCACAAGGATAGTCCAGGTCCGCGTCGCAAGATACCCCTTCATTGCATTCATAAGCGGGCAATTCCGACCTGGCATGATATTTTCCGCGAAGCGGTACGGATTATTCCTAATCCAAATTTTTGCAGATGATTTACAAAAATTATCTGAGAAAAAAGAGAGTGTGAATAATCAATCAATTACGCGGCAAAAAAGCGCATAAAGCTGCATTGAATGCTCAACAAATGGCCGTAGTGGCAGAATTTCTCACGACCGCCATCCCACGCCAGGTTTTTTCCCGACTATTCTTAACGAGCTGTATCACGATCCCGCTGTGTGATTTTACGAGGAGTTCTCAATGGAATATAAAGATCCTATGTTTGAGCTGCTGAGCAGTTTGGAACAGATTGTTTTCAAGGAAGATGTTACGCAGACGGTAACTCTAAGCAAAAAGACGAATGCCCTTAATGACTTTGAATTATTGCGACGTGGAACCGGGCTGAAAATTGATGACTTCGCGCGTGCGATGGGCGTCTCGGTATCAATGGTGCATGAGTGGGAATCACAACGTATAAAACCCACCGCCACCGAAATGAAACTGATGCGCTTGATTCACGCGAACCCGACGCTCAGTAGACAGTTGATTGAATGAATTTGTTGGATAAGAAGAATAACCCCCGATACCGGGGGTTTACATTTTCAGGTTCAGCCACGCGAACGTAACCTCACCTCTCTCGCCACTTTTGCAATCCGCTGCGTACGGCAATACAGCGAAAACAGCACAAATCCCCGCCCATTCAGCACACGTCGACAGCCCAATAACGCCGCGAAGGCCAGCAATAACGGCGCCGCCGCGCCGCCGTGAATAAGCAGGTTGAAAACCAACTGCGCAACCGTTAACACCATCAGAGCAGTAAACAGGTAGTAGAAGCCCGCGATTCCCAGGCTATAACCGCGCGCCAGGAAGAAGCTGGCCGTGATGATCGACAGCAGCATGACCAGCGACGGCGCGAAAAACAGCAGCGCGTGCATCGGCGGTGTTAATGCTGAAAACAGGCGCAGCACGGTCAGCAGATTCAGCACAAACGCCACCAGAAACAGCAGCAGCACAATCGCCACCGGAAACGCGTTCTGCCGGGGCAGCTCCGCCGGTGGCTTATCGAAATAGCGCTCCAGCTCCGGCGTGGAATGGGTGAGTAAACTCGCATCTTTACGCGCGATCGCGGGTTCGATTTCCCGGCCATGTTGCAGCAGGTCGCAGAAAACGTGCCCGGCAAGCCAGGAGGAAAAGGACATTAGATCACCGCCAGCGACTGGATCGTGCCCACGATGTAGCGCCCGGTGCGCGGCACGTTGCCCGGTGCGGCAATCACGCCGCTGACGGCGCTACCGGCCAGGGCCGCCGCGCTGGTCACCACTTGCCCAAGCTGGCGGGTCAGTTCAAGTTGAACCGGCTCAACAGGGAAGCGCTTCGGATAAAGACCTGCACGAATCGCCGCTTTGATCCCTTTGTTACTGATGCCGGGGTTTTGCGCGCGGATAATCAGCTCGGTCAAACGGGCGCGATCCTGGCGCGGATACTCTTTCAGCCACTGCGTCGCTTTTAACGATGAGACGGACTTCATCGCTTTCCAGGTCGCCAGCGCTTCTTTCAGCGCGCCACCGGCGCTGGCGAGCGAAACCAAGTCCAGCGATGTTGACGTCGCAACATACCACTCTTGAGAATCCAGCCAGGCGACATTTTCACCGCCGTTTTCCACCAGGTCATACACGCGATAAATACCGTTGATGCATTGCAGGCCCGTCGCGATAGTACCGGCATAACCGATAGCCACCAGCGCGGTGCTGCCGCCTGCGGTCAACGGTATTGCGGCGGTGCCCGCCACCATGACGCCTGCGGTGATAATCATCGCGCCGCAGGAAAGTACGGTAGAGGCAATTTCGGTACCCATCGACGTAGAAGAAACCGCTTCTGTCAGGGCTTTGCCGTTGCTGGAATTGGAAGGCCGCGCATCGGCTTTGGTGACAATCACATGCGTCACAATGCCGCTTTGCCCGTTGGGATGGCGCTTACTGGGTCGCACGAGGTAACGCTGCGGGCCGTCGGCATAAATGATTCCTGCCTGGGCGAACTCACGGGTACAATCCATTGCGCCGCCGAGGGCTTTAAAATCAAAGTCCGACGCACCGTAACCGGTCATTCGGGCAATGTCATACCCCGGTAAGCTGCTTTCGGGATTCATTCCAGGCAAAGTCATTTTTTATTCCTTGTGGCGGTGGAGTTGGCAGAATTAACTCAGCGACATACTGAGTTACTGGAGCAAATCATTCACTTTCACTGGCGTTAACGCGCGCGAAAAACGTAGCGCGTTTATTTTTATTCCTCAAGCATAGAGCACAATCACTACAAGAATTGGTTGCTGCTGGGTATTTGTCGTCACACACAAAATTAAAGGCTAATTGTTTGCGCACATCTGCCGATGAATAAGGTGACTTAACTAAAAGTAGCCGACCGTGTGTGCATTTCAGGAGCGTTATTTCAGAAAGGAAACGATGAAACCGTGAGCTATGCCAAATGCATAACATTGCTCCATCGTGCAGAAAAGTATCAGGGAAGAGGTCCCGGAAGAGATGCATTGTTCTATTTTTAGGCTTTGAACCATAAAAAGAGAATGAACGATGTCCAGATATATTCTGATTGTTGATGACAGCCGCCTGTCGCGCATGATTTCACGCCAGTACGTACTGAACCTGCATAGCGACTGGAAAATTGACGAAGCCGGAACCGGTGAAGAAGCGATTGAGCTGGCAGCCGCGAACACGCCGTACCTGATCCTACTGGACGTCAATATGCCGGGCATCGGCGGGATTGAAGCCGCGGCACGCATCCGCAAAAACCACCCGAATACCCATATTGTGTTGCTGACCGCCAACGTGCAGAACTCGGTGCAAAGTGCTGCCGAAGAGCTGGGCCTCGGTTTTCTGCCGAAACCGTTGAAAGAGCCGCAGCTTCACGAATTGCTGAATAATCTGGAGAAAAACCCATGATTGAGTTGCCGGATATCAGCGAGATTGAAGCCGATAGCCTGATGGAAATCTTCAACATCGGCGTCGGTCACGCGGCGGCGGCGATGAGCAACATCGTCAATGAAGAAGTCCGCATGTCGGTGCCCACCATTCGCTTTACCCCGCGCTCGGAAGCGGCCGATGAGTTTGGCGCGGGCGTGTCGCTGTTTGGTATCAGCCAGCATTACGAAGGCGCGTACGCGACGGAAGCGATTTTGATGTTTCCAGAAGCCGCCAGTTTTGAAATCGTCCGCATGATGGTGGGCGACCTGATCCCCGCGCATGAACTGGGCGAAATGGAGCGCGAAGCGATGAGCGAGATTGGCAATATCGTGCTCAACGCCTGCGTCGGTACGCTGGCCAATATGTTCCAAAAAGAGCTGCAAGGTTCATTGCCGGTGGTGCGCGTCGGTAGCAGTAACCAGATTCTGAACCCGAACAAAGACGAAAATGATCCGCTCGTGATGATGCTGCGTATTGATTTTGCCCTTGAGCGCCAGCAAATCCAGGGTTACCTCGCGTTCATTCTTGATATGTCCGCCCTGCGTGATTTACGCGAGCAAGTCCGGCTTTATATCAGCCGTTTAGAATCCGGTAGTGTTCCAAGCGGAATGCAATGATCATGAAAGATAAGTTGTTATTGGATGCGTTTTCAGCCTTAAGCCTGGGTGTGATTCTTGTGGATGCACACTATCGCATCGCCCTGTGGAACGCGTGGTTAGAAGCGCATACCGGGCGGGCGGCCAGCGATACCGTTGGCGAGGATTTTTTTACTGTATTTCCGGACTTAGCGTATCACCGCGTCGGTGATGCGATCCGTCAGGCCATTGGTCACAATTTATCTGCCCTGCTTTCACAATCCCTGCACCGTTCGCCCTTTCCGCTGTACGCCGAACCGGCGCGGCCCACTGCGCGTTTAAGCCAGGCCGTGACGATTGTTCCCCTCGGTGATGCGGAGCGTTATTGCCTGATTCAAATTGTCGATGTGACGGCGGCGGTTCGCCGTGAGTCGCTACTGCGCGATCAGGCGCACGAATTGCTGGCACAATCGCTGTCCGATGGTTTGACGGGCGTCGGCAATCGCCGTTATTTCGATATCTGTATCGAGCGGGAATGGCGCGCCAGCAAGCGCAATAACAAGTCGCTGTCGCTGCTGATTATCGATGTCGATTACTTCAAGCTTTATAACGACTGCTACGGTCACCAGCGCGGTGACGAGTGTCTGCAACAGATTGCCGCCGCCATGCGCAGCGCGCTGGAAAACCCGAACGACATTCTTTTCCGCTATGGCGGCGAAGAGTTTTGCGCGTTGTTGCCGGAAACGCGCTCAGCGGACGCCGTAGAGTTAGCCGAAAAACTGCGCACCCGCGTGCAGATGCTCGATTTGCCACACATCAGCTCGCCCGATGGGATTATCAGCGTCAGTATCGGTGTCGCCAGCCATTGCCAGAAAAACCATACCGAATACGGGCAGCTGATTCAGAGTGCGGATAACGCGTTGTATGAAGCGAAACGCGCCGGGCGCAACAGCGTGCGTGTCAGCGCGACCTTCCGCAAATTTATGCCCTTTCAGAGTGCGCCAGGGGTTTAATTCCCGTCCGTAGGCCGGATCAAATAACAAAGGCGCCTGCAAAATATCACCCAGCTTGCAGGAACCGTCCGTAGGCCGGATAAGCGTCAGCGCCATCCGGCGATCGCGTCACCTGCGCATATTTTGCCGGATGGCGGCTGGCCTTATCCGGCCTACAAAAGATAAGCAACGAAGGCATTTGCGAGAGACAAAAAAACCCGCCGGAGCGGGTTTTTTTAGGGCTTTCACCCTTACTGCAGCAGGGAAATGTCCGCGACTTGCAGGAACAGTTCGCGCAGTTTCGCCAGCAATGTCAGGCGGTTGATGCGCACTTCTTTATCGTCGGCGTTAACCATCACGTTCTCAAAGAACTCATCCACCGGCTCGCGCAGTTGCGCCAGCTCGATCAACGCTTCCTGATAACGGCCTTCAGCGAAGAACGGCTGCAATTTGTCGCGCAGCACGACCACATTGCCCGCCAGTTTGATCTCTGCCGCTTCTTTCAGCACCGTGGCCTGAACAGCATCGTTCAAGGTTTCATCGGACTTCGCCAGAATGTTGGAAACGCGCTTGTTGGCTGCCGCCAGCGCCGCCGCTTCGTCCAGCGTGCGGAAGTGCGAAACCGCCTTCATACGCGCGTCAAAGTCTGCCGGTTTGGTCGGACGACGCGCCAGCACCGCCTGAATAGTATCAACGCTGAAACCTTCATCCTGATACCAGGCGCGGAAACGGCCCAGCATAAAGTCGATCACATCGTCGACCACTTTCGCGTTGGTCAGCTTGTCGCCGTACAAACGCACCGCTTCTTCGGTCAGGGTTTGCAGATCCAGCGCCAGATTCTTCTCAACGATAATACGCAGCACGCCCAGCGCGGCACGGCGCAGTGCGAACGGGTCTTTATCGCCTTTCGGATGCTGACCGATACCGAAGATACCCGCCAGGGTGTCCATCTTATCGGCAATCGCCAGTGCGCAAGCGATCGGGTTAGACGGCAGTTCATCACCGGCAAAACGCGGCTGATACTGCTCGTTCAGCGCAATGGCCACGTCTTCGGCTTCGCCGTCGTGACGCGCATAGTGCATGCCCATCACGCCCTGGGTGTCGGTAAATTCGAACACCATGTTGGTCATCAGATCGCACTTGGAGAGCAAACCCGCGCGCGTCGCGTGGTTCACATCCGCGCCGATCTGCCCGGCAATCCAGCCCGCCAGCGCCTGAATACGGTCGGTCTTGTCGCGCAGCGTACCCAGTTGTTGCTGGAACAGCACGGTTTGCAGACGCGGCAGGTGATCTTCGAGGCGTTTTTTGCGGTCGGTATTGAAGAAGAACTCGGCATCTGCCAGACGCGGGCGCACCACTTTTTCGTTACCGGAGATAATCTGTTGCGGATCTTTCGATTCGATATTGGCGACGAAGATAAAGTTCGGCAGCAGTTTGCCGTCGTTGCCATACACCGGGAAGTACTTCTGGTCACCTTTCATGGTGTAAACCAGCGCTTCAGCCGGAACGGCGAGGAATTTCTCTTCGAACTTCGCGGTCAGCACCACCGGCCATTCCACCAGCGACGTGACTTCTTCCAGCAGGCTGTCGCTCAGATCGGCGTTGCCGCCAATCTTGCGTGCCGCGTCTTCCGCATCCGCTTTGATTTTGGCTTTACGCGCGGCATAGTCAGCAACGACTTTGCCGCGTTCCAGCAGGATTTGCGGGTACTGATCGGCGTTGTCGATGGTGAATTCCGGCTCGCCCATAAAGCGATGACCACGGATCACGCGATCGGAATCGATGCCGAGAATGGTCGCCGGAACGACTTTGTCGCCCAGCAGCAGCGTAACAGTGTGCACCGGACGCACAAATTGCACGTCTGACGCGCCCCAGCGCATCAATTTCGGAATAGGCAGTTTACCAAGAGAGGTGGCAACCATGTTCGGCAACAGCGCTTCCACACTTTCGCCTTTCACATGGGCGCGGTACAGCAGCCATTCGCCTTTGTCGGTGGTCAGACGCTCGGCCTGATCGACAGTGATACCGCAGCCGCGCGCCCAACCTTCGGCCGCTTTGCTCGGTTTACCCTCGGCGTCGAACGCCTGGGCAATGGCCGGGCCGCGTTTTTCAACTTCGCGATCCGGTTGCGATGCGGCAAGTTTTGCCACTTTCAGCGCCAGGCGACGCGGCGCGGCGAACCACTGTACATCGCCGTGGGTAACCCCGGCGGCATCCAGTTCAGCGGTAAAGTTAGCAGCGAAGGACTCGGCCAGGCTGCGCAGTGCTTTTGGTGGCAGCTCTTCGGTGCCGATTTCCACCAGGAACGTTTTCTCAGACATGGCCGCCTCTTATTTATTTCTGTTGCACATCGGGAAGCCAAGGGCTTCACGGGAAGCGTAATAGGCTTCAGCGACTGCTTTGGTCAGCGTACGAATGCGCAGAATGTAGCGCTGGCGTTCGGTGACGGAGATGGCTTTACGCGCATCCAACAGGTTGAAGCTATGGGCGGCCTTCAGAATGCGCTCGTACGCAGGCAGCGGCAGCGGGTTTTCCAGCGCCAGCAGCTGTTGCGCTTCTTTTTCATACTGCTCGAAGCAGGTGAACAGGAAATCAACATCCGCGTATTCGAAGTTGTAAGTGGACTGCTCCACTTCGTTTTGATGGAACACGTCGCCGTACGTGGTTTTACCCAGCGGGCCGTCGCTCCAGACCAGGTCGTAAACGCTGTCTACGCCCTGAATGTACATGGCCAGACGTTCCAGACCGTAGGTGATTTCACCGGTAATCGGTTTGCACTCAAGGCCGCCGACTTGCTGGAAGTAAGTGAACTGCGTCACTTCCATGCCGTTCAGCCACACTTCCCAGCCCAGCCCCCAGGCACCCAGCGTCGGGTTTTCCCAGTTATCTTCCACGAAACGAATATCGTGAATGGTCGGGTCCATACCCAGCTCTTTCAGTGACCCGAGGTACAGCTCCTGAATGTTGTCCGGAGAGGGTTTAATGACCACCTGGAACTGGTAATAGTGCTGTAAGCGGTTCGGGTTTTCGCCGTAACGACCGTCGGTCGGGCGGCGGGAAGGTTGCACATACGCGGTTGCCATCGGTTCTGGCCCCAGCGCGCGCAGGCTGGTCATTGGGTGCGAGGTGCCGGCACCCACTTCCATGTCCAGAGGTTGAACAATGGTGCAGCCCTGACGAGCCCAATAATCCTGTAAGGTCAGGATCAGACCCTGAAAGGTCCGGGTATCAAACTTTTGCATATTATTTCGTGCTGGATACGTGTGGATTTAAAGGAAGCGCCCAGTATACCCGCTGACTGCAAGATATACAGTATGAAACGGGTTTGTTTCAGGAAAATTGGGAAAAGCAGGCGGCAACGCGCCGTATTCACGCGGTTAACGCATCGAAAGATGTAAAAATTGGCCTTCTGTATCAAAAGCGCAAACAAACGCCTCGCGACGCGGAGTGACGCCGCGCATTTCGTAGCTTCCCTGATAGTGTTCAAAGCCGATGACATCAATTTGCTGCACGCCCGTGTTGTAGCGATGCGCCGCATTTTGCCTGCACAACTGCTCCATATCCAGGGAGTGCGCCGGGCCAATACGCGCTTGTTGCGCCTTCTGTACAGGGAGATCCTCGGATGCGCTGCAGCCAACAAGTAGCAACATCAACGCCGGGACAACATATTTCATCATTTTTTACTGCCCCGTTCGCTGTCTGTTATTTTTAAAAGGGAGGAAAGGCAATTGTGCAAAACTGTGAAGAACTCACAAGCCAGAACGGGAAAACTCAGAATTATCCAAAGAGATAGCCAGATAAATTACCAGTCAGAGGTTTTTTGTCGTTAACGTCAAACAGAGGAGCTCATGCAGTTGAAAATTCACTGGATAGATAATCTGCGAGGGATAGCGTGTTTAATGGTGGTGATGATCCACACCACCACCTGGTACATTACCAACCCGGCGAGCATCACCACTTTCGACTGGGATGTCGCCAACCTGCTCAATTCCGCCTCACGCGTCAGCGTCCCGCTGTTTTTCATGATTTCAGGCTATCTCTTTTTCGGCGAACGCAGCGCCCAGCCGCGCCACTTCTTGCGCATCGCCTTGTGCCTTGCTTTTTACAGCGCGCTCGCCCTGCTCTATATCGTGCTCTTTACCTCGATTAACAGTGAGTTATCCCTGAAAAATCTGCTGCAAAAACCGGTGTTCTATCACTTGTGGTTTTTCTTCGCGATTATCGTTATCTACCTGGTTTCGCCGTTGATTCAGGTAAAAGCGCTAAGCGGCAAAATGCTGCTGGCGTTGGTGGTGGTGATTGGCGTGGTCGCCAACCCGAACACCGTGACGCAAAAGGTGGGGGGTTTTGAATGGTTGCCAATCAATCTCTATATCAGCGGCGACACGGTTTACTACATTTTGTACGCCATGCTGGGGCGCGCCATCGGCATGATGGAGACACAAAAACGCGCGCTGACCTGGCTGAGTATGGCGGTGTTTGTGCTGGCGGTGCTGGCGATTTCGCACGGCACGCTCCATGAACTGAAATGGCGCGGCAACTTCGCCGATACCTGGTATCTTTACTGCGGCCCGCTGGTATTCCTCTGCGCCATCGCCCTGTTTACGCTGGTGAAAAACACGCTTAATAGCCGCACATTACCCGGTTTAGCACTGATTTCGCGCCATTCGCTGGGCATTTACGGTTTTCACGCGCTGATTATCCACGCTCTGCGCACGCGCGGCATTGAGCTAAAAAACTGGCCATTGCTTGATGTCTTATGGATTTTCAGCGCCACCCTGCTGGCAAGCCTGGCGTTGTCGATGCTGGTTCAACGCATCGACAGCCGGCGTTTTGTCAGTTAACTGTTCGCGCCCGCGCCCGATGTAACTGGCGCGGTGATGAGAACCCGGCGGCCAGCGCCGCCTGTTCCACGCCGCGCCCCTGCAACAAGCACTGCTCCGCAATCACCAGACGAAGCTGCTCAAGATAGTCACGCACGCTGATGCCCAAATGCTGCTGAAACAGCCGCGTCAAATGGCGCGGGCTAACGTGCGCCCGCTCGGCGATATCGCCCAGTTGCCACGCCTTTTGCGGTTCGGCGGTTAACGCATCCTGCGCCCGGTGAACCGCCGGATGCAAATGGTTGCGATAGCGCAGCCACGGCGAAATCTGCGGGTCATCACCAGAACGGCGGAACCAGACCACCATTTCCCGCGCCACCGCCAGCGCGGTTTCTGGCCCGCAAAAACGGTTAATCAGATGCAGCGAGAGATCAATACCCGAGGTGATACCCGCGCTGGTCCAGATGCTGCGATCCTCAATAAAAATCCGGTTCTCTTTCACCAGCGCCGCTGGTGCCGCCGCGCTTAACCGCGCGATCACATCATGGTGCGTCGTGCAGTGAATGCCATTCAGCAAACCCGCTTTCGCCGCCAACACCGCACCGGAACAGACACACATTAGAGAAATGGCCTGGTTGTGGAGCATCGGTTGCAGGCGCATCAGCCAGTGGCGTATTTGCTCTGCTTGCAGCGTGTCGAATAAACGAGACGAATCAACCACGCCGGGCAATACCAGCAGGCTGCCTTCCGGCAGGGTTTCCGGTAGCGGGGCAATGTTGCCCATTGTCAGGCCAATCGACGTGGAAACCTCGGTCTCTGGGCCGATGTAATGCAGGCGAAAGGCATCCCCCGCCAGCGCGAAGGTTTCCGCCGGGCCGGTCATATCCAGCGCCAGCATGCCGGGTAACATCACAAACCAGACATCAGTCGTCATTACATTTCCAGAATTTCGTGAACAGTGTTAATCGCCGCGAAGCGCCCATCCAGCACGGTTTCTGTGCGGTGGCGCAGCGCGTTGCAGTCCAGCGTAACCCCTTTATGGGTCATCGGAAAAGTGAGCGTCGCTTCGCTGACAAAGGTCACGCGATAGCCCAGGTCTGATGCCACACGGGCGGTGGTTTCGCAGCACTGTTCGGTACGGATACCACAAATGATCAGGTGATTGATATCGCGTTCGCGCAGCCAGTGATCCAGACCGGTGTCGGTGAAAGCATTATGTACATGCTTGTAGAAGGTTACTGCGGGTTGGTGTTTGAGGAATGGCATCGGCGCAACGAACCCACTTTCAAGGGAAAACGGGCCGCTGTCGGAGACATGAAAGATATCCACCACCGGCACGCCGCGCGCTTCGCAGCCGTCGATCAGCGCGGAAATCGCCTTTTGGAAGGCGGGAAAATCGCTTTCCTGCCAATATTCACGGTGGAAAAATGATTGCTGGGTGTCGATGTTGATAAGGGCGGTACGTGACATTTCAGGACTCCTTACTCAGTGGGCATAACGCTATTCTGGCAAGGAGTTCGTTACCTGCTAAGACCAAAAAAGGACAACCTCAGGTTGATTCCGGCCCACCGTTTACGCGGGGGCCGAAAAGGTCAGGACATTAAGGGCAAAAGTTGCTGGTAGATGCGCCGGAATGTCTCGCGCCGCGACGCGTAATGAGCATGGCGTTCTGCATCCGGGACGTGCTGCTGCTCAATGGGCAGTTGCGGCAGTAATGTTGTCAGCGGCGTTTGCGGGTTAACGGCGATTTGCGCCAGACGCGCCGCGCCGAGTGCCGGGCCGACATCGCCACCGGTGCGGTAATCCAGCTGCAATCCACTGATATTCGCCAGCATTTGCCGCCACCAGGCACTGCGCGCACCGCCGCCGATAAGCGTAATACTTTGCGGCGCGACACCACACGAATGCACTACATCCATGCCGTCCGCCAGCGCATAACCCACGCCTTCCAGCACCGCGCGGGCCAGTTCCCCCTGCCCGTGCTGATGGGTCAGGCCAAAGAACACACCTTTCGCCTGCGGGTTGTTATGCGGCGTACGCTCGCCGGAAAGATAAGGTAAGAACCACAGATCCCCGGCGTTTTCATCCGCCTGTTCCGCCGCGTTAATCAACGCCTGCACCGACTCTAAACCGGTCAGTTTTGCCGCCCAGTCAAGGCACGATGCCGCGCTGAGCATCACCGACATGAGATGCCAGCGCCCCGGCAGCGCATGGCAAAAGCTGTGCACCGCGCTTTCAGGTTTACTGAGAAACCCTTCGCTGACGGCGAAGTAAACGCCGGAGGTTCCCAGCGACAGCATCGCCTGACCCGCATCCGCCATGCCAACACCCACCGCGCCAGCCGCGTTATCGCCACCGCCAGCCACCACCGGCACAACCGGCATCGACCAGCGTCGGGCCACGTCTGGCAGCAGTTCGCCGGTGATCTCACTCCCCTCAAACAGCGCGGGCATATGGCTGCGCGAGAGCGAACAAGCCGCCAGCATGTCGTCGCTCCAGTCGCGTTTCGCCACATCCAGCCACATGGTGCCCGCTGCGTCTGACATATCGCTGGCGAATACGCCGGTCATTTTCAGACGCAGGAAATCTTTTGGCAGCAGGACCTTCGCCACTTTCGCGAAGATGTCCGGTTCATGCCGCTGAACCCACAGCAGCTTCGGCGCGGTAAAACCGGGCATCATCAGGTTGCCGGTAATGGCGCGGGAATTTTTCACCTGTGCTTCCAGAAGCTGGCACTCTTCGCCGCAGCGACCGTCATTCCACAAAATGGCCGGACGCAACACGCGATTTTCGTTATCCAACAGCGTCGCGCCGTGCATCTGCCCGGCCAGACCCATCGCCTTCACCTGTTGAAGCGAATGCGCCGCGCCGAGCGCCTGAATGGCGCGGTCTGTCGCCTGCCACCAGCTTTCAGGATCTTGCTCCGACCACAGCGGGTGTGGGCGAGATACGCTGAGTTTTTCCGTATGGGAGGCCAACACATCGCCCTGCTCACCGAGCAGGATCGCCTTCACGCCTGAGGTACCGAGATCGATCCCGATATACATAGTGACCACTCCTTTTTGACTTTGCCGCGCAGCGCCGGTTACTTATCGAAAAGATAATAATTGACCAGATTTTCCAGTTGTTCCTGGTGACCACTTTGATGACGCGGTGCCAGGTTCTGCTGTTCAGCGTACTTCGCCAGCTCCGCCAGGCTAAGCTGCCCCTGCAAAATTTGCTGGCCCAGTTCACCATTCCAGCCGGCGTAACGCTTGGCGACGCGTTTATCTAATTCGCCATCTTCCACCATGCGAGCCGCGACTTTTAACGCCAGCGCCATGGTGTCCATCGCGCCGATATGGCCGTGGAAAAGATCGTATTTATCGGTACTCTGGCGGCGCACTTTGGCGTCAAAGTTCAGGCCACCGGTAGTGAAACCGCCCGCTTTGAGGATTTCATACATCACCAGCGCGTTCTCTTCGACGCTGTTCGGGAACTGGTCGGTATCCCAGCCGAGCTGCGGATCGCCGCGGTTCGCATCCACCGAACCGAACAGCCCGAGCGCGATAGCCGTGGCGATTTCATGGTGGAAAGAGTGGCCCGCCAGCGTCGCGTGGTTCGCTTCGATGTTCAGTTTGATCTCTTTTTCCAGACCGAACTGTTTCAGGAAGCCATACACGTTGGCGGCGTCATAATCGTACTGGTGCTTGGTTGGCTCCTGCGGTTTTGGCTCGATTAACAACGTGCCGTGAAAACCAATTTTATGTTTGTGCTCAACGACCATGTGCATAAAGCGGCCGATCTGCTCGCGCTCCTGGCGCAGATCGGTGTTCAGCAGGGTTTCATACCCTTCGCGACCGCCCCACAGCACATAGTTTTCACCGCCGAGTTTATGGGTGGCGTTCATGGCGCTCACCACCTGGGTCGCCGCCCAACTGAACACTTCAGGATCCGGGTTCGTCGCTGCACCGGCGCCGTAACGCGGATTAGTAAAGCAGTTCGCCGTGCCCCACAGCAGCTTCACGCCGCTCTGTTGCTGTTTTTCACCAAACACATCGACCATTTGCGCGAAGTTGTTCAGGTACTCTTTCAGTGAGGCGCCTTCCGGGGAAATATCCACGTCATGGAAGCAGTAAAACGGCACATTCAGCTTATGGAAAAACTCGAACGCGACATCGGCTTTTCGTTTCGCCAGCGCCATCGCCTCGCCTGGCTGCTGCCACGGGCGGTCAAAAGAGCCAACACCGAACATATCCGCGCCATTCCAGCAAAAGGTGTGCCAGTAGCAGGCGGCGAAACGCAGGTGATCTTCCATGCGCTTACCGAGCACTAACTCATCCGGGTTGTAATGACGAAACGCTAAAGGATTCGTGGTTTTTGGGCCTTCATAACGAACCCGTTCCAGCTGGTCGAAATAAGCTTGCATAATGAGCTCCATTGGCGAGTGTACATATCTGAGCTAATACTGGATTCTCTCTGAGCCTTGCTCAATTACGTTATTTCACACTGCCATTGAGAGAATGCGCAAACGTGCGCTAGCTCGCAAAATAACAGAAACAGTTGCTGCGGCGCGCTTTCCTGCTTTTTATGCAAAACCATTTTTGTTTTTTTTAAAATAAGATCGAGGTCATAAATCAGCAAATAAACCAAAAAACGTAACGCCCGGATTAAAATCTGTAATTGCCAGCTCACCATTCTGCGTTAAGAATTTGCTCGTCCAAAGCAGTGCATGTTTCTTTTATCTCGCTCACCACCCTACAAAAGGTATTACTATTATGAAGATAAAGAATCTTTGCCTTACACTCTGCGCTTCCCTGCTGCTTGCCAGCGTAGTCGGCCACGCCAAAGAGGTCAAAATCGGCATGGCGATTGACGATCTGCGCCTTGAGCGCTGGCAAAAAGACCGCGACATTTTTGTTAAAAAAGCCGAATCGCTCGGCGCCAGTGTGTTTGTCCAGTCCGCCAACGGGAATGAAGAAACGCAGATGTCGCAGATAGAAAATATGATTAACCGCGGCGTCGATGTGCTGGTTATTATTCCCTATAACGGCCAGGTATTAAGTAATGTCGTTAAAGAAGCCAAGCAAGAAGGAATTAAAGTCCTGGCTTATGACCGCATGATTAATAATGCTGACATCGATTTCTATATTTCCTTCGACAATGAAAAAGTTGGGGAATTACAGGCGCAAAGCCTCGTTAATAAAGTTCCTCAGGGTAATTATTTCTTAATGGGCGGCTCACCGGTGGATAATAACGCCAAGCTGTTCCGCGCCGGGCAAATGAAAGTATTAAAACCCTATGTTGATAGCGGAAAAATAAAAATTGTCGGTGACCAGTGGGTCGATGGTTGGCTACCGGAAAATGCGCTGAAAATAATGGAAAACGCGCTGACGGCCAATAACAACAAAATCGACGCGGTTGTCGCCTCAAACGATGCCACGGCAGGCGGTGCGATTCAGGCACTGAGCGCGCAGGGGCTGGCAGGAAAAGTGGCGATTTCCGGTCAGGATGCCGACCTGGCAGGCGTGAAACGGCTGATTAACGGTAGCCAGACGATGACGGTCTACAAACCGATTACGCAATTGGCGAATACCGCAGCGGAAATTGCCGTTGAACTGGGTAACGGCCAGCAGCCAAAAGCGGACTCTTCGCTGAACAACGGCCTGAAAGATGTCCCTGCCCGTTTGCTGACGCCGATTGAAGTCACCAAAGACAACATTGACGCAACGGTCATCAAAGACGGCTTCCACCAGAAGAACCAGCTCTGAAACCCGCGACGCGCCTGCAGTTGTACCAGGCGCGCCGATCGTCCTGCCTTTCAGGCGCTGTCGGACCAGCGAACAACGTGGAGCAGCCATGCCTTATTTACTCGAAATGAAGAACATTACCAAAGCCTTTGGCGTGGTAAAGGCGATTGATAATGTCAGCCTGCACCTTAACGCCGGTGAGGTGTTATCGCTGTGCGGCGAGAACGGTTCTGGTAAATCCACGCTGATGAAAGTGCTGTGTGGCATCTACCCGGCGGGCAGCTATGAAGGGGAAATTCTCTTCGCAGGCGAAACCTTGCAGGCCAGCCATATTCGCGACACCGAGCGCAAAGGGATTGCCATCATTCACCAGGAACTGGCGCTGGTGAAGCACCTGACCGTGCTGGAAAACATCTTTCTCGGCACGGAAATTACCCGCCACGGCGTGATGGACTACGACATGATGACGTTGCGCTGCGAGAAACTGCTCAAACAGGTGAGCCTGGCGATTTCGCCGGATACTCGCGTCGGCGATTTAGGGCTTGGGCAGCAGCAACTGGTGGAAATCGCCAAAGCGCTGAACAAGCAAGTGCGGCTGTTGATTCTTGATGAACCCACCGCATCGCTCACCGAGCAAGAAACCGCCGTTCTGCTGGATATCATTCGCGACCTGCGCAACCACGATATCGCCTGCATCTACATTTCCCACAAGCTTAACGAAGTGAAAGCGATTTCTGATGTGATTTGCGTGATTCGCGACGGCCAGCATATCGGGACGCGCGACGCAGCCGGGATGAGTGAAGACGACATCATCACCATGATGGTGGGTCGCGAGCTGACCGCGCTGTACCCCAGCGAACCGCATACCACAGGCGAAGAGATCCTGCGCGTCGAGCATTTGACCGCCTGGCACCCGGTTAACCGCCATATCAAACGCGTCAACGATATCTCCTTTAGCCTGAAACGCGGCGAGATCCTCGGCATTGCAGGGCTGGTGGGTGCCGGGCGCACCGAAGCCGTGCAGTGCCTGTTTGGCGTCTGGCCGGGACGTTGGGAGGGAAAAATCTTTCTGGATGGCAAACCCGTACACATCAATCACTGCCAGCAGGCTATCGAACATGGCATCGCGATGGTGCCGGAAGATCGCAAAAAAGACGGCATTGTGCCGGTGATGGCGGTGGGCAAGAACATTACGCTCGCGGCGCTCAACCAGTTTACCGGCGCGCTCAGCAGCCTGGATGACGCCGCCGAGCAAGCCTGCATTCTGCAATCGCTTCAACGCCTGAAGGTGAAAACGTCGTCGCCGGAACTGGCGATTGGTCGGCTGAGCGGCGGCAATCAGCAAAAAGCGATCCTCGCCCGCTGCCTGTTACTCAACCCGCGCATTTTGATTTTGGATGAGCCGACGCGCGGCATCGATATTGGCGCGAAATATGAAATCTACAAACTGATTAACCAACTGGTGCAGCAGGGGATCGCCGTCATTGTTATTTCATCCGAGCTGCCCGAAGTGCTGGGCTTAAGCGATCGGGTACTGGTAATGCATGAAGGCAAGCTAAAAGCCGATCTCATCAATCGTAATTTGACCCAGGAGCAGGTCATGGAAGCGGCGCTGAGGAGCGAACATCATGTCGAAAAGCAACCCGTCTGAAATTAAGTTAACCACCGCATCGCCGGGGGCGTTCTCCGGGCTGAAATCCCTCAACCTGCAAGTGTTTGTCATGCTTGCCGCCATTGTGGTGATCATGCTGTTTTTTACCGGCATGACCGATGGCGCCTACCTGAGCGCACGCAATATCTCTAACCTGCTGCGCCAGACCGCCATTACCGGCATCCTGGCGGTGGGCATGGTGTTTGTGATCATCTCCGCCGAAATCGACCTTTCCGTCGGTTCGATGATGGGCTTGCTGGGCGGCGCGGCGGCGATTTTCGACGTCTGGCTGGGCTGGCCGCTGCCGCTTACCGTGGTGGTGACGCTGGTGCTCGGCCTGCTGCTCGGCGCGTGGAATGGCTGGTGGGTGGCGTACCGTAAAGTGCCGTCGTTTATTGTCACTCTCGCCGGGATGCTGGCCTTTCGCGGCGTGCTGATCGGTATCACCAACGGCACCACCGTTTCGCCCACCAGCGCGGCGATGTCGCAAATCGGGCAGAGCTATTTGCCGGACGGCATCGGTTTTGGCGTCGGTGCGTTGGGGCTGGTCGCCTTTGTGCTCTGGCAATGGCGCGGACGTATGCGCCGCCAGACGCTGGGGTTAGCAACCTCGTCCTCCAGTAACGTGGTGGGTCGCCAGGCGATTATCGCGGTGATCGTGCTCGGCGCAATCTGGCTGCTGAATGATTACCGTGGTGTGCCGACACCGGTGTTATTGCTCGCTTTTCTGCTGCTGGCCGGGATGTTTATGGCGACGCGTACCGCTTTTGGCCGCCGCATCTACGCGATTGGCGGCAACCTCGAAGCGGCGCGGCTTTCCGGTATTAACGTCGAGCGCAACAAGCTGGCGGTGTTTGCCATCAACGGGTTGATGGTGGCAATTGCCGGTTTGATCCTTAGCTCGCGTCTCGGCGCCGGTTCCCCCTCGGCGGGGAATATCGCGGAACTGGACGCCATTGCCGCCTGCGTCATTGGCGGTACCAGCCTGGCGGGCGGTATCGGCAGCGTTGCCGGGGCCGTGATGGGCGCATTCATTATGGCCTCGCTGGATAATGGCATGAGCATGATGGACGTGCCGACGTTCTGGCAATACATCGTTAAAGGCGCCATTTTACTGCTGGCCGTGTGGATGGATTCCGCCACCAAACGCCGGGCCTGAGGGGGAGGCGAATACGGGCGCTGTCACACTGCCGGATTATTTTTATCCGGCGGTGTCATGAATATGGTAATCAGAACTGATGCAAAGTCAGGAAGCGAACCAACATGTTTGAAAAGCGCCATCGCATCACATTGTTATTTAACGCAAATAAAGCCTATGACCGCCAGGTCGTCGAAGGGGTGGGTGAGTATTTGCAGGCGTCGCAATCTGAGTGGGATATTTTCATTGAGGAAGACTTTCGCGCGCGCATCGAAAACATCAAAGAGTGGCTTGGCGACGGCGTGATCGCCGATTACGACGACAGTGAAATTGAACATCTGCTGGCGGATGTCGATGTGCCGATTGTCGGCGTCGGCGGTTCTTATCACACCCCCGACCACTACCCGGCGGTGCACTACATCGCCACCGATAACTACGCGCTGGTGGAAAGCGCATTTCTGCATTTAAAAGAGAAAGGCGTGCACCGTTTTGCCTTTTACGGCCTGCCGGCCTCCAGTGGCAAACGCTGGGCTGCCGAGCGCGAATACGCGTTTTGCCAGCTCGTGGCGCAGGAAAAATACCGTGGCGTGGTGTATCAGGGGCTGACTACCGCGCCAGAAAACTGGCAGCACGCGCAAAACCGGCTGGCGGACTGGCTGCAAACCCTACCGCCGCAAACCGGGATTATCGCCGTGACCGACGCGCGCGCGCGCCACGTTTTGCAAGTCTGCGACCATTTGCATATTCCGGTGCCGGAAAAGCTGTGCGTGATTGGCATTGATAACGAAGAACTCACCCGCTATCTCTCGCGCGTCGCGCTCTCTTCCGTTGCTCAGGGAACGCGGCAAATGGGCTACCAGGCGGCAAAACTGCTTCATCGACTGCTTGATAACGAAGCCATGCCGCTGCAACGTTTGCTGGTGCCGCCGGTGCGGGTGGTTGCGCGGCGCTCAACGGATTACCGCTCGCTCAACGACCCGGCGGTGATCCAGGCCATGCACTACATTCGCAACCACGCCTGCAAAGGTATCAAAGTAGATCAGGTTCTGGACGCGGTGGGCATCTCACGTTCGAACCTGGAAAAGCGCTTTAAAGAAGAGGTGGGGGAGACGATTCACGCGGTGATTCACGCGGAGAAACTGGAAAAAGCGCGCAGCCTGCTGATCTCCACGTCGCTCTCCATCAACGAAATCTCGCAGATGTGCGGCTACCCGTCGCTGCAATATTTCTATTCCGTGTTTCGCAAAGAGTACGACAGCACGCCAAAAGACTATCGCGACCGCTATAGCGAAATCCTTATTTAGCGCAAACAAAAACGCCTTCCGGTTGGAAGGCGTTTTATTTTCAGCATCAGATGATTACATATGGGCGGCGATTAACTGCTGGTTGTCCTGGTACATAGCAAACAGGTAGTTGTTGTAACTCGCGCCACGGGTTGAGTAACCCTTCAGCTTATGAATCATATTGGTCGCCGTCACTTCCTGGTCTGCCTTGCGCAACTGGGCGCGAGACTTACGGAAAGAGTTGTATGCGGCATGTGTGTTCAGGTTGGTCACGTAAGCGTCTACCGACTCCTGCACGGTCTCAAAGTGAGAGTACCCTTTCACTTTACCTGGCCCGTTTTTACAAGCCCCTTTTGCGCATTTCATGCCGAACAGGTTGTTATTGTTACGCGCCAGTTTGGAGGTACCCCAACCGCTTTCCGCCGCCGCCATGGTAGCGACCATGCTGTCCGGGATAATGTCTACCCGTTCAAGCAGAGTGTTCCACGGAATACGGCGTGTATTGCCAGACCAGCTGATTTTGTAGCGTTTGGCAATATCCTTCAGACGCGTGCGCTCGGCAGGCGACCATTGGCTGTCGTATTGCTTGGTAAGCAACCAGTTACGCTCGGCGGTAATCGCTGAGTTTTTGCTGGTGATATAAGGCATTACTGTCCGGAGAAACGCTTTTTTTCTTGGTGTTCCGGAAGGGTATTTTCGCAAATCAGGAAGTGAACTGCTTTTTACACTATTGCGAGAATACTCTTGTTTACTGCTTGCCTGTTTATTTACGCTTGCCTTAGTGACGTGGGCTTCGTAACTCGTTGTTTCTGTGTGGGTCTTTGCCAGCACTCCACCCGAAAATATCAGGGTGAAAAACATGAGTATCGTCGCCCCAGGTCGTCGCATGGGTATCGATATCATTAGGTCTCCTGGTCGGATATGAACATTCCAACACCTTCTCTTATGCGTGATTTTGCGAGCTGAATCGCAAAGTGTACCAAAACTACCCTGTAAGAGCACGTACAGAAATAATCCAATTCCGAAACCATGTCACGGGTAAACTGCATATAAATTGCACAGCTTTCGATAAATGTGGCTGTTATCGCAAATCCACAGCAACAGTAAGTGCGTTATCGCTCACCCTGAGTTCTCCTCCCTGGCGAGAACGCAAAGAGGATGAGTTAACCACCGCAACAGGCTGGCAAACTGGGGAAAATCGCCGTCACGGGGACATCCGATGAAACACGCCGCTTTTCTGCTGTTGCTGCTGCCAGGCCTTGCTTGCGCCGACTGGTCCGCTACCGGTTTTCCCCCGTTGAGCGATGACGGCACCGGCGTTTGGCGCAGCCAGGCGGCACTGAAAAGAGGATCGCAGCCCATCACCCTGCAACAAGGCCAGCAGTGTTGGCAGCCTGCCAACGGCATCAAACTGAACCAGATGCTCTCGCTGATGCCTTGCAATGACAGCGCGCCACAATGGCGGATTTTCCGCGATGGCGAATACCAGGTGCAGGTCGATACCCGCTCCGGTACACCGACGTTGCTGCTGAGTGTCAAAACGTCAACAACGGAGACTCCCGCCGCTGTTGCGCGCCAGTGCCCGGTTCGCAGTGATAAACCGCTGACCGTGTCGGTGGGTGACACCTTCCCGGAAGGCAGCGTGGTGCGCGATTTTTACAGCCAGCAAACCGCAACCGTGCGCGACGGGAAAATCACCCTGCAACCCGCGCCAGAAAGTGACGGGCTTTTACTGCTGGAAAACGCGCAAACGCAAAGTGCGGCACCGTTTCAATGGCATAACGCCACGGTCTATTTCGTGCTTACCGACCGTTTTGTAAACGGCGATCCGTCGAATGACAACAACTACGGGCGGCACAAAGACGGTATGCAGGAGATCGGCACGTTTCACGGCGGTGATCTGAAAGGCCTGACCAGCAAACTCGATTATTTGCAGCAGCTTGGCGTTAACGCGCTGTGGATAAGCTCGCCGCTGGAGCAGATCCACGGTTGGGTGGGCGGCGGCACCAAAGGCGACTTCCCGCATTACGCGTACCACGGTTATTACACGCTGGACTGGACACGTCTTGACGCCAATATGGGCGACGAAAATGACCTGCGCACATTAGTCGATGAAGCGCACCGGCGCGGCATTCGCGTGCTGTTTGATGTCGTAATGAATCACACCGGCTACGCCACGCTTGCCGATATGCAAACGTATCAGTTTGGCGCGCTGTATCTGAAAGAGGAGGAACGCCAGAAAATCCTCGGCGAGCACTGGACGGACTGGAAACCCGGTGCCGGGCAGAGCTGGCACAGCTTTAATGATTACATCAACTTCAGCGATAAAACGGCGTGGCAAAACTGGTGGGGCAAAAACTGGATCCGCACCGATATTGGCGATTACGACAACCCCGGTTTTGACGATCTGACCCTGTCGCTGTCCTTTTTACCGGATCTGAAAACCGAATCCACCACGCCTTCCGGGCTACCTGTTTTTTATCGCCATAAACCCGATACTGCCGCGCGGGAAATCGCCGGGTACACACCGCGCGATTACCTGACCCACTGGCTGAGCCAATGGGTGCGCGATTACGGCATTGACGGTTTTCGCGTGGATACCGCCAAACATGTCGAACTGGACGCCTGGCAGCAGCTAAAAACGCAGGCGACTCAAGCGCTGGCCGCGTGGAAAAAGGCCAACCCGCAGAAAAAAATCGATGATGCGCCGTTCTGGATGACCGGTGAATCCTGGGGCCACGGCGTTATGCAAAGCGCTTACTACGGCCATGGTTTCGACGCGATGATCAATTTCGATTATCAGGAACAGGCTGCCAGCGCGGTATCTTGCCTCGCCAATATGGACAGTGTCTGGCAGCAAATGGCCGACAAGCTGCAACGCTTTAACATCCTCAGTTATCTTTCGTCGCACGATACGCGCCTGTTCCGCGAAGGCGGCCAGCAAGCGGCGGAACTGTTGTTGCTGGCGCCCGGCGCGGTGCAGATCTTTTACGGCGACGAATCCGCACGTCCCTTTGGCGCAACCGGATCGGATCCTTTGCAAGGCACGCGATCGGACATGAACTGGGACGATCTGAACGGCAAAGCCGCCGCCAGCCTGCGCCACTGGCAAACGTTGGGCCAGTTCCGCGCGCGCCACCCCGCGCTCGGCGCAGGTAAGCAAACCACGCTTGATTTACCGCAGGGTTACGGTTTTGTTCGCGAACACGGCGAGGACAAAGTGATGGTCGTCTGGGCCGGGCTGGCGCCGCGCTGAGTGATAAAGCAAATTTCAGGACATTATTCTGTAAAATCAGAATTTCCAGGAACTAACGGGGATAAACTCCGCCGAAGCGTGATTTGCACCCCGCCGTTGAGAGCGCTATGGTTAGCCACTTTGACCCGCAGCCCGACAGGCAGTAGCAATGACATTTTCACTTTTCGGCGACAAATTTACCCGCCACTCAGGCATTACGCGCCTGATGGAGGATCTCAACGACGGTTTACGCACCCCTGGCGCCATCATGCTTGGCGGCGGAAACCCGGCACAAATCCCGGCCATGACCGATTACTTCCACAACCTGCTCCAGGAGATGGTGGAAAACGGCAAAGCGACTGATGCGCTGTGCAATTATGACGGCCCGCAAGGCAAAACCGAGCTATTAACGGCCCTGGCCGCTATGCTTCGTGAAGAATTAGGTTGGGATATTGAACCGCAGAATATTGCACTGACAAACGGCAGCCAGAGCGCGTTTTTCTACTTGTTCAATCTGTTTGCTGGCCGCCGCGCCGATGGAAGCTCCAGAAAAGTGCTGTTCCCGCTGGCGCCGGAGTACATTGGCTACGCCGATTCCGGGCTAGAAGAGGATTTGTTCGTCTCGGCGCGCCCGAATATCGAACTGCTACCGGAAGGCCAGTTCAAATATCACGTCGATTTCGAACATCTGCACATTGGCGAAGAGACCGGCATGATTTGCGTCTCGCGCCCCACCAACCCAACGGGCAACGTCATCACCGACGAAGAGTTGATGAAGCTGGATGTGCTGGCCAATCAACACAACATTCCGTTGGTTATTGATAACGCCTACGGCGTGCCCTTCCCTGGCATTATCTTTAGCGAAGCGCGCCCGTTGTGGAACCCGAATATCATTCTCTGCATGAGCTTATCGAAGCTGGGCCTGCCGGGCAGCCGCTGCGGCATTATCATCGCCAATGACAAAGTTATCTCCGCGATCCGTAATATGAACGGCATTATTAGCCTGGCACCTGGCGGCATCGGGCCTGCCATGATGTGCGAGATGATCAACCGTAATGATCTGCTGCGCCTGTCCGAAGAGGTGATCAAGCCGTTTTACTACCAGCGGGTGCAGGAAACTATCGCCACGCTGCGCCGTTATCTCCCGGAGGAGCGCTGCCTGATTCACAAACCTGAGGGCGCCATTTTCCTCTGGCTGTGGTTTAAAGATCTGCCGATCAGCACCGAGCTGCTGTATCAGCGCCTGAAAAAACGCGGCGTGCTGATGGTGCCGGGCAACTACTTCTTCCCTGGCCTTGATAAACCCTGGCCGCACACGCATCAGTGCATGCGGATGAACTACGTGCCAGAACCGGACCTGATCGAAGCGGGAGTGAAAATCCTTGCCGAAGAAATTGAGAAGGCCTGGCAAGAACACAGCGCCTGAAATTAAAAATCAAGCCATCGTCATGATGGCTTTTTTATCGTCAAATGATTAACTACACGAACATTGCGGCTATTTAAAATAGCGTGATGTTTTTTCATGGATATATTCTGCAGAATAAAATTAATGCGTTTAACAAATATTAATGGCGTGACGCGTCGCGTTATTCAAATCGTAAAGAAAATAGCTTTAATTAAAAGAAGTTAGCTACAACGCACGCTTGGCAGTAATGCATATCTTATTGAAAATAAAAATATATTATACGAACACCTGTTAAATTTTTAGGAATAATCATAATTTTGCAATTTTTTGCAAAATATTAACAGGTCGACATTGCCGGTCCGAAAATGCGACTTACACTTTTTAATACGCCGTCCGGCGTTTTTATTCAGTGGAGTCTCATTATGGCTACTAATAAAATTAGCCACCTCAATGTCATTGCGGTGGCGGTACTTCTCGCTTTCTCATTATCAGCCTGTAGCGGGAGTGGCGGCGGATCCCATTCGTCAGCCAATAACGACCCAACCACCGGTACTGACTCTTCAGGCTCCACCGGAAGCGGTTCTGATGGAAGTACTGCCGGGAATGGCAGCAGCGGTGGCAACAATGGCACGGACGGCACAGGGGGGACAGACGGTGGTTCAACCGCCTCCACTTCTGCCGTCAGCACGCTGATCAGCGACACCGGTTCGACCGTCAACAGCGTCGGCGGCACATTGTCCAGCCTCGGCAGCCAGTTACCGAACGACAACCCGGTGACCTCGACCGTTTCCACCACCGTCAGTGGTCTTGGCGCCGCCGTTGAAACGGCCGGTAACGGGGTCGCGAGCGGTATCGGCGATCCTGACAACCCGAACGGCGTCGGCACGACCGTACAAGGCGCGACCAACACCCTCGCGGTAGTCGGTAACACCGTTTCCAGTGTCGGTACCAACCTCGCCAGCACGACTGCGAACTCTCGTCTTAGCCCGGTGACCGCCGCCGCGGGCGCGATCGTTGACAGTACCGGCCAGGTGGTGACCACCACCGGCAACTCGCTGACCAATGTGGTCGCCAGCCCCGATGTGGCGCGTGTCACTACGGGCGCAACAACGCTTGTGAACAACACCGTCGGCGGCGTGGAACGCGTGACGCAAGGCGTCGGCACCAAAACCGGACTCGGCACACCGGTCAATAATCTGCTGACCACTGTGGGCAACGGCGTGAGCGGTGTGGGCACTAACATCAGCGGCAGCAATTCCGGCCTGAATGGCGTCGGCCAGGTGGTGCAAAATGTCGGCCAGACCGTCACGGACGTTGGCGGGTTAGTGAAACCGACAACCACATCGGGCAGCACAGCCAGCAACGGCGGCATTTCAGCGGATGCGTCAGTTGATGCCAACAAAACCGGCGTGCTGGCGAATGTGAATACCACCGTCAATAGCCTGACCGCCGGGTTAACGGCGGGCGTGACAAGCAATACCAACACCAGTGGAACCACCACCAGCCCGACCGGCGGTTTGTCCGGTCTGGTTGGCGGCATTCTAAGACCCGCTCAGTAATCAGTACTTTTGTGCCCCCGCCTGGGGGCACCTCTTCACAGCAACACTTTCGCCCTCCCGTGGAGGGAACATCAAAGGGACGACGTGATGAAACGCCCATTTTGCGCCGTAGTGCTGTGCACTGCTTTGCTGGCCATTGCCCGCGCGGATACGCTGCCTTCGATTGTCGATTCGGCCAATCCGTCGAAGCCGTCGAAAAATATCCCTGAACCGAATGCCGAACCTGCCCCTGCGCCCAAAGTGACGGTTGCGAAACCCGACAGCACACTGACGCCAGAAACCCCAGTGCTGGTGAAACATATCCAGTTTATCGGTGGCACGGTCTACCCATTGAAATCGCTGCTTATTCCCTTTGCGCCCTACGCCAACAAAACGGTGCCGCTCAAAACCATCATCGACCTCGCCAATGCGATCACCGCACGTTATCGCGAGGATGGCTACCCGCTCTCTTACGCCTGGCTGCCGGATAATAATTTTCACGGTGGCACGATAAAAATCATTCTGGTGGAGGGCTATATCGCACGCAGCAACATCAAAAGCGACAACGCGAACAGTGCGGAACGCTTAAAACGCCTGGCGAAAAAGGTGATGGATGAAAAGCCGCTGTCGCAGGACACGTTTGATCGCTACAGCCAACTAATGACGCGCACGCCCGGCACGAAAGTCGACGTTAACGCGCAATTGCCGAAAAACATTTACGGCGCCGCCGTGATGCAAGCCATCGCCACCCAGCCGCATATTTGGGATATCTCTTCAACGCTGGACACCCGCAAAGGGCAGAACCTGGCGCTGGTTAACGGCTCGCTAAGCAACCTCACAAGTTATGGCGATCAACTTGGCATCGCCGCGTTTTTGCCGCTCGGTAAGCGCAGCGAACAGCGCTATCTCGGCATGAACTATCAGCAGTTTCTCAACGACGAAGGGCTGAGCATGCAGGTGAAAGGTAGCCTTTATCGCGATGACCCAAACGACTACGATCCCCTGCTCTACTTGCCTGGCGGTATTGCGGTCGATGCGCGGCAAAAAAGCACGCAATACAACGGCGGCATCAGTTTTGGTTACCCGCTGTTGCTGACCCGGCAAAAACAGGTCAGCGTTTTAGGTGGCGTGGATTATACGGACAGGCGCAATGACTACCGCCTGCGGGCGCGCGGTTTTGGGCAAACGCGCGATCTCGGCGAGCAGAGACAGAACACCCGCTACCCGGCGCTGGAATTCGGGGTGAGCGGTTTTCGTGGTTTCGAGAAAACGAGCCTCGCGGGGAACCTGACCTTGCGCCAGGGGATCGACGGCGCGGGTGCGGACACCTCACCCGGCAGCGGCATTGATTTGGATTTTACGCGCTGGAAAGCCACAGTCGACGCCGCCTGGTTGCCCGCCGAAACATGGCGTTTATCCACCTCGCTGGAAGGCGACTGGTCGGATAATAATTTGCCCGAAGCGGAACGCACCAACTTTGGCGCACAACGTTTCGGGCGCGGTTATCAGGACGGCGAAGCGAGCGGCGATTATGGTTATGGCGGCCAGCTTGAACTGCGTTACTTGCATATGCGCAAAGAGAGCAAGTGGCTGGCGACCGTGCAGCCGTACATTCTGGCGGACAGCGCGCGCACCAGGTTCAACCAACCGGGTTACCGGCAGCAGCGTTTGAGCTCCGTTGCCGCCGGGGTCATGTTCGGGGATAACCGCCACTACTCGTTGTCGCTGGAGGCGGCGCGCCCCACCGGCGATAAACCCTACGACAGCGATAAACGCAGTTGGCGCTACAGCCTGACGGTGACATGGAATTTTAACGATTTAAATTAGCAGGCTTTGCAGGCGAGTTTCGCGCAGCCGCGCAGGGCTTACACACTGAATCGCCTTGGTCGGGCAGGCGTCGACGCAGGCCGGGCCGTTTTCGCGGTGCTGGCACAAATCGCACTTCAGCGCCTGCGCCCGCTCATTCATCACCGTGACCTGCATGGCGCCAAATGGGCAGGCGATCATGCAACTTTTACAGCCAATACAGCGGGATTGTTCAACGATGACCGCGCCATTTTGCGGGCTGATGGCACCGACCGGGCAAACCCGGGCGCAGGGCGCATCTTCACAATGATGACAGGTGACCGCCGTAGAAAATGCGCCGGTTTTCACGACGCGAATGCGGGCGGAGAAGGTCGCGGGGGTGACGACGGAACAGTCCTGATTGTCTTCATGCGAGACCACACAGGCCACTTCACAGGTACGGCAGCCGATGCATTTTGCCGGGTCGGCGATGATAAATCGGTTCATTGTCTACTCCGCCTGAATGCCAAAAACGCGAGAGTGCCAGAAAAAACCGTGGCCGCGCTTTGATCGCGGCAGGGAAAGTCGCCAGATTTGTCATTCGCATAAACATTTCTGGCGAGATGCCTTAACCCTTTTCGTGAACAAATAACGCTTTGTCGCGCAAGATATGGTCGTTGCCACGCCGACGGGTAAAGCCAATGCGGTCAAAGTATTCGAGGATCTGAATCGCCAGTTTGCGCCCGACATTTAACGTATCGCGGAAATCCGCCGCGCTGGTCGATCCGCGCGCCTCGTCCAGATCGCGGATCATGCTGGCGAAGGTGACAATGCGATCGTTGCGGTAGTACCGGTCTTTGACGATCGCGGTGATCAACCCCTGCTGCGCCGCCTGACGCAATACGCTGCGCATCATCTGTTCGTCAACGCCGGTTTCCCGCGCCAGGTCGCGCACCCACCAGGGTTCATCGCCAAACAACCCAGCCACTTTTTCCCACAGCTGCGCCTGTTCATCGCTAAAGCCCGCTTTGTGATCCGGCAGATGCAGCCAGCCGTGATGGCTGTGGATATCGCCGCTTTCGCGCATGCGTTCAATCAGCGTTAACACCAGCGCTTCGTCTTCCATCGGCAAGGCCATGCGCCGCAAACGCTCGCGCCCTGGACCGGGCTCATCACGGTGCTGCTGATGGTAAATCGCCAGGGTTTCCAGCAATTTGCGCTGCCAGCATGCCGCTACGGGCGCATCCAGCAGGTTATTCCCGGCACGAATAAAACGCGGGTTATCCAACAACGCGTTCAGCCCGCTGGTGCTTAACTGCCGCGCCCAGCCAAATTCACTGAGATCGACCGCACCGCGCGATAAATGCACCGACAGCGCCTGCGCATCGTCAGCGGCCTGCGCCAACTCCGCTATCCATTGCAAATAATCGGCTTTGCGTTTGCCGCGCCGTGGCGAGTTCAGCGTGACGACGCGCCCGCCCGCAAGCGTGGTGCGCGCGGAGATATCGCGCAGCACCAGACGATCGTTATCCGCCAGCCACAGCGGCGTATCCAGCACCAGCTCCGCCAGATCATTTTCCAGCAGCGACACGCGCCCGGTGACATGGCTGGCTGCGTGGTGAATATGTAAAGGCTGCCACTGGGTCAGCGGCGTATGGCTTTGCACGGCGACAATCACGCGCTCGGTCGGCACCGGCGGCTCCTGTGACAACAGCCAGTCGCCCCGATTTAGCGCCTCTTTTTCGGCGTCACCGGCAATGTTCAGCGCAATTCGCTGCCCGGCGTGCGCATGGTCAACGGGCTGGTTCTGCGCATGCAAACCGCGCACACGCATCGGCTTATTCACGCCAGTCAGCCACAAGGTGTCGCCCACGCGCACGTCGCCGGAAAGCGCCGTTCCGGTCACCACCAGCCCTGCGCCTTTAACGGTAAATGCGCGATCAAGCGCCAACCGGAAACGCTGATGCTCCGGGTGCGTGCGCTCCGGCAACTGCAACAGATGCTCGCGCAATTCAGCAATGCCGCGCTGCTCGGTGGCGGCGGTGACAAACAGCGTCGCCTGCGGATAACCAAAGGCCTGCAAGGTGTTTTCCACCTCGTCGCGCACTTGCGCGATGCGCGCCTCATCCACGCGATCGGCTTTGGTCAACGCCACGGTCAGCGCCGGGTTGCCGGTCAATTGCAAAATAGCCAGATGCTCACGAGTTTGCGCCATCACGCCATCGTCGCAGGCCACCACCAGCAGCGCATGATCGATACCGCCGACGCCCGCCAGCATATTGGAAAGGAACTTCTCGTGCCCTGGCACATCGATAAAGCCCGGCACGCGACCGTCCGGCTGCGGCCAGTAGGCATAGCCAAGATCGATAGTCATGCCGCGCCGTTTCTCTTCCGGCAAACGGTCGGCATTCACGCCAGTAATGGCCTCAATCAGGGTCGTTTTGCCGTGGTCGACATGCCCGGCAGTGGCGATAATCATTTCAGCAACATCTCCAACAAGCGGGATTCATCATCAAGACAGCGACAGTCCAGCCACAGGCGGCCATCGTAAATACGGCCAATCACCGGCTGCGGCAGCGCCCGCCACTGCGTTGCCAGCGTTTCCAGCCGACGACCACTGCCGTCATGCGGGGTAAAAGTTAACGCCGCGCCCGGCAACCGATCCACAGGCAGCGAACCACTGCCGATTTGCGACAAGCACGGCTCCACGCGCACAGCGAATTCAGGGTAATGCGCTGCCAGTGCGCGGCATAGACGTTGCGCCTGCTCGCGGATTTCCGGCTCCGGACGCGTCAGATAACGCAGCGTCGGCAAGTTTTGCGGCAGTTTTTCCGGGTGCAGATAAAGACGCAACGTGGCTTCCAGCGCCGCCAGCGTCATTTTGTCTGCCCGCAATGCACGTTTGAGCGGGTGCTGCTGCAACTGGGCAATCAGCGCTTTTTTCCCGACGATAATCCCGGCCTGCGGGCCGCCGAGCAGTTTATCACCGGAGAAACTCACCAGGCTGACGCCTGCGGCAATCAGTGCTTGTGGCATCGGCTCGTGCGGCAAACCATATTGGCTCAGATCCACCAGCGAACCGCTGCCAAGATCGACCACCACCGGCAAGCCCGCATCTTGCGCCAGCGCCACCAGCGCCGCTTCATCCACCGCTTTGGTGAAGCCTTCAATATGATAATTGCTGGTGTGAACTTTCATCAGCAGCGCAGTATTGTCATTGATCGCCTGGCGGTAATCTTTGGCATGTGTGCGATTGGTGGTGCCCACTTCATGCAGCACGCAGCCCGCCTGGCGCATCACATCCGGGATGCGAAACGCGCCGCCAATTTCGACCAACTCGCCGCGCGAAACCACCACTTCACGCCCTGCCGCCGTTGCCGCCAGCATCAGCAGCACCGCCGCCGCGTTGTTATTGACGATGCAGGCGTCTTCCGCGCCGGTCAGTTGGCAGAGCAACGCCGCCAGCGCGCGATCGCGATGCCCGCGCCCGGCGCCGTCGAGATCGTATTCCAGCGTGACGGGCGAACCCATCACTTGCGTGACTGCCTCAATGGCCGCCTGCGACTGCACCGCGCGGCCTAAATTGGTGTGCAACACCGTGCCGCTAAGGTTGAACACCGGGCGCAGCGCACTGCTGTTGCTCAATTCCAGACGCGAAAGCGTGGCCTGCGCCCAGTCCTGACACCAGTCGGGCAGCGCCTGGGCGTGACGAATCTGTTCGCGCGCCTCGTCCTGCAACTGGCGGAGCGTTTGAGTCACGCGGCTGTGACCGAAAGTGGTTAATAACGTGGCGAACGCCTCGTCACGTAACAAGCGGTCGGTAGAAGGGATCTGGCTATAAAGAGTTGTCATGAAATGGCCCGTCTGTGGGTTTGCCCCCTCCCGTCAGGGGGATTGACGTGAGGGGATTGTACAGCGACTTTCATCAGGCGGACATATGGGTCATCAAGCCTTTGGCGGTTCAGTGCGCGCGAAGCTCTCGCGCTGGAACAGATTTTCCACCAGCTTCACCAACAATGGGCGATCAACGCACCAGCCCGGCGAGACACGGCGGAAGTTGAGATAACTAATGGCGCAGGCAATGGCGATGGTCGCCAGGTTCAGTTCATCAACGCGCAGCGTGCCGTCTTGCAGGTAGCTTTCCAGCGCATCCAGCCCGCGCGCCACTTTTTCGCGCTGGCGCAGCAGTTCGGTTTCCGATTGTTGCTCAACCGGGCGCGCCAGCTCGCGCACGGAGACCAACGAGGCGTCCATGATGCCGTCAGCCAATGCTTCCAGTTGGCGGATTTTAAGCGCCGCTTTCGGCTCGGTGGGCAACATGGCGGGCGCAATACCCAGCAAATCAATGTATTCCGCGATAATTGGCGAGTCGTACCAGACTTCGCCTTCGTCGGTTACCAGCGCGGGCACTTTGCCAAGCGGGTTGTATTGCCCCACGCCATTGACGGCGTTGTAGGGCTGCTCATTAATAAATTCGAAGGTGATACCTTTTTCCAGCAGTATCACGGAGATTTTGCGTACAAAAGGGCTGGTGTAGCTGCCAATCAGTTTCATAGCCTTGTCCTTTAGGTTTTATCGCAGGGATTAAAAAGAGTGTACGTTAAGCGCCATCTTTGTACAGCCACCGCCGCTGCATATATCTCGGAATAGTTATAGAAGAATTAAAAACCCTTTCAGAAACACAAAGTGATTCAGTATTATTACGCCGCCGTAAAAAGCGTATTTTATTAATGACTAAGCATTGCCATTAAATATTCATTTCGCAAATAACAGATCTATTTCAGAGCAGTCATAAATTAGGGAAACGCCATCCTGTTATCTCAGGATCGCGAGCCGTTTTTTAACTAAGGAAAGGTTGAGATGTTTCGACGAGAAGCGTTAGAAAATAGAAAAATGCGATGGCGCGGACGCGCTATTTTACTGCCCGGCATTCCAGTCTGGCTGACAATATCCGGCTGTACGCTTTTTATTGTGGCGTTCTTATTATTTGTTATCACAGGCACATATACTCGGCGCGTGAATGTCACTGGCGAAATTACCACCTTGCCGAGAGCTATCAATATTTCATCCGGGGTTCAGGGGTTTATCGTTAAGCAATTTGTCTCCGGCGGGCAAGCCATCAAAAAAGGCGATCCGGTTTATTTGGTTGACGTCAGCAAAAGTACTCGCAACGGGATTGTTAATGAAAATCAACGAAATGAGATTTCCAGCCAGTTAACGCGGCTGGACGAAATGATTGCGCTTTTGCAAGAGAATAAAAAAAACACGCTTGCCTCGCTGGAACAGCAGAAAAGTCATTATGCCGATGCATTAGCGCGCTCCTCGGCGATTATTAAACGCGCGGAAAATGGCATCAAAATCATGAAAGAGAATATGGATAATTATCGCCAATATCATGAGCGCGGGTTAATTAATAAAGATCAACTGACCAACCAAATTGCCCTTTATTATCAACAACACAATAATTTTCTTAACCTAAGCGGGCAGAATGAACAGAATGCCTTGCAGGTCGATACGCTCACCAGCCAAATGCGCACACAGGCGACAGAGTTTGATAATCGGATTAATCAACTCGAATTACAGCGTTATGAATTGCGCAAAGAATTAGTGAATACCGATGCCAATGGCGAGGTAATTGTTCGTGCGTTATCCGCCGGAAAAATTGATTCATTAAGCGTAACGGTCGGACAGATGGTCAACCCTGGCGACAGCCTGGCACAGATAATTCCTGAAAAAATTGTCGAGCATTATCTGGTCGTTTGGGTACCCAATGACGCGCGGCCTTATATTTCCCAGGGCGATAGGGTCAATGTCCGCTACGACGCGTTTCCCGCTGAGAAGTTCGGACAATTTTCCGCCACCATTACCGCATTAGCAAAGACACCAGCCTCCCATCAAGAAATGGCGAGCTACCACGGTGCGCCGCAAAGCACTGCGGGCACATCCGTTCCCTATTACAAAGTGCAGGTAAAACTCGATAAGCAAGCGATCGGCTATGCCGGCAAAAACATGGCACTGCAAAACGGCATGAAAGCGCAGATCACCCTGTTTCTGGAAAAAAGGAAAATATACCAATGGATGCTTTCACCGTTTTACGACATGAAGCACAGCGTAGCGGGGCCGATCAATGCTTAACAAAATGACCTTTCGCGCAATCATCAACAAACTGGATTTAGGCTTACGCCAGCGCGTGCCTGTCGTGCATCAAACAGAATCCTCAGAGTGCGGGTTGGCCTGTGTCGCCATGGTTTGCGGCTTTTATGGCAAAAACATCGACCTGATTTCACTTCGCCAACAATTCAATCTCTCCGCGCGGGGATCTACGCTGGGCGGTTTGACGGGCATCACCGCACAACTGGGCATGGCGACGCGGGCGTTAACCCTTGATTTGCATGAGATCAGCGCGCTCAAAACGCCGTGCATTTTGCATTGGGACTTTAACCATTTTGTGGTGCTGGTGAGCGTGCGCGGCAACCGCTTTGTGATTCACGACCCGGCGCGCGGGCGCCGAACCGTCGGGCTGGCGGAAATGTCGCAAAACTTTACCGGCGTCGCACTTGAGGCCTGGCCAGGCAGCGAATTCAAAGCGGAAACGGTAAAAAACATGCTGAGCCTGAGAACACTGATTGGCAGCGTGCATGGTCTGAAGAGCACGCTGATGAAGGTATTCTGCCTGTCTGTGGTGATAGAAAGCATCAACCTGGTGATGCCGATCGGCACGCAATTGGTGATGGACCACGCCCTTCCCGCTGGCGATCGTGGCCTGTTAACACTTATTTGCGCCGGGTTGATGTTCTTTATCTTGCTGCGTTCGGCCATCAGCATGCTGCGCGCCTGGACATCGTTGGTGATGGGAACGCTTATCGATGTGCAGTGGCAATCAGGGCTGTTTCGGCATTTGTTGCAGTTGCCGTTGGGCTATTTTGAACGGCGCAAAATGGGCGATGTCCATTCCCGTTTTGGTTCTCTGGATTCCCTACGCACCACATTCACCACAAGCGTAGTCGGCGCGATTATCGATGGCGTGATGGTCATTGGCGTGCTGATTATGCTGGTGCTTTATGGCAGTTGGCTAACCTGGGTGGTGCTCGGCTTTACCTCTATTTATGTGCTGATACGCATTTTGACCTACCGCTATTATCGGCAACTTTCGGAAGAGCGGCTGATCAGAAACGCCCGCGCAACCTCCTACTTTATGGAAACGTTGTACGGCATCGCGACGGTCAAGATGCAGGGCATGGGCGAACGCCGGGGCGCACATTGGTTGAACCTGAAAATTGACGCCATCAATACCGGCATCCGGGTTAGCAAAATGGATATGCTTTTCGGGGGTATCAATACCTTTATTACCGCCTGCGATCAGATAGTGATTTTGTGGCTAGGTTCCAGCCTGGTGATCGGTAACGAGATGACCATCGGGATGTTTGTGGCGTTCGGCGTATTTCGCGGGCAATTCTCCGATCGCGTCTCTTCCCTGACCAACTTTTTGCTCCAGCTACGGATGATGACGCTGCACAACGAACGTATCGCCGATATTGCGCTGCATGAGCAGGAAGCCAAAAAGCCGGACATGGCAATAGAAGCGGAAACCGGGGCGCTCGCACTGGAAACGCGAAATCTTAGCTACCGCTATGATAGCCAGTCGGCACCCGTGTTTAGCAATCTCAGCATTAGCATTCAACCCGGCGAGAGCGTGGCGATAACGGGCGTGTCAGGTGCGGGAAAAACGACATTGATGAAAGTGCTCTGCGGGTTATCAATGCCGGATGCGGGCGTAGTGCTGGCAAACGGTACCGATATCCAGCAACTCGGGGTGAACAATTATCACAAGATGATTGCCAGCGTGATGCAGGACGACCGGCTCTTTTCGGGTTCCCTTCGCGAGAATATTTGCGGTTTTACGGAACAGATGGATGACAACTGGATGGTAGAGTGCGCGAAAGCGAGCTATATCCATGATGTTATTATGAAAATGCCAATGGGCTATGAAACGCTGATCGGTGAACTGGGTGAAGGGCTTTCCGGCGGGCAAAAGCAGCGTTTATTTATTGCGCGCGCGCTATACCGCAAACCGAAAATTCTTTTTATGGATGAAGCGACCAGCGCGCTGGACAGTATCAGCGAAGGATTTGTGAATCAGGCAATAAAACAATTGAACATTACCCGCGTTATTATTGCTCATCGCGAATCCACAATTCTGCTCGCCGATAGAATCATTACGATGTGAAAAATAAAAGCACCGCTTAAACAAGCGGTGCTTTTAAATTATTCAGAGGGTATTGCAATACGATTATTTAAACGGGTTGAACATGCCGATAATGGCGTTGCCAATATCGGAGATGCCTTTACCCACAGTGCTGGCGATATAACCGCCCAGGCCGACACCCCATTCAGCAACAGAAGTCAGACCTGCAACGCTCGCATCAACAACCGCGCCGATGCCGCCACCCAGCAGAGCACCTACGTTAGCTGCGCCGGTGTTAGAACCATTGCTCCAGTCAACAACGGCACCGATACCCCCACCCAGCAGACCACCCGCTTCCTGGCCAAAACCCAGACCGATACCGCCGTTTACTTCTTCCAGTTCAACATTATTTAATTCACGCATTTTTAAAGCTCCTTTTTAAAGATGATTACTACTGAACGTTTTTAATTATTACCAATTGTATTAACCGGATTCAATTATTATTTTTCCGACCTTAATTTTAAATAACCTTTTAATTATTCACGGCAGATAAGTACTCAGCGTTAATATATTTACTGTAAAGATGATTCACTTATCTTAATTATATATATGCTAACAACCAATTATTATGCCTGCTTAATAAATTGAAAAAGCGAGAAAAAGAGGCGAACGCGTATAAACGCTGAAGCGATAAGGGCTGCGCATTTTTTCCAGGTCGATTCATCAGAATGCAAACTCCGCGACCCAGGATTATTACCTTTGCAAAGGGTGAAAGAGGGTTACAGGTTGGCTGGTGCTTAAATGCACAATTTGCTGTTGATCACATTCGGATTTTTCTCGAAAAAATTTCTTGTGACTTAGATCACAAATAAATAACAAAGTACCAGGCCTTAAATGTGAATAACATCACACTTACAGGCCTGTAACGCTTAGATTTTGTTCTTTGTACTTTTTTTACACCGAACTTTTGTGATCAATATCACGCTAAGTGACAGGTTACCCCCTGCCTTAGTGTGATAAACATCACATTAATGAGCGCCATCTGGACAGGTGAGTGATTCGGTGCGAGATTTCGCGTCACAGATAACCCAGGTCCGGCTACCTCTGCCGCCTCGTTAACAACAAACCTCGGGCTTCCGGCCTGTGCGATAGCAAACATAAGAAGGGGTGTTTTATGTCATCCGATATCAAGATCAGAGTGCAAAGCTTTGGTCGTTTTCTCAGCAATATGGTGATGCCCAACATCGGCGCGTTTATCGCGTGGGGGATCATCACCGCATTGTTTATTCCTACAGGGTGGTTACCAAACGAGACGCTGGCGAAACTCGTTGGTCCAATGATTACTTATCTACTGCCGCTGCTCATCGGTTTTACCGGTGGTCGTCTGGTTGGCGGCGATCGCGGCGGTGTCGTCGGCGCGATCACCACAATGGGTGTTATCGTCGGTGCGGATATGCCGATGTTCCTCGGCGCAATGATCGCAGGCCCGCTGGGCGGCTACTGCATCAAGAAATTTGACGCGTCCGTAGACGGTAAGATCAAATCCGGTTTCGAAATGCTGGTGAACAACTTCTCCGCTGGCATCATCGGTATGATCCTCGCCATTCTGGCTTTCCTCGGCATTGGCCCGGCGGTTGAAGTGCTGTCTAAAGTACTGGCTGCTGGCGTTAACTTCATGGTTGTCCATGACATGCTGCCGCTGGCGTCTATCTTTGTTGAACCGGCGAAAATCCTGTTCCTCAACAACGCCATCAACCACGGTATCTTCTCGCCGCTGGGTATTCAGCAGTCTCATGACCTCGGCAAGTCCATCTTCTTCCTGATTGAAGCGAACCCGGGTCCGGGTATGGGCGTTCTGCTGGCGTACATGTTCTTTGGTCGCGGCAGTGCTAAACAGTCTGCTGGCGGCGCGGCAATCATCCACTTCCTGGGGGGGATCCACGAAATTTACTTCCCGTACGTGCTGATGAACCCGCGTCTGCTGCTCGCCGTTATCCTCGGTGGTATGACCGGCGTGTTCACCCTGAGCGTGCTGAACGGCGGCCTGGTGTCTCCGGCTTCTCCGGGTTCTATCCTGGCGGTGCTGGCAATGACGCCAAAAGGTACCTACTTCGCTAACCTCGCGGCGATCTTCGCAGCGCTGATTGTCTCCTTCGTGATCGCCGCTATCCTGCTGAAAACCAGCAAAGTGAAAGACGAAGAAGAAGAAGATATCGAAGCAGCGACCCGTCGTATGAAAGACATGAAAGCCCAATCTAAAGGCGCGGCGGCGCAGGCAACGGGCGACGTGACGGGCGATCTGAGCCATGTGCGTAAAATCATCGTGGCATGTGATGCCGGTATGGGTTCCAGCGCCATGGGTGCAGGCGTACTGCGCAAAAAAGTGCAGGATGCGGGTTTGACCAACATCTCTGTGACCAACAGCGCCATCAACAGCCTTCCGTCTGACGTTGACCTGGTGATTACGCACCGCGATCTGACCGAGCGCGCGATGCGCCAGGCGCCACAAGCCCAGCATATTTCGCTGACCAACTTCCTGGACAGCGGCCTGTATACTGGCCTGACTGAGCGTCTGGTTGCCGCACAGCGCCACACGGACAACACCACCGCGAAAGTTAACAGCAGCCTGCAAGACAGCATCGATACGTCTAACAGCCACCTGTTCAAACTGGGCGCAGAGAACATCTTCCTGGGTTGCAGCGCGAGCCACAAAGAAGAAGCTATCCGTTTTGCCGGTGAGCAACTGGTGAAAGGCGGCTACGTTCAGCCGGAATATGTTGACGCCATGCTGGAACGTGAAAAACTGACCCCGACCTATCTGGGTGAGTCTATCGCGGTACCGCACGGCACCGTTGAAGCGAAAGATCGCGTGCTGAAAACCGGCGTCGTGTTCTGCCAGTACCCACAAGGTGTACGCTTCGGCGAAGGGGAAGATGACATCGCCCGTCTGGTGATCGGCATCGCCGCGCGCAACAATGAGCACATTCAGGTGATTACCAGCCTGACCAACGCCCTGGATGATGAGACAGTAATTCAGCGTCTGACGCAGACCACCAGCGTTGAAGAAGTGCTGGAACTGCTGAACAAGTAAGACTTAAGCTCTCTCCTCTTCGGGGGAGAGGGCTCGGGTGAGGGAAACTGTAGGCGGTTCCTCACCCCAGCCCTCTCGGGTAAAAACATTGATGAAGGTTAATACTATGAAAGCATTACATTTTGGCGCAGGTAATATCGGACGTGGCTTTATCGGCAAGCTGTTGGCCGACGCGGGGATTAAGCTGACTTTCGCCGATGTGAATCAGGTGGTTCTCGACGCCCTGAATGCCCGTCATAGCTATCAGGTTCATGTTGTTGGTGAAAAAGAGCAGGTCGATACCGTCTCCGGTGTCAATGCTGTCAGCAGCATCGGCGACGAGGTGGTCGACCTGATTGCGCAGGTTGATTTGGTGACGACGGCAGTCGGCCCGGTCGTGCTGGAGCGCATCGCCCCGGCTATCGCGAAAGGTCTGGCAAAACGTAAAGCGCAGGGCGTTAACACGCCGCTGAACATTATCGCCTGTGAAAATATGGTGCGCGGCACCACCCAACTGAAAGGCCATGTGATCGCCGCGCTGGCGGATGCTGACAAAGCCTGGGTTGAAGAGCATGTTGGCTTCGTCGACTCTGCCGTTGACCGTATTGTTCCACCGTCTGAATCTGCCACCCACGATCCGCTGGAAGTGACGGTGGAAACCTTTAGCGAGTGGATTGTTGATAAGACCCAGTTCAAAGGCGCGCTGCCGAACATTCCTGGTATGGAACTGACCGACAACCTGATGGCATTCGTTGAACGTAAGCTGTTCACGCTGAATACCGGTCACGCAATCACCGCCTACTTGGGCAAGCAGACCGGCCATCAAACCATTCGCGACGCCATCCTCGACGCCAATATCCGTGCGGTGGTGAAAGGCGCGATGGAAGAGAGCGGCGCTGTGCTGATCAAGCGTTATGGTTTTGATGCTGACAAGCATGCGGCGTACATTCAAAAAATCCTCGGCCGTTTTGAAAACCCGTACCTGAAAGACGATGTTGAGCGCGTCGGCCGCCAACCGTTGCGTAAATTGAGCGCGGGCGATCGTCTGATCAAACCGTTGCTTGGCACGCTGGAATACAACCTGCCGCACGCCAACCTGGTAAAAGGCATTGCCGCCGCGATGCATTATCGCAGCGAGCAGGACCCGCAGGCCCAGGAACTGGCGCAGCTTATCGAAGAGAAAGGCCCGCAAGCGGCGCTGGCTCAGGTTTCCGGCCTGGAGGCAAACAGCCCGGTCGTAAACGAAGCCGTTACCGCTTATAACACCCAGGCATGATGCCGACGTTGGCGCGGGAACCCCCGCGCCAGCTAACGAAATTGTCAGATATGCAGGCAATAATGGAACAAACGCAGGCTTTCGAAAACCGTGTACTCGAGCGTCTGAATGCGGGCAAAACCGTGCGAAGTTTTTTGATAGCCGCCGTTGATTTGCTCAATGAAGCTATCAACATTCTGGTGCTACAGGTGTTTCGCAAAGACGATTACGCGGTGAAATATGCTGTAGAGCCACTGCTTGACGGAGATGGGCCGCTGGGCAACTTGTCCGTGCGTTTAAAGCTGATTTACGGGCTTGGGGTAATTTCCCGCCCGGAGTACGAAGACGCGGAGCTATTGATGGCGCTGCGTGAAGAGTTGAATCACGACGGCACGGAATACGCCTTTACCGATGATGAGATCCTCGGGCCTTTTGGCGAGCTGCACTGTGTCGCCGCCCTGCCGCCAATGCCAACCTTCGATACCAGCGACGCCGACCTTTTCGCCATGCAAAAACAGCGTTACCAGCAGGTGGTTCGCTCCACGATGGTGCTGTCATTGACCGAGCTGATTTCCCGAATCAGCTTAAAAAAAGCATTCCAGAAGTAACCTTCGCCATAACGTCGTCATAAATGTTGTATCCTTGCTGCTTAATTCCCCAATGAAACTGAGCACCATGAAAGAAGTCGAAAAAAACGAAATCAAACGTCTGAGCGACCGTCTCGACGCCATCCGCCACCAGCAGGCGGACCTCTCTTTAGTTGAGGCTGCGGATAAATACGCCGAGCTGGAAAAAGAGAAAACCACGCTGGAAGCGGAAATCACCCGTCTGCGTGAACAATATGGTCAGAAGCTGAGTAAAGAAGCGCAGAAACTGATGCAAATGCCGTATCGCCGTGCGATCACCAAGAAAGAGCAGGCTGACCTCGGCAAGCTGAAAAAAAGCGTGCGTGGCCTGGTGGTGGTGCACCCGATGACCGCGCTGGGCCGCGAAATGGAACTTGATGCCATGACCGGCTTTGCCAAAAGCGAGTTCTGATCCCTCTCCCGCAGCCCTTGCCTTTCCCAGGTGCAGGGCTGCTTTAATTGGCCCTACCAATTACCCCTGAATTTTCTCCGTGGTTCACAGATTCACTAAATCCAGTCACACGTTTATTGCCAGAGCGCAACATTTAGATAACCATTCGTTATCACAACCCCTACACATCCGCACTGGCAGGACCACTTTTACAAAACTTGTGATGCAGAGCGAAGCACAGACTTACCGCTCACGGGTTTTGCGGTGGTTCTCAGGAGACCTGCATGAACCTCTGGCAACAGAATTACGACCCGGCTGGCAACCTCTGGCTTTCCAGCTTGATTGCCTCGCTGCCGATCCTGTTTTTCTTTTTCGCGCTCATCAAACTCAAACTGAAAGGCTATGTCGCCGCCAGTTGGACGGTCGCAATCGCCCTGGGCGTTGCGCTGCTGTTTTACGATATGCCGCTGGACAACGCGCTGGCATCGGTGGTGTATGGCTTTTTCTATGGCTTGTGGCCGATCGCCTGGATAATCATCGCCGCCGTCTTCGTGTATAAGATTTCGGTCAAAACCGGCCAGTTCGACGTCATTCGTTCTTCAATCCTCTCCATCACGCCAGACCAGCGCCTGCAAATGCTGATTGTCGGCTTCTCTTTCGGCGCATTTCTGGAAGGGGCAGCTGGGTTTGGCGCACCGGTTGCCATCACCGCCGCGCTGCTGGTTGGGCTGGGTTTTAACCCGCTGTATGCCGCTGGCCTGTGTTTGATCGTTAACACCGCGCCGGTGGCCTTTGGCGCGATGGGGATTCCAATTCTGGTCGCCGGGCAAGTCACCGGGCTGGACAGCTTTGAAATCGGCCAAATGGTGGGACGCCAGTTGCCCTTCCTGACCATCATCGTGCTGTTCTGGATCATGGCGATTATGGACGGCTGGCGCGGGGTGAAAGAGACGTGGCCTGCGGTGCTCGTTGCGGGCGGTTCGTTCGCGATTGCACAATATCTGAGTTCTAACTTTATCGGCCCGGAGTTGCCGGACATCATCTCGTCGCTGGTTTCGCTGGTGTGCCTGACGCTGTTCCTCAAACGCTGGAAGCCGGTGCGTATTTTCCGCTTTGGCGATATGGGCGCTTCGCAGGTTGATTTGGATTTACAGCGCACCAAATACAACGCCGGGCAGATCCTGCGCGCCTGGTCGCCGTTTCTGTTCCTCACCGCCACCGTCACGCTGTGGAGCGTGCCGCCGTT
Organism: Kosakonia sp. BYX6; assembly: GCF_038449125.1. Classification (NCBI taxonomy): domain Bacteria; kingdom Pseudomonadati; phylum Pseudomonadota; class Gammaproteobacteria; order Enterobacterales; family Enterobacteriaceae; genus Kosakonia; species Kosakonia calanthes. Next base: position 191,722 of record NZ_CP151800.1, on the reverse strand, counting down.
TAAAGCGCTGTTCGCGCCGGACGGCGCGCTGTACGACTGGGTGTTTAACATTTCTGTGCCGCACCTCGACAAACTGGTAGCGCGCATGCCGCCGGTGGTCAGCGCCGCCACGCCTTACGCGGCGGTGTACAAATTCGACTGGTTCTCAGCGACTGGCACCGCCATTCTGTTCGCGGCCATTTTGTCGATTATTTGGCTACGCATGAAACCGAGAGAGGCCATCAGTACCTTTGCCAGCACGCTGAAAGAGCTGGCGCTGCCGATTTACTCCATCGGTATGGTGCTGGCGTTTGCCTTTATCTCGAACTATTCAGGGTTGTCGTCGACGCTGGCATTAGCGCTGGCGCATACCGGCAGCGCCTTTACTTTCTTTTCGCCCTTCCTCGGCTGGCTGGGCGTGTTTCTTACCGGTTCGGATACCTCGTCAAATGCGCTGTTCGCCGCATTGCAAGCCACGGCCGCGCAACAGATTGGCGTTTCGGACGTGTTGATGGTGGCAGCCAATACCACCGGCGGCGTGACCGGCAAGATGATTTCGCCGCAGTCGATCGCCATTGCCTGTGCGGCGGTGGGGCTGGTCGGTAAAGAGTCAGACCTGTTCCGTTTTACCGTTAAACACAGCCTGATTTTCACCTGCATGGTGGGGGTAATTACTACACTTCAGGCATATGTTCTTACCTGGATGATTCCATGAAAGTGTTACCCAGACGCCTGACAGACGATGTCGCCGATCGTGTGCGGGCGCTGATTGCAGAGCAACAACTGGAAGCGGGCATGAAGTTGCCCGCCGAGCGTCAGCTTGCCGTACAGCTCGGCATATCGCGCAATTCATTACGCGAGGCGCTGGCGAAACTGGTCAGTGAAGGCGTGCTGCTGAGCCGGCGCGGCGGCGGCACCTTTGTGCGCTGGCAGCATGAAGACTGGTCAGAGCAAAACATCGTCCAGCCGCTGAAAACGCTGCTGAATGACGACCCGGATTACAGCTTCGACATTCTGGAGGCGCGTCACGCCATTGAAGCCAGCACCGCCTGGCATGCGGCGATGCGCGCGACGCAAGCCGATAAAGAGAAGATTGCGCTGTGTTTTGACGCTTCGCAGTCTGACGACCCGGATCTGGCGTCGCAAGCGGATGTGCGTTTTCACCTGGCGATTGCCGAAGCCTCACATAACGTGGTGCTGCTGCAAACGATGCGCGGTTTTTTCGACCTGCTGCAATCGTCCGTCAAACAGAGCCGTCAGCGCATGTACCTTGTGCCGCCCGTTTTTGCCCAGCTTACCGAGCAACATCGCGCGGTGATGAATGCCATTCTTGAGGGCGATGCCGAGGGAGCCCGTCAGGCCATGATGGCGCACCTCGCTTTCGTTCACACCACGATTCGCCAGTTCGACGAAGAAAGGGCTCGCCAGGCGCGCATTACCCGCCTGCCCGACGAGCAGCACACTTATAGCAGGGAGAAGAAAGCATGATTATTTCCGCAGCCAGCGACTACCGCGCAGCGGCAAAACGCATTCTGCCACCGTTTTTGTTTCACTATATGGACGGCGGCGCGTATGCCGAATACACCTTACGCCGCAACGTCGAGGATTTGTCGCTGGTGGCACTGCGCCAGCGGGTGCTGAAAAATATGTCCGACCTGAGCCTCGACACCACGCTGTTCAATGAAAAATTGTCGATGCCCGTTGCGCTCGCGCCGGTAGGGTTGTGCGGCATGTATGCCCGACGCGGCGAAGTTCAGGCCGCCGGTGCAGCGGATGCGAAAGGCATTCCGTTTACGCTGTCGACGGTGTCCGTTTGCCCGATTGAAGAAGTCGCCCCGACGATCAAGCGCCCAATGTGGTTCCAGCTGTATGTACTGCGCGATCGCGGTTTTATGCGTAACGCGCTGGAGCGCGCGAAAGCGGCGGGGTGCTCAACGCTAGTGTTTACCGTGGATATGCCGACGCCCGGCGCGCGTTATCGCGATGCGCATTCCGGCATGAGCGGCCCGAATGCGGCGCTGCGCCGTTACTGGCAGTCGGTGACGCATCCGCAGTGGGCGTGGGATGTCGGCGTCAACGGGCGCCCACATGATTTGGGCAATATCTCGACCTATCTCGGCAAGCCGACCGGGCTGGAAGATTACATTGGCTGGCTGGCAAACAACTTCGATCCGTCGATCTCCTGGAAAGACCTGGAGTGGATCCGCGAGTTTTGGGATGGGCCGATGGTGATCAAAGGGATCCTCGATCCGGAAGATGCCCGCGACGCGGTGCGCTTCGGCGCGGACGGCATTGTGGTTTCCAACCACGGCGGGCGCCAGCTTGACGGCGTACTCTCTTCAGCGCGTGCGCTGCCCGCGATTGCCGACGCGGTGAAAGGCGATATTACGATTCTGGCGGACAGCGGGATCCGCAATGGCCTTGATGTGGTGCGCATGATTGCGCTTGGCGCGGATTCTGTTCTGCTGGGTCGTGCCTATCTGTATGCGCTGGCAACCCACGGTCGCCAGGGCGTGGCGAACTTGCTGGATCTGATTGAGAAAGAGATGAAGGTGGCCATGACGCTGACCGGTGCGAAATCCATTAGCGAAATCAGTAAAGACTCGCTGGTGCAGGCGTTAAGCGAATTGCCTGCCGCGCTGGCACCGTTGACGCACGGCGACGCGGCGTAACAAAAAATCCTCTCCCCGCCCTGGGGAGAGTGCTATTCTGCCCCCGCAATTAAGGGGGCTGCATGCTAAACATTGTTTTATTCGAACCTGAAATCCCACCCAATACCGGGAATATCATCCGTCTGTGCGCCAACACTGGCTTTCGTCTGCATATCATCGAACCGATGGGCTTTACCTGGGACGATAAACGCCTGCGCCGTGCAGGGCTGGATTACCATGAATTCACCGCCGTGCAGCGCCACCCTGATTACGCCGCGTTTGCAGCCGCCGAGCAGCCGCAGCGCCTTTTCGCACTCACCACCAAAGGCACGCCTGCGCACAGCGCGGTGAGTTTTCAGGATGGGGATTATTTGATGTTTGGCCCGGAAACCCGCGGCCTGCCAGCGACGATTCTTGACGCGCTGCCGCCCGAGCAGAAAATCCGCATTCCCATGATGCCAGACAGCCGCAGCATGAACCTGTCGAACGCGGTGTCCGTGGTGGTCTATGAGGCCTGGCGTCAGTTAGGTTATCCGGGGGCAGTACTGCGTAGTTGACAGCGTGTAGGTTGGATTGTCGGATGGCGGCGACGCCTTGGATTTGGATTTTCGTGAGTCCTAATACTCACGCATCAATTTTTCTGGCGTTATTGGCGAAGGCAGATTGAACACGGACAGTGCGGAAAAACCGGAGCGTACACGCAGTACGTGAGGATTTTGAGCACTGTCCTGCCAGAAAATTAAATGCCATCTCCGTATTCGAAACCGTGGTTGATCCCGTTGAAATGCTGATCCATATCCATCGACGGCTTATCGCTCTCCGGTTTTCCAACAATACGCGCCGGAACGCCTGCGGCGGTGGTGTGCGGCGGTACCGGTTGTAACACCACGGAACCCGCACCAATTTTCGCGCCGCGACCTACTTCGATATTACCGAGGATCTTCGCACCGGCGCCAATCATCACGCCTTCGCGGATTTTCGGGTGGCGATCGCCGCTGGTTTTGCCGGTCCCGCCGAGGGTGACCGACTGCAAAATTGACACGTCATCTTCGATAACGGCGGTTTCCCCCACCACAATACCGGTCGCATGGTCGAGCATAATGCCACGGCCAATTTTCGCCGCCGGGTGAATATCCACCTGGAAGCTGACCGACACCTGGTTTTGCAGGAAAATCGCCAGCGCCTGGCGGCCCTGATTCCACAGCCAGTGGCCGATGCGGTAAGCCTGCAAGGCATGGAAACCTTTTAAATAGAGCAGCGGCGTGGAGTATTTATCCACTGCCGGATCGCGCGTGCGCACGGCCTGGATATCACAGGCGGCAGACGCGATCATTTCCGGGTCGGCAGCGTAGGCTTCTTCCACCACTTCGCGAATCGCGATGGCAGGCATAATCGGCGAAGCCAGTTTGTTCGCCAGCATATAGCTCAGCGCGCTGCCCAGGTTTTCATGCTTGAGTAAGGTTGCGTGGTAAAAACTGGCCAGCATGGGTTCACAGTCCGCCAGCGCGCGGGCTTCGGCTTTGATATTGTTCCAGACCAGATCCAGTTCTTCACACGGCATTGCTTACTCCAGACGAGATAATATGACAGGCCGGTCTTTGCCTGCCTTAACGTGATGTTTTGCAGAGTCCCTGCGATTAACCGATTACTTCTCTTCCTTGCGAGCACGGCCCAACAGGGTCAATGCTGCCTCGCGCGCATTTTTTCCGCAATACAATACCTGATAAATTTCCTCGGTTATTGGCATTTCGACGCCAAACCGGTGCGCCAAAGCGCGCACTTCCTTGGTATTGCGGTAACCTTCGACCACCTGACCAATCTGGTCCTGTGCGCCTTGCACGTCCATGCCCTGGCCAAGCATCATGCCGAAACGACGGTTACGCGACTGATTGTCGGTACAGGTCAGCACCAGATCGCCCAGGCCAGCCATGCCCATAAAGGTGGCCGGATCGGCGCCCAGCGCCGCGCCAAGGCGCGACATTTCGGTCAGGCCGCGGGTGATTAATGCCGTGCGGGCATTCGCGCCAAAACCGATGCCATCGGAGATGCCCGCACCAATGGCAATCACGTTTTTCACCGCGCCGCCAAGCTGCACGCCAATGAAATCAGGGTTGCTGTAAACGCGGAAACTTTTGCCACAGTGAAGCAGCTGCTGAAGATCTTCCGCAAATTGCGGATCGGTAGAAGCCAGAGAGATCGCCGTCGGCATACCTGCCGCCAGCTCTTTGGCAAAGGTGGGTCCGGAAATCACCGCCAGCGGGATCGCCGAACCTAAGATGTCACGCGCGACGTCTTGTAACAGACGCCCGGTTTCCGCTTCCAGCCCTTTCGTCGCCCAGACGATACGCGCATCGTCGCGCATCAGCGGTTTGATTTGCGACAGCACAGTGCCAAAAACATGGCTTGGCACAACGACCAGAATGTTACGGCTGGCGGCCAGCGCACGTGCGAGATCGCTTTCCAACTGGAGCGTGTCGGGGAAAGGCACATCGGGAAGAAACGCCACGTTGCAACGATCGTGTTGCAGGGTCGCGATATGTTTTGGGTCATGGCCCCACAGCACAACCGGGTGGCCATTTCTTGCCAGTGTGATGGCAAGAGCGGTGCCGTAAGAGCCGGCACCGATCACAGTCATTGCAGCATTAAGTGCGTTCATCAGGCATCCTGATGTTCTTCGGCACCTTCGCCAGTCTGCTGTTGCAGGTAGTTCATGAACAGCGCATCAAAATTGACCGGCGCAAGGTTCAGTTGCGGGAATGTACCGCGGGAAACGAGGCTGGTGATGCACTCACGGGCATACGGGAACAGAATGTTCGGGCAGTATGCACCCAGGCAGTGCGCCATCTGCGTTCCTTCGATACCGTCGATTGAGAAGATACCACCCTGCTGAACTTCACACAGGAAGCCGGTTTCTTCACCCAGAGATGCGGTTACTGTAACGCGCAGAACCACTTCATAAACGCCATCTGCCAGCTGGGTGGAGGCAGTGTCGAGGTCCAGCTTCACTTCCGGCTGCCACTCTTTCTGGAAGATGTGTGGCGCATTCGGCGCTTCGAAAGAGATATCTTTCGTATAGATACGCTGAATCTGGAAAGTCATTTCGGTGTTGTTTTGTTCAGACATGAGTGAATAACCCTTAAGTGTTGTAGTGCTCTAAAAGCATTAACGTAACAGCGGATCCAATCCGCCACGCGCATCCAGCGCATATAAATCGTCACAGCCGCCAATGTGCTGTGCATCAATAAAAATCTGCGGAACCGTCGTACGGCCACTACGTTGAATCATCTCTTCACGTTTTACCATGTCGCCATCAATCGGCAACTCAGCAAAAGCGACACCTTTGCTGCTCAGCAGCGCTTTCGCGCGGTGGCAAAAAGGGCAGGTTGCTTTAGTGTAGATCTCAATATTGGCCATTACTTTTCTCCCGATTTCCCCCGTGGGCCGCAGCCCACCGGGTAAATTATTTGCCGCGAACTAATGGCAGATTCTCGCCGATCCAGCCAGAGATGCCATCTTTCAACACAAAGACTTTCTCGTAACCGGCTTTTACCAGCTCATTTGCCGGGGTCTGCGCCTGCATGCCAGTACCATCAACAACGATAATGGGTGCGCTTTTGTGTTTCTCAAGCTCACCTACATTATTGGCTTTGATTTCGTTAGGCAGCAAATTCAACGCGCCTGCGATGTGACCTTTACGGAAATCATCACGCTGACGTAAGTCCACAACCACCGCATCTTCTTTATTGATGAGGCGTGTGGCTTCGCCCCGGGAAATCACTTTCACTTTCGACGCAATGCCTTTGAAAGTGGTGAATAATACTGCGCCGAACAACGCAATCCAGCCGATACAGAGGATCGGGTTGCGTCCAATAAATTGCATAATTTCTTGCATCTGGGGTAATAACTCCCGACTGAGTGATTAAAAACCAGCAAGGAGTATACCTGCGCAGGGTGGCAAATACAGCCAGCGAGCGCGATGGAATGCATTTTCTGCGGAGTGTTACGAAAAAAATAAACAAACGCGGGGAAATCAGCCCCCTGCCCGACCGCTTTCTTTGATCTTCTGCGGCTATTTTATCGATTCAGCTGTAGTAAAATTACGCAAAATTTTTTTGTCTTCAGAGCAGAGGTTGTCGCAATGTCGGTTTCTAAAAAACCTATGGTACTGGTGATTCTGGATGGCTACGGCTACCGTGAAGACCAGCAGGATAACGCTATTTTCAACGCAAAGACCCCGGTAATGGACCAGCTGTGGGCAAACCGTCCGCATACCCTGATTGATGCCTCCGGCCTCGAAGTGGGTCTGCCGGATCGCCAAATGGGCAACTCCGAAGTTGGGCACGTCAACCTTGGCGCTGGCCGTATCGTTTACCAGGATCTGACTCGCCTGGATGTCGAAATCAAAGAACGCACCTTCTTTACCAACCCAGTCCTCGGTGGCGCGGTTGATAAAGCCGTGGCTGGCGGCAAAGCCGTGCACATTATGGGTCTGCTCTCCGCAGGCGGCGTGCACAGCCATGAAGACCATATTATGGCGATGGTTGAACTGGCCGCCGAACGTGGCGCGGACAAAATCTATCTGCATGCTTTCCTTGATGGCCGCGATACGCCGCCGCGTAGTGCAGAATCTTCACTGAAAAAATTCGAAGAGAAATTTGCCGCGTTGGGTAAAGGCCGCGTTGCGACCATTATTGGTCGTTACTTCGCAATGGACCGCGATAACCGCTGGGATCGCGTTGAACAAGCTTATGACCTGATGACCCAGGCCAAAGGCGAGTTCACTTTCGATAGCGCGGTTGCCGGTCTGCAAGCGGCTTACGCGCGTGATGAAAACGATGAGTTTGTTAAAGCGACCGTGATTCGCGCTGCGGGCCAGGCCGATGCAGCAATGGAAGATGGCGATGCGCTGATTTTCATGAACTTCCGCGCCGACCGCGCCCGCGAAATCACTCGCGCGTTCGTTAACGCGGATTTCGACGGCTTCGCACGTAAGAAAGTGGTTAAGCTTGATTTCGTCATGCTTACCGAATATGCCGCCGATATCAAAACCCCGGTTGCCTACCCACCAGCTTCACTGGCGAACACGCTGGGCGAGTGGATGGCGAAGAAGAACAAAACGCAGTTGCGTATTTCCGAAACGGAAAAATATGCCCACGTCACCTTCTTCTTTAACGGCGGTGTTGAAGAGCCGTTCCCGGGCGAAGATCGTATTCTGATCAACTCGCCGAAGGTTGCCACCTACGATTTGCAGCCGGAAATGAGCTCCGCCGAGCTGACCGAAAAACTGGTCGGCGCAATCACCAGCGGCAAATACGACACCATCATCTGTAACTACCCGAATGGCGATATGGTGGGTCACACCGGTGTGTTTGACGCAGCCGTAGCGGCCGTTGAAGCGCTGGACAGCTGCGTTGCAGAAGTGACGAAAGCCGTGGAATCCGTTGGCGGTCAGTTGCTGATCACCGCCGACCACGGTAACGCCGAACAAATGCGCGACCCGTCAACCGGCCAGGCGCATACCGCGCACACCAACCTGCCGGTACCGCTGATCTACGTCGGTGATAAAGCCGTGAAAGCCGTCGCAGGCGGTAAACTTTCCGACATCGCGCCAACCATGCTGACGCTGATGGGCATGGAAATCCCGCAAGAGATGACTGGTAAGCCGCTGTTCATCGTGGAATAATCGCTCCCCATGAGGGGAAAGGCGATTTTTTCAATTACATGGGTCGGGATTCGACCTCTGCTTTGCGCCAGCGCACTCAGCGCTGGCGCATTGCTGTGCGCTGTTCCCGCCCACGCGGATGACCGCGACCAGCTTAAATCTATTCAGGCCGATATCGCCGCCAAGGAGCGCGCGGTACGTCAGCAACAACAGCAACGCTCCAGCCTTCTCGCGCAATTGAAAGCACAGGAACAGGCTATTTCTGCCGCTGCTCGCCAACTTCACGAAACGCAAAACACCCTTGCTCAGCTCGATAAACAAATCAACGAGATGAATGCCTCGATCGCCAAACTGGAACGCCAGCGCGCGACGCAGGAGCACAATCTTGCGGCGCAGCTTGATGCCGCATTTCGCCAGGGCGAACACACGGGTATTCAACTGATTTTGAGCGGTGAAGAGAGCCAGCGCGGCCAACGTTTACAAGCCTATTTCGGTTATCTCAACCAGGCGCGGCAGGAAACTATCGCCCAGTTGAAACAAACGCGCGAAGAAGTTGCCACGCAGAAAAGCGAGCTGGAAGAGAAACAGAGCCAGCAACAAACGCTGCTGTATGAGCAAAAAGCGCAGCAGGCGAAGCTGGAGCAAGCTCGCAGCGAGCGGCAAAAAACCCTCGCAGGGCTGGAGTCCTCCATTCAGGAAGGGCAGCAGCAACTGAGCGAAATGCGCGCCAACGAATCGCGTTTGCGCGACCGCCTTGCCCGTGCGGAGGCCGCCGCCAAAGCCCGTGCCGAGCGCGAAGCGCGTGAAGCACAGGCGGTGCGCGATCGTCAGAAAGAAGCCAGCCGCAAAGGCACCACGTACAAACCCACCGAAAGCGAACGTTCGCTGATGTCCCGTACCGGCGGATTAGGTTCGCCATCCGGCCAGGCGATTTGGCCGGTTCGCGGCCCATTACTGCATCGCTATGGCGAACAGTTGCAGGGTGAGCTACGTTGGAAAGGGATTGTTATCGGTGCGTCTGAAGGCAGCGAAGTTAAAGCCATTTCCGATGGGCGCGTGATCCTGGCCGACTGGCTGCAAGGCTATGGCCTGGTGGTGGTGGTTGAACACGGCAAAGGCGATATGAGCCTCTATGGCTATAACCAAAGTGCCCTGGTGAGCGTCGGCACGCAGGTGCGCGCGGGTCAGCCGATAGCTCTCGTTGGGAGCAGTGGCGGTCAGGGCCGACCTTCACTCTATTTCGAAATTCGCCGTCAGGGTCAGGCGGTCAATCCACAACCGTGGTTGGGAAGATAGGTTTGCTTCAATTTCGCCGTATCGTTCTTACTCTTGCCAGCGCGCTGGCGTTCTCCTCGCCGGTTTTCGCCGGAAAACTGGCCATCGTTATCGACGATTTTGGCTACCGCCCACAAGCGGAAAACCAGGTGCTGGCAATGCCGAAAGCGGTCTCCGTCGCGGTTTTGCCCAACGCAACGCATGCCCATGAAATGGCGACCAAAGCCCATAATAGCGGCCACGAAGTACTGATCCATTTACCGATGGCCCCCCTCAGTAAACAACCGTTGGAAAAAGACACCCTGCGCCCGGAGATGAGCAGCGCGGAAATCGAACGCATTATTAGCGATGCCGTCAGTAAGGTGCCGTACGCTGTGGGGCTGAATAACCATATGGGTAGCGCCATGACCTCCAGCCTGTTCGGCATGCAGAAAGTGATGCAAGCGCTGGAGCGTTACAATCTCTATTTTCTCGACAGTATGACCATCGGCAACAGCCAGGCGATGCGCGCGTCATCAGGAACCGGTGTGAAAGTGATTAAACGCAAAGTGTTCCTCGACGATACGCAAAACGAAGGCGATATCCGCCGCCAGTTCAATCGCGCTGTCGCGCTGGCGCGCCGCAACGGCTCCGCGATCGCCATTGGCCATCCGCACCCGTCAACTGTTCGCGTATTGCAGCAAGAGCTGGCGAGCTTGCCTGAAGACATTACCCTGGTTCGCCCGAGCGACCTGCTCAATGAACCGCAAGTCGATATGTCGACACCAAATCAGCCGCAGCCGCCACAACCGCCGCGTAACCCGTTCCATGGAGTGAAAGTGTGTAAAGCGAAGCAGAGGCCTGAGCCGGTTTATGCCAGCCGCTTCTTTAGCGTGGTAGGTGAAAGTGTCAGCGAGAGCATGTTGGTGCAATACTTCCAGCACCAGTGGCAAGGCTGGGGCCGGAAGTAGGCTGAACTTAGTAGATTTTCAGCGCCTTGCGGGCAAGACGATGATGCGACACGGTTTTGTCCCGCCATTTGTAGAGACGCGCGGACCACAGTAAGGTCTGGTAAGCGAGTTTTACGCTGCGCACATTCGTGATCATTCTTTTGAACATGCCTGAGGTATAAATCTCCGCAATCATACGTCTGCGAATTTCCTCATCGGGTTCTTTGCGTACCGAATGACATACGCGCAATGCTTCATAAGTAATCTGCTGATGAAACTCGGGATATATCGTTATGCGATCGGAATAATCGCGATTTAATTTTTCAAGTAGGCGGGTAATTTTCATGTAATGGCGTTGATAAGCCAGATTTTTCTGCCCACTACGTTTTAAACGGCTAACAGAACAATCGTGAAGGAAATATTTATATAACGATTGTTCGGTATATCGCACACGTTTGGCGTTATACATAAATTCGGTCGACCAAATAATATCCTGGTGATGTAAACCCGGAATAAAAGAAATGTTATTTTGTTTAATGACGTCGTGACGATAAACACCCATCCACACGACATGCGTCCAGCGACGGCACGCCAGCGCCTTACGCAGCCAATCTGGCCCGCTGAGCACCCCGGTGGAACGCACGCGATCGGTCGGAATCGACTGCCAGGTGCTTCCTGTCTGGCGATCGCACCAATCCGAATTACATTGCGCGACATCCAAATTATCTTCCAGCACCATTTTCATCAGCTTTTCATACATTTGCGGGTAGACGATGTCATCGGCATCCACAAAGGCAACATATTCACCCGTTGCATATTCCAGCCCACGGTTACGTGCGACAGAAGCGCCAGCGTTACACTGATGAATAAGCTGAATGTGCGGATACTTCTTTGCGTAACCCTCTGCTAATTCAGCAGAATGATCGGTTGAACCGTCATTGACGATGATGATTTCAAGTGCAGTCCAGGTTTGCGATAACAACGATTCCATGCAAGGTATAAATTCATCACCCGCGTTGTAGAGCGGAATGATAACGCTAAGTTTCCCAGGGCTATTCATCATTAATTACCTGATTAATTGTAATGGTCGTGACTATTTTGAAGCTGCTTTACTTAAGAAAGAATTAAGATAGTGCTTATTTATTATGTAAAGAGTCAGACACGTCTTCTTCAGCTAAGTTTCATGGCATCGGAATATTAATTGAAGGTTAGCTGCAGAGACAGATTCAGGTAATAAGATTATTGCGCAAATATGTAGGTTTTATGTCGCCGACAAAACTTTACAATTAATGGAAGGCTTTAAGATTTATCGTAGAAAAAATAAGGGCCGGTTTACGACCCTTATTTATTGTTAATTCCAGCTGAGAATAACTTTTCCAGACTGGCCCGAGCGCATCGCATCGAAGCCTTTTTGGAAATCGTCGATACCGAAGCGATGAGTGATAATCGGCGAGAGATCCAGACCCGACTGAATCAGCGCTGCCATCTTATACCAGGTTTCGAACATCTCGCGGCCATAAATCCCTTTAATAAACAGCCCCTTGAAGATGACTTTGTTCCAGTCGATAGACATATCAGACGGTGGAATACCCAACATGGCAATGCGACCGCCATGGTTCATGGTATCGAGCATGGTACGAAACGCAGGCGGCGCGCCAGACATCTCCAGGCCAACATCAAACCCTTCGGTCATGCCCAATTCTGCCATCACATCGGTGAGGCTCTCGTTAGCCACGTTAACCGCACGGGTCACGCCCATTTTGCGCGCCAGCTCAAGGCGATACTCATTCACATCGGTGATGACGACATGACGTGCGCCAACGTGTTTTGCCACCGCCGCCGCCATAATGCCGATCGGGCCTGCGCCGGAGACCAGCACATCTTCACCCACCAAATCGAAGGAGAGCGCGGTGTGTACCGCGTTGCCAAACGGGTCGAAAATCGATGCCAGATCGTCAGAGATATTGTCCGGGATTTTGAAGGCGTTGAACGCCGGGATCACCAGATACTCAGCGAAGCAGCCAGGGCGATTAACACCCACGCCAACGGTGTTGCGGCACAGATGCGTGCGTCCCGCGCGACAATTGCGGCAGTGGCCGCAAGTGATATGGCCTTCGCCAGAAACGCGATCGCCAATCTTAAAGCCTCTCACTTCCTGACCGATGCCAACCACTTCACCCACATACTCATGCCCGACAACCATCGGCACTGGAATGGTTTTTTTCGACCATTCATCCCAGTTGTAGATGTGGACATCGGTACCGCAAATGGCGGTTTTGCGGATCTTAATCAGCAGGTCATTATGTCCGACGTCCGGTTTCGGCACGTCGGTCATCCAGATGCCTTCTTCCGCTTTCAGTTTGGATAACGCTTTCATTTCACGTCCTCAGGCGATCACACCCAGTTGTTTACCAATGCGGGTAAAGGCTGCTACCGCACGTTCAATTTGTTCAGGGCTATGCGCAGCGGACATCTGCGTGCGGATACGCGCCTGACCTTTCGGCACCACCGGGAAGAAGAATCCGGTGACGTAAATCCCCTCTTTTTGCAGCTCACGCGCAAAGTTTTGCGCCACCACCGCATCGCCCAGCATCACCGGAATGATGGCGTGATCGGCGCCCGCCAGCGTGAAACCTGCGGCAGTCATTTGTTCACGGAACAAACGCGCGTTCGTCCACAGACGCTCACGCAGCTCATCACCAGAAGCCAGCATCTCCAGCACTTTGATAGACGCGGCGACAATTGCCGGTGCCAGAGAGTTAGAGAACAGGTACGGGCGCGAGCGCTGACGCAGCCACTCCACGACCTCTTTACGCGCCGCGGTGTAGCCGCCCGACGCGCCGCCCAGTGCTTTGCCCAACGTGCCAGTGATAATGTCGACGCGCCCCATCACTTCGCAGTATTCATGGGTGCCACGACCATTTTCACCAACAAAACCGACCGCGTGCGAATCATCCACCATTACCAGCGCATCGTATTTGTCCGCCAGATCGCAAACGCCTTTCAGGTTGGCGATCACGCCATCCATTGAGAACACGCCGTCGGTGGCAATCAGCACATGACGCGCACCCGCTTCACGCGCTTCTTTCAGGCGCGCTTCCAGCTCTTGCATGTCGTTATTGGCATAACGGTAGCGTTTCGCTTTACACAGCCGCACGCCATCAATGATAGAAGCGTGATTCAGTGCGTCGGAAATAATGGCGTCTTCCGCGCCCAGCAGGGTTTCAAACAACCCGCCGTTGGCGTCGAAACATGAGGAGTAAAGAATGGAATCTTCCATGCCAAGGAACTCGGCGAGCTTCTGCTCCAGCACTTTGTGGCTGTCTTGAGTTCCGCAGATAAAACGCACTGACGCCATGCCGAAGCCGTGGCTGTCCATGCCGGCTTTTGCCGCCGCGATCAGATCCGGGTGATTAGCCAGACCCAAATAGTTATTGGCACAGAAATTAATGACGTGGCTACCATTCGCCACGGTGATATCGGCCTGCTGCGCCGATGTGATAATGCGTTCTTCTTTGAACAACCCCTCCGCACGGGCGGTTTGCAGATCGTTCGTTAACTGTTGATAAAAGTCCCCACGCATCGCAATTCTCCAGACTGGGCAAATTTCGGCACATATTACCCAAAGCTATACGTTGATACGAGATGACACATCATTCCTTATCCATTTTGTAGCATAAATCACGCATAGCTACGCCGTTGACCGGGGAATGGCTGAAGGGCTGTCAATGTGATGGTATGATAAAGTTATTCGTGTCTGAGATTGTCTCAGCGCTCCATTTTTCAAAGGTACAGTTATGATCATCGTCACCGGCGGCGCGGGTTTTATCGGTAGCAACATCGTTAAGGCCCTGAATGATAAAGGCATCACCGACATTCTGGTGGTGGACAACCTGAAAGACGGCACCAAATTTGTCAATCTGGTCGACCTGCATATCGCTGACTATATGGATAAAGAAGATTTCCTGATCCAGATTATTTCCGGGGAAGAGTTCGGCGATATTGAAGCGGTGTTCCACGAAGGTGCGTGTTCTTCCACCACCGAATGGGACGGTAAGTACATGATGGATAATAACTATCAGTACTCCAAAGAGCTGCTGCATTACTGTCTGGAGCGCGAAATTCCTTTCCTGTACGCCTCTTCCGCCGCCACCTATGGCGGTCGCACGTCGGACTTTATTGAATCCCGTGAATACGAAAAACCGCTGAACGTCTACGGCTACTCAAAAATGCTGTTTGATGAGTACGTGCGCGGCATTCTGCCGGAAGCGGATTCGCCGATTGTCGGCTTCCGTTATTTTAACGTCTACGGCCCGCGCGAAGGCCACAAAGGCAGCATGGCGAGCGTGGCTTTCCACCTCAACACTCAGTTGAACAACGGTGAAAGCCCGAAGCTCTTTGAAGGCAGCGACAACTTTAAACGCGATTTCGTTTACGTTGGCGATGTGGCGGCAGTCAACCTGTGGTTCTGGGAAAACGGCGTCTCTGGCATCTTTAACCTGGGCACCGGTCGCGCGGAGTCTTTCCAGGCAGTTGCCGATGCCACCCTCGCCTTCCACAAAAAAGGCAGCATCGAATACATTCCATTCCCGGACAAACTGAAAGGCCGCTACCAGGCGTTCACCCAGGCGGATCTGACTAACCTGCGCGCCGCAGGCTACGACAAGCCATTCAAAACCGTCGCCGAAGGCGTCACCGAATACATGGCCTGGTTGAACCGCGACGCGTAAGTATGAAAATTCTGGTCATTGGCCCGTCCTGGGTGGGCGACATGATGATGTCGCAGAGTCTCTATCGCACGCTGAAAGCGCGTTTTCCCCAGGCAATTATCGATGTGATGGCACCCGCGTGGTGCCGTCCGCTTTTATCCCGTATGCCGGAAGTCAACGAAGCTATTCCCATGCCGCTTGGTCACGGTGCACTGGAGATTAGCGCGCGTCGTAAGCTGGGCCACAGTCTGCGTGAACGGCGTTATGATCGCGCATATGTTCTGCCAAACTCGTTTAAATCCGCACTTGTGCCATTTTTTGCCGGTATTCCTCACCGTACTGGCTGGCGCGGTGAAATGCGCTATGGCCTGCTTAACGACGCACGAGTGCTGGACAAACAAGCCTGGCCGTTGATGGTGGAACGCTATGTGGCGCTGGCATATGACAAAGGCGTAATGCGCTCGGCGAGAGATCTGCCGCAGCCGCTGTTGTGGCCGCAATTGCAAGTGAATGACGGTGAAAAATCACAGGCTTGCGCCACGTTTGATCTTGCCGCCGAACGCCCGATGATTGGCTTTTGTCCTGGCGCGGAGTTTGGCCCGGCCAAGCGCTGGCCGCACTATCACTATGCCGAACTGGCAAAGCAACTGATTGACGAAGGTTATCAAGTGCTGTTGTTCGGGTCGGCAAAAGATCATGAAGCCGGTAATCAGATTATGGCCTCGCTGAGCACCGAACAGCAGGCATGGTGCCGCAATCTAGCCGGGGAAACACAGCTGGAACAAGCGGTTGTGTTAATCGCCGCATGCAAAGCCGTGGTCAGCAACGACTCCGGCCTGATGCATGTCGCCGCCGCACTTGACCGCCCATTGGTGGCGCTGTACGGCCCGAGCAGCCCGGATTTCACTCCGCCGTTGTCGCACAAAGCACGCGTTATCCGCCTTATCTCCGGTTACCACAAAGTGCGTAAAGGGGAAGCAGCTGAAGGGTATCACCAAAGCTTGATTGACATTACGCCGCAGCGAGTGCTGGAAGAGTTGAACTGCCTGTTGCTGGATGCGGAAGGATAATTGATGCGGGTACTGATTGTTAAAACCTCCTCCATGGGTGATGTTTTGCATACGCTGCCAGCATTGACTGATGCCGCGCAGGCCATTCCGGGGCTCCGCTTCGATTGGGTCGTTGAAGAGGGTTTCGCACAGATACCTTCCTGGCATGCCGCTGTCGACCGCGTGATCCCGGTCGCGATTCGTCGCTGGCGTAAAGCCTGGTTCTCCGCGCCCATTGCCGCAGAGCGCAAAGCGTTTCGCGAAGCGGTGCGGACCGAGGAGTATGATGCGATTATTGACGCGCAAGGGCTGGTGAAAAGCGCCGCGCTGGTCACCCGGCTGGCGCATGGTGTGAAGCACGGTATGGACTGGGGCACAGTGCGCGAGCCGCTGGCGAGCCTGTTCTACAATCGTCGGCACCACATTGCAAAACAGCAACATGCCGTCGAACGCACCCGCGAACTGTTCGCCAAAAGCTTGGGTTATACCAAACCACAGACGCAGGGCAATTACGCCATTTCGCAGCACTTTCTCACTGCTCCTGGCACGCTGGATACGCAATATGCTGTATTTTTACACGCCACAACCCGTGACGATAAGCACTGGCCTGAAAGCCACTGGCGCACGTTGATTGGTTTGTTAAAAGATTCAGGGCTGAAGATTAAATTGCCGTGGGGCGCGCCGCACGAAGAAGCCCGTGCGAAGCGGCTGGCAGAAGGGTTTGATTACGTGGAAGTGTTGCCGCGCTTGAGCCTGGAGAAAGTAGCCCAGGTAATTGCCGGGGCGAAATTTGTGGTGTCGGTTGATACCGGTTTGAGCCATCTGACAGCAGCACTGGATAGACCTAATATCACGCTATACGGACCGACCGATCCGGGGTTGATTGGCGGGTATGGGAAGAATCAAAATATTTGCTGCTCGACTGACCGGGATTTAGCTCATTTGCATGCGGATACAGTATTGAGCGCGATTAAAAATCTAAATTAAAGGAAATTTGATGTCAGTCTCTATTACGCGGCAAAACTGGAAGAGTTACCCGTCAAAGGCATCTTCCATTTTGGAAAAGGCAACATTTCTGTTGAGCGCAGCCACACTGCTCGTTGCGATGGTTGATAATAATCTGAGTATGAAGCTGTTTAATATTAGCGGCATTCTGGCAATACTAACATTGCTTTTAAAAGGGAAATCAACGGCTATTAACTGGAAAATTGCTGCGTTACCCGCATCCATTCTTTTTATTGGTATCATTAATCTCATTTGGTACGAATTATTTAAAGTCGATAATTCCCCTTTCAAAGCAACCTATCATAACTATATTAATACGGCGCGAGTATTCATTTTCGGGGTGTTCATCGTAACGTTGGCGGCCACATCAAAAATACAGTATAAAAATACGGCCATTCTTTATCTACTTTACACCGTTTCTTTTATTATTTTAGGCTATGCAGCGGTACAGAAATTTGTTATTGGAATGGGCAGGATTGACTTTGGCATAGGGACTTCTACGGGCGCGGCTTACTCCATTATGCTTATTGGTCTGATCAGTGCCATATCCATTCTTAATACGCCAAAAAGTCATCCATTCTTATTCGTAATAAATGCAGTGATGGTTTTTTCCGCACTGATCATGACAGGAACTCGCTCTTCAATTCTCATTTTTCCAGTGATTTGCTGTATTACAATCGTTACCTATTACCTCAAAAATCCTAAGAGACTTTTTCTGGCAATATGCGGATTCCTGACGCTGCTTATTGTTCTCGGGTTGATTTTCAGCCAACCGATAGCAAAGCGCTATAATGCGGCGATGAATGACATCAACTTGTATCAACAAGGTTCCGGCAATACATCGCTTGGCGCCCGCTTTGCTATGTATGAGTCTGGCATTAATTTATTTGAGGATTCGCCATTAAAATGGAGATCGGCCGAGGATCGATCAAGGGAAGTTCAGGCGATGATTGTTCAGGACAAGACATTAAGCCCTGTACGCTTATTTACGAATATTCATTTACACAATGAAATCATTGAAAGTGCCTCACTCAAAGGCATTATCGGCGCGTTTTCCATCGTGGCGTTTTACGTCGCACTGATGTTTTCTGTTTATTATTTCAAATCGCTAGGCTTGTTTGCTTATTCACTGGCTATCATTGGTACAGGTTTAAGCGACGTGATCATTTGGGCGAGAAGCATACCTATCATTATTATCTGTGGCATTGCTATTCTTTTGCTATTCAATAAAAAACGTAGCGAGCAGTAAAACAATAAAAAAAAGGCCACTCAACGTGGCCATTCTTCTTTCACAGTTTCACTTCTCTTCCGAAAAGTTTTTCAAGACTTTCCAGTAAAATATGGTTCTCAATATCGCTGACAAAACATGTCGGTGAGATAATTTGTAGTGCGTTTGCGTTATTCGGCGACCAAATTAACGGCGATGGATATTCCGCGGTACGAGCTCGTGGATAAAGTGCCAACATAGGGCGATCCCAAGCGGAAGCAATATGTACAAGGGCTGTATCTACCGAGACAACGTATTTGCAAAATCTTGTCAGGGCGACAGTGTAAATGAAATCCTTTTGCGGCAGGGTTTCTATATTATCGACGGGAATAGAAGGCAAATCATTAGGATGCCCCGTATAAATAATTCTTAGCTCAGGGTAATGCTCACTTATCCAGCTATGCACAAGCTTGATTTGTTCGGCCGTTAACCTGCAAATTTTCTTAGCACCTAAAGGATTAATAACAACGACCTGTGAAGCGCCAATAAATTCCTTGACCGACTTTTCTATATCAGCAGGGATAAAGAGATCGTAACTATAATTATAATTTTCATCATGCCCAAAAAGCTGCTGAACAATTACCTTTGTCCGTGTCGACATATGCTCACTCAGGTGCTCATCGTGAGAATGGTAACGAGAATAATATCGTTTGTACCATTTATCAAAACCAAGCACGTATGAAGTATTCAAGCCTGAAAGTAGCAGTGAATGACTAAAACAAGGGAAAGTTTCGAAAGGGTCTAACACCACATCGAAATGATATTTCTTCAACTCGTTACGGAGTTTTAGCGTATCAGAAACGCTATTTGATGTTTTAATAAAGAAATGAGCGATATGCGGATGCGATTTCAGAAAATCGTGTCCAGTGCTGCAAGACAAAATAGATAACTCAATATTTTTAGCGGCTAATATGCGGTATAACGCGCTGAGGATTATTAAATCACCGATTTTATTATTGTCATGTATCAGCAAGCAGCTTTTTATAGAAGCACCATCGATACTCGAACCGAGTTTATTTTTGAACAAGAAAGAAAGGATATTGATTTTAATTAGATTGATTAAATACCTTTTTTTCTTATGAAATTTTCCAAGGCGCATTTTCCCTACCGACAGATTTTTTGAAGTGAAGTAACTAATTAGCGAGTGTATCTAGTTTGCGGTCAAAATTTATATCTTCGTTATATTTCTGGCTACTGCGATAACATAACTTGTCTATTTCATCCGGTTTGATAAAAGGAATAATATCGTAACTTATAGCGGTATCGTCAGATAAATTATAAATATTGATATCTGAAACTTTTTCTCGCATATATTTGAAAAAAGGAATTATTTTATGTAAATCGTTACTGAGTTCCGACGGCATAGGGCTGGCACTTTCATCGTAAAAGCGCCGGCAAGTATTAGTAAGATCTAAACCGGAACATACAATCAACGAATATTGCAAAGAATAAGCAATTTGAATCGCTGTATAGGCAACGGTGTGACAGGAACAATACCCAATAGCAATATCCGTGCTGAAACCCACCAGTCGGGATTTTTTTGACCATGGGACATCGATCAGCAAGCTTTTATGCAATCGGGATTTTAATGAGAGTTTAAGCTTCTTATAAATCCCACCTTTTTCACGTTTATAGAATGCTTGCAAAATTAGGCAGTTTTCGCGCAAATACTTTTTATCTTCTTCTGAAGCCTCTTCATAAACATCTGTATTTACGACAGTAAATCGGCTGTTACGACTAAACTTATAAAAATCATCACGTCGTTGCAGCAGAAACCGCGCATCCGTCAATGTATAGATAAATGGCGTAATGTTGTTATCTATAAGGTATGCAGCCGAACCATTAACCGCGATGACATCCTTATTGCGCAGAATAGACAGTGGCGTTTTCTTTGATGTTGGACCCGATAAAAAGATGACTACATCCTCTGAGTTTCTATGCTTTATCAGGCGCTCAACGCAGGCGTGTGTAATATATTTTATATTATTCATAAGAAACC
The DNA here is from genome assembly GCF_038449125.1 of Kosakonia sp. BYX6. NCBI lineage: Bacteria > Pseudomonadati > Pseudomonadota > Gammaproteobacteria > Enterobacterales > Enterobacteriaceae > Kosakonia > Kosakonia calanthes. The sequence goes on along the minus strand of NZ_CP151800.1, from coordinate 171,197 downwards.
TATTGAGATTAATGCATATTACTAATTCAGATTAACAATATGATTGTTTAACATACTGAGCAACCTCTTGAAATAGATGTAGTCTTCGCGACAACTAACGTTTTGTTATGAAAGAAGATTTCGTCTGCTAATGCTCTGACATAATTGCAGAAAGATGCAATTTGTCATGGCTAAAAAGATAATATAACCAGGGAGGGAGCTATGTATACAAGAATGTGGTAATTGCTAGCGGATTTCTTTTCCTTTAACTTTTCGAACAAAATTTCTAAATTTTTTCTTATAGATAAACTGATAATAGCCAATATCTTTAATATTATTAGCAATGCCGTAGTGACGTTCCAAATCAATGCGATCCTTTGCTTTTCTAAGTAAGGAGGGCGATTTTCCTGATAAATCAATAATACGAACTTCGCCGTTCTGTATAATAAAGTTTCCTTTATGTGGATCGCCTGAGACCATTCCATTCTGATGTAGCTCAGATATTGATGCTTTAATCTTGTTCTTCAAATCGTCATCTATCACTTCGTAATCAGCAAGCTCAACGCCCTTAATGTATTCAATCAACATGATATATGAATGTGCAAAGCGAAAAGTTTTCTTTGCCGCAAGCAAGTAGAAATCATTGATGGTATCTACACCATTTTTTCTCATTCGTTCAGTTTGGTGAAATAATGCCTCATAATAATCACCTTTGAAAATAGATTTGAGAAAACGCTCAATCTTTTTCTCTTTCGGCGAAAACACTTTTAATATAAATTTCCCATACTGTGTATCAATCAACAATACTTTAGTATCATCAATACTGCGAAATACTTTCAGGACATTTATGTTATACGTCAGGAAATCATTAAATATTTGCAGATATTTTTCACCATTAGATTTAGTGAAAACGTTATAATCTCCAATTTTATATTTGTCACTCATAAAATAAACCAGTGTTTTTTATTTTTGATAGATAGAATATTTTCTCAAAAGGTATTGAAAACCTGCTACAAGTCCTGCGCAGTAATTATGTTGAATTAGCAGATGTTTATACCTTTTTTTGAATTCAATAAACGTTCTTGCATCACGGGGAGGTTGATCCTTCCAGGGTGATGCAGCCAAAGCCTTTTGATAATAAATAGTTGACGGGTAAGTAGCCCATTTGTGCCAAGGTTTGGTGGCGCCGGTATAATGTATTAATACGGTTTCATCGAGAATAATTTTTTTATATTGCTGATGAGTACGATCTTTCAGTTCACTTTTGATAGTATAAATGGTGTTGAATTTACGAGGCATAAAAATAACATTGTCTTTCAACAAGATATTTAATACATCTTGATCCGGATATTTATATCTTACTCCGTAACTATCTTCGCTTAAGAGAATAGAGAATGTACGTTTTGTTAAATCGTTTTTCACCCACTCCTGAAGGTTTGCAAAGACAACGCCGGAATTGAAGTATTTATCTTTTAGTCCCGTATCCTTGAGCCTTTCCGCTGCTTTATTTTGCATAGAGTCAACATCTCTCACAACGGCAGCAGCAACATTATTCAGTTCGCAATTGGCTAACTCATCCAGCCTCCCCTTACAGAACACATCTGCATCGAGGTACAGTAATTTATCGAGTTTATTACTAAAGTGTTCAAAGGCAAATAATCTAAAATACATTGCCCGCGACCATATTTTTGTGCTGGGAAGATCACTAAGACATTCGGCATTAATCAAGTAGAGTGTGATTTTAATACTATATCTTTTTGCCAGAATGGCTATTCGCTCAAGAAAGCACTCATTGTATTCATCAGAAATGATGCGATACTCAATATTAATATCGTTATTGATCACAATCGAAGTGATTGAGACACCAACCCAATCAAGATAGTTGCGGTCAATTCCATAGGCGATGTTTAGCGCATCGGTAATTTCTTTATCGCTGTGATCATAACTTTTGAATTCTGTAATTTTGATTTCGGGAAATGAGTCCACTGCATCACCTATCTGTTTTTTTAGTTTATGATTTTCTTTTGAAAATAGAAAAGATAACTAATTATTCCTTTAATAAACTTCTTCTGATGCAGCATGTGCTTCGCACAGTATCTATATTGATTTGCATTCGTTGGTTCTAACAATTTATCATTGTTCCATGGTGAATGACTTTTTGCCTTGAGAAAACTCTGAGAAACAGAATAATTAGCCCATTGATGCCATGGCTTCGTCGGCCCAATATAATGAATGAAAATTGTACTATCATTCACCGGATTTGTTGAGCTCACTTTTAATTCATAATTGATGCTATATTGAGTATTAAATTTCTTATCAATATATAACGCGTTCCCAACCAACAACATATTTAGAACATCCTGATCGAGATGCGTTATTTTGCTTACCACAGCAGGATCTCGTAACATTTCGATTGCTTTTCGTGAGATATTATTTACCGTCCAGCAAGGAATATTAATAAGTAGAAATCCTGCATTAAAATAACCATCGATTAACCCCGGCGTAGCGAGGCTTACCGAACGTTTTTTCCACCACTCAGTATTGCCCTCTGTCACAACCGCGGCAATTTGCTGATCGGAAAACTCAAGGTCAATCAACTCTTGAATATTTCCTTTACATGCAATATCGGCATCCAGATAAAGCACGCGGTCTGTTTTATCTGCGAAATAATCAGCAATGATAAAGCGAAAATAAGTTGCATACGTCCAGTTTTTTGTACTGGGCAGTGATTTCAATTTGTCGCAGTTAACTAAATAGATAATAATTCTGGATTGGTATTGTTCTGCTAGCGCAGAAAACTTTTTATTATCAGCTTCAGTTATAAAATCTGTAAACACATGGAATGTTAATGTCTTATCATCATTAGTTAACAGAATAGATGCGATTGAAATACCACAGCCATAGAGAAAATTCTTGTCAATCCCATAAGCGATATTGAAGGCTTTGACGTTCGTATCCGGAAGATAGTTATAATCTTTAATCGAAAGGATGACGTCTTTCTCATCAAAATAAGTTTGGCTCATTTATCACTCTGTTTCATGGCGGAGAGGATAGCCTCTCGCATATTTCTATTATACGTGTCACTGTAAAATTGATTTATTGAGTGCTTCACGCCGATTGGGTCAAATACACCGCGTTGATCAATTGCCCGCTGCAGTAACACAACAAATTTGCTCATATCTCCCGGAGGATAGAGGTAACCATTTACCCCATCACGAATAATATCTTCCGGACCCGCAACACATCGGGCACTAATACAAGGTATTCCCCAAGCCATCGCTTCGAGTAACACCATGCCAAACCCTTCAAATGCCGAAGTAAGCAGCAAAGCAGAAACTTTTTTTATCTCATTCCGGACAATATCCCAAGGCTTTGCTTGCCAGCCATGCCAGGTGATTTGTTGGTCTATTTTCAGCTGACGTGCATATGCCCGACATTTTTCAAAATCAGAACCATCTCCAATAGCATGTAAATGCCAGGTTCCGTTAACTTGTGAAAGGCCATCAAGTAGATCTTTTACTCTTTTCTGTCCTTCAAACTTCATTCGTCCTACATATAAAAACGTCGCAGTTTCGTTATTATCTGGAGCAGGTATCGTGCCGGATTGAGGGGAAACTGGATTATAAATAACGCTGATATTGTTCGCTGATACACCGCGATCCAGCATCTGTTTTTTGATGCCGGAGCTAATAGCGAGATGATGATCGGCATAAATAACACAATCAGCGTGTTTTTTGTGATCCAAAGAAAAATGTGGCCATGAAAATAAAGAAAACGGCTGTTTACTCTTCACGCGAGCTTTATTCGCCAGCAGACAAGAAAGCGCATCAATGCAGATAACAGCATCCGGCTTTATTTCTTTCAACCAATGCGAGAGGTTTCGAATATGCATCGCTCGCCGTATTGAAGAGATTTTGAAGTTCGAAAAAGAGTAAGAAGCAGTGATTCCTTTCAGCCAAGTTTTATCCATTTTGTCATTACGACAGAAAAAGAACATTTCGCACTCTGCGAAATGGTCACTCTTTTGAAACGAATCGATCACAGCCTTGATCACGGTTTCCATACCGCCGAAGCCAGACACGGCCTCGCCAACAAATGCAATTTTCATTGAGTCGTCACTTTATCTGTTCACAGAGACTTACGTTCTGTTCTCTCGCGAATCTTTTCCGCTTTTGTTTTTGTTTTAGCTAATAATCCGGCCTCTTGCGCCATGATTTCTCGTGGCGATTTGGCAAAGTAGACGGTGAGAAAACGCCAGATATCGCGCTGAGTCAGGCCGATATTAAGAGAAGAAAAATACAATCCGATCAAGTCCTTATCGCGCCAGCGTTGCGGAACATGTGAGCGCATTTGGGCACGGTGAAGATCGATGACTGATATTTTCAGCGCATTTTCATCGCCATTAAACGGCAGATGAAGCAGAAAATGACAAATATAGCAGTCGCGATGGTTTACGCCCGCCTGGTGCATTTTTCGAACCATGGTGGCAACGCGCCGGATAATCATGCGTTTGGTTCGCGGTTCTGGCGGGTTTGTCTGCCAGTCGGCACAGTAATCTTCCAAACTGATGGTTGGTGTCAGATCTTCAGTGATAATAAAGGAGGTTTTATTGATGGGATTCGCACCCTTTTCACCAAACCCCACGCCGTGCATCGTATCCACGCCCACATCATGCAAGCGGTGAATGGCATTCCATTCCCGGTCCGCGCCAAGCACCGGCATACGCAGCGAAAGCAGGTTTTTGACCACCTCTTTTAATGCCGTTCCCTGATGCCATTTCAGAAAATAGCTTTTCCCGGCGAGTTCAAAACGCAGGGTGCGACGCGTTTCGAGTTCGCGAAAAACTTCTCCCTGCAAATTTTTGACTTCAGCAAACGCATCTTTTCCCCGCCAGAGTGTCGCCAGCGGCTCTTTCAATTCAACCATGCACTTCACCCGTAATAATATCCGCCGCTCTTTCCGGCAGACTATAAAGATCCTGAGTATCCGCGAAGTGTCGCGCTTGTTCCGCCCAACCGTTTCGTACTGCACTATTTTGCAAAGCAACACGGAGCGCATCATCAAAAGCTTTTTGTGAATAAGGCTCATCAATGACAACACCACATTGCGCCTTCGCGATGTAATGAGCATAACCACAAACCGCAGTGGTAAGCACCGGCAAACCTGCCGTTATCGCTTCGAGTAACACAATGCCAGCCGCTTCCTGATAGGCAGGATGCACCAGCAAATCTGCACCGGCCATCAGTTCCGAGACATCATTGCGCCCGGAAAAGAATTGCACGTTATCCTTGATACCCAGCTTTTCCGCCTGCGCAGCAAAACGCCCCCGTTTATCCTGACCCACGACAAACAGCAATGTATTTTTCTTGATCGCTTCGGGTAACGCGGCAACGGCAGCGATACTCCTGTCGACACCTTTGCGGCTGAAATCGGAACCCACCTGAAGCAGCCAATACTGATGTTCGGCGACACCGTTTTTCTCGCGGTAGATTTGCCGACTGTTAGGTATTTTCTGGCTGTATTTTCGGTCGGGATAAATGCCAGGAGGCAATATATGGAATCGTTCGTCTTCGGTTTGATAATGCTTTTGAAAGTCGCCGATTTGCTTATCCGTCAACATCAGTAGCTGCGTCGTTTTCCCTTGTTCAAAGGTTGCGCGCTCAAACGCAGCGTAATGCCGGTAACGAGACGTCAGGCGATAGAAGAAACCTTTTTCCTGAGCCACTTTTTCGGCGTAGCACACATCCGCCGCGTAATAGACATCCAGACCCGGCATTTTATTGAAGCCAACAACCCGATCGGCCGGATGTTGCGCCAAGTGCGCTTGCACCCAAGTGTAATATTCAGCATTACGACCGTGGTTAGTATGCGATTTCACCGGCACACGAATAAGTTCGAAATTATCAGGTTCTTCACCTTCCCAGGATTGCGTGTAAACGCGGACATGATGGCCTCGCCCCGCCACAGTTTGCGCGATGCGCATAAAATCGCGTTGCAGGCCGCCGAACGGGAAATATTTGTACAAGCAGAATGCAACGATCATGATGAGACACCCACAGCCGGCGCGGACCAAGTTTGCGGCAGCATTTTTTCCGTTGCCGCGATGACGTCTTCGGCTGGGATCACGGACAGGTATTTCTCGTTCCTGTCCAGTTCACGTCGTGTAGGCATCGGCTGATAATTTCCTGCCCAGAACTGGATAAAGTTGTCGCTCCAGGGTCGCCAGAACACATGGTCGGTCGCGCCAAACAGGCAAATGATCGGTGTTTTCACCGCGGCAGCAATATGTCCGGGAGCCGAATCGACGCCAATAAACAGTGCGGCATGGTCAATCAGAGCACCAAGTTCCGGAAAACGCGTTTTGCCAGCCAGACCAGTAATCGGTTTTTGTTTACACCCGTTCGCAATCTCTTCGACACAAGCCAGGTCGTCAGCGCCCGGGCCGGATGTCAAAACAACTTGATAGCCACGGGATTGCAACGCATCGATAACTTGGGAAAATTTGTCATTATCCCAGCATTTAAAAAGTTGTCGGGCTGTCGGTTGGATCACGACGTAATGCTCTCCGACACCTAATTTATCCAATGCGCTTCGCATATGATGCCAATGTTCAGGGGCGTAACTCATTGTGGTATCGCGGCAAAAATCCGTAATACCCAGCGGAAGAAGCGTCGATAAATTTCGCTCCACGGCGTGTTCGCCCGCAAAGGGAGCCAAATGCGTGAAACTTTTTTTCCAGAATGATGATTGGCGATGGGCGTAATCCTGTGAGATTTTCACTTTCGCCGCCAGGCATCTTACCAATAGCGCCACGATGTGTTGATCCGTCAGATTGACAATCAGATCGTAATTATTCTTGCGTAACTGCTTAACCAAACTGAGGAAATTTTGTATTTTTTCCTTCAACGATGCCCCTTTATTACTCACTCCATAAAGAGCATGAATTTCGGGATTCTCAGATAAGATCGGCATCGTGTCTTTGTACAGCAGCATATCGATGCTCGCGTCAGGATAATTACGTTTCAACGTGCTAATGACCGGCGTGGTCAACAGCATGTCTCCGTGAAAACGCATTTTAATGACCAAAATTCGGTTAAATGGCTTTTCCACAATCGGCTCTTTTTGGTGGTGATATCCGGAAAAAAACGACAGGCACGCTACCGCCCCAGGCTCGACAGCTACCTGAACACTGATACTGCGCACTTATAGATCCTTCATTGTACCACTTCTTGCTCGCCAATCCGACATCAAGCACTTTTCGGTAAATTGATCATAAAACCATTAAATATCAAAATCATATAAACATGCCCTTTTGCAAAAATCAGAATCCGGCCAATCTTGAATCATCAATAAAATGGCTAAGAATGCAAAAAAACATAGTTGCCCGATATTATTGGCGCGATAAGGGGCGAATTTAGCTGATTTCGGCAAAAGTAATAGCAATGGCTGTGCTAAATACTTAAAATCCCCAGCACATTCCTAAGCCAGCAAAGTACTATGCTTCAATTGCTCTACACCACATTGCTGTATCTTATCCAACCGCTGATCTGGGTGCGATTGTGGGTGCGTGGTGCTAAAGCTCCGGCTTACCGCAAACGCTGGGGTGAACGCTACGGCTTCTATCGTAAGCCGATGAAAGCCGGCGGTATTATGCTGCATTCCGTCTCTGTCGGTGAAACTCTCGCCGCCATTCCGCTGGTACGCGCTTTACGCCATCGCTACCCTGATTTGCCAATCACCGTCACCACGATGACACCAACAGGATCGGAACGCGTCATGTCCGCTTTCGGCGGCGATGTACAACATGTCTATCTGCCATACGATCTGCCCGGCGCGTTAAATCGTTTCCTTGATAAGGTCGACCCCAAGCTGGTGTTAATCATGGAAACCGAACTGTGGCCTAACCTGATTAGCACGCTGCACAAGCGAAAAATCCCGCTAGTAATTGCCAATGCTCGTCTGTCCGCACGTTCCGCCGCGGGTTATGCGAAATTGGGCAAATTTATCCAGACCTTGTTACGCCGAATTACGCTCATTGCGGCGCAAAATAGCGAAGATGGCGAGCGCTTTATCGCCCTGGGGGCGAAACGTAACCAGCTTACCGTAACCGGCAGCCTTAAGTTTGATATCTCGGTCACACCACAGCTCGCCTCCAGAGCCGTTGCCCTGCGTCGCCAGTGGGCGCCGCATCGTCCGGTCTGGATTGCAACCAGTACGCATGAAGGCGAAGAGAGCATCATGCTGATTGCGCACCAGGCCTTGCTAAAACAGTTTCCTGATTTACTCTTGATTCTGGTTCCGCGTCATCCTGAGCGTTTCCCTGATGCCGTGAATATGGTGCGCGAGGCGGGTTTAAACTACATCACCCGCTCTTCCGGCGAAGTGCCATCTGCCAGTACCCAGGTCGTGATTGGCGACACCATGGGCGAGCTGATGTTGCTTTACGGCATTGCGGATCTGGCGTTCGTCGGCGGTTCTTTGGTTGAGAGAGGCGGACATAACCCGCTTGAAGCAGCCGCCCACGCGATTCCTGTATTGATGGGGCCGCACACGTTTAACTTCAAGGATATCTGTGCGCGATTGACACAGGCCGACGGATTGATAACGGTGGCGGACGTAGCCGCACTGACCAAAGAGATTACCTCTTTGCTGACTGATGAAGATTACCGGAACTTCTACGGTCGCCATGCAGTGGAAGTGCTCTACCAGAACCAGGGCGCTCTGCAGCTTTTGTTGCAACTGCTGGAACCCTATCTGCCACCTAAAGCGCAATAAGGTCGATTATGCAAAAGCGGGCGATTTATCCTGGCACCTTTGATCCTATTACCAACGGGCACATTGATATTGTCACCCGCGCCGCCTCAATGTTTGATGAGCTGGTGCTGGCGATTGCCGCGAGTCCCAGTAAAAAGCCGATGTTTGATCTTGAAGAGCGCGTGGCGCTGGCACAGGCGGCAACGGGCCATTTGTCGAACGTCACGGTGGTGGGATTTAGCGATTTAATGGCTAACTTCGCGCGAGCACAGCAGGCGAATATCCTGATCCGTGGTTTGCGGGCGGTGGCGGATTTCGAATATGAGATGCAACTGGCGCATATGAATCGTCATTTGATGCCAGAACTTGAAAGCGTCTATTTAATGCCTTCGAAAGAGTGGTCGTTTATCTCTTCGTCGTTGGTCAAAGAAGTGGCGCGTCATCAGGGCGATGTCACGCATTTCTTGCCGCAAAATGTGCATCAGGCACTGCTGGATAAGCTCAAGTGATTTTAGTGCCGGATGGCGGCTTCGCCTTTTCCGGCCACACTTACTTTTGGCAATGCCGGCAGTAAAACGTTGAACGCTGCGCGTGTTTCGCTGCAATAATCGGCGTACCGCATACGCGACAAGGTTCCCCTTCCCGCCCATACACCTGTAGCTCCTGCGCGAAATATCCCGGCTTCCCGTCGCTTTGCAGAAAATCTTTTAACGTTGTTCCGCCCTGCTCAATAGACCGCAACAACACCGCTTTAATAACACGCACCAGAATTTCACACTCCTGTTGTGAAAGCGATGAAGCCAGCCGATCGGGATGGATCCCGGCAGCGAACAGCGATTCGCTGGCGTAAATATTTCCCACACCGACCACCAGCTTGTTATCCATCAGCCAGGGTTTAATGGCGGTTTTTTTCTTCGCACATTTTTGCTGAAGATAGTCTGCGTCAAAGGCGTCGCTTAGCGGTTCCGGGCCAAGATGTGCCAGCACATTGTGACCTTCCAGCTCTTTAGTCCATAGCCACGCGCCAAAACGGCGGGGATCGGTGTAGCGCAACACTTTGCCGTTGCTCATCACCAGGTCAACGTGATCATGTTTTTCAGGCGGCAGCTCATGGGGAAGAATACGCAGGCTACCAGACATTCCCAGATGAATGATGATCCAACCATCAGGCAGTTCCAACAGCAGGTATTTAGCTCGGCGCTGAACACTGAGCACGGGTTTATCACTCAGGCTGTGGATTTCTTCGGAAACAGGCCAGCGTAATCGTCCGTTGCGTACTACCGCGTGAAGAATGGTTTCGCCGACCAGATGCGGTTCAATGCCTCTGCGGCTGGTTTCGACTTCAGGTAACTCAGGCATCTCGTCTCCGGCTTTTTGCGGGTTATCAGAAATGCAAAAACCCCGACAATGCGGGGTTTTTGTTCAAGAAAACTAAAATTATTTGATTTTAGCTTCTTTGTACAGCACGTGCTGACGGACAACTGGATCGAACTTTTTCAGTTCCAGTTTTTCCGGCTTAGTACGTTTGTTCTTCGTGGTGGTGTAGAAGTGACCAGTACCAGCGGAAGAAACCAGCTTGATTTTCTCACGAATACCTTTAGCCATGATTTATATCCTTTAAGTACTTAGTACTTTTCGCCACGGGCACGCAGTTCAGACAGAACTGTATCGATGCCTTTCTTATCAATTACACGCATACCTTTAGCAGATACACGCAGGGTGACAAAACGCTTTTCGCTCTCAACCCAGAAACGGTGAGAGTGCAGGTTCGGCAGGAAACGGCGTTTAGTCGCGTTCAGTGCGTGGGAACGGTTGTTACCGGTCACCGGACGCTTGCCAGTAACTTGGCAGACTCGGGACATGTCTATTCTCCAAAAATCAAATTAGCTCGAGCTTCGTATGGGGTATCGGCGCCTCGTCAGGCTTTACAGCCCGGTCATCGCAGTTCTATGTGAACACTCGATTGCCAGGCCCAAATGCCAAACCCGAGATTCTCAAAGGTGGCGTAGTATACGCTGAGTCGGCGGTGTGCTCAAGTCCCGAACAGACAAAGATCCCGATGGATCGCGCAAAGTGGTCTAAATCCAACCACGTTCTGCAAAAGAAACGTACTCTCCGTGGCCAATAACCAGATGATCAAGGACCCGAATGTCCATGAACTGGCAGCATTTCACCACCCGTTCGGTGATTAATTTATCCGCTTTACTCGGCTCAGCGTTACCCGAAGGGTGATTATGCGCGAGGATCACGGCGGCTGCATTCACTTTTAACGCTTCACGCAAAATTTCTCGCGGATGCACTTCCACATGATTGATAGTGCCGCTAAAGAGCCGGCAGTGCTTGATGATCCGGTTCTGGTTATCCATCAGGATTATCATAAAGATCTCGCGCTCTTCACTCGACAGCTGGCTTTGCAAAAACTCCCTGGCGAGTTCAGGACTGAGCAGCGGGCTTTCTTCCACGACGATACGCGCGTTGTAAGAACGTCGAGCCAGTTCGCCGATGCCCCTTAGCTGCGCATATTTGGCGATGCCGATACCGGGAATATCTTTAAAGTCCTCAAAATCGGCAGAGAGTAATGTATACAGCGAACCGAAGTGTTTCAGCATTTCACGCGCCACGGTGAGCACACTTTTCCCCTGTGTCCCGGTGCGCAAAAACAGCGCCAATAGTTCCACGTCGGTAAGGGACTCAATGCCTAATTTCAGCATCTTTTCGCGCGGTTTCTGGGGTATAAAAACAATGTCCATGTCCATTCCTCCCTGTCTCGCCTAAATGCTGCCACACTCCACTTCTCCCCTTCGACAGCGAATTCTTATCTCTGCGTAATGCCTCGCAAAGTGCTTCACGGGCAAAAGCACGACAACATCAGGATTGTGATAAAATGCCCAACTTCTGGTGAAATCCAACAGGAAAGAATCATGATCAGTCTGGCGGGTAAAAAAATTGTCCTCGGCGTAAGCGGCGGCATTGCAGCTTATAAAGCACCTGAGCTGGTACGTCGCCTGCGCGATCGCGGAGCGGAAGTCCGCGTGGTAATGACCGAGGCCGCCAAAGCCTTTATCACGCCGATGAGCCTGCAAGCCGTTTCGGGCTATCCGGTTTCCGACAGCCTGCTGGACCCCGCAGCCGAAGCGGCAATGGGCCATATCGAACTCGGTAAATGGGCCGATTTGGTGATTCTGGCACCTGCCACTGCCGATTTAATTGCCCGTGTCGCCGCCGGGATGGCCAACGATTTGGTTTCCACGATTTGCCTCGCCACCCCAGCGCCTGTCGCGGTGGTTCCAGCGATGAACCAACAAATGTATCGTGCCGTCGCCACACAGCATAATTTGCAGGTGCTGGCTTCGCGTGGCCTGTTGTTATGGGGGCCGGACAGCGGCAGCCAGGCCTGTGGCGATATTGGTCCAGGGCGTATGTTGGATCCGCTGACCATTGTCGATATGGCTGCCGCGCATTTCTCGCCTGTCAAAGATCTGCAACATCTGAACATCATGATTACCGCCGGTCCAACCCGCGAGCCGTTGGATCCGGTGCGTTACATCACCAATCTCAGTTCCGGTAAGATGGGCTTCGCCATTGCCGCCGCCGCCGCTAAACGCGGGGCGAATGTCACATTGGTTTCTGGCCCGGTGTCGCTGCCAACACCCGCATTTGTTCAGCGTGTGAATGTGACCACCGCGCTGGAAATGGAAGCCGCCGTAAAAAATGGTGCTCGGCAACAGCACATTTTTATTGGCTGTGCAGCGGTAGCGGATTACCGCGCCAGCCACATCGCTGATGAAAAAATTAAAAAGCAAGGCGATGAAATTACGATAAAAATGGTGAAAAACCCAGATATCGTGGCGGGCGTAGCCGCACTTTCAGAAAATCGCCCTTATGTTGTTGGGTTTGCCGCCGAAACAAATAATGTGGAAGAATATGCCCGGCAGAAACGCGCCCGCAAAAACCTCGATTTGATTTGCGCCAATGATGTCTCGCAATCCAATCAAGGCTTCAATAGCGACAGCAACGCACTGCATCTTTTCTGGCAGGATGGCGATAAACGCTTGCCGCTGGCGCGCAAAGACCTTCTGGGACACCTATTACTGGACGAGATCGTTACCCGTTATGATGAAAAAAATCGACGTTAAGATTCTGGACCCGCGCGTTGGTAAGCAGTTCCCGCTGCCGACCTATGCCACCTCCGGCTCCGCCGGACTTGACCTGCGCGCCTGTCTCGATGACGCCGTAGAGCTGGCGCCTGGCGCAACAACGTTGCTGCCGACCGGCCTGGCAATCCATATTGCCGACCCATCGCTTGCGGCGGTGATTTTACCGCGTTCCGGGCTGGGCCATAAACATGGCGTAGTGTTAGGGAACCTGGTGGGGCTGATTGATTCGGATTATCAGGGGCAGCTGATGGTCTCTGTCTGGAACCGTGGGCAGGACAGTTTTACCATCGTGCCTGGCGAGCGCATCGCGCAGATGGTCTTTGTACCGGTTGTACAGGCTGAATTTAACCTGGTGGAAGATTTTGACGCCACCGAGCGTGGTGAAGGCGGCTTCGGCCATTCCGGGCGTCAATAAACCGCTCTCTTTAACGCACTACACAACGAAATAATCGCAATAACATCACCGCAAACGCACACTGTTTGCGGTCGTTGTGTGGTTGCTCGCCTGACAAGTGCTTATTTTCAGGGGTATTTTAGAACATGGCAGAAAAACAAGCTGCGAAACGGAATCGTCGCGAGGAAATACTTCAATCTCTGGCGCTAATGCTGGAATCCAGCGATGGAAGCCAACGTATTACGACGGCGAAACTGGCGGCGTCCGTTGGCGTTTCTGAAGCTGCGCTGTACCGCCATTTCCCTAGCAAAACGCGCATGTTCGATAGTCTGATTGAGTTTATCGAAGATAGCCTGATTACTCGTATCAATCTGATTTTAAAAGACGAAAAAGACACCACCACGCGCTTGCGTCTTATCGTGCAGCTGATTCTTGGTTTCGGAGAGCGCAACCCAGGTTTAACGCGCATCATGACCGGCCACGCATTGATGTTCGAACAGGATCGCCTGCAAGGGCGTATTAATCAGCTATTCGAGCGCATTGAAGCCCAGCTTCGCCAGGTGTTGCGTGAGCGCAAAATGCGCGAAGGCGAAGCCTACGCGACTGACGAAACGCTGCTGGCAAGCCAGCTACTGGCATTTTGCGAAGGGATGCTGTCGCGTTATGTGCGCAGCGAGTTCAAATATATCCCAACTGAAGAGTTTGATGCCCGCTGGCCACTACTCGCCACGCAATTGCAGTAATACCGCATGCAGTCCTTGTGGCTGCATTCTCATTTCCCCGCCTTCTGTGAAAAAGCCCAACATTATTCGTTAAGATGCCAGATGTCGTGGCCTCCCATATTTTCTACCCTCCCTCTGGCAGTATCTTTCCACCTAATTCAAATCACATCATAAATACCCTACAAATAAGGAGAGACATGATGGCGACATCACGTCGGGAACTGCTGAAACTGAGCGGTATCGCCACCGCGTCGTTATTTCTGAGTCAAAAGAGTATCGCGGGCTGGGCGCCTTCGGCCCGGTACCCGGACCCTAGTATTGTCGCGCTGGATGACAGTTTTCGCGGTTATATGGTGGCCAGTGCCAAAGTGGAGCAACTCGCAACGGGCTGCCGCTGGGCGGAAGGGCCAGTCTGGTTTGGCGATATGCGCATGCTGCTGTGGAGCGACATCCCCAACAACGCGGTGATGCGCTGGGATGAGGCCACTGGCGAAACCCGTGTTTTTCGCCAACCGTCTAATAACGCCAACGGCCATGCCCGCGACAGGCAAGGGCGCTTGATCAGTTGCGAGCACGACACGCGTCGCATTACGCGCACGGAATATGACGGCACAATCACCGTGCTGGCAGATAGCTTCGAAGGCAAGCCGCTTAACTCACCGAACGATATTGCAGTGAAATCGGACGGCTCTATCTGGTTTACCGATCCGCCGTTTGGTATCGCCGGGTTCTATGAAGGGCACAAAGCCGCACCTGAACTGCCGCAGAATGTTTATCGACTGGATCCGCAAACCCGTAAGTTGGAGGTTGTGCTGGGCGATGTGCGCGGGCCGAACGGCATCTGCTTCTCGGCGGACGAAAAAACGTTGTATGTGGTGGAGAGCCGCGCCACACCTAACCGCTTAATTCTGGCGTGGGATATCATTGATAATCAGCTGAAAAATAAGCGAGTACACATTGATTGTGGTACCGGGACGGCGGACGGTATCGCCTGCGATGTCGATGGCAATTTATGGTGCGGCTGGGGAATGGGCACGGCAGAGTTAGACGGCGTACGCGTATTTAATAACCAAGGTAAAGCGATTGGCATGATCCACTTACCGGAGCGCTGCGCCAATTTATGCTTTGGTGGCGAACAGCGAAACCGCCTGTTTATGGCCTCTAGCACTTCTATCTATTCACTGTATGTGAACACGCAGGGCGTGAAACTACTGTAAAGCGAACCCGGCAGACGACCTGCCGGGCCAAATTTTAGACGCCGTATTGCTCGCGATAGGCGCGCACTGAGGCCAGGTGATCGGCCATTTCCGGTTTCTCTTCCAGATAAGCAATCAACTCTTTCAGGGTGATAATTGAAATCACCTTACATCCGTAGTCGCGCTCCACTTCCTGAATGGCGGAGATATCGGCACGGCCTCGCTCCTGGCGATCCAGTGAGATCAGCACACCAGCGAGCGTCGCACCATTGGCCTGGATAATCTCCATCGACTCACGAATCGCGGTACCGGCGGTGATCACGTCATCCACCAGCATCACGCGCCCCTGCAATGCGCTGCCGACCAAATTACCGCCTTCGCCGTGATCTTTGGCTTCCTTGCGGTTAAAGCAGTAAGGCACATCGCGCTCGTGATGTTCCGCCAGCGCGACCGCCGTGGTGGTAGCGATAGGAATGCCTTTGTAGGCCGGACCAAACAGCAGGTCAAAATCGATACCGGAATCCACCAGCGCTTCGGCGTAAAAACGGCCTAACAGAGCCAGATCGCGACCGGTATTAAACAGCCCGGCGTTGAAGAAATAGGGGCTTTTCCGCCCGGATTTCAGCGTGAATTCGCCAAACTTCAGTACCTGCTTATTAAGCGCAAATTCAATAAACTGACGCTGATACGCTTTCATGGATCCGCTCCTCATCTCACTTTTCTGCAGACAAAAAAAAGCGACTTTTCAGTCGCTTCAAAATTAATTTTCTAACGCCGCTTTCTGCGTCGTGATGATCGATTCAATCCCCCCTCTGGCCAGCGCCAGCAGGGTGAGTAGCTCTTCGTGTGAGAAGGGCTCGCCTTCCGCCGTACCCTGAACTTCAATCATGCGGCCATCTTCGGTCATCACGACGTTCATGTCGGTTTCTGCGGCAGAATCTTCTACATACTCAAGATCACAAACAGCTTCGCCGTTAACAATACCGACAGACACCGCCGCGACCATGCCTTTCATCGGGTTGGTTTTCAGTTTCCCGGCAGCGACCAATTTGTTCAGCGCATCGGCCAATGCCACACAAGCACCGGTAATCGACGCGGTACGCGTGCCGCCATCGGCCTGGATAACGTCACAGTCGAGGGTGATTGTGAACTCGCCGAGCGCATTCAAATCTACTGCGGCGCGCAGCGCACGGGCGATCAGACGCTGAATTTCCATGGTGCGGCCGCCTTGCTTACCTTTCGCCGCTTCACGCGCGTTACGGGTATGAGTGGAACGCGGCAGCATGCCATATTCGGCGGTGATCCAGCCCTGGCCCTGACCTTTAAGGAAACGCGGAACACCTTCTTCAATGGAGGCGGTGCATAGCACTTTGGTATCACCAAATTCAACCAGCACGGAGCCTTCTGCGTGTTTTGTGTAGTTACGGGTCAAGATGACGGGGCGCACTTGATTGGCGCTACGGCCTGCTGGACGCATGATGATTTCTCCGGCTGTTACGAATGTGGCTGCGCATTATACTGGCTTACCGAGGTTATTCCTATCCTGATAAGGCCACGAAAGCTATAATCCCCGCATCTCTCTATAAAAACGGGAACGTCTATGATCCGCAGTATGACCGCCTACGCCCGGCGTGAAATCAAGGGTGAATGGGGCTCTGCCTCCTGGGAACTGCGCTCGGTTAACCAGCGTTATCTGGAAACTTACTTCCGCCTGCCGGAGCAATTCCGCAGCCTCGAACCGGTTGTCCGTGAACGTCTTCGTACCCGTCTGACACGCGGCAAAGTTGAATGTAATCTGCGTTTCGAACCAGACTCCAGCGCGCAAAGCGAACTGATCCTTAACGAAAAACTGGCTAAACAGCTGGTTACCGCTGCGAACTGGGTCAAAATGCAGAGCGACGAAGGGGAGATTAACCCGGTCGATATTCTGCGCTGGCCTGGCGTAATGGCTGCCCAGGAGCAGGATCTTGATGCGATTACCACACAAATTCTTTCCGCACTGGACGGCGCACTGGATGACTTTATTGTCGCTCGCGAAACCGAAGGCCAGGCGCTGAAAGTCCTGATCGAACAACGGCTGGAAGGCGTCAGCGGCGAAGTCAGCAAAGTCCGCGCGCATATGCCAGAAATCCTGCAATGGCAGCGCGAACGCCTGGTCGCCAAGCTCGAAGACGCGCAAGTGCAACTGGAAAACAACCGTCTTGAGCAGGAACTGGTGCTGATGGCGCAGCGAATCGACGTTGCCGAAGAGCTGGACCGTCTCGAAGCGCACGTGAAAGAGACCTATAACATTCTGAAGAAAAAAGAAGCTGTCGGTCGCCGCCTCGACTTTATGATGCAAGAGTTCAACCGCGAGTCAAACACGCTGGCATCCAAGTCAATCAATGCAGAAGTGACCAACTCGGCTATCGAACTGAAAGTTCTGATCGAGCAAATGCGCGAACAGATTCAGAACATCGAGTAAGCCCTTCGCACAGTTTAAGAAGAAAAGGCCCGACCGGGTCTTTCCTTCATGATGCTGGCACCACAAGCATTAGATAAACTAATCCAAATCTCCTTCCCTTAGAAAAACTCAATCGTTTGTCTTCGGCTTAATCGTTAACCTGCCGCCTCTGAATCACGGGAGTGGGCATGCTGCTACATATTCTTTATCTTATCGGTATCACTGCCGAAGCGATGACAGGCGCGCTGGCGGCAGGCCGTCGACGCATGGACACCTTTGGCGTCATTATTATTGCCACCGCAACGGCACTTGGCGGCGGTTCGGTACGCGATATTCTGCTGGGCCATTATCCGCTCGGTTGGGTGAAACACCCGGAATACGTCATTATTGTCGCTGTCGCGGCAGTGCTGACGACCATCTTCGCACCAGTGATGCCGCATCTTCGCCGCCTGTTCCTTATCCTTGATGCCCTCGGCCTGGTGGTGTTTTCTATTATCGGTGCGCAAACCGCCCTCGATATGGGCGAAGGCCCGGTGATCGCCGTGATTGCTGCTGTGGTCACCGGCGTGTTTGGCGGTGTGCTGCGCGATATGTTTTGCAAACGCATTCCGCTGGTATTTCAAAAAGAGCTGTACGCCGGGATCGCTTTTGCTGCCGCGGTGCTCTACATCGCGCTGGGCCATGTTGTCACAAACCACGATACCGTCGTGATTACGACGCTACTGTTTGGCTTTACGACCCGCTTACTGGCTATCCGCTGGAAGCTCGGTCTGCCGGTGTTCCACTACAAACCTAGTGCTCACTGAAATGCCTTCACTCCCTGCTTGCCTAGCCATGTCGCCAGTTGTTCAATCGCTGGCGCGTGGATAAAGGCGACAATCTGTCGAGCTTTTTCCGCACCCACAGCGGGTAGCTGCTGCCAGGCTAATTCATCACGTCTTTGCATTTGCCGCCAAGAAGTGTCGCCCGCAGCCTTTATCGCAGCCTGCGGCACCGGTGTACTGAGCGCATGAAGCCAGCGAGTAAAAGGCGTATCCCGCGTGAGAGAGAAGCGGTGCCAAAGTTGTAACCCGCGCGCTGGCGAAATACCGGGCGTTGCCTGTAGCTGCTCTTTCGTTAGCGTCAGCCAGGAAAACAGATGTTCAAAATGGTGTGTCTGATGCAGTAGCCGCCAGCCACTTTCCCCTAGTCCTTCAATCCCCAGCGCTCTGGCTGAACTTAACCACACCAGACGAGCAATAAACTGCTCGTAACATTCCGGGGTGGCATAAAAACAACTGAGCGGCGTAAAACCTAGAGCAGGTGGAACGGTTTTCTCCCGCACGAGGCTGCGCCAGACGACACGTTCGATGCGCGGGATCCCCTGCCCGGCAAGACTGACAGCAATGTGATCCCCCGGCGCAATATCCAGCGCCTGCCAACGTCTTATTGAACCGACATTCACCCGCTGAACTCGTTTATCATCAAGCTGTACAGGTTCAAGCAGAGCGACGACGGAAATTTTGCCCGTGCGCCCTACAGCAAACTGGATATCCTTTACTGCGGTAACTTCCTCGACGGGCGCGTATTTCCACGCGACGACCCAATCGCCCTGCCCAGGTAACCAGTTTTTACCCGCTGGCTCAGAACCGGTGCGCACCACCACACCATCAGTAACGAAGGGTAATGATGAGGTAAACCATCGGCTGCGTAAGCGTTCGACATCCTGCGCGGTATTGACCGGCACACTGTAATGCTGCACCTCGTCAAAACCGGCTTTGCTCAGTGCAACCAGCCGCTGCGCTAACGTTGATGGGCCATCCGGCCAGGCCCAGACAAAAAACGCCAGATCGTTGAGCATGGCGGGGTCACCGCGCCGCAGCATTACACCAGCCACTTTTGCCCGAGCGCTAAGTCCGCCGTCCTGTTTCTGAATGTGGTGTTCACGGCGTAAAAATAACTCGCCCTGCAACACGCTATTCGCCAACACACCGGTCACTGTCTTGGGGATAGACGGAATGGCGCGCACCTTTGCCGTCCAGTCTTCTCCCGCCAGGCCATTTCCCCGGCTGATGGCCTGCGCCAGTTCTCCGTTGCGATAAACCAATGTCACCGCGACACCATCAACCTTTGGCTGCACCCAGAGATCCTGCTTGCCCGCCATCCACTGCTGCAGCGCAAACTTATCTACCAGCTTGCGCACCCCGGTGTGCGCAACCGGATGTTTCACGTTGCCGCCAGGCAATGCAGGCGAATCGTTGGCTGGTTCAATAGCGAAACAGCGCTGCCAGTTTGCCAGCCGCGCGCTCAGCCGGTCGTAAACATCATCGCTGACCTCACTTGCGCCTTGCTTCCAGTAGGCTTCATTCCACTTATTGAGCTGTTGTTGCAGACGCTCAACCTCGTCTTGTGCCCGCGCGGGTGACCAGACTGGGCATGTCGCCATACTGAATGCACTCCATAGCAGCAGAAAAATGGCAGCTCCGACTCTTTTCCACATCATGCTTCTCCCTTGTGATTGCGATGTGGTTATACCGCCCTCGGATGGGCATTTTCGAGCAGGGAAAAAGCGAGTTGCGAGCATGGTTCCGACAATTCGATGCCGCTATGAAAAATTGCAAACAAATCAGGAAAACAGCTCGCAAAATGCCATACTCAGTGGGAAAAAGTGTGACAAAGACTACGTCACATAGCGCTGATGTGTATAATAGGCACGTATGTAAGTTTCCTTTCGCAATCCACATACAAAAGACTCTCATGGCTCAAGGCACGCTTTATATTGTTTCCGCCCCCAGTGGCGCGGGTAAATCAAGCCTCATCCAGGCTTTGCTGAAAACCCAACCGTTATACGACACACAAGTTTCTGTTTCGCACACCACACGCGCTCCGCGTCCCGGTGAAGTGCACGGTGAACACTATTTCTTTGTTAATCATGATGAATTCAAAGCCATGATTAATGATGATGCGTTTCTTGAGCATGCTGAGGTTTTTGGAAACTATTACGGCACTTCTCGCGCCGCTATTGAGCAAGTGCTGGCAACCGGCGTAGATGTTTTCCTGGATATCGACTGGCAGGGTGCGCAGCAAATTCGCACCCGCATGCCGCAGGCGCGCAGCATCTTTATTCTGCCGCCGTCAAAGCTAGAGCTGGATCGTCGCCTTCGTGGGCGCGGTCAGGATAGCGAAGAGGTGATCGCGAAACGTATGGCTCAGGCGGTTGCGGAAATGAGCCATTACGCGGAATATGATTACCTGATTGTGAATGATGATTTCGATACCGCCTTGGGCGATCTGAAGACCATTATTCGCGCCGAACGCCTGCGCATGAGCCGCCAAAAGCAGCGACATGACGCTTTAATCAGCAAACTATTGGCAGACTGAGCCTGGTTTCAGTATCATGCCCAGTCATTTCTTCACCTGTGGAGCATTTTAAGTATGGCACGCGTAACTGTTCAGGACGCTGTAGAGAAAGTTGGTAACCGTTTTGACCTGGTGCTGGTCGCCGCGCGTCGCGCTCGTCAGATGCAGGTTGGCGGTAAAGATCCGTTAGTACCGGAAGAAAACGATAAAACCACCGTTATCGCGCTGCGTGAAATCGAAGAAGGTCTGATCAACAACCAGATCCTCGATGTACGTGAGCGCCAGGAGCAGCAAGAGCAGGAAGCCGCAGAACTGCAGGCTGTTACCGCCATTGCTGAAGGTCGTCGTTAATTAACCTGCAGGTCACCCTTGTATCTGTTTGAAAGCCTGAATCAGCTGATTCAAAACTATCTGCCTGAAGACCAAATCAAACGTCTCAGGCAGGCTTATCTCGTTGCACGTGACGCTCACGAGGGTCAAACACGTTCAAGCGGTGAACCTTATATCACGCACCCGGTAGCGGTGGCTTGTATTCTGGCCGAGATGAAACTCGACTACGAAACGCTGATGGCCGCGCTGCTGCACGACGTGATTGAAGATACCCCTGCCACCTACCAGGATATGGAACAGCTGTTTGGGAAAAGCGTTGCCGAGCTGGTGGAAGGGGTGTCCAAACTTGATAAGCTCAAGTTTCAGGACAAGAAAGAGGCGCAAGCCGAAAACTTTCGCAAGATGATTATGGCGATGGTGCAAGACATCCGTGTCATTCTTATCAAACTCGCCGACCGCACCCATAACATGCGCACGCTGGGCTCTCTTCGCCCGGATAAACGTCGTCGCATCGCCCGTGAAACTCTCGAAATCTACAGTCCGCTGGCGCACCGTTTAGGTATTCATCACATTAAAACCGAGCTGGAAGAGCTGGGCTTTGAAGCGTTGTACCCAAACCGTTACCGCGTGATCAAAGAAGTGGTCAAAGCTGCGCGCGGCAACCGCAAAGAGATGATTCAAAAAATCCTCTCCGAAATCGAGGGGCGTTTACAAGAAGCGGGCATTCCCTGCCGTGTCAGCGGTCGCGAAAAGCATCTTTACTCTATCTACTGCAAAATGGTGCTCAAAGAGCAGCGTTTTCACTCGATCATGGACATTTACGCCTTCCGCGTCATTGTGCATGACCTGGATACCTGCTATCGCGTACTCGGTCAGATGCACAGTTTGTATAAGCCGCGTCCCGGTCGCGTGAAAGACTACATCGCCATTCCCAAGGCGAACGGCTATCAATCGCTGCACACTTCAATGATTGGCCCGCACGGCGTGCCGGTTGAGGTGCAGATCCGTACCGAAGATATGGATCAAATGGCAGAGATGGGGGTTGCCGCGCACTGGGCTTATAAAGAGCACGGTGAGAGCAGCACCACCGCACAAATCCGCGCGCAGCGTTGGATGCAAAGCCTGTTGGAACTGCAACAAAGCGCCGGTAGCTCATTTGAATTTATCGAAAGCGTTAAATCTGATCTTTTCCCCGATGAGATTTATGTTTTCACCCCGGAAGGCCGCATTGTCGAACTTCCCGCTGGCGCGACGCCGGTGGATTTCGCTTATGCGGTTCACACGGATATTGGCCATGCCTGCGTTGGCGCACGCGTCGATCGCCAGCCGTATCCGCTGTCGCAGTCGCTCTCCAGCGGCCAGACAGTAGAGATTATTACCGCGCCGGGCGCTCGCCCAAATGCCGCCTGGCTGAATTTTGTCGTCAGCTCGAAAGCGCGCGCCAAAATCCGCCAGATGCTGAAAAACCTCAAGCGCGATGACTCGGTAAGCCTGGGTCGCCGTTTGTTGAATCACGCGCTGGGCGGTAGCCGCAAGCTGGCGGAAATCCCGCCGGAACATATTCAGAGCGAACTGGACCGCATGAAACTGGCCTCACTTGACGACTTGCTGGCAGAAATCGGTCTCGGCAACGCCATGAGCGTCGTGGTGGCGAAAAACTTGCAGCAAGGGGAAGCCGTACAAGCAACGCAAGCACCGTCCAACGCCAATGGCCATCTGCCAATTAAAGGCGCTGACGGGGTGCTTATCACCTTCGCCAAATGCTGTCGCCCAATCCCTGGCGACCCGATTGTCGCCCACGTCAGCCCCGGTAAAGGGCTGGTTATCCACCATGAGTCCTGCCGTAATATCCGTGGCTACCAGAAAGAGCCTGAGAAATTTATGGCCGTAGAGTGGGACACAGAGACCGCGCAGGAATTTATCACCGAGATCAAGGTGGATATGTTCAACCATCAAGGCGCGCTGGCTAACCTGACGGCAGCCATTAACACGGCCACTTCCAACATTCAGAGTCTGAATACCGAAGAGAAAGATGGTCGCGTTTACAGCGCTTTCATCCGTCTTACGGCGCGCGATCGCGTCCATCTGGCGAATATCATGCGTAAAATTCGTGTGATGCCGGATGTGATTAAAGTCACCCGCAACCGAAACTGATTTTATGAATGCACAGCGTTATGCGCGTATCCGCGAGATGCTCGCCAGGCGTCAGCCTGACCTGACTGTCTGCATGGAGCAGGTTCACAAACCTCATAACGTCTCTGCCATTATTCGCACGGCAGACGCCGTCGGCGTGCATGAAGTCCACGCCGTTTGGCCGGGCAACCGCATGCGCACCATGGCGTCTTCTGCGGCGGGCAGCAATAGCTGGGTGGAAGTCAAAACCCACCGCACCATCGCTGACGCGGTTGGCGTCCTGAAACAGCGTGGCATGCAAATCCTCGCCACTCACCTGTCTGCCAAAGCCGTCGACTTTCGAGAAATCGACTATACCCGCCCGACCTGTATTCTGATGGGTCAGGAGAAAACCGGGATCACCCAGGAAGCGCTGGAGCTCGCGGATCAGGACATCATCATCCCGATGATCGGCATGGTGCAGTCGTTGAACGTTTCTGTTGCCTCGGCACTTATCCTTTATGAAGCGCAACGCCAGCGGCAAAACGCCGGGATGTATCAGCGCGAAAACAGCATGCTGCCGGACGCCGAGCAACAACGTCTGTTGTTTGAAGGGGGTTACCCGGTGCTGGCAAGAGTCGCAAAACGCAAAGGCCTGCCCTACCCTCATGTGAATAATGAGGGGCAAATCGAAGCCGACCCAGCGTGGTGGGCCACTATGCAGGCCTCGGAGTAACCAATGAAAGGTAAGCTGCTCGATGCGGTGCCCCTGAGTTCGCTGACCGGCGTCGGCGCGGCGCAGAGCAGCAAACTGGCAAAAATCGGCTTGTATACCGTTCAGGATTTGCTTTTACATCTTCCGCTGCGCTACGAAGACCGCACTCAGCTTTACCCCATTGCTGATCTGTTGCCAGGCGTTTACGCCACGGTGGAAGGCGAAGTGCTGAACTGCAACATCACCTTTGGTGGTCGCCGGATGATGACCTGTCAGATCAGCGACGGTAGCGGCATCCTCACCATGCGCTTTTTCAACTTCAACGCGGCGATGAAAAACAGTCTTGCCACTGGCCGCCGTGTGCTGGCCTACGGCGAAGCAAAACGCGGGAAATACGGCGCGGAGATGATCCATCCGGAATACCGTGTGCAGGGCGATCTCAGCACGCCCGAATTGCAAGAAACGCTGACGCCGATTTACCCCACCACTGAAGGCGTCAAACAGGCAACGCTGCGCAAATTAACTGACCAGGCACTGGAACTGCTGGCAACCTGCGCCATCAGCGAACTGCTGCCGCCCGAGTTGGCGCAGGGCATGATGAGTCTGCCGGACGCGTTACACACCTTGCACCGCCCGCCGCCATCTTTGCAATTAAGCGATCTGGAGAGTGGCCAGCATCCTGCGCAACGTCGACTGATTCTGGAAGAGTTGCTGGCGCATAACCTGAGTATGCTGGCGCTGCGCGCCGGTGCGCAGCGTTACCATGCACAATCACTCTCCGCGAACGATACGCTGAAGCACAGCCTGCTGGCATCCCTACCTTTTAAACCGACGGGCGCGCAAGCGCGTGTAGTCGCCGAAATCGAGCGCGATATGGCACTCGATATTCCAATGATGCGCCTGGTTCAGGGTGATGTGGGTTCCGGTAAAACATTGGTTGCCGCCCTCGCAGCGCTGCGCGCGATTGCTAATGGCAAACAGGTGGCAATGATGGCCCCGACGGAATTACTGGCCGAGCAGCATGCCAACAATTTCCGCAACTGGTTCACCCCGCTCGGTATCGAAGTGGGCTGGCTGGCGGGCAAGCAGAAAGGTAAAGCACGTCTGGCACAGCAGGAAGCGATCGCCAGCGGTCAGGTTCAGATGGTGGTCGGCACGCACGCCATTTTCCAGGAACAGGTGCAGTTCAACGGCCTGGCGCTGGTGATCATTGATGAAC
The DNA here is from genome assembly GCF_038449125.1 of Kosakonia sp. BYX6. Lineage (NCBI taxonomy): Bacteria > Pseudomonadati > Pseudomonadota > Gammaproteobacteria > Enterobacterales > Enterobacteriaceae > Kosakonia > Kosakonia calanthes. The sequence goes on along the minus strand of NZ_CP151800.1, from coordinate 145,837 downwards.
AACACCGCTTCGGTGTCCACCAGCGGCTGGCGCTGTGGGAAAAAGGCCAGCTGCAGGGCTTTCACCCGCACCAGTTGATTATGACGGCAACGCCGATCCCGCGAACATTGGCGATGACCGCTTATGCCGATCTGGATACTTCGGTCATCGACGAGCTGCCGCCGGGGCGCACACCGGTCACTACCGTCGCCATTCCAGATACGCGCCGCAGCGAGATTATCGACCGCGTGCGCAGCGCCTGCACGGGGGAAGGCCGCCAGGCATATTGGGTCTGTACCTTGATTGAAGAGTCCGACCTGCTGGAAGCGCAGGCGGCAGAAGCGACCTGGGAAGAGCTCAAACTGGCGCTGCCGGAACTGAATGTCGGACTGGTGCATGGCCGCATGAAACCCGCTGAAAAACAGGCCGTTATGCAGGCATTCAAGCAGGGCGAATTGCACCTGCTGGTTGCCACCACGGTGATCGAAGTCGGCGTGGATGTCCCCAATTCCAGCCTGATGATTATCGAAAACCCGGAACGACTCGGCCTTGCGCAACTCCACCAGTTACGTGGCCGCGTTGGCCGTGGCGCGGTGGCCTCACATTGCGTGCTGCTGTACAAATCTCCGCTTTCCAAAACCGCGCAAAAACGTCTGCAAGTGCTGCGCGACAGCAATGACGGCTTTGTGATTGCGCAAAAAGACTTAGAAATCCGCGGCCCTGGCGAGTTACTCGGCACGCGCCAGACCGGCAATGCCGAATTCAAAGTGGCGGATTTGCTGCGCGATCAGGCAATGATCCCGGAAGTCCAGCGCGTTGCGCGCCATATTCATGAACGTTATCCGCAGCTGGCTGAAGCCTTAATTGATCGCTGGATGCCGGAAACAGAACGCTACTCTAACGCCTGATTTTTAGAACCTAACCCCGCGAAAACAACATCCCTTAGAAAAGTATGCTTTTAACATAGCAACCGTTTGCTTTTACCAAACAGTCCGATAAAATCAGCGCTTTTCCATCAGGGGATTGCTTGAGATGTCCGTAAACACCATCGAGTCCGAAAATGCGCAACCGGTTGCGCAGACGCAACCCAGCGAACTGATCTATCGCCTTGAAGACCGCCCGCCGCTGCCGCAAACCCTGTTTGCCGCGCTGCAACACCTGCTGGCGATGTTTGTTGGCGTTATCACGCCCGCGTTGTTGATTTGCCAGGCGCTGGGTTTGCCGGCTCAGGACACTCAGCACATCATCAGCATGTCGCTGTTCGCATCCGGCGTTGCTTCTATCATTCAAATCAAAGCCTGGGGTCCGGTGGGGTCCGGTCTGCTGTCGATTCAGGGCACCAGTTTCAACTTTGTTGCGCCATTGATTATGGGCGGAACCGCGCTGAAAACCGGCGGGGCGGATGTCCCCACGATGATGGCGGCACTGTTCGGCACCCTGATGCTGGCAAGTTGCACTGAAATGGTTATCTCGCGCATTCTGCCGCTGGCACGCCGCATTATTACCCCGCTGGTTTCCGGCGTGGTGGTGATGATTATCGGCCTGTCGCTGATTCAGGTAGGCCTGACTTCCGTCGGCGGTGGCTTCGCGGCAATGGGCAACCATACCTTCGGCGCACCGAAAAATCTGCTGCTGGCAGGGGTCGTGCTGGGGCTGATTATTCTGCTTAACCGCCAACGCAACCCGTACCTGCGTATTGCCTCGCTGGTGATCGCCATGGCGGCCGGGTATGTGCTGGCGATGTTTATGGGCATGCTGCCGGAATATAGCGCGCCGACCGACAACTTTATGGTGCCCACACCGCTCTATTACGGCCTGAGCATTGACTGGAGCCTGCTGCCGCCGCTGATGCTGGTGTTCATGATCACCTCGCTGGAAACCATCGGAGATATCACCGCGACGTCTGACGTTTCCGAGCAACCGGTCGCTGGCCCGCTGTATATGAAACGCCTGAAAGGCGGCGTACTGGCGAATGGCCTCAACTCCTTCGTTTCTGCGGTGTTCAATACCTTCCCGAACTCCTGCTTTGGCCAGAACAACGGCGTTATCCAGTTGACCGGCGTTGCCAGCCGCTACATCGGTTTCTTCATCGCGCTGATGCTGATCGTGCTCGGCCTGTTCCCAGCAGTGAGTGCGTTTGTACAGCAATTGCCGGAGCCGGTGCTAGGCGGCGCAACACTGGTTATGTTCGGCACCATCGCCGCATCCGGTGTGCGTATCGTCTCCCGCGAGCCGCTGAACCGCCGCGCGATCCTGATTATCGCGCTATCGCTGGCCGTGGGTCTGGGTGTTTCTCAACAGCCGCAAATCCTGCAATTCGCGCCGGACTGGCTGAAAAACCTGCTCTCTTCCGGCATTGCCGCAGGTGGTATCACCGCTATCGTATTGAATCTGATTTTTCCGCCAGAGAAAAACTGATTAACCCCGCGGCAATGGGGCGCCCCCCGTTGCCGCTGTCATCTCCTTTCATCATTCCGCCCTTGAGCATTGCGCATAAATCGTGCATAACTGCCTGATTGACACTTCGGGGATGGAAGATCATGAAATTTATTGGAAAGCTGCTACTTGTTGTCGTTATCGTCCTGCTTGTGGCGATGTTGACGTGCTATTTTCTGCTGCAAACGCGCTGGGGCGCGACACAGGTCAGCAAATGGGTAAGCGATAACAGCGACTACCACCTCACCTTTGAAGCGATGGATCACCGCTTCTCTTCCCCGTCGCATGTGTTGTTGAAAAATGTGAATTTCGGCCGCAAAGGCAAACCCGCCACGCTGGATGCGAAAATGGTTGATATTGGCCTGAGTAGCCGACAGTTGACCGATCCACTGCACGCCGACACCATTCTGTTACAGGATGGAACGCTGAATCTCTCCCCGGCCGCCGCGCCACTTCCTTTCAAATCTGACCGCCTGCAATTAAGCAATATGGCGTTTAACAGCCCGACCACCGGCTGGGATCTGAGTGCGCAGCGCGTTACCGGTGGCGTTGCGCCCTGGGAGCCCGTCGCGGGGAATGTGATTGGCAGTAAAGCGCAGATTCAGATGAGCGCCGGATCGCTGACGTTAAACGGCGTTCCTGCCAGTAATGTATTAATTCAGGGCAGTATCGATAAAGATGTGGTAACGCTCACCACCATTGGCGCGGATATGGCGCGAGGTTCGCTCACCGGCGATGCGCAACGCGGCGCAGATGGCAGTTGGGTGGTGAATAATTTGCGCCTCAATGATATCCGCCTGCAAAGTGATAAATCCCTGCTCGATTTCTTCGCGCCGCTCACCACTCTGCCTTCTCTGCAAATTGGCCGGGTAGAAGTAACGGATGCCCGCTTGCAAGGGCCGGAGTGGGCGGTGACCGATCTTGATTTGAGTTTGCGCAACCTGACGCTGGTGAAAGGCGACTGGAAAAGCGAAGACGGTCGGCTGTCGATGAATGCCAACGAGTTTATCTACGGATCGCTGCATCTGTTTGATCCCATTCTGAATGCCAACTTCTCGCCGCAGGGCATTGAGCTGCAACAGTTCACGTCGCGCTGGGAAAACGGCATGGTGCGCACTTCCGGTAACTGGTATCGCAACGGAAATGCACTGGTGCTGGACGACGCCGCTTTTGCCGGGCTGGAATACACGCTGCCGGATAACTGGAAACAGTTGTGGATGGATGAGCTACCGCCATGGCTGAACAGCCTGGTCCTGAAAAAATTCAGCGCGAGCCGTAACCTGGTGATTGATATCGACTCGACCTTCCCGTGGCAGCTTACGGCGCTGGATGGTTACGGCGACAACTTGCAACTGGTGCGTGAACGCCAATGGGGCGTGTGGGGCGGCTCAGCAAAACTGAATGCCGCTGCCGCGACATTTAACCGCGTGGATGTTCGCCGCCCATCATTGGCGCTTAACGCCAACAACAGCACGGTCAATGTCACCGAGTTGAGCGCGTTTACCGGCCAGGGCTTGCTGGAAACCAGAGCGGTGGTTGCGCAAACGCCGGATCGCCGCGTGAACCTCAGCCTGAACGGACGCGGCGTGCCGGTGAATGTGTTGCAGGAATGGGGCTGGCCAGCGCTGCCGATAAGTGGCAACGGCAATCTGCAACTGACCGCCAGCGGCAGTGTACGCGCCGACGCGCCGTTAAAACCATCCGTCAACGGTGAGTTGCAGGTTTTGAATGCGCAAAAACAGCAGGTTAAACAGAGCATGCACGGTGGCGTCGTATCCGGCGCCGTTGTTGCGCCACCAGTTGAAACACCAACTCAGGCGACACCCTGACCCACAATTGTCGGATGGCGCTAACGTTTATCCGATCTACGATTTGAAGTTCATAGGCCCGGTAAGCGCAGCGCCACCGGGCAACTTCCTTAAAGCGCGATGCGGATTTCACCGCCCTGCGGTGTGATCACGACGCCAAGTTCACTGCTCGCCTGCGTCGCGCCTTCCACGCTTGCTATCTTCGTGATATTACGCAGGCACAGTGTCCAACCCTGCCCCTCGCCTTCGGCGCGTACATTAATTACGCCTGCTTCACGTTTCGCGTGCAGGCAGAAGATAACCGCACCTTTGTCATCGGGGATTTCGCATAGCGTTTCTCGCCCATCCTCCAATGCAAATAGCTGGAACGCGGTGTCGTGATGCCAGGCATAATCCGGGCGTTGATCGTTATTACCCAGCGCCAACAACGTATTCTCACGAACGTAAACCGGCAGGCTCATAAAGTCGTGACGCTGTTTATGCCAGCGGCTGCCGTTGATCGTGTCGTTGTACCACAAGTGCGTCCAACGCCCTTCCGGCAGATAAAACTGCACATCTCCCGCTTCGCTAAACACCGGTGCAACCAGCAGCGCATCACCGAGCATATACTGGCGGTCGAGGTAATCGCAGGCCGGATCGTCCGGAAAAGCCAGCATCATGGCGCGCATCATCGGTAAACCAAACTCGCTGGCGAGCGCAGCCTGGCGGTAAAGATAGGGCATCAGGCGGCATTTCAGTTGGGTGAAATGGCGCACCACATCGCAGGACTCTTCATCGTAGGCCCACGGCACACGGTAGGATTTGCTGCCATGCAAGCGACTATGACTGGAGAGTAAGCCGAATGCGCACCAGCGTTTATAGACATGGGCAGGCGCGGTGTTTTCGAAGCCGCCGATATCATGGCTCCAGAAGCCAAAACCGGAAAGACCAATGGACAGCCCGCCGCGCAGGCTTTCCGCCATCGATTCATAATTGGCGTAGCAGTCGCCACCCCAGTGCACTGGAAATTGTTGCGCACCGACGGAAGCCGAGCGAGCAAACAGCACCGCTTCCTGCTCACCAACGGTTTCTTTCAGCACGTTCCACACCAGCTCGTTATAAATGTAGGCATAGTGGTTATGCATTTTTTGCGGGCAAGCGCCGTTATGCCATACCACATCCGTTGGGATGCGCTCGCCGAAATCTGTTTTGAAGCAGTCTACGCCCATTGCCACCAGGCCTTTAAGCTTGTCGGCATACCACCGGCAGGCTTCCGGGTTGGTGAAGTCATAAATCGCCAGCCCTGGCTGCCATTTATCCCACTGCCACAGCGACCCGTCCGCACGTTTTAGCAGGTAACCCTTCTCTTTTAATTCGCGGAAAATCGGGGATTTCTGGCCGATGTAGGGGTTAATCCAGACACAGATTTTCAGCCCGCGCGCTTTCAGGCGCTTGATCATCCCTTCCGGGTCCGGGAAAGTCAGCGGATCCCATTCGAAATCGCACCACTGGAAAGCTTTCATCCAGAAACAGTCGAAGTGGAAAACATGCAGCGGCAACTGGCGCTCAGCCATGCCATCAATAAAGCTGTTCACCGTCACTTCGTCGTAGTTGGTGGTAAACGAGGTGGTAAGCCACAAGCCGAACGACCACGCGGGCGGCAACGCCGGACGGCCAGTAAAGCGGGTATAACGGTTCAGGACATCTTGCGGAGTGGGGCCGTCGATAACGAAATATTCCAGATACTCCCCTTCGACGCTGAACTGCACTTTGCTGACTTTCTCCGAACCGATTTCAAATTCCACCGCTTCCGGGTGATTCACCAGCACACCATAGCCGCGATTGGTGAGGTAAAACGGGATATTTTTGTAGGATTGCTCAGTGCTTGTGCCGCCGTCGCGGTTCCAGGTTTCCACCGACTGGCCATTGCGCACCAACGCAGTAAAGCGCTCGCCGAGTCCATACACGGTTTCACCCACACCTAAGTCGAGCCGCTCAAACAGATAGTTACGCCCATTGTTGCCGTCTTGCACATAACCGTTGTTTTTTAGCTGGCTACCGGTAATACGCACGTCACCGCGCAGAAAATCGAGCGCCCAATTTTCGCCTTTGCCCACCCGCACAGTGAGCGTGCCGCTTTGCAATTCGGCGAACTCATCCGTGTTGCGCATTTCCACCGGGACGTTTTGCACAATGTTGAGCGGAAAGTGTGGCCCGTTATCCACCACGCCTTGAAAGTGCTCAATGCGCACGCCGATGATGCCTTCCTGCGGCGAGGAAAAGCGCAGCGTGAACAGCGGCGTGTCCAATTGCCAGGTTCGCTCACGCACATCGCGCGGCGCGGCATACACCACCATCTCATTACCCTGCTGTTCAACGTCGAACACCTGAACAGGCTGAATTAATGTCAGACCCGGCTGGATAAGCCAGTTGCCATCACTAATTTTCATGCGTTGCTCCTTACAGTAATTCTTCCCGGGTAGAGACGCGGCTAAACCCTTGCTGACTGCGGTGCTCCCCACGCGCCAGTTGCGCCATGATCGATTTCAGGACTGGGGTTTTCAGGGTGTAATAGCGTTTGGCGATGACGGCGCTCAGCAAGTAACAGACTGCTGGAACGAGGGTGAACAATGCGATGATAATGCTGATGGTGGCGCTGTTCTGGCTTTGCGCTGTGGCATTGTAGCCGCCGCCTGCCAGCGCCCAGCCAATCAGCGCGCCGCCAAGTGCCAGACCAAGTTTCAACACGAACAACGTGCCGGCAAAGCTGATGCCCGTCAGGCGTTTGCCGTTGCACCATTCGCCGTAATCGACGGTATCGGACATCATCACCCACTGGATCGGGGTAACAAGCTGGTGCAGCACGCCAATGACAAAGATAAAGGCGAACATGGTGACACTGGCCTGAATCGGGATAAAGAACATGGCGATGCTCAAGACGGTGAGCGCGGCGTTGGTCCACCAGAAGATAGTGACTTTGCATTTCCAGTCGGTGAGTGGTTTCGCCAGTGCACTGCCGATCAAGTTGCCGACGCAGTAAGTGGTGAGGAAGGCGGTAAAAATAGCGGCATCACCCATGATCCAAGTGACGTAATACATCATTGCGCCACCGCGTACGCAGACCGCGAGAATGTTGAGGATGGTCAGCATCCCCACGATGCGCCACTGGTCGTTTTGCCAGATATCACGCAAATCTTCGCGCATGGCCGTGGTGCTCGGCGGCGCCTGAATACGCTCTTTGGTGGTGAAGAAGCAAAACGCCAGCATCATAAAGGCGACGACGGAAAGCACCGCAATCCCGCCCTGGAAGCCAGCGATTTTGTCTTCGCCGCCGATCAACTTAACCAGCGGCATCATCAGTACCGTCGAGAGCATGCCGCCTGCGGTTGCCAGCACGAAGCGCCAGGATTGCAGCGAGATTCGCTGTTGCGGATCGTTCGTGATAACGCCGCCGAGGGCGCAGTACGGAATATTGACCACGGTGTAAAGCAGGGTGAGTAACGTATAAGTTACAGCAGCATAGAGCATTTTGCCGTTGAGGCTGAGATCCGGCGTGCTGTAGGCGAGTACGCAGACAACGCCAAAAGGAAGCGCACCAAAGATAATCCACGGGCGAAACTTACCCCAGCGGCTACGCGTGCGGTCGGCGAGCAGGCCCATGCAAGGGTCAGAAATGGCGTCTAAGGCGCGCGCCAGCAGGAACATGGTGCCGACAAACCCGGCGGGGATGCCGAAGATATCGGTGTAGAAAAACATCATGTACAGCATTACGTTATCAAAGACGATATGGCTGGCGGCATCACCCATTCCGTAGCCAATCTTTTCTTTTACAGAAATAAGCTGACTGTCCATTTTTGTTTCCTTAACGCCTGAAAAACATGCTGATAGCGGTTCCAAACGTTGTAAACGATCGCTTTTGAGGCGGATATTGCGATTTCTTGTTATCAGATTACGTTTCTTCTTTTCTGTGAACGCGGTTCCATTAAAGGATGCAAAAAAGCTAAGCAATGGAAAAGATAGAGATTTATCTGAAACGGCCATAGAAAGCGGAAGCACAATGAGAAAATTTATGGTGGGGGGATGTGGTAAATGTCTGAAAGTAGCTATAATGCGCCCCGCCTCCATGTAGCAATGCAGGCGCGGAAGATCGTCATCTCCGGTGAGGTGGCTGGACTTCAAATCCAGTTGGGGCCGCCAGCGGTCCCGGGCAGGTTCGACTCCTGTGATCTTCCGCCAAAGTCAATTGCCTCTTAATTCAATATATCTAAGCATGCGCCACTTTTTTTAAGTAACCCTCTCTGAGAAACCATTAAATAAAAAAGTTAAGTCGCTAATATTTCGATAAAGCCGTTGTTCAATTATGCCGAATAATTGAAAATCTTGGACGCAAGTCCCATTTTTTATTGCAACGATGTTTAATTTTCTTTCCGCTTCCGGCGTTAATCGCATCGCTAACACCTCTATTTAATTTCAGAAGTTTCAGCAATCCACTTCTTTATTATCCATGTTATCTTCCCCATCGCATATAAATGCCACGAGAATCATCAGGCATAATTAATAAAGCATTTATATAAAACTATTCAACTGAGGAAGAATAATGAATGTAAGGGATGCTGCTTATTCAGATATCGATATGGTATGTGATCTGCTCGCAGAGGCATTTTATGACGATGTCCTTATTAAATCGGCTTTTCCGGTTCCGGAAAGGCGAAAAGATGCACTGCGCAGTTTCTTTCGAATTTATGGTGAAGTCGCGCTTCGAAAAGGCGGCATTATTATCGATGAGAATAATAGCGGCGTATTAATGTATTTGCATTACGACTCAGATGATATCAGTGATGAGATAATCTATAAGCAATTTCAGGACAAATACAGTCCCGATTATGCCGCCATGGCATTCTTAATGCATAAACTCAGCGCTTATCATCCTAAAACACCGCATTACTATATTTTTGTCCTTGCCATCCCAGGGCATGAATGTGGCGTCGACGTGATAGCCGCATTACTCCGCAGGCTTCATGCCCTGCAGGACAAAGCGGGTATCCCCTGTTATGCCGAATGCACAGCCGCGCGCGTACAAAAACTTGCCAGTCGGCTTGGCTATCGACATGCGGGATTCCCATTGCGTGTTGAGGGTTTTCCGGAACTTTATCCGATATTAAGAGACCCACAATAAATCCGCTTAAATAAAGAAATTTCACACAAAGGATTGTCATGAATAACATTAATGAAAGCTCGCCAAATAAATTTAGAAAGTTTCAGGAAATTGCGAATTCACTTTTCCCCTCGGCATTCAGAGATAAACGAGATGCTTTATCTGAAAATATTGTTAATGCTATCGATCATATAAATAGATTGCGCCCTGAAAATAAGGGACCGGCCTGGTTAGGAAATAACGGCGATCTTGCTATTGATTATCAAAGCATAAAGACGGCTGAAATAGCAGACAAACTCAGCTGCTGTGAAGATGTAATTAACGAAACGGTTGCATTATTTAATGGGATGCCTAATTGGGGTCATCCTCTTGCCATGTGCAATACCATTCCGCCGGGAAATACCGCTTCAATCATTGCCGGGATCATGGCACAGGTATTTTCGCCAAATATGCTATCGGGGGAATATGCATGGAATGTGCAACGCGCAGAATTAGAAAGTGCCGGGATGCTGGCAAATTTAGTAGGTTGGGATGCGCAACGTGCTGGCGGGGTTTACACCTACGGAGGCTCCGGTTGTTGGACCTATCACGTTAAGTACGCGCTAACCCGCGTGCTGCCCAATTCCAGGGAGGAAGGCATACGTACCGACGCCAAAATCCTCTGTTCGCAACAGGCGCACTACACCATGATGAACAGCACGGATTGGGCCGGCCTGGGAATGAATAATGTCATACGCATCAAAACCGATCCGAAGACCAATGCGATGGATCTCAAGGATCTGGAGTCAGTGCTTATTGCTCTGCGGATGCAAAATATTCCTGTCGCCTCGGTGGTTTGCACCATGGGAACGACCGACGCCAATGCTTTCGATCCGGTTGCGGGCGTTCGCCGTTTATTAGATCGCTATCGCAATGCTGCACCCTATGGCCGGGCGTTACTCTATTGCGATGCGGTGACCAGTTGGTCCTGGCTGGCGTTCCAGAAATATGACTTTACGCGCAATCCGCTGCAATTTACCGAAGCGTTGTTGCCGTTTATGAAAAACAACTACCGTGCTCTGCAAAACATGAAATACGCCGACGCGATTGGTTTTGATTTTCACAAAGCGGGCTTCGCGCCCTATATCAGCAGCATGTTTGCTTATCGCGATGCTAGCGAGTTTGAAACCCTTCTCCAGCGTCCCGGTTCGGCTTATTTGCAGTCACGCACAGAATACAATCCGTACGATTACACGCTCGAAGCCTCGCGCGCGGCAACCGGCGCGCTGGCGGGTTGGGCGACGATGAAATATTTCGGTTATGAGGGATTTCAGGCCATTCTTGGCACGATTATGGAAAATCACCACGCGCTGCGTAACCTGCTGAACACTGAGAGCGCCACAGTATGCGTCAACGCCAACGATCATGGCATGGTCACCCTGTTTCGCATCTACCCGAAGGGTGTTGAGGCGGAGCAGCAATATCAGCAGGAGCTTTGCGATCCGGCCTGGAAACCGCAACTGTTGGCCCACAATCAGTTGACGCAGGATATTGGCAATAAACTCTATCAATGGTTTCGCACCGGAAAGCAAATTAACGGTAAGTTCACGCCCTATATGAGTTTCACCACCGGGTTTTGCGTCACTGAATATAACCGCGACGCGGCCGACCCCGAGGCAAAGGTGTACGCGCTAAAAATCTATATCATGAACACCCATTTGACGCCGGAGTTGATGAAGCACGTGCTGGATTGTGTAATAGCGGCACGTGATGAAGTGGTCGGTGATGCGGTCAGGTTTTGATGCAAAAGGGGGAAATGTCCCCCTCGAAATCGCCTCAGTTCCCTTCACCACCCAGATATTTATCCAGGAGGTTAGCCGACCAGGTGCTCAACGTAATGATATCCATGCATCGCTCAGCGAACGTTTCGGCGTTACTTACCTCACCCTTACAAATTTCTTCCAAATATTTTGTTTCAGCAGTTAGTCCATTTTTGTACTCCGGCATTTTTTCAAGGAAAGCCGCTGCATCCACTTCCCCTGACGCAAGTTCTGAAACATTTTTCAGTAAATCATTAAAAAGACTGGCCTCACGCCGGACCCGTTTCCCTTTGAAGGCCACATATATTCCCAGCAACCGGTTCCAGAAATCATGGTTGCGGGCCTGCTGTTGTGCCATATCTTTCACTAAATCTGCGGAAGAAATGTCTGAAGGCATATAGACCTTTGCACGCGTCACAATATTCCGGGTATCCCGCGTGGCCTGGCTGAACTTCAGCGGGTAGGCCGTCACCTTCTTGTCCAGAATATGGGCCAGCGCTTTTCCTGTCGGCAGGTATCCGAACGCGCCAAAGCAGGATTCAAGCTTGATCTCTCGAATTGCGCCTAATTTCAGCGGCGGCGACTCACGCAAACCCAGCCCTTTAATGACCTCTGCCAGTTCATACGCGTCCATAAAATTCGCAATACCCGGTGCGCCATGGAGCCTGACCGTCAGGATCGGACCATCAACAAAGAAAGTGGCGTCGCGACCAAGAAGAGAGGCGGTGCGCAGCCTGCTCAGCGAGATATCGCCCGACAGAACGCCATATTTTGTGAAAAGATCATCCGGGAACTGGCTGGCATTAATAATCCCGTTCTGACTGACCAGCCTTTTATCCAGCAGGTGTGGGTTAATCATCATGAAATTGCCATCGCCCAAGCTGTACATCAGATGATGGACGGCGAATGAGGGCGAAGAGGTGTTGCCAAAAACGACAAGTTTGCCTTTGTCAATGACCTGCAGCGCGGCGCGCTCGGTCACTCTGACCGTAGATACAAATAAGCTTTCCGCCGTGCCCGCGACTGTCGTGCCGCCCTTTGAGGCTTTCAGCAACGTGGTTAACGTTTCCTGCAATGCCGTTACCTGCTCCGGCGCCAGCTCACCGGCCTGTTTCAGAAGCCCGGTCGTTTTTGCAGCCAGGTCGGTATCATCCGCAAGCCCTGACAACTGCTCTGCAAGGCTTATCAGCGTGGGATATTCCGCACGCAGAAGGTCTTTGGGATCGCCAGCAACAATCTGGAGTGCCGGCAGGCTGTCATCACCCCGTCGTTTGAAGACGTTATTTTTGAACTCCCCCAGTTGCTCAGCGGTTAAGATGCTTTTGCTGTCGCTGAGAGTGGCACCCAGAGCCGTATTTTTAATCCCGGCGAAACGGCCGTTTCCAAGGCTGACCATGACATGAACACGGCGGGTAATTTTATCCGGCGCAGCGGAGTCGACTTCACTGAAAATCAGTATCTCGCCCTGTTTCACACGCAGTAATTTTTCTTCACTGTCGATAACCCGGCTCGCCGAGAATAACTCCCCGGCCTCTTTCGAAGGATTTGCCAGGGCCAGTTTAAGGCCCTCTTTCAGCTTCGTTGCCGCTTCGCTGCTTAATAACTTCGCATCTTCCAGTAACTGGGCAGCATAATCCCCGCTTTCTTTGACCGTGCTCTCCGTATAACGGCTGCGACGCGCCGCCGCGCGGACCGCATTCTCAGGCGCAAGCCCTGCGGGCATCATCGTTTTGCTTGCTTCGGCATCCTCCACTTTTGGTGCGGCGTTACCAACATTGCGTGCAACCCAGTTATTATTTTCCTGTTTTACCGGGACCCCATAACTCAAAACATCCGGTTTATCCGGGTCGACTGTTCGCCATGTCTTGAATGCCTCATCCCAGCGCACCTCATAGACATTGCCATCCACTTTGATGTAATAAGGGCCTTGCCCAGCGGTGATAACCGAGGAATGAACCGTGCTCCCCTGCACAGTTTGGGTTTGCATATTTTCTATCGAAATATTGTTACGTGCGTGTTTGTTGTTAAGCGCTTGACCGGAACCAGACAAGGATCTTGCGGAAAAGAGCTTACGGAATTCTTCCGGCTTGCTAATACGGTTTACCGCAAACTTTGATATGCTCCTTGCCGCAACCGGATCTACCAAATCGATAGTGGCCAGAGCGCCGGTTTTGAGTATTTTTAACGCACTGAATGCCGATTCTTTAGCTAACTCTTTAATTGCATAAATTTTCAGCGCCTGCCCTGACAAACCGCTTCTTACGCCCTGCTGCATGATTTTGCCTAATGTTGGCGTATTTTTTACAATTGTGGCTACTCTCACACCAGCCTGGGTGGCAACCCCCACCACGCCGACAATATCAAGCATGATAGAAGCTACATCAGGCTGATAATCTTTATCTGTGGCCGCGTGATATATCTCTTTATAAAAAGGAACTAGCGTAAATGCTATTTGTTGAAGGACTGAGGGTGTATAAAGCTCAGATTTTAATGCATCGGCTGACTGGTTTAAGACAGAACGCATACTGGTATTTAATACCGAAATAACCGTATCGGATGTTGCCGTGTTGTCGCGAGTGTTAAACGATAACGTATACACCGACCCTGTTTTCGTAAACTCTGGTACTGACTCACCACGAATAATCTCCTCTGTATAGAGCGCACCGTATATCAACTCCGCATTAACATCATCCCAGCGAATATTACTGCCTTTATAATCATTTTTCTTTTTAGGGTTAAAGTTATATTTTTTTGAAAAGAAGTCCATATCATAAACTTCATGGGTTCCATCTCCTCCACTTGTCGGATCGAGCGTGGCAATAACTCTTAAATAATCATTTTTCAACATTTCTGCATTAGTAAAAATCTTACAGGTAACAGCTCCGGGGAATATAGAGAAAAAAACCCAGCGCGAATCAGGCAACTGTATAAAAAGCATTTCGCCAATTTCAGGATTCCCAAAATTATCGAAAAGCTGGACTTTTAAACGCACTCTTTTATTGACAGGTTGTAATACTTCTTCGACAGAAAGTCCCGAAATCAACAATAATTCTTTTGTTCTTTCACTGGCATCATAAATGCTAAACTTTTCTTTATAGTCACTGAACTGTTTATTAAATTCAGATTGCAATTCGAAATAATTGCTACTTATCATTGAGGACAAAGGGGTATAACCTTCAGGCATACTTTTTTCCTGGACTAATGGATTGAACTTTTGTACATCGGTACTGTATTCCTCAATAACGTTTTCAACATCCTCACCTTTTAAATCAGAGGTTTTCTTTTTGTGTTTCAAAAGCCAATAACATATTGCAGAAAGCATATTTTTTAATTCAGCATCAACATTATTACCAAACAACTTCTGCGCTATTTTTTCCCCCTGATTATTGGCCCAGACAATATCTGCATAGCTATATTTAATAGCAGGTTTCTCAATATCACTATCTTTAAGTTGCTCTAAGACCTCAGTAAACGTGGACGCAGTTATCTGCTTGAAGATCAACAGCGTTTTCGAAATGTTTATTTTTTTCAGCTCATCCAATTCGGCGGAGGTATAGGCAGTCCTTGCTTTGCTGGTGATAACGACTTGTTTCAGTGCGAGTTCAATAATCGTGGCTTGTGCCGCTAACAGCTTATCCTTATTCTCACCCTGTTCTGCAAGGTTTGCTTTCAGCGTTTCCTCGGCCAGATCAATGCCCGCAAAAGCAACTGAATAAATTTCGTTAAGCGTTTTTATTTCATCACTGTATTCATTTTTTTTATTAATAATAGTACTTTTCAGTTCTCGCAAAATATCTAGTCGTTTTTGAGCACCTTCAAGCAGTTTTTCATAATCTTTAACTTCACCTTCAAGTCTTTTATGATTAGCAAAAGTAGTTCCTCCATGGTTTATATTCGTTAATATATTGGAGATTTTTTTATTATAATTTGAGACAACTTGTTCTTGAGTTTTTATTCTATTCTCTAAATCATCTGTCTTTAGTAATTCTCTTTTTTTCTCTAAATTCTTTATCAGCACTTTGGCATTCTGCGCCAATGTCAATATATAGGGGGTGGGCGTACCCTGCGTTAATGCCGTTTTGTATAGTGCAAGCAGAGGCTCATTCCAGTCTCGTTCCGGCGTTAACGGGGATGTTTTACTTTCATCTGATTTAACCCACGAAAGCACGCTGTTTTTGATGACTAACAGATTTTTTAGATAGCTATCATGTGGGTTTGAATATCTTTTAAAAATCTCTTCGTCAACAATATCAAGCAAATTTCTCAGAACACCTTGCCATGATGTAAATTCATTTTCTGATAATACATTCTGTAGTTTTTTATGGATATCAGGATCCAGATCTATCCTTTTAATTCGTCTCAACGTATCGTCAAAGGATGCATAATTTTCAGATGATGTTTTTTCTAAAAACTCCCATTGCTGTTGCACTTTTTTAATAAAAACCAACGTATCAGTCCCTGCAATGGTAAATTTAATAGCAGCAAAGTCCTTACTAATCCATTGAAAATCATACAGCATATTATTAATGAGAATAAAATTATTTCTGCCGTGGCTATAAACAAACCCTTCCACGTATGCTTTTATATCAGTTTGGATAAGCTGACTGCTTGTGTCTGCTTTCTTCAGTTCACTGATCACCGCTGAAGACAATGATGCCTGAATTAAAGTATTACCGGTCGCTCTACCTGATGTAAAATATAACACATTGTTTTCACGATAAAGCCTTATAATAACATCTTCTTTTTTATCCGCTGTTTTAATTGTTATATCAACCTGATTACCATATATTCTTACAGGCCAGTACTGCCCCATCAGGAATATATAACGGCTTTCGCCGTTTGCATAAATATTGCCTTCAGTACCTATATCCATATTGTTATAACTAAAACCGCGGTCTGATTTGATACTACTTAACGCCGTTTTTACGGAAGGAGAAAGCGTGGTAAAAATTTGTTTTTCATTACTACTGGCACTGCCATCATCATCTTCACCCTCTCTAAGATGCCATTGTTGATCACTATTTTTAAAAGTTATTGAGATTGACTTCGTTCCTGGCGCTTGTATATCCGATGATGAATGAATTATTCCGTTAATATCTCCATCGGCTCCCAGACTCAAAGCAGTGACACAATAGTAGTTCCCCCCCACATAGATGTAACTATCACTTATCGCGTGATAGAGATACATCATCGGAATAAGTAAAGTGAGATCAGTCACCTTCTCTTGATAACTCTCTACCCCTGCAAATAGTTCAGATACTTTTCTCTCAAGTGCTGCAGAAATGCTTGTTTTCATCGGAAGCGGTAGTAATAGACCTTTATTTCCGCCAATACCAGAAGGTGCCGAAACTTGAGTAACGGCTGATACAGCTGGAGATTCAAATTGTTCTGGCGATGCGATAGCAAGCGCATTTTCTGTCGCGGCAAGGTGCCATTCTCTGCCTTGCAAATAAATATTTACATCCTTGCCATTATCCACTCCGGGAATAATGAATTTTCCTGCCGACGAAAATATTACTGGCCAGTAATGATCATTTAAGAAAATATATTTTCTCTCGCTATCATCATAAATTTGCCCTTCCTTTCCAGGCAACATATCGAGATATTTATACGCCTTCTCTGTGGGCCAATTTTTAGCGGCTTCGGTAATTTCCTTACTACACTGCGTCACTGTCGTTTTGGTTTCAGGTCCAGGTGCATTTGAACTACTGCCGCTGAGTGAGTCTTCTGCCAGATGCCATTTCTCATCCTTCAAATCAAACAATACCTTCAGTGGCTGATTAACTTCACTTTCCTTTTTCCAGTGCGGATAAAGTTTAGCTTCACAACTGCCATCCTCGTTTATTTTTATGTAATTAAGAACCCGATAGCGACCGCCAATATAAAGAAAATTGCCTCCATGATAGTGATAGTATTTGTAGCGTGCTGAAAACAACGTTGCTTCTGAAACCGGCAAGCGATACCCGTTTACGATCGGGAAGAGTTCCAATACACGCAGCTCCAGTTTGGGATCAATCGCCGTTTCCCGGTTCGGTGCCGGATAATGGGATCTGGCGGCTTCTTCGGCTTTGCCCTCCGGTACAACAGCAATATCGGTACCTTTTTGAGCACCTGCTTCCGCCGCCCGTTTTCCACGTCTGTGCGGCATATTCTCCTGTTTAACTTCTGGCTCTTCAGCGAGATCAGTTTCTGCTTCTTCAGCAGGCGCAGTCTGCGTACCTGACGCTAAGGAGATGCCCGTTGTTGTGCCACCGGCAAAGGATTTAATCCCCGGCCGTTTCAGGGCTGCGGTTCGCTGCTGCGAATGAGCACGCGGCTTAGAAGAAATGGCCGGCCCGTTATCTCTTTTTGTCTGCAAAGTGACATTTGCAGGTTGTACATTTCCCTCAACGGCTTCTTCAACCATTACCTCCGGGAGTGCGGCTTCCTCTTGAACGGCACTCTCTTCAACCTCCTCTTTCATACCTGTTGTCACTGTTCCGTCATCGTTGTTATCCGCCAGCATGGATAACAGATAGCTTTCCATATCGAAATCCCCTGCGTCAGAGAGAGCCGCAGCGCGGGCCTGGGCTTCCGCGACCATTTTGTCAATCGCATCCTGTAATTCCTGCTCGGCGCGCGCCCGTATTACCGAGATAATCGCGGCACGCCCCCCCGCATAGCCCCCCGCCCACAGCCCCTCTTCCGGGATATTCAGCGCGAAGCGCTTCACCATCTTCTTCAGCGCGCCGTTGTCGTGGCGGTTTTTCCCCGCTTCCCACGCCGTGATGGTCACCGCCACGCCCCACCCCACCCCCGGCGACAGCGACAGCGCCAGCCGGATGCCGATTTTGGCCAGCGCCTGGCCGATGAACGCGCTTTTAATCCCCCTGGCCGGTGCCTCGCCCAGCCGCACCCGGTTCATTTTCCGCAGCCCGCCCGCCAGCGTGTACCCCGTCCGCGCCCCGCGTATCGCCACACGCAGCGGCAGTGACACCGGCCCCGTCACCAGGTTAAAGCCGCCGCGCAGCGCCGCCCACAGCGCACCGCCCAGCACTTTCCGCTCCGCCCAGCGCCGGATGTCTTCCGGCACGCTGCGCGAGCCCGCCAGAATTTCCTCCGCCGTCGGCGGATACACCTGCGTGCCGGTGGCGGCATGCTGCAGCGCCAGCGCCAGGCGTTTCAGGAACCCCTCCGCCTGCGGGTCCCCGCCCCTGGCAAACTGCTCCCGGTTTTCCTCCATCACCCCTTTCAGTGCCCGGTCAAACTGTTCCGCCGCCTGCGCGCGCTGCTCCGCGGGGATGCCCGCCAGGTAATCCTGTTTCAGCGCCTCCGCCCATTCCGCGATGCCGCGTGCCAGCATGCCGCCACGCGAGAAGCTGTCCAGCGACGTGCCGGTGATACGGATAATCCGGGTTTTCACCTGCGCCTTCAGCTGCTCCAGCTTCCGCGTCTGGTTACGCAGCTGTATGTCCAGCTCCCGCCCGCCCGCATGCCCGTGCTCCGACAGCCGGATAACCGCGCTGTCCAGCCCGCGCGCCACACCGGCAAGCTCATCCGCCACCCCGGACATCATCTCCGCCATGCGCCCGATATCGCCCCAGCGCTGCTGTTCGCTGAGGGCTTTCGCCTGCTGCAGTTCCTCACTCAGTCGGGTATAAAACCCGGATTCTGTAAGGCGGGCAAACGGGGCCAGCAGCGCCTCAAGCTGTGTCAGTGCCTGCTGCCCGGTCTGCTGCCAGCGGCTGGCTTCCTGCGCCAGGCGTTCGTCAAGCAGCGCGGCAAGCTCCGGCAGCGTCGGGGCAAGCGAGGCGGACGTGGCCTGCACCCGCCACTGCTGCTCCAGCGCCTCCTGCAGCAGCCAGGCCCGGGTGGCAAGCTGTTTTATCTGCCGCTCCGCCTGCTGGATTTCATCGAGCAGCAGCAGGCCGGTGTTGCGCACCGCCCGGTCCAGCCCGTCCGGGTCGGTGGCCCGGCGCAGAACCTGGTGCAGAAAAAGATGCCCGGTGCGCAGTGCGCCCCGGCTGACCCGGTGCCCCGTCCTGCGCGCCAGCGTCGCGGAGCCAGCCAGCACGCCCCGCCCGGCCTCGCGGACCTGTTTCAGCAGGGGGATGTCCGGTTTCACCGTGAGTTTCCGGCTCTCTTCTTCCGGCAGCGCCACCTGCTGCTGCACCTGCGCCAGCAGTACAGTCGCCTGGCCCAGCGCCGTGGTGACCGGCAGCATGGCGCGCGCCAGCCGGACATGCGGCGGCTCTGCGGCGCCGGGCTGTTTCAGCACGGAGGAAAGCGCCGCTGCCAGCGGGTTGCCCGCGAGAAGGGTTCTGTCGACATCCGCGTCACGGCCGGGGAGGTGGCGGGCATACTGCTGAAGGCGTGCGCCCCACACCGCCAGCTGTTCCGGCGTGCCGGAAGGTTTCGCATCCGACTGCGCCAGCAGGGTGCTGAGGGCGAACTCACGGATGTCCCGCGCGCCCTCCTCCACCTTCACGGTTCCGCCTTCCAGGTACTGCGTCAGACGGTGGCGGACGATACGGCTTTCCGCCAGCAGGGAGTCCTGTAACTGGCTGAACTTTTTGTATTCCGCGCTGAGCCGGTACGTCTCCGAGAACATCAGCCCTTCGGCCTGTAAGCGCTGTGCCTTCTGCGCCTGCGGGGAAAGCCCCTCCTGCGCCAGCGCTTCCGCCAGTTTCTCCCGCTGCTGCCGCGCCGTTTTTTTCGCCTCTTCCGCCCAGTCAAGACCGCGCACTTTCGCCCCGGCGGCGAGCGCCTCCAGCGCGGTGGTGAGCAGGCGCACCAGCCTGTTCGCCTGCAGCACCGTGTCCTGCAGCACCGGCGGCATCGCCGGGTCATTCACCGGCAGGGTGCCGAGCGCGGCGAGGAAAATTTTCGCCGGCGCGGTCAGTACCGCGGTTTCCGGCTGCTTGTCCACCTGCGCCAGCGCGGCCTGCAGGGTTTTCATCGCCCCCTCGTCCGGCCCGCTGAGGTTGTAGCCCTTTTCGCGAAACTCGGCTATCTGCGGCAGCTTTTTCGCAAAGGCCTGGCGGATAAATGCCTGCAGGGCGCTTTCATCACGGATGTTTAGTGGGATACCGTCGCCGGGTGTACCGGCATCAGCCGCGCTCTGCTGCCCGGCAGGCGAAACCTCCCCGTACAGCTCCAGTGCCTCTTCGGCGAGGGCTGAAAAGGGATCGAGCCAGGCATCATCGTGGCTGACGTCACCGGACTCCGGGGAGCTTTCCGGCTGCGGCAGTTTCTGGGGCAGCATTTCATACAGGGACATAGCGCCTCCTGAGGAGAGAGGGGAACAAGCAAAATAAATGGAGTAATAAATGAAGAGAACGGCTCAGGAGGCCATTTGCGTTGAGCGAAGGGAGGAACTCTGCGCCACTACAGTCAGTTCATTGCTTTCCATATGTGGCAGAAATTTCGCGTCCGGCATCATTTTGCCATCAACTAAGCAGAAGCAGTCATTCCACGTATTGTAGATATGAATAAGCTCAGCCAGGCTATTAATTCCTAACTTGCGAAGGACCATATTTTTATAATTACTGACGACCTTGCGGCTGAGATGTAAAGATTGACAAACATATTCGTTCGATTGCAAATCTAAAAATTTAACTAAAATCTTATATTCAACGTCACTCAGCCGAATCTTACGAAAATGGTGTGTCAGTTCATTATCCTTCATGATTCTAAAAAAACGTTGAATCTCATTTTGCAGTAAATTAACAGGAGTGGATTTATCAAGCTTGTAGTAACGCATACAGATGAAAGATTGAAAATCCATCCCTTCGTTTAAAACAGAGAGCAACGAACCCATGCTGCAAAAAATAACTTTCCCGTCGCCTCGATCGAAAGCAACGAGTGCATGCGTTACATGGGGATTAATATTCCTGAGCAGGTTATCCATACCTAAAACAAAATAACTATCCTGAGAGATGATATACATATTTAACCTCCAGATAAGGTTTTTGATTATTACATTTAAGATTCACGCAATCAGAGATAATCATTAAATAGCAGAAATAGATCCATTAACAAAATAATACTAATGATTTCATATTGAGTTTCATTAAGATAAATACTTCGTCAGCAACCCATTATTAACATCTGCGGTATAACTACTCACCATCAAAAGATCCCAAAGACGTTCTGCCATACTATCGTCATCAACAGGTCGCGCTTCACAAATTGTTTTAATAATATCTTCTTTGACATAAAATCCTGGTTTGTATTTAGGATGTCTCACCAACACATCTCCATAATGAATCTCCCAACGTGCATATTTCGCCAGATCAAGCAACAACTTTCCAAATTCATCAGTGGGATTTTCGTCAGCAAGGTTAACATGATAGTAATTTTTTAGTCGTTTCCAGAAAGCATTATTACGGAGTTCCTGCGCTGTCGTTTTTTTCACATCATCAGGGTATTTAAAATCTTTAGGTTCATAATATTTACGTAATTCATTACGATACCAATCAGCACGCAGTGCATGTCCAAATACCCACGGGGTAGTTTGAATACTTTTTTTAGAATAATAGGCCAGCGCTTTTTCTGGTGGATATGACCCATAGCTACCAAAACAACTTGACACTCCCATTTTATTAATAGTCATGGAAGAAAAGTCTTTCTTTTTGGAAAGGATTGACTCAATGATATCGTTTACTAATTCCTCAGCGTCGGCAGGACGTACAATATCTCTGTTTACCATTGCCTCCTGCAAACCTATTCCAACAAAACTTCCAGACCAAACAGAAACTATTCCCCAACGCAGTAAAAACTGATTACTTAATTTCGTAAAATGCAATTCTCCTGTAGAGACTTTGTATGTTTTAAATAAATCGTCCGGGAAGCTGCTGGCGTTAATTACACCAGTCTTAGCGGTCAGGCGCTTATCTAACCGTCCCGGATCGATCATTAAGAATTTTTTATCTCCCAAACTGTACATGGCATGCCTGAGCGGCCCTTTATTACTATATGGTTCAAACAGAATCAACTTGCCCCTAGGTAACGAACCAAGTTGTGCCTGATTTTGTATTGTTACCGTCGAAGAGAATATATTATTCAATGCAAGTCGCTGTGTGTTTCGACCAAGAGAGATCATTTCTTTTAAAATAACGTACAATTCGTGTGCTTGCTCGGGACTGAGCTCTTCCGCCTGGGCTAATAAACTCGTTGTTCCTTTTGAAATATTACTTTTCCCGACCGGCGGCTGTTCATAAATCTCGGCCAGCTTATGAATAGGAATATTCAACTTCACCATATTGTAAGGTCTGCCAGAAACCAACAATAGTGTGGGCTGACTTTTATCTCCAGTACGTTTCAATAAACCAGCATAAAATTCCCCCAGTTGGCGGATATTTAAAAGCCGCTTGTGATCGCCAAGCGCAGGATCAAGAATGCCATTTTTGGTCCCCGCGAAACGGCCATTACCGAGGCTTACCACGCAATGAATTGGCCGGGGACCTTTGCTTACATTATTAGGGTCGACTTCCATAAATAACAGCAACTCACCAGGCTTCATTCGAGATAATTCATCATTATTATTGAGAACTTTCGTACTGGAAAATAACCCATCAAGCCCACCGCCGGTCGAAGAGGCGGTGTTTTTGTACTGTGCCGCCTGTTTAAGACCGTTACGTAAATCATTTGCAGTCTTCGTGTCGATGAGTTTTGCATCTTCGACCAAACCCACAGCGTAATCCCAGCAAACACCACTTTCTCCGGTTGCTGCACGGGTATTACGATAAGCGGTGCGTATCGGATGTTCCGGCACAGGAAGATCAATCATCGTAAAACCTGGCTGTTTCGATTTCGCTAACAAATCACCAGGGAAATACCAGCTTCTTTTCTTCAATACTGTCGCACCGGGGATTACGGTGTTAGGTCCATAAGATAACCATTTACTAAAAGGACCGAAATAATATGAAGCTCTAGCTTGGTTTGTATAATCACCATATTTCATTAAAGCTCTCTGAGACACATTAGCATACTTCTGCGCCCATATTTTTTCCGGAAGAATATGAGGGCCACTAAGATCTGGATATACAGTTGAGAATTGCCCTGCAGTAAGGTCAAAGACATAATCCTTTCGATGGCGAGTGCCTACAACGACGAAATGGTTTATTGCACCTTCGTCACCGCCATTAGAAAAGATAGCCATTCCGCGAAAACGTATATTTACAAATCCTTGTTCCTTCATATATTGCGCAACCGTCCCGGTGATAGATTCGCATTTTTCCTTCGGTTCTTTGAGAGCCTCTCTTATATCTGATCTCTTTTTAAGATCGGCCAGCATTTGATCCCCTTTAAAAATTTCATCGTTCCATATAGTGTCTGATGGCACGCCTTCGGGTATGTTTTGCCTGATTGACTGGCTGCCAAATAAAACTTCTAAGTCTGGGTCTGGGTCTGGGTCAGGGCCACGGCCTGGGCCTGGGTCTGTTGAGGCGCCACTACTTTTAGGGTCGCCACCACGAAGACCACCATAATCTTTATTTATCTTCCATTGACCATTCTCATAAACAATAGGTTCGCCATAACTGAATCGACTGGGGTTTTGGGGATCCACTGTGCGCCATGTGTGATAAGCTTCATCCCAACGTACTTCGTATACGTTACCGTCTTGCATGATGTAATATTTCTTTTCACCACTATCAAAACTTGACGGCGAATAAACCGGTGCACCATGGACAGTTTTCTGTGTCATACCATCAAGGGTCATATTTGCTCTGATATATTTTTTATTAATTCCGCGAGCGACTGCCTCTGTCGTTTTCCTTGGAATAATACTAATAAGATTGCTAGCTTTATTACCAATACTGCGAGCAAGGCCTGGCGCGTCTCTTAAAGAAACAGGATCAACTAAATCTATTAATGATGACGCTGTTGTTTTTAATAATTTAAGCGAGGCAAAAGCCACCTCTTCCGCCATATTTTTTATAACATAAAGCTGTAAACCCCTCCCCGTTAAACCAGCCCTTAAACCTTGCTGAGTTATTTTTCCCACAGTGGCTATATTTTTAATTATGGTGCCCACTTGTACACCAGCTTGTCCAGCCACTAATAATACGCCAAGCGTATCGACAACAACTGAAGCAATATCAGGATTATGCTGAGGGTCATTTGCAGTCATATATATTTCTTTGTAATAAGGAATTAAAGCAAAAGCAGCTTCTTGCAATGCAGACGGTGTAAACATCTCGATTTTACTCGCCTTGGCAGATCGCTGCAAAACGGTACGCACACTGGCATTCAAAGCTGATATTACATTACCTGAAAAGTAACTATTCTCATCTACATTATAATAAAGATGATGCAATTTTTCGTCCTTAAATATATTTGGTATTTCTTTATCTTTATACAGGACACTGGTAGTCAACGACGTAACTGCATATTCCCATTGTTTGTTTTCAAACAAAATAACTTTGCCAAAAGTAATATTTGCATCCGTAACAGGTGAGGGGAAATTACTATTGGATATTTTTGTAATATATCTTAGATTTTCGTTTCTTAGCATATCATCATCAGATATTACTTTGCAGAAAGTTGATCCTGGAAATATAGAGCAAAATATCCACCGGCCATCTTTGAGTTGCAAAAAGAGCAGTTCACAATTTGACGGTTCTGATGTCATCCCTTCCTGTGTTACACGCAAGCGAATCCTTTTTTTGACAGACGTAATCATATCCTCAATAGGAAGGCCAGAAAGAGTAAGGATTTGTTTTGATATTTCGCTAGCATCATAAGCACTATACTTATTAATATAGTCATTAAATTGAGCCACATAATCCGAATATGAAGAAAAGGCATTGCTCGCCATCATACTCGATAATGGGCGATAACCTTCAGGCATAGTCTTAACTTCAGTGAGGGGATTTAAACGGTGCAAATCAGCATAGTACTCTTCAGTAAGAGTATCGATATCCTGATTACGTAAGTCAGATACATTTTTACCTTTTTTTAATAGCCAATAGAGAATGGCTGGAAGTTGTACTCTGGCTTCAATATTATCATCGCCGCTAAAATACTGTTGACCAAGTTTTTCAGCCTGGCGGTTCGCCCATAGAATATCGTTATAATCTTTTTTAGATACTGTTTTGTTAATATCACTGTCTGTTAACGTCGTGAAAATCAAATTAAAAGCATCTTGCCGAAATAATATCTGCTTGATCTCAACTCTGGCAGCCCGTATTTTTTTTAATCTATCGAGATCACTTTTAGTGTATTCGTCAACCTTATGATGAGTAATATCTACCTCCTGCAATACTAGCAAGATCAAGGCATTTTTCGCAGCACGAAGACGATCGCTCTTATCGCCTTGTTTTTTTAATTCATCTTCGTAAGTTTTCTTACCCCAATCTTTTCCAGACCAATGCATACTATATTTATCAGTAAGCAAAAGTATGTTCCGTTGATATTCCTCTTTTTTCGCTACAATTTCTTTTCTTGTAGCCTCTAGCGAATTACGCTGTTTTTTCAGTTCATCAATTTCACCCTGAATGCTCTCTACTTTCGTTTCGGCTGCTATTCTTTCCATGAAAAGATCAGGCTGAACATTTTCCAAATCTTCATTTGCCCAAGCTTTTTTAATTTCTTTATTCCTTATGTCTATATCGAGTGAGTTTATGCGCTGTTGCAAGTCGTTGGTTTTCAATAAACCTGACTTTTTTTCCATTTCTGCAACTGATGTACGGGCAAATTGCGCTCGTGAAATTTCTAGTGGCTCCACGATGTCATTTTGCATCGCATACTGGTAGGAATGGAGCAATGAAGCATCCCATGCCATTTCGTCGCTACTTTGATATTGCCTCGCTTCATACGTTGTATCCAGATAAGACGAAATAATGGCTTTTAACTTCAGCACATCTTCGTTCCTTCTGCTTGTAGGTTGTGTATATGTTCTATTAAATTGATCATTCAGCATGGAATTTATCTTATTAAGTATATTACCCTGCGGCACATCACTCGGCTCAAGTAGATCTAAAATTTGTGTAGCAATATCAATTTCAAAATTATTTGAGATTAGTAACGAAACAAATTCATTAAAATCTTTTTTAGCTATTTTACCGACAAAGTAGAGATAACCATTGTAACTTTGAACTAAGACAGCTCTCTCCTGTCCATTTTCGTTAATAAAAACTGCTCCAGTGTTTTTATCAACAACTTTATATTGCAAATTCATGCCATTGATATACATGTAATTTTCATTGTCCGTTCCTCTATATAGTCGGCACATCGGATCGGGGACAATAAATGGCCCAGAAGATAACTTTGTCTCGTCCCACTTACGGGTTTCATCTAATAAATCACTATTGACTGTTAAATTATCGAAGATATTTATTAATGCCGGCTCGATAGCTTTCTGTGTTATCCCAGACACAAATTCGTACCATTGATTATCAATTAATTCGAGAGCGACATCATCACCTTGATTTGCACCCTTTATGGTAGCGAGAGATGACGTACTGAATGTTATCGGCCAATATTTATTTGCAAGAAAAATATATTTCTGCACACCATCATTATAAATAGCGCCTTCTTCTCCGGGAACCATATTGTCGTAAGAGAATGAATATATTTCCCACCATTTTTTGGCTTCTTCGTAAAGTTCCGTTGAGGCTCGGGTCGGGGTTGCCAGTTTACTTGTTGTCGGAGGCATAGTATCCCCGCTATCTAAGCCGGTCTTATTTTCCAGACACCAGGTATTCGTAACGTAATTAAACTTAACGGCTATCGGCAGATTTCCGCTCCACTCGCCTTCCCTTTTTGCATAAAGGTGCCCCTTGAGCTGCCCTAGTTTGTTATTGGACAAACGCAGATACCTATAAACGCCACCAATATATATGTACGCCACCTCATGATACTCTGAATTGTTATAGACTTTTTCCTTGGCATATTTCAGTACCATATCGTCAACGGGTTTCCGCACACCGCTAGATGCAGGAAAGACCGACATGACTCTTTGCTCTAAGTCGGCGTCTATCGCCGCTTCGCGTTTGGGTGCCGGTAATTCGAGAGACGCTATCGATGGCGCAGCCCTTTTCCCTCGGCCATGCGGTATCGTATCCTCAGGCTCATTTTCTAGCGCTTCTGTGAGGGAAGTTTCTGCTTCTTCAGCAGGCGTGGTCTGCGTACCCGACGCTAAAGAGCCCCCCGGTGTCACGCTCCCCCTCAAGAATTTAACCCCTGGTCGTTTCAATGGTGCCACCGGACGTGGTTGAGTTGCAGGCGGCTGTTCAGCGGCGGCTCCCTGCCCGGTTTCTGCCTCTGTCTCAAGAGCATCATCTGCAAGCTGTAATGTTCCCTCAATGTCCTCCTCGACTGATTCGCCCTCCGTTTCATCGTTTTTAACGGTTTCATCAGAAGATATTGCCCCTTCCTGAGTTCCTTCATTAAACGCTTCTGCTCCCTGTACTGTCTCATCAGAATCTGTCGTCACGATAGATTCATCGCCTAAATCCTCCGGCGACAATGTGGATACCAGGTAGCTTTCAAGGTCTCCCTCTCCAAACACATCCGCTGCGGTGGCTTTCATCTCTGCAACTATTTTGTCAATGGCATCCTGTAATTCCTGCTCGGCGCGCGCCCGTATTACCGAGATAATCGCGGCATGCCCCCCCGCATAGCCCCCCGCCCACAGCCCCTCTTCCGGGATATTCAGCGCGAAGCGCTTCACCATTTTCTTCAGCGCGCCGTTGTCGTGGCGGTTTTTCCCCGCTTCCCACGCCGTGATGGTCACCGCCACGCCCCACCCCACCCCCGGCGACAGCGACAGCGCCAGCCGGATGCCGATTTTGGCCAGCGCCTGGCCGATGAACGCGCTTTTAATCCCCCTGGCCGGTGCCTCGCCCAGCCGCACCCGGTTCATTTTCCGCAGCCCGCCCGCCAGCGTGTACCCCGTCCGCGCCCCGCGTATCGCCACACGCAGCGGCAGTGACACCGGCCCCGTCACCAGGTTAAAGCCGCCGCGCAGCGCCGCCCACAGCGCACCGCCCAGCACTTTCCGCTCCGCCCAGCGCCGGATGTCTTCCGGCACGCTGCGCGAGCCCGCCAGAATTTCCTCCGCCGTCGGCGGATACACCTGCGTGCCGGTGGCGGCATGCTGCAGCGCCAGCGCCAGGCGTTTCAGGAACCCCTCCGCCTGCGGGTCCCCGCCCCTGGCAAACTGCTCCCGGTTTTCCTCCATCACCCCTTTCAGTGCCCGGTCAAACTGTTCCGCCGCCTGCGCGCGCTGCTCCGCGGGGATGCCCGCCAGGTAATCCTGTTTCAGCGCCTCCGCCCATTCCGCGATGCCGCGTGCCAGCATGCCGCCACGCGAGAAGCTGTCCAGCGACGTGCCGGTGATACGGATAATCCGGGTTTTCACCTGCGCCTTCAGCTGCTCCAGCTTCCGCGTCTGGTTACGCAGCTGTATGTCCAGCTCCCGCCCGCCCGCATGCCCGTGCTCCGACAGCCGGATAACCGCGCTGTCCAGCCCGCGCGCCACACCGGCAAGTTCATCCGCCACCCCGGACATCATCTCCGCCATACGCCCGATATCGCCCCAGCGCTGCTGTTCGCTGAGGGCTTTCGCCTGCTGCAGTTCCTCACTCAGTCGGGTATAAAACCCGGACTCTGTAAGGCGGGCAAACGGGGCCAGCAGCGCCTCAAGCTGCGTCAGTGCCTGCTGCCCGGTCTGCTGCCAGCGGCTGGCTTCCTGCGCCAGGCGTTCGTCAAGCAGCGCGGCAAGCTCCGGCAGCGTCGGGGCAAGTGAGGCGGACGTGGCCTGCACCCGCCACTGCTGCTCCAGCGCCTCCTGCAGCAGCCAGGCCCGGGTGGCAAGCTGTTTTATCTGCCGCTCCGCCTGCTGGATTTCATCGAGCAGCAGCAGGCCGGTGTTGCGCACCGCCCGGTCCAGCCCGTCCGGGTCGGTGGCCCGGCGCAGAACCTGGTGCAGAAAAAGATGCCCGGTGCGCAGTGCGCCCCGGCTGACCCGGTGCCCCGTCCTGCGCGCCAGCGTCGCGGAGCCAGCCAGCACGCCCCGCCCGGCCTCGCGGACCTGTTTCAGCAGGGGGATGTCCGGTTTCACCGTGAGTTTCCGGCTCTCTTCTTCCGGCAGCGCCACCTGCTGCTGCACCTGCGCCAGCAGTACAGTCGCCTGGCCCAGCGCCGTGGTGACCGGCAGCATGGCGCGCGCCAGCCGGACATGCGGCGGCTCTGCGGCGCCGGGCTGTTTCAGCACGGAGGAAAGCGCCGCTGCCAGCGGGTTGCCCGCGAGAAGGGTTCTGTCGACATCCGCGTCACGGCCGGGGAGGTGGCGGGCATACTGCTGAAGGCGTGCGCCCCACACCGCCAGCTGTTCCGGCGTGCCGGAAGGTTTCGCATCCGACTGCGCCAGCAGGGTGCTGAGGGCGAACTCACGGATGTCCCGCGCGCCCTCCTCCACCTTCACGGTTCCGCCTTCCAGGTACTGCGTCAGACGGTGGCGGACGATACGGCTTTCCGCCAGCAGGGAGTCCTGTAACTGGCTGAACTTTTTGTATTCCGCGCTGAGCCGGTACGTCTCCGAGAACATCAGCCCTTCGGCCTGTAAGCGCTGTGCCTTCTGCGCCTGCGGGGAAAGCCCTTCCTGCGCCAGCGCTTCCGCCAGTTTCTCCCGCTGCTGCCGCGCCGTTTTTTTCGCCTCTTCCGCCCAGTCAAGACCGCGCACTTTCGCCCCGGCGGCGAGGGCCTCCAGCGCGGTGGTGAGCAGGCGCACCAGCCTGTTCGCCTGTAACACCGTGTCCTGCAGCACCGGCGGCATCGCCGGGTCATTCACCGGCAGGGTGCCGAGCGCGGCGAGGAAAATTTTCGCCGGCGCGGTCAGTACTGCGGTTTCCGGCTGCTTGTCCACCTGCGCCAGCGCGGCCTGCAGGGTTTTCATCGCCCCCTCGTCCGGCCCGCTGAGGTTGTAGCCCTTTTCGCGGAACTCGGCTATCTGCGGCAGTTTTTTCGCAAAGGCCTGGCGGATAAATGCCTGCAGGGCGCTTTCATCACGGATGTTTAGTGGGATACCGTCCCCGGGTGTACCGGCATCAGCCGCGCTCTGCTGCCCGGCAGTCGAAACCTCCCCGTACAGCTCCAGCGCCTCTTCGGCGAGGGCTGAAAAGGGATCGAGCCAGGCATCATCGTGGCTGACGTCACCGGACTCCGGGGAGCTTTCCGGCTGCGGCAGTTTCTGGGGCAGCATTTCATACAGTGACATAGCGCCTCCTGATGGAAGGGCAGAACAGAATTAATTTGTTGGCGGTGTCAGCGCGGCGGCGGCAAGGGTGCTGGTCACTTCGCTAAGGAGCAGCGTTTGACCATCTTGATCCAGGCTCTCGCCGCTCCAGGCAGTGATTGCCGTATTTAATGCGGCGAGGTTGGCATCCTGCGTCACGCCCGTCACAATCACCTGAATGTTCTGCACGGTGTCATCATCTGATGCGGGCAGAGGCGCCACATGCACCGCCACCTTCGCCAGTTGCGTACGTGCCGCGCTGGTATTACCGAGCGCCGCGACTAAGCGGTTAAACAACAGTTGTTCGAGCTTTTCGAGCACCGCGGCGGATTGCTGGGTGGTCTGCATGATGGTTTCGAGGATGGGTTGCCCGGCTTCGGCAGGCGTTGCAGGGTGCACAATACTGACCGGCAACGTGACGGCGAAATTGATAATCGCGCGGGGTTTGTTATCCAGCGCCTGCCAGAAATTCCCTAAACTGTTCAGCGCTTCGGGTTCGATAACGCGAATCTGGTAATTCTTGAAATCGTCATGGCGGCGCATGCAGAGCAACGCACGCAAGGTTTCTGTCAGCTTGAGGATGGTCTGGCTGCTGGCCTGCGTATCGGGGGAGCTGGCATCGCCGCTGCTGCTGTCCCAATAAGTTGCCAGGTAGAGGCAACGAATGCGGGCATAAGCCGTGTCATAGGTGGCGGTTTGCGGGTTGTAGCTGTTTTGCATGCTCTGGCGAATCGACAGATCTTCATGAATCAGGTACATAAACAGGTGCAGTGTCGGTGTCGTCGGCGCTTCCTGCGCGTTGGGCGCATCGAAGCGGATATCGACATCCGCGACGTGTTCGCCAATATGTTTCGCAATCAATTCATTCAATACGGCAATTTCAGTGGGTTCGTCAGCCATGATGGTTCTCCCGATCAAAAGCGTAATACGCGGCCGATCTTCGCTAATTCGCGTTTTATGGCGCGCTCGATGTGATGAAGCTGAATGTGGGAATCGCCCTCTTCCGCCGCCAGCCAACTGGCGAGCAGGGCGGCGTTACGAATGCTGGCCCCGGTCATTTCGGCGCGCAGCGCCAACTGATGAAAATCGATATTCTCCGCAAGGGAAATCGCGCCTGGCCAAATAGCCCGCCACATCCGCTCCCGCAGGATCACATCCGGGAAGGGGAAGCGAATCATAAAGGTCAGACGGCGGCTAAACGCCGAATCAAGGTGATTTCGGTGGTTGGTGGCGAGGATCACAAGGCCTGGGTAGTTTTCCAGCCGTTGCAGCAAATAGGCGACTTCAATATTGGCATTGCGATCCTTGGCGTCTTTCACTTCGCTGCGTTTACCGAATAACGCGTCGGCTTCATCAAAAAACAGCACGCCCGCGTCCTGCCCGGCGATATCAAAAATACGCGCGAGGTTCTTTTCCGTTTCGCCGATGTACTTATTCACCACGGCGGACAAATCGATTTTTATCAGGTCAACGCCCAGTTCTCCGGCCAGCGCTTCCGCTACCATGGTTTTCCCGGTACCGGAATCCCCATAAAACAGCGCGCTGATGCCGGTGCCATAGGCAAGTTTGCGGGCAAACCCCTGTTCTAACACCGTTTCTCTTTGGCGAACCGCCGCCAGCATCTCGTCAATATGTTGCCGGGCCTCGTCATCAATCACGACATCGTCAAAGCTCCGTAACGGCGTGTAGCGCTGCGCCAGCTTGCCGTAGGATTGCTGTGTATGGAGCTGAAAAGCGTGGCGTAAATCGTCACTATCAAGCGGCGCGTGGGCGTACCCTTCGTCCCGTAGCCGCTGGTAAAGCTGGGCTTCGCTAATCAGCCGCGGGATGGAGGGTCGGTCGGGGTTAAAACGCAACAACAACGGGGCGATATCCAGTTCCGGCGCGGTGGTGATGTCGCTTAGCTGGCGCTGCCACAGCCTGAGCGTTGCATCGCTTGCGACCAACGGCATTGTCACCTCAATCTGGCTGACGCCCTCTAAACGGGGTAACGTGCCGGTGGAAGGCATAAGCAGCATCACCGGCACGTTCAGTTCGCTCAGCATCTGCGCCAGCCAGTCCCACAACAGCGGATACGTCGCCACCAGCCTTTCAGCAGAACTGATCGCCAGACAACCGTCATTCAGCCGCACTTCGCGAATCGCCAGACGCAAAACTTTTTGTACCGTTTCGACTCGCAGCCCCTCGGCAAGATGGGTGAGATCAAGGCTTAGCACCTGCTTGCTGCGCATGCCCATCGCGCGGGCAATCGAGGTTAACTGCTCTTGCGTATTAGGCCCTCGTAACACCGTCACCACCGGCGCCTCCTCACTTTCGAGGCAGCATTGCAGCAATTTGTCCGTTAAACCTGAGGTTAAATCGGGCAAGCGCGGGACCTTGAACCAGCGGGCGAACAGCGCCAACTCCGGTGTCAGCGCATCATGGCCCAACAGCCATAAATAGAGGGCGTTGTCCGCCAGCACTACCGCTTCAGATAAGGTCGCATGCTCTTTTTGCTGCAGCATCAGTAAACCTGAGCGCATCAGGCGGGAGTCCGCCAGCAGGCAGGCGTGAAACTGGGCGCGCGAGGACCAGTCCGGGCAGAGGATCGCCATCAACGTCGCCACACACGGGCGAATACCGGGGCTGACCATCTGCGTCCTGGAATATAACTCACCGTAAACAATGTCGTATTCCGGCAACAAGCTGAGCAGTAGCACGTCCCGCTCCAGCCCGGAGAGTTGAAAGCGGGCGAGCAATTTTCCTAAACGGCAGTCGGACGTAATTCTTGCGGGATCTTCATACTCTTCGTTATCGATCGCGCGCTCTTCTGGGGTGATTTCGTCACTATCAACATAGATGGGACTGGCCATCCGCTGGCTCCAGGCCGCTACCACTTTTGCCAGCCGATCAAACTGCGCGCGCAGGATGTTGTTGTCCTCTGTCCAGGCAGGCGGGTTCTCAAACAGCGGGGATAAAGTCACAGGCGTACTCCTGCTGGCTCGCTGCCAGGCCATTCAATGATTAACGGGACGTCAAACCAGGGCAAATACGCGAGGTTCAACGGCCACGGCCATTTCGTCAGTAACACATCGAACGGCTCCGGCTGGACGTTCAGCACCGCCGGAATCTGGTCGGTAAAAAGCTCACCGGGACGCTGCAAAAAGAGCTGGCGAATATCGGTGAGGCTCATTTTTTCGAATGCGGAGAGCTGTTGGCTAACCGCCGCGGCCCACGCCAGCGTGCGCTGCTGTAAATCCTCCGGCAGCGCAGCCAGCGACGAAGGCGGCTCACTGAGAGGCAACCCGCAGAGAAACTGATTCACCACCAGCCGCGGCGCGTCCGGTGTCTCCTGTTGCCAGACCAGCCAGTCGATCGCCACCACCGCCTGCCAGCGCGTCTCATCGCTCAGGAAATGTTTTTCTTCCATTAACCCCAACGCCGTAAACCACTGGGTGAACAACGGCCAGAACAGAATCACGCCGGCGTTCGCAACTGGCAGGCCTGGGGTCGATAAGGAATCAGCGGATGGGCGAATCTGCCTGCCTGCAACATCCGGCCCTCGCTGGGAGGCAGCGTTATCGATGGCTTGTTGATCCGAACGAGTAGCCAATATGTTTTCTGCTGTTTCACTCATCAGCACAGGCATCGCTATTCGGCCTGGCAGTAACGACGCCAGATACCGCTCGTTCTGCCGCATCACCGTTTTTCCGGCCTGCTGCAGTACCGCCTGAGGCATGCCCGGGTAGCGCCATAACGGAATAATCCAGCGCCCGGCAATCAAACGCGCTTGCGCCACCGGCAACGGTTCAAGGTAGGCGATGCACTGCAACAGTTGCTCAACCGGGATGTCCCGCCGCACGATGGCCGAGGCCAGCGCATCGCGCTGTTCATGCGTCAAGCTGTGCTGGCTCAGCCAGCGCTGGCCCTCTCCTTCCAGCAGCAAAAAACGCAGCGCCAGCATGGCAAGGTGCTGTGGTGTCAGGCGCGTTGGTATCGCGCCCGATCGATTTTCCTCCTGCTGTGTTGAGCGCAAAGCAGTGATCGAATGATCCAGAACACCGGTTAAGGATGTCGCGAGCGCGGGAGTAGCAGCGCTGCGCGCGTTTAACGCCCGCAAAAGTGATTGATAGCGCACGGCCAGCGTTAACGCGAGCAGACCTGCCGGGGCTAACGCCGTGGGTTGCAGGCAAGCGATCGCGTGTGAGACAAGCGCGACATCCGCATCCTCTTTCGCGTGTTGCATAACCTCGCCCGCCGACAGCGGTGCATTACGCGCGACGGCCTGTAACTGTATAAACAATTTCACCAGCGCCGAATGCAGCCGCTGATGAAAATAAATAGAAAAGTGCTGATGCGGAATTAAACCCAAATCCAACACCACGCGGTGAATAATAAAATCGTCCGTAATCGAATATGCGTTTTTACTATTTTGCAGCAAAGAAGCGAGTGTATTTTTATTCAGTATCTGTCTTTCTCTGACTAATTTTTGTGTTGATAGCGAGTCAACGGTAAATGCCATGCGAATAACCTTCACGCAGATATCAGGCTTCGTCATATTTCCGCCTTATTACCGGTGATAAAGAAAACGCTTATAACTTCATAATATAGGCGATGGCGTAATATTGCGGTTCGTTATTTTGAGTCCAGGCTTTTCCGCTAAATGAAGCGGTATGGTTATGGCCCCAGTTGGCGCCGGTATTTTCCAGCCAGTCGGACCAAAATGCACCTATATAAGCTAAATCTTCAACCGGTCCTTGCTCCGCATAAGGAGTAAAATACCCATTACCATAATTCCCAACAGTTTTTTTAATAAGTCGATGACTATGAGCTGGCATTTCATTGACGGTCAACACATGATAGTCAACCGTTACTGTCCCGCCTGGCGTATAGGTATTGGTGCCTGTCCCCCCCGTATAGGTGTTAAAACCTTCTGAACCTTTAATAAACCGATGGCGCAAATCCGGCGTACCGTTATTACCATCGCAGAATGCCCATCCCGCAGGCGCGGAACTGCCATAAAATGCAACGATAATTCCGCGCGGCACAACATAACCCATATCCACACTAACGCCACTGGCATCGAGCTTAATTCCCGTGGATGGATGGATGCCCAACCCCCCCGAATACTGTTGCATACCATAGTAAAGATCGATCACTGGCATATTTGTCGCGGTGTTTACCGAGACAGGCATGTACCCACCAGTAGTACCATAATTAAAGGTACCCACATTTAGCTCAAGCTTCCCATTGCTACCGTACTTCATCCCTAATCCGGCCTTACCATCCTGACCGTGAAACTGGCCCACGCCCCTCGCGGCCGCTTCTATATATGCGAGGTTATCTGAGCTAATGCTGACGCCATCCTTATTGACAGTGATCCCCGTTGCGGCTTTCACACTGACTTCGACTACGCTGGATGCCCTGGTCAAGCCAAGGCCCAGATCCAAAACCAGTTGGTTCGTCCCTTTATCAACAGCAATAAATACAGACCCATCAGTCTCTGTTGTATAGTCAAAACCACTTTGATCAACATTAAGTTCCAGTTTGCCGTTAGCGTTAAGTCGCATCCCCAAGCCCGGTTTACCGTCCTGATCAGAGGCAACACCTGTTGTACTCGCCCCCGCCGCCGCCATATCAATCAAATTGGCAAAATCACTTTGTAGCGGAATGCTGCCAGCCTTAAACCGCTCTTTTAATGCATCAGTGGAGGGCAATTTTTTTGTATCGGCCATAATCTTCTCCCGAACTCAGTTAGTTAGCAGTTGTCGTTTCTTGCGGAACGTAATAAAGCTGTTCATGCACGATCACATCAGTGCTCCACTGGCTACCGTCAGTGCCGATAACCTCTGTTTGCTGCTCATCGGTGGCGATGCGCATTAAACCAACCCCCAGAGTGGTTACCGGCAGATGACCGAGGGTTAACATCTCAAGAATGTTCCACGCGTCATCCCCCAGTGGGTTACCGTTGTTTTGCCAGCGGGCGTAGGTTGAAGCGAAGTTTTGAAAGGCCGAGTCACTCAGCCAGTGATTGATAAGTGAAACGTGCGCCGGGAACTGCTCCATCACCACCTGCAACATCCAGGTGATCAGCTTGTCGGGCACAATATTCTGGCTGGCAATCAGGGTGCGGTTTAGCACCAGGCTAATCACAAACGAGAAACGGTCGGTAGTGGCGTAGGCCGACTCATCGAAATTCCATATATAGCGCCAGGCGTCCGCGTCCGCCGGAAAGGCATTGGTGCTGTCGGCGCTTTTTTCGATCAGCAGGGTTCCCATCAGCGGGTTCACCTCCAGAATAGTGGCGTTGATTTGCCAATCTTGCGCTGCGGCGGGTTCGAGGGTAGCGCTCAGGGTGCTGCCCACCATCGATGAGGCCAGCGACGCAGCGCGGATCACTATGGTGTCCCCGACATTCACCATTGCCGGGAAGGGGCTTTGATCGCTGCTGCTCAGCCGCTTCTGTGACGTGTCCGCGGGCTGCTGGTCAGCCGGGGCATAACTTAAGGTGAAGTCCATATCCTGCAGCCACATATTGCTGCTCTGCCAGCGCAGATTGCCGCCTGACCAGGCGGTTTGTAAGCGCTGAAGATCGTTGACCAGTTGTTGGCTGTTATCGGTACTCACCGTAAAGGTGTCACCGCTAACGCTGGCGACCATCTGTTGGCCGACAATCAAACGGCTCTCACCTTCGATGGCGATAATGTCAATCAACTGACCTACCACGATTTTTCCCGCACTACCTGACGCAGTAATGGTGACTGTCTTGCCATCCACCACAAAATTTTGCGGCGTCTGGTCGCTGTCGTAGCCCGTCGTAGGCACAAGGGGCAGCAATTGCCTGTGCTCAATCAAATAGAAGGGCAAGTTACTGAGATCGGGGTTTTCGGCAAAGCATTCGCTGTTCAGCCCGATAATGGCGGTAATGCGTTTTTGCAGGGCGGAAACTTTATTGATCTGAATGTTAATGCGGTCGTAGCCCAGCTCCGGCTGCTGGGCGAGATACGCCCGTTGGGTGAGCAGGAAATCGACCATATCCAGGGTTAGCGGACGTGCGGCCCGCGACGCGCCAAAATAACCCAGCAGATATTGTAAAAATGCCAGCTCGCGGGAGAAATTGAGCGTATGCGGGGTGCTCTTATCAAGTTGAAAAATGGAGGCATCCGACAGGTAAAACTTTTGCAGCGCGGCGGCATACTCGCTATGCACGCTGTCATTCACGCTGCCGCTGCTGTAGGGCCACTGCGTGCCGCGAACCACCTCAGCGCGATCGTCAAACGACAAAAGCTGCGGTATCAGTGCGATTTCGGCACACATATCCGCCAGCAGTTGATCCACCGGTAGCAGGAACTGGTGCAGTTCCTGGACGTTTTGTTCCACCTGATTCAGTGGCAGTTGCAACTGGTAACAGGCGGGCAACCGGTCGCCCACGGGGACGTAGTGGCTGAAATCTCGCAGGGTGGCCAAAGGCAGCGACTCCGGTGAGACGACAATCAGTTTCTGTATGCTGAGGTTCTGGCTGATGGTCGCGGCGTCCGGCTTTTGGTAAATCCCCCCTTTGATCACCAACGTCAGCGGGCTGGTGTCGCCCGCCAGCAAGGCAAGCGGATCGGCCCCCCACAGCCGGGGGTAGTAACCGGCGTCAAATCGCCATGCCCATTTATCGGTACTGACTGCCCATACATGCACCGGCAGTGACGGCAGCGAAACGGCATTCACACTTTCCACACCGGCAATGTTTAGCAGCCGGTTAGTGAGCGAGCTTAAACTCACCGTCATGCCCTCGGCTGAGATACGCGTCGGTTCATCAACCTGCCAGCCATGCTGCAGGAACGGCCCCTCAAAAATCTCCTCATCAAGGTAGCCTTTTTCACGCATCTGCGCGGTGGTGTAGCGTTCAGCAGGCGTAATAAGCTGCATGCTGGTCGCTTCATAGATTTGCGCGACAACCGCTGCGACGTTCGCCACATCGCTGCTCAGGCCAATCTCCAGTTGCAGATTAAAATCAACGGGCTGCATCCAGATAACCCGGGCGAAAAACTCGCCAAGATTACGGTGGCTGGCGAGGAAATCCGCCAGCCAGGCATCCACAGTTGCCCGGTCAGCCGTTGAAAGCGCCAGCGTGTAGCGGGACGGCACCAGATAGAGCCAGTTATTGCCGCGCAGCGTTAATTCCTGCCATTCGGTGTCGTCCGCGTCATCCGGCCTGGTAAAGGTGTAGTCCCGGTTGACTTTGTCATACCACCAGCGATACGTGTTGCTGCTGTCCTCCGGCTCTCTGATGAGGGCGCAATCGTCGAAGATGAATCCCTGGCTGCCGAGGCCGATATCACTGCTGTGAATATCACGTATCGCGCGGCGGTAATCCTCGGCGGTTATGGTATTGCAGCACAGCGTTTCCTGCGGCCCGAAGTCGGGCGGAAACAGGGTACTTTTTCCCGCCTCGGTTAATAAATCGTTGAGCGACAGGGATAAGCGATACCCGACATCGGAAACATTCCACGCAGCCGCCTGCAGCAGCGTGACACCGGGATCGTGATCCGTGGTATCGGTCCAGATATCGCCGTAGTGAGCATCCAGGCTTTCCGTGACCTGCTGCCACAGCGTATCGAAATCGATATCTTCTTTAACCAGCGTGAATAAGGCATTTTCTTTAGACATATGCGGCTCCATTCAGGCGCCAGGCTTTCACCTGCGGGATAAGAATTACCACCTCGTTTTCTTTTGCCACGATTGTTTCCTCATGCGTTTCGCCGTTATTAGTCAGCAATACAGCTCAGTCAGAGAAATAAGTTGAATCTGAAAAATTATTGATACTGAGTTATCGACTTATTTCGAAAAAAATATTTCTTGTTTTAGCCGCAAAAAAATAAATACCGCAAAAGAGGCACACAAATGAACTATTTCGGTCCGAGTTTTATTACAACGGCACTGTTTATAATTTCATAATTAGTAGCAGAGCATAATAAGGCGGACTAACGTCAAATGTATGCGTATGTGAAGAGGTAGAAAAGGTTGCACTGTGAGTATGGCTCTGGCCTCCCCCTACCGACGTGGTCCGATCATCTTGCGAATGCAAGAGATAATCACGACTAACCGAAGCTGGCATAGCTTGTACGGGTGTGTGGAGGGAGTGGGCATGCTCCGGCAACTGTTTCTCCGTCAAGGTGGTTGAACCTACGGCAACTTTTCCTGTGACAGTCGTCCCTCCTGTGGAGGTGTTTCCATTCCCGCTACCGGTAAATTTGCTGCCTTGCATAACAATAAATTTGTCGCGTAAATCAGGTGTACCGTTATTTCCATCACATATTACCCACCCCTTTGGCGCAACAGAACCTGAATACATTTGAATTAAACCCGGAGGGATAATCTGCACCACACTGTTATAAGTAAAATAGACTGTAATAATAGACTGGAACGAACCTTGAGGTGGCGTTGAGGTAAAGTCAGTTATTTTGTAAACCGCCAGGCGCAATGGTTCGACCATCAGAATGCAATTATTAAAATCCTCCGTAGTGGTATCGAGTTTAAAAATCAAACACAGGGACCAGCTATCTGTCGCATTTTTCACGTACTCAAGAGGAGTATAATCCTTTGATCCCACACCAATATTTTTAGTCGCTATAATATTTACCGTTGTATTGGTTATTACTTTATTCGAACTAATTTTAGTTGCTGGCAAAGAAAATACTGTCGATATGCCTTCAAGTGTGGTGGTTGCTGCAGTTGGCCCACCATGTTCAGGCGAGAGAAGAGCAATTTTGGGGAACTGCGATTTATCCGTACCCACTTTTTCATTTATCGTTATTTCAACATCATTTGACGAGAGAGATAAATCCCATGCAGCACTATAAAAATTATTGATATTAAGATGTAACCTGCCTGTTGTGTCATAAACCAGCCCATTACCGGGAATATCATCTCCGCCTAATGTGTGGCCGATATTGGCTAATGTAATCAAATCTGCATAATCAGCATTTAGAGGAACCCGACCAGTCTGAAAGCGCAATTTCAAATCCTGGACTGACGGTAAGTTCGTTATATCTGTCATACCATTACCCTCGGGTCTAAAGTGAAAGGTGAGGTTAAATTAAATTTATAATTTCATGATAAATGCCAATGCATAATATGGCGGCGTTACATCAATAGTATGGGTATGAGCATTTGAGGAAAACGTTGCACTATGAGTATGCCCCTCACCACCGCCAGTTGATCCTGAATTCGCATCTGCTGTTTTTAGCGCAACATTAACAACCCCACCGGCTATCGTGGCAAGCAAGGTCGTCGCTGAAACAGTTTTCGCTGTGTGGGAATGAGACGGTATTTGCGCGACAGTTAACTTGGTTGAACCGATCGTCACCTTACCTGTTATTGTTGTTGAATCTGTTGTCGTCGCCCCGCCACCCTTTCCTTTATATTTGCTGCCCGCCATAACGATAAATCTGTCTCGTAAGTCCGGCGTACCGTTAGATCCGTTACATAACGCCCAACCGTCAGGAATAACATCACCGGAAAACATACTAATTAATCCTTGCGGGATAATGAGCATATCGCTGTTATAAACAAAATTAACGGTAGTGATTGATTGCAGCTCACCTTGTGGCGGTGTTGATGAAAAATCAGTAATAAGATAAGTCGCAATGGTTAAAGGCTCAATAACCAACGTGTAGCTTTTTGAATTATCGGATGAACCATCATCCGTTACACTACCTAATGTAAAGCGCCACCATATAGACCACTTATCCGTTGAAGGTTGAACATATTCTAAAGGCAAGGGGTCATCACCTTTACCAATTGTTTTATCGGCAATAATTTGCACAGTTGTTGATATTCTCTTTTTATCGGAAGTGATTTTTGTCGCAGGGAGATAAAAAACGGTGGAGGTTCCTGACAGCGTGGTTGTCGCTTCAGTAGGACCTTGTCCATTTAACGCAAAATATGCAATTTTCGGATGCTGGCTTTTATCAACAATGGAATAGCTATCCGCATTAAGCTGTGTGCTGCCAGACGATTCTGATAAATCCCAGGTCGCGGTAAATGTTTTGCTCATATCTATCGCGAGTTTGCCTTCATCATCTAATGCCAACCCCCAACCCGGGCTTCCGTTGCCATAAATAACACGGCCAATGTTTGCCAGATCGATTAAATCCGCGAAATCACTCTGCAAAGGAATATTCCCTTCGCCAAAGCGTTCTTTTAAGTCATCTACCGAAGGCAATGCTTTCGTGTCTGCCATAATTTTTCTCCTGCTATAAGTGGCTAAGCGGCTTCAGCTATCAGAGGGATATAGAACAGCTGTTCCTGGGTAATGACAGCCGTATTCCATTGGCTCCCGTCAGTTCCGACGACCTGGCTCGCTTGTTCAGCGCTGGCAATACGCATTGAACCGATCCCCAACACGGTTACAGGCAAATGACCCAGCGTTAGCATTTGCAAAATGGACCACGCATCGTCACCCAATGGATTACCGCCGTTCTGCCAGCGAGCATAAGTTTGTGCAAAGTTTTTAAATGCAGAATCGCTCATCCAGTGATTGATTAACGATACATGCGCAGGGAATTGCTCCATGACGACCTGTAGCATCCAGGTAATTAATTTATCGGGCACGATATTTTGATTGAGCAATAAACTGCGGTTAAGTACCAGGCTAATAACAAAAGAGAAACGATCGGTGGTTGCATAGGCTGAATCTGTAAAATACCACTGGTAACGCCAACTGCCCTGGGCATCCGGAAAATCGTATTGGCTGCCTGCCACTTTCTCAATCAGCAATGTGCCCTGAAGCGGATCTGTCGCGATGACCGTTGCATTCAAAAACCAGTCTTCATCAGCGGCGGGGACAATAGTGGCACTCGC
This sequence comes from Kosakonia sp. BYX6, assembly GCF_038449125.1. Classification (NCBI taxonomy): domain Bacteria; kingdom Pseudomonadati; phylum Pseudomonadota; class Gammaproteobacteria; order Enterobacterales; family Enterobacteriaceae; genus Kosakonia; species Kosakonia calanthes. The sequence goes on along the minus strand of NZ_CP151800.1, from coordinate 103,624 downwards.
CGCCTCCATTGGCGTTGTAGCCAAATTCGCCAGTTCAATGGTGATTTCATCCCCTACCGTAACCATGGAAGGAAAAGGACTTTGATCATTACTGAGCAATAGCCGCTGCGAAGTGTCGGCGGGCTGCTGTGCGGCCGGCGCATAGTTTAGTGGGAAACTCATATCCTGCAGCCAGGTCGTACTGTTTTGCCAGGTCAAAAGGTGGCTGCTCCATGCCGTCTGGAAGACAGCAAGATTACTTTCCAACTGATAACTGGTATCCACATTGAGCGTAAATGTGTCGCCATTCACGCTAGTGACCATTTGTTGTTTTGCCGACTCTTTTCTGTCCCCCACAAGTGCGATGAGATCGATTAACTGGCCGACCACAATTTTCCCTGCACTCCCTGGCTGGGTAATGCTGACAACAGCACCATTGATCTGAAAATTCGACGGTGTTTGCTCTTCGGCATACTCGTCAGATGACACAAGAGGGATTAATTGTCTGTGCTCGAGCAAATAAAAAGGAAGGTTACTTAAGTCTGGGTTTTCTTTAAAACATTCGCCATTCAGGCCAATGATGGCGGTAATGCGCTTTTGCAGGGCGGAAACTTTATTGATCTGAATGTTAATGCGGTCATAGCCCAGTTCGGGTTGCTGGGCGAGATAAGCACGTTGCGTCAGCAGGAAATCGAACAAATCCAGGGTTAACGGACGCGACGCGCGCGAGGTACCAAAATAACCCAGCAGATACTGTAAGAACGCCAGCTCGCGAGAGAAATTGGCGCTTAATGGCGTTTTGCCATCGGCACCAAAGATGGCGACATCGCTTTCCAGGTATGTTTTTAGACTCGGCTCATAAGCGACATGCACGTTCCCATTCACGCTGCCGCTGCTGTAGGGCCACTGCGTGCCGCGAATCACCCCTTTGCGATCGTCAAACGACAAAAGCTGCGGTATCAGTGCGATTTCGGCACACATATCCGCCAGCAGTTGATCCACCGGTAGCAGAAACTGATGAAGTTCCGGAACCGTTTTCTCTGCCTGGAGCAGTGGCTGTTGCAACTGGTAACAGGCAGGCAACCGGTCGCCCACGGGGACATAACGGCTGAAATCACGCCGGGTTCCCGCAGGCAGCTCTTCCGGGGTCGTCACAATCAATTGCTGTATGCTGAGGTTCTGGCTGATGGTCGCGGCATCCGGCTTTTGGTAAATCCCCCCTTTGATCACCAACGTCAGCGGGCTGGTGTCGCCCGCCAGCAAGGCAAGCGGATCGGCCCCCCACAGCCGGGGGTAGTAACCGGCGTCAAATCGCCAGGCCCATTTATCGGTACTGACTGCCCATACATGCACCGGCAGTGACGGCAGCGAAACGGCATTCACACTTTCCACTCCGTCAATTTTTAACAGACGGTTAGCCAGTGAGCTTAAACTCACCGTCATGCCCTCGTCTGAGATACGCGTCGGTTCATCAACCTGCCAGCCATGCTGCAGGAACGGCCCCTCAAAAATCTCCTCATCAAGGTAGCCTTTTTCGCGCATCTGCGCGGTGGTGTAGCGTTCAGCAGGCGTAATAAGCTGCATGCTGGTCGCTTCATAGATTTGCGCGACAACCGCCGCGACGTTCGCCACATCGCTGCTCAGGCCAATCTCCAGTTGCAGATTAAAATCAACGGGCTGCATCCAGATAACCCGGGCGAAAAACTCGCCGAGATTACGGTGGCTGGCGAGGAAATCCGCCAGCCAGGCATCCACAGTTGCCCGGTCTGCCGTTGAAAGCGCCAGCGTGTAGCGGGACGGCACCAGATAGAGCCAGTTATTGCCGCGCAGCGTTAATTCCTGCCATTCGGTGTCGTCCGCGTCATCCGGCCTGGTAAAGGTATAGTCCCGGTTGACTTTGTCATACCACCAGCGATACGTGTTGCTGCTGTCCTCCGGCTCTCTGATGAGGGCGCAATCGTCGAAGATGAATCCCTGGCTGCCGAGTCCGATATCACTGCTGTGAATATCACGTATCGCGCGGCGGTAATCCTCGGCGGTGACCGTGTTGCAACATAGCGTTCCCTGCGGCCCGAAGTCGGGCGGAAACAGGGTGCTTTTCCCCGCCTCGGTTAATAAATCGTTGAGCGACAGGGATAAGCGATAGCCAATATCGGAATCGTTCCAGGTCGTCGCCTGCAGCAGCGTGACGCCGGGATCGTGATCCGTGGTGTCGGTCCAGAGATCGCCACACAGGGCATCCAGGCTTTCCGTGACCTGCTGCCACAGCGTGTCGAAATCGATATCTTCTTTAACCAGCGTGAATAAGGCATTTTCTTTAGACATATGCGGCTCCATTCAGGCGCTAAGCTTTTACCTGTGGGGTAAGAATTAACACCTCGTTTTCTTTTGCCACGATCGTTTCCTGATGCGTGGCGCCGCTCTCATCGACCAGTTCAAGCGCCACCACATTTTTTACCAGTGGGTGTTGTTGAATGGTGGCAAGAAGCTGGTAGTAATCAATCTGGTTGCCCGGTGCCACCACCTGCTTCACATCTGAGCCCCAGGGCATATAGCGTTGTTGCAACCACTCCGACAACTGCTGATAACCGTAATTGGGGTTCACATCATCAAGAAAAGTCACCTGATAACGCGCGATAACATTGACGTAAATCGGGTTGATGAGTTCCGGGTTCGCCCACGGACTGGTGAACTGTTTAAGCCACTCACCCATTTTCTGCAGTCGCCCTGCGCTCAAGGCCGGGCGCAAGGTGTCGTCATTATCACTGGCGTTACTGCCGGGAATCACCACCAGTACCTGCTCGGTCAGGGCGGGAATCGTGAGCAATTTGCTCACATCAAGAAAATGGATGTCATAAAGCTCAGGGTACTGATCCAGCAGCATATGGCGCATATCCTGCCAGGTGATGGCGCGATGGCGGGTGGCAATGCGCCCGGCGGCGCGCTCAAACAGTTCGGCGGTGGTTTCCCGAGCCTGGCCTCCAACAGACGGTCGCGTTTGGCTGATACTACTGATCTGAACAAGCGGTGAGACTAACTGGCTGATGCTGCCCGCCGGTAGCGGCTGATCAAAGTGGCTGCTGTCGACATCGCCGCTCAGGTTGAGCGTGGCGGTCGCCGCATTGGTAAACAAATCGCGGACTTTCGGCACGTCATCCGTGTTGATGCTGGTTGTCGGCACGCCTTTTAGCCAGAAATAGTCCTCCGACAAACCATCGCCGCCGGTCCCGGCGTCACCCGGCAGAATTGCCTGCCATAACCCACTGATGAATAACCCTTGCGTGCCATCGTTGAGGGTAGCATCCAGCGCCTGCCACACCCCTTCGCCGGTGGTGTAATACCAGGTCAGCGGCAGGGCGACCAGCGATTGCAAGTCCCAGTAAATGGAGATGGAATCGCCATCCGCAACGTTACTCAGGCCGACATAGATGACCTGCTGCATCACGTCGCCATCGCGCAGCAAAACCGAGCGGTCGAGGATTTGCGCAAGGGTGAAGGTTTGTGAGAACTGCGTGTCAATGCGGCTGACTTGCGGTGTCCAGGGGGCATTTTTCCCCGCGGGATCATTGGCCCACTCCTGATGATGGAAATCCGAGCCGCTGAGTTCCACCCGGATGCTGTAATCCCCTGAATCGGCATCCAAATCGTCAGGAAGCGTGACAGTGAGCGGCTGCATCTGCGGCGCGGCGCTGCCGGAAAAGAGCGACTGTTCCCCAAGCAAAGTCATTTCACCGGACGGCTGTACCAAATAGAGGTTGGCCATAAAGACGGTGTTATCCGCCGGAGGATTGCTGTAACGGGCGTACCACAGCGCGAAGTTTTCCGTTGGCAGACTGGCCCATTGGGGTGAAATGGTCAGCGTACCGCCGGTTTCGATAAACGCAGTGGGCAACGTGAGTTCAAAACTGCTGCCGAGAACAGGCTGGCTGCCAAACGGATAACTGAAGCTATCGATATAGCCCTGGCCTTCCTGAGGAATATAACCAATTTCCTGCGACTGGCTAATGGTGACGGAATAAGACGTGGGTAGCGCAGCGGCTTTCCCGGCCGGGAATTTTAGTTGCAGGGAAGCATTCGTCCGGGCGATGGCATCCTGGTGCCAGTCTTTTTGTAGCAGGGTTGAAGGCAGACGGTAGAGTAGTTCACCGCCGCTGGCGCGCGTGGCACGAAAAACCAGCGGCGTCTGTTGCTGGCCTTGCAGGGAAAGGATCGGCGTGATTTCGCTGGCGCTGCGGGTCACATCGCCGGAGAAGACCGTGACGCTGATATCGCCGCTGAGGCGGATTAAAGCGGCATCAATCACCACATTGCGTTGCAGCGTTTCCATGCTATCGGCCTCGCCGAAGAGGCGGATGCCGCCATCCGGCAAGGCAATATTGTTATCGACATCCAGTGCCGTCATCAATTGCCAATTGCCGCTCGCATCCTGCGTTGTCCAGCACAGGCTGTTAAGCAGTTGGTGGTTTATCAGTACATCGGCGTCGGTCTGGTAAGTAATATTGTTGCCCGCCGCATCCTGCCCGGCGTCCAGCAGCGTACCCGCGGGTAACAAGAACGCTTTGCTGTTGCTTTTGAGGTTAAAACTGACCGCCACCGTATCCGGTTTTATCGCTCCCGTTTTAAAGCCCAATAGCTGCTGGTAATAGAGGGTGCGATGCCTGTCGGGAACCGTGTTCAGTAATAATTTCGGCGTTTCCAGCAAGCCTAATAACAGCAATAGAAAAGTCTGTTGCACTGGCAAAATTTTATTGTCCAGCGCCACATTGAGATAAATATCACTCAATTGCTGCGCGGTGATATTGGTAAACCAGAAATCACTCCACAAGCTATTATCGTCGCTGGCGAAACGGACGAGGTTGGTATATTGATCCACAAATTCAAGTAATTGTGCTGGCGTTCTCTCTTCGAGCTGGAAAGAGTCATCGACAATAACATCCGCCAGTTTCGCTTTTAGTTCGTCTAAATCAGGCATGGCATTATCCGCCCTCAGTTAAGTAAAAACGGGATGGTCGTAACGCGTGCTGAATGCAATAACAGGTGAACTTATCCCGTCGTGACAAAGGTTTGAGAATTCATGAACTTGCCGTTACCCGGCTGCGGCGACGGCGCCGCTTCCGGCCCCTGCGGATTGCTGGCTGGCGCCTGGGGTGTAAACAGCGCAATAAACTGGCTGCCGATAACGATAAGCGGTGCCGTCGACAGGGCAAATGTGGCTTGCTGATCCGCCGCCAGGCTGGTGATGGTGATGCTACCGGTACCCGGTGTTGGGTAGGTCGCATTCATATACGTTGCCTTTATCGACACTTTTTTTTCATCACCGACCACACACACTTTTTTATTCAGGATCTGCGCAATCCCGGAGGCTTTGATCATGCACGGCTCGGTGGGTGTTACCGTATACATGCCAAAGGTGGTGCCAAACTGCAGCGTGTCGTTGTCGACAATCACGAAATAGCTCATAACAACCTCAGCGCATAACCTTCGTTGACATCCAGCGTGCCGGAAACGGTCTCGGTCATATCGCTGCCGATGAGCTTCAGGGTGATTTGAATCAGCAACCGACTCACATCGTTTTTCGCTTGTTGAATAAGAATTTCACTGACTTCCGCACGTTGTTCATTTAGCAGCACGGCGTCTTCAATATGGTTACGAATTGAGGCCAGCAACTCATCGGTAATGTTTTCAAAGAGGAATTCATTCAGCCCGCCGCCGTAGGTTTCACGCATGATTCGCTCGCCAGGCTCGGTCATAAACAGCACCACCAGACTTTGTAATACCGAATCGACGCCGTCTGCCATTTTGACGCCTTCAGCCACGCTGAACTGCGGCGGAAACGCCCAACTGCGGCCAAGAGATTCAACATATTTTTCGCTACTCATCGTTCCTCCAAAGCCCAATGGTTAATTTTTCATGTTGATGCTGGCACTGATGATTTCCACTTGCGATTTGCCGTTGATCGTAAATTTGTTGGCGGCCTGCCAGGTCATATCCTGAGCATTGACTTGTAGTTGCGTATTGGCGTCCACCACCACTTTGCTGCCGTTATCCGCCGACAGCGTTAACGTTTTCGCATCCAGATCGATCAAGAACTGCTGCGTAATGTTGTTTTTGTTCACCACCAGGGCTTTTTGGTTGTTCTTTTTATCAGGAGCAAACGGCGATTTATTTTTCGGGTTGTGCATTGAACCGAGAATGACCGGGTAGCAGTACGCGCCTTCAATAAACCCCAATACCACTTCATCGCCAGGCTCCGGGTAAAAACAGAAACCGCTCGCTTTACTGGCATACGGTTTACCCAAGCGGGCAAACAGGTATTCCCCCGCGACATTCAGCGCCGGAATAACCACTGGAATACGCTCGATATTTTGCGGGTCGGGGTTGTAATCAGCGACCGTGCCGATATGCAACGTGCCGGTGATATCAGCCTCCATCTGGCTGACAGGCATGCCGATCAGCAACCGGGTGCGCCATCCATTTTCGGTATCAATTATCTGTTCCACCCCAGAAACCAGCGCCGTGCCGTCCAGCCCGGCACCAAAATCATCCAGCGCAATACTGTCGCCGGGCGCAATGCTGCGCGAACCTTCCATCACCAGCGATCCCTGCGCACCGCTCATCTGGTGATAATTCACCCATGAACGCGATAACGTGCTCAGGTCGTTCTCCGGGAAGTAGCTAAATGCCAGCTTGTAATCATGGGTGCCGCCGCTTTGCGGCGAAGTGGCTGCACTTGCGGCGGGTTTCCAGGGGACAAAAGCGTCGTTTTTTGCCAACTGCGGTGTATTGAGCGACTGCTCACTCACATCCCAGCCCTGTATTGCCAGGGTATCGAGAACAAAGCGGTTGTCGAAACTGAGATCCAGCTCATACAGGGCATATTTTTCTTTCTCGTCATACTGCTTAAAGGTGAGCGCCGCCGAGGCGGGGACTTTCAGCGCCTTCACCGTCACGGCATTGCTGGCGGCGTCCGGTACCAGCCAGCAGTTGGAGGCTTTCATGCGTCGGCAGATAAAATTCCAGTCGCTGACACGGTATTGCACCATCTGCTCATGAACCGCCGTTAATTTTGCGTCGACATTGACGGTGGTTTTCACCGAGGCCTTGTTAAACAGCGAGGTCAGGATCGCCCGATCGGTTTGTTGGCGATAAAGGTCGCTGCGCGGCGGCCACGCCAGCTTTTGTAATGCATGGCGCGCTTCAATTTTTATTACCCGCTGCGCCCCACGAAGTTGCACTTTTTTCTGGGTTAAAAAACCGGTGAACAGCGCGACTTTGTCGAGGCTAATTTCGATGCTGACGCCAGGCGAGAGGCGGCCGACTTCCGTTGCCAGGGCGGTATCGCTGGTGTCGTTATTGTCGGTGGGCAAAATCAACTCCAGCCGGGCGGCAGGTATTTCGTTGATTTGCTGCAACACGCGCAGCCAACGGATACCCAGCGAGCTGGTTTGATTGCCAATTTTCAACGCGATGTCATTCATTGCCCGCCCCCGTTTGTACCAGCAAACTGCCGCCGATGCTGAAGTCGTCCAGGTTATCCATATCGTTTTGCCAGGCAAGGGAGAGGTAATCGATATTCGCGGCGAGCGATGCGGCGGCGCTTACTGCCATCAACGCGAGAGTGGCTTTATCGGCGATATTGAGCAGCGTACTGGTTGGCGACAGTAACTGTTTCTCCGCGTTTTGAATCACGATACTGGCATCCGCCACCAGCAAGAGACGCGCCGTGGCGCGCAGCGGCGCCGCGTTGCGATCGAACAGGGTGTAATTAATCGATAATTCACTGGCACGTCCGGCGAAATACCCTTTATTTTCCCAACGCATATTGCCCCAGGTGATTTGCAGGAAATGGGGCGTATCGGTCGAGGCATCTACCGCGCAGAGAAATTTCAGCATCTCCATTTGGCTTTCAATGGAGGTGCTATTGCCCGGTAAGTCGGCATCGAATAACAGGTTCAACCCAAGCCCGGAGGGCTCCGAAATCACATAGCGATTAGTCTGCACGGATTTATTAATTGTCTCCTCCGTGCTGTAGCGCGTTTGATAATCGAGCTGGATACTTTCCGGGTTGTACATCACCTGCATTTTCCCGGCGGGGATTTTCCCCTCGCGATCTTTCCAGGCGGAGATCGTCAGTTTTGCGAGGCTTCGGTCGAGTAAGCTCATAGCAACTCCCGTTCAATCAGGTATTCAACGATTTCCTGTTTGAGTTTTTCAATCAGATACTCTTCGTCTAACGCGCCCGATACCGGCGAAAACCGCGGCCCGGTGTCGGCTGGCGGCGAGTCGGTGATGTGCGCCTCGATAATGAGCTCATTGATTTCAATGGTCATAGTTTGGTCCCCAGTACCCGCATATCCTGATAACGAAGCTCAAGCGTGTTGATCAATATCGAGTTACTGTTGGCATCCAGATCGCCCATACGCCAACTCACCGGCAGCGCATTGCTGATGGTCCAGACCGTCACGGGCAACAGCATGTTGTGATCCAGCAACATAATGACGACGTTGGCCCAGGCCGTACTTTCCCGACGTAACACGCGGTCGAATTGCAGCGTGAGCGGAGAAAGCATCATCACGCCGCGCTCCAGCACTAATGAACCGTGTTCAACCTTGTCCGCCAGCCAGATATTTTGGGCGTTTTCACCCCCTTCACGATGCTGGGTGACAGACAGTTCACGCCCCAGGCCGGAGACGCGTTGAAAGGCGATATCCAGCGGGCTGGGAATGTAGTTAAAAAGGAAATTAACCATAAATCGGTGAGAGACAGCCGGTAGGTTTTCCATCATGCGCTCTCCTCAAATTGTGTGGCGCTGGCGCGAGCATCCAGCGTGATCGTCAGATCGATAAACTCAGCGGGGGCGAGTAACGCCAGTTGAATGTTGACGATCATTTTCCCCGCGCTGAGATCGTCCGCCGTCATGGTTTCATCCAGCCCAACGGCGACACTGAACGCGTCTTCCTCCTGAGTGCCGTAAAACGCGCCGGCGAGCCATTGCTGGCGCAGCCAGGACCAGATTTGCCCTTTCAGCTTCATCCACGTCAGCGCATTATTCGGTTCAAACACAAATGCACGGGCAATAAATTTCAGTCGGTTTTCGATGCTGTTGACCAGCAAGCGAATCTGGATAAAGCGCCAGGGCGAGCCGGCATCGTTCAGCAATGTGCGGCAGCCCCATAAATAGACGCCTTTACCGGGAAAACTACAGATCGGGTTCGCATAGACGCCTGTCTGGGTAAACAGGGTCTGCGACAACGCCGCGTCATTGGTCGGGCGAATGGTTTTGGTCAGGGCGATATTGGCGGGCGCTTTCCAGACGCCATACGCTTTCGCGCTGCGTTGAATCGCCGCCGCCACCGCTGGCAACGCTGAAAGCAACCGATGGCTGATGGTGCTGTCGAGATCATCGGCATAGCTGGTTTCAAGACGCGGCCACCATGCCGCAGCGTTGCGGCAGTAGTCTGCGGAAAATGACATCTGCGCCAGCTTAACGGCGGTTCCCGGGACTTCGGGCAGCTCCAGTAGCGCGAAACGGCGTTCATACACCGCCAGCTCCAGCAGCGCCTGCCATCCCTGATACCAGAGATCGACGGTATCCGTTTCGATGTCGTTCAACTCACTGAGTTCAGGCGCCAGAAGCAACCCGGTATGGTTATCTTCAATCACCGCCGACATCACTTCCGGTGTCTGTAACGCCGCCACCAGCGCGTCTAATCTGTCGGCGGCGCTGCTCCACTGCGCCGTGTCGCCGAGCGAAAGGACATAACAAAGCCGTCCTCCGTTGTCGAAGAAGTGACGTAAAGACCAGGCCATTGTGCCGGTATCACCCCAGACTGCGCTCGCTTCGGCGAGTGAAGAGATGCTGACAGGCAACCCGCTTTTTTCCACCTTCGCGGTGTAGCCGATAAAGAGCGGTATTGTCACCGGATCATCAGAAGATTCGGCCGTTAAAAGGGTACCGCCAACCGATACCCTCGGGAGTACCATTGCCATCAGAATGGCTCCTTTTGTGCGGGAAATAGAGCAGTAGCCAGCGCGTTACTGCGCCATATTTTGTGTAAATTGCAGAATGATGAATTCCGCAGGACGCACGGCAGCCATCCCAACCTGAACAATCATCTTGCCCTGGTTGATATCTTCTTCGGTCATGGTTATCCCTTTACCAATGCGCACAAAATAGGCTTCTTCCGGGCTGTTTCCCGCCAGACCGCCTTTTTGCCAGATGCCATACAAATAGCTGTCGATGGCCGCCCAGACGCGTGTCCAGGTCGGGGCGCTGTTCGGCTCGAAAACCACCGGTCGCATCGCTTTTTTGATATCGCGCTCGGCGGTATCAAACAGCCGACGCACCGGGATATAGCGCCAGTTATCGTCGTTCTGCTGGGTACGGGCACCCCAAACCACCACGCCGCGATCGCTGAAGTAGCGGATAACATTCACCCCGTCTTCGTTCATCGTCCCCTGTTTATCATCGGAGACGCGCACGCTGACGTCCGACACACCATTGAGAATCACATTGGCCGGCGCTTTCCACACACCGCGCTCGCGGTCAGTTTTGCAGTAGATACCGGCAATCGCCGCAGAGGGAGGGACATTGATCACTGTCGGAATGAGGGGGGTCAGCGTTTCAACCACTTTATTTGCTTGCTCCGCATTTACTACACGCAGATCCGCAAGGGTCTTAATCACCGAGTTTGTTGGGTTGCTTGCGTCAAGATAGTCTGTGACGGTGACATCCCTTTCACTGAGTTTACCCGGTGTCACGTTGAGCGAGGGGTAATAAACCCCTACGTGGCTCGTTCCTTTCACGGAAGCGGGTACTGCGCCGTCTGCGCTGTCGGCAATCAGAAAATAACCTTTGCTTTGCCCCAGCGCGCTGGCGACAGCACCGTAGACCGCTTCACGATAAGTGCCATCCGCGTCCAGCGCCACCAGTAAGGTGATGTCATCAACTTCTTCCATCGCCGGAAGCAGAGCGTCGAGATCCTCGCCGGCGGTGGCGTCTGCAAGGGCATAAACATAGCAAGGGTTGCCACCATTCTGAAAGTAGAGTTGCAATGCCAGCGTCGCGGTTGTCGAGGTGATTTCAGGTTCATCGATCCGGTATGTATAAGCGCCCGAATCCTCATCATCTGCCGCCGCTGACGTCGCAGAGGCACCATCTGTTTCTGTGCCAGTGTCGGTTCCCGAACCCTCAGCGGGTACTTCAGCCGATGTACTACTCGCGGCAGGGGGAGTAGAGATGAATTTCACCGAGCCGGAATACCCGGAGCTATTGACGGTAAAGAGTTGTGTAAAATCCAACCAGCCGGCGATGCGAACAACCTTACCCGAAATGCTGCTATTGCTGGTGAGGGGTGTAAAATTGCCGACAAAGAGTGGCACCGCGGTCGCCCCCAGGCTGACGGAGAGCGCGGGGGTGGCATCTTCTTCGATATACACACCGGGGACAATGGTTTCGATTGACATAATTTTGTTCCTGTAAATTATTGAGCAATATCTTGGGAGAATTGCAGGAGGATAAATTCAGCGGGACGCACGGCTGCCAGACCAAGGTTGATAATAAGCTTACCCTGATTAATATCCCCTTCAGTCATCGTGATGCCTTTACCCACTTCAACGAACCAGGCTTCTTGCGGGCTATTTCCCACCAAAGCCCCTTGCTGCCACAAACTGTAGAGATAATTATTTAATGCAGATTTAACGCGCTGCCAGGTAGGTGGATTATTCGTTTCAAATACCACTTTATTTAACGACCGACGAACATCCGTTTCAATCATATTAAATAAGCGACGCACGGGGATGTACCGCCAATTATCACTGTCTTCCAGTGTTCTGGCACCCCATAAAATAACGCCAGAACCTGGATATTCACGAAACATATTCAGCGCTTTACCCTGATTAAATCGTCCTTGCAAGTCATCACTGACCGGATATTTCAGCGAAGCCACACCATTGATTATCAAATTAGCAGGCGCTTTCCAGACACCGAGTGTGCTGTCAGCTTGCGCAATTGCCGCTGCGGCCATGGCGCTGGGCGGAATATCATTCCCTAATTGAGATTTTCCCCAGGGATAAAAAACTGCCGCATTCGCCAGAACGGGATAATTCGTCATAATGGTGCTTTGCGTATCCGCCGGGCCAATTTTCGAATTTGCCGAGTCGAGCAAATGAAAAACCTGATAACCACTTCGATTTGAGAAATTGGTGATCTGATTAAATATATCGGTTTCAGTGCCCGCAGCGACGACTAAGGTAATGTCATCGTACTTATTCAATAATTCATCCAGGTAACTTTTTTGGAACAGATAACACTTACCGCCGCCATTCATAAACCATAGCTTTATGGAAACAGCATACGTGAATTCTCCCTCATTCCCATGTTGGCCTTTGAGAAATTCAGCCCAGTTATTGAAAACGAAAATGTTCCCATCATGTGAAGGTTCCCATGCATATTTCCGAAACGCAAACGCTGGCACGGCGGTGGCCGCAGACGACACGACAAAGTTGGACACCGCCTCTTCGCTAAGATAAACACCGGGATAACTGGTGGTGGTCGCCATACGTCAACTCCTGTGTTAACTGCCCGCCTGCAAGGTCACTCGGTCAGCCATCAGCGTAAGTTGCTGAACAGCAACTTCATTACTGGTGGCATCAAACGAAGGAGATGACAGCGCCGTCGGAAAGGCATTCGACACTCCCCAACTAATTAAGACTTCTGTCCCGGCGTCATTAGTCAGGCTAATTAAAATATCTTTTTTCTCTACACGATTGTATTGAATGGAATTAATCCATTCGTAAAGCGCGTTTTGTCCGGGGAATATTCCCTGAGAAAGGGTAATCGTGACGGATTGCCGTTGCCCTGGCATTTTAAACCAGTTACCAATACCGTCGCGGTATTCAATGGTGTCGTAATTAATATCCAGCCCGGAGGCACTGGAGAAAGGAACCTGGTCATCGCCAAGCGCAACGATAAAGCGATAAGTGGGAATCGGATACAAGCTTGCGATATCTTCTGGAGTGGTAGCCATATCTATTTTCCTTCTAAGTCAATTCTCATGCGCAGATGAACAGCGCGCAGCGTATGCCGGTAAAACCGACATCGAGTCATTCTTTCATTTATAGCGGAGCGATATTAAAAACACCCCTGCTTAGAAACAGGCACGCTACCGCCCATAGCTAACCGCCAAAGAATGATTCGATGTTCGTTTCAAGAAAAATAAGCCCGAGATCATGCCTGAATCATGCCTGGTGTATGTGAAGTAAAAAATGAGAAAAAAGCATTAGGGCGCAATTAAATCAATTAATTGCACTGGTTATAATATGATTAGTGCTCTAACAAACACGGTCACAGTGAAGGTAATAAGAAATTAGCTAGCAGGTTTGTATCTGGCAAGGATATCGAAGATAGTTTAGGAATTTTCATGCCAAGGTAAATTTCAATTCCTATAAAAAGATATTAATCATCACGTTAAGTTTCATATTAAAAAATATTGATTTCGCCCATTTTTTCTCAGATTTATTGCAGAGCGCTTTACATTGGCACCAGGAAAATTTGCAGGTCGGAAAGTTAACGCTTACAGTCGATAGCGATGCCTGGCTTTTCAACTCTTTATTTTGCGGGAAGCGTTATGTCATTTCTGGGTTTTAGCGCCGTTGCTGCGGCGCAAAGGGGGTGCCGCTAATGGCGAGATTCACGCCCACATTTTGTCACTGGTTACAGCTTATTGCGCTGTCGGTGGTTTTAGTGGCATTGATGGAATTTGTTCATCTTCCTGCCGCATTGCTGCTTGGCCCAATGTTTTCCGGCATTGTTCTCGCTATTTTCAAACGCCCGGTCATCATCAGTAAAAAATGTTTCAGAGCCGCGCAGGCAGTGGTCGGCGCAATGATTGCGCATGCTATTCCACCCTCGATATTTGGCAGGATTGCCGCCGACTGGCCGGTATTTATTCTCTGTATTGTTTCGGTGATTTTCGCCAGCGCAATCCTCGGCTGGATTATGGCGAAATTACAGGTCTTCCCCGGTTCCACCGCTATTTGGGGCTCTTCGCCAGGTGCGGCGGCGGCAATGACGATAATGGCCGAAAGTTTTGGCGCGGATGTTCGTCTTGTCGCTTTCATGCAATATCTGCGGGTAATGATTGTCGCGCTGCTTGCTGTATTAGTGACGCGCATTTGGATGGGCGCGGACAGCCCGGATCACGCGGTGGCAGCGTTTACACTTTTTGGCCCAATACGCGGGTTATCATTCGCCGGAACATTGCTGGTCATTGCGGCAGGTTATTTGATTGCACAGTGGGTGAAAATGCCGTCCGGGCCAATGCTCATCACCTTAGCGCTGGGAATCCTCGTTGAAGATACCGGTTTGTTAACGCTGGAGTTGCCGCCGTGGTTGCTGGCACTTTCTTACGCGATGATCGGTTGGACCATCGGCCTGCGTTTTACGCGTGAGATTGTAATGCACGCCGCCCGCGCGTTGCCGCGCGTATTGCTCTCAGTACTGACGCTGGTTGCGGTGTGCTGCAGTTTCGCTTTTTTACTGGTCAAATACGCCGGTATCGATCCGCTCACCGCTTACCTCGCCACCAGCCCCGGCGGGGCCGATACGGTGGCGATTATCGCCTCGTCGAGCCAGGTTGATATCTCATTTGTGATGGCGATGCAGACCGGGCGTTTTATTCTGGTGCTGATCACCGGCCCGGCGATCTCACGGTTTGTGGCGAAGCGGATGGGGACATGATGGGTTAATGCGTCGTCCAATCCTGCAAACGCAGGCCAGGAATACGCACAAACTCGCGTGTATTGTTGGTGATAAGTATCAGCCCGAGCGAGCGGGCATGCGCCCCGATCATGGCATCATACGGGCCAATGGGGGTTCCTGCTTTTGCCAGTTCAGCACGTAATTGCCCGGTATGCACCGCCGCTTCGATGCTGTATGGCAGAACCTCCAGACGCGCTGTAAACCCTTCGACTACACGTAGATTTTTTTCAGGTATGGCCGATTTTTCAGCACCGTAAATCAGTTCCATCAATGTGACGGAACTGATGCACATCTGCCCACTATGTTGATTAAAGGCCTGCCGTACGATGTCAGGTTTGTTTTTTATGGTGAAAATACAGATATTTGTATCAAGCATAAATTTGAGCATCAAAACTCTTCCCTGTCTTGCTCTCCCGGCTGTTCCCGTGAAGCCATAAAATCTGGTGATACATTTTCACCCTCAAACCAGCTATCCCAGCCTTCGCCTGCGGGGGTGATAATGCGCGTACGGCCTACGACAATAATATCAACGTGTTTAACGTCTTCCGGTAACGCCACCGCTTTTGGCAAACGCACGGCCTGGCTACGGTTACTTTTGAAGAGTGTCGTTTTTTCCATTCGATCCTCCATTGATGAAATTTCATACTGACACAGCTTAATTCAGCATTGGGATATGTCAATGGGATATACAAATGCCTGTAGGCCGAATAAGGCGCAGCCGCCATCCGGCGAAAACATCAAACCACTAACCGCAACGTCTCTATCACTTCCGCCACATCGCGGCGCGCGGCGCCTTTTAGCGTCTGGACTGGCGGTGGTAAACAGGGTTCTGCGACTGCGCCCAGCAGCTCTGCCGCCGTGGCGATAACGCGCAAACTGCCGCCATAACGTTTGAAAAGATCCCACAGCGGTTGCAGCGCAGCCGAATGCGCACGCGCCAGTGCCATATCGCCCGCCATCGCCGCGCGGGAAATGGCCAATGCCGCCTGCGGGAACAATCCGCCGGTCACCGAATACCAGATTGCGCAACCGGCACTCAGGCCGTCGACCGCGCTGGCATCGCCGCTGATGCCTAAGCGAATATGCGCCGGGATTTCAGCACGCAGTTTCGCCACCCGTTGCGGGGCAAGCTCAGCGGAAACCGGGGGAATTTTGATCGAGCCAATATTCGGTAGTTGCGCGATGCGGGCAATCAGCCCATCGCTAAAGGAAAAGTGCGTGGTGGCAGGGTTGTCATACACACAGAGCGGCACCGACAGTTCACGGGTCACCGCCTCGAACAGATCGAACACTTCATCTTCGGTTAACGCATGGTAGGAAACCGGCGCCAGCAGAACGGCACTGACGCCCGCTTTTTGCGCATCTTCTGCCAGCCACAGCACATCGCGGGTACGCAACGCGCCAACCCCGGCAATCACCGGAATCGCACCGGAATGTTCCGTCGCCAGGCGCAGCGCATTGGCCCGTTCGGTACGGCTGAAATAGGGGTAGCACCCCGTCGAACCCAACGCACCGATGGAATCCACACCAGCCACGCGAAGGTTTTCAATCAGCCTGACATAGGCCGCCTCATCCAGGCGGTCGTCGAGAAGCGGCGTTAGCGCAAACGCGCTTAATCCTGTGAAATCCATTCTTTCCCCCTCATTGCTCAAACCCGAGCATGGTTTTATCGATATTGCAGCCCGGCATCATACGTGCTCACCCGATCACAGTTCGTCGCCTGCCTCACATAATGTAGCCGCTCTGGCTGTCCTGAGCGCGGGAGCCAGCGCCGACACGCCACCAACTGTAATAGCGTAGCGCAATCAGATGGCGTTATAGAGATCCACCGCCAGGTCAATTGCCGGTACCACGCCGTCTCGCTGTAAGCGTTTACGCCGAAGCCGCTTATGAATCTGGCTCATAGCGTCATTGTGATTTAATGACCTTATCATTTGTGTCGCCCTGTTTAAGATAACGTTCCGCTTTGTCGGATCCCCCCTTCGTTACTTAATCAGGATCTTATGTCTACTAAGCTACACGGGCCGCTGTTTCTCGCGATCCTCAGCGCGCTGATGGCCTTCACCTCTCTGTCGACAGATATTTACCTGCCCGCCATGCCATTGATGGCGCGGGAATTACAAGGTGATATTGAACTGACGATCACCGGCTTTTTGATTGGTTTTGCGCTGGCGCAACTGGTGTGGGGGCCAGTGAGTGATGCGATTGGCCGCCGCACGCCGTTGTTTATCGGCATGGTGTTGTTTGTCATTGGTTCTGCCGGTTGCGCGCTGTCGACCGAAATTCACCAGATGGTGTTCTGGCGGGTTTTCCAGGCGTTTGGCGCCTGCACCGGGCCAATGCTGGCGCGCGCGATGATTCGCGATCTGTTTGTCCGCACCCGCGCCGCGCAAATGCTCTCCACCCTGACGATTATTATGGCGATAGCGCCGATCATCGGGCCGCTGGCGGGCGGGCAGATGATTAAGATTACGACCTGGCATGCGATTTTTTGGCTGTTGGTGGTCATTGGCGGGTTGATGTTTTTTTCCCTGTTCGCCCTGCCCGAAACGTTGCCCGCTGAGAAACGCGTCAAAGCCTCGCTGCCCGGCGTATTTCGCAATTACACCACCCTGCTGCGTAACCGCGCGTTTATGCGCTACACCCTGTGCCTGACGTTTTTCTATGTGTCGGCCTACGCCTTTGTGACCGGTTCGCCGTTCGTCTATATCGGTTATTTCGGTGTGGAACCGCAACATTTTGGCTGGCTGTTTGCGCTCAATATTGTCGGCTTGATGGGGATGAGCGCGGCGAACCGGCGGCTGGTGCAGCGCCATCCGCTGGATAAACTGCTGAAAATCGCCGTCGCACTTGCCGCCATTGCTGGCGTGATTCTGGCGATGCTGGTGAAAATGCACATCGGCGGGATGGTTGCGGTGATGGTCACGGTGTTCTTCTTTTTCTCGATGAACGGCATTATTGCCGCGACGTCCACCGCCGCCGCGCTCGACACCGTACCCGCGTTTGCCGGATCCGCCTCGGCGCTGATCGGCTCGCTGCAATATGGCAGCGGGATTATCTCTTCGCTGTTACTGACGTGGTTTCGCGACGGCACGCCGTGGACGATGGCGTGGATTATGGCGTTGTTCGCCGTTGCCAGCGCGGTGATGGCATGGCGCCCTATTCATGAGCAAAGCTCATAAGATCATGCTGGTTTTCCCCAATAGTGCGCATAGCGGGCGAGGATTATGATCGCGGATTGAAGTCCAGCTACGCTTTAGCGATACGTTCTGAAAACGGGAGAACAACATGAAAATCATCCGCAGTGCATCGGTTCCGTCCGCGCAGGGGCCAGCAGAGTATTTCACCGGTCGCGTGCGCATTGACGCGCCATTTAAAGCCGACGAACCCGCGCGAGTCGGCGGCGCGACCGTCACATTTGAGCCGGGCGCGCGTACCGCGTGGCACACGCATCCGCTCGGTCAGACGCTGATCGTGACCCATGGCAAAGGCTGGATTCAGTGCGAAGGCGAGCCGATTCAGGAGATGAACCCGGGCGATATCGTCTGGATCCCCGAAGGGGTTAAACACTGGCATGGCGCGACGGCAACGAACGCGATGACGCATATCGCCATTGCCGAATCGCTTAACGGCAGCCCGGTGACCTGGCTTGAGCACGTCACCGACGAGCAGTATCGCGGTTAATCAGGAGAGGTTATGAAAAACGTAGAGAATAAAGTGGTGGTCATCACCGGCGCCAGCAGCGGCCTGGGCGAGGCGTTGGCCCGCCGTCTGGTGCAAGAAGGTGCGAAAGTGGTGCTTGGCGCACGTCGTGTTGATCGCCTGCAAAAACTGGCGCAGGAGCTGAACCTGCCCGCCGAAGCGGCAGTGCAAACCGATGTTACCGACGCAGAACAAGTACAGGCGCTGGTCGATCGCGCGGTCAAACTGCATGGCCGCATTGACGTGATCGTCAATAATGCCGGGTTGATGCCGCATTCGCTGCTCGGCAAACGCCGCATAGCCGACTGGGACGCCATGATCGACGTCAACTTGAAAGGCGTGCTGTACGGTATCGCCGCTGCGCTGCCGTATATGGAGCAGCAAAAGTCCGGGCATATCATCAACACGTCGTCGGTAGCCGGGCACAAAGTGCGCGCAGGCAGCGCGGTATACGCCGCCACCAAAACGGCAGTGCGGGTGCTGAGCGAAGGGCTGCGCCAGGAAGTGAAGCCGTACAATATTCGCACGACGATCATTTCGCCCGGCGCGGTGCAGAGCGAGTTACCAAACAGCGTGACCGATCCGGACATGGCGGTGGGCGTCAAAAAGCTCTACGAGGAGAACGCGATCTCCGCCGATTCGTTCGCCAGCATGGTGCTTTTCGCCATCAGCCAGCCTGACGATGTGGATATCAACGAAATTCTCTTTCGCCCGACGACGCAAGAGTTGTAGACATTACCTTCTCGTAACAGAGCACCTTCTTTCCTATACGGCCCATTTCGGGCCGTATTTTCCTAAAATGGGCCGTATTTGATTTTCTTGGGACGTATTTTAGTTATGATGGACCGTATTTGAATTTACGGCCCAGATATCAGAGACGTTAAGCCGATCGAAAAAAGGGGGGGAGATGCCTGTAAAAGACAATATTCTTGATGCTGTTCGTATGAAGGATAAACCCGTTAGTTCCAGCGAACTAGCACAGGCACTCAACGTAGGTAAGTCAACCATCAAACGCCATGTGGACGTGCTTGTCAGGGAAGGTTCTTTACTCAGACAAGGGATCGGCAAGGCAACCCGCTATTCATCTGTAACCGCTGTGGCGATACCCGATGAGTCAGTTGAAATTTCTGATGCTCAGGCTCTTTTGACGTATCTCCAGTCTCCACTGACCACACGTGAAATAACGGGTTATGTCCGGGAATTCGTCGATAGTTATATCCCTAATAAAACGTTTTTATTACCAGAGGATCTGGCTCAAACTTTGTTGAATGAAGGGCGAATGGCTGGACAACAGCCGGCCGGAACCTATGCCCGGAAGGTTCTGGAACCATTGCTGGTCGATCTATCGTGGTCATCCTCGCGGCTGGAAGGAAACACTTACTCCTTACTGGCAACAGAGGAATTATTCCGCAGCGGGATGGATGCAGAAGACCTGGATGCTGTCATGCTGTTAAACCATAAGCAAGCTATTGAGTTTCTTGTTGATGCTGTTCCGCAATATGGACTTACCGCAGCAGTAATCAGTAACTTACATTCAATACTCATGCGTGATTTGCTGTCAGATTCAACGGGACTTGGGAGTATAAGAACAAAAATCGTCAATATCAGCGGTACAACCTATACGCCTTTACAAACACCAGTACTACTCCAGGATATGTTTGAAACCATCATTGAAAAAGCGCGCAAAATAAAGAATCCCGTGGAATCAGCGTTCTTTTTATGGGTCAATCTTGCTTACCTGCAACCGTTTGAAGATGGCAACAAACGGACAAGCCGCCTGGCAGCCAATATCCCTTTGATGATGTATAACAGTGCCCCTCTATCCTTTCTTGATGCGGAACCAACCGGATACGCCTATGCAATGATGGGGATTTATGAGAAGCAAGATGCTTCACTTGCCGCTGAGCTTTTCGAATTTTTATACCGTCGCTCGATTAAAAAATACGCCGTCACACTTGAAGCCATGGGTGTACCTGATCCGTTCCGCTATCGACACCGTGAAACGTTGAATGAGGTCATTTGCCATATCGTTCGGGAAAGAATAAGTATTGAAGCCGCCATGACATCCATCACACTGGATGAGAATGAAAAAAACCAGTTCCGAACGCTCTTACAGGAAGAGTTGCGCATTCTTGAAGTCTATAATTGCGCACGCTATCACTTGTCGATGGGGCTGGTTAAAAAATGGATTGAGGATGGAAGACCACAATAGCCGCTCATCCCCTTTAACTCCATTACGCCTGGTCGTAGCGCTTTTGCAAATCCTGCTCGAACTCTTCGCGCAGCGTAGTCGGGGAAAGGATGCCGATATCCGGCAGCCAGTAACGCAGCCAGCGAAACAGCGTATGCGGATCGCTAATGGCGGTGGAGAGCGTCAGGCTACCATCGTCATGCTGTTCAATAATACGCTGAGACGGAAACAGCGCCCGGCGAGTAACATACTCTGCGGCGTGCGCCGAAACGCGCAGTTGCGTCTCCACCCGTGAACCAAAACGGATACCGACGCCACTCTCCAGTTCGGCGACCACCTCCGCCTGCGGTTCAAAACGCGTCGTAGTACTTTTAAGGCGCTCAATGCGCGCGACTTCAAAGGCTTTGAGCTGCCCCTTCTCTACCGCCGCCAGGTACCACAATCCGTACTGATTAATCAGCCGATAGGGCTGCGCGCGTCGCACCTTGTCGCGATAGTGATATTCCACTTCACAACGTTCCGTAATCGACTGATTTAACACCCGAAGACTCTCTTCAATCAGCCGATTTTCCCGGCTACTGGCGGCATGAAACGCGATATTGCCGCGGTTTTGCAGGCTATTACGCAACGACTGGCCGTCAGTGCGCGGAAAAAGGTTCGCCACGCCGGTAAAATCGGCGAACTCCGCCAAATGGCCGTTGTGCAAAGTGGGAAGAAGGTGAGTGCTGAGTTTATAGCGCCCCGGAGAAACCTGATCGAGGATGTGCCCGAGTCTCGCGAGATCGCGGTAGGCCGTGCGCTCCGTGATGCCGAATTTATCGCACAGCCACGCTTTATCAATCGTTCTTCCCTGGTAGAGCGCCGCGAAAATTTCGCACAGCCGCTCAATCAGCGGGTCGTGTTTTCTGTCGTGACTTTCCTTCATTTACTCGTTCCGGAATACGAAGTCTCAGAAGACGTTAACGGTTACGGCCTGACCCTCGCGCCACGGCCCTGTTATAGGTAAAACCTTGTTTTTGCTCATAGTGGTTAACGGCAGCAAACCGGAAAACTAAAATGAAATTTTGCGCTTACAGGTGGGATTCATGTAATTCCCTGATTTCACTAAGGGAAAGATAAACGATCGCGCTGACAGGGTATGTCAGCGGAGAGGGATGTTATGCCGGATGGTGGCCTACGGGAGTGTAGGCCCGGTAACGCAATGAGAATGTATCAGAGCTTGATCCTGGTGATCTGATCGATCCTCAACGTATTCATATTCAAAATGCAACCTAGCATATCTTCTCCAAAAGCATGGGTTCCCATTGCTTGGGTACTAACCAGTTCACAATAATTATTTCTATATTGAATCCATTCTTTCTGATTCTGCTTATAAGTCGCCAGCATGCGATCTTTCTGTTCCTGTGTCCCTCGCCACCAACGGGTGTAATCATAGGAGGCAATTTCATTCAACTTAGTATTATATACACTATTTAGCTTACTCTCAGATTTCTCATTAAGAATACCCAAGCATTCATCATTACTCTCGCCATATTTTTTTATGCATTGCGAAACATCGTTATTTTCACTGATGCTTTTAGTTGCCGCACATGCGCTATTTCCAAGAAATAGCAGCGATATAAATAAAATTATAACTTTCATCTTAAGTAATTTAACCTTAGCGATAAGCGTTGCGGATCTCGTGATTGATATAAATCAGACTTGAGGTACTCAATAATATCTTTGCGCGTTCCATTCTCAGCCATAATTTTCACCATGGTTGTAGCTGTCTGATTTCCCTGAAAAATCGTATCAACAAATACATCTCTTATTTTTATATCAATCTGATCCCAAGATAATGATTTAAATAACTTCGCACTATTTCGTCTATATACGCCTTTGGCATAATCCTTTTTCTCCCGATATGAAAGCTCAAAAAGGCGTATTTGTTGTTGATGCGTAATTTCCCCGACCAAAGGATCATAAACGCTAATAAAAATATCCGCCTGTCGTCCTTGCAGCCAGGCAGCTTTAGCGCATATTTGGGCTTTATATTCCTCTATACCTGATTGCCTGAGCATATATAAGATACTGCCGCCGCTACGTTTTTTCATATCGTAACCGCGTCCAATCGTTACACCTGAGTCAGAAGAGGGATGGTGCAAGATCCGCGAAAACCAAGGCATACGAACGGGCTGTCGAAAAGGTTCAACGGCAGTAACATAATCAACCCCTTCATAGTCAAAAGTTAACTGACCTTCTGGCACCTGCAAAGGTCCACCAATGTGTCTTTCCCGCCAGCGCAAAGACGTCGCATTTTCTAACGCCTCCATAAACCACATGTCAGTAGGGTATACAAGCCCCGAAGCAGGCATACCAACCAACTGCTGAAACCAGCGTATCGCTTCTAAAGTATCTGCTATGCATTGACCATCAGTATTAATGGTACGTCCTGTCGCTTGCGAATAGCCTGCATTTTTGATTTGTATCTGAAGCGCTTTAACATCATCAGGATCGTTAAAACCACACTCTCCAACTGTTGATGAGAGGCGAAAAACCCTCGGTATAAGGGGCTTATGCTGATGTGTCCGTTTCATCTTTTTTCACATATCCATTGAAATGAGTTCCTGAATAATTTATCGCGAACATCACACCTTTTTATAGGCAAGATTCAAAGAATGAGCATTTAAATATTATTAAAAGCCCGGCGTTATTTCCGGGCATCTCAAGCTTACGCGCCCGCTTTATTCAGCGCGGCAATCTCGTCTGAGGAGAGTGTTAACGATACCGCCGTGACGAAGCTGTCGACGTGGGCGATTTTCGTTGCGCTGGCGATCGGTGCGGTGACGCCCGGTTGTCGGATAAGCCAGGCCAGCGCCACTTCGGCGGGTTTCACATTATGGTTCGCCGCCACGGTTTCCAGTGCGTCGATAAGGGCAAAACCGCGCGGGTTCAGGTATTTGGCAATACCGTTGCCGCGCTGGCTTTGGCTGAGGTCTTTTTCACTGCGGTATTTGCCGGAAAGGAAGCCGGACGCGAGGCTGTAATAGGTCACCACGCCGATATTCTCCCGCACCGTTAAGTCCTGCAACGCGCCTTCGAAGCTGGAACGATCGTAGAGGTTATATTCCGGTTGCAGCACCTGGTAACGCGGCAGACCTTTCGCGTCGGCCACTTTCAACGATTCCGCCAACTGTTCAGCATTGAGGTTGGACGCGCCAATCGCGCGGATTTTCCCGGCCTTCAGCAGTTTTTCATACGCACCCAGCGTTTCATCGTACGGCGTTTTGCTATCCGGCCAGTGAGAGAAATAGAGATCGATATAGTCGGTTTGCAGGCGGCGCAGCGAATCTTCAACGGCCTGTGCTATCCAGCGGGCGGAAAGGCCTTTCTTGCCGGGTTCGCCGAGGTCAGAACCGACTTTGGTAAATAGCGTGATTTTCTCGCGATTGCCGGGGTGCGCGGCCAGCCATTTACCAATAATGGTTTCCGATTCACCACCTTGATTACCCGGCGCCCACGCCGAATAAACATCGGCGGTATCAATGGCGTTGAAGCCCCTTTCCAGCAGCGCATCCAGCAAGCTGAAGCTCTGTTTTTCATCAACGGTCCAGCCAAAAACGTTACCGCCAAACACCAATGAGGGAATCTGTAAACCCGTCGTACCTAATGAACGCAAAGTCATAGCCAGTTTTTCCTTTGTAAGACAGAGGCTTAATCCTGGTCCGAATAAATGTACACTTTTTGTTCATATGTGCGGTTTAAAAATTGAAGCGTTATGAAGCAGCGCGGTGGTGGGTTGCAAGTGCTCGCGCAAGACGCCGTGCAGATGGCGGATCGCCGGGGAAAACTGCTTGCGGTGCGGGCAAATTAAGTTCAGCGGCGCGGCCTCGCCAGGGTGCTGTGGCAGCAGCACTTCCAGCCGCCCGGCCAGCACATCGGCGCTGATATCAATCCACGATTTATAAACAATGCCCATGCCCTCCAGCGCCCAGCGGCGAGCAACATCGGCGTCATCGCACAGCATGCGGCTTTTGACGATAAGCTGGCGGCGCATGCCGTTTTCCGGAAAGCTCCATTTGTCATACACCTGGCTGTTCATGGTGAACAACAAACAGTGGTGATTCACGACCTCGTCCAGCGTTTGCGGCCGGCCATGCGTTGCCAGGTAGCCCGGCGACGCAGCCAGCACGCGGCGGTTATCCTCGGCGATCGGCAGCGCGACATAGCTGCTGTTATCCAGTACGCCGTAGCGGATCGCGATATCCACCGGGTCGCGAAACACATCGCTGATCTGATCGGAAAGCGAGAGGCGCAGCGACACTTTCGGGTACTGCTCGCAAAAGCGGGTAATCAGCGGCAGCAACACGTTGCGGCCCAAATCAGACGGCATGGCGACGCGCAATTCGCCCTGCGGTTCGTTATCGCCGCTGTGCAGGCTTTCCGCGCCGGCTTGCACTACCGCCAGCATCTCTTGCGCGAAAGGCAGGTATTTTTCACCCTCGGCGGTCAGGCGCAGGCTGCGCGTCGAGCGCACAAACAGGCGTTTATCCAGATCCCGCTCCAGCCGGTGAACCGCGGCGCTGACCTGGCCCGGCAGCAACCCCGCTTCGCGCGCGGCATTTGAAAAACTGCCCAGCACCGCCGAGCGAACGAACAGCGTGATATCTTCCAGCCGAATCATGGTTTCTCCGAAGGTAATAAATATGGCGACTCTGTTGTGCCAGAAATCGCCGCGCAGGCAAACCGCATTTTCACTTATTGAGTGAAAGTGTTGCCTTTTTACAACGATTTATCTGGCTGAGTTTTGCGTTTATTCTCGACACACTTCTTTATTTTGCGCCAGGAGAAATACGATGACCCTTGATGATGCCGTAATTGCCCGCCATACCGTGAAAGCCTTCGAACCCGGCAAGACGCTGCCGCAGGATAAAATCGACACGCTGCTGAACGTTCTGCAAAACAGCCCCTCTTCCGTTAACTCCCAGCCGTGGCACTTTGTTGTCGCCTCAACAGCAGAAGGCCGCGCTGCGATGGCGAAAGCCGCCACCAACACATTCGCCTATAACGAACCGAAAATTTTGAATGCCTCGCATGTGATTGCGCTCTGCATGCGTAGCGATCTTGATGAGCAACATCTGCAAAATGTGTTGGCGCAAGAGCAAAAAGATGGCCGTTTTGTCGCAGAAGGCGCGCAAGCGGGCCAGGACAAGAGCCGTCGCTCCTATGTTGATCTTCACCGCTATGAACAGCGCGATATGCCGCAGTGGATGGAAAAACAGGTTTACCTGTCGCTCGGCGGTTTGCTGCTCGGCGCCGCGATGCTCGGCATTGACGCAACGCCAATGGAAGGATTTGACTCGCGCGCGCTGGATCTTTCGCTGGGCCTGCGTGAAAAAGGGCTGACCAGCGTAGTGCTGGTGTCGCTGGGTTATCGCAGCGAGCAGGACTTCAACGCCGCACTGCCAAAATCCCGCCTGCCGCGCGACGAGATTTTTACCTTTATCTAAGCCTGAAAGCCCGGTTCGCCGGGTTTTTTATTGCTTACATCGGATTTACATCCAAAATTTTGCTTCGCTCGCAATTCTATCTTTGAGGCTTTGACCACTCGAATCACGTACTTTAAATTTACCCTATTTGCATAATTTTGCTTTTAGGTTAACACTATGGAGAAAGGAACTCCCCACATCCGCTTACACATCGTTAAGCAGATGGTCATGGATGGAAAAGTCAAAACAACGGCCAGTGCCGTTGCTGGGGCAATCGAGTTGGGCTTCACTTCACCACCTTTTGATGAAATGTGTGCTGTGATTTTAGCTTTGAGTTTAAAAGATTTTTTTAAAAGCATGACAGCGTATGCGGATCACACTGTTTGGCATGATGTTTATCGTCCTACCTGGAATGGACAGCAGTTGTATCTGAAATTGATCGTGTCTAACGACGTGCTGATCGTATCCTTTAAGGAGAGGTAACATGAAATGTCCTATTTGTGGCGGCGCGGAACTCAAACACGAAACCCGCGACGTTAAATACGGGTACAAAGGCCACATAACAATGATTACCAAGGTTACTGGCGACTATTGCGACGCATGTGGGGAAATCATCTTTGATCGTCTTAATGGTGAACTCTACTCAAAACAGGTCGCCGCATTTGTGCGAAAAGTTAACGCTGATGAGGTAGACCCAAATTTTATCGCTACGATACGTAAGCGTTTCAACCTGGATCAGCGCCAGGCGGCTGAGATTTTTGGTGGCGGAGCTAACGCCTTCAGTCGTTATGAAACCGGCCGTGTTGCCCCCCCTAAACCATTAGTCTTGTTGTTCAAAGCACTGGATAAGCACCCAGAACTCTTTGAAGAGCTAAAACATGCCTGAAAGCCCGGTTCGCCGGGTTTTTTATCGTTTCGATTTTTGAGCCGTATCACATATCCCTTCTTTTCCGCTCTGCGGGACATGTTTCTTTAAAGTAAAAACTCTCACCCATTCCTGTTAATAATCACACGGTTTTTAGGGTTTTATTGATCGCAGCGGGTATTTCTGCCGCTGTTTTTTATTACGCCGTGATTATTCGCATTTTTTATATAATCGACCTCGGATGATCCCCGCTTTTATTCCTCCCATAGTAAGCCCGTCAGCAGGTCGCATTTTTATTCCTTAACGTTGCCTGTCATTATTATTTTAACTGCTGGAAAACAATGTTATGAACTCTACAACTGAACAGGTCACGCTCAGGAAAATATCCTGGCGGATCGTACCCTTCGTGATGTTCGCGTATTTTATTGCATTTTTTGATCGTATAAATATCGGTTTTGCCGCCCTGACTATGAATCAAGATCTGGGATTTTCATCCACGGTTTTTGGTATTGGCGCGGGCATGTTTTTTATTGGTTATTTCTTAACGGATATTCCGTCAAACGTTATTCTGCTAAAAGTCGGGCCGCGTATTTGGCTGGCGCGCATTATGGTGAGCTGGGGAATTATTGCCGCTTGCATGATGCTTGTTGAAACCTCGACAGGGTTTTATATTCTGCGTTTTTTATTAGGCGTTGCCGAAGCAGGATTTTTCTCCGGCATTATTCTCTATTTGAGCACCTGGTTTCCCATTAAACGCCGTGCGCAGGTGATTGCCTTTTTTATGGCCGCCGCACCGATCTCTTCGATGCTCGGTTCCCCGCTGGCGGGCACGATTTTGAGCATGCATGGCGCATTCGGTCTGAAAGGCTGGCAGCTGATGTTTATGCTGGATTCTGTGGCCGCAGTCCTGCTCGGCATTTTCACCTTTTTCTACTTAAACGATCGCCCGGAGAAAAACCGCTGGCTGAATAAAGAAGAGACCCAGTGGCTGATTACGACACTGGCGGACGAAAATCAGAACAAAGCAGGCCAGGCCAAAACCAGTATCTGGAAAGGGCTGACTGACATCCGCGTGCTGACGCTGGCCGTGGTCTATTTCGGCACCTCCGCAGGCCTTTATTCCCTGAATATCTGGTCGCCACAATTCATTAAATCTTTTGGCTTAAGTACTTTCCAAATCGGCTTTATTAACGCGATTCCCGCCGCGCTGTCGATTGTCGCGATGATCCTGTGGGCGAAGCATTCCGATAAAACCAAAGAGCGCACCTGGCACGTTGTCAGCGCGTGTCTGTTCGCTTGCCTGGGCTTTGTGCTGGCCGGTTCGGTTCACAGCCTGCCGCTGGCGATATTCGCACTGGTAATGGCGAACGTCGGCATCTCTTCCTGCAAACCGCCGCTGTGGAGCATTCCGTCGCTGTTCCTGAATGGCCCGGCCGCTGCGGCTGGCCTGGCGGCAATCAACTCAATTGGCAACCTCGGCGGCTTTGCTGGCCCGGCGGTCATCGGCTGGCTGAAAGAGACCACCGGCGACTTCTCCCTCGCCCTTTACTGCGTGGCGGGCATGTTGGTGGTCTCCGCTGTTTTGACCCTCTCTATCGAAATCAGCCGTAAACGCAAGGCAATGAAAAACGCATTAGCCTGAAAAAAGAAATGGAGCATATTGTGAGCACATCTGAAGCAATTTCGTCATTAACTGACGTGATGACCCGCTTTACCGGGTATGTTGGCAAACGCCTGCCGACCGATGTTATGAAAAAACTTGAAGCACTGCGTGCCGAAGAGGACGCGCCGCTGGCAATGGCGGTTTACGACTCAATGTTCGAAAACCAAAAACGGGCCGACGAGCTGGATCGCCCATGTTGCCAGGACACCGGCGTGATTCAGTATTTCATCACCTGCGGGGCGAAATTCCCGTACCTGAGCGGCCTGGAATCGATCCTCAAAACCGCCACGCTGGAAGCCACCAAAAAAGCGCCGCTGCGCCATAACGCGGTGGAAACCTTTATCGAGAAAAACACCGGCACCAATACCGGCTCGCGCATTCCCTGGCTGGACTGGGACATCATTCCCGATGACGACAGCTGCACCATTGAAGTTTATATGGCCGGCGGCGGTTGCTCGCTGCCGGGCGCGGCGAAAGTGCTGATGCCGGGCCAGGGCTATGAAGGCGTGAACCAGTTTGTTTTTGACGTTATCACCTCTTACGGCGTGAACGCCTGCCCGCCGCTGCTGGTAGGCGTTGGAGTGTCGACATCGGTAGAAACCGCCGCGCGTCTGTCGAAGAAAGCGATTTTGCGCCCGGTCGACTCCACACACCCAAACCCGGACGCCGCCAAAATGGAGGCGCTGCTGGAAGAGGGGCTGAACAAAGTTGGGCTGGGGCCGCAGGGCATGGGCGGTAAAGCCTCGGTGATGGGGGTAAATATTGAATCGTCCGCGCGCCATCCATCGACCATTGGCGTCGCAGTTTCGACCGGTTGCTGGGCGCACCGTCGCGGCGCCATCCGCTTTAGCGCCGATCTCTCTTACGAAATTCTTTCCCATCAGGGGGCTGTATTATGAAAAAAGTGCTGACCACGCCAATCAAAGACGAAGATTTGCTGGCGCTGAAGCCGGGTGAAATCGTCTATCTGACCGGGACGCTGGTGACCTGCCGTGACGTGGCGCACCGCCGTCTGATTGAGCTAAAACGCGAGTTGCCGGTGGATCTGAACGGCCTGGCGATTTTCCACGCAGGCCCGATCGTGGTGGAAAAAGGGGAAAACGAGTTCGAGATGATCTCTATCGGCCCGACCACCAGCATGCGCATGGAGAAGTTCGAGAAAGAGTTTATCGAGCAAACCGGCGTGAAGCTGATTGTCGGCAAAGGCGGCATGGGGCCGAACACTGAAGAAGGTTGCCGCACGCATAAAGCGGTACATGCGGTGTTCCCTGGCGGCTGCGCGGTGCTGGCCGCCACCTGCGTGGAGAAAATCGAAGATGCTCAGTGGCGCGATCTCGGCATGCCGGAAACCCTGTGGGTGAATAAGGTCAAAGAGTTCGGTCCGTTAATTATTTCCATCGACTGTGAAGGCAATAATTTATTCGAAGAGAATAAGAAGATTTATAACGCGCGAAAGCTGCCGATTATTGAAGAGATTAATCAGCAGATTAAATTTATTAAATAAATCGCCGTTCAGGCACAGGTATTATCATGAAGTTACTCAGTTTTGTTAATCCGACATCCGGTGAAAAAACATGGGGCTGCATCGACGGCGAGCAGGTTTTTGATTTAGGTAAACGCTTATCGGCGTATTTCCCGGATCTGAAATCGGCGATTGCCGGTAATGCGCTGGCGGAATTAGCGTCTATTATTCCGGCGCAGGCCGATTTTCACGCCGACGAAATTCACTTTTTGCCAGTGATTGAAAACCCCAATAAGATTTTCTGCGTAGGCATGAACTACATGGAAAAGCGGATCGAGTTTGAACAAACTATCGATGCGCCGACCCTGTTTGTTCGCTTCCCGGATACCCTCTGCGCCCATGGCGAAGCGGTGTGCAAACCCGACAGCAGCAATGAGTTTGATTACGAAGGTGAACTGGCGGTGGTGATCGGCAAGCCAACGGACAATGTGAGCCGTGACAAGGCGTTAGAGCATGTCGCCGGTTACAGCTGTTTTATGGACGGATCGGTTCGTGATATGCAGTATACCTGGTTCACGTCTGGCAAAAACTGGCGAAAAACCGGCGCGTTCGGGCCGTGGATGGTGACCCGCGATGAGATCAATGACCCGCAAGATCTCGCCATCAGCACCTGGTTAAATGGCAACCGGGTGCAGAACGATTCGACCCACAATATGATCAATTCCGTCGCGGTACTGGTGGAGTACATCTCCCGTTTTAGCCCGCTACAGGCAGGTGATGTGATTATTACCGGCTCGCCGGGCGGAGTGGGAAAGAAACGAACGCCGCCGTTGTTTATGCAAGAAGGCGACGTTATCGAAGTGGAAATCGGCAAAATTGGCCGCCTGGTAAACCGGGTGACCGCCTTGTCGAACGCAATGGCGTAGCGCCGTTTATCGTCTGTAGGCCGGATAAGGCGAAGCCGCCATCCGGCAATATCGCCGGGTGGCGCTAACGCTTACCCGGCCTACAAATCTTATCCGACCTACAGCTCTAATACAGACCCGCAATTACCGGCAATTCGTCCATGACGATTTTCATCATATTGTCCCGCGCATCGTCCCGCGCCCCTTTTACCCACACGGCCGACATCGGTAACTTGCTGCGGATATTTTCGTAGCCCTGGCCAATCGGCAGAAATTTAATATTTAGCGACGCCATGCGCATTACCCAACGCGGCATTACCGCCGCGCCAAGTTCCGCCGCCACCATATTAATGATGGTTTGTTTTTCATCAGCAATCTGCATCAGATTCGGCTTAAAGCCCGCATGATCAAACAGGCTCAGCGTTAAATCGTAGCTGTGCGGACGCACGCGTTTTTCCGGCACGATCAGAGGAATATCGCGCAGGTCTTCGACATTTATTTCTGTGCGGTTCGCCAGCGGATGCTTTTCAGAAATCGCCAGCACCACATCTTCGTAAAATAAGAACTGGCTGAACAGCGCACTGTCCATCAGGCTTTGCGGGCGAATGAATATCAGATCCAGCCTGCCGGTTTTTAACTTCGGCAACAGGCGCGACGATTTATCTTCCAGAAAACTCAGTTCTACCTCTGGCCATTGCTCGCGAAAATGGTGCAGCACATGGGGGATCAGGCTGACAGCCGCGCTGTCGATCGCGCCGATGCGCAAGCGACCGGCATTTTGCCGCGCCAGTTTCTGAAAACGTTTTTGTATATCATCAGCGCGCTCAATCAGTTCCCGCGCTTCCGGTAAAAACAGCGTGCCGTGCGCGGTTAAAGCAACATTGCGTGTTGAACGCGTCAGTAAACGCGTGCCGAGATCCTCTTCCAGCAACTTAATGTAACGGCCAAGCGCGGAAGGCAGCATATCCAGCTTTTGCGCCGCGTGGCCAAAATGCAGCTCGTCCGCCACGGCGATAAAACACCTGAGCTGATGAAGTTCCACCGGCATTCCTCGTAATAAGCCTGCTTTTTATGGGCTTATCATAAGCGTTCTCCGGACGCGATCACACATTCGAGCGGTGAATATGTGACGCAGTTAATCCACCAAATGACAGGCCACACGGTGTCCGGGCGCGACTTCACGCAGCACCGGAACATCCTGACGGCATTGCGCGGTTGCCAGCGGGCAGCGAGACGAAAACCGGCAACCCGACGGGGGACGTGACGGGTCAGGAATTTCGCCCTGCACCACGGCAACCGGCTCGCGCAGGGGATCCAGTGTTGGCACCGCCGCCAGCAGCGCCTGGGTGTAAGGATGCAGCGGCTGGCTGAACAGTGCATCGCGGCTGGCGGTTTCCACCAGTTGTCCGAGATACATCACCGCCACGTCATCGCACAGATGCTCCACCACGCCAAGATCGTGCGAGATAAACAGAAAGGTGACGCCGAGGTCGTCACGCAGATCGGCGAACAGGTTGATAATCTGCGCCTGAATAGAGACATCCAGCGCCGAAATCGGCTCGTCGGCAATAATAAAATCCGGGTTGAGGATAAGCGCGCGAGCAATGCCGATGCGCTGACGCTGGCCGCCGGAAAACTCATGGGGAAAACGGTTGTAATGCTGTGGCGACAGCCCACAGATTTTCATCACCGCAATCACCTTGTCGTACAACTCGGCGCGGCTGCACAGCTTGTGTTCGAGCATCGCTTCGCCAATCGCATCGCCAATGCGAATCCGCGGATTCAGCGAACTGTACGGATCCTGAAACACCAACTGGATTTTCGGGCGCAGGGCGCGCAGCGCTTTCGGCGACAAATCATGCAGCTCCTGGCCCCGGTATTTCACGCTGCCGGCAGTTTTATCGTACAGCCCCAGCAGCGTGCGCCCGACGGTGGTTTTTCCGCTGCCGGATTCGCCCACCAGCCCGAAAATGGTGCCCTGACGAATCTTGAAACTGACGCCATCTACTGCGCGTAACTGCCCGGTTTCCTGTCCAAACACCCCCTCACGCAGAGGGAAGTGCTTTTTCAGCCCGTCAACTTCAATAACATAAGGGTGGCTCATGCGACCGGCTCCGCGAATTCACTGTGAATACAGGCCGCCTGCCGGGTCTGGCCGATCAACGGCGGAACCCCGCGACGGCACTGCGCCGTGGCGCGTTCGCAGCGATCGTAAAAGGCGCAATACGGCGGCAACGCGGCGAGATCGGGCACCTGGCCGGGAATGGAATAAAGCCGACGTCGCCGCTCGCCCGGCACCGGGCGCGAGGCAATCAGCCCTTTGGTATACGGATGCAGCGGGTTACGCAGCACCTCGGCGGTCGGCCCCTGCTCAACAACGCGCCCGGCGTACATCACCACCACATGTTCCGCCATCTGCGCAATCACGCCTAAATCGTGGGTGATGAGCATTAACGCCATCTGCTGCGCCCGCGCCTGATCGCGCAGCAGCCGCAAGATTTGCGCCTGCACGGTGACATCCAGCGCGGTGGTCGGTTCGTCGGCAATCAGCAGTTTTGGCTGGCAGCTCAACGCCATGGCAATCATGATACGTTGCAACATGCCGCCGGAAAGCTGATGCGGATAACTGCTCATCAGGCTTTCCGCGCGCGCCAGCCCGACCTCGTGAATCAATTGCGTGGCATGCTGCCAGGCCGCTTTCGGTGTTTCACCGCGATGGCGGATCAGCGGTTCGCAAAGCTGCTCGCCAATGGTCAGCACCGGATTTAACGCCGTCATCGGCTCCTGGAAAATCATCGCCAGTTGATTGCCACGCAGATCGGCCATCTTCGCGGGTTTCAGGCGCAACAAATCATTGCCCTGAAAGAGAATTTGCCCGCCGTCGATGCGTGCCGCCTGCGGGGGCAACAACCCCATCAATGACAGGGCGGTGACGCTTTTGCCGCAGCCGGATTCACCAACCACGCCAATGGTCTGCCCGGCATTGATGATGAACGACACCTCCTGCACCGCCCGCACCCGACCCTGTTCGGCGGCAAAGGAGACCGATAATTGGTTGAAAGCGACCAGCGGTTCGCTCATTTCAGGCTCCGTTTCATTTTCGGATCGAGCGCATCGCGCAGGCCGTCACCCAACACATTGATGGCAATCACGGTGATAAAAATGGCGATGCCCGGCGGCATCCACAGCCACGGGCGGCGCTGAAAATCGATCAGACTGTTGGCGGCGTCCATCATATTGCCCCACGATGGCGTCGGCGGAACAACGCCCAGACCAAGGTAGCTCAGCGCGGATTCCATCAAAATGGCGTTTGCCACCGCCATCGTCGCCATCACCACCAGAATCGGCACCGTGTTCGGCAGCAAATGACCAAACAGGCGGCGGCGCGCCGACAGGCCAAGCACCTTTGTTGCCAGCATAAAATCGCGCTCGCGCAGGGACAAAATTTGCCCGCGCACCAGCCGCGCCAGCTTTGGCCACTCCAACAGGCTCAGCATGATAACCACCATGTAGATGCGCGATTCTGCGGAGAAATCCAGCTCTGAGAGCATGGCGCCAGCAACAATCAGCAACGGCAAGCTCGGGATGGTCATCACCAGATCCGCCAGCCGCATAATCAGTTTGTCGGTCCAGCCGCCCGCATAACCTGACACCGCGCCGAGCAAATAGCCGAGCGCCACCGACAGCAGCATGGTGAGCAGGCCAATAATCAGCGAAATGCGCCCCGCCAGCAGCAGCCGGGTGTAAACATCGCGGCCGAGAAAATCCGTGCCCAGCCAGTGTTCGGCGCCGGGCGGTTTGTTGATCATCAGCGCGTCGGTGGCGTCATCTTTCCACGGCGACCAGATTGGCCCCAGCATGCACCAGAGCGCCATCGCCACCAGCAACACCAGGCACAGCATCGCCAGCTGATTGTGGCGCAACGCTTTCCATGCCTGTCGCCAGGGCGAAGGCGTGGCCTGCGCCAACGCCGGGATGTCCGCTTTGCGCAGGCGGCGATGGGTGGAGAACAGAGAACCGAGCATCACGACCTCACCCGAATACGCGGGTCGGCCCACGCGTACAACACATCGGCCAGCAAATTACCGAGAATAGTTAATACCGCCAGAAACAGGGTGAAGCCCATTAGCACCGGGTAATCACGCGCCGCCAGCGAATCGATATGGATATGCCCCGCGCCCGGCCAGTTGAACACCTTTTCGGTGATGATCGCGCCAGAAAACAGCCCCGGCAGTTCAAAACCGAGCAGGGTGATAATCGGCAACAGTGCATTGCGCAGCGCATGTTTGAAAATCACCGTGCGTTCGCGCAGCCCTTTGGCGCGCGCGGTGCGGATAAAATCCATCTTCACCACGTCCAACATACTGGCGCGGAAATAGCGCGTCAGGCTGCCCGCCTGCAACATCACCAGCGCCATCACCGGCAGCACCAGGTGTGCCGCGACCTGCATCATCCACGCCAAGCCGCTGTCGTCGCTGCCGGTGTTGGTCATGCCGCCAACGGGCAGCCAATGCAAATCCACCGCGAACCATTTGATGAGCAGCAGGCAGAGAAAAAAGGTCGGAAACGACATGGCGGCAAACACCGCGACGCTGACCAGGTGATCGAATAACGAATTGGGTTTCAGCGCCGACGCAATGCCTACCGCCAGGCCAATTCCCCAATAAAAGACTAACGCGACGCTTGCCAGTAAAAACGAGTTCCAGATGTATTGGTTAAGCAACTGGCTGACCGGGATTTGGTATTGCAGCGAGAAACCGAGATCGCCGCGCAACAACTGACCGAGCCAGTGCAGGTAGCGGGTGAACAGCGGTTGGTCGAGGCCGTAAATGGCTTTCAGTTCCGCCGCGCGGGCGGCGGTCAGCGTGATATTGCCGTCGATAAAATCGCCGGGCGTTTTCGCGAACAGCATAAAGATGATCAGCGACGCGAGCAGCAGCATTGGCACGGTTTGCAGCAGTCGCCTGAGGATAAAATTTCGCATGGCTTTCTCATGGCAACTGCCGGGAAAACCCGGCAGTTATAACGGTGTTACTTAACGATTTTCACATTCGGCAGGCTGCCGGTCAGCCCGTTGTAAATATCCGGCTTAAAGCCGGTGACGCGGGCGCTGCTCGCCGACAAAATCTGGCGATAACCGAGGAAAATTACCGGCGGATCCTCCGCCAACACGGTGTAGAGTTGGTGATAAATCGGTTTGCGTTTTTCGATATCCAGCACCGCATTGCCGTCGTTAATCAGCTTGTCGACCTGTGGATTGTTATAGCCGGACTCTTTCGCTTCCGTACTGTAAAAATCCCACACGCCATCATGCGGATCGTTCAGCGTGCTGGTGCTGAAAGACGCGAGGTCATAATTGCCCGATTTGCGCTGCGCCATCAGCGCGTTGAAGTCGACAACTTGCGGTTTTAGCAGCACGCCAATCTGTTGCCAGTTCTCTTTGGCAATCGGGATTAATGCGTCATTGAGCACTTTTTTGCTTGCCAGCAGCGTCAGTTCCAGCCGTTTACCGTCTTTCACGCGGATGCCGTCCGGCCCCGGTTTCCAGCCTGCTTCATCCAGCAATCTCTTCGCCTGTGTAGGGTCGAATTTGTACGGGTTCACGCCGTCGGCGTTATACGCCCAGGAGATCGGCGCAATCGGCTCAATCGCCACTTTGCCGTAGCCCTGATACACCACATCAATCAGTTTCTGGCGATCGAGGCCGTAAATCAGCGCCTGGCGCACTTTCACGTCTTGCAAGGCCGGGCGGCGCACGTTGAACTCCACTTGGCTGTAGTCGCTGGAGCCATACAGATTGATGTTGGCGAAGCCGAGCAATTTCAGTTGTTCGATATCATCCGGGCGCGAGGTGAAGGCGTCATAATCTGTTTCGCCAGTCTGGAATAATTGGAAGTTGGTCGAGGGGTTGGTCACGCGGTAAATAAAGCGCGGTGTGGGCGGGGTACCACGATAAAAATGGGTGTTGGCGTGGAAACGGATTTCCTGGCCGGGAATGTATTTTTCGTAGACATACGGCCCGTTACCGAGCGGCTTGCCGTGCAGCGTGCGCAGATAATCAAGGTTCCCGCGCTGGTAATCTTTGCCGTAATACGCTTTGGAGAGTACCGGCCCGCCGATTTTAGACAGCGTGGTCGCGCCCGGTTGGGTAGTGGTGACTTGCAGGGTCAGCGGGTCGATCACTTTCAGGCCGCTGACGCTGTCGGCTTTTCCGGCTTTGTATTCCGCACCGCCCGCGATATTGGCGAGGGTGATATCGGTATCGCCGTCATATTTCGGGTCGTACAGCACGGTTAGAGTGAAAGCGACATCTTCGGCGGTGAGCGGCGAGCCGTCGCTGAAGGTCAAATTGGGGCGCAGCTTGATGGTATAGACTTTGTTGTCCGGGCTGACCGTCCAGCTTTCCGCCAGGCCCGGCACCAGCTTGCCGTGGCTGTCCCAGTCAATCAGGCGCGAGAAGATGACGTTGGTGACGTTTTCATCCCAACCATTGACGAAGAAGTAGGGGTTAAAAATCCCCTGCGGTTCAGAAATACCCGCCACCACCGTGTCTTTACGCAGCTTCGCCGCCGCCGGGACTTGGCTGGCGTCCGTCGCGGGCGTAATGCCCTCTTTTAGGGGTTCATCGGCGAAAGCGGCACCCGAAAAAGCGACTACGCTGCTGAGCAGAGCAATTTTCAGAGCAAGGGTGAAATGCGTGGGTGTTGTTGTTAAGCGATTCAGTAACCTGGCCAAAATTGCTCCCTCATCAAATGATTGCGTGAAATTTACAAATCATGACGAAAGATAAGAGCCGCGTCCCACCCTGTCTAACAACGAAAATGTATGGCTTATAGCGATAAATCCTTAGCAAAGTTACAGCTAAGCAATGATTGATTTTGGCAAAGCGGCTTACAACCCGCGCTGCGGTGGTGGATTGAGGATATTTGTCGCCTGCGCGTCGCTAAGGCCAGCCAAAGAAGCGCCGATAATATTCCGGCGAAGATGCCGGTCTGCTCCTGCACGGAATCGTAGTTGCTGTTCATTTTGTCGCGGCTGTAGCTGAAGCTGGCACCCGCTCCGCCGCCGCCGAAGGTGTAACTCAGCCCGCCACTCGCACTCTGCTGCCTGCTGTTGTAATCGTCGCTGTCCTGCAGACTGCTTAATGTCAGGTCACGCCCGACATCCGCCGTCACTTTGTCGCCATTAACCTGCGCGCCCTGCAACAGTGTCGCGACCGCTGGTCAGGCTGACGTTTGCCCGGCGTCCAGCGTGGTCTGGTATGACTATCTGCCGCTACAGGGCGCATGGATTTCGCAGGCGGGCTTTACGCCGGGTATGGCGATTAAGATCAGGGTGATGCCCGACTGTATCGTTATCACCACCCAAAACAGCCGCGAGCTGTGGGGCTGCGCAGAAGGGTTAAGCGTCACCTATTTCAGCAAAAAGAAGATGAACCAGTGGATCAAGGACTTTCCGGGGGCGCTGAACTATACCGCCGATATTCCGGTTATCCGGCGGAAGTAGCCCGCTATGACTGCCTGAAGCGGGGCAAGTCCTGACCGGTAAAGTAAAAACCCTGGCTCAATGACCGAAATTTATCATGAGACTATCTGATTGATTTTTAATATGTCTTTTTTTAGATCATCATTAACATCTGAAGACGACAGTTGATTTATAACCTGCTGAATTTGGATAAAAGTATTTCTCTGATCCTTCAGATCACTTTCTTTTATCGTCGACAAGGCGGCTATTAGTTCTCCATCGTAATATTCTCCAGCCAATGGATCATCAATCATAACTTCCAACACTCTTGGCATAAGCTGAGCAATGCATAATTCCTGGCGAATAGCACGACAAAGATCTTCCACTGTCAATTCTTCGATAGGTATATCAATGATACGTTCGAACCATTGTTCAAGCGAAGATTGCTGGCTTGGTTCCTTCGTTACATTGATATTTCCTATCAATTTACGAAAGGTCATCATATTCCATGTCCTTTTAAAGCTGATTCTATTTTATTAATGGCATCGGTTGCCCTGCCATATGCAGCCTGTGCTTCAGGGTTATTCACATTTTTCAACGTATCCGCATGATTTCTCAACCCTCTGAGAGTATTTTGCATTTCCTGCATGTGATCCCAATACCCCCCATTCTCTTTGGGAATTGGATTACCATCCATATCCTTGATAGTTCCAGTTATATCATGATCTTTCAGAGCATTTTTTATAGTGTTATCAATCTTTTTGATAGCACTTTCTTGCTTCTGATTAAGTTTTTCTACAGGCTTCCCATTTTGCTGCCTGGGATCATTTTCTGGTGGAGGAGGCGTACCCGTTCCCGAGCCAGTACCACCCAGCTCAGCTTTCTCGTCAGCAGTCAGATCTTTGGCAATATTAGGCTGGTCGTTCTCTTCCGAACCATTACCATTCATTACATGACCCGGCCCACGAGTTCCGTCACGCACGGCGCACTGCTCACGGCTGCCTTCGCAGCCACCACCGGCATCCCAGTCATCACCATTTACAGTACCTTTGCTGGCATTTCCAGCTGCTCCAGCCACTGCTGCTGCCGTATTAGCCGCTGCTTCCGCCGCTATCACGCTCAGTACATTATTCTCCACCGTGGTTTTCCCGGCCTGCGCCGCAGCGACCGCATTCGCGCCGCTGTTCCCCACCAGACCACCCGCCAGCCCGGACGCCAGGGTTGCCAGCGCGGATACGGTCTGTTTTTCTTCCTCGCTCAGTTCGCTGACGTTTTTATGGTATGCATCGGCAGCAATCATGCCCGCCAGCTCACCCGTTGCGGCTCCCGCCGCTGCCGAAGCCGCATCTTTTCCGCTGGCGGCCGCCAGCGCGGCATTGATGGCGGCATGCGCCAGAATGCGCCCGGTCGGGTCAGTCTCCGGTATCAGCCGGGCAATTTCATTCGCCAGGTAAGGCGCTGCGCCACCGGCAATGGCGGATTTGATATCGCCGCCCGCCAGTGCCTGCGCGGCGGCGGTTGCAGCCGTGATGGCTCGCTGAACACTTCCGCCCGTCCCCTGTTTCGTTTTCTCAAATTCAGCGTTATAGAAGGTCTGATACATCTGGTCACTGATGGCCTCATCTGTGACCGCTTTCCCCTCTTTTTTCAGCTGGCTGATGGCATCTGCGCGGTCTTTTGCCGTCGCGGTTTCCATGTGCGCTCTGGCTTTTTCCGTTGCCGTGATCTTCGCGTCCGTGCGCGCAATATCCGCCACCTGATTGCCAATCTCGCCAATCAGCTGCGCGGTCTGCAGGCGTTGTTGCTCTTTTTCCTTGTTGAAGATCGGGTCGATGCTGCCGTTGGCGTGTTCGGTGTCGCGGCTGAGCGTGCCGATGTCCTGCTGCTGGTTCGCGCTGTCGCGCACAATAATCGTGCCGTCGGCCACGGCGGACTGCGTGGTGCCTTCGGCGTGACCGCTGCCGCCAAGCCCCGTCAGCAGGGTACTCGCCATATTGCCAATCACATTGCCGGCGACGCTGCCGCCGGTGCTGAACCCTGCGCCCTGGTGCTCGACTTTGTAATCCGCTTTATTGCTGATGTCCGTGAAGCCGAGCGTACCGGTGTCGAGCCGGTTTTTTCCGGCATCCGCCCGGCTGGCAATCACCGCGCCGTCCAGTTGCGTATGGCTGCCGACCGTTACGTCAAAGCCGCCTGTTCCGGCGAAAATGCCGGTCTGCTCCTGCACGGAATCGTAGTTGCTGTTCATTTTGTCGCGGCTGTAGCTGAAGCTGGCACCTGCTCCGCCGCCGCCGAAGGTGTAACTCAGCCCGCCACTCGCGCTCTGCTGCCTGCTGTTGTAATCGTCGCTGTCCTGCAGACTGCTTAATGTCAGGTCACGCCCGACATCCGCCGTCACTTTCCCGCCGTTAACCTGCGCGCCCTGCAACAGCGTGTCGCGCCCGCTGGTCAGACTGACGTTCTGCCCGGCGTCCAGCGTGGTCTCATTCCAGGAGGTGCCGTTACCTTTCTCACCGCCTTTCGCTGAGTTAACGCTGGCAGAGACGCTGAACCCGGCGCCATTTGGCCCGGCGGTGATGCCAACCCCAAGCGAACCGCCCTTGCTGGAGTTGCTGCCGGTGGTTTGCTGCGTATCGGCCGCGCCGGTCAGGGTGATATCCCGCGCTGCGTCCAGGGTGAGATCGTCAACAAGAAAGAGATTAGCCCGCGGATCAAGACTTTTCCGGGAACGCTTAACAGCACAGTCAATATCCCGGTGATGGTTAATAATTACAATCCAGCCTCACTAATCGGGCCATGAAATTAATATTTTAATAATCTTCTCAATTGCTTTAACGACTCTTGTATATCCGGATCGTCAGGATCAATGCTTTCATTTCTAAATAATGCAACTGCATAGACCTGCTCTAAAACAAACCAATGCTCATGAAAATCATTTTTCCATTCAACATCAACGGATTGCAAAAAAAACAGCAATCCTTCTAGGTTATCAATCAATTGTTTAAGCGTTATCTTACCCGACGAATATGAGCACAACATTTCTTCCATCAAAGAAAGCTGACGTTGATCATATTCATTTAGGGTCATATCAGAAAGTGAACTCATTGTTTAATTTTCCCATAATCAACAGTAACCACAGTTCCGCTTTTGGTATCTGTGATTATAGTGATATTATTTTTGCTATCGTAATAAGCTGTTGTACCTATTCTTTTTCCTGCCACCGCATTTTCAGGTCGAATTGTATTTTCTACTACGGTTGGTGTAATGCCTTGACGTTGCATACGATCTAAGGAATGGCTTGAATAATCACGATTGTTAATAGTCATTGGTTTATTCGAACCATCAATAACGTTTAGCGGATTACCTTTTGAACCAGTAGGTGTTTTTGCTGAGATTTCATCACTGGCTTTCTTGATAAGGCTTGACGCCTCAGCAACATCTCCTTTAGCTATTGCTTTTTCAGCGTTTTTTAGGATGCCCGATACAATTTTCTCGCCAGGAATCATTGAGGCAGCAACATTTAGGTAATCAAGAGCAGATTCAGCCTCTGCAAGACTCAGAATTGTTCCCCCTATCGGCAAAAATTCTGTTCCAGCAATCAAGACTGCTCCAGCCTTTTGACACATATCTGGAGATCGCTCACATGCCGCTTTTCTAGCCTCAATGAAATTGTCTATAGTTCCCGGCTTCTGTTTTTCAGCAGCTGCGAGGACATGAGCAAGCGAGTTATTCTCAGCCACATTCTTCCCGGCCTGCGCACCTGCTACAGCATTCGCACCACTGTCACCCACCAGACCACCAGCAAGTCCCGATGCCAGTGTCGCCAAGACGCTCACCGTCTGTTTTTGCTCCTCGCTTAGGTCTCCGACTTGTTTGTCGTACAGCTCGAGCGCTAGTTTGCCCGTAATCTCACCGGTTGCCGCACCGGCAGCCGCTGCCACAGCGTTCTTCCCGGTAGCTGCCGCCAGCGCGGCGTTGACCACCGCATGAGCAATCACTTTTGCGGCGTCATCCTTGACGTTCTGCCCGATGAGATAGGCGATTTCCGGTGCCGCCGCCCCTGCAAGCGCAGATTTAAAATCACCGCCTGACAGCGCCTGCACCGCCGTTGTTGCAGCGGCGATGCCACGCTGAAGTGCACTTCCTGTTCCATACTGTGCTTCTGCGGTTCTGCCCGCCTGTTCGGCAATCTCCTTATCCGTTGGTGCAAGCTTGCCAAGTCCTGCCAGTGTCTCTTTCGCCGCTTTCAGTGCCGCAGGGTCTTTCATCGCCTTCTCTCTGGCGATTTTCCCTTGCGTGCGCGCAATATCCGCCACCTGGTTGCCAATCTCGCCAATCAGTTGCGCGGTCTGCAGGCGTTGTTGCTCTTTTTCCTTGTTGAAGATCGGGTCGATGCTGCCGTTGGCGTGTTCGGTGTCGCGGCTGAGCGTGCCGACGTCCTGCTGCTGGGTCGCGCTGTCGCGCACAATAATCGTGCCGTCGGCCACGGCGGACTGCGTGGTGCCTTCGGCGTGACCGCTGCCGCCAAGCCCCGTCAGCAGGGTACTCGCCATATTGCCAATCACATTGCCGGCGACGCTGCCGCCGGTGCTGAACCCTGCGCCCTGGTGCTCTACCTTGTAATCCGCTTTATTGCTGATGTCCGTGAAACCGAGCGTACCGGTGTCGAGCCGGTTTTTGTCGGCATCCGCCCGGCTGGCAATCACCGCGCCGTCCAGTTGCGTATGGCTGCCGACCGTCACGTCAAAGCCGCCCGTTCCGGCGAAGATGCCGGTCTGCTCCTGCACGGAATCGTAGTTGCTGTTCATTTTGTCGCGGCTGTAGCTGAAGCTGGCACCCGCTCCGCCGCCGCCAAAGGTGTAACTCAGCCCGCCGCTCGCACTCTGCTGCCTGCTGTTGTAATCGTCGCTGTCCTGCAGACTGCTTAATGTCAGGTCACGCCCGACATCCGCCGTCACTTTGTCGCCATTAACCTGCGCGCCCTGCAACAGCGTGTCGCGCCCGCTGGTCAGGCTGACGTTCTGCCCGGCGTCCAGCGTGGTCTCATTCCAGGAGGTGCCGTTACCTTTCTCACCGCCTTTCGCTGAGTTAACGCTGGCAGAGACGCTGAACCCGGCGCCATTTGGCCCGGCGGTGATGCCAACGCCAAGCGAACCGCCCTTGCTGGAGTTGCTGCCGGTGGTTTGCTGCGTATCGGCCGCGCCGGTCAGGGTGATATCCCGCGCTGCGTCCAGGGTGAGATCTTTCCCGGCTTTCAGCTGGCTGCCGGCAATTGCGATATCGCCGCTGTTCGCCGTCTGGCCTTTGCCGGTGGCGGTAATGCTGAGGTTACTGCCCGCATTGAGCGTGCTGCCGGTGGTGGTGTCCTGCTCCGAATGTGAGGTGGATTTGGACGACTGCCCGCCAATGGAGGCCATCACGCCGAAGGCGCCGTTCCGGGTCATATCGCCGCCACTCGTGGCCTCCGCCAGGCGGCCCGCCTGCCCGGCCTGAACACCTGACAGCACGGCTTTGGTGGCCTGCAACGCGGCGAGCCGCCCGTCGCTCTGCGCTTTTGCTTCCATTGCCGTTGTGGCGGCGGTATTCACCACATCCCCAACCGCACCGGAGAGCGCCACGGTCAGGCCGCTGCTCTTCTGCTCAAAGGTCTGGTCGCTGGTGCGTTTATCGTGGCCCGGCTCGATAACCACGCTGTCGCCGCTTAGCGTGAGATCTTTGTTCGCCACCAGATCCGCGCCGCCGACATGCAGTTGCTCGCTCGCCGTGAGGGTGACATTGCCGCCGTTGCTGCCAACGGTGCTCATACTCTGGCTCTGGGTGGTGCCTTTCTCTTTCAGGTCCTGGGTAGTTTTGCTGGTGCCGATGGAAAAGCCGATACCGCCGGAGCTCATCAGGCCGCTTTTTTTCTTCTCTTTGAACTGCCAACTGGAGTCGGTGTTGGTGGCCGCTTCGATGCTGACGTTATGCCCGGCGTTCAGCGCCACATCGCCGTCGCCCACCACCGCCGAGCCTTTCACCAGCAGGTCGTTGCCGGATTTCAGGGTGACGTTATCGCCGCTCAGCAACGTTCCGGACTCGCGCGTCGCGCTCTGCTCGGAAAGAGTGTGCGTTTTCGTTTTACTCAGAAAACCACTTTTGGTTTTGGTCTCTTCTTTAAAGTGGTAATCGCTCTCGGTGGCGGTCGTCAGGTTGATATCCCGCCCGGCCTGCACGCCAATATCGCCCTGCGCATTGACCTGCGCCGCTTCGGCGTTCATATCGCGCCCGGCGATAATGGTCGTGCCCGCGCCGCTGGCAATCTCCGTGCCCTGCTGGCGCACCTGCTCGTTAATCACCGTTTTTTTGCTGGCCTTATAGCTGTCGCCAGTGGTGGTCTCTTCAGCCAGCAGATTCACATCGCGGCCTGCCTGCATGCCCACCTGCTGCTCTGCCGCCAGCCCGGCGGCCTGCGTATTGATGTCCTGGCCTGCCGTTAGCGTCAGGTTGCCGCCCGCGCTGACGGTGGTGCGATCCAGCCCCGTGCTGTGGCTTTCA
This sequence comes from Kosakonia sp. BYX6, assembly GCF_038449125.1. Taxonomy (NCBI): domain Bacteria; kingdom Pseudomonadati; phylum Pseudomonadota; class Gammaproteobacteria; order Enterobacterales; family Enterobacteriaceae; genus Kosakonia; species Kosakonia calanthes. The sequence continues at coordinate 58,630 of NZ_CP151800.1, read as the reverse complement.
CTGTTGCCGTTGCGGCTGTTCTGCCGGGTTTGTTCTGCGTTCAGGTTGAGATCATTACCGGCAGAAAGCTGCGCGTTTTTGCCCGCGCTCACATCGCTGGCGCTGAGCGTCAGATCGTTACCCGCCAGCATCGCCAAGCCACCGCCTGCACTGATGGCGCTGCCCTGATAAGTCACACTGGCATTGCTGGTCGCGGTCTGGCGTTTAAAGCCCGACTGGCTGTACGCGTCGTTATTCTCAATGGCGTTAACGGCGATATTGCCGCTGGCGTCCATTAGCAGATCGCCGCCCGCTGCCAGCGTCGAGCCGGTGAGGGTGATATCTTTTCCGGCTGTGAGCGAAAGCCCATCCTGCGCGGTAATGCTGGCAATGCTGCCAAGCGTGGTGTCCTGCAGGCTCACCGAACCGCGTTTGCTCTGCGTCTCCAGCGAATACTGGTCAGCCAGCGTGATGTTATTGATGCTGCCGTCGAGGCTTTCCAGCGCCACCGTTTTGCCGCTGATGGTGGAGCTGAGGTTGTTGATATCGCCAACGGCGCTGAGATCGACATTGCCGCCCGCTTTTAGCAGGGCATCGTTGGTGTTGATAATTTGCGACGCGCTGCTGACGCTGAGATCGTTTTTCGCCAGCAAGGTGCTGCCGCTGTTGGTTACACTGCCGCCATCAAGGCTGACGTTGTTCCCGGCGATCACGCTGCCGTTATTGACGGTGACATCTTTTGGCGACAGGTAGACTTTGGGGATCAGCACCGTTTCGCCGTTGATCGTCGCACTTTCCCACCACAGGATGCTGTGGTCGAGCGCGGCGATTTGATCGGCGGAAAGGGCAACGCCGAATTGCAGGCCCAGCGCTTGCTGCGCGTTCGCGGCGTTATCCATCAGGTATTGCATCTGCGCAAGATCAGAGCCGATGCCGTTCAGGTAGCGGTTGCCGGTCTGGTTCATCACCACGTTGCTGACGTAACGGGTGTCGAATGCCGCATCGCCCAGGAAACGGTAATCGTAATCCGGGTTGAGCTTGATGCGATCGAGCATGTAAGAAGAGCCGAGGAACTGCGTTTCGTCGGTATAAGCGCTGTTGGTTTCGCGCGGCGCGGCAGCCGGGCTGATGCCGAGCAGTTTATTCAGATCGCCAAACAGGTTCGGGTCAAGCTGGCCCAGGCCGTCAAGCTTCGGGTTGACGGTAATCAGGTACGGGCTTTTCGGGTTATCTGAAACCACAAAATAGCCGTTATTTCCTGAAGGCAGCGGATACGCGCTGGTATCGACAGATTTACCCTGCTGTTGGTCGATATTGTTGTTTTTCAGCGCCGCAGTGGTGACGCCCGCGTTTGCCAGGTTTCCAAGGCTGGCATCGCCTTTTTGCTGGCCGTTGATCGTGCTCAGCGCCGCGCCGGATGTGCTGGTGTTATCCAGCGAACCGCCGCCATTGATCTGCTGCAATGCGTTCTGTAACTGATCCTGCCACTGCGGCGAAGTAATCGTGACTGACGCGTTCGCCAGCGCCTGTTTTGCCACGCTACCGCCGATACTCTGGTTGCTCAGAGTATTTAATGAAGGGGCGGTGAGGGTGGTACTGATCCCGCTAACATTTGAGGTTGTTGTCGCGTTACTGATATTAGATTTAAAACTGGCACTGACATTACCACCGGCCTGGATAACAGCGCGATAGAGCTCACCATTTACTTGGGTAGTTGTTTGGGCGCTATCCAGCTTAAAAACGACATCCCCGTCCCTAATGTTGTGAACATACATGAAATGCGCGAGGTTCATGTCTTCAGGTAGGTTGGATTCTGTCATGCATGTCCCATATCGGGAGCATTCATACTTGTAATTCTGCGTGACCGTCGTTTTTCCGGTTTGCACAGAGTTATTGTTTAATTGATTACCCGCAAGAGTGATGTTTTTCTCTGCCAGGATAAAACTAGTAACGTTATCTAACTCACTGGCTGAAATAGAAATATTCCCATTAGCTGCGATTCTCGCAGCACCACCAGAGGCTGAAGCTGTCGTTTCTGTTTCGCTGATCGTAATAGTTTTTACACTTAAGTCAGGAACAGGGGAGATGAAATAGCGATCACTGCAAGTCGGGCCATGTCCATTCGCGTTTCCTCCGCCACCAGAACAAACCTCATAGGTGTAATACCCGACTTCGCTTTTATCGAACGATGACAGTCGATAAGTAATAGTTGCTTCCGGGGTAGCAACATTTGTTTTTTGATTCGTCGTAACGACGAATCCATCCCGCTGGTTCAGCAGATGCCCGGTTTTAATGGTGATATCGCCGTTGCGCGTCTCAATCGTGCCGGAGGTGTTCACCACTTCGGTGTTGGCGTTACCCGCCGCGTCGCGTTGCAGCCACAGATTATTGCCCGCCAGCATGTCGCCGCGCTGGTTGGTGATGCTGTTGGCATACAGCGCCAGGTTGTTGGCCGCGTAAAGCAGCGCAGTGTTAACGATACTGCCCGGCGCGCTCAGCGTCAGGCTGCCGAGGGTGCCGGCAAAGCCGTTCGCTGTAATATTCCCCCGGCTGGCAAGGGTGATATTGCCGCCACCCTGCAACGCACTGTTGCCATTGAGCACAATCGCGCTGCCGCTCAGGGTGCTGGCGCCGCTGCCAGTGGTGATCTGCCCGTTATTGGTCAGTTGACCGCCCGCGCTCAGGTTCACCGCCTGGCCCTGCATCACGCTTTGGTTATCAATCGCGCCATTGCTGGTGATACTCAGCGTTTTGCCTGCCGCCAGGGTGGTTTTCCCGCTGAACGCATTCGTCAATTGCAGCGTCAGGTTGCCCAGCGCCACCACCTGGCCCAACGCATTCAGGCCATTTGATCCAACAAACAGGTCGCCGCCGCTGAACAGCTTGCCGCTGGCGGACTGATTCACCTGTGTCGCATTGACCGTCAACTGGCTGTTGCCGAGCAACGTGCCGTTATTGGTGAGTTGCTGGTAATTGAGCACCAGGTTATTCGCCTGCGTGGTGCCCTGATGGGTGAACGTGTTGCCGGTGAGCGTCATCTGGTCGGCGAGCAACGTCCCGCTGCCGGTATTGTTCGCCGCATTGAGGATCAGGTTGGTGGCCTGTAACCAGCCTGCGCCGCTGTACTGCGGCGTGGTCAACGTCAGACGCGCGCCAGCGAGCAGCTTGCCCGCATTGAGCGCCTGAGACGTGGCGTCGATGCGGGTTTCCCCTGCGCCCTGAATCAGGCCGTAGTTGAACAGTGACGGCGCAGTGAGCGTCAGCCCCTGCGCGCTCACCAGTTCCGCACCGGCCGTGTTGGTCAGCGAAACCGTGGTGAGCGTGACATCACCGCCCTGAATTTTGCCCTGGTTACTCACCGTTGCGGCGTTAAGGTTCAGCGCGCCATTGCTGGCAAGTGAAGCGCCGGCCTGCTGAGTGACATTGCCGGTTAGCGTGGCGGTCAGCCCGTCGCTGCCGCTGACTGCGCCGCGGTTGGTCAGCGTTGAGGCGTTCAGCGTCAGGTTTTTCGCTGCCCACAGCCCGTCGTTGCTCAATGCGAGCGCCTGCAAGGCCGCCGTGCCCATAGCGGTGATTTTGCTGCCTGCCGTTGAATTGAGATTTCCCGTTAACGTGAGGTTCAGCGCCCCGGCGCTTTGCACCGCGCCGCTGTTATCCAGAGACTGCGCCGCCAACAGAATGTTATTGCCCTGCCAGACACCCGCGTTACGAACCGTTCCGGCGGTAATATCCAGCGCGCCCTGCGTCAGCAATGCCCCATTTTCACCGTTGATAAGCTGAAGCTGCGGTGTCGCCATCGCCACACGCGCCAGCAAGTTAGCCGGTAACTGGCGGGCATCCAGCGTCAGGCTTTCCAGCCCGGTCAGCGTGCCGTTATTGGTGATGGCGCCTTGGTACGCCGCCAGGTTTTTTCCCTGCACGGTGCCGTTATTGGTGAGTTGCTGCCCGCTCAGGGTGATATCCCCGGCGCTCAGCAACTGCCCGTTGTTATTCAGCGTCTGCGCACGGATATTCATTGCCTGCTGGCTGGTGAGCGAGCCGGGCAAGGTCAGCGTGTCGCCCACCGTTGCGGTTAAATCGCCCTGGCTCAGCAGCGCGCCGCCCAGTGTCCAGTCACCTGCCTGAACAGTGACGCGACCGCCCTGAAGCGTGCCTTGCGTGGTGAGTTGCCCGGCGCTCAGGGTGAAATCACCGCCGCTCAGTGTGCGCGAGTTCGCCCCGGTAATGAGCGTGTCGCCGTTGAGCGTGAGTTCGCGCGTGCCCTGCCATAACCCGTTGTTCGTCAGTGCGTTGGCGTTAAGCGCCAGCGTATCGCCCGCGATGCGCCCGCTGTTGGTTAGATTGCCTGCCCGCAGATCTGTGGCTTTGCCGCTGGCCAGTTGCCCGCCATTGCTCAGCCAGTCGCTAACACTGCCGCTCAGGCCGTTAAGGCCATTGATAACACCCTGGTTGTCCAGCGTTGCGCCGGTGAACGACAAGGTGTCGCCCTGCAAGGTTCCGGCGTTGGTCAGGTTGCCTGTCAATGTCAGCGCGCCACCAGAAACCCAGTTGCCCGCCGCCGTGTTGGTGATGCTGTCCGCGCTGGCCTGCGCCTGCTGCGTTCCCTGAATTAGCCCGCTGTTGGTGAGCGTTTTACCGTTAAGCGTCAGGGTGTTCGCGGCAATCTGCCCGCTGTTCGTCAGCCGATCGCCGTACAGGATAGCGTTCTGATGCGCGAGTAAGGCGCCCTGGTTTTCCAGCGCATCATTCAGCGTGATTTCCAGCGCCCCGGCTTCCAGATCGCCGCTGTTGGAAAGGGTATTTCCGGTCAGAGTCAGGCCGTTTTCGACGTACAGCAGCCCCTGGTTTTCCAGCCGATTGAGATGCAGATCCAGCGCCCCGCCGCTGACCAGTTGCCCGTTGCTACCGTTACGCAGGTTTTGCGTGGCCAGCGCCAGGCTGTTATTGCCCTGCAAAATGCCGTTGCTGGCGATCTCCGCCGCCGTGACGCGCAAATCTCTGGCGGCCAGTTTGCCGTCGTTGTTAAGCTGGGCTGCGCTGACATCCGCCCGATTCTGGCTCAGCAGATGTCCTTGGTTTTCCAGCGTGCCGCCAAGCGTCAGGTTCAGGGAATCTACCGCCTGCACCGTGCCGCTGTTGTGCCAGTCGTCGGCACTGGCGGTGAGCGTATCACCCTGCAACAAGCCGCTGTTGCGTAAATCGCCCTGCAGCGCGAGCGCTTTCGCCATCAGCGTGCCGCTGTTTTCTAGTGCGTTGGCCTGTACCGTCAGCGCCTGCTGGCTAATCAGTTTGCCCTGGTTACTCAGCGTGCCGCCAACCGTAGCGCTTAAGGCGTTTTCACCTAACGCCGTGCCGGTATTGATCCACTCGCCGGTCGCCAGGTTCAGCGTGTTGCCCTGTAGCTGCCCGGCATTGGTCAATGTGTCGTTTTTAAGCGTGACCGCGCCGTTGCTCAGCAGCAGGCCGCCTTGCTGGTTGATCAGTCGCGTGCCCGTCGCCCCAAGCGCATGAGTGCCCTGCAACGTACCGCTGTTGGTGATATCCGCACTGTTGAGTGCGAGGTTTTCCGCTGCCAGCAAGCCGCTGTTAGCCAGCGTCTGGCCGGTTAATGTCAGCGCTTTCGTGCTGCGTAATGCGCCGCTGTTGGTGGCGTTTTTTATCGCCAGCGTGAGCGCGTCGTCACCCTGCACGTTGCCCTGATTATTCAGCGTATTCGCCGTCATGTTGACGGTTTTCGCCGCCAGAAGGCCGTCGTTGGTGATGTGGTCAGCGGTGAAGGCCAGTTGCCCATCCGCCAGCAGCCGCCCAGCGCTGTGGTTGACCAGGCGGGTGTAATCGCTGAACAGGTTTACGCCGTTGATTTCACCGTCGTTGACCAGGGCGTTGCCGCGCAGGTAGAGGTCGCCGTCAGTAGTGATAAGGCCGCTGTTGTTGAGTTCGGGAATGTTGAGGGTGAAGCCCTGTGCGGAGTAGAGCGTGCCGTTGGCGAGGTTATCCAGTTGCCTGGTTTGCAGGTTCAGCGCGCGAGTGCCCTGCAATAAACCGTTGTTCTGCACTGCGCCACTGGTAATGTTGAGTGCCTGTCCCTGCAACCTGCCGCTGTTATTCAGCGTGGAAAAATTGGCGGTAAGCTGATCCTGTGCCGCGATAGTTCCACGGTTATCCAGCCGCCCGCCTGTAATATGGGCATTCGCACCCGCAATCAGCGTACCGCTGTTATTCAGCGTAGACGTGCTGGCGGCGAGCTGGCCTTTTGCCGCTATGGTTCCCTGGTTATCCAGAGTGTCTGCCGTCACCCGGCTATCGCCGTCGGAAGCCAACTCCCCCCGCCATGTGACAGATTGCGCATCCAGCGTGGCATTTCCCGCCGCGTTGACTTTGCTGGGCGCATCAGCGCTAAGCTGTTTTCCACTGAGCGCCAGCTCGCCACCGCTGGTCAATTGGCTGGCGGTAAGCCGGGTGTTGCCCGCGCCGTTTAGCGTCAGCTTCCCGTCGCTGGCGAGTGTCGCGTTTTGCACGGCGACATCCTGGGTACTGGTTACGGCAAGATCGCCGCCCGCCTTGTGGCTACCAGTGAGTGTGACGCCTTCGCCTTTCGCCGTCAGCGAACCGCTGGCAAGGCTGTCTTTAACGGTCATTTTGCCGTTGGCATCCAGCGTAATATCGCCCTGGCGCGCGGTCAGATTGCCGAGGTTGACACCAACCCCTTTATCGCTGGAGACCAGCCGAATGCGGTTGGCGTACATCCCGCCGAGCGCGCCGGTATCGACCGCGACAGAAGGTGCCGCGCCTTCGCCAGCGATCGCCGTGGCGTTGCCATTGGCATCCACCCGGTTCGCCCCGGCAATGACGGTTAACGCTTTGGCATGAATCGCCGCATTCACTTCGGTGGCGCGGGAAATCAGCGACAGCGCATCACTGCCGCTGGCGTCCAGGCCTTTACCTTCAACGGTGATCGCGCCTTGGGTGACATTCAGCGCAGAGAGATTGCCGTTGGCGTCGAACTGCGGTTTACCGGTGGTCAGCGTGGCATTGGGCGTGTTGATAAACCCACAGCCATTACAGGTGATGCCATAAGGGTTAGCGACCATCACGTTCGCCGCTTTACCGCCCACTTCGGTGTAGCCCTGTAACTGCGAGCGGCTGCCGCCGGTGACTTCGTTGATAATGCCGCGCGCTTCCTGCCCGGCGCGCAGGTTCGGGTTGTTCTGAATAAGCCCGCCAAGCTGCGTTTGCGTGAGCTGGCCGGTGGCGTTATTGAGGATCAGCCCCTCTTTGCCGACGTTGTAGTCTTTGAACTGGTTATGGGAAATCCCCGCCGCGTTGGGCGTGGCAATATTGACCACCGGCACACCGTTGGCGGCCTTGTCCATAGCCGCCGGGCCGTTTGGCGTGATGGCCGCCGCAAAGGACGGCGCCACAGGTTGCCAGGCCAGCAGGCCAATAATCAACCAGCTAAGCGCGCGCTGTGAGAAACGAACCGGTTTGGCAGTATCCATCGTCTTCTTCCTTAAAATGTGACAGCAACGCGCCAGTTAATGGTGAGGTGATCCGGCCCAAGCCAGCCGGGATACGCGAGGGGTGTGCCGACCGTAAGCTGGCTGGCGAACCAGCGATTTGCACTGCCAAGCCCCGCCGCCGCGCCCCACAGCGTGCCGGAGGCGTACTTATCGAGGCGGTCTTTTTCCAGCCAGCCGCCGTCCAGCGCCGCCGTGGCGCTTACCTGCCCGAGCACCGGCAGGGTGAACAGGGCGTAGTTGAGTTCGTTGCGCCAGTAGCCGCCGTTATCGCCAGACAGATACTGCTCTTTGAAACCGCGCACCGAGCTTTCCCCGCCGAGCGTCAGACGTTCGCTACCGTAAAGCCTGTCCGGCGACCACTGCCCGTACAGGCTGGTCAGCCATAGCAAATCATTAGTGAGCGGGCGCTGAAAACTGGCGCTCAGACTCCATTTACGAAACTCCGCGCGCGGGACATCACCGGTTTTGTTTTCATCGGTTTCGGCGTTAAACCAGGGTGTGCCGTGGCTGTAGCTCGGGTTGAACGTTGCCACGCCGCCCAGCATTTTCTGCGTGTGGTTAATGCCAAGTTGGAGGCTGGAAAGGTTGCGGGTGCTGCTGACCAGCGGCGCATCGTTAAGCCAGTTGCGGCTGGAACGTTGCGTCACTGCCGCCGAGAGCGCGGTTTTGATATCGCCATTGCGAAACACCACCCATGAGGCATTCAGGCGGTGAGTTTTGGTGTCGCCGGTGGAAATCCACGGGAAACCCTGGTTGATAAGGGTGGTGCGGTAGTTGCTCCAGGCGTAGCTGTAATCGAGCAGGCCATAGCCGTAAGGCACGCTGACGCCGGCCTGGAAACTCTGCGCATCATAAGTGCTGGCGAAGTCGCTACTGCGCCCGCCGCTGACAAACCATTTATCCGCCAGGCCGAGCAAGTTATTGCCGGTGAGCGAACCATTTAGCTGTTCTTCGCCGGTACTTTTTTGCCCGCTATTATCCAGCGAGAGACTGGCACTTAACGGAAATTCCGGCGTAGCCGTTAAATTCACAATGGAATATCCCGGCTCGGCATCCGGCACTATTTCGATCTGCACGGGATGGCTGCGCAAACGGTTAATTTGCTCCATCCCTTGTTCAATATCGCGTAAATTTAAGACGTTACCTTCCAGACCGGGAAACACCATTTTCAACATGCGCGGCGATTCACCGTCGAGGCGAATTTGCTTTAATTTCCCCTCCAGCACGACAATGCGTAATTCACCCTGCGACAGATCCTGTTCGGTAAGAAATGCGCGGCTGGTGATATAGCCACGGCTGATATACCAGTCAGAAATCGCGGCGGTCAGTTCGGTTATTTTCGCTATATTCAGGCAGCGGTTTTGCCACGGCGCAATCAGTTTCTGCTGCGCTTTTTCGCCAATAAGCGTCACGCCGGAGAGGATAATCGTATGGATAGCAAAACATGGCCCGCTGCTCTGCGAGGCAGGCGCGCTCTGGCTTTGACGAGGAAGGGTTGTGCTGCGTTCCAGTTCATCACGCTGTTGCTGATTCTGGCGCAGCAGTTGTTCTTGTTGCTGACGAATGACATCCCGATCAGCCGGGGATAATGACGCGGCCTGCGCCGTTGCCACAAATAATAAAAATAAGACCAGATAACGCACGCTCACCATCCATGAAAAAATCGCTACCGCCAGCAGAATAGACTTAAGTGAAATTTATTCTAAGAGATTTCTTTTAATCATAATCCTATAGAATAAATGCGCGAGCAATATTCAATTCGTAAATAGATGGTATGGGTTTAAATTTAACTTTAGATCCGGATATATTCGGCGGAAATATAAAAAGCTTCCCGCAGGAAGCTTCCTTATATATTTATTATCGCTTGCCCATTTCGGGAATAATCAAATCTCCGCGCACGCGATAAGTTCCCAGCACGCTTTGGGTTTTCTCATTGAGCCACGCAACAATACGCGCGGCCATTGCGTCCATCGAATATTCAATCGCCGGAATGGTCGGAATACCGGGCAAATGCAGCGAACCCGCAAGGCTGAAGACCATAATGTCGCCCGGCACGGATTTATTAAACGCCTGCAATTGGGGGATCACCCGCTGCGCTTCTTGCTCGTCGGCAACCAATAACGCATTGAAATTTAACGTCGTCGCGTTATTCAGCAACACCTGGAGCGCCACAGAAGATGAGGTGTCATCCATAAACACCAGGTTGCGGTTAAACGGCAGGAAATTGTTTTCCAGTGCTAATTTATAGCCGTGGAGCACCTGTTCGGCTGCGGCATTGTGCGGGTGGATCAGGGCAATCTGCCGGCGGCTTTGGCTAATCAGGTAATTGCAGGCGGTTTCCGCGGCGAACGCGCGATCGAATTGGATGCTATTGGGCGTGGCGTCGTCGGACTCCACACAATCCACCAGAATCACATTTTCATCATCAATCGAGAGCGGGAAACGCGCGCCGATAATTAACACATCGTCGCACAGCCCGCAGGTCAGCTCATCCAGCGCGCTCATCACCCCCGCTTTGGTATTGGCGAAGCGCAACAGGAGATGTTTTTGGCTCTGGCTTAAATGTTTTTCCAGCGCGTAAAGATAACCGGTGGTTTGGTTGATATTTTCCTGGGCGCAGATAACACCGATGCAGCCTGTCGACTGGCTGAGCAGTGATTGCGCGATAACATTGGGCCGGTAATTCAGCTCATCGACCGCTTTTAGCACCGCGAGACGGCTGGCTTCCTTCACCCCGCGCGAACCGCTCAACACCCGTGAGACTGTGGCTTTCGACACCCCAGCTAAACGTGATACATCGTTGATTGTAGACATCTTTCTCCCCTGACGGACGACCAAACGCGTCCGCGAAATCCAAATACAGCAACGGCTAATATATAACCATCGGCAGTATAACGGTTTCCTTTTTTCATGGAAACCGATTTTCCATTTAGCGCTTTTTGCTATCAAGAAATCATTAGAATCTGTGATGTAAATCCAATAAATAAGCCTCGCCTGATATAGATATTGATAGCTATCACACTTCCGTTGAGAACAAATGGAAACCGGTTTCCATATGATATCCAATCGTCTCCGCAATAAGGCGTTACATTTGAGGACGGATAACGATGTTCAGGATTATGTTGTGCTGCTCGGCCGGGATGTCCACCAGCTTGCTGGTCAGGAAAATGCAGGAAGCGGCGAAAGCGCGCGAAATCCCGGTGGAGATCGACGCGTATGGCGTCGCGGAATTTGACACGCAGTTTCCGCGTTACCAGGTCGTGCTTCTCGGTCCGCAAGTTAAATACATGTTAAAAACACTGGCAGAAAAGGCCGCCGCTCAGGGCATTCCGGTACAACCCATCAACCCGATGGATTACGGCATGCAACGTGGCAATGAGGTACTGGACTATGCTTTGTCGCTGATTGAAGCGGCGCATTAAATAGGTGTTCTTATGAGTTCCTTATATCAATCAATGGTTACGGTTATTGAGCAAACCATCACGCCGCTGGCCGGTCGTCTTGGGCAGCAAAAGTACGTTATCGCCATCCGCGACGGCTTCACCGCCGCACTGCCGTTTATGATCATCGGCTCGTTTATGCTGGTGTTTATCTTCCCGCCGTTTTCCGCCGACACCACCGTCGGTTTCGCCCGCGCGTGGCTCGATTTCTCCGCCGAATACCGCGAACAACTGATGCTGCCGTTTAACCTCAGCATGGGGGTGATGACGTTTTTTATCTCCGTTGGCATTGGCGCCAGCCTGGGTCGTCAGTTTAATCTCGACCCGGTAATGACCGGCCTGCTGGCATTTATGGCTTTTCTGCTGGTCGCCGCGCCCTATGCGGATGGCAAAATCTCCACGCAATATCTCTCCGGGCAGGGCATCTTTACCGCACTGCTGACGGCAATTTACTCCGCGCGGGTTTATGCCTGGCTGAAACAGCACAACATCACCATTCGCCTGCCGAAAGAGGTGCCGACCGGCGTTGCCCGTTCGTTTGAAATCCTCATTCCGGTGCTGGTGATCATCGCCACGCTGCACCCGCTGAACCTGTTTATTGAAGCGCAAACCGGCATGATCCTGCCGCAGGCGATCATGCACCTGCTGGAACCGCTGGTGTCGGCTTCGGATTCCCTGCCTGCCATTCTGCTCTCTGTGCTGTTGTGCCAGATTTTCTGGTTCGCCGGGATTCACGGCTCGCTGATTGTCACCGGCATCATGAACCCGTTCTGGATGGCGAACCTCTCGGCTAACCAGGCCGCGCTGGCGGCGGGCGCTGCATTGCCGCACGTCTATCTGCAAGGTTTTTGGGATCACTATTTGCTGATTGGCGGCGTGGGTTCAACGCTACCGCTGGCTTTCCTGCTACTGCGTAGCCGCGTCGCGCATCTGCGTACCATCGGCAAAATGGGCGTGGTGCCGAGCTTCTTCAATATCAACGAACCGATTCTGTTCGGCGCGCCGATCATCATGAACCCGATGCTGTTTATCCCGTTTGTCTGCGTGCCGCTGGTCAATGCTGTGCTGGCTTACGTCGCCACCAAGATGGGCCTGCTGGCGCAAGTCGTTTCCCTGACGCCGTGGACCACGCCCGCGCCAATCGGTGCGTCCTGGGCGGCAAACTGGGCCTTAAGCCCGGTGGTGATGTGCGTGATTTGTATGGTGATGTCCGCCTTGATGTATCTGCCATTCCTGCGCGCCTATGAGCGTTCATTGCTGAAAACGGAAGAGCAAAAAGCACAAAGCAGCGCGCCGCTGGCCGAAACCATCAGCAGTAATTAAAGGAGCAGGTCATGAAATATCAATTTCCCAAAAACTTCTGGTGGGGCAGCGCCAGTTCTGCGCTGCAAACCGAAGGGGAAAGCGAGCAAGGCGGTAAAAGCGCGACCACATGGGATGCCTGGTTCGCCCGTCAGCCGTGGCGTTTTCACCAGCAGATTGGGCCGCAGGAAACCTCGACGTTTTACCGCCACTGGCGGCAGGACATCGCTCTGTTAACGCAGCTTAATCACAACAGCTTTCGCACTTCGCTGAGCTGGGCGCGGCTCATCCCGGACGGCACCGGCGAGGTGAATCCGCAAGCGGTGGCGTTTTATAACGCGGTGATCGACGAACTGCTGGAACAGGGCATCACGCCGTTTATCACCCTTTTTCACTTCGACATGCCGATGGCGATGCAGGAAAAAGGCGGCTGGGAAAGCCGCGAGGTGGTGCAGGCGTTCAGCCGTTACGCGCAAATTTGTTTTGAGCTGTTCGGCGACCGGGTGCATCACTGGTTTACTTTTAACGAGCCGATTGTGCCGGTCGAGGGCGGTTATCTGTACGATTTTCACTACCCGAACGTGGTGGATTTCAAACGCGCCGCCACGGTGGCGTACAACACGGTGTTGGCCCACGCCAGCGCGGTGCGGGCGTTTCGCGCCGGGCATCACCCCGGTGAGATTGGCATTGTGCTGAACCTGACGCCCTCTTATCCGCGCTCGCAACATCCGGCGGATGTAAAAGCGGCGCATTATGCCGACTTGCTGTTTAACCGCAGTTTTCTCGACCCGGTACTGCGTGGCGAGTATCCCGCTGACCTGGTGGCGCTGCTGAAAGAGCACAATCAGTTGCCCGCCTGCCAGCCGGACGATATCGCGCTGATTGCAGAAGGGAAAATCGACCTGCTCGGTATCAACTATTACCAGCCACGGCGGGTAAAGTGCCGGGACAGCGCGGTGAATCCCGATTCGCCGTTTATGCCAGAGTGGTTGTTTGATTATTACGAAATGCCAGGCCGTAAAATGAACCCGTATCGCGGGTGGGAAATTTACGAACCGGGTATTTACGATATTCTCACCAACTTGCGCGTGAATTACGGCAACCCACGCTGTTTTATTTCAGAAAACGGCATGGGCGTTGAGAATGAACAACGGTTTATTGAAAACGGACAAATTAACGATAGTTATCGAATTCACTTTGTTCGCGACCACCTTATTTGGCTGCATAAAGGAATTAGCGAAGGCTGTAATTGTCTTGGCTACCATATGTGGACATTTATTGATAACTGGTCATGGTGTAATGCCTATAAAAACCGCTACGGTTTTGTGCAATTAAATTTAGCTACCCAACAACGTACCATTAAGAAAAGCGGAGAGTGGTTTGCCGCCACCGCCGCCGCAAATGGTTTTACTCAGGATTGATGTTTATGGTCGCACTTGAAGAAGCGGTAATGGAAATTATCGTTAATGCCGGGCAGTCGCGCAGCCTCTGCTTTGAAGCACTGCGCTCGGCGCGGGAAGGGAACATTGAAGAAGCGAAGCTGTTGTTGCTGGAAGCCGATGGTTACGCGCGCCAGGCGCACCAGATGCAAACCAAATTAATTGAACAGGATGCCGGTGAAGCCCGCCAGCCCATGACATTAATTATGGTGCATGCGCAGGATCATTTAATGACGTCGTTATTAGCGCGTGAATTGTCCGAGGAGATTATTCAGCTCTATCAGCGTAACTGAATGGAGAATTGATTACGGTAAATCTTAATGAATCTGTACCTCACTTAATAAAATAAAGCAGTTTGTTTTGATGATGGCAATATTTCTGCCCGTTGCGGGCCGGAAGGTTATTGTCTGAGAACAACTTACTAAATTGAGATAACCATGAAGATAAATAAAAAACTTCCAGTGGCGCTGGCGGTTGCGGCTACGCTTTGCTCTGGCTCCGTCTTCGCACAAGAATTTACGCAAGAGCAAATTGACGCCATCGTGGCAAAAGCGGTGGATAAAGCGCTGGCGGAACGCCAGGCCAAAATGGACACAGCAATTAATCAAAAAGCCGATGTGGTGGTTGAACCGCAAAGCACCGCGCAAACCCCGGATATGGCGATTCCTTACGGCGTGAAATTCAGCGGTTACGCCCGTTACGGCGCGCATTTCCAGTCCGGCGATCAGAAATACGTGGGTGTTGACGGTTCGTACAACGGCGCATCGGCGATTGGTCGTTTGGGGAACGAAGGCAACGGCGGCGAATTCCAGCTCTCGAAAGCGTTTAAAGGCGATAACGGCGCGATCTGGGATATCAACGTGATGTTCGATCACTGGGGTGACGAAGTTAACCTGAAGAAAGCCTACGCCGGGGTGACCAACTTGCTGGCCTCCAACCCGAACGCTTACTTCTGGGCGGGACGTGATTTCCACCAGCGCCCGCAACAGGGCATCAACGATTACTTCTGGATGAACCACGACGGCCAGGGCGCAGGGGTGAAAAACTTCGATATCGGCGGCGTGCAGTTTGACGTTGCCGCCGTTGGCTCCATCGAATCCTGTAGCCCGGAAGTGATGGAAGATGAATCCAACCCGTCGCGCATCACCTGTACCGGCAGCTCCAACGTCGGCGATAAAGGCAACTACGCGGTGACCTCCAAAGTCCACGGCATGAAAGTCGGGCCGCTCGATCTCGAAGTTTATGCCAACTACGGCTTCGACTCGAAAGCCGTCGATCGCGACGAGCGCCTGCATGCCTGGCAAGGCGGCGTGGTGCTCAGCCACACCAACGATCACGGCGTGAACAAAGTGATCGCCCGCTATTCTGATAACTCAGACAATAGCGTGTTTAACAAAACCGACGATCTGACGGCGATTTACGCCAGCTTCGAAGGCAGCTACAAGTTCACGCAACAAACTCAGGTCGATTATCTGCTGGCCTTCCATGATTACGACAACAGCACCATCAAAACCGATAATCGCCGCAACTACGGCGCGATTGTTCGCCCGATGCACTGGTGGAACGATGTGCACTCCACCTGGCTGGAAGCGGGTTATCAGCGCGTCGATTATGACGACGGCGGCGACAACCACGGCTGGAAAGTCACGCTGTCGCAAAACATCTCGATTGCGATGGGGCCGGAGTTCCGCCCGATGCTGCGTTTCTACGTGACCGGCGGCGAAGTGGATAACAAACGCACCGCGCGCGTGACCGGCACCGACGACACCACGCTTGATTCGCTGAACATCGGCGCGATGTGGGAAGCCTGGTTCTGATGCAATAAACCGGAGGCGGTCACCCTCAACCGCCTCCGGTTAAACCCTGTGCATGTGTTATGCTTCGCGCCCTGGTGATAAGTAATCAGCATGACAAAGTTGGGTGAGTAATGGGTTCGACAAAAAAAGGGATGCTGTACGTACTGGCAGCAGCTGTGTTGTGGGGCAGCTCCGGGGTGTGCGCCCAGTACATTATGGACAAAAGCCCTATTTCGGCGCCGTGGTTAACCATGACGCGGCTGCTGTTCACCGGGGTGATTTTGTTAACGCTGTCGTTTGTGCACGGCGACAAAATCTTCGCCATCCTGAAAAACCGCAAAGACGCGCTCAGCCTATTATTCTTCTCGCTGTTTGGCGCCATGGTCGTGCAGCTTACTTTTCTGCTGACGATTGAAAAATCCAACGCCGCCACCGCGACGGTGCTGCAATTTTTATCCCCGACGATCATCGTGGCGTGGTTTGCGCTGGCGCGAAAAGCCCGCCCGACGCTACCGGTAACGGCGGCGATTTTGACCTCGCTTATCGGTACGTTTTTACTGGTGACGCACGGCAACCTGACGTCACTGTCGATTTCCTCACAAGCGCTGGTGTGGGGTATTGTGTCGGCGTTTTCCGCCGCGTTTTATACCACTTATCCTTCAGCGTTGATTGCCCGTTACGGCACCTTGCCGATTGTCGGCTGGAGCATGTTGCTGGCCGGGTTGATGCTGGTGCCATTTTTCGCCGGGCAGGGGGATGAGTTTGTGGTTGATGGCAGCCTGTTGATGGCGTTCTTCTACCTGGTGGTGATCGGCACAGCGCTGACCTTTAGTTTGTATTTGAAAGGCGCGCAGATGATTGGTGGTTCGAAAGCCAGCATTTTGAGTTGCGCCGAACCGCTCAGCAGCGCCCTGCTTTCTGTGGTGCTGCTCGGCGTGGCGTTTTCGCTGCCGGATTGGTTAGGCACGCTGTTGATTGTTTCGTCGGTGATGCTGATTTCCCTCGATTCCCGCCGCAAAATGCGCGCCGCGTAGCGGTCAGAACCCGCAATATGCCGAGGTTTTGTAGGCCCGGTAAGCGCAGCGCCACCGGGCAATTTGCCGGATGGCGCTACGCTTATCCGGCCTACGAATTCACGCTACGCGATTTTTTTACGCTTTCACTTTCACTTTTACCGCCACCAGCAGCGCGGTCAGCAGCATCAAACTGCCGGAAAGCACTAACGGCGATAACAGGCCGTAATGGTCGAGGGCGAAACCGCCAATCGCCGCGCCGCAGGTATTGGCGAGCTGAATAACGGCGACTTGAATGGAACCGGCTTTTTCCGCCTGATCGGCCAAGGTTCGGGTGATCCACGTTGACCAACCGACCGGCACCAGCGCAAACCCCAGCCCCCAGACAATGGCGATGCCCGCCGCGACCGCTTTATCACTGCCCCACAGAATCAGCACCAGCGCGCTAATCGCCAGCGTCAGCGGCGCGAGAGCCAGTGCCATTTTCACCGAACGCTTCATTATCACCGATGAAAATGACGTGCCGACAAAACTGGCGATACCAAAGCTCAGCAGCACCAGCGTCAACCCGTCAACGCTGAAACCGGCAAGGTTCATATACACCGGGCGAATATAGGTAAAGAACGAGAACTGCCCGGCGAAGACCATAAAAATCGCCAGCATGCCCGCCGCCACGCCGGGGCGTTTCAGCAGGCCGAACATATTTTCATGGTGCTCGGTTTTCCCCGGCAGCGACGGCAGCGCCTTCCACACCCAGAGAATACAGGCCGCGCCCATCAGCGCCGCGCCGTTAAACACATTTCGCCAGCCGATAATGCCGCCTAAAAAACTGCCCAGCGGCGCGGCAATCACCAGCGCAATCGACACCGCGCCAAAAATCACCGACAGCGCTTTCGGGATGGTGCGCATCGGCACCAGCCGCATGGTCAGCGACGCCGACATCGCCCAAAAGCCGCCTAACGCCAGCCCAAGACAGGCGCGGCCTAACAGCAGCAAGGTGAAATTATTGGCAAACGACACCAGCAAGCAGGAGAGGGTAAGCAGCACCGCAAAGGCGATCACCACATAACGCCGGTCGGCCGCGCGAATAATGTTGGTAATAAACAGGCTGGCGAACATCGCCACAAACGCCGTCACGGTGACGGTTTGCCCGGCAACGCCCTCGGAAACACCCAGATCCAGCGCCATGGGTGTTAGCAGGCTTACCGGTAAGAACTCAACGGTGATCAAGCACGCCACACAAAACGCCACGGCGAAGACGGCGGACCAGTTTGGTCGGGTGACCGCATCCGTTGGAGATTGCGCCACAGTTTGCTCACTCATTCGTTACCTGCTTAATTGTTATTCGTGAAAGTCGCGCAGTGTAACATTCATAAACTGTGACGCAATTAACAATTTGGCAACTCTATAGCCGGAACAGACCTATTCGCCGCGCGCCTTACGCGCCGCCGTTGCCAGGCCGACAATCCATTCCTGGTGCGCATTAATCATCGGGTTTGGTACCGCACTTGCCAGTTGCTGCGCCGGTACGCCGGTTTGCGATTCCTGGGTCAGAATGCGCACCCGCCCGCCAGGCAAATCTTCAAACAGCCAGGCGTGAATCACATCCAGACGCGCATTTTCATCGCCTTCCACCCAGCCGTACCACGCGATACGCGCGGCCTGGCCGTCGACTGGCGGTACATATTCACACACCTGCGCCTCGACCGGGAAACCGAACGTGGTAAAGCGAAAACGGGCATTGGCGCTTAACAACGGGCCGCTGGCATCGTGAAAACGAATCTCCTGCGCGTTGCTGTAATAGGTCGGCCACAGCGTGGTGTCGTTCAGTTGCGCCCAGATTTCTTGCGCCGTCAGGCCGGCAACAATGATTTCGTTAGAGGCAAAGTTATCGGTGGTGCCAGGCAGATAATCGAGCGGCCAGATAATGGCGCTGTGGGTCAGAGATTGAGTCATGGTGTACCTCGTGAGTGTTTAACGAGGCCACTATGCAAAGCGCAGAGATATAAATCTAATGGTTATCTTTTATCATCGCTATCACGAAGTGTGATATCAGTGCAGCCAGTGCACGCCTTCTTCGGGCATAAACAAGGCGTTATAGCGCATCTGGAAGTTACTCAGATCGGCTTTATCCGGTTCCAGTTCACGCAGAAAACCGAGCGCCAGGCGCACTTGCGCATCGGTAATCGGCGCCGCCAGCCGCGCTTTTTGCAATAAACGGTGCCAGTACAGCAGGTTCTGCTCGCTGCTATCGACAATCGACACTTGCCAGATCAACAACACTTGCGCGGCGTTCTGCAGGTGCGCTTCATCCGGGCGCACAAGGTAGTTTAGAAACTCGCCGCCGGCGGTTTTACCCATCTGATCGATCATCGATTCCACCGGCACGGGCTGAATGTTGAGTCGGTCGGTGAGACGGCGGATCGCGCGGCGGGAATCGGACGTTAATACCCTGAAACCAATCACAAAAACCACCACCAGCGTTGCCAACATCAACCAAATCATACCGACTCCCGGTGCGCAAAAGAGGCTCATCATACGGGGAAATCCCCCGCGACGAACAGCGGTAAGTGCGATAATCTTTTTTATCGCCCTGGCTGGTCACTATCATGAATAACGATATCAGAAACCTCGATCTCAACTTGTTGAAAACCCTTGATGCGCTGCTTGATGAACGCAATGTTACCCGCGCCGCCGCGCGTCTTTCCCTGACGCAACCGGCGGTGAGCGGCATGCTGACACGCCTGCGCGATTATTTTGCCGACCCGCTGTTTGTCCGCGCGCCGCACGGCATGATCCCCACGGCACGCGCGCAGGAATTGGCCGCGCCGGTAAAGCGCATTCTCGCCGATATCGATCTGCTGCTAAAACCCACCGCCTTTGACCCGCAAACCGCGTCGCTCACCTGGACGCTGTCCGCCACCGATTACGCGCTCAAAGTGGTGATCGTGCCGTTTATCGCCCGGCTAAAACAGCGTGCGCCGGGCATTCGCATCCGCGTTGAACCGGTGGAACCCAAGCGCTTGCTGAGCCAGCTTGAGCGCGGCGACATTGATGCAGCGCTGATGACGCCATACAGCACGCCCGCCGACTTGCACAGCCGGGCGCTGTTTGAGGAGCGCTTCGTTTGCATGATGCGCGCCGATCACCCGGACGCCGCCAAAAAGACGCTGACCCTGGAGCGCTTTTGTGCGCTGGAACATGCGCTGGTCTCCTGGGATGGCGAGCGTTTTCGCGGCGTGGCGGATAACGCGCTCGCCGCGCTCGGCAAAACGCGGCGGGTTGGCGTGTCGGTCAGTAACTTCTTGATCCTGCCGGAGATATTAGCAGTGAGCGATATGATTGCGGTGGTGCCGCAGCGCCTTGCGCGTTTGACGCCGGGCATGTGCCTGCGCGACGCGCCGTTGCCGATACCGGGTTTTACCAAAACGCTGGCCTGGCATGAACGCGCGCACCGCGATCCAGCGCAGCAGTGGCTGCGCGCGCTGCTGTATGAAACCAGCCAGGCCGACGCACCGCTTTAACGGTTATTCAAAGAACAACCCAAGTTTGTTAAACACGCCCGGATCGGTCTGGTGACGGATGATTTGCACCACATCTTCCAGCTTGTCGATCTGGCTTATCATCTGTTCCAGCCGTTGATCGTTGGCCACCTGTAGCCAAATGCGGCTCTGCTCGCCGTTTTGTAGCGGTAGACAAAGAATGCCTTCCACGTTGAACGCCCGGCGGGCAAAAAGCCCGCACACGTGGGTCATCACGCCCGGATGGTTGCGCACGGTGAGCTCGAGAATGACGTTTTCAGTTGCTTGCATGGCTTATTCCCCCACCATTTCTGTATTCGCCGCGCCCGGCGGCACCATCGGGTAAACTTTTTGTTGTGGATCGATACGCACATGCACCAGCGCAGGGCCTGGTCGGGAGATGACCTCTTGCAGCGCGGCATGCGGATCGGCCGCTGCGTTTAAATCGCAGGTGTCCAGACCAAACCCGGCGGCAATCTGCACAAAATTCACCATGCCCGGATAGGTGGCGGCAAACACGCCGGATTTGTAAAACAGGCTTTGCTGTTGATGCACCAGCCCCAGCGCTTCGTTGTTCATCAGAATGATTTTCACATCCAGATTGTTTTCCGCGGCGGTCGCCATCTCCTGAATATTCATCATCAGGCTGCCATCACCGGAGAAGCAGATAACCTTGCGCTCCGGGTTCGCCAGCGCCGCGCCAATCGCCGCAGGCAGACCAAAACCCATGGTGCCTAATCCGCCGGACGTCAGCCACTGGCGCGGGCGGTTCAGCGGGTAGGCTTGCGCCGTCCACATCTGATGCTGACCCACGTCGGTGGCGATAATCGCGTCATCATCCACGCAGGCCGCCACCGCGTTAATCAAACCGTAATGGCTTAACGGATCGCCGCTTTTCGGGATGCTGGACGGAAACTCCGCCTGCAACTGTTCTACCGTGTTGCGCCAGGCGTGGCGGGAACTGGCTTCAATTTGCGGGATCAGCGCGTCGAGCACTTCGGCGACATCGCCCTGAATCGCGATGTGCGCCTGTTTCACTTTGCCGAGTTCCGCGCGGTCGATATCGACATGGATAATTTTGGCGTTCGGGCAGAACTGCTCGGTTTTGCCAATCGCCCGGTCATCAAAACGCGCGCCTAACACAACCAGCAAATCCGCTTCCTGCAAAATAAAGTTGGTGCTGCGCGCGCCGTGCATCCCCAGCATACCGAGCGAAAGCGGGTGATTTTTGGGCAACATGCCGAGCGCCATCAGCGTCATAGTGGTCGGCAGGCTGGCTTTTTCCGCAAGCCGGCGAATTTGCTGCGGCGCATTAATCACGCCGCCGCCCAGGTAAAGCACCGGGCGCTGGGCGGCGTTGATCATCTCGGCGGCTTCGCGAACGGACTGGGCATTCCACGCCGGTGTCGGGGCTTGGTAACCGGGTTCCGGCAACTCGCTCAGGGTGATTTCTGCGGTTTGCACATCTTTAGGAATATCTATCCACACCGGGCCTGGGCGACCAGACTGCGCAATGCGAAACGCATCGCAAATGACCTGCGGCAGTTCGGCGATATCGCGCACCAGATAGTTATGTTTGGTGATGGGGATAGAGATGCCGTACGTGTCCACTTCCTGGAACGCGTCGGTGCCAATCATCGAAGCGGGCACCTGGCCGGTAATGCACACCAGCGGAATGGAGTCGAGGCGCGCGTCGGCAATGGCGGTCACCAGGTTGGTCGCGCCCGGCCCGCTACAGGCCAGACACACCGCCGGTTTGCCCTGGGTGCGTGCCATGCCCTGGGCGATAAACCCTGCGCCCTGCTCGTGGCGCGCCAGCACATGACGAATCTGCGTACTTTGGCTCAGCGCGTCGTATAACGGAAGGACAGTACCGCCCGGAATACCCGTTACGGTGGTGATGCCCTGTCGCTCCAGTAAATGAACAATCAGCTGCGCGCCTGTGTAGCGCGTGGATTGCGATGTGCTGCCCAAACTTGCCATGCTCCAGTCCTTCTTGTTCTGAGCCGGCTTTCCAGGGGGGCTAAAACGAAAAACCCCGCCCGGTTGCGCCGGCGGGGTTTTGGAATCGTGTGTTGTTCCGGACCCTACGGCGCATTGCCGACGACCACCACCACACGCACGACGACCACCGCGGCGTTAGGCGCGGTTTTTAGTAGGTTCATCGGTTTGATGGCAGCGTTCATTAGGGACCTGTTGTCATGTCATTAACGAGATTTATACAACCACAGGAATCATTGCCCGACAACCGCTTTTTACGTACCGGCAGGAAACTGTGCAATCGATCACACTTGCTCTGCAATGCACGCTTGCCCGCTAACAACCTGAAATTTCCCTTAAATATTTTCCGTGAATTGCCGAAGCTAATAACATCCACTTTATATTCAGCGGACTGACATAACCTGTCATCGCTCGCGCGACAATCAACGACATAACCTTCAGAAGCGTGCTTAAACTTATGGATGATTCGATTAAGGCTTCACATCAGCAATTGTTCAGCCAGGCGGATGCCTTGCTGGAAGAGAAACTCACCGACTCGAAACCCGTTATCGCCGCCTGGGGCTTGATGAACGCAGGCAAAAGCTACCTGCTGAATATGCTTACCGGGCACTTTGAAACCGAGCGTTTTCGCACTAACGATATCCGTGAAACGGCGCAATTGCAGGCGTATACCAGCGACGATTTTGTCTTTCTCGACACGCCGGGTTTGGATGCCAACGATGCGGATAATCAGCAAGCACAGCAAGGCGCTAAGCGCGCGGACGTGATTCTTTTTGTCCACCAACCGCCGGGCGAACTGGAGAAGATCGAGGTCGATTTTCTGCGTGAGCTGGCGGCCTCTTTCGGCAGCTACGCCGACCAGAACATTATTCTTATCCTCAGTAAATCGGATGCGGAAAGCGCGGAAAAAATCGACGCCATTGAAAAACGCATTCTTGAGCAGTGCCGCAGCGACCTGAATTTCTCTCCCCGTTGTTTCACCTTATCCGGTACCCGTTTTAAAACCGGCATGACACAAAATAAACAAGGCCTGGTGCGCGCCAGCCACATTCAGGAACTTGAGCACTATTTGCAGCGGTTTGCGGGCGTTTCGGCGGTGCAGCGCGAGCGTCAATTGGTGGCGGTGAATGAACTCATTGCCGGGATGAAGCGTGCCGAAGCCGAGGTGGCGCAGATCAAATCGGACACCAAAGCACAACTGATTGACGGTTTTGCGGCATTCAACCTTGCCGTTAAAGCGTTTCGTCAGAGGATGGATTCCCACGCCGCAGCACTGCGCAACATTCGTTAAGGAGCGGGAAAATGGCATTACCCTGGTTGATTGGCGGCGCATTACTGGGTTTGGGCGCGCTGCTGGCATCATCAAGCGATGACGACAACAGCGCCAATGGCAATGGCGATGATGAAGAACGGCGTCGTCGGGAAAGGGCCGAACAAGCGCGCGCGGCGCGTAACAAAAGCGAACAGCGCCTTGCCGTTCAGTCCGCGTTTCGCGAGCAAGGCCAGGCCTCGGCTGAAGAGTTCGCGGTGGCGCTGCAAGAGTGGATTGAAGTGCATTACCGCTCCGCGAAACCTTTCGCGGCGGTGTTGAGTAATGACGGCGAGATTTTAAAACGCGAAGTGAGCGTGCCGTTTGTTATCGACTACGCGCTGGGCCTGCTTGACAGCAAGACCCGCAAAAGTCTCACGGATTTTGAAGGGTTTTATGACGCTCAACTGATTCCCTGCCCCGAAATTTACGATGCCGACGAGTTGATTACCGACTGCGACGACACCCTAAAAGAGATGCGATCGTACCTGCGTAGGCTGGAAAAATTACGCGCGCAATTACAGGGAGAGTAAGCATGTTACGTGAAACGTTGTTGGCCTCGTTTCAGGCGCTCGAAGGGCGGTTTGCCTCTGCGCTTGCCGAGGCGCAAACCATGGACGACCAGTTCCAGCGCGCTTACCAGGTGTTCCAGGCGCAGATGGCGAGCCATCTTCACCAGGCCATGAACACATTGCCAGCCAATAACCCGCTCAGCGAGCAAATCAAACATTTCATCCACAGCCTTCAGCAGCAGGATCAGCGCTGGCGCGAACGT
Organism: Kosakonia sp. BYX6; assembly: GCF_038449125.1. NCBI lineage: Bacteria > Pseudomonadati > Pseudomonadota > Gammaproteobacteria > Enterobacterales > Enterobacteriaceae > Kosakonia > Kosakonia calanthes. Next base: position 34,535 of record NZ_CP151800.1, on the reverse strand, counting down.
TTACAGCATCGCGATAAAGGGCTGGCTTTCCGCCAGGGTTTTGAAGATTCACTATTGGTGTTTGTGTTCGGCAAGGTGAAGTCCGGCAAAAGCTCGCTCGGTAACTATATGGCCTGGGGGCAGACCGATCCGACGCAACAAACCAAAGATAGCCTGCCTGCCAACCAACATCCGGCCTGGTTTTCCCATGAAAACACCGAGGCGGAAAATGGCGACGCGCCGCGCGAAGCGGAGCAAAACCAGCAATTTCGCGTTGATGGCACCGAAGCCACCAGCTCGATTCAGGGCTTTCGTCTGCCCGGCCTGACGTGGGTGGACTCTCCCGGCCTGCATTCGGTGAAACAGTGCAACGGCGAATTGGCGCAGGAATACGTCCAGCATGCCGATCTGATCCTCTACACCATGAGTTCCAGTGCGCCCGGACGCGCCAGCGATTTGCAGGAGATTCGCCAGCTACTCGATCAGAAAAAGCAGACGCTACTGTTAATCACCGGCAGCGACACGCCTGACGAGGACTGGGACGACGAAAACGACCGGATGGTAATCAAAGGCAAAATGATGAAGCCTGCGCCTACCCGGCTGGCGCAAAGGGACTATGTCGCGAAAGAGCTTAATGCGGACGGCATTGCGCGCGAAAACGTCGAAATTATTTCAATTTCGGCGCAGGTTGCTCAGCGTTTCTTCGACGACGAACAGCACATGGCAGAGAGCGGCATGGCGCAGTTGTTTGCCACTCTGCACACGCTGTCGCACGCCGAGGGAGTGCGCATCAAACGCCATGTGCCGCTGAATAATTTCCATAAATTCCTGACTGTTTGCATCGACGATCTGGCGCCGTATCACCAGCAAATTGCCCTGTTTGGTGAGACGTTTAAAAAGTTGCAGCGTACATTGGCGCAGACCATTATCCGGCAAGTTCGTCACGCACAATCGCGCATGCGGGCGAGTGTCGACGACACGTTTGATGCGCTGCTGGCGCTGCGGGATGACGAATCCGCCATCAACAGCCAACTTCGCCAGGCGCGCACACGGTGGGACACGGTGCATCAAGAGGTGGTGGTGGAGGCCATCGCCGAGCTGTTTCGCGACATTACGCGCGAGTTTAAAACCGCGATGAGCGATAGCTGGCAGGCCTCGACGCTGACGCTGCCGAACTTCTCTTTAGAGAAAATCACCGAAGAGATCCCCGGTGAAGTCGTAAAAGGCAACCGCAAACGCAACAGCGGGCTGGGGGCACTTGCCGGCGCAGCCCTCGGTTTTGCGTTAGGCGGCCCGGCGGGCGCGGCGGTAGGGATGACGATTGGCGGCGGTGCGGGCGGTGCGCTCAGCACCGGCCCCAGAATGGGGACGCGCACCATTGAATTGACGGTGGGCGACAACCTGAGCGCAATCCAGGCGCAGGCCATTGAGCGCTATTGCGCGTCTGTCGCCAGCGCCATTCGCGCGCTTGCCGACCAACTTACCACGCAGTTGTTAACCGAGAGCGAGGCGCTGACCGACGCGCTTAAACGTGAAGTCGCGACGATGAGCCTCGCTATTGAACATCTTTTGCTGGAAACCCAGCGGATTCTGCACCAGGAAAACCAGTGATGACGCTTTCCTTAAACGATCTTTATCGCATTTATCACGACACTGAAGCCTTTGTGCGCCACTATCCCGCGCTGGAACCCGCGTTTCGCCCGGTAGCGGCCAGGTTTGCAGAGAAAATGCGTAAACCCGATGCGAGCATTATGGTTTACGGCGTGTATAACGCCGGTAAAAGCACGCTGATTAACGCCCTGCTGGGCGCGGAAACGGCACCGACGGGCGATTTTCCGCTGACCGATCGCGTGGACGAATACCGCTGGGGGCAGTATGCCATTCTGGATACGCCCGGCGTGGATGCGCCGCTGGATCACGAAAAAGTGACACAACAGCAGATGCTCAACGTGGATGCCATTGTTTTCGTTGTAAACCCTTCCGGCGCGGCGGAAGAGATGAAAACGTTGCAGGTGATGATTGACCTGCTGGCGCAGGGCAAAAAGCTGTTTCTGGTGTTCAATGAAAAAGAGGACTTTTCCGTTGAGCTGTTTACCCGGCTGAAGAACAGCACGCGGATGCGCCTGCAAGAGCTTGCCGCTGCGAAAGGAATGGACGCGGTTTTAGCCGACATTCCCATTTGGCGTGTCAACGCGCAACGCGCGCTGGATGGCAAGCTGCGCCAAAAGCCAGGCCTTATTGAATACAGCGGCTACCCGGCGTTCGAAACGGCGTTGACCGGCTTTATCGACAGCATTACGCCGGACGACATCAGCAAGCAACTTGCGCACTCGCTGCACGATTTCCTCGACACGTTGCTCGCCTCGTTGATGCAAAACAGCGGTGACGACGCGGTGCGCCAGTACAACACGCTGCTGAAAAATCTCCTTGCCGCACAGGCCGCCTGCCAGCGTGAAGTGAACAAAGAGATTGCGCGTAACCGTTTGATACTGCAAACGCGCAGCAAAACCGCGCTCCAGCAGGATCCGCAGCATTGCCAGCAAACCATTGGCGCGATTTACCATGAAGCGGTCGACAATGTGAACCGGGTGCTGACAGACGAAACCGCGTTTCTGAGCAGCCAATTCGCGCAGGATGTGCAGGCGCTGGAAACTGCGCTGGCGGGCGCGCCCCATCACAATAATGTGCAAGTACAGGGCATCCAGCCGGGAACCGATGAGACAATGCCAGCCAACAAAGGTCTGCTGGATAAAGTGAATGCCGATGCGGTGAAAAGCGCCGTTGGCACGGTGGGCAGCGTCGCCAAACCCGAGCATGTGGTGGCCGGGCTGAAGCTGGTGAAAGAGTGGCTGCCGTCGGTGATGAAAGGCATCGGCCCAAAAACCATGGAAAAATGGGGTACGTTGGTGGTCGGGAAATGGATCCCTTACGTCGGCACTGCCGTGACGGTGATCAGCACGCTTTGGGATATGGTGGCTGAAGATCCGCAAGAAAAACGCTTGCGCGAGCAGTCTGAACACTATGCCCGCGAACGCGAGCGTTTTATGCAGGAAGTCGAGGACATTTCCCGCGATATTGCCGCTAAATTTGAGAAAGCGATGGCGGACGAAGTGCGCGACATCCTCACGCCGTGGTTTACGGAAATGACGCAGAAAGTCACGGCAACGCTGGATGTGGCAAACAGCGAAATGCAGGCCAACCGCGACGCGCTGACGCAGGCGCAGCGGCTTTCCGACCGGCTCACCGATGCCTGATGCGCCACTCACGCCGTTCCCTTGCACCGCCTGCGGCAAATGTTGTCGCAGGGTGAACGCCAGCCCCGAAACCGCGTTTCTCGATCGCGGCGACGGGGCATGCCGCCATTTCGATGACGACAGCCATTTGTGCCGCATCTACGAACAGCGCCCGCTGGTGTGCCGTGTTGAAGAGTATTACCGGCAAAACCTCGCCGCGATCATCCCCTGGGATGAATTCGTGCGCATCAATCTGGCGATTTGCGAAAAGCTGTAAACGCAGAAAAGACAAAGGCACCTAAAAAGGTGCCTTTTCACAGGGGGCGACAGGCTTGTCATCGCCATCTTGTCGCGCCTGGCTTCCGGTATTCTGGAAGTCTTACAAGTCCCATAAGGGAACAGCGGCAATATTAGCTGGTGAGAGTTTTATGTCAAGTAAAACACTGTACATTCATAATTACAGGCAGCCGTAATAATTTAAAGAATAACTTATAAAACTAGATACGACATACCCAGCCCATGCAATATTCCATGCTTAATCATTTCAAGCTCGTCTCGCTCAATTGTCGGGACAATATAATTATCTCGCCCCCATCCTGCATTTTTAATTCTGTCGAGGCGTTCGAGCGAAACGACATTAATCATGTCGCACTTTGCCCAGCAAGGAATATGCTCATTTCCCGGAATCGGGTTTTGGCGTAACGCGTGATGGTAGTCTTTGGCGGGATCTGGCGCGGTTGTACTGATTGGTACCACAGTCACAAGCTGGCTGTTACAGCGACTCCTGGCAACAACAATGACAGGCCTTTTTTAACGATTTCGGGCACAACCATACCGCGAAAGTCACAAATAACAATGGAACCAACTTTAGGTTGAAATTTCAGGCCCATAAAATAAATCACATGATGATGACAGGGCGAAAATAATACTCAAGTAAGCAAAGCGTTGCATTACCGACTCAACTAAAAAAGAAGCTAATTATTGAGAAATTAATTTGTCCTGTTTGCGAAACAGCAGAAATATATTTACAGATTAGCGGAATTAAATTGGATTAGATTTAGCATCTCAATATTAGCGGAGAATATGTTCTGACATTCTCCGCTAATTTAAGTCGTCCAGTGGCGGGCACTGAAGCGAGGTTTTTTTCACAGGCTTTCGCGGTTGGTGGCCGTGAGCACACTGCGTTACGTCAACAGCGAAACTATACGTTGAATCCTCTGATTGCGCAATTTTCAAGCGTATTTTCCCGCATTGAGTATGGTACAAGGTCGCAAAAACCGCCAATAATTACTGTATATATAAACAGTATTAACATATACTGACTTCGCGCATCTGTGTGAGGGGCCGCGTTCTACGGCGCAATAAGTCCTGGCTGAAACGGGTGGTGCCGTCAGCGCCTTAACCCCTCGAGAGCACACTGCGTTACGCCAACAACAAGGCTGGCAACAGGCAGCGGAAAGGTACGTCAGCCGGTGCTCCTTACCACGGGAGATGCGTATGGGCGAAATGGAACTGGTCATCCTGATCCTGAAACTCATTGTTGCCTTGTTGCAACTGCTTGAAGCTGTCCTGAAATACCTGCGGTAATTCAGGTTCAAGTCGCACCAAAGAGGGGCGGGAAACCGCCCCTCTTTAACAATGGCGTTCTGGCTTTTCCGGCATCCAGGATGTTACATTTTGATGACAATTCACTCACCCATGCCGCTATGACCCTCTCTGTTTTTTGTATTTTGCTGTTCGCCGCGCTGTTACATGCCAGCTGGAACGCGATTGTCAAAGCGGGCAGCGACAAGCTCTATTCCGCCATTGCCGTAAGTGGCTCCGCCGCGCTAATCGCGCTTATCTTATTGCCTTTTTCTCCCCAACCCACGCTTGCCAGCGCACCTTACCTGGCCGCCAGTTGCGCTTTGCAGGTGGTTTATACCGTGCTGGTCGCCAAAACGTATCAAGTCTCGGACATGAGCCAAACCTACCCGCTAATGCGCGGCACCGCGCCGCTGCTGGTGGCATTAATCAGCGTGCTGATTCTGGGCGATTCCCTCAGCACGTTGGCGTGGGGCGGTATTGCCGTGATCTGCGTATCGATTCTCGGTATGGCCTTTAACGGGCGCAGCCAGTCGCGCAAAGGGATTTGGCTGGCGCTACTGAACTCCTGTTTTATCGCCGGGTATACGCTGGTCGACGGTACTGGCGTGCGCCTCGCCGGTTCCGCGTTGGGTTACACCCTTTGGACGTTTTTCCTTAACGGCTTTTGCCTTTTGCTGTGGGCGATGCTGACACGCCGACAAGTTGTGACGCGCTATCTGGTGGCGAACTGGAAAAAGGGGCTGCCGGGCGGCGTTGGCACCATGGGATCCTACGGCCTGGCGCTGTGGGCGATGACGCAAGCGCCGCTGGCGGTTGTCGCGGCGCTGCGCGAAACCTCGATTCTGTTCGGCGCACTGCTGGCTTTTCTGCTGTTGAAAGAGAAAGTCGCTGGCCTGCGCATTGTGGCCGCTTGCGGTATCGCCGCCGGGGCGATGTTATTGCGGCTTGCGTGATGCATTCTGGCAACAAAAGTTGCCGATAATTGTTTACAAATCCTGCCTGTCACCACCTGACCATTGCCGTCCGGTGTAGTGGTTCTGCCCTCTCTCTGTGGTAGATTCCTCCTTCATTAAGACTGTATCGCAGCCATATATTCTTTAATACCAACTTTTTATAAAGTAATCATCGCTATGAAAAAGCAGAGAAACGTCAATTTGTTATTGATGCTGGTGCTTCTGGTCGCGGTCGGGCAGATGGCGCAAACCATCTATATCCCGGCCATTGCGGATATGGCGCGCGACCTGGCGGTATCAAAAGGCGCAGTGCAGGGCGTAATGGCCGCTTACTTACTGACATATGGCGTCTCCCAGCTCTTTTATGGCCCGCTGGCAGACCACGTAGGACGCCGCCCGGTGATCCTCGCCGGGATGGCGATTTTTATGCTGGCGACCATTATTGCCATCACCACCCACAGCCTGGCGGTGTTGATCTTTGCCAGCGCACTTCAGGGTGTCGGCACGGGCGTTGGCGGCGTGATGGCGCGCACCCTGCCGCGCGATCTCTATGAAGGCAGCGCACTGCGCCACGCCAACAGCCTGCTGAACATGGGTATTCTTGTGAGTCCGCTGCTGGCGCCGCTGATTGGCGGCGTACTGAATACGCTGATGAACTGGCGTGCCTGTTTTATGTTTTTGCTGGTGTTGTGCGCCATTGTCGCTTACAGCATGGCGCGCTGGATGCCGGAAACGCGGCCACAGGGCGCGCCGCGCACGCGGCTGATCACCAGTTATAAAGCCCTGCTCGGCAACGGCGCGTTTAGCTGTTATCTGCTGATGCTGATTGGCGGGCTGGCCGGAATTGCGGTGTTTGAAGCCTGTTCCGGCGTGTTGCTGGGCGGTGTGCTCGGCCTGAACAGCCTGACAGTAAGCGTGCTGTTTATCCTGCCCATCCCCGCCGCGTTTTTCGGCGCGTGGTTTGCCGGACGGCAGAATAAGCGCTTCACATCGCTGATGTGGCAAGCGGTGATCAGCTGCCTGGCGGCCGGTGTGTTGATGTGGATCCCCGGCATGATGGGCGTAATGAATATCTGGACGCTGACAGTGCCCGCTGCGCTGTTTTTCTTCGGTGCCGGGATGCTGTTCCCGCTGGCGACCAGCGGCGCGATGGAGCCGTTTCCGTTTTTAGCCGGAACGGCAGGCGCGCTGATTGGTGGCTTGCAAAATATGGGTTCCGGCGGGCTGGCATGGCTGTCGGCACAGTTGCCGCAGAACAGCCAGTTTAGCCTTGGGATGCTGATGACGCTGGCCGGGCTGTTGATTGTGTTGTGCTGGCTGCCGTTGGCGTCGCGCTTTGCTCGCCACGAACCGGCGCTTTAAGCTCATGATGACCCGGCTTCGCGTCGGGTTTTTCGCACGTCGGCGCAATCATCTCTTGCAGTAAAGGCTCCGGCGCAGGCCGCCAGGCGCCCTCTTCGCCATCATAAAATTGGCTATCGGCATTAATGGCGTAAGGGATTTTCGCCTTATTTAACTCGCAGGCCATAAAGCGGGCGAACGCCATTTGCGACGCGGTCGGCGCGCTTTTGAACGACTCGCCCACCGCCCAGCCGCCAACCCAGGTGGCATGCCCGGATTTTTGCTGCCAGCGCAACGCCGTAGCAATGCGCGCGCGGATCGCCGCTCTTTCCGCCGCCGTGCCGGATGTCCACGGGTATTTACCGTTCGCTTTCAGCGGCCCCCACGGGAAGATATGCCATTCCGCCAGCAGGTAATTTTGGCTGTGCGGCGGCAATTTTAACGAAGAGAGATCTTCCGGCGCGGCGCGCAGGCGCGGGGCGATAAAAATCATGCGCTGCGCATCAATATCATGCAGAGTTCTGACGACATTTTCGTAGGCGCGATTGAGCGCCGGGAGATCGCGGTTGAGTTTGTCGGCCGGTTCATAAATCACATCAAAACCGAGCGTCGGGTGATCGCTGCCAAAAAAGTGTCCGACCGTCGACCACCACGCCACCAATTGCGCTTCGTTTTTCGCATCGGGATCGGCTTTAAAAGTATCCGCCTGGTAAGCAATCACCGGAATAACGCCGTACTCTTCGCAGGCTTCCACCAGTTTTCGCAGGTGGATCAAGCGCGCTTCGGTCATGTTATCGGCCACGCGAATGCGCACATGGCGAATCCCGGCGTTGTAAAAATCACGCACGATAAGCGGGTCAAACTCGCGAATACCGCGATCGGTACGCGCCCAGTCGACATCCATTCCCACCCCCAACTGTTGCGCGTAACGCGCCGCCGTCAGCGGAGTTTCGGCGGCAAACACAGCGGTTCCCGCCAGCAACATAACAACTGCAATCAATGGCTTTCGCACAGTTAACCTTGTGAAATCGGGGGCGAATACCTGTATTTAGCACGCTTTACGCCAGGACGCGTAGCGCCAAAGCGTAATAAATTTTCAATGCGCGTCCATACTTGCACCTGCAACGCATTCCTGTTTTCTTAAACTCCCCGCATTCGATGGTGAAGAACCGATGAAAAACGCCGACATCCAGACACTCATCCAGCAATTCCCACTTGTGCAACACCTGATCGACCTGCAAGAAACGCACTGGTTTAACCCGAACACGACGTCCGTTGCAGAAGGTTTGCCGCATGTTGGCCTGACGCTGCAAGATGTGAACGAAGCTCACGCGCGCCTTGCCCGCTTCGCACCGTTTCTTGCGCAGGCTTTCCCGCAAACCGCCGCCAGCCACGGCGTGATTGAATCCGAGGTGGTTGCCATTCCCAACATGCAGCGCCGTCTGGGCCAGGGCATCACCGGCGAACTGTGGCTGAAAAAAGACAGCCATTTGCCGATTTCCGGTTCAATTAAAGCGCGTGGCGGTATTTTCGACGTGCTGACCCATGCGGAAAAGCTGGCCTTCGCCGCCGGGTTGCTGACGCCAGAGGATGATTACCGCAAGCTGCTGTCGCCGGCGGGGTGGCATTCGGCCTGAAGCTGGCGTTTGGTGATGACGTGCACTGTCTTTTCGCCGAACCGACCCATTCGCCATGCATGCTGCTTGGCGTACATACCGGTTTGCATGATGCCATTGCGGTGCAGGATTTGGGCATTGATAACCTGACGGCGGCGGATGGGCTGGCAGTCGGGCGCGCTTCCGGCTTTGTGGGCCGTGCGATGGAGCGCCTGCTGGACGGTTTCTACACCGTTGATGATCAGACGCTTTATAACCTGCTCGGCGCGCTGGCGCAGGAGGAGGATATCTTGCTGGAGCCGTCAGCGCTGGCAGGCATGGCCGGACCTGAAATCGTTTGTGCCGACAGCCACTACCATCAATTGCACGGGTTCAGCCAGGCGCAACTGGCGCAGGCCACCCATGTAGTGTGGGCCACCGGCGGCGGCATGGTGCCGGAAGCGGAGATGGCGCAATACCTGGAAAAAGCGCGCTAACTTACGCTTGCTGGCGCAGCGCCATCATCAGCTCCATTGGCGAGCGCCGCTGACGCAGTAAGTCGCGCATCACACGCATGTGCGGTGCACTGTGGGTGAAAAAGTGGCGATAACCCTGGCATAACGCACTTTTCCCCTGCGCAAAGCGGTGTTTCGGGCAGTCGCCCTGGCAAAAACGCAGCACGTCGCAGCGTTGGCAATCATTGCTGAGCGTCGCTTTTTTGCTCTGCCCGAAGGCGATCGCTTCGCGGCTGGCGTTGATCTCTTTGATCGGGATTTGATGCAGGTTGCCGAGGCGATAATCCGGGTAAACGTAGTGATCGCACTGGTAAACATCGCCGTTGGCCTCCAGCGCGAATGCGTGGCCGCAAGTTTCGCCAAACGTACACATTTGTGACGGGTAGCCGCTCCAGACGCCCAGCGTCGAATCAAAAAGTTGCACATACACCCGGCCAATATCTTCCCGCGCCCAGAGATCAAACACCGCATTCAGGAAGTTACCCCACGCTTCGCCGCGTACCGACTCAGCGGTTAAACCCCCTTGCGCGTCCTGTTCCACCAAAGGGATAAATTGCAAAAACGGCGTACCGAGCGTGCGCAGATAGCGGTACAAACGCTGCGGCTGCTGGCTGTTGAGGTTGTTGACCACGCAGAGCAGGTTGAAATCCACCCGGTGTTTTCCCAGCGTAGCAATGGCGTTCACCACTTTGTGGTGCGAGGGTTTACCGCTGCGGTTCACGCGATAGGCATCGTGCAGTTCTGCCGGGCCATCGATGGAAATCCCCACCAGCCAGCCGTTTTCCCGAAAGAACTGACACCACTCATCGTTAAGCAAGATGCCATTGGTTTGAAAGGCGTTTTCGATGCGTTTGCCGTTGGCGTACTGCTTTTGCAGCGCGCTAACGCGGCGGAAAAAATCCAGCCCGCAAAGGGTTGGCTCGCCGCCTTGCCAGGCGAAGGGGACAACGTTGCCCGGTTGGGCGTCGATCTGCTGGCGGATAAACGCCTCCAGCGTGGCGTCATCCATCACTTTTTGCTGTTGTTTTTCAATATAAAAACAGTAGCGGCAGTTCAGGTTACAACGCGAACTGGCCGGTTTAGCCATAACATGACAGCCTGACATGCACTTTTCCTTAGAGCAATAGCAGTAATTGGCGGATATGGCTCACAGCAAACAGTAACGCGAGGGAAAGCACCGCGAGGGAGATCAATAATTTGTCACGTATTGCGCCGGGCAGAACAAAATCGTTGTTGTCGACATCCATTAAGAGGCGCTTACGGGTGTAACGCCAGAGGATGCCCGCCGCTAACGCCAGCACCACCATTGAAATCCAAAACGGCATGCCCGATTGCTGCCAGTTGTGTTTCACCGCCAACGCCATGAGCGCGCCATAACCGAACAGCGTTCGTAACCACGCCAGCGACGTGCGTTCGGGTTGCAGGCCGGGATCGCTTTCGCGGCGCGCTTTGCGGTTATTCGGCATAGAACACCAGCGCCATCACCACCAGCGCGACGACCAGCAGCGAAACGCTGATCACCAACAGCGTGCGGGTGTAGGGCAAATCTTCTTTCAGGCGCATCGCTTTTTCATTGCGCAACCAGCGCAAATAACCATACAGCGCCAGCGCACCGGCAAAAAGACACAGCAGCAGCGCCAGCACTTCGCGAATCAGCGGCGTGGCAAACTGCGGCGCCAGCTGATCCAGACCAACACCCGCCGCCAGAAAACCCAGCGCGGTGCGGATCCAGGCGAGAAAAGTTCGCTCGTTGGCCAGCGAAAAGCGGTAGTCCGGGGCTTCGCCGACGCGGGAAATTTTCATGCGTTCTCCTTGTTATAGATGGCCCCTCACCGTTGCCGTGAGGGGCGCTATCAGGCTTCTCAGAACTTCTGCGTTTTCTCTTCCACTTTCACCCCCTGCGTTGGCAGCCCGGTGTCGTAATCGCGCACCACGGGCGAGTAGCCATCTTTTGGTCGCGGGCGGAAAGCGCCCATCCAGCGCGGACCGGCATCCGGTCGCCACGGGCGCAAGCTCCACTGATAAGTACGGAACGGGTCGCGCACCTTATCCATATAATCGAGCAATGCATCGTGCAGTTTGTTGCGGGTGTCGGCAAAACGCGGATCGTTAATCAAATTGCGCAGTTCGTCCGGGTCATTATGCCGGTCGTACAGCTCATCGCTGGTAAACAGGTTCAGCACCAATTTAAAACCGTTAGTGACCCAGCACCGTACCGGAATAAACCCGCCGAAACTATCATGTTCAATTTCATAGCGGTTGAACTCCACCATTACGCCCCGTTCGCCCCGCGCGGTGAGCATGTTTTCGCCGGGTAAAATCGGCGGTTTTTCAATGCCCGCCAGCGCCATCAGGGTCGGCAACACATCAATATGGCTGACCGGCGTGTTCACCTGGGCAGGCGAACCTTGCGGCGGGCGGATAATCAGCGGAATACGCGTGATATCGTCGTACATCGCCGCGCCTTTGCTGATCAGCTGGTGCGCGCCCATCATTTCGCCGTGATCCGAGGTGTAAATCACCCAGGTATTTTCCCGCTGTTCCGGGGTGAGCGCGTTGATCACCCGGCCAATTTGATCATCCACAAAATCATTACAGGCGAAATACATGGGATGGTGGTAAAGGCCATCTTCCCCGACCGGCGACGGCATCGCCTGCGCCCACAGGCGATGGTGCTCCGGTTTATCCGCTAAATCATCCTGCGCTTTACCCTGCAAGTCATAGTAAAAGTCGGCGTACTTTTCCAGATACCCCACCGGGCAGGTGAACGGATGATGCGGCTCATCATACGAAACCACCATCAAAAACGGTTCATCCTCGACCACCGGTTTGGCGAGAAAATCGATGGCGCGATTACTGATGCGATACGCCCAGGTAAAGGTTTCATCAATATTGTGCGCCTGCAAATCTTCCACGCTGTTCAGCCCGTTACGCCACAGGCTAATTTGCTCATCGGTCAGCTCGGCCAGATAGTTCGCGCCATCGTACCAATACTCTTCATCCCACTCTGGCGGACACACGCCGGTGCCGAAGTAGTCATGGCCGTCAAGATGCCACTTGCCGATGTAGCAAGTGTGGTAACCCGCGTCCTGAAAATAGCGCCCCATGGTGGAGATGTTTTTGCCCGGCGCGACATTATTGGTCCACGGCCCGGACTGGTTACTGTAGATGCCGGTAAACAACCCGGCGCGCGCCGGGGTGCAAACAGGGGTGCAGGTGTAGGCCGAATTAAAACGGATGCCTTCCTGCGCCAGCGCATCAATGTGGTTGGTGTTTAACGGCTTACCGCTGTAGCAGCCCACCATATTGGTGGCCTGGGTGTCGGTCATAATGAACAGAAAATTGGGACGATTCATGGCTTTTCCTTGAGGGAGGCAGCGTAGGTTTCTGACGCGGCGCGGCGCTGGCGTAGGGTGTCAACCAGCAGGTAAATCACCACCGCGGCGACAATCAGATAGCAAATAATGGTGAATGCGTGGCTGGGGTAACCGCCAAATTGCGCCAGCCCGGCGTAGACGCCAATCATGGCGAACAGCACGCCAACGGAGGCGATTTTGGCGTTTTTCCACGGTTTCATGTCCACGGCGAACGCATCGTGGAAAGAGAACGGCGTGGCGCGCGGTCTGAACCAGCCGATCACCAGCATCAGCACCACATTCAGGCAGAAAGTGGTGGCGAGGATGTAGAGAAAGTGGAAGTCGAACTTCACCAAATAGTTGATGGTGATATAGCTGCAAATGCCGAAAAACATGGCGGCTTTCGCGGCAATCGCCGGGATGCGCGGGAAGAAGAAGCCCATGATGACAATGGTCACCAGCGGCACGTTATAAATCCCGTTGAGCTGTTTCATCCATGAGTAAAGGCCCTGTGGCGCGTTGGCGATCCACGGCGCGACCAGCACGGAAACCACCGCCACCACCAGGCCGAACTTACGCCCAACGCGCACCAGTTGGTCGTCAGAGGCTTGTTCGTTGATCAGCCGACGGTAAATGCCGAGGCTAAACAAGGTACTGGCGCTGTTTAAAAAACCGCAAAACGCACTGATGATGGCGCCAAACAGCACGGCGCTGAAGAAGCCAATCAGCGGCAGCGGCATCACTTTGTTCACCAGCGCCGGGTAGGCCATGTCGGCTTTCGGCAAGTCCTGGAACAGGTGGAACGCGATCACGCCAGGTAGCACCAGAATCAGCGGGTCGAGCATTTTCAACACCGCGGTTAATAACGCCCCTTTTTGCCCTTCCGCCAGGCTGCGCGACGCCAGCGTACGCTGAACAATGCCCTGATTGGTGCACCAGTAAAAGGTGTTAACCAGAATCAGCCCGGTTAAGGCGGCGCCAATCGGCACCGGATCGTGGCTGCCGCCAATGGAGTTCAGCATCTGGCTGTGATCGCTGGTTAAGCGGTCAACGCCCTGGAAAAAGTCGCCGCCGCCCATCGCCATCAGGCCGAAAACCGGCACCATCAGGCCGCCGATCACCAGACCAATGCCGTTGATCACATCAGCAATGGCAATCGCACGCATGCCGCCGACCACCGCGTAAAGAATGCCGGAAACACCGAGCACAATCGCCATCGCCCAGATGGCGCTGGTTTGTGAAATACCAAAGGTTTCAGACACATGGAACATGCTGTTAAAGGCCAGCGCGCCGGAGTAGAGAATGATCGGCAGAAAGCAGATGCCGGTCGCAATCAGGAAACAGCAATCAATGATGATGCGCGTGGTTTTGTCGTAGCGTTCCTCAATGAAATCCGGGATGGTGGCAATACCGCGCTGCAAATAGCGCGGTAAGAAGATCAGCGCCAGGAAGATCAGCGGAATCGCCGAGATAACCTCCCAGGCCATCACCGACATACCGCTGCGGTACGCCTGGCCGGTCAGCCCGACCAGTTGCTCGGTCGACAGGTTGGTCAGCATCAACGACGCGGCAATGACCGGCGCTTTCAGGGAACGTCCTGCCAGAAAATATCCCTGCTGCGAACCGGTATCGGCCTTGCGTAACTTCCACCAGGTAATGAATGCGACCAGCAGAGTAAATGCAATAAAGCTCACAATTTGCTGCATATTCATTTTTATTGCCCTTATTAATGATTATGTACAGGCGGTGGTACATCTCAAAATAGAACCATTATTTCCCTGGCCTGAGATTTTTCTGCTAGATTTCACGGGTCAGGTTGTGGGCATAATTCTCCGCGGAGAAAATAAAATGAATGGAAAAAATTATTTTTCGGATGTAAAAACCGAAACTACTTACAATATTCCGCTGGTTCTTGAAGAAAATGTGATCTCAAGCGGAATTACGCTCATTTCACTCTGGCACACACTTGCGGATGAAAGCTACCGGGTTTACTGGCCTCGTGATAAGAAAAAGCCGCTGATTGCTAACTCCTGGGTGGCGATTTACACCCTGCAAGGCTGCGGGAAAATATACCTTAAAGGCGATATTGAAATTACCCTCAATGGAAATTGCGTTATATTCTTAAAGCCAACCGATATAAAAAAATATCATTGCGACGGTTTACTTTGGGAACAATACTGGATGGAGTTTATCCCTACCAGCGTTATGGAAATACCATTATTACAGCAGGCTATTATTTATAATGGCAGCGTGTTTAATCAGGAACTCAGTAATGTCGCGACGCTTATCGCCAGCCGCGATCCGATGAAAAATAACCTGGCAGTGGCCTTTCTTACCAAAATAATATATCAGTGGATTTGTCTTATTTCTGAAAATGGAATAAAGGATAGCCAGTTATTGCATATCGAAAAATTAATTACCGCCCTGCATGCCTCTCCGCAAAAACGCTGGACGGTGAGTGAAATGGCGCAATGGATGCAGTGCAGCGAACCCTGGTTGCGGCGGCTGTTTTTGCGTTACACCGGCAAAACACCGAAAGAGTATTACCTGGATGCACGCCTTGAATTGGCGCAGTCACTGCTGAAGCAGGAGGGGAATTCCATCGCGCATATCGCTGATATGCTGAACTTTTTTGACTCCTTTCACTTCAGCAAAGCGTTTAAGCAGAAGTTTGGCTATGCGCCGTCGGCGGTGCGTAAAATGCCAAACCGGCACCCTGACGATGCCGGTGACGAGAAACCCTAATCACCCCATTCCCCACAGCAGCACGGCCAGCAGTTGCGGCGTCATAATGCGCAGAAACATCACCAGCGGGTAAACCGTGGCATAGGAAAGCGCAGCGGCGCCGCTGGTGGCGTGCAAACCGTTAGCGAAAGCCAGCGCGGGCGGATCGGTCATCGAACCCGCCAGCATGCCGCACAGCGTTAAATAGTTCATTTTCCCGAGCGTTCGCGCCAGGATGCCGACGGAAAGCAGCGGAATCGCGGTAATAAAAATGCCGAAACACATCCACTTCACGCCGTCGCCTTGCGTCAGCGTGGCGATAAAATCCCCGCCGGATTTCAGCCCGACTACCGCCAGAAACAGCACAATGCCTAATTCGCGCAGCGCCAGGTTGGCGCTCGGCGGCATAAACCAGTACAGCTTACCGATGGTGCCGATACGCCCGAGGATCAGCGCCATGATCAGCGGCCCGCCCGCCAAGCCTAATTTCAGCGCCACCGGAAAACCGGGGATAAACAGCGGAACGGAGCCGAGCAGCACGCCAAGCCCGATGCCAATAAACACCGGCAGCATCTGCACTTGCTGCAATTTTTGCTGCGCGTTGCCCACTTCATTGGCGACGGCTTCAATCGCCGTTGGGCGCCCAACCAAATTGAGGATGTCACCGAACTGCAGGCTGGCATCTGAGCTGGCGACCAGTTCAACCCCGGCGCGATTGAGGCGAGAAATCACCACGTCGTAGCGCTCTTTGAAATGCAGATCGCGGATTTTTTTGCCGAGCACTTTTTCGTTGGTCACCACCACGCGCTCAACGCGCAAATCCGTGCCGCGCGTCGACAGTGACGTATCCACTTCCTGGCCGATCACCAGTTGGGCGTTATGCAAATCCTTAGGCAAACCGACCAGATGCAACAAATCTCCGGCCTGAATCAGCGTTTCCGGCGAGGGCACCATCAGCATATCCGCGCGTTTCAGGCGCGAGCAGATGATTTTGTCGCTATTGAGGATCGGCACATCCTGAATCGCCATCTTGTCGAGATTCGGGTTTTCGACGCGAATATTGATGGTACGAATATGCGAGACGCCGCTGCTGAGCGTGGCGTCATGTTTGCGGGCTTCTTCGTCGACATTGACGCGAAACAGCACGCGTAACAGCCACATGGTCAGCAAAATCCCGCAAATACCAAACGGGTAAGCCATCGCGTAGCTTGTGCCCATCAAGTCAAGTTGCGAACCGGAAATCCCCAAATCACGCAGGATTTGCTGCCCGGCGCCCAGCGCGGGCGTATTGGTCACCGCGCCGGAAAAAATCCCCAGCACCACCGGCAGCGGAATGGCGAACAGCTTGTGCAAAATCACCGTCACCAGCCCGCCGATCAGCACAATTAAAATCGCGAACAGATTAAGACGCAGGCCAGAGACGCGCAGCGAGGCGAAAAAACCCGGCCCGACCTGAATGCCGATGGTGTAAACGAAGAGGATCAGGCCGAACTCCTGCACAAACAGCAGCATCGGGCTGCTTAACGGGATGCCCAGTTGGAAGACGAAGTGCCCGACGATAATGCCGCCGAACAGCACCCCGCCGATGCCAAACCCGACGCCGCGTATTTTTACGTTGCCGATCCACAGCCCTACCACGGCAACCAGCGCCAGCACGCTCACGGTTAACGCAATATCACTCATGATCTTTTCCCTGTACATGATGACTACAAGGATTCTGGCAGAGGCAAGCACGGTTGTATGGGTGGTGGCGCACAAAGTCCATGGCTTCTCGCGCCCCGCGATGTGGCGAAAACTGCACCATATAAAGCAGCCTGCCCTGGAACAAAGCAGCGCCAGCAAGCCCCGTAATCGCGCGAACCCTACGCCTGCTAAGCGTTTGCTTAATGTCTGTCGCCACAACAGGTTATGGCATGGTTAATGCAAAAGCCCACTTTTGTTAAACACAGGGTGGCAGAATGACAAATACAACCTTAACCAACGCGGTGGTGACAAGCCCGGCAAAGAAATGGGTGCAACTGGCGCTCGGCTTACTGTGCATGGTGTCGATTTCCAGCCCGCAGTATGTCTGGGCGCTGCTGACACGTCCCTTTATGGAAAAGCTCGGCGTGCCGCTGGCGGAAATTCAGCTCACGTTTTCCCTGCTGATTATTCTGCAAACCTTCTTTTCCCCGTTCCAGGGAAGGTTGATTGATAAATTTGGCCCGCGCCGTTTGATTGCCATCGGCACCGTGCTGAGCGGCGTGAGCTGGATGCTGACCGCGACCATCAGCAGCCTGACGGAACTCTACCTTTATTACGGCGTGCTGGGCGGCCTCGGCACCGGGATTGTCTATATCGGCGTGGTTGGCCTGATGGTGCGCTGGTTCCCGGAAAAACGCGGGTTTGCCACAGGGATGGTGGCGGCAGGCTACGGCATGGGCGCGATCCTCACTACTTTCCCGGTGACTCAATCGCTGGCGGCCAAAGGGCTGGAGAACACGCTGTGGCAATTTGGTTTGGTAATGGCGGTGGTCGGTTTTCTCGCCAGCCAGGGTCTGCGCGCGCCGCAGCGCGTGAGCACGCAGGAGATCAACAGCAACCTGACGATGAGCGATAAAAGCTTCACCTCCAAAGAGATGCTGCGTAAACCGCTGTTCTGGCTGATGTTTGTGATGATGACCATGATGTCCACGTCCGGCCTGATGGTGACCTCGCAAATGGCGATTTTCGCCGAAGATTTCGGTATTACGGCGGTAACAGTGATGGGCATGGCGGCGTTACCGCTGGCGATGACCATCGACCGCTTTATGAATGGCTTAACGCGCCCGGTGTGCGGTTATATTTCCGACCGCATTGGCCGCGAGAATATGATGTTTGTCGCCTTCGGTCTGGAAGGTTGTGCGATGGCACTGTGGCTGCTGTGCAAAGATGATCCGCTGCTGTTTGTGCTGCTTTCCGGGGTGGTTTTCTTCGGCTGGGGCGAGATCTTCTCGTTGTTCCCGGCGACGCTGACCGATACCTTCGGCACACAGCACGCGACCTCGAATTACGGCTGGCTTTATATCTCGCAGGGAATTGGTTCGATCTTCGGCGGCCCGCTGGCGGCGCTGATGTATCAGCAAACCGGTAGCTGGAACCTGGTGTTTGGCTGCGCCATTACGCTGGATATTCTCTGTGCGCTGCTGGCGTTCTTTGTGCTGAAACCGTGGCGCCAGCGGTTTTTGCAGCGTGTGCGGGCATAAACAAAAAAGGCTCCGGATTCGGAGCCTTCAAATTGAAGACAAAGGATAGAGCAGCGTTTATGTCGGGCGGCGGCTATGCCTTACCCGGCCTACAAAATCTTTCATAACAACAAGTTGAGAAGTTATTGAGTAGGCCTGATAAGCGAAGCGCCATCAGGCAACAGAGTACACGCTGCTGTTCTCAAGCTTCATCTGGTTAATATCAACGCTAAACAAATCTTTCAGAATATCAGCCAGGGCGGCTTTATTCGGTGCGGCTATTTTTTTGGTTTTAACAATCCCATCCTCATCCCGGTAAAGGTTATACGCTTCGCCTTCTTTAAGCTGCGCGAGGACAATGGATGAGTGCGTGGTGATGTAAAAAGTGGTGTTGGGGAACAATTTCTTCAACAACGGAATGATGTTCGCCTGCCAGGAAAGATGCAGATGACTTTCTATCTCATCAATAAAAACAACGCCCTTCACCCTCTGAATGTTGCTTTCATTCGTGAAATAGCTATAACCCGAAACGATGGCCTGAATCAGCTTAAGGATGGAAGTAAAGCCAGAGCTTAATTGGCTTATCTCGCGAATCTGCCCGTCAACTTTTAAGCTGACCCGATCATCGCCGCCAATTTCCATAAACTCCGGGTCAATTCGCGCGTCGATTTCATGCAATAACCGCAGAACCGTCGAAATTTCTATTTCGCGGTTATCTTCACTTTTCTGCCAACGATTAGATGAACGGGCAATTGAGATAAACCACTCCTGAATACTGGCGGACATATTCATGGAGCCGAAATCAAATTGCATCTGCCTTGCCAGAGACTGGAAATAGACCCTTCTACGTGTTTCCAGCGCGCCTAAAGCGATGTTAGGAATCCCATTTTCCTGCGTTATCGTCCCACGAGACTGGGCACCCAGAAAAACGACTGGAAGGTGATGCGCCAACGACGCAGGCAAGAATTTACGAGCAATCGGCCAGGGTGGAGAATAATTCCCTTCTGTTTGCAGAACGGATAACTCAGGGCGATTTGTGGAGAATGATTTGAAGCTGAAAAAAGCCGGGTCATGCGAGGTCAGTGCTTTTTTTACCAGCTCATTATTAAAAAATAAGACCTGGAACAGCGCTTCCAGCATTTTGGTTTTACCCACGCCGTTAGGACCAATAAAGGTATAAATATGCTGGTCGGGTTCGAGTGCTAATTGAGCGCGCCCTACGCCGATAAGTCCTTCAATCTCAAGCTGTTCGCCAAGCATAACCGTCTCCAGAATCCCGCAATTGCTCAAGTGTATACCAGCCAGCGAAAGAAACAAAAAGCCCTGCCAGGAAGCAGGGCTGAAAGTATTAATGGATAGCTTAGCTATTCAACGCCGGGCGTTCGCTGATGGCGATGCGCTGCGGCGCGGCGCTTTCCGGCACGTTACGCAGCAAATCGATATGCAGTAAGCCGTTGGTAAAGGTTGCGCCAGAAACTTCCATAAAATCCGCCAGCGTAAAGCTCAGGCTGAACGGCTGAATCACCAGCCCTTGATGGAGCCATTTCGGTTCGTTGGCCGGTTTTTCCGGGGTGCCTTTGATGGTCAGGCGACCGTTCTCCAGCTGGATATCCAGCTCTTCCTGACGGAAACCCGCCAGCGCAAGGGTAATGCGATAGTGGTTATCATCGCCCTTTTCAATGTTGTAGGGCGGGAACGCCTGTTGCTCGGTGGTGCTTTGCAGCGCGTTGGCTAATTTGTCAAAACCAATCCACTGGCGCAGAAGTGGGGATAAATCATAGTTACGCATGGTGTTTCTCCTTCTAAGAAGCGAGTTGATACCTGCGAGCCCGCGGGCTCACATATGCTCCCTGTCGGCGAGCATGTTGGGATTGGGCCGCGAGGGCGACCCGACACAATTAGTTAATTTCGATACGGCGCGGTTTTTTCTCTTCCGGGATAACGCGTTCCAGCTCGATATAGAGCAGGCCGTTCACCAGATTGGCGCCGTTGACGTGAATGTTTTCTGCCAGTTGGAATTTACGCTCGAAGTTACGTTCGGCGATGCCCTGGTAGAGATAGCTGCGCTCTTTCTGCTCGGCGGTATGGGAACCTTTCACCACCAGCAGATTGTCCTGCGCGGTAATGTCCAGTTCGCTCTCGGCGAAGCCTGCCACAGCGATAGCGATGCGATAGTGGTTTTCATCCACTAACTCAACGTTGTATGGAGGGTAACCGTTGTTGCTCTGGTTCGGGTTGTTTTCTAACAGGTTAAACAGGCGATCAAAACCGATAGCTGAACGATACAGTGGGGAAAGATCAAAGTTACGCATACTTAAAAGCTCCTGAAATCAGCGAGATTGTGAAGAACCTTCCACAATGGACAGGTCGTCATGCAATGCAGCCAAACACCCTTGCGGCGTGTTCCCCGGCTACACTCCTAAAATGTGGTTGCGCGGAGTATTTTCAAGGGCGCGATACTGACTTTTTTTTGCACTTTCTCACGCAGTGCATAGACTGGGATCACAGCACAAAGGGTTAAAGTGCGAATGCCGCCACAGAGCGGAGCGTTAATGCTGTTGCTTTCCCTGGCGGAAGGCTATAACCGCCCAAACAGCATTAAAATTACAAACAACGATGATCAATCGAATATGAAAACAATTCTTATAGTTTCTGCATTGTTTTGCGGGGTGGTACTAACGGGGTGTTCCAGCGTGATGTCGCATACGGGCGGCAAAGAGGGCGTTTACCCTGGCACGCGCGCCAGTTCGGAGATGTTATCGGACGATGACACCGGGATTGGCACCAAGTCGCTGGTGGCGCTGGATATGCCTTTCACCGCCATCATGGACACTCTGCTGCTGCCGTGGGATCTCTTTCGCCGGGATAACTCGGTCAAATCGCGGGTCGAAAAAAGCGAGCGGGAAAACAGAGCCACTAACTCGCTGATCCCGCCCGCGCCAATGCCTGCGCACTAACTTACAGATTGGTTTCTGTCATCCATAACTGGCGGAAACCGTCGACCTCTTCCATCCAGGCAATCTGTTTGCCATCCGGCGAAAAAACCACTGCATCCGCAGACGGCACCTTTGCATTACCGGACGTTAAAAAGGTGATATCACCGCGCTTCGCGTCACACACCGCGATGCGATTATCCAGCACAAACCCCAGCGCGTTGCCGGAAGGATGCCAGTTAAACGCCGACTGAATGCCGTTTTCGGTGCGCGTTAACTGGCGCGATTCGCCGCCATCCGGGCTTATCAGCCAAAGCTGCACAACACCTGCGTTATCACGCATTAAAAACGCAATGTCGGTGGCTTGCGGGTTCGCGCGCACCCAGTGGCGTGGCACATTGACCAGCCCCGGATACGCCTTTTGATGGGTAAAAGTCAGGCGCCGTTGCTGCACGCCTTTTGGCGGCGCGGGCAATGCTTGTTCGCTTCCCGCCAGCGGCGCGTCGCCTGGCGTTTTCCAGCCCTGCTCATCGTTCGGTAATTCGACAATAAACAGCTCCGGCACTTTTTCCCCACTGACTGACAGCGTATCGCCAATAAACGCCAGCCGCTGGTTGCCGACCCAACCTTCTTCATAAGCGCGATTGATCTCATCGCTGCCGGGCGCAGGAGTCGGCGTGGTGCGGCTAACCAGTACGCTCCAGTGGCTGCCGCCATATTCGCGCGGATGCGTACAAGGCGGGGTGACCGGGCCAAACGGCGCGGAAACGGCGACATTGCGCAGATCGCGCGCCGGGGAAAGCTCGTGCATTACGTGATCGTTATAGGTAAAGCTGACATTTTCACCGTTCGGGCTGAAAACATGCACATGCGTGCCGCCGCGCAGTGCGCCGGGCGTGTAAGGCGCGGTGATATCCAGCGCATCGAGGTTTTGCGTGCGGCCATGTTCGGTGACGACACCGCGGCGATGGTGGAAATCATATTGCCAGTCGGCGTCCGGGTTCTCCGGGCCGTGAATAAATACATACTTTTCTGACTGCGGGTTAACCGTCACCACGCCGACATGCGCACTGTCCGGCGCGGTATACAGCACCTCAACCTTGCCGCTGTGCACATTAACCCGTTCGATGGTTTTACTGGTAAACGACGCCCCCGAAGGGCGCACATCGAACACCAGCCATTGGCTGTCCGGGGTCCAGGTGTTGATGTTGGTGAGTTGATGGTTGCGCGGGGCGAAGGTGAGCTGTTTCATGAAAATACCCTGAAGCCATAAGTAGCCTCAGGGTAGCGGAATACGCGGCGTTAGCCTACTCGCTTCACATCGCCCACCAGCAAAATGTAGGAGAGCGCGCCGATCAGCGCCACGGCGGAGATATACACCAGCGCCGGGCCAAAGCCGTAATCCTGCGCCAGGTAGCCAATCACCAGCGGTACGGTGATGCCGCCCAAACCGCCGACGAAATTAAACACCCCGCCGGTCAAGCCGATCAGGCGCATCGGCGCCAGCGAAGAGACCAGCGACCAGGTGATAGACGCAAAGCCGTTACCGAAGAAGGCCAGCGCCATCAGCGACATAATCCACAGCGGATCGTTGGTGTAGTTCGCGCCCATGATGCAGGTGGAGATCAGCAAGCCGCAGATAATCGGCGTTTTACGCGCAATCCCCAGCGAATAGCCTTTTTTCACCAGCGTATCGGCGACCCAGCCGGACAGCAGCACGCCAAAGAACGCGGCGAGGAACGGGACGGTGGTCATAAAGCCCGCTTTCAGCGCGGTGATGCCTTTTTCCTGGGTCAAATAGTTCGGGAACCAGGTCAGGAAGAACCACAGCGTTGAGGTGACAGCAAATTGCCCAATATAAACACCAACCAGTTTGCGGTGGAAAACCAGTTTCCACTCTGATTTGGTCAGCGGCTGGCGCGCCTCTTTTTTCACCGGCGCGTCGCCATCGATCAGGCCGCCGCCCTCTTTGATGTAGTCCAGTTCCGCCTGGCCAACACTTTTGGTCAGGCGCGGCGGCTGGTAGACCTTAATCCAGATAAACGACCAGATGATGCCGATACCGCCGGTGATGATAAACACCCAGTGCCAGCTCAGCAGTTCCTGGATCCAAATAAGCAGCGGAGTGAGAAAGGCCAGACCGACAAACTGCCCGGAGGTGTAGAAACCGACCGCTGACGCGCGTTCGCGCTCCGGGAACCAACTGGTCACCATGCGGTTGTTGGTCGGAAAAGCCGGGGCTTCAAAAACACCGGTGATGGCGCGCAGGCCAATCAGCGAGAGCAAGCCGGTGGCGAAGCCCTGGAACAGCGTGGCGACCGACCAGCCAAAAATAGCGATGAAATAGGTCAGGCGAGAGCCGACGCGGTCGAGGAACCAGCCGCCGGGAATTTGGCACAGCGTGTACAGCCAGGCGAAGGCCGAAAAGACGTAGCCCATTTCCGCTTTGCTGATACCGAATTCTTCCTGAATATGCGCAGAGGCCACCGCCAGGTTGGCGCGATCGACATAACAAATGACGACCGTGATAAAGATCATCAGCAGCGTCAAATAACGGCGACGCCCTGGTTTTGCAGTCGTTACAGAAATATCCATAACTGTCTGTCTCCGGGTTTTGGGCATAGCGAAGCCGCTCACCATGCCCTGTTAAATACAGAGGGTGTTTTGTTTTTAATAAAAATTTTATTGCCGGATGGTATCGCGATCGCCGGATGGCGCTTCGCTTATCCGGCCTACAAATCGGTTACCACTCGGCTATTACGCCGTCGGGGAGACGCCAAACCGGGTTACGCCAGTCTGGCGCATTCTTGCTCAGTTCAATCACTTTCTCTTCGTCAATCTCCACGCCGAGGCCCGGTTTCATTAACGGTTTAAAGAAGCCGCCTTCCATGTTGAAGTCTTCTTTGTTTTTAACGAAGTCGAGCAACTCGGCACCTTTGTTGTAGTGAATGCCCATGCTTTGTTCCTGGAACACCGCATTGTGCGACACAAAGTCCACGTGCAGGCACGCTGCCAGCGCGATCGGGCCAAGCGGGCAGTGCGGCGCGAGCGCCACATCGTAGGCTTCGGCCATCCCGGCAATTTTGTAGCACTCGGTAATACCGCCGGCGTGGGAGAGATCCGGCTGCAAAATCGCCAGCCCGCCCGCTTCCAGCACGCGTTTGAATTCGAAGCGCGAGAACATACGTTCACCGGCGGCAATCGGAATATGGGTCTGTGCGGCGAGGCGCGGGTAATATTCCGCCTGCTCGGCCAGCACCGGTTCTTCAATAAACAGCGGACGATACGGTTCCAGCTCTTTAATTAACACTTTGGCCATCGGTGCGCTGACACGGCCGTGGAAATCGAGACCAAATTCAATTTGATTGCCGAAGGCTTCACGGATTTGTGCCACGGTATTGACCGCCGCGTCCACTTTGCGGGAATCATCGATAATGCCTAACTCTTCGCAGCCGTTTAATTTAAAGGTGTCGAAACCGATATTGCGCAGGGTTTTAATCCCGTCGATCACCTCTGCCGGACGGTCGCCGCCCACCCAGCTGTAGGCTTTGATTTTGTCGCGCACCAGGCCACCCATGAGCTGCCATACCGGCGCGTTCAGCACTTTGCCTTTGATATCCCACAGCGCCTGGTCGATTCCGGCGATGGCGCTCATCAAAATCGGGCCGCCACGGTAGAAACCCGCGCGGTACATCACTTGCCATAAATCGTTGATGCGCGCCGGATCTTGGCCAATTAAATATTCGCCCAGCTCATGGACGGCGGCTTCAACGGTGCGCGCGCGCCCTTCGATGACCGGCTCTCCCCAGCCGACTACGCCTTCGTCAGTTTCAATTTTCAGGAACATCCAGCGCGGCGGTAAACGGTATGTCGTCAGTTTGGTGATTTTCATTGCACTGCCTCTTGATACGCTTTAACAAATGCTTTCGCCTGCTCGGCGGTGCGGCTAACCGGCTGCCCGGCGCGATAAAGATCGCTGCCCAGCCCCGCGCCAACACAGCCCGCTTGTAACCATTGAGTCAAGTTTTCCGGCGTCACGCCGCCAACGGCAAACACCGGGACATCCGGCGGTAAGACCGCTTTCAAGGCTTTGATGTAATCCGGGCCGAAGGCCGATGACGGGAAAATTTTCAGCGCCTGCGCACCGGCTTCCAGCGCGGTGAAAGCTTCGCTGGCGGTCGCGCAGCCGGGGCAGATTGTCATGCCGTGACTCACCGCGCGGCGAATCACGTCCGGTTGCGTGTTCGGCGTGACAATCAGCTTGCAGCCCATTTGCGCCAGTTGATCGACCTGCTCTGGCTTCAGCACGGTGCCGCCGCCAATCAACGCGCGATCGCCAAACGTTTCGACGATATCGGCAATGCTGGTTTCCCATTGCGGGGAGTTGAGCGGAATTTCGACTGCGTCAAAACCTGCGTCCAGTACGGCGGCGACATGCTCGCGCGCCTCGTCCGGTTTGATGCCACGTAAAATGGCGATCAGCGGAAGCTTAGTTTGCCACTGCATGGGCAATCCTCCTGATACCTGCCTGAAATGCCGTGTCGCCATCCAGCGTGTTGACCGCCCGCCCGATGGCGCGAAAAGCACGCTGATAACGGGCAGAAAGGGAGGCGCTGGCGACCAGCGTGATTGCCTGCGAACCGGCGAAGCGGGCGTTCATGGTCGCCACTTCGCCGCCGATCAGCAGGCCCGAAAGGAATTCGCTCACCTGTTCGCGCGGCAAACTCTCCAGCACGTGAGCGGCGCGAACTTCAAAAAGCTGCGGCAGGATTTCAGGCGACGCGAGACCGCGCGTCAGGCCTGCGTCGAAGGCGTCATCACTGGCGGATTGTTCCGGTAACCCCGCGCCGACCAGCGAGTGGCGCAGCAGGAGATGATGCAGTTCACCGGTCATGACAGTGCGAAAATCATGAATATAGTCGTGATCAGCCTGTACCCATTTGCAGTGGGTGCCGGGCATCACGTACAGCGAGGAGGGGGCTAATTCGCTGGCGCCCAGCAACTGTGTCTCTTCGCCGCGCATCACGTTGTGGTTGTCATCGCGCGAAACGCACAGGCCGGGGATTATCCACACATTCTCTTTGACCTGGGTTAAACGCTCGCCGATGCCATTAAGCGAGGTTGGGCACGGCAGATAAGGGGCGATTTTCCATCCTGCGTTGCTGCCAACCATACCCGCCATCACCACTGGTGTGCTGTCGCTGTTCCAGCCCTCGGTCACTTCTGCTAACACCGCTTCGGGGGCGCGGCCATTGAGGCGGGTGACTCCCGCTTCAGAGTGCCTGCTGTCCTGGCATACGCCATCCTGAAAATACCAGGCGCGTAAGTTGGTGGACCCCCAGTCGATTGCGATGTAGCGAGCTGTCATGTGATTTCCTTCAACCTTCGTGTCGAGCTGGCGATCATAGTGAGCGCCGCCTGCTCTGCTGCACTGCTGTCCTGATGGCGAATCGCATCGAACAGCGCCTTATGTTCCTGTAGGGTTTTGGGCATGTTCGCCTCATCGCCCATCCAGGTTCGTTCAAATACCGCACGTTGCAGTGAGCTGATCGCCACACTCAACTGTTGCAATACCGGGTTGTGCACCGATTGCAGCACCGCTTCGTGATAGCGGATATCCGCTTCGTTAAACGCATCCCGGTTCTGGTTGTTGGCGATCATGTCGTTGAGCGCCGACTCAATTTGCGCGAGGTCGCTGGAGGTGGCGCGTTCCGCCGCCCAACGGGCAATGGCGGGTTCCACCAGGTTTCGCACTTCACTCATCGCGCTAATGAGTCGCGGGTCGTAATCGTGCTCCAGCACCCATTGCAGCACCTCGGTATCGAGGTAGTTCCACTGGTTACGCGGGGCGACAAACGCGCCGCGATAGCGCTTCATCTCGATCAGGCGCTTCGCCATCAGCGAGCGGTAAACCTCACGGATAATGTTGCGCGAGGTTTCGAACTCCTCGCAGAGGTCAGCTTCTGCGGGGAGCGCCGATCCCGGCACATATTTGCCGCTGATAATCTGGCGACCGAGGGAAACGATAATGCGGTCGGTTTTGTTCATGGTCATAAAACGTCCTTAGCAACATTTTCTGTACCACTACTTTATCGCCTCTGGCGCAATTTCCCTCAACATTGAAGTACAAATATGCTTGCTTCAACTCATAGCGCGAACCAATCGTAGTACAATCATTGTGTGTTGTACTACAATTTAGATCACAAAAACGACAATTCGTAAGAAAGTTGTTATCAGGATGCTGTGGAGTGTGAAGGGTAAAAAAAACCCGCGCAGGGCGCGGGCTGGAGCGGATAGGAAGGGAACTTATTTCAGCGCGAACTTCTCAATTGCGTAGGCAACGCCGTCTTCCAGGTTAGATTTGGTGACGAAATTCGCCGCCTCTTTGACGGACGGGATCGCGTTATCCATCGCCACGCCAACACCGGCGAATTCAATCATCGCGATGTCGTTTTCCTGATCGCCAATCGCCATGATCTCTTCCGGTTTGATGTTCAGCGCATCGGCAAGGGATTTCACGCCTGTGCCTTTGTTGACCCGCTTATCAAGGATTTCGAGGAAGTACGGCGCACTTTTCAGCACGGTGTATTTCTCTTTCACTTCCGGGGGAATGCGGGCAATGGCCTGGTCGAGGATGGTCGGTTCATCAATCATCATCACTTTCAGGAATTGCGTTTCCGGGTCCATATTTTCCGCTTCACAGAATACCAGCGGAATGGTCGCGACGTAGGATTCATGCACCGTGTAGTAGCTGATATCACGGTTAGCGGTGTACAGCGTGTTGCGATCCAGCGCATGGAAATGGGAACCCACTTCGCGGGAGAGTTTTTCCAGATACCGATAATCGTCATAGCTTAGCGCGGTTTGCGCCACGGTGCTGCCATCGCTGGCGTTCTGCACCAGGGCGCCGTTATACGTGATGCAATAATCACCTTCCCGTTCCATATGCAGCTCTTTCATATAGCTATGCACACCCGCGTAAGGCCGGCCGGTGGTCAGCACCACATTCACACCGCGTTCACGTGCGGCGGCAATCGCATTTTTAACTGCGGGAGAGATGGTGTGGTCCGGCAACAGCAGGGTGCCGTCCATATCAATTGCAATAAGTTTAATAGCCATGAGATCCCCAGATGAGAAATTTCCGCATTCATGCTAACGCGATTCCGCTCAAAAAACAGCAGCGTGACGGGGAGAAAAGGAGGATAGAAAGGGGAACCGGGATTCCCCTTTTAGCTGCCGGGCAATTTTTGCCGGATGGCGGCTACGCCTTATCCGGCCTACATGATTCGGCTAAGAAAAGATTAAATATCGATGTTGGCCGCTTTCAGCGCGTTCTCTTCGATAAAGGCGCGGCGCGGTTCAACCGCATCACCCATTAACGTAGTGAACAGCAGATCGGCGGCAATCGCATCTTTCACGGTAACGCGCAGCATACGGCGGCTTTCCGGATCCATGGTGGTTTCCCATAGCTGATCCGGGTTCATTTCGCCCAGACCTTTATAGCGCTGAATGGAAAGACCACGACGGGACTCTTTCACCAGCCAGTCCAGCGCTTGCTCGAAGCTCGCGATAGGCTGGCGGCGTTCGCCACGTTCGATAAACGCGTCGTCCTCGATCAGACCACGCAGTTTCTCGCCCAGCGTGCAGAGACGACGGTATTCGCCACCGGTCACAAACTCGTGATCGAGCGGGTAATCGGTATCCACACCGTGGGTGCGCACGCGAATAATCGGCTCGAACATGCTCAGCTCGGCGTTTTCACGCACGTCGTATTTCCAGGTGCTGCCGTGGGCTTCATTCTCGTTCAGCACAGTCACCAGCTGAGAAACCCAGCGAGTCACGGTCTGTTCGTTGCTGAGTTCGGCTTCCGCCAGCGTCGGCTGATAGACAAGCTCTTTCAGCAACGAGCGCGGGAAGCGGCGTTCCATGCGGCCAATCATTTTCTGTACGGCGTTGTACTCAGACACCATTTTTTCCAGCGCTTCGCCTTGCAGGGCTGGTGCACCTTCGGTGGTGTGCAGCGTGGCGCCATCCAGTGCGATAGAGATTTGATACTGATCCATCGCATCATCATCTTTAATGTACTGTTCTTGCTTGCCTTTCTTCACTTTGTATAGCGGCGGCTGCGCGATATAAACGTGGCCGCGCTCAACAATTTCCGGCATCTGACGGTAGAAGAAGGTCAACAGCAGCGTACGGATGTGCGAACCATCGACGTCCGCATCGGTCATGATAATGATGCTGTGATAGCGCAGTTTGTCCGGGTTGTACTCATCGCGGCCAATGCCGCAACCCAGCGCGGTGATAAGCGTCGCCACTTCCTGCGAAGAGAGCATTTTGTCGAAGCGCGCTTTCTCTACGTTGAGGATTTTACCTTTCAGCGGCAAAATCGCCTGGTTCTTACGGTTACGGCCCTGCTTCGCAGAACCGCCCGCCGAGTCCCCTTCCACTAAGTAGAGTTCGGACAGCGCCGGGTCGCGTTCCTGACAATCCGCCAGTTTGCCCGGCAAACCTGCCAGGTCCAGCGCGCCTTTACGACGGGTCATTTCACGCGCTTTACGCGCCGCTTCACGGGCACGCGCCGCATCGATAATCTTACCGACCACGATTTTCGCGTCAGACGGGTTTTCCAGCAAGTACTCAGCCAGCAGTTCGTTCATCTGCTGTTCAACCGCCGATTTCACCTCAGAGGAAACCAGTTTGTCTTTGGTCTGCGAGGAGAATTTCGGGTCCGGCACTTTCACGGAAACAACCGCAATCAGGCCTTCACGAGCGTCATCGCCGGTGGCGCTGACTTTGGCTTTTTTGCTGTAGCCTTCTTTGTCCATGTAGGCGTTCAGCGTACGGGTCATCGCCGCACGGAACCCCGCAAGGTGAGTACCGCCGTCACGCTGCGGAATATTGTTGGTAAAGCAGTAGATATTTTCCTGGAAACCATCGTTCCATTGCAGCGCAACTTCGACGCCGATACCGTCTTTTTCGGTGGAGAAATAGAAGATATTCGGGTGGATCGGCGTTTTGTTTTTGTTGAGGTATTCAACAAACGCCCTGATGCCGCCTTCGTAGTGGAAATGGTCTTCTTTGCCGTCGCGTTTGTCGCGCAGGCGAATGGAAACGCCGGAGTTCAGGAATGACAGCTCGCGCAGGCGTTTTGCCAGAATTTCATATTCGAATTCGGTGGTATTGGTGAAGGTTTCGTAACTTGGCCAGAAACGGACCATCGTACCGGTTTTATCCGTGTCACCCGTCACTTCCAGCGGTGCCTGCGGCACGCCGTGCGCGTAAAGCTGGCGGTGAACTTTGTTATCGCGCTGGATAACCAATTCCAGTTTCTGCGACAGGGCGTTTACAACCGAAACGCCGACACCGTGCAGACCGCCGGAAACTTTATAGGAGTTATCGTCAAATTTACCGCCTGCGTGCAGCACGGTCATGATCACTTCCGCTGCGGAAACACCCTCTTCCGGGTGAATGCCGGTCGGAATACCACGGCCATCATCCTGTACGGAGACAGAATTATCGCTATGGATAGTGACGATAATGTCTTTACAGTACCCCGCGAGCGCTTCGTCGATAGCGTTATCTACCACCTCGAATACCATATGGTGCAGACCGGTGCCGTCATCCGTATCGCCGATATACATACCCGGGCGCTTACGCACCGCATCCAGCCCTTTCAGGACTTTGATACTGGAGGAGTCATAAGAATTCGACATCAACGTTTCTCGCTCATTTAGTCTTGGGTTAATCCGTTATTTTACCCTTTTCCACGGTGAACATCTTCGAATTTTTGTCCGACATGTCCATAACGTGTTCAGCGCTAATGGCGCTGACGAAAACTTGCGACTGCGTGGCTTTTAACCGACTGGCTAACAGCCCACGCTTTTCGTCATCAAGTTCTGAGGCAAAATCATCTATCAGGTATAAACAGCGCCGCCCGCTAACGCGTGTTAAAAATTCTCCCTGCGCCAGGCGCAGCGCGCACATCAGGAGTTTTAACTGCCCACGAGAAAGCGTGTCTTCTACCGGCGCGCCGTCCGCACGAATGCGAAAATCCGCTTTGTGCGGGCCGTGTGCGGTGTAGGTCAGCATGCGGTCGCGCTCAAAATTGCGCTCCAGCACGTCGCCATAGTCCGTCTCTTTTTCCCAGCCGCGCTGAAAAGAAAAAGTCAGAGAGAACTCGGGCAAAAATTGTCGGCAGGTATCTGCCATATCTTCGGCGATGGCGGCGCTGTATTCGGCGCGCCAGCGGCTGATTTGCTCCGCCAGCGGGATCAGTTCTTTGTCCCACGGGCGCAGTTGCGCGTAATGACTCACCTGGCGCAACGCGGCATTGCGCTGTTTCAGCAGGCGTTTGAGATTGCTCCAGGCGGTGAAAAACCCGGTTTCGTTGTGAAAGCATCCCCAATCAAGGAACGCTCTCCGGTATTTGGGGCCGCCGTTGAGTAAAGTAAATCCCTCGGGCGTGATCAGTTGCATCGGCATGAGCAGCGCCAGTTCGGCCACTTTATGGCCGTCGGTGCCGTCGATGCGCACTTTGCTGTCGCCAAGCTTGTCTTTGGTCAGGCCTATTGCGGTTTCCCGCTCTTCACCCTGCAAGCGCCCATGCAGGACAAACGACTCCTGCTCATGGCGAATGACGCGACCAATTTGCAAACTGCGAAACGCCCGGCCATGACCGAGTGTATAGATAGCTTCCAGAACGCTGGTTTTGCCGCTGCCGTTGGCGCCAACCAGAAAATTAAAGCCGGGGGATAACGCGAGATCCGCATTCTCGATATTACGGAAATCTTTTATCAGTAATCGCGTCAGTGACATAGTTCAGTGCATCAGTTTAGGGGCGTGGGTGTCGCAGCCAGTTCGTTGACCGCCAGCGCACAGAAAGCGGAGCGTACACGAAGTACGTGAGCATTTCGAGCACTGCCGGGTGGCGAAATGGCAAGTAAACCAGCCCCATACAAGAACTACAAGCGCATTGGCATGACAACGTAGGCCGCGCTTTGCGACGCCGCATCTTCAATCTGCACGCTAGAAACAGAATCCGTCAGCAGAATGCGTACATTCTCGCACTTCAGCGCATTCAGCACATCCAGCACATAGCTGACGTTAAAGCCGATTTCCATTTCGCTGCCGCCATAGATGACATCGAGAAACTCTTCCGCTTCTTCCTGTTCCGGGTTGTTAGCGGTGATTTTGATCTGATTCTCGCTGACATAAAGACGCACACCGCGGAATTTCTCGTTGGAGAGAATCGCGGCGCGGGCAAACGCCTGCTTCAGAGAATCACAACCCGCTTCCAGCGTTTTGTCCGGGTTCTTCGGCAATACGCGGCGATAATCCGGGAAACGGCCATCAACCAGCTTGGAAGTGAAGATAAAGTCGCCGACATGCGCGCGAATGTTATTGCTGCCAATCTGCACACGCAGCGGTGTGTCGCCGCCGTCAAGCATACGCATTAATTCAATGACGCCTTTACGCGGCACGATCACCGAATGGTTCGGCAAGGATTCGCCAATCGGCATTGAACAAACCGCCAGGCGGTGACCGTCGGTCGCCACGGTACGCAGCTCTTCACCTTCAGTTTCAAACAGCATGCCGTTTAAGTAGTAACGCACATCCTGATGCGCCATAGAAAACTGAGTCGCTTCGATCAGACGCTTCATCGTCGCTTGCGGAAGCGTGAACTCCACTTCGCTCTGCCAGTCATCCAGGTTCGGGAAATCCGCCGCAGGCAAGGTAGAAAGGGAGAAACGGCTGCGCCCGGAGCGAATCAACATCCGTTCGCCTTCCAGTTGCACCGCGATTTCCGCGCCTTCCGGCAGACCGCGACAAATGTCGAAAAACTTACGCGCCGGTACAGTGGTCGCGCCCTGATCATGCGGCTGGACAAGCGCAACGCGGGCTACCATCTCCATTTCGAGATCGGTACCGGTCAGCGACAGCGCGCCTTCAGTAACCTGAAGCAGCAGATTACCGAGAATAGGCAGCGTCGGGCGTCCACCCAGCGGGCCGCTAACTTGTTGCAGCGGCTTTAATAAATGTTCACGTTCAACGGTAAATTTCATAGCGTCACGAAGATAATGTTCTGATTAAATTGGAAAAATCTTCTTTGATATCATGGCTTTCTTCACGCAACTGCTCAATCTTACGGCAGGCATGCAGCACGGTAGTGTGGTCTCGACCGCCAAAAGCATCGCCGATTTCCGGCAGACTGTGGTTGGTCAACTCCTTTGCCAGCGCCATCGCCATCTGGCGCGGGCGGGCTACCGAACGGGAACGCCGCTTTGACAGCAGATCCGCTACCTTGATTTTGTAGTACTCCGCCACCGTCTTTTGAATGTTGTCGATGGTGACCAGCTTTTCCTGGAGCGCCAGCAGATCGCGCAGCGCTTCACGCACGAAATCGATGGTAATAGCGCGGCCGGTAAAGTTGGCGTTGGCGATAACGCGGTTCAGCGCCCCTTCCAGCTCACGCACATTGGAGCGCAGGCGCTTAGCAATAAAGAAGGCCACTTCGCCCGGCAGACGAATATCGTTTTCGTCGGCCTTTTTCATCAGGATCGCTACGCGGGTTTCCAGCTCCGGCGGCTCGATCGCGACCGTTAAGCCCCAACCGAAGCGGGATTTCAAACGATCCTCAACGCCGTTGATCTCTTTCGGATAGCGATCCGAGGTGAGAATGATCTGCTGATTACCTTCCAGCAGGGCGTTAAAGGTGTGGAAAAACTCTTCCTGGGATCGTTCTTTATTGGCAAAGAATTGAATATCGTCAATCAGCAGCGCGTCAACGGAACGGTAGTAGCGTTTAAACTCTTCGATCGCATTGTTTTGCAGGGCTTTTACCATGTCCTGGACAAAGCGCTCGGAGTGCATATACACCACTTTGGCATTGGGTTTTCGCGCCACAATGCCGTTACCCACCGCGTGTAACAGGTGAGTTTTACCCAAACCGGTGCCGCCATATAAAAACAGCGGGTTATAGGCGCCGCCTGGGTTATCCGCCACCTGGCGAGCCGCCGCGCGGGCTAGCTGGTTGGATTTACCTTCGACGAAGTTATCAAAGGTGTGTTTCATGTTGACGTTTGAGCGGTAGGTCGGTTCCGCCGGTGCAGGAAC